>NZ_RCIO01000001.1 GCF_004000235.1 Mesorhizobium sp. Z1-4
CCGAGGAAGAGACATGAAGCTGACTGAGGCTGGTCCCCGAAACCCAAACCTTGCGCATCTTCAATGCGTGAGTTGCCACCGCTCTGATCGGCTCTACGAGGACGCGCACGGTGTCTTTTGCAGTCGCTGTGGCCCGTCATATCCGGTCAGATTGCGCGCAGGCCGAACCGCCCTGGAGGAACAGGATGGATAGAGCAGAGCTTATTGAGCGGCGCGATGGCGCAGACTGCCCGACGCATATCAAGCTTCGAAAGGCCATCGAAAAGCGCGAGAGTGCATATCTCTGGACGCCGAGCGATGCGATCACCTTCATTCCTCGCGTGCTTCCAACCATCTTCGGCGACGGGCGCGCCCTGTTCACCCTAGCGACGATCAACCAGCGTCCCGCCTATTGGGTCATCCGGGCTTGCAGCACGTGGGGATCAGGTTTCGACCGTGAGGATTCAGCCGGCCCTGACTTCGGCGAGGTGGTCGACGACATCCTGACGGAGTTGGAAGAAGCTTTCGGCAACGGAAGATGTGGCTATTCCGACAACAGCCTGTTCTGGCCGAAAAAGGATCGTATCCAGAATTGCCAATGCGAGGAATGCTCCGACGGACGTTACCGAGCGCGCTGGCCGATGGTCGACGGTTACGGTGGCTGCTCATGGTCTCGCATCGACTGGCCCGAAGAATTCGATACCGTAGATAATCCGCTGTCCTGGCAAGGCAACCTGCTTCGTTCAGAGGAAGCGGGGTGATGGCGACGGCGCTAAAGCCCGGCATGGTCGTTGTCAAGAAAGACGGAACCGAGTTTGTCGGTAGGGTTGCGGTCGTCTATGCGCGCGAAGATGGTTCCGAGCGCATGGACGTGGAGTGCATCGTCCCCGGTGCGCGCGGACTGCTCCACATCTACAGGCCAGACCAGTTTCGCCCTGCCACCGGATACGAGATCGGCCGCATCGAGCGCATGACTGCGATTTGGCAGCCCGCTTCCCGCCCCACCCCACAGGAGAAAGACCTGTGACGAGGGCAGCCGCGGATATCCCCGTTGATCACAGGCCAGATCGCAATGCGCCGCTACGCCTAGAGTACGCGGCACGGGTTGCATATCCTGATGGCTCGATGACCGCAGCCGGGCTCCGCAAGGAACGAGATCGCGGCCGGCTCGTCACAGAGATCACCGCCGGCAAGGAGTACACCACCTTGGCCGAGATCGAGGAAATGAGAAAACGATGTCGCGTCCAAGCAAAGGCGCCCGCCTCGTCTGGCGCCGGGAATACCGGAAGAAAGACGGGTCGCTCAGGAGCAAAGCCGGCTGGTATATCGAAGACGCAGGAAAACGATATCCAACTGGCTGCAGCAAAAGCGAGCTTGAAGAGGCTCAAAGGAAGCTCGCCGAATACATCACCGACCGACACCAGCCGACGCGAGAGCGCAACCGTAACCCGGATCAGGTAAGCGTCGCTGAGGTCATTCACGTCTATAGCGAGGACGTGATCGCCAACAATCCATCAGAAGCCTACCGGAAAGAAGCTGCTTCTCGCCTATCGGCGACGCTCGACTTCTTCGCCAAAGACACGCTCGCGGACATCACCGGTGCACGGTGCCGCGAATATGTAAATGGTCCTAGCAGAAACGGACGTGTCCTTCCGACGCTTGCCGCAGGCCGCCGGCAGCTCGAGGATCTTCGCGCTGCGATCAATCACTATCACAATGAGAAGTATGTCTCGGCTGTCCCGAAGATCGTTCTCCCACCCAAATCCGAGCCACGATACCGGTGGCTAACCCGCGACGAGGCAGCTCGATTGCTATGGGCAATGTGGCGGATGAGGCAGACCTGGAAAGGACAGCCGAGTGATCGCAGGACCGGTCGCCACGTCGCTCGGTTCACACTGACAGGCTTGTACACGGGCACACGCTCTGGCGCGATCTGCGGAGCAGCCATACGGCCAATGCAGGGACGCGGCTGGGTCGATTTAGACCGGGGCGTCTTTTTTCGACGTCCAGCCGATGTTGTGGAAACGAATAAGCGCCAGCCGCCAGCGAGGCTTCCCGACCGCCTGATCGCCCATATGCGCCGCTGGGCGCGAACCCCTGTTGAGGTCAAGACCAAGCGACGCGGCAAGAGCCGAACCATCGGCCGGATGATCGCGCATGACTATGTGGTGGAGTGGGAAGGTGCGCCTGTTCGATCTGTACGGAAAGCCTTCAAGACCGCATGTGAGATCGCGGGGCTCGGATGGTACGAAACCCGGATCGTGAAGGGCGTCGAAAAGCGTGTCTTCGTTACCGATGTGACGCCGCATGTTTTGCGCCACACAGCGGCCACCTGGCTGATGAAGAACGGTGTGGAGTTGTCCAAGGCGGCCGACTATCTTGGCATGACCGAGGCTGTGCTGCGCAAGCACTACTATCATCATCATCCAGATTTTCAGGCTGAGGCCGCTGCCGCCATCGTTGCCAAAGGCCCGCTGCCGCGCGAGCGGAGCAATGTCGTAGCTTTGCGGTAGGTCTCCCACCCGATACCCACCTGAAACACCGAAACCGATCGGGAACAAACGCATTCGGACGTGGCGAACGGCACTCGAGGAAGCCCGCAATGCCGGGGTTTCTCTGGAAGCCACTCTTGTTCGGGACGATGGGGTCGCAGGTTCGAATCCTGCCACTCCGACCAGCTTTCAACCCTCTGACATTCTTTGAAAAAATTGCAGATGGGCTTCCCGGGAAGCCAGCTGAAATCGCTGCCTCACATCCAGGGCAATGCAGAATCCTCGGGTTTGTCCGGTTTCACGTCCGGCAAGGCAACAACTCGTGACGAAAAAAGCCGGTGGCGCGCCTGCACGAGACAATAGACGTTGCAGGAATCAAGCTGCTACGACGTGTCGTGCTTGATGAGGGGTTCAACAATGCGGATAGAAGACGCTCTGACCGTCGCCGATCTTAAGGAAATGGCACGCGGCCGCGTGCCACGCATGTTTTTCGACTATGCGGACAGCGGCTCCTGGACGGAAAGCACCTATCGCTGGAACGCCGACGACCTGCAGAGGATCAAGTTCGAGCAACGGGTCGCGGTAGACCTTTCAGACCGCACGCTGCAAAGCACCATGGCCGGGCGGGCGGTTGCAATGCCGGTCGCTCTTGCGCCGACCGGCCTGACGGGCATGCAACATGCAGATGGCGAGATACTTGGCGCCAAAGCAGCCGCCGAATTCGGTGTCCCCTTCGTTCTTTCGACGATGAGCATCTGTTCGATCGAGGCAGTGTCGGACGCGACCGGGCAGCCATTCTGGTTTCAGCTCTACGTCATGAAGGATCAGGAATTCGTCGAGAACCTGATTGGACGGGCGGAAGCTGCAGGCTGCGACGCTCTGGTGCTCACACTCGACCTGCAAATACTCGGCCAGCGCCACAAGGACCTTCGCAACGGGCTCGGCGCGCCGCCCAAATTCGGGCTGGGCACACTTGCGCAGCTTGTCGCCCGTCCGCGCTGGTGCATGGAAATGCTGGCGACGAAAAACCGAACCTTCGGCAATATCGTCGGTCATGCGAAAGGCGTCAGCAATACGGCCTCGCTCTCGGCATGGGCCGCCGAGCAGTTCGATCTGGAACTCGACTGGAAGAAAGCCGAAAAACTCAGGAAGCGATGGCAGCGCAAATTCATCGTCAAAGGCATCATGAATGTCGATGACGCGCGCATGGCGGCCGACATCGGCGCCGATGCCATCGTGGTCTCCAACCATGGCGGACGCCAGCTCGACGGCGCGCCATCGTCCATATCGGTGCTGGCCAGCATTGTTGACGCTGTCGGCGACAGGCTCGAAGTCCATATGGATGGCGGCATTTCAAGCGGCCAGGACGTCATGCGCGCTCTCGCGCTAGGTGCAGATGGCACCTATATCGGGCGCTCCTGGCTCTACGGCCTGGGCGCCGGCGGACAGGCCGGGGTTCGCCGCGCGTTGGACATCCTGCACAAGGAACTCGACCTCACGATGGCGTTTTGCGGTGAACGTGACATCAACAAGGTCGGCCGCCACAACCTTCATGCCCCGCTACCCTGGTAGCGGCCCGGGCCGTCGAACATCCTTGCCAATGCGGGCCAAACTGCGCTCCAATGAAGCACCGGCCGGGACGTGGGACAGTTCGGGCCGGAGCTGAACGCACGACATGAGAGCTCCGGCAAGCGGAGCCGGTTTGGGGGCAGTTTGATTTCAGTTTTCCGGGTCGTTTTCGCGCCGTTTTCTCTGCTCTTCATCTCGGCAGCACTGCTTTCCGGCGGCGCAGCGCTCTGGGCCGGGGTGGCCTATGTCGTCTTCGCCGCAACCGCGCTCGACGCGGTGTGGCAGGTGCGCAACGAAGGCGATGCCGAAAGCGAGCCGGACATTTTGATGCCGACCGCGATGCTCTCGGTTGTGTTTGCCGTTGCCTTCGCAGCTTTCATCCCCGGCGCTACCACAGCCGAACTGATTGCCGGCACACTGATTGCCGGCGCAGTCTTCGGCACAATCGCTAACATCGTCGCGCATGAACTCATCCATCAGGAAGACCGGCCACTGCGTTTCTTCCTCGGCATGGTGCTTGAAACGCTGTCGCTCGACCCTGCGGACACCGTCGGCCACGAGCTGCACCATTCGCTTGTCGCGACACCGGCCGATCCGTCATCAGCGCGCAAGGGCGAAGGGTTCTGGCATTTCTTGACCCGCTCGATACCCGGCGCCGCCGCAGGTTCGTTTCAGCTTGAGCGCAGGCGGCTCGGCGGCCGCATGTGGTCGCCCGGCAATCGCGTCCTGCAGGCCCTTGTTCTTCAGGCCGCCGTGTTTGCGCTATTCTACATTGCCGCTGGATGGCGCGGGCTCGCGGCCTTCATCTTCGCCGGCGTGCTTGCCCGTATCATCGTCGAGGCGACGAAATATTCATCCCACTACGGGCTGGTACGCGTGCCGGGTAGCGAGATCGAAATGCGTCATTCCTGGAATGCGAAAGGCGGTGTCTCGTCGCGCGCGCTTTTTAATGCAGGCTGGCATTCGGACCATCATGTGAATGACGAGCGTCCCTACCGGCAAATCCAGCTGCCGGACGATGCGCCGATCAACCCGCACTCAGCTGGGATGACGTTCGCATATGCGCTGGTGCCGCCGCTCTGGTTTTCCGTCATGGACCCGCTGGTCGAGAACTGGATGCAGAACTTCGCTTCACCGGAGGAGCGTGCGGTAGCCGAAGCCGCATAAAGCGTCAGGTTATGACGGAAGGCGCATCGCGGCCGATGCTCGTCTTGGGATCGAGAAGCAGGTCTGCCGCTTCGATCAGTTCGGCAAGCGCTGCCTGCGTTTCCATGTCGTGCTTGTCGGGGTCAGCTTCGAAACGCTCTATGTACACGCGCAGGGTCGCGCCACTCGTGCCGGTTCCCGAGAGCCGGAAAACGACGCGCCCGCCGCCGCTGAAACTGATCCTGACGCCCTGGTTGCGGGTGGCCGACCCATCCACCGGATCGATGTAGGAGAAATCGTCGGCATCCGTAATAGCGAGTTCGCCGCACCTCGTGCCGGGAAGAGCTGCGAGGCGTCCGCCAAGACTGTCCATCAGCGCCTCCGCCGACGCGGCATCCACACCTTCATAGTCGTGCCGCGAATAGTAATTGCGGCCGAACTCGCGCCAGTGTTCGCGCACGATTTCGGCAACGCTCTGGCGGCGCACGGCGATGATGTTGAGCCACATGAGCACGGCCCAGAGCCCGTCCTTTTCGCGGACATGGCTGGAGCCCGTGCCGGCACTTTCCTCACCGCAAATCGTCGCCATTCCGGCATCGAGCAGATTGCCGAAAAACTTCCAGCCGGTCGGCGTTTCGTAGATGCCGATGCCAAGCTTTTCCGCGACGCGGTCGGCTGCGGCGCTTGTCGGCATCGAACGCGCGATGCCCTTGATCCCGTCCTTGTAACCCGGCGCCAGATGTGCGTTCGCAGCGATGATAGCGAGAGAATCCGACGGCGTGACGAACAAGCCTCGGCCGATGATAAGGTTTCGGTCGCCATCGCCATCAGACGCGGCACCGAAATCCGTAGCCTCATGCGACATCATGAACTCGTACAGGTCGCGCGCATGCACGAGGTTGGGATCAGGGTGATGGCCGCCGAAATCAGGCAGCGGCACGCCATTGCGCACGGTTACGGGGATCGCGCCGAGCCGGCCCTCGATGATCTCATGCGCATAAGGCCCGGTGACGGCGTACATGGCGTCGAAGACCATCTTGAATCCGGACTTGAAGAGATCGCGGATCGCGTCGAAATCGAACAACTCCTCCATCAACGCGGCGTAGTCGGCGACGGGATCGATGACCTCAACCGACATATCGGCCAGCTTCGATGTGCATCGCCTGTCGAGATCGATGTCCGGAGCGTCGGCGATCAGATAGCGATCGATAACCTTGCTGCGGGCAAAAACTGCATTGGTGACCGCCTCCGGCGCGGGGCCGCCATTGCCGATATTGTATTTGATGCCGAAATCTTCGTTTGGCCCTGCCGGATTGTGGCTTGCCGAAAGCACCAGCCCGCCAAACGCCTTGTATTTGCGGATAAGGTGAGACGCAGCCGGCGTCGACAGGATACCCCCCTCGCCCACCAGGACGCGCCCAAAGCCGTTCGCCGCGGCCATTTTGATTGCGACCTGGATGACCTCGCGGTTGTGGAAACGACCGTCGCCGCCGATCACCAGCGTTTCGCCTTCGAACCCTCGCAGGGAATCGAACAGGGATTGGATGAAATTCTCGACGTAGTTCTCCTGCTGGAACACCGGCACCTTTTTGCGCAAGCCGGAAGTTCCGGGTTTCTGATCGTCAAAGGGCTTTGTCTTCACAGTTCTGATCATGCGCAGCCTTCCCCAGCCATAGGTGCACAACGAAGCACGGCATATTGCACGCGATTCTTCTTAACATCCCAATAGCGGTCGCGAATTACACGGTGGGGATCGAACCGACGTCCTCCCATGCTTTTGCAGGGCCGGTGAGCTGGCATCCACTTTCAAACGATTGAAGTTGATGCCATTACAGTCCGCAAACGCACTTCCGGAGGCCAAATTGATCGTCTGCTGCGGCGAAGCGCTCATCGACATGCTGCCCCGTCAAAACCCGGACGGCACACCAGTCTACATGCCCAAGACCGGCGGTTCGGTTTTCAACACGGCGATAGCACTCGGACGGCTCGATGTGCCGGTTGGCTATTACGGCGGGCTGTCGACCGACTTTTTCGGCGCCGATCTGAAAGCCGCGCTCGAAGCCAGCAATGTCGACCTCGGTTACGTTCGCTATTCCGACCTGCCGACGACACTTGCCTTCGCCAAGCTGACAAACGGCCACGCCAGCTACATTTTCTACGACGAGAACTCCGCCGGCAGGATGCTTTCGGACCTTCCGGTGTTGCGCAACGATGTTGCGGCGCTGCATTTTTCCGGAATCAGTCTCGTTCCCGAGCCCTGCGGATCGACCTATGAGAGCCTGATGCGGCGCGAGAGGGACGAGCGTGTCATCATGCTCGATCCAAATCTGCGCAAGCCGTTCATCAAGGATCCGGCGAGCCACAGGAAGCGGCTGAACCGCATGATCGCGATGGCAGACATCGTGAAGCTTTCCGACGAAGACATGGAGTGGTTCGAAGAGGCCGGCTGCGTTGATGACATCGCGCAGCGCTGGTTGAAACTGGGACCAGCGCTCGTTGTCGTGACCTCTGGCGAGAAAGGTTCGGTCGCCTATACGGCCACCGGCAAGGTGGAGGTGGCCGCGTACAAGGTGCAGGTCGTCGACACGGTTGGTGCCGGCGATACCGTAAATGCCGGTCTTCTCGCATGGTTCCACGAGGCCGGCCTGCTCAACAAGGATTCGATCCGCAAGCTGTCGACAACCGACATTCGGGCAGCACTTGAGCTGGCGGCAAAAGCAGCCGCCATCACGGTATCCCGCGAAGCCGCAAATCCGCCCAAACGCTCGGAGCTCGGCTGATCAGCCGGCTTTCGCCTTTCCGCCCCGCGCGATGAAGGCCGGGTTGGCCAGCCGGCTCGAGCCGCTGCCCTCGCGATAGCCATAGATCAGCGGTGCGCCGTCCAGCGTGGAGGTCGTTCCTCCGGCGGCACGCAGGACCGCGTCACCCGCCGCGGTATCCCATTGCATCGTCGGCCCGCAGCGCGGATAGATGTCGGCCTCGCCCGCAGCCAGCAGACAGAATTTCAGCGACGAGCCAACGGTGTGCACCTTGCCGACCTTCATGGAGGCGATGAGGTGCTCGGTCGCGGCATCCTTGTGCGAGTGGCTGGCCAGGATATCGAGCGCATCGCCGCTTTGGCGCACATGGACGCGATGCCGTGACGCAACCTGAAACGTTTCGTCCAGCACCACTTTTTCGGCGAGGCCGGGCCGTCCGACGAAGAGCCAACCGCGAGCCGGTGCATAAACGACGCCGATCTCGGGGACCGATTTGCGCACCAGCGCGATGTTGACGGTGAAGTCGCCGCGCCCGCCGACGAATTCGCGTGTGCCGTCGAGCGGATCGACCAGAATGAACTCATCACCCAGCGCAGCGGGCATCCGGCCTTCAGCGACCGCCTCTTCGGCAACCACCGCAATACCCGGCAGAGCCGCCGCAAGACCACGCTGAATGATCTCTTCGGCCGCCCGATCGGCCTCCGTCACCGGAGATTTGTCCGGTTTGTGCTCGACCTTGCAGCCATTTTTGAAAAGCGCGTATGCGGCGCGGCCCGCGTCAATCGCGATGCGTTCGAAAGCGGAAGATATCTCTTCGTCGCTGGCGGGTGGCATAATCTTGAACCAGTTGCGCTGCCAGTTGGGGATTAAGTCAGATTCCGGCGCCGTCGGCAAATCCTTCGGACGACTGGCGCTGGTTGATTTTCTCGATCAGGCGCTCAACTGCCTGATCCGGCGACAGGCCGAGCGTTTCGACATGCAGTTCAGGCGCTACCGGCGCCTCGTAGGGCGAATCCAGACCGGTGAAGTTCTTGATCTCGCCCTTGAGAGCTTTCGCGTAAAGGCCTTTCGGGTCGCGGCGGATGCACTCTTCCAGAGGCGTATCAACAAATACTTCAACGAATTCCTTCCCGTTGAACATGTCGCGCACGAGCTTTCGATCCGCCTTGAAGGGCGAAATGAAAGACACGATCACGATCAAACCGGCATCGACCATCAGCTTGGCCACCTCACCGACGCGGCGAATGTTCTCAACCCGGTCCGTATCGGAAAAACCGAGGTCGCGGTTGAGGCCGTGGCGTACGTTGTCGCCGTCGAGCAGATAAGTATGGCGTCCGGCGGCGTGCAGACGTTTTTCAAGCAGATTGGCGATGGTCGATTTGCCTGAACCCGACAGGCCGGTGAACCACAGAACCGTAGGGTCCTGACTTTTGAGCGCTGAACGCGCCGCCTTGTCCACTTCGACAGCGTGCCAGTGCACGTTCGATGCGCCGGTTTGCGCGGCATCGATCATGCCGGCGGCGACGGTGCGATTGGTCAGCCGGTCGATGAGGATGAACGAGCCCGTGGTGCGGTTTTCACCGAACGGATCGAACGCGACCGGCCATTGAGTGGTGATCTCGCACAGGCCGATCTCGTTCATCGCGAGCGCCGACGCAGGCGCCTCGTCGAAGCTGTTGATGTCGATGGCATGGACCAGCTTTGCCACCGACGCATTCGTCTGGTCGGCTTCGGTTCTGAGGATATAGGAGCGTCCGGGCACCAGCGGCTCGTCGTCGAACCAGACGAGCTTTGCTGTCAGCCGATCCGAAACACGCGGACGCGCGTCGGGCGTAACCAGCATGTTGCCACGCGATACCTCGATCTCGCTGTCGAGCACCAGCGTGACCGCCTCGCCCTCGCGCGCGGACGCGGCATCGCCATTCGGCGTCACGATGCGCGCCACTCTGGCGGAACGGCCCGATTTCGCGACAACCACCTCGTCGCCGGTTGCGACAGTTCCCGATGCGATAGTGCCGGCAAAGCCGCGGAAGTCGAGATTTGGCCGGTTCACATATTGTACGGGCAGCCGGAACGGCAGGTCGATCCGATCTTCCTCGACTTCGATCTCTTCCAGATGCTCAAGCAGCGTCGGCCCGTCATACCAAGCGAGATTGCCGGTGCGCGCCATAACGTTGTCGCCATAGCGGGCCGACAGCGGAATGGGCTGCAGCGTCGAAAAACCCAGGCCGGCGGCAAAGACCGAAAACTCTTCCGCAATCGCCTCGAAGGTTTGCCGGGAATAACCGGCGAGGTCGATCTTGTTGACCGCCAGCACCACATGGCGAATGCCGAGCAGCGAGGCGATGAAGGCGTGGCGGCGCGTCTGCGGCAGGATGCCCTGGCGCGCGTCAACCAGAATGACGGCGAGATCGGCAGTCGAGGCGCCCGTTGCCATATTGCGCGTGTACTGCTCGTGGCCCGGCGTGTCGGCCACAATGAACTTGCGCTTGGCGGTCGCGAAGAAGCGGTAGGCGACATCAATGGTGATGCCCTGCTCGCGTTCAGCCTCCAATCCGTCCACAAGGAGCGCGAGATCGACCTCCTTGCCGACTGTGCCGTGGCGCTGCGAATCCCGCTCCAGTGCCGCCATCTGGTCTTCGAAGATGAGCTTGGTGTCGAAAAGGAGCCGGCCGATCAGCGTCGACTTGCCGTCGTCCACCGAACCGCAGGTGAGAAACCGCAGCAGCGACTTCTGCGCAGTCTCGGGCACGAGCTCGGGTGCCATCGGCTGCGCGTCCCGTTCCAGGATATGGCTGCGCTGAAGCATCAGAAATAGCCCTCGCGCTTCTTCTTTTCCATCGAACCGGACTCATCGCTGTCGATCAGACGGCCCTGCCGCTCCGACGTGCGGGCGATCAGCATTTCATCGACAATTGCTTCAATCGTGTCGGCGCTGGACTCGATTGCCCCCGTCAGTGGGTAGCAGCCCAGCGTGCGGAACCGCACCAGCCGCTCCTGCACAACTTCGCCGGGCAGGAGCTTCATGCGCCCATCGTCGGCCATGATGAGCATGCCGTTGCGTTCGACCACCGGGCGGCGGGCGGCGAAATAAAGCGGCACGATCGGGATGTCTTCCTGCTGGATGTACTGCCACACATCGAGCTCGGTCCAGTTTGAGAGCGGGAAGACGCGGATCGATTCACCCGGCGCAACGCGCGTATTGTAAATCTTCCACATTTCCGGGCGCTGGTTCTTCGGGTCCCAGGCATGGTTGGCGTCACGGAAAGAGAAGATGCGCTCCTTGGCGCGCGACTTTTCCTCGTCGCGCCGCGCGCCGCCGAAAGCGGCATCGTATTTGCCCTTTTCGAGTGCCTGACGCAGCGCAACCGTCTTCATGATGTGGGTGTGCGTGCTGGAGCCGTGTGTGAACGGCCCGACGCCGTCGCGCAAGCCGTCCTCGTTGATGTGCACGATCAGGTCGATGCCTTTTTCCGCAGCCATGCGGTCACGGAACTCGATCATCTCCCGGAATTTCCAGGTCGTATCGACATGCAGGAACGGGAACGGCGGGCGAGCCGGGTAAAACGCCTTCATCGCCAGATGCATGAGCACCGAGGAATCCTTGCCGACCGAATACAACATCACCGGGTTGGCGAAATTCGCAACCACCTCGCGCATGATGTGGATCGCCTCGGCCTCAAGCCGGTTCAGATGGGATAACCTTGGCTGCATCGATGGAATTTTCCGTTGGCCGCCCAGCGGTTTGCAACGCAGGACGCTTCAGCGATCGTTGCATTGTGGGTACCAACGGGGGTGGCGTGTCTCAAGAAGAGGTCCACCAAAAACGGCTCACGGCAGGGTAGCGGTTTTCCGCTCCTGCCGCGACGCGGGAATATTGTTTCCCGGGACGGCTCCAGACGCGATCCGGAGCCGGAACGTGCTTAAAGGCCGGTCAGTCTGCCTTGCGCCAGAACGACCAGATCGCGGGCATGAATGCTGCGGCGATGCCAACCTTGATGAGGTCAGGCAGGATGAAGGGCAACACACCGAACTGCCAGGACTTCTCCGCACCGATGAGTGTCGCCAGCCAGGCGAAACCGAGAAGCATGATCGCGAACTCAGCGATCAGTAGCGCGCCGAGGAACTTGAACACGCTGCGGTCCCAACCGCGGTCCGCGGCCCAGCCGACAACCGCAGCCGCGACCACAAAACCGGCGAGATAGCCGCCTGTCGATCCCATCATGTACGCGATGCCGACCCCTTTCTCGGGTGTGCCCTGAAACACAGGCCAGCCCATTGCGCCTTCGGCGAGGTAAATCAGCAGGGTCGCAACGCCGAGGCGCATGCCAAAGGTCGCAGCAATCAGGAAGATCGCAAGCGTCTGCAGCGACATGTCCACCGGACCAAGGACAACCTTGGTCTTCGCCGACAGCGTCAGCAGGAGCGTGCCGCCGAAAACAAGCAAGATCTGGGTAATCAGCCGCGCAGTGCGGTCATTCGGCAACGCGGCCGAAATGAGAGGGCGTGCGGTAATTGCGGATGCCATCAAAGTCTCCTTGCGTGAAATTCCGATGCCGGAATGAACGTGGTTTCCGTATATTGGCTTCCGTGTTAAGCGGCAACATGCATTCCCGTTAACCGCACAAGTCAGCAAATGCCGCTCACTTTCGCCACGGCGTTCGAACCGGCCTATGGCAAGGCAGTCCCGGTAGCAGAGGGCGTTTTGCGCCTCACCGCGAACAACCCCGGGCCATTCACCTTCCACGGAACCAACAGCTACATTGTCGGTCGCGACACGCTGGCGATCATCGATCCCGGCCCGGAAGACGACAGCCATTTCAATGCGCTTGTCGGTGCGATTGCCGGTCGCACGGTCAGCCATATCTTTGTCACGCATACCCATCGCGACCACTCTCCGCTGACACCGAGGCTAAAGGAACTCACGGGCGCGACAGTTTTGGCGGAAGGTACGCACCGCGCCGCTCGACCGCTGAGGATCGGCGAAATCAATCCGCTCGACGATTCTGCAGACATCGATTTTGCGCCTGATGTTGCACTTGCCGACGACGAACTGACCAGGGGCGATGGCTGGGCGCTACGCGCCATCCACACGCCGGGCCACACCGCCAATCACGCTGCATTCGCACTCGAGGGCACCGGCATCGTGTTTTCCGGGGACCATGTGATGGCGTGGTCGACCTCGATTGTCGCGCCACCTGACGGCTCCATGCGCGACTATATGAACTCGCTCGACCGGCTGCTGGAGCGCGACGACACGGTCTATCTGCCGGGACACGGTGCGGCGCTCGAAGAACCCGCACCCTTCCTCGCCGGGTTGCGCGAACACCGCCTCGGGCGCGAAGCGGCGATCCTCGGCCGCATCAAGACCGGTGATCGGACGATCCCGGACATTGTGCGTGCTGTCTACAAGGACACGGACCCGCGCCTTCACGGTGCGGCCGGTCTTTCGGTGCTGGCGCATGTCGAAGATCTGGTCGGGCGCGGACTGGTGGCCGCGGAAGGCGGCATCGCAATAGACGGTGTTTACCGCATAGCCTGACATTACCTGACAAGGCTATTCGGCGGGTGCCTGAAACAGCGCGTTGCGGTCAGCAATCTCGGCCTCCATGGCGGCATAAAACCGCGTAATCGCAGCGGCATTGCCGCCAAGATCGTGAACGCCGTAACGAGATGCCGCCCGCAGGTCGACATAGATCGCATCCCCCTCGTCGCGCAGCCGGATGGCCACGTCGGAAATCAGCCCGAGCCATGGCGATGGTGCTATAACCTCCAGCGTGACGATGCCTCCAAAACCGCCCAGGCGCGCGCGTTCGTGCGTAGACCAGCCGAGCTCCTCCGTCGTCGCCGCGACAATGTCGAGCGCGACGTCGAGCCCAAGCGCATATCGCCGGCCAGAGACTTCAGGATACGCCTCGGCCTGAACGGCGGCGTTGCCGCGGTCGAAATAGGCCAACGTGTTCATGGATGAATCGCGCTGGCTTATCGCGTGATGGAAGGTCGGCGGGTCCGACAGGTCGGTTGAGACATCGACCAGGCCGGGCAACGTCAGCAGACGATGCGTAGCCAGGCAAAACGGAACCAGCACAATCAGCGCCAGGATGAGACCTTTGGTTGAGTTGCGCCCACCGCGATCGCCAAACTCCCAAAGCTGGGCATAACCCAACACCGCCAATACGATGGCAAGCAGCGCCATTGCGGCTACCAGGCCAAGCAGCCAGAACAGCGAAATTGTGTCGATCAGGCCCGAGCGATGGCCAAGCACCGTCGAAACAAGCAAAGTGGCCGAAAAAAGAGCTGTGCGCCGCGACCACTTGGCCGCGGTCGAAACCCGCCTTTCCAGAAGTACCGCCATTGCCGCATTGAACCCCAGAGCTGCGCTCAATTAGCGGCTGGTTGCCCTTGGGTCAAAGGCTGTTGACGCCTGGCAGCGAATAGTCCTTGAACTGGTCGCGCAGCGTCGTCTTTTGAATCTTCCCGGTGGCCGTGTGCGGGATTTCTTCCACGAAAACCACGTCGTCCGGCAACCACCATTTTGCGACCTTGCCGGCAAGATAGTCCATGAGATCGTCTTTGGTCGGTGACTTGCCCGTTTTGGCAACGACGACAAGCAGCGGCCGCTCATCCCATTTCGGGTGAGCGATGCCGATCGCCGCCGCTTCCGCAACGTCGGGATGGCCAACGGCGAGATTTTCGAGGGTAATGGTGGATATCCACTCGCCGCCGGACTTGATCACATCCTTGGCGCGGTCTGTGATTTCCATGTAGCCATTGGGGTCGATATGGGCGACATCGCCGGTATCGAACCAGTTTTCGGCATCGAACTGCTCGGCACCTGCGCCGCCATAGTAGGCAGAGGCAATTGCCGGGCCGCGCACTTTCAGGCGGCCGAATGTCTCGCCGTCCCAGGGCAGATCGTTGTTGTCGTCGTCTGTGATCTTCATCTCGACGCCGAACGGGGCAAATCCCTGCTTTTCCTGAATATCCAGCTTGGCGTCTCCCTCAAGGCCGGCATATTCCGGCTTCATGGAGCCAAGTGATCCGAGCGGCGACATCTCCGTCATGCCCCAGGCATGGATGACCTCCACTTCGTAATTGCGCTGGAACTTCTCGGTCATGGCGCGCGGGCAGGCCGAACCGCCAATCACCACCCTGTTCAGATACGGCAGCTTCTTGCCGGTCTCCTCCAGATGCTGGAGGAGCATCAACCACACAGTCGGCACAGCGGCGGTGAAAGACACCTTTTCGGTGTCGAGCAGCTCGTAAATTGCTTCGCCGTCCATCCGACCGCCCGGCATGACAAGTTTGGCACCGATCATCGGTGCGCTGTGAGCCAACCCCCATGCATTGGCGTGGAACATGGGTACGACCGGAAGGATGGTGTCGCGCGAAGAGATACCCATTGCGTCGGGCTGCACGGCGATCAACGCATGCAGCACGTTGGAGCGGTGCGAATAAAGCACCCCCTTGGGGTCGCCCGTCGTACCGGAGGTGTAGCACATGCCGCATGCGGCATTCTCGTCGAGTTCCTTCCAAGAGAAGTCGCCATCCGCATCGGCCAGCCAATCCTCGTAAGCAACGACATTGTCGAGCTTCGTTTCCGGCAAATGCGCGCCGTCAGTGAGGACAATGATCTTCCGGAGCGAAGTCACCTGCCCAGCGATCTTTTCAACGATCGGCAGGAAAGTGAGATCGACGAACAGAGCCTTGTCTTCGGCGTGGTTCATGATCCAGGCAATCTGGTCAGGGAAGAGCCGCGGGTTCAGCGTGTGATAGACGGCGCCAATGCCCATCGTGCCGTACCAGGCTTCGATATGGCGGGCGGTGTTCCAGGCCAGCGTTGCGATCCTGTCGCCTTCGGCAAAGCCGTCACGCGCAAGCTTCTGCGCAACCTTCAACGAGCGCGCCCTGATCTCGACATAGGTCGTCCGCGTGATCGGACCTTCCACCGACCGCGTGACGACCTCACGACTGCCATGCTGGATTGCAGCGTAGTCGAGTATCTTGTGGCACAGAAGCGGCCATTGCTGCATCAGTCCAAGCATGCGCGTTCCTCCCAAATCGCAATTCGGATTGTGCAGTCTTGGCCGGGTTTGTCCATTGTCTGTTTGTTGGATGCGGCGGCATGGACCGCGCCACAATTCCACCATCGATCAGCGCGAACATAAATTTGGGGAGGCTTGTTGCGTAGGAGGTTCGCATGAATGCGGCTAACCCGGTGCCCCCCGACACATCAGCGACAGAAGAGGCTGCAGGTCTCCAAGCTGCGCTAAAAGCAGCCGCTCCGTTCACAGACGGCTGTCAAACCGCCCTTGAAACCGCGCTTGCCGAAACCGACGGGTTTCTGCTCTTCCAACTCCGATCCGAACCCGAAGAAGACGACCGCTGGGTTGCCGCTGTAATGCTGGGCACCGGCGAAAAGCAGTCCATGAACATCGTCACGATGGTCATCGGCGATGGCTCCGTCACGGTCGAAACACTGGACAGGTCGCGGGAGCCGCTGGCGCGCATCGTGCCGGCCTACGCGGACGTGCTCATCCATCTGCGGGCGGCCGCCTGACGGCAAATCGACCTCCGGCATGGACAGCAAAGCTCCGCTGCTCTAAGGCAGCGCCTTCCAATGTCGTTTGACCGCTTGCCGGCCCACCGGGCAGCGGAACCGTCCGAATTGAGCCATGCCGAGAGCAAAAAAGACCAAGCGCATTCTGATCACCGGAGGGTCGGGCTGCGTGGGCCACTATCTGGTGGAGGAACTGGCGCGCGAGACGAAGCACGAACTTGTGCTGGTGCTGCGCAACCCGGCCAAGCTCCAGCTCGCGCCAGAACACATGGAGCGCATCACGGTCATAGAGGCCGACGTCAAGGATACCGGCGCCTATCTCGACAAGCTCGGCCATATCGACGCGGCAATCCTCGCCGCCGCCTGCTGGGGCGGACCCGACGCGCCGGTGGTCAACGTCGATACCAAAGTCGCGATCACCCGGCACCTCGCCGCGCATGGCGGCAGCCGCGTTTTCTATTTCAGCTCAGCCAGCGTGCTCGACCACGACGGCAGCATGCTGCAGGCGGCACACGACCTAGGAACGGAGTATATCCGCTCGAAATACGACCAGGTGGTCGCCATCGAGAGCATGGACGTGGACATCGAGCGCATCGGCATTTTCCCCACGCTGGTTCTGGGCGGCGAAGAGGGCAAGCCGATGTCGCACTTCGCCAAGCTGTTGAAGGAAGCGGCGCCGTGGGCATGGGCAGCCAGCTTCTTCCGCGCCGACGGCAGATTTCACTACATCCACACACGCGACATCGCGCGCACTATGCGCATTCTCGTTGATGCCAAGGATATTCCGGGCGGCAAGCCCGCACGCATCGTGCTTGGCAATACGGCGACGTCGGTCAATCAGTTCGTGGGCGACTTCACAAAATATCGCGGCATCCGGAACCCGGTGGGCATCAAACTCCGCGACTCCTATGCGCGCGTCTTCATCAAGCTGTTCCGCGTTCAGATGGAAGCCTGGGACCGCTACTGTATGGAACATCGCGATCTGTCTTTCCACCACCCGGTGAACCCCGCGGTGCTGGGCGAAGAAGCCTATTGCAGCGATTTGCCCTCGGCATTGGCCAGCGTCGGCGTGAAGGGCAAGCGCTAGGCCGCTATTACACGGGCTATCGTTTCAGCTTGCATCGCCCGGCGCTTTTCCGCACCAAGCTCTTCCCAGGTGCGGCGGCCGACATCGATTTCAGTATGCAGCACCAGCAATAACCGCATTAACGCGGAGCCTGGCTCATCACCGCTTTCAATGGCCTTTTCGAGCCGCGCGGAAAGCCCGATTGCGCCATCGACCACGCCATCCAACCAACGGAACAGGCCGAGCTGCTTCGTTTCGAACGCAACTCCGAAGATCGGATGCTTGGCGTAATAAAGCGCGCCCATGGCGCCGCGCTTCTGTTCCAGTCTGATGCGGTCGAAAAAGCTGCGGCGTACCGTTTCAGGTTTGTAGTGATAGATCGGAGCACGCCAGTTGTAGCGGCGTTTCACGCCGGTTTTCACCAGCCGGCGATACATCTCCGAATCTTCCCAGCCATAGGTGCCGAAGTCTTCGTCAAACATACCTGCACGCACAATCGTCTCGCGCGCTATCGAGGCATTTCCCGTTGCGAAGGGGTTCGAGTGACGGCCGAGCATCCAGCCCGCCGGCGGGTTGCGCTCTGCCGGCGGTTTCGAGCATTCGACGATGGGGCCGCTGACCACCAGGCCCGGGGCCTGCTCATGGGTGGCGAGATGCTGCTCGATGAAGTCCGGCCGGACGAGAGCGTCGTCGTCCACGAACAACAACAGCTTGCCGCTCGCCGCCTCGATTGCGCGATTGCGGGCATATGCGGCCGCCTTCTGCGTTTCGTTGCGGCGATAAACTATGTTGGGTGCCGCGTTTTCTTCGACTACGGCAGCCGTGTAGTCATCGGATGCGTCGTCCACGATAACGATCTCATAGCGCTCGCGCGCTACCGTCTGGTCCTGGAAGCGCGGAATGCTGAGCCGAAGAATGTCGGCACGGTTGCGGGTGGGGACGATCAGGCTGGTTTCAACGCCCATTCTTCCACCTGTCCGAAAAACTGCTGTTCGCTGAGCTTTCTGTAGAGCCCGCCCTGGTTGAAGAGCTCTTCATGTGTGCCGTCCTCTACGATCTCGCCGTCGCGAACCACCACAATGCGGTGCGCGGACTGCACCGTTGCAAAGCGGTGCGCGACAATCAGAGTCGTTCGGCCTTCCGAAGCGCGGTCGAGCGCGTCGTGTACCAGCCGCTCCGATTCCGCATCGAGCGCTGATGTCGGCTCGTCCAGAAGCAGAATCGGCGGATTCTTGAGGAATACGCGCGCGATGGCGATGCGCTGGCGCTGGCCCACGGAAAGGTTCGAACCATGCGCCTGCACCCGCGCCTCATACTGGCCGGGCATACGCATCGCGAATTCGTCGACATGGGCCGCACGCGCTGCCGCCTTTACTTCGTCGAGCGTGGCCTCCGGTGCGCCGAAGCGCAAATTCTCAAGCAATGTCCCCTCAAAGAGTACCGGCTGCTGGAAGACTATGCCGATCGCTTTACGCAGATCGTTGAGCCGGTAGGACGCCATGTCCGCTCCATCGATCATGACAGTACCGCTGTCAGGCGTCAGAAAGCGGGGAACAAGGTCGAGAATCGTCGATTTGCCGCCGCCGCTCGGGCCCACCAGGGCGATGCGCTGACCGGCCGGAATGTCGAGACTGAAATCCTTGAGCTGGAAGCCGTCCGGTCGATAGGAAAAGCTCACCTTGTCGAAACGCAGTGCGCCGCTCACGCCATCCGTCGCGAGAGCCTTCTCGCCACCGGTTTCGAGCGGCAATGCCAGCAGGCGCTCGAAGCGGTCCATCAGGGCGGCGAACTGAATGAGCCGTCCGACTGAATGTGCGGCTTCCTGCAGTGGCGAATAGGCGAGGCCGACACAGACCAGAAACGCCGTCAAAGTTTCGATCGAGATGAAGCCGCGCTCCAGAAGTACGGCGCTCAGCAGGATCATTGCGGCGATACCAGCTGCGGCGACCAGCGCAACGGCAAAGGGATGAAACGAATCGATGCGCTCGCGGCGCAACTGTGCTTCCAGCGTCTGCCGGTTCAGCCCGTCGAACATCTCCAGGACATGTTCTTCGCGCCCGAAGGATTTGATTTCCTTGGTGCCGTCGAGCATCTCCTCGAAGCGTCCGACAAGCCCCGCCAGCTGCTCCTGCGTGCTGTGGGACGCACCATGCAGGCGCTGGCCGAAATAGGATGTCACGAAAGCCAGCGGGCTGATCAGTACGATGACACAAATGAAAAGGACCCAGCTGTACCAGGCCATCGCCGCGCCGAAGACGACGATCAGAATGACGGAAGGCGCAAAAACAGCGACAACGCGCGTCAGCGCTTCCTGAAAAGTCTGCAGATCATTGGAGAAACTCGACACCAGCTCGCCGCCGCTCATGCGCGCAAGGCTACGGGGTGATGCGCGCATGATGTGGTGGAAGAGCTTCTTGCGCATCTGCATTGTGACGAGATGCGCAAGCCTCGTCATGAGGTAAATGCGGCCGAAGGTCAGCAGCGATCCGGCCATAAAGATGATGAGGCCGAGCGCGAGATAAAGGCCCAGCGTTGCGGCGTCTGAGCTTGGGAAAACCTCTCCCACAAGACGCTGCGCCCACATGGGCATGAGCACGAACGCGCCGGCGGAAGCGCCGGTGCAAAACAGCGCCGCGCCGAAAAGCCCCCTGCGCGACCACAGCTCGCGCCAGAGCCAGCTAATGTGCCGGCGCGATTTCATGCCGCCGGCCCTTTTCTGCCAGAAAATCTTCGAGTTCCGACACCAGTTTGGAAGTCGCACCGGGCGGCCCCATAATGGCCCTCAGCTCTTCCTGCAGCGCGCTCGTGTCGCTCTTCAGAACGCCTTCGATCGCATCGGCGAGATCCTGCGCATCCAGTTCACCGATCAGCTCCGGGATGACCATCCTGTCGGCGCGGCGATTGGGATGACTGAGAAATTTCATGCGCTTCAGCACCTGCTTCGCCAGGAAGCGCTTCATGCGCCAGCCGATGACCGGCAGACGGCCGAGATGTCCGGCAATCCCCGGCAGCGGCGCGATTTCATGCTTGTAGGTCGGCAATGTCAGGATCATCGGTACGCCGAGTGTCGCAAGCTCGGCCGTGTTCGACCCGGGCACCGTCAAGGCCAGATTGACGCGCGGCGCAACCTGCGCGGGCGAAAGCACTTCCATGGTCAGGCCGCCGGGCGTAACCATGTATTCGCGGTCGCCTTCGCGCTTCCACTCAAGATTGACTCCCTCCAGAGGGCGGCCATCGTCCACATCGGGCAAGTTGCGAAGGAAGTCGCGATCGACGAAGTCGGATTTGGAAATCACCCAGTCGACGCCGGGCATCACTTTGGCGACCTTTTCCGCCGCGGCCGCATAATAAGGAAGCACGTATTTCGTGAGGTACATCCGGCTGCTGGGGTAAAGCCCGACCAGCGGACGCCCTTTGCCGGCCTCGCTACGATCCGGGCACCGCAGGTGCGCTGCGTCCACCATCATTTCGCCGACGACCTTGTGGCGTTCGTCTTCCTTGAGGCCTTCGATCTTCTCGAAGCCGGAGTAGAACACCCGATCAAAGAGAAACTGGAAGGCGAGCGGCCGCTCGACATAAGCAAGCGCAGGAACACCAAGCCGCTTTGCCAGCATGATCGTGAACATGCTGTCACCGCCCAGGTGCAGCATGAAACCCGGCCCCTTCTTCCGAAAGCCCTTCGGCAGCTTGTTCCACTTGATGAACTTCATCGTTTCATCGATCGTGCAATAGGCATCGACGTAAGAAAGCGTTTTGAGGACGTCGGCCTCGGCGCCTGAAGAAAACACGCAAGGCACCACCGCGACGCAGATGCGCACACCGGGAATGCGCCGCTTCAACTCATGCGCCAGCGGGTAGAGCCAGCACGCGACCTCTCCGGGCCCGTTCACCGTCACCACGACCTGGATTTCGTCGCGTGTGTTTGTGTCGTCCAAAACCTGTCTCCAATCGATTCCGCGACGCCCTGCATGGCGAGTGTACAACCGGGTGTGCGGCGCGCCGGTCCTATCGAGCGTTACGCGCTCACAACCGGTACGTCTCACCTGTCCAAGTCATCCACTGGCGGAAATCATCGACTTTGGCACCCCATGCCCGATTGACCATCGGTTTGTCCACCCCGAGCACATATTGCTGAAAGGTCGATGGCTTTTCTGCAAAGAGTTCGAGCTCGTCGTGGCGGCCGCTGAAATCGAGAAAACCCTGGACCATCTTGCGCCATGGGCCACCCTCGGCAAACTCCTCGATCTGGCCGTGAAGTCCGCTTACGCCCTGGCGATCGATCTGGTCGGCAAAATGCAGCGCCAGCTTCGAATAATAGCCTTTGCGGAATCCCTTGCGCAGTATGTTGCAGTGATAGTGTGCGGGAAAGCGCTCAAGCGGGATCTCCGGAACTTCACGCCAGCCACGCGCAACCAGCCAGTAGAGCATGCGCCGTGTCGAGGCCTTGCGGTACTGAAACGTCCCCAGCCGCCAGAACGCGCGCGCCAGCGCCGGCGGCACAATTCTGCGCGACATCACCTTGATGAACCGTCGTGTATCCTTGCAGCCGAGCAGGTAGCCGACGACCTCACCCTCCTCTTCCACGATGAGACACGATTCAGGCTCGTAGTCTGTGTAGTAGCGAGTCCAGTAGTCGGCAAAAACCTCGCCGTCCTCGAACACAGCGTCCGACCCGCGATTGCGGTAGGCTGTCGTTCGGCAGATGTGGCGAACCGCTTCGCGGTCTTCGGCCCGATAGGGTCTGATGATGCCGTCGGCGTGGCGTTCACGCCGTTTGGATTTGTTGGTGTCAGCGGGCATATTTGCGGCCACCCCATTCGATCTCGGCGTTTCGCGTCAGGCGCCACATCACCGCAACGCCAATCGCAATCGCAAGCGGTTCATATAGAGGCGCGAGCGGCAAAAGTCCCGGCTTGCGGACGCGGATCAATGCCCAGCCGACGAAAAGTGCGCCCAGCCCGTATCGCAGCCAGAACAGCCAGGCGAACACGCCGCCAAAGACCAGCGCGCAAACGGCCAGAACCACAAGCAGCGTCATTCGGATGCCGAGCCAAACGGCAAGCGCGGACGCACCACCGGCACTGACCCGCTTTGCGCGCTCAACCAGGACCCGCCAGCTTTCGCATGCCGCGACTTCGACCGTGCCGCCGGAGACATAGACGAGCCGCGCCCCCGCTGCCTGAATCGCACGACCAAAGGCAAGGTCTTCGGTCAGCGTCATGCCGATCCTGTCGAAACCGCCGATCTTGTCGAACCATTCGCGCCGGAACGCGAAATTGCCGAAAAGCACGCCACCCTGGAAACCCAAAGCAACCAGCATCTGATTGGTTGCCAGATAGTCGGAGACATCGACTGTCTGCCACGCACCGAGCATCCCGTGCCGGGCCTTGAACGAAACGGGCCCCGCTGTGGCGTCGGCGCGGCCCGACAGGATTGGACCCGCCAGTGCCCTCACCCAATCTTCAGCGACAACACCGTCTGCATCGGTCGTCAGCACGATTTCGCCGCGCGCGGCACCGAAACCGGCGGCCAGTGCATCCTGTCGCGTCGTCAAACCGCTTGATGAAGCCTGGTCTATGCGGATTGTGCGCAGGCTAGGCAATGCCGTCGCGCGTGCTGCATCCAAAGTTCCGTCCGTGCTGCGATCGTCGACAAGAACGATTTCCAGTTCGCTGCCGGCGATGCCGGCCTGTTTGGATACGGAGTTCAGCGTCGCGCCAATCGTACCCGCAGCGTTGTGAGCGGTGATCACCACCGAGTAGGTCGGTGCGCCGGTCATTGCGCGGCCACTTTCACTGCTTCTCGATCGAGCCCGGCAAGCACGCTCTGTGCAATCGCGCGGCTTGCACCCGGCTCCCCCATGCGCTCGCGCCCGGCTGCGGCCATGAGGGCGCACCGCCCAGGATCGGCAAGCAGATTGGCGGCGGCCGCGGCGATACGGTCGGCTTCGCGCGGCACGTTAAGCGCCGCATCGCCGAAATAGACGCTCTTCATCTTCACATAATTGTCGCCCTGGACGCCTGCAGAAGGCACGGTAATCAGCGGGATGCCCAGGCCGATGGCCTGCTCATTCGCCGTGCCCGCCATGCCGATCACGAGCGACGACGCATGCAGCACATCGGCAAATGCGTCCTTGGCGACGATCACCTCGACGCCGTGCAGATCACCAAGCCGCAACACAACGCCAGAACCTTGCGCACCCGCGGCGACCGAGATCACGCTCCAATCGCCGAAACGGCTGTCGGCATTGATCTTGGCCGCAATTTCTGCTGCATCCAGGCCCGAGCGCGCGGCGAACACAAAACGTACGCGCTCTGGGCGACCGAAGTGCGCATGCGCGCGGCCCGCCGCCTCGATCAGGTCGAGCATATTGCCATCCGCATCGGCGCGGGTGCCGGCAAGCATGCCGATCACGACGTCATCGGCGCCAATTCCGAGGTCCGTGCCGGACGGCTCCAAGCCATCCATCATCGGATTGCCGAGGTAGAGCGTCCTGATACCGCTCGCTTCCAGCTCCTCAACGGTCTTGCGGTCGCGCGGGAATGTAAGCGTGCAGTATTTGCGCAAGAGGTGCTTGTCGGCCGCAGCGTAGGCGCGGCCGGGATTGTAATAATAGGATTTGGCGCAGCCGATGAACATGAACGGTGAACGGGCGGCGACTGCGGCAACGATCGGGATGATGTCACCGACGGCCAGCACCATGCGATAACGGCCTCGTAGAGCACGGGCGGCCGTGTACTGCCGCCAATGCGTCTGCACCCAGCCGGCAAGAAGATCGTCGATCATCAGCTTGGGGCTGATCGTCGCGAAACCGGCACTCGGCAGCAAATTGCGGGCGCCGACTATCTGTTCGCCCCGTGACTGGTAGACGGTCCCCTCACCCACCATCGGCCAGACTTCGACGCCAAGCGAAGGGCGCAGCGCCCGAAGTTCGTCGAGCACCTTCACAGCGATCGTGTCCTCGCCGTGCCCGTTGGAGAATATGCCCAGATCGATCATTGAGCGGCGACCGATCGAGGCTGCCCGGCAAAATCCCCTTCGCTCAGCTGTGCCATCGCCTCGTCGAGGCTGAGCGGCGTCCATCCCTCGTCGGTCAGGCGGCGCATCACCCGCTTCACCTGCCGCCAGGCCGGCGCATCCGTGACATCGCTTGGGTGAAGGGTGATCCTGAACGGACGTCCTGCCCTGAACAGCCGGTTGATCGTGAATTCGCGCAGATGCCGCGCAATTGCAGAACGAATGCGGCGTTCGCCCTCATCGAAGCAGAGCGCCGGCATACCGACCGAGGCTCCGGAGAAGAGCTGCAGCGAATTGCGCAGCATGTAGCCCTCGAACCCTGCCGAGCGCAGCGCCCCGGCTGCAGCAGCGCTCTGATGCCAGCGCGGCGCACAGAACCAGCGCGGCTTGCTGCCGAAATTGTCGGCGAAGCCCTTCACACCCGCGGCAATGCGTTCCGCCGCTTCATCCGCATTCAGCTTGCCGAATTCGGAGCGGTTGTCGTGGCCGTACAGCAGCCAGTTCCAGAACTCGGGGCCCAGCGAATGGGTGTACCCGTGCAGTACCTTTTCGCCCGGAAGCGCGGCAACGCGGCTCACGAACTCAGGAGAGGCCACAAGCGGGAACCGGTTTTGCCAGTCCGGCACCACAAGCAGCGCCAACTTGTCGCGCGCGGCCGCCGGCCAGACGTCCAGCATGGCGTCGAGCTCACGCTCCATACCCGGAAAAATGTCATGCACCTCAGGTACATAGAAGCGCGTCGCGCTATCGTTACCGGCGTTTGCCATTCGGTCCTGGCTTGTCGTTTCCCGGCCGGAAGATGTGACTTTATCGCTTCCGGTTCAACGGCTGCGGCTCGCATCCGGCTTCGCCTGCGTTCTGTGTGATGGTGCCTGGTTTGTCAAACGTTGCGGCGGCCCCTGGGTCATACGATGCAATGCCGCGACCGCGGATAAATCTCGTGGTAAGTATCGCCAATTCAAACTTGCGGGCCTAGATGTGCGACAGTGGCCGGTGCTGGTTGCCGTTGCCACCGCATATTGGCCACGATGCGATGACGTAAGGAGCGCAAGATTTTCGACTGGTCGAAACGATGATGACGGACGCTACATTTGACGCGGCAGCAGCACCTGCGCAGCGGGTGACAGCGCAGGTCTATGCCAGCGAGCAGCGCCGATCGCGCCGCATCAGGCTGCTTCGCCGCCTGTTGCCCGCGCTGGCGCTCGTCATGGTCGCGGCGCTTGGCGCGCGCTCTGTCTTCAATCAGGTCGTCAGCGCCTCCATCGATCTCGACGGCATCACCATCGAAAACGCCAAGGTCGTTATCGCCAATCCACGCATGAGCGGTTTTACCGAAACAAATCGCCCCTATGAACTTCAGGCGCAGCGCGCGATCCAGAGCCTTCTGGACAACAACCAGACCGACCTCGAAAAAATCACTGCCAAACTGCCGCTGGGCACCGCGGCGTGGGCCAATGTGGAGACCGCCGGCGGTACCCTGCTCAAGGGTTCCAGCAAGCTTGTACTCACCAATCCGGTGAATATCGAAACCACTGACGGCATGACCGCGCGGCTCGAAAAGGGCGAACTCGACCTCGGCTCCGGCACGGTCGCCGGCCGCGAAGGGGTCCAGATGACGACCAAGGATGCCCGCGTCATCGCC
Organism: Mesorhizobium sp. Z1-4; assembly: GCF_004000235.1. GTDB lineage: Bacteria > Pseudomonadota > Alphaproteobacteria > Rhizobiales > Rhizobiaceae > RCIO01. Next base: position 26,231 of record NZ_RCIO01000001.1, read on the forward strand.
GACACGGTCGACGTCACCGGCGGAGGCGCAGTCATCGTATTCGAGCGCAACGTGAAGATGACGATCCAGCCCGAAAGCGTGCAGCCGGCCTCCGGCACGACGCCGGGGAAATAGCGAAACTTCCGCCTGGGAAATCCCGCCGCCGCATCGCACAAGCGCTGTTACGGCCTCGTTACAATCCGTGCATATGGCCGCGCTTGCCGCTTAGCTGCCTGGCGTGATAGCTGCCTGTGGCAGCCGCGCTCAGCACTACTGCCGTCTCAGACAATTTCCCGGAAAGGCTCCGCCAAGCATGACCATGCCCTTTATCGACCTTGCGGCGCAGCAGGCGCGCATTCGCAACCAGCTCGACAGCGCGATCGGCCGGGTATTGGAACACGGGCGCTACATCATGGGGCCCGAGGTTAAAGAGTTCGAGGAAAAGCTCGCCGCATTCTGCGGCGCCAAACACGCGCTCGGCTGCGCAAACGGCACCGATGCGCTTTCGCTGGCGCTGATGGCGCTCGGCGTGAAGGCGGGCGACGCGGTGTTCGTACCGTCCTTTACCTTTGCGGCGACCGCGGAAGTGGTGCCGTTTCTCGGAGCGACGCCAGTCTTTGTCGACGTGTTGCCAGACACGTTCAACATGGATGTCGAAAGCCTGAAGCGCGCAATCGCCTTCGCGAAAGCCGAAGGCCTGACGCCGCGCTGCGTCATTCCGGTCGACCTGTTCGGGCTTTCAGCCGACTATGACGCGATTATTCCGGTCGCGCGCGAGAACGGGCTGTTTGTCATCGACGACGCAGCGCAGGGTTTCGGCGCCAGCTATCACGGCCGCACCGTCGGCGCGCTTGCCGATATCACCACGACCTCGTTTTTTCCCGCGAAGCCGCTCGGTTGTTATGGCGACGGCGGCGCACTGACGACTGACAATGATGAATATGCGGCACTGATATCGTCGCTGCGCAATCACGGTCAGGGCGCGGATCGCTACGACCAGCAGCGTATCGGCATGAACAGCCGCCTCGACACGCTGCAGGCAGCGATCCTTATCGAGAAGCTGGCCGTGTTTGCCGACGAGATCGAAGAACGCCAGCGCGTGGCCGAGCGCTACTCGCAAGGGCTCAAGGGCCGCTACGGCGTGCCAACCGTGCCCGAAGGCCTGCGCAGCACCTGGGCGCAATATACGATCACCACCAAATCCGCCGCCGAGCGCGACGAGGTGATTGCAAAAACCAAAGATGCGGGCATTCCGACTGCGATCTACTATCCGATCCCGCTTCATGCCCAGGTAGCGTTTCGCGATTTTCCGCGCGACCCCAATGGCCTGCCGGTCAGCGACGGGTTCGCGGCCCGGGTAATCAGCCTGCCCATGCACCCCTATCTTGGCGCGCAAGTGCAAGACAAGATCATCGAGGCTATCCTCTAGGTCGCACGGCTGTGGGACAGATTTTCTGTCCCGCAACATTTATTTCCACCTGCAAGCAGTTCGAGCGCCCACGAGAAAGGCGTTTTCGGGCTGGCGCAGCTTCATATTTCATATTCGGCCCTCCGCGCTGTCCCACAGCCTGCGGATGCCGCCATGCTGGGCTCCGCAATTTGCGAAAGGCCCGCCATGGAAAGCACCCCAAATCTTGACCTGCCCTATGTAATGCCGGCGCAGGCACAGCCCAACGTCACGCATAATGAGGCGATCCGCCGGCTGGATGCGGTGGTGCAGGTCGGAGTCACGTCGAGCGGCACAGACACGCCGCCCGGCAGCCCCGTGGATGGCGAACGGCACGTCGTCGGCAGTTCACCAACCGGCGCCTGGGCAAGCCATGCAGGCGAACTTGCGGCCTGGCAGGACGGAACCTGGACCTTTCACGAACCCAAAGCGGGTTGGCTGGCCTGGGCCGCTGACGAAACGATGCCACTTGTTTTCACCGGAAGTGACTGGGAGCGGCTGGACGCGGTGATCGGCGCCGGCGGCAGTGCCGCCTTCTCTGTCGGCAGCCTCGGTATCAACACCTCTGCCGATCCGGGCAATCTGCTTTCGGTTCGCGCTGCCTACGCGCTTTTCACGCATGCGGGCGACAGCCACCGGATATCGATCAACAAGGCGGGTTCGGGGGATACCGCCAGCCTCATCTTCAAGAGCAATTGGACAGGGCATGCGGAAATCGGCCTGGCGGGCGACACCGATCTCAGCATGAAAGTGAGCCCGGATGGCGGAAGCTTTGTCGAAGCATTGAAAATCGACAGCACCAGCGGCATCGTCTCGATGCCGCAATCAGGCTTCCTGACCGACCATGCGATGAACCTTCTGCAGGACAGCGGGCGCATGGCGGGCAACGGCGTCGTATCCGCAACGATTGGTGCGTTTTCGTTTCCCGCCTATCTGTCTTTGCTCAACGGGGCAACACCTTCGAGCCTCGCCAAATACATCAACGACAACACCGACTATGGCGGCGCGGCGGGTAGCCTCAATCCGGATGTGAAGGGGTTGATCGACAAAATCCGCGACGTCGGCAGCCGGCGGTACGGAGCAGAGTTCTGGGTGGCGCAGATCACGGCCGGTGCTGGCACGGCCGGATCCGTCAGCCATTCAGGCCACACCTATTATGAAGCGCTTGCGATGGCGCAAGGATTGCGGCCGCCAAGCCTCACCATCCATGTCTATCTGCGCGCGGTGGACGACACGCTGCTCATTCACCGGTCGGACGGCGTGACGATCCACAAGGATGGCAGTTCCGCTGAAGACCACATGCCGGTCACTTCCGGCGAGGGCTGGGTCTCCGTCACGATCCACGACAAACGCGGCCTGCGCGGTTTCGACGGCATGACGCCCAGCCCGGTCGATATCCGCTGCAAAAACAGCGGCGACCGGGTGCTCCTCGCCTGCCCTGCCCTGATCGGCGGACTGTCGAAGATCGACGACGATATCGGGATCGTGCCGGCTTACGGGAGCTGGGCGGGGTAGTAGTCGGGTTTGCGCAATGTTTCCCGCTGCAACAGCTGTCGCCCCGGGTTGCCAGTTGAATCTGGCTCCATGGGTTAGATTCAGGCGGCACCCGAACTGAAAATAGTTGGATTGCAAACTTCAATTTACAGAATCCGCCAAAATTGAGCTTGCAATTCTAACTGTTCGCCGGTTTGTGCAGTTGCCATGAACGGCGGCATTTTGAAGATCAAGGGCGCGTTGACTGCCCTCCCGCGCCGGCAAAAGCAGTTGATCGTGCTTTTTGCCGATCTCTGTTTGGCGCTGTTTGCGACCTGGCTTGCTTTTTCGCTTCGCCTGGAGGTGAGGCACATACCGACGGGACATCAGTGGACGGCCTACGGGCTATCGGGCGTCCTGTTTATCCCGTTCTTCATTCGGTTTGGTCTGTATCGCGCAATCTTTCGGTATTCTGGAGCATCCAGCTTGGGCGCTACTGCTACAGCGGCCTTGCTATATGGCGGACTGTTTTTTTCGATATTGCTGTTGGCTAGATTTCCAGCCGTGCCCCGATCGGTTGGTATTCTGCAGCCAATTCTTTTTTTCAGTCTCGTGTTCGGCGGTCGGATCGCCGCAGCGCAAATGCTAATGAGACCTGCCGGAACCGGAAATACGAGAAAGATTCTCATTTATGGAGCAGGCGAGGCAGGAGCACAGGCCAGCCAGGCCCTGTCGGGCACACATGAATACAAGATTTGTGGATTTCTCGACGACGACAAGGCCAAGCATGGCCGGCGACTGAATGGCTTCGAGATTTATTCACCTGCGGACGCTGCCGCAGTTATTCGACGTTTCGATATAACGGACATTCTCATTGCGGTTCCCAGCGCAAGCGTGGAGAGGCGAAGGCAAATTGTCGATGCGCTAGTCGACCTCAAGGTGCGAGTGCGAGCAATACCGGGGATCCTGGATATCGCACGTGGCGAAGCACAATTCGCCGACCTTCAAGAACTGCAGATTATCGACCTGCTCGAACGCGCGCCCATCACCGAGTCAATTGATCCGGCTTTGCTCAGGGGAAAATGCTGTCTTGTAACTGGTGCAGGCGGGTCGATTGGCAGCGAGCTTAGTCGTCAGATCCATGCGTGTAGTCCATCACGGATCGTTCTCTTCGACCACAACGAATTCGGCCTCTACACAATCGACCAAGAACTTCGGACTCTGGCCGAGAAACATGCGATCGAAACCGCGATCAGTCCTTGCCTTGGTTCTGTTCGCGACACCAACCGCCTAAATTCAGTGTTTTCGGAGTACGAGCCACAAATCGTATTTCACGCCGCTGCCTACAAGCATGTTCCGCTTATCGAGGGAAATAGCATTGAGGCAGCAACGAACAACGTTATTGGAACGCTTAACGTTGCGCGCGCGGCACAAAATTCACGCGCCGAGCGGATGACACTGATCTCAACCGATAAGGCCGTGAGGCCGACAAACATTATGGGAGCAAGTAAACGACTTGCCGAGCAGGTCGTCCAAGCACTGGCGGCGCAGAACGACAACGAAGTCCTGTTTTCTATGGTGAGGTTCGGAAACGTCCTGGGAAGCAGCGGATCCGTCGTCCCGCTTTTCCGCCGGCAGATAACCTCGGGCGGCCCGATTACGGTGACCGACCCGGAGGTCACCAGGTATTTCATGACGATCCCAGAAGCCGTTGGGCTGGTCTTGCAGGCGTCGGCGATGGCTCAGGGCGGCGAGGTATTCGTTCTCGATATGGGTGAGCCTGTGAAGATCATCGATCTTGCCCGAAAGATGCTCCGTCTCTCCGGCAAACTCGAAAAGACGCCTGCCAATCCCGATGGTGACATTGAAATCGTGCCCATCGGATTACGGCCGGGAGAAAAGCTCTATGAGGAGTTGCTCATCGGTGACAACCCGCAGCCAACCAGCAGCTCACACATCATGATGGCCCGCGAAGGCTTCTTGTCGTGGGACAAGCTGGAGCGTGAACTCGAGGAACTGCGTGCCGCGGTGGAAGCCGAAGACAATAGACGCCTGCATGCGGTGTTCGAGCGCACCGTCATCGGCTTTGAGCGCGACGCAAGCCAACGGCTCGTCGTGGAACCGACCTAACTACCCTGCCGGCTTAAGCGCAGTCGAGGTGACGCCGGCCTCGTATCGATGCCGGTGCCCTAGCCGCTGGAACCTTTTCTCGACGGTCTCGAACAGAGCTACACAGAAGGCGACGGTCACAGCTAGAGACCCAACCACCAAAGCGACATCGTACCACCCAAGGACTAGCTCACGCCTGCCTGCAACAACGAAAAATAGGCTCAAGAAGAGCGGATGGAAGAGATAAAGCGAGTATGAGTATCTCCCCGCGAGAGAAAGGGGGAACGAACTAAGGAAAGACAACTTGTGGGCATTCAGGACGACTGCCGCAATGACGAGCGCATACACAACCGATAACCAAGCATGGCCCCACAGGTACATATGCCAAGCAAGCTCGTGCCTGATTAGCGCGATTTGAAACGGCACACAAAGAACACTCACTGTTGCCGCAGCTAGCAGCGCGACTCGCTTTTTCACTGCGATTTTCCAAACAAAAGCGCACCTGTAGCCCAACGCCAATAGCCCCCCTACGCACAGGCCGTCGAGCCTAAACGGCGTCAGCACATAAGGAGCCAACTCGTACTGAGGATAGGTCAGATGAAACCCAACCCGTGCTGCCCATGATCCAAGTCCAATAATGACCAAAAGATGTGCGATGCGTTCACGAGGACAAACCCAAACAAGAGCTGGAAAAACGAGGTAGAAATGCTCCTCGATATTTACCGACCAGGTAATTGAAAAGCCCCGTGCGATGCCATTGTCAGCCCATGACATGGCAGCATTCCACAGCATGGAAGCTTGTGCCATCAGGTTTAGGGGAAAGCCGTCGTTGTTGAACGCCTCTGAACTGCCCAGCAAAAGAAAGCAAAGCCAATAGAGAGCAATGAGCACCATGTACGGCGGCAGGATGCGGCAAGCGCGCCGGACATAGAAGACCGAAAACAGGTTTTTAGATCGGCGCCTATCTATCAGAATTCCGACGATAAGGAAGCCGGAAAGAACAAAGAACAGATCCACTCCTGTCCGTCCGAAGATAGTCGTCGCATAAACCATCTCGGACCATCCCTGGCGGTTTACCATTGACCCAGTGAGGTGCCACGCGATTACCATGATGGCTGCGATGCCTCTCAGCCCATCCAGAGCTGGAATTCGAGTCTCAGAGGGTTGTGAAGGGACCATCTCAGCTACCTAATACAAAGATTTTCCTACGACCCACAGGCCATTTGGCATCGGGAAATTGCTGCTGCGCATTAACTTGGAACCACCGCGCACAAGCGACCAAGGGGATATTGCCGGCATTCTTCAGCGCGCTATCCTTGCGAAGGAAAGCCGTGGCGAAACGTTATCAGTGCTAAAGAAATAAGCTGTGAGAAACCACCAACTGTAACTCGTGGGGGCATAGTTTAATGCGATATCGAAATTGAGGAAGACGAACCCCGCCGAAAGCCAAAGTATGCCTGCTCGCTTGTCCGTATCCATAGCGGCATGGTGAATCGCCCAGAGCGCAGTCCCAAACAATGCAAACATGAACAATAGCCCTGCAAAGCCGAAGGCAGCCGCGTGGACGATAAACTCGTTGTGCAGGGTGGAATAGACCGGGAAATTCTCTGCTCCTTCCCGCCGGAATTGCGCACTGGCCTGGGCATGCTCCAAAAGCCCCCAACCGGTCAGCGGACGCTCAACAAATGCTGCAATGCCGCTCAACCAATATTCGATACGCACACCCATGCTCGTTAGCTGCGGAGCTTCGAAGGCTGCCCAGGTTTCCTGTATTGCAACCTCAAAGCGCCAGAGCACATGGGTAGTGCTTTCCGGCAGCAGCAATGCCGCGAGGACTGGTACCGCCAGCAACACGGCAACCAAACCGCCCGATGCGACCCAGTTGCGTCGGCTTTGCCATGGCGCGGCCGCAGCTGCGACGATCAAAGTCACAGTAAATGCTAGTATGGAGGCGCGGTTGGCAAACAGGATTAGCCCAATCATCGCTGCGAATAGTCCAACAAGCGCTCCCAGCTGGTGCCAGCCGCGTTGAGGTACCCATGCCAGTAATATTGCGGCGGACACCAGCAGATTGAACGCGCCCGAAACCGTCCCGTAGCCGAGCGGAGCCGGGTCGTTGTTGGCGAAGACGAGGTGCTGGACGAGCAGATATCCCGAGTAGAGGGCTGCAGCAAGCAAAGCGGAAACGAGAAGCGCCCGACTTCCGAAGCCAATCCACCCAAGAGATACCACCGTAGGATAAAGAAGCAGTACTCCCGCATAACTCAACAGTACATGCAGCCCGCTTTGAGCAGCTCCGCCGGCAAGCATGTTGAGACCAGCCAGCAAGAGCACCATGATTCCAAGCGCTAGAAACGGCCCTGGAGCCGGGCGGGGACCTCGGTTCAGCGCTATCAAAACGAGCCCCAAAACCGCCAGAACGCCGAAACATAGCGGGCCTCCGGCAGACCACAGCGTTGCTGGCAAGAGACCATATGCTGCTGTTCCGATGACGAACGTGGCCAGACCGGATAGGGTCTCCGTTCTCATCGCTGCTGCCGCCACGCGGCGAATGAATGCTTGCGGGATTGCTCGATATGCGAGGCTTCGACATGACCGTTCGACCGCCGCACCTGTCGAGGAAGGCAAGCTAGCGCACCCAACTTGCGCAAATCCAGCGGCCAGTCGGCAGTCATGCTCACAGGGGTTGTCGCTTCAAGCAACGTCTCCGCCCCCCGCCGCGAAAGCGAATAGCCTGTTGCGTAGTTGGCCTTGAAGCCAACCGGAAGTGCAATTCCGCCGCCCGGCAGGCGATGCCATCGGCCGAACCAGGGTATGATCTGCCCGTGATCGAGCAGCATCAGATCGCCGCGCCGAAATGCCCGATTATCCAGAAATGATCGCAATCTCGAAGTAGGATGCGCATCATCTTCGAGGATGACCGCTCCCTCCACACTGGAGGAGAGTATGTGTTCATACGCCGACCGGTGTGAAAGTGCGCAGGCCAGCTCCGCGTCGGTCATTTCGCGGCCCTTCAGCCTTTCGCGCGCCGCCGAACGATCGACAAGTACCTCGAAGTGCTCTGCAAGCCCTGACCTGCCGTCGATTGCATCGAGAAACGAGAACGGAATCCCAAGAGCGTCAAGGCGGGCCTTGATCCTTGTCCTGCGATCGCTGTCGTCTTTCAACGAGATGACCAAGACAGGCCAATTTCGAGGCTCGGTAACGTGCTGCATGTAAATGCGATATACCTCTCAGTCGCAGGAATTTCCAGCCGCTGCGCGCAGCGTCGCTATCTGGGTGACACGATCCCTAAAGGTGGCCTGATCGCTTTCGACTTGCGATATCGTCCGTTTTTCAAGTTTTACCAGATGACGTCGCAAATCACCGACGGCTCGGGTCCAGGCCGAGACACGATCTTCGGGGGTCGTCGCAGAAAGAGTGCGGAAGTCTCGCGAGAGGATCACTCGCTGAGACCCCAGCCGGCAATGTTCAGCCAACACCAGATCTGCGGGCAGCACTCCCTGCCCCAGGCGGGCGACGCCTCCAATGCCAAAGCGAATACCGGCGGCGTTGCACAGACCCGCAGCATGGTCCATCAGGCCTCCGGACATCACCTCGAACATAAAGTCTAATCCGAGTGCCAAATGCAGATCGTTTAGGCCAAAATGTATGGAGTCTACGCCTGCAACCTTCAGTATTTCAGGCAGCCGGGCCAGTGCAGCCCCGGTTTCCAGAAGTGCGACGGTTGCGGCACGCCCGTCGACCAGCTCAACAAAGCGGGCGAGCTCATCAGCGTTGGTAAACATCGGCAGCATGAGGAGATCGGCACCTCTCGCCACCACCTCCTCAATCTCAGATTGGCTACCTTCATGTAGTGGATTAATCCGTACGACGAGTTCGCCCTCTCCCAGCGCCGCGCGCAGGGCTGACACGTCCTCAATCCTGTGACGCGAAATCACCGTGTCCAGGTGTCCCTGGCGAGTTTCTTTTCCCAGAATTTCTAAGTCGACCATCACCAGATCGACACCCGCATCGCGGACTAGTGCCGCCTCCGCCGGATCATTAGTGATGTAGATCAATCTCATCTCAGAACCGGAAGTTATGGAAGACGTCCTCCATGCTCTGGCGATCCCGCAACACTCTTACCTCTCCGCCGACCCGCATGAGGATAGGGTTGGCGGGCAAGATAAACGGGGGACGCATGACTACCGAATAGGAACCGACATTGCCGTAGCAGAGGAAATCTCCGTTGCGAAGCGCAGCCATAACGCCTTCGCTAAGGATGTCTTTTTCTATGCAGGTGTAGCCCGCGACATCCCATGACGAAAGCGCGGAAACCTCAGGGTTCTGATGCAGCGCCCGGACAGGGAGGGCGCGCGTTCTGGCCATGGGGCTTATATCGAACATGGAACCGGCAACGGTCGCGAAGTGCTTCCCTCTGATGCTCTTGGTTGAGACCACACGCGTGACGAAATGAAAACAATCGGCCACGATTGCTGTGCCGGGTTCCAGAAACAGGGTGGGCGGTTGTGGCCCATCCGCGAATGCGGATATCAAGATAGGACCGACCAGCTCGGCATAGTCCGTGAAGCTCGCCGGCGGTACAGCAAACTTGTCACGGAGACTTTCAGGCATAGTGCTAAAATAGCCACCCCCGATATTGAGAATCTCAGGCGGCGCCTCGGTGAATACATCTTTCACCAACCTTGCCATCTGCTCGGCGCGGCGCCCGAAGCTATCCAGATCGCGGTCAGGAAAATGGCAGTGCAACCCCGCCAGACGAACCCCATCCAAAGCTCCGATCCGGTGAATCATTTGCCGAAACTCAGGCGACCCGACATCGACCCCGAAACGCGAAATCTCGCCAGGCGATAGTTCGAAATTACAACGGATTACCGCACGAATATCGCCTCCGTCTGCAGTTGCGGCCGTCTCCTCCAGAAGCTCCAAATCGCGCGCACTGTCGAGATTCAGAATGGCTCCGCTTCGCGCAGCATCGGCAAATGCCGCAGGCGCCTTTACAGGGCCATTGAAAACGATACGGTCTCCAGGGATCTCAAGCCGTTTGGCAAGCGCATATTCCATCTCCGAGACGACTTCGGCGTAACCACCAAGTTGGTGAACAATCCGACAGAGGTGCGGGGTGTAGTTGGTTTTATAGGAATAGCCTATCGCGACCCGCGGATAGGTTGAAAGGAAAGCGTCCCTCAGCGCGAGGAAGTTTCCCCGAAATCGGCTCTCATCAAACAGAAAGAAAGACGGCCCGTACTCGTCCGCAATCGCTGCAGCTTCAGCCCAGGTCAGATCGTCTGGCACGGATGTCACCTGTTCGTAGTCGCTCATATCTGGTCCCGGCGTTTCTCAATCACATTGGCCGCACTCAGAACCACCCAAAGGGTCCGCAGCAGTATCCAGACATCGATCAGGATGCCCCATTTTTTCCAAAGCGCTACATAACGATTGTCGTGGACAATCTTCTGATCCCAGTCGAGATCATTGCGACCGGTCACCTGTGCCAGGCCAGTTATTCCGGGTTTGACCTGGAAGCGTATCTTCATTGCCTCTGTATACTCTTCGATGGGCCCAAGCTCGTAGCTGACTGGCGGGCGCGGCCCCACCAGCGACATGGTTCCCTGAAGCACATTAAAAAGTTGGGGAAGCTCGTCGAGGCTGGTCATGCGAAGAAATTTGCCCACGCGCGTAACGCGCGGATCATCGTCGTAGCTAAAGAGCCCGGTTCCCATGGTCTCGGCTTTGTCAACCATCGAACGAAACTTCAGCATTGAAAAGAGCCTCAGTTCGCGTCCGACCCGCTTCTGCGCGAAAAAGACTGGCCCCGGGCTGTCTAGGCGAATTAGCAGCGCGATCAGCAGGAAAAGAGGACTGAACAGTATTAGCGCAATCAGGCCGCCAACCAGATCCATCAACCGTTTCAGCACGCCGTGGCCCAGTCAACGAACCGCGGATCACGGCCATCGGCGGCAGTGTAGTAGAGTTCCAACATGCGGCGCGACAGCGGGCCCATTCGGCCACTGCCGACAATAAGTCCGTCGATTGTCGTCAGCGGTGTAATCTCAGCCGCGCTGCCGCAGAGAAAAATCTCGTCGGCAAGCAGCAGTTCAGTGCGGTCGATACTGCGTACATCTGCCGTTATGCCTTCAGCCGCAGCGAGCTTCAGGAGACTGTCGCGCGTTATGCTTTCCAGGATTGAGTCACTGATCGTCGGCGTCACCAGCATGCCGTCGCGAACCAAAAAGAGACAAGCTCCCGCCCCCTCGGCCACCCGCCCGTGCTGGTCCAGAAAGATCGGCAAATCGCAGCCCTTGCGTTGTGCATCGAGTACGCCATAGCGGCCGTTGATGTAGTTTGCGCCAGTTTTGATCCGGGGAGGCATGGACTGATCACTGATGCGCCGCCAACTGGATACGCAGGCGCTCTTACCACTGTCGTCGTTCACGTCGCGGCGTGGCCGCGAGACCGGGGCGATGAACATATCGACGGGGCCGAGACTGTGCCACGTTCCGGTTCCATCGACGAAGATCGTCACGCGCAGCGCTATGTCATCATTATAGTCATTTGCGGCTATAGCCGCGGCGATGTTGCTGGCAATTTCGGCAGAACAATAGGGACTCTCGATGCCGATCATACGGCAAGACTGGAATAGCCGCTTCAGATGTTCATTCAGACGGAAGATGCGTAGAACGCCATCGCTTCCGCGATAGGCGCGAATGCCTTCGAAGACGTTCAATCCGAATTGTGCTGTCGGGGACAGAACATTTACCCGTGCCTCCTCGGAGGGAACCAAAGAGCCCTTAAACCAGATGATTTGCTGGGCCATCTACATCCTCCGGTGTTGCTAACGAACTCTCGGCCAAGGGCATATCAGGTGGTAGCCATCGCGGAGACCGAGGTGCACGGTTGCGCAGCCAATTTGCAATCCCAGCGGCCAAGTTTCCGGACGTATGATAGGTAATTACCCCGTCGGCAAGCTCACCTTCTGGCAATAGGTCGATATTTTGCATGGCGACGCATTCCACTGCGCCTATCTGACGGAAAGGCGCTCCCGGACGCCGTATCGCGGTTAGGTCCAGAGCCTCTTCCAGCGCACTATTCAGTTCGCGTTTGTTGGCTCGCCGTTCAAATTGCAGCTCAACAAGAAATCGCTTGATGCCGGCTTCTGACTTGTCGACTGGAGGCATCGTATCCACACGCGAAACCCGGCGCAGTGGCCAGCGCCGCCATATGCCAACGTAGCATTGGTGTGTCAGGATGTCCGCTTCCGCAAGTTCGACAACTACGGCCAGCCGTAAGTCGGGCCGCGCCTTTGCGGCAACCCACCCGGTTCCTGCCTGATCGGGGCGAAGCCCCACAGAAGTGGTGGCATGTACGGCAGACACCAAAAGAGTGCGCCTCTCGGAATCAGTGACCCTCCATCGATTTCCGTCGCGATGAATGGCTGTAACTTCCCGCCTCTCGAAATCGGCTCCAGCGCGTATAGCGCGTTCGTAGAGGCGCGTGAGGAAATCTACGTAACCGAAACGAGGTCCACGCATTTTGGGACAGCCGCGTAGATAGCCGATCTGGAAGCGCAGAAGATTGGCGAGCTTAATGCGATTGTTCAGATATTCGTTCCTGGCAGATCTCCGACCAAGGACCGTTTTCAAACCGTGAACAGCGACTCCGGCCGTCATCCGCAACGCCGCGAGTAAGAGGAGCGGGCGGTTGAAGTAGGGCAATAGCCGACCGTTGCGCCCAACCCGCATTGGTTGTTCCCGCAAGGTCTCGAAAGGAACCCCAGCCGCGGCTTCCAAGCATTCATAAACACCTGGAAAGGCCTCGATCACATGGCAAGCGATTTCGGTAGCGACATCGGATCGCTTTGAATCGTCCTTTATGATTGCTGTTTGCCAAGCGCCCCCGCGCACCGCATCCCGGTCGACGATCAGAACCCGCCGCCCTTCTACCGCAAGCAGTTGAGCCAACATGAGCATCAGCGGGCTGGTACCTACGACTAGGTCGTCCCACCTCTCCTGGGCGATCTTATCCGGCATCTCCCGGCTCCGTTCGCAATGTCTCAGAGCGCGCGACCAGCCAGGTGTCCGCGTTATACCGCCCCTTGCGCCGCTCCAGAATCTCATAACCGAAATGTGCGAGCCTTTGGGCTTCGGCAGGATCCACGTAAATCAGCAGGTGCGGATGATCGCGAAGCGCATTCAAAACATGGCCAAGCGTTTCGCCCTGAAACGAGTTATAGAGGTAGATGATCGACAAATCGCCGGCTGTGTATTCCCGAATATTTGTCGCGCTGTCTGCGGCTACTTGAACCTCGTTGGGCTGGAAGCCACAGGCTCGGACATTGGCTTTTGCCAAGTCCGCAAGGTCGGAATCATACTCGATTCCAACGGGCGGATGTTGGACCATTCGCGCGTAGTTCAACGCATAAACAAGCAGGGCTTTGCCTTTTCCGCAACCGAGATCTAGGAACTGCGCCTGTCTGAAACGGGCCGAACCAAGAATTTGCTCAGCCAATGCAACACTCTGGCGGGTCACGGTCGTAAAGGAAGCAACGTACAGCAGGCCATCCGCTGCATCAGTGCCAGCCTCAACCAAATCCTGGTCTTGCTTCGGGACGCGAGCGCTTGTGCGCGTACGGTGCCTCAGATCGAACCAGACCGATTCACGGAAATAGATGAAAAAGAACGACAAGCCGCGCCGGCGTAAAATACTCAGTGCATAGAACAGTTTTGCAACCATCTCATATCGTCCTTCGCGGCATCGGCTGCCCGGTTCGTTCTTATTGTGGGAAAAGTCTCGCTGCAATCGAGGCTGCCAGCGCGCCGTACTCCATACTGCCGCAGGCTACCCGGTGACCGATTTCCCCTAAGCGCTGGCGTTGAACGGGGCTCATGTCTGCCAATCGTTCCGCGGCGGCCGCGACGGCTGCACCGTCCCCTGCTGGTACGCTAAGTCCAAAGCCCGCCGCCGCAACGGGATCTCCCCGGCCCGAATAAGCATGCAAAACGGGCAGACCGGCATACATGTAGTCGACCAATTTGTTTGGTGAGATGCCAAAATCATAGAGCGGCGACGCATGCCAGCCCAGATAAGCTGCATCGAAACGTGCGAGAGCCGACTGGACCTGGCGCTTCGGCACAGCATCGACAAACGAAACGGCATCAAGCTTTTCAGATGCAACGCGCTTGATGAGCGCGTTCCGCGCCTGCCCCTGTCCGACAATTCGGATAGCAATGTCAGGCCTATGGCGCAGCCGCGCCGCCGCATCAAGCAGCGTGTCGATGCAATTTGCTGTGCCTATCGTTCCTACATAACCAAGGACGAACTTGTCTCTCGGCAGATCTTGTTCAACGTCTTTTGGCAGGGGATCCGGGTCCGCCAGCTCTGCATCACTAAATCCGTTGGGAACATGCAGAAACTTGGCCGGGTCGAGGCCTCGCGCCCGCATGTGTTCAGAGGCGTTTGAGAGGGGTGAAATGGCTACATCCGCTTGGCGATACGCCTGATCTTCTATCCATTGCATATATCGGATCGCTGGATGCGACGGAGCATACCCGCCAAGCTGGCAAAGTGTCAGTGGCCAGATGTCGCGCACTTCGAAAGCCAGTCGAGCTCGATGGCACTGCGCCAATCGCGCCGCTCCCCGGAACGGTATCAGCGAGGGAGACGAATAGAACACTGCGTCAGGAGCATGTGGCAACATACGGCTTAATTGCCGGAGCCGCACGTTGAACAGGAACCAGTTCAGAATGCGCTTGCGATCATGAGCATGCTCATAGTCCATGACCGGTAAGCGCACGAATGTGTAGCCATCTACGGGCTCCAGCTCCGGCGCCTGGGACGCTTCCCCGCGGTCTATCAGGTAGTGATGCCAGCGCGCCGCGATCAGATAGACGCGAAACCCTAGAGCAGCGAACTCGCGCGCGAGATGGTGCGTCCTGCCTCCAAGACCGTTATTTGGGGTCGAGGCATACTGGTTGATCATCCATATTGTTTTCACGATCGGAGCAGCCCGCCATATATGTCGAGGAGCTTAGATTTTTCAGTCGCCCAGTTCGGCGGCGAGAACGCCTCTAGTGCCGGTCGCTGACCGCGAATGTCGGCGACGTCCCATTCGTGGAGCACGGCCGAGATTACGTCAGCATCAGGTGCAGTCAGTCTGGCTGCCGGATACCCGGCAGCAAACCGTGCTAGTTCCGGTCCGGGACCGAGCAAAAGCGCCAAGCCTGCTGCGGCGTATTCGAAGACTTTGTTCGGCAAACAATACTGATAACTGAGCGATTGGCCGTCTGGGACAAAGACACCAACATCCGCACCGCTCAGGAACGCAACCAATTCTGAACTTGGCACCGCTGGGTGAATATGCACGTTGGGCAGATTTTCTGCGCGCGAACGCAACTCGCTCTCAAGCGGTCCATAGCCCACAAGGACCAAATGCCGGTCTCTCGGCGCTGCAAGGAAAGCATCAATTAACTGGATGAGCCCCCGACCACCGCCGAACGCACCACAATAAGCATAGACGAGATCGCTTTTGGACAAGCCCAGATCTTCGCGCAACGAACGGGCAGTAGAACCCATATGCCCCAGTTCAGGTACGTTGCGCAGCGTCGATACAGCGAGGTTCGGGTATGTTGCGGCATACCAGTCCCGAATAGTGTCGCTCACAGCGAGAGTGTGATCGACTTGGCGGACAAAATGCCCTTCGAGTACACGGGCGGCCCAGCGAACTGGACCTGCCCAACCCTGCCGTTCGCTTTCGAGCTCATGCGCATCATAGATCAATGGCGCGCCAGTTCGGCGCGCAAGCATCGCCGCGCCTGGAAGAGAAGCCAGACTATGAGCGGTGACAAGGCCAATCTCCTGTCCATTGAGCATGTTTTGGAACGCCTGCCACCAACGTGGCAGCGAAAGAGCACGTTTCAAGCGCGGGCTGCCCGGGCGGCTAGGCTCGGGACCGATGCGTCGCACCGTCTGACCAGGTCCAATTTCCTCTATCTCAGGAAGTCCCGAGACGCGGTAGCCGGCGTAGATGATTTGGTCCGCAAAGCCGTGCTCCAATGCTGCGGTACCCGCGCGCCAGGCGCGGCTTTCGTGTGTCCAGTCACAATAATAGAGATGCAGATGGTAGCGAGGCATCACCTATCGCCCGGCCTGTCGGATTGTGCTAAGCTTGGAAAGGGAAAACTCGCCCTTTGCGATGTAACGCGCAATTTGCACCGGCAGCGAAGACTGATTGAACATCCACTGTGCGTTCCGGAATTCAGTGTGCGCCCGGGGGGGCGCCATAATCAAGGCCTCCAGCTCATCTGCGCTGAAACCGAGTTTCTTGGCCACGTATTCGAGCTCTTCGCGCGCCTCATTACCTTCATAGAGCGGCTCGGCGATCTTCCTCAGTGCGTCGTCGCGTGTCATTTCTCCGGCCACGATCAGGCTAGAATAATGCCCGACCCGCTTATCGATACCGAATTTGCGCGGAAGGTAATATTCTTGGAAGAATCGGGTGAATCGATTTTCTCCATGCTTTCGTGGATATGGGCGCCAATCGAATAGCGCCTTCATCTCTTCAACCGCCTCCGTCTTGTTATAATCCAGGTAGTTCAGGATGGGCAGCGTCTTGATACGACGGATGAAGAGATAATTGAAGAACTGCCACGGCATCATATAGGGGTAGCTCTTTAGTGGCACACTGCCAAAGGCACGGTGCACAGCGCGCAGGTTGACACCATCGCGCTTATCATAGGCCCACGCTGCCGGCATGGTGGATTCTGTCGCGACATTGCCACCATGGATAACGGTTCCGATACGCATATCGTAGGCGGTCCGGAACATGATCGTGTTGATTGCATGATCGCTAACGCACTCGAGATCCAGAAGCGAAGCGCGTATATATGCGCGCTGCAGATCCTTGATCTCTCCCCAATCGACCACATGGGTCATCAGGTCGATCCCAAGCCGTTTCACCAAGCGCTCGATATTGCTCACGGCCGTGTCAGTGTTCCATCCGTTATCTAGATGAATGGCAAGCGGTCGAAGTCCTAATTCGACCACGCGCGCGGCGACGAAACTGCTGTCGACTCCGCCTGATAACCCAATCAGGCAATCGTAATCTCGCCCCCGACCTTCGGCTTTGATTCGGGCGACCAAAGCATCCAAACGCTGTCGACCGTCCTCTCCGTGGAAAACCTCATGCTCGAGCCTCCACAGCGACTTGCGCGCGAAATTGCAAACCCCGTCCTCGTCGAAGCTGATCCCTGGCGCGGTGTCATCGAAAATCGTCATCGCGCACATGCGGCGGTTATGCCCTGGGCGCGCAATCCGTGCTGCCTGTTTCGGCCCGTTAATCTGTGACATCCCTCAGGCGCCTCTTTCAGCGATAAATATATGAAAAAAGGGCAGCGTCGGCTTCCCAAGTCGCCCGTTCGGCATAGTGCGCGACCCGCTCCCGCATAGCTTCGATGTTCTCCAGCGATACCGACTCGATAGTCGCGCGCGCATCCTGAAACCTAGTCACCCAGCCGATATCTGCCTCCTCGATAAGCTGAGCCAGATAGCTCAGATTGTCGCTGACCAGAACTGGAAGACCGGCATGGGCGTACTCATAGAACTTGTTGGGCAGCGCATACCGATAGCTAAGCGGTGCCGTCTCATTGATCCAGATACCGATATCCGCGCCGGAAGAATATGACACGATCTGATCGGCTGGTACTGCAGGCTGAAAGTGGATATTTCTCACCGTCGCCGCAAAGGACCGTATCTCCTCCAGAACTGCGTCCGTTCCGTAACCCATCAGAACCAGATGGCAACGGTCCCTGGGAAGATCTGCAAATATGTGCAGCAGTACATCGGTGCTGCGCTCGGGCCCAAGCACCCCCTGGTAGATAAAAACGGTAGCTGCTGACGGAATTGCAAAGCGGTCTCGAAACGCACCACTTTGGATAGGCTTGCGCATGACGGAAGCGGCTTCGGGAAGGTTGCGGATCACATGCACGTTGTCGCCGCCATATACCTGTCGGTACCAGTCGGCGATCGGGGGCGATACGGTGACGACATCACGCGCACGGCCAATCAGCTGTCGCTCGATCCATATCTCCATCCGCTTGCGCAGACCGCCGAGACCCGTGCGCTGAGTTTCTAGCTCGTGTGGCAGATAGACGAGATGCGCGCCCGTAATCCGAGCCGCGATCCATGACAGCGGCAACAGGATCAAATTGTGACAGCTGACATGCGTTGGCTTGAGCCTACGTGCGCGCAGCAAAACAGAAGCCGCGTATTGCAACAAGCTCAGCGACGCGACCACTTGCCAGATGAAGCCTCGCCGGGTCAGAACCGACCAACCGCGGAGGCGACGCACCCAGGTGGGCACGCGCTGCACCTCCAGCCCTGAGGACAAGGTCTCACCCTCAGCCAACCCCTCAGCCCAAAGCCCTACCACAACCACGCGATCAAATATGCTACGCCCGAGTGTATAGCGGGCCTCCTTGAAGAGGCGGGTTTCAGCTTCGATGTTCGAGGCGAAAATATGAAGGTTCAACCGTGTCATCAAAGTCGGTCAGACCGTGCGCACCCGACGATATGCTCGCACAGCCGGCTTCAGCCGACGCTTGATCCACTCGTAAAATGCTTCGCTGTTGCGATAGTCAGTGTAGTCGCGAGGACGCTCGGCCATGACCCGATCGTATTCTGCGCGGGAGATACCGAGCTTCTTAATCCAGTAGGTACGGTCTTCCTCAAGCTCTCGCGGATCGTAAAGCGGCTTCGCCAGTTCGATCAGTGCTTCATCGCGACTGATCTGGCCGGAGACAATCAGACTAGAAAGATGCGCCAAGCGCTTATCGTAACCGAATTTCTCGGGCAGGTAGTGCGCTTGGAAGAATTTGGTGAAAGTGGACTCATAGTGCTTGCCACCATAGTCGCGCCATCCAAGCTTTGATTTGAGAAGCTCTTTCGCCTCGGCCTTGTTGTATTCGATCAGTTCCAGCGGGCGGTGGGTACGCATCTTCAGGATAAACGGATAGTAGATCATCCGAAGCCAATTCGAATAGATCGGGAATGTCTTCAGCGGCACGGTCCCGTATGCCTTGTGAATCGCCTTAAGCGACACAGCGTCTGAGGCATCGTACCCCCAGGCGTTCGGCAGAATGGACTCGGTCTGCATGTTGCCGCCGTTCAGAATGTCGCGAAGGCCATATTTCTTCGCCTCCCGGTTCAGCGCCGCAATAAACGCATGGTCTTGCGGAACATCCAGATTGGCAACGCCGGCTAGAAAATAAGCGCGTTGTAGGTCTCGAATTTCTTCCCATTCAATGACGAGGGTGTGCAGGTCGATCCCAAGCCGGTCTACGATGTTCTGAATATTGTTGACCGCCAGTTCCGAGTTCCACCCGGCGTCCACGTGCACCACCAGTGGGCGAAGACCCATTTCCTTGACAGCGAACCAGGCCAAGTAGGAGCTGTCCACGCCGCCTGACAAGCCCATAATGCAGTCATATTCTTTGCCGCGGCCCTGCTCCTTAAGGTGAGCAATCAGTGCCTCGAGCTTCGCGCGACGATCCTCTGGCGTGCCGTAGCCCGCCAAATAGGCGTCATACATCTGGCAGTGGCTGCAAAGACCGTTTTCATCAAAGCTGATCCAAGGGTCAGAGGTGTCCATCACGCAGCGCACACAGGTCTGGTGCGGGGTTTTGTGCAGTATCTCGGTAAAGGGGTTGTCCCGGTAATCCATAACTCAATACCTGGTGGCGCTTCGGAGGATTGCCATCGGAGAATCGTCTGGCTTTTCTAAACTGTTCCGTCTGTTCGTGAAACAAGAGTAGTACTCCGTTCAGGCGGGGCGACTTTGGCCACAGCTAGACGCCAAGAGACAGTCAACGCAACCAAATACCATGCGGCAAGAACCAGGCTAAAGACCCAAAGCGCGCGTTCAATCGACAGCTCTGGCCACAACTGAAGCGGGACGAAAAATCCGAGTAGACCCAATATCAGCAGGCCAATTTGCCACATGAGGTCCAACCGCTGCCGCCCGCGAATGATCCAGACATAGCTGAGCGGGGATGAGACAAACCGGATTGTAATCAAAATCGCCAATGCCTGGATAAGATGCCCCGCTTGATCCCAGTCGGGGCCAAACACGATCGGAACTAGCCAAGGAAGGAGCGCAATCACCGGAAGCAATACGAATATGGCCATCCCGCTCATCAACAAAAAAAACCGGGTGAACGCAATGCGGCAGGTGCCGGTCTCGTTGAACTCGCGTGTTGCCTGCTGGCGGAAAATATCCTGAACTGCCGTCGAAACGAAAGCGAGTGGAAAGTTGACCACTCGATTAGCCAACGCATATTGCCCCAAGGGCGCGGTGCCAAACAAACTGTTAATCAAAAAGTCGGGCGTAAACGTGCTAAGCATGTTTACCAAGTTCGCAGGCATCGTGTAGAGCGGAAGCGCGATGTGCAGGCGGAAACGCTCGGCTAGAGCAGCGTAGCTTCGCTCCGGAGAAACTCGCCGCCACCCCTGTGAAAACAGCCCTACTAGCAACCCCAACGCTAGTGATTGACTTCCAAGTTGCGCCAGCACGAAGCCAATTGGCCCTGGGTCGGTAAGGCCAATCCCGATTTGCAAGCCGGCTGTTGCAGCACCAAGAATGAACTTGTTTCGGGCTAGCAATTGAAACGCTTCGCAGCGTACAGCCCATGCATAGAGGGCTTGATAGAGACTTGCCGCCAGGAGAACTACCGGCAACCAAATAAGCAGATCGGCGGCGGCGATGCCAAATATTTTGTGCAAGATTGGCTTGGGCACCGCCAAAACAATTAGAAGCAGGCTTGCTGAGAAGCAGGTGCCTATGCTGAGCGACAGCAGAGCTGACTGCATTGCAGTCCGATCCTGTTTTTCTAACAGAATGGCGTTGTTCATCGCTAGCAGCGATACCCCGCCCAGCACAGCAAGAAGGGCATAGAAAACCGCAAAAGCACCGAAATCTTCTGGGCTGTAGAGCCTAGCCACAATTGGTGCCGTAAGGAGCGGCAATGCTTGCACCGCAGCTGAACTGACCAAGAAGTGCGCATGCCCACGATTGAAAGCCGTTCCAAAATAGGAAAGAAGCTGCGCGATCTTCATCAACTGGTCAAAACCCGGCGCGTTCTTCTTCGGTGGGATATGTGATCAACACCGCCCGGTGCTTCCCCTGAAATACGAACATCGCGCCACCGGCGGCGGCCGTAGCATCGGCCTCTGTCACTGCTGCCTGTAGATCGGAGATAGAGGATGCACCGCCGGCGGCGATTACAGGCACGGATACTGCGCCTGCCACACTGCGTACGAGGTCTAGATCGTAACCAGTCATTTCGCCATCCCGGTCGATGGCATTGATCATAATTTCGCCTACGCCACGACGCTCCATTTCCAGCGCCCAGTCGACGGGGGCAAGCGCGATCTTTTCCTGACCACCGCGAATCATGACCTGCTCTTTACCGCGCCAGTTGCGTTTCACGTCGATTGATCCAACGACGGTCGAGCTACCGAAATGATCTGCAATGCGGGTGATCAGGCCTTTGTCCGTCCACGCAGCTGAGTTGACCACGATCTTTTCGATCCCGATCGCCACCAACTCGCGCACCATTTCAACCGACTTTACGCCACCCCCATAGCTAAGGGGCATGAAGCACTCACTGGCGATGTCCTTCAGGAGGTCGAAGTTGGGGTCACTCCCATTCCGAGCGGCTCCAATATCAAGGAAGCCCAGTTCATCAACCGCTTTCTCATTGAATATGCGGACCGCGTTTATCGGGTCACCGATATAGGTTTCATCGCGAAATTTGCGGGTTTTATAGAGCCCCTGCCCCTTAAGCAGCAAAAGCGGGATAATACGGGTTCGGAGCTTCATGCTTCCAACTCCGCAAATGCCTGCAGAAGGCGCTTGCCGAAGACATGGCTTTTTTCGGGGTGGAACTGCGCGCAGTGGAGATTGCCGCGCGACAACCCGCAGGCAAACTCAAACCCGTATTCAGAGGTCATCGAAACGATCTCCGGCGTTTGCGCATGCATGTAATAGGAATGCACAAAATAGAAGCGGGGTGTGCCCTGGCTTTCGTCGAGAAGGGAATAGCCGTTTTGCGCTTTCACGTCGCGCCAGCCGATGTTCGGCAGCGGCCAGCGGCCAGGGATGCCTTCGAAGGTCATGCGTCTCGTTTCGGCTTCGAACCACCCAAGCCCAGCCTCTTTGCCCTCGTCGCTTCGTTTGGTCATAAGTTGAGCACCCAGGCAGATTCCCAGCACCGGTATTTTCTCTTCCAGCGCCTTCTCGTGCAGAATGTCCACCACGCCGGTGGCGTTGAGGTCACGCATTCCGCTATCGAAAGCTCCGATTCCTGGTAGGATCAGCTTGCTCGCCGACCGGATATCTTCGGCCTCGCCGCTGACAGTTGCTTCATAGCCGATCTTGCGGAGCATGTTCCGGATCGAGCCGAGATTGCCCAGCCCATAGTCGACGATTACGATCATATCCATATCCCGGCGCGGTAGCGCGAGTCATAGCGCTGGTTCCGCAGAACTGCAGCCGAAATCGAGCCGCGATTTACATTCGTGACATTGGTTTTCATCGCCGATGCCCATACCGTCAAGCCGCAGAACTGACGCTCGGCGCCTTTATCCGCCCTTACTCAACTTGATCGGAAGCGAGAGCGTTACCTCCAACTTGGTAGGTTCACGAACCCATCCCTGCAGTTGCTGGCGTTCGGGTCAGACAACCGTCAACGAGCCTGTAAAGATCACCCGTATGCGGGCAGCGTGCTTCTGCAACGCCCTCTACAGGGATATTCAACTGCTCGCCATATGCACTCATCCATCCGATCTGGCGGGCAGGCACACCCACCATCAGCGCGAAATCGGGGACATCACGGGTGATCACCGCACCGGCGCCAATAAAGGCATAGGCTCCGACTGTCACCCCGCACACGATGGTGGCATTCGCCCCCAGGGTTGCTCCTCGCCGGACCAAGGTGTCGCGGAACTGATCTTTTCGCTCGATCAGGCTGCGTGGATTATGGACGTTCGTGAAGACCATTGAGGGACCGCAAAAGACACCCTCTTCCAACGTGACGTTGTCATAGACCGAGACGTTGTTCTGAATTTTGCAGCGATCGCCAATAACGACCTTGTTGCCGACGAATACATTCTGCCCGAGGGACACGCCCGCCCCTATCCGTGCACCGCCGCAGACATGTGTGAAATGCCAGACCCTGCTGCCTTCTCCAATTTCGGCGCCTTCATCGACAATTGCACTCGGGTGACGGAAAACCTCGTTCATCAGCCCCGATCCACAAAAGGATGCCTCTCGCCCCTCGTAGCTTCTACCGGGGCCGTCCTTATGCGCGAAACAGTCTCGACTGCGACCCGGTTCTCCTCCAGTCCAAAACCGTTGCCGGCCAGGATCTCTTCGTAGCTACGCGTGTGCAGATCGGTAAAGCCGCCAGAGAACTCGATTTCTTCGCCACCGACGGTGATAGAACGATAAGTCCGCTGGCCGGCTGCACGGAGCGTATCGGGCACATCTTTCACATCAAGCGAGAGGAACCAGCGCACGCGGGCGCGTTCGTACTCTAGATAACCTGCCGCCTTTGTTTCAGCCCCCATATGCAGAACATTTTCCTGCAGCTGGCCGAAAACGAAATGCAACATGTCGAAAAAATGCACGCCAATGTTCGTCGCGATACCGCCTGACTTCTCGGTGAAGCCCTTCCAGCTCTTCAGGTACCAATTCCCACGCGACGTGACGTAGGTTAGATCGATATCATATTTTTTGTCCTGCGCCTCACGGGCTACGCGGTCACGCAACGCGATGATTGCCGGGTGCAAGCGCAACTGCAGAATGGTGTTGACCTTCCCGCCGCTGGCAGCTTCCAGGTCCTTTAGAGGATCGATATCTCGAGGATTCAGGACAAGTGGCTTTTCGCAGATAGCGTCCGCGCCCGAGCGCAAGGCATATCGCATGTGAGCGTCATGCAAATAGTTTGGAGAAGCGATCGCTACATAGTCTGCACCCCGCCCGGCGCGCCGCTCGGAATCCATATGCGCGTCAAACTGCTCAAACTCTGTGAAAAACTGCGCTTCCGGGAAGTGGCTGTCCAGGATACCGACACTGTCGTTCACATCCATTGCCGCGACCAGGTCATTACCGGTTTCGCTTATAGCCTTCATATGGCGCGGAGCAATATATCCGGCGGCGCCGATCAGTGCGAAACGTTTCACGGTCGGAAAGTCCTCAGGCTTTTATGATGTGCGCCGCTTGATCGCGGTAAACGCCGCGGCTGTCAACAATCAGGGGCGCGTAATCACGAATCATCGCATAATCGAACGCGTCGTGATTCGTTGCCAATACGGCCGCATCGAGCCCTGCAAGCACCTCAGGTGTAAGCTCTACGCTCCGTAGATCAAACGAGTGTTCGCGCATTTTCGGAAAAACTGGCACATGTGGATCGGAATAAGTCAGTTTTGCGCCCAAATCGCGCAGGATCTCCATCACCTGAACTGACGGAGACTCGCGCATATCGTCTACGTTCTTCTTGTAGGCGATGCCGAGGACCATGATGCGGGCATCCTTCAGCGCTTTCCCCTTGTCGTTTAAAGCCAACGTCAGTTTGTCGACCACATATTGGGGCATCGCCTGATTGACTTCGCCGGATAGCTCAATGAAGCGGGTGTGAAGCCCGTACTCTCGAGCTTTCCAGGTCAAGTAGAATGGATCGATAGGTATGCAGTGGCCACCGAGGCCCGGCCCGGGATAAAAAGCTGTAAAGCCGAATGGCTTTGTCGCCGCGGCGTCGATTACCTCAAAGATGTCGATGCCCATCCGATCAGCGACGATCTTCATCTCGTTCACAAGTCCGATATTCACAGCGCGATGGATATTCTCCAGCAGCTTGGTCATCTCGGCCGCTTTGGTAGAACTGACCGGCACAACATTGTCGATCGCAGGCTCATAGAGAGCACGACCAATCTCAAGACAAGTTGGCGTATGGCCTCCAACGACTTTGGGAATGGTGTTGGTGGTGAAATTCGCATTGCCGGGATCCTCACGCTCCGGCGAGTACACCAGAAACACATCTGCGCCCACGGCAAGTCCAGTTTTCGTAATACGGGGAAGAATTTCTTCTTCAGTGGTGCCCGGATAAGTAGTGCTCTCAAGTGAAACCACCTGCCCCCGCCGCAAGAAGGGTGCAATAGCATCGCAAGTGTCGGTCACAAAACTGAGATCTGGCTCACGGTATTTGTTAAGCGGCGTCGGCACGCAAAGAATAACTGCATCCGCCTCATTGATGCGCGAAAAATCAGTCGTGCACCGCATCCCGCAGGCATTGGCGGCAGCAATTTTCGTATCGGGAATATGTTGAATCGCCGAATGGCCGGCGTTCAATTGTGCGACTTTTCCGGCGTCAATGTCGAAGCCAAGAACCTTGAACCCAATCTGTGAGTAACGCAACGCCAGTGGCTGTCCCACGTAGCCCATTCCGATGACGCCAATAACAGCTGAACGCTCATTCAACGCCAGTTTCAGCTTCTCTGCCACCCGTTGCGTCATATGCTCCATTGCCCCGTAATTATCGCCAAAAGCTCGCACTCCCCTAGTACCAATGCCTAATACTGTCTACGAGGCAAACCCATCTCCGTCGCCCTTCGCAAAAGATCGCTGACGCCCTATCGGCGGGATCGAGGAGACACACAGTAGCCCTAGTAAGAACCAAAGCGGCGGCCACGTAAAGAAACTAGAGACACCCCCAACCAATATTACGGTAAAAAACATAGATGATACATTTATCCTGTAAATACTTGAAAAATTCAATAAATTTTCTTTTAATATAATCATAGACAGCAATAAAAAAAGCAAAGATCCACCTATAATCCCAGTGTGGGTTAAAGTCGACAAAAGTACCGAATGTTGATAGTATCCCCTCCCAGGGCCAGCTATTATTTCTGATGAAAAACTTCCTGTCAGCGGAGCCACCTGAAATTGCTCCACAAAGTAGCTCCACAAAGAAACTCTGCTAATAATTGACGAGAGCTCTGGAATATATTCCACCCCAATATATTCTCTTGTATAGTACAATACAATTGTACCAAATAAAAAAGACGATAATATCAAAAAGATAATCAATGCATATCTTCTCCTGTCTAGCATAAATTTTGCAAAAATGATAGAGAAAAACATAGATAAATAGCACGCCCAAATAAGAATAAATAGCTTTGATCCGAACTTAAATATAATGTATACACAGACTGAAATTAGCATAAAAACCGGAAAATAAAGGGGGTTAAAATCCTTGCCTCTGAACATTGCATATAACATCGATATTAACGCGATACCGGCCCAGAACGCCACATCTTGGTACATCAATGGATCGGGTTCATCTAAATATACTATTATTGGCAAGGTAAAAAATGCCACGTACGCCACCCGTCGACCTAGCAAGATACGGCCTGGCGCCTGACCTGCGCTTTCTTCGACCCATGCGGAGAAAGCTACGGCCATCCCTAGCAGCAACCATACAATCATTCCATACCGTGACACGAGCAGTCGAGTTCCGTTAAATTCGGAAGTAGCCGAAGCCACGAGCGCTGCATATAACGCAAAAATAAGCGCCGTCAGAAAGATCGGAACCAACACCTTCCTAAAATATATTGCCTGGTAGACAAGATATGTTGCCAACAATAGCGTCAAAACACCAACTGACAGTGAAAACACGTATGCCTGAGGCGAAATTGTACTATCTAATACCTGTAGCAATATGAGAAATGCAAACATTAACTGAAATAAGCTTGAACTTGATGTGGGTAAGTATTTCTTCATCATTGTACAGAATCTGAAAGGGACACAAATCCCGGACGCAAGACCTGATTCAGTCTCATAGCGCGGGATACGACCTTCAGGTTGTCGATTCTTTCATGGCCGATCTTTGCCAAGTAGACGGAAAAATGGGCCAAGCGAGAAACAATCGCGCTCTCCAATCCGTTCTCATTGGACAGTGTGATCAGGAATACGGCATCATATTCCTGATCCATCCCTAGTACCTTATCCTCGAATGCCTTGGTCGATATCAATCTCTCAGCATTTACGCTCAACACGCGGATAAGGGAGGAGAACGTGTGTATGGATATGTCTGCAAGTTCGCCTGGTGCAGAGTCAAACTCCAACAAATTATCAACCTGCGTCGAGCAGCTAACTAGAGCGACCCGATATCCCAAGTTCTGGAAACCGTCGGATAATTTTAGAATGACATTCTTACAACTAGAACAAGCCGCTGACGTTACAATTTGCACCCGGATTGGATGCTCTGACTTTTTTCGAATGAGAATCTCAGATCTCAGCTTGTCGATCTCGCCTTGAAAGGACATTGACGTCTGATTTCGGCTGAACTCCGCCAGATGAACCCAACCCAACAGACGCTCGACTTGCTCCTTGCTCCGTAGTCCCGGGCGAGACCACAATATCGCTGCCGCCCCGATAAATGAAATCAAAGCACCAAGCGCTGCCGCAACGCCAACCTGAACAACGGCTTTCGCGATTTCTGAGCGACCCGTTTTCCAGGTTCCCAGACTGGCTTCGTTAAGGACCCAGTTGGCCTGCTCCATGTACGGAAGTTCACTGCGAACGGCTTCCGCACGCTGTCGGATCCCTGCTATGGTTAGATCGAAAGCTCTCGCGAGAGCCTGCTCCCAACCTGGTTCAAAGCCATTCTCTCGAAACAACCATGCAGAGCGCAGGCTCTGCACCAGCTCGTCTGCGTCGCCATCTGTCTGGAACCTCGCAAATGCCTTGCTCCACGATTCTAAGAAGCCTGGAATGTCACCTGAAATCGCACCGCTCTCGCCAGGTATTCTGTTTCGAAGTGTTTCAAGTTCGGCCGCCATTGTTGACAGACGTTCTGCACGCGCGGCAGCGCTCATTTCAAGCACGGCACGCCTATCATCGAGATAGGCCCGGGCCAGTGCGTTAGCAAGATACTTAGAGAACTCAGGGGACGGGGAGGTCACATCTATGTCAAATATATAAAATGGATCCCTCGTTTCCACATTGATGGAATACCTAGCGTTGGACAAAATCCACTCGTCCACAGGCGCCGAGGAAGTCGACGGCTCAAAACCATTGGCTGTCAGGTGCCGGGTGTAGAGGTCAGGGTAATTTTCAGCGAGCAGTGTGAGCGCTCGCTGAAGGGTGGCATCTGACCTTGCCGACTGAAGTTCGGCATAAATTTCGGGGTCATTTGCGAGTGGATGCTGGCTCGGATTGAGCGCCTCAGCATACGGTACATCACGTGCTAGAAATGAGATCGATGCGTACGAGACATACGATGGGCGCCATTCGGCATAGCGTCCGACAACAGCAACAGCACTCAAGATGCTGCAAGCAACTATTATCCATTTGGCCTTCTTGATGACAAAACAAATATCATGCCAGTTTGGTTCCCAAATCGGATTTCTATCGTCGTCAGGTCCTGTGTTGGTCATACACCCGCACCAAATTTACATTGTCTTTGGCTTAGCGGAACAGGCCCGAGTTTTCTAGACGCCGCTATCCTAGGCCACAATGGTACTCAAATGCCCTCCGCTCTCGCCGCCGCCTGCGCGGCGGCCAGGCGTGCGATGGGAACGCGGAATGGCGAGCACGACACATAGTCCAGCCCGACACTTTCGCAGAATTCCACCGAGGCCGGGTCGCCGCCATGTTCGCCGCATATGCCGAGCTTGATGTCCGGTCGCGTTCCCCTGCCCTTCTCAGCCGCCATGCGCACGAGTTCGCCCACGCCATCGACGTCGATCGAAACGAACGGATCCTTCTCGATCAGGCCTTTCTGGCGATAGGTTTCCAGGAACGACGAGGCGTCGTCGCGCGAAATGCCGTAGGTGGTCTGTGTCAGATCGTTGGTGCCGAATGAGAAGAACTCGGCGGCCTCGGCGATCAGGCCAGCGCGCAGTGCCGCACGCGGCAACTCGATCATCGTGCCGACCAGATAGTCAAAGCGGCTTCCCGCTTCCTTCATCACGGTTTCGGCGACATCGTCGATGCGCTTTTTGACGTAGTCCAGCTCTTCCTTGAGCCCGACTAGCGGCACCATGACTTCGGGAACCACCGGGCTTCCGGTGCGCTTGCCCGCTTCGGCCGCAGCCTCGAAAATGGCGCGAGCCTGCATCTCCGCAATCTCGGGATAAGAAACCGCGAGGCGGCAGCCGCGGTGACCGAGCATCGGGTTGAACTCGTGCAGTGTCTCGGTGCGCTGCCGCAGCTTCTCGGCCGACACATCCATGG
The DNA here is from genome assembly GCF_004000235.1 of Mesorhizobium sp. Z1-4. GTDB lineage: Bacteria > Pseudomonadota > Alphaproteobacteria > Rhizobiales > Rhizobiaceae > RCIO01. Next base: position 55,531 of record NZ_RCIO01000001.1, read on the forward strand.
CCGCGGCAACCTCGGCGATTTCCTCGTCAGAATGCGGCAGAAACTCATGCAGCGGCGGGTCGAGCAGACGGATCGTCACCGGCAGGCCGGCCATGATCTCGAACAGCTCCAGAAAGTCCGAGCGCTGCATGGGCAACAGCTTGGCAAGAGCTGAGCGCCTTCCAGCTTCCGTGTCAGCCAGGATCATCTCGCGCATGGCAACGATGCGCTCACCGTCGAAGAACATGTGCTCGGTGCGGCAAAGGCCTATGCCTTCCGCGCCGAAGGAACGCGCCATGCGCGCATCCGCCGGCGTTTCGGCATTGGCACGCACCTTCATGCGCCGCGCCTCGTCGGCCCAGCCCATGATGGACGCGAAGTCGCCCGAAAGCTCAGGCTGCAGCATGGGCACCGCGCCTTTCAGCACCTGGCCGGTGCCGCCATCGATGGTGATTATATCGCCCTTGCGGAGCGTAACGCCCATGGCAAGCAGCGTGCCGGTCCGATAATCGACACGCAAACCGCCGGCGCCGGAAACGCAGGGCTTGCCCATACCGCGCGCCACAACGGCGGCGTGGCTGGTCATGCCGCCGCGCGTCGTCAGGATACCCTGCGCGGCATGCATGCCGTGAATGTCTTCGGGGCTGGTTTCGACGCGAACAAGGATGACGTCCCGGTTCTGCGCTTTCGCCTCTTCCGCCTCGTCGGAGGTGAACACAATTTCGCCTGTTGCGGCGCCCGGCGAGGCCGGCAAACCGGAACCGATGATGTCGCGCCTCGCATTGGGGTCGATCGTCGGGTGCAAAAGCTGGTCGAGCGAGGCCGGCTCGATGCGCAGCACCGCTTCCCGGTTCGTGATCAGCCCTTCACCTGACATTTCGGCAGCGATGCGCAGCGCCGATTTCGCGGTGCGCTTGCCCGAACGGGTCTGCAGCATCCACAGCTTGCCGCGCTCGATGGTGAATTCGAGATCCTGCATGTCGCGATAATGCGCCTCGAGCCGACCCGCGATCTCGGTCAGGGTCTTGAAGGCGTCGGGCATCAGCTTTTGCAGCGAAGGCTTGTCGGATCCCGCGGCGACACGGGCCTCCTCGGTGATGTTCTGCGGGGTGCGGATGCCTGCCACCACATCTTCGCCCTGTGCGTTGACCAGGAACTCGCCATAAAGCGCGTTTTCGCCGGTGGAGGGGTTACGGGTGAAGGCAACGCCGGTCGCCGAGCTGTCGCCCATATTGCCGAAAACCATGGCCTGCACATTAACGGCGGTGCCCCAGCTTTCGGGGATGTCGTGGAGGCGGCGATAGGTTATGGCGCGCGGGTTCATCCAGCTGGCGAAAACCGCGTTGATTGCGCCCCACAGCTGCTCCCTGGCGTCCTGCGGGAACGGTGCGCCCAGCTCCTGCTCAATCTTCGCGTTGTACCGGCCGATCACATCCTGCCATTGCGCGGCAGAGAGATCGGTGTCCTGCTCGAAGCCGTATTCTGCCTTGGCGTCTTCGAGGATTTCCTCGAAATTTTCATGGTCGACGCCAAGCACCACGTCTGAATACATCTGAATGAAGCGGCGGTAGCTGTCATAGGCAAAACGCTCGTCGCCCGAAGCCGCAGCCAGAGCAGCAACGGTCTCGTCGTTGAGGCCGAGATTAAGCACCGTGTCCATCATGCCGGGCATGGAGGCGCGCGAGCCTGAGCGCACCGAAACCAACATCAGCTTTTGCGGATCGCCGAAGCGGCCGCCCGCAATCTCGCCCATAGCGGCAAGGGCCGCATCCACCTGGCCGTTCAGGCCGTCCGGCAGTGTTCGGCCATTGGCATAATAAGCCGTGCAGACCTCGGTGGTGATCGTAAAGCCAGGCGGTACGGGAAGGCCGAGATTGCACATCTCTGCCAGATTGGCGCCCTTGCCGCCCAGCAATTCGCGATCAGAGGCGCTTCCGTCCGCCGAACCGCCACCGAATCCGTAGACCCATTTTGTCATATCAGGTGAACCGCCTATTCATTTCGTACGACCATGGCCGCCAGAGCGATAAGGTTCGCAGTTGCGAAAGGCAAGAACGCAACCGCTGCCCGCCACATATCAATCGATTAGTCCCGCCAGGAGATTTCCTCATGCCAATCATACGTGCCGGCAATGCGCCCTTAGAGACGGGAGAAGGCTCAAGCCTCAACGACGAACTCGGCACTTATCGTGCAAGCCTGCTCAGCGATGCCGGGGGGCTGACGCAGTTCGGGGCCTTTGTTGAAACCCTGTCTCCGGGCTCGAGATCATCGCGGAAGCACTGGCATGAGCGGGAGGACGAGTTCGTGTACGTGCTCGATGGTGAGGTCACGCTGCACGAAGGCGACAGCGAAACCGTCATGGGACCGGGCGATGCCGCAACCTTCAAGGCTGGCGTCGAAGCCGGCCACTGCCTGGAAAACCGGTCCGGGCGCGAGGTCTCCTATCTGGTGGTGGGCACACGCTCACCCGACGATGTTGTCCATTACACCGATCGCGACCTGTTGCTGGTCAAGTCAGGCGGGCAGCGGAAATGGACCGACCGCAACGGCCAGCCCGCCGAACCCGACTGACCGTTCCTGTGCACAGTGCCAAAGCTGCGCATTGCCTCTTGCCTCCCGCGCCGGCCACGATTAGAACATATCAGGAACAAAGAATGGAGTTGCGTGATGAAAAAAGACGGCAAGCTCGATTATCTCGAAATGGCGGCCGGCAACGGTTCGATCGATAGCGTGAAGGCGTTTTACAGCGCGGCCTTCGGCTGGACGTTCACGGACTATGGGCCATCCTACTCGGCATTCGAGGAGGGCCTCGATGGCGGCTTTGACGGGGCCACACCGCCCGGCAGCAAACCGCTGCCGGTTCTGTTTTCCACCAACCTGGAAAAATCGCTCGAAACGGTGACCAGTGCTGGCGGTAAGATCGTGAGGCCGATTTTCTCGTTCCCCGGCGGCCGGCGGTTTCACTTCACCGACCCGGCCGGCAACGAACTGGCGATCTGGAGCGAGGTATAACCCCTCCCCTCACGGGGGAGGACGCATCGGCTTAGCTCGCCTCGCGCAGCTGCTCGGCGGTTTGCAGATCGACCGAGACCAGCTGGCTGACGCCCTGTTCGGCCATGGTGACGCCGAACAGGCGGTTCATGCGCGCCATGGTGATGGGGTTATGCGTGATGATGACGAAGCGCGTTTCGGTCGATGACGCCATTTCGTCCATCAGGTTGCAGAAGCGCTCGACATTGTGGTCGTCGAGCGGGGCATCCACCTCGTCGAGCACGCAGATCGGGGCGGGATTGGTGAGGAAGACGGCAAAGATGAGCGCCATCGCCGTCAACGCCTGTTCGCCGCCTGAAAGCAGCGTCATCGTCTGCGGGCGCTTGCCCGGCGGACGAGCGAGGATTTCGAGCCCGGCTTCAAGCGGGTCTTCGGATTCGATCAGCTGAAGCTCGGCCGTGCCGCCGCCGAAAAGATGAGTGAACAGGCGCTGAAACTGCGCGTTCACTTCGGTAAACGCGGCCAGCAGCCGTTCGCGGCCTTCGCGGTTAAGGCTGTGAATCGCCTGGCGCAGCTTGCGGATCGCCTCGATCACGTCCTCCCGCTCCGAAACGATCGTCTCGAAACGTTCGGTTAGTTCCTGTTGCTCGGCCTCGGCGCGCAGATTGACGGCGCCAAGGCGCTCGCGCTCCACACGCAAACGGTCAAGCCGGCGCTCGAGTTCCGAAATATCTGGAAGCGCCTCGCCGTCGGACAGCCCCGCATGACGCAGCGCCTCGTGAGGGCCGACATTCAGGGCCTCGCGAATGCGGTGTTCCGCTTCCTTGCGCCGTTCTTCGGCTGCCGTCAGCTTTTCTTCCGCGCGCACGCGCTGCTCACGCGAGGATGACAGTGCCTCAACCGCGGCAATCGCCGTCCGGTCGAGCTCGGCCTGCCGGTTTTCAGCCTCCTGCAGGCGCGACGCAGCGCTGGTGCGCAACTCCTCGGCCTGCGAAAGCTGAGACAATAGCGCCCGGCGGCGTGCATCAATCTCGTCGGGTGTGTCGGCCAGCTTCTCCTGTTCGGACGCGGCCTCGGCCTGGCGCTCCGAAAGCGAGGCAATCTGCCGATCCGCATTTTCGGTTCGCGACGTCCAGCTTCCGCGTTCGGTCGCAATCGCGGCGAGCCGCTGCTGGCGCATCTCGGCATCGCGCGCGAGACCCTGATGTGCCGCGCGGGCTTCGGCGAGTGCGGCACGGTCCTGCGCGACTTCGGCCGAAACAGTGTCCAGCCGGCCCTGGAGCTCGGCAAGTTCGGGAGCGGCAGCCAGGGCAGCTTCGGCATCGCGGACGGCGGCGACCGCCTCGTCACGCGACTCCACCAGGCGCTGACGCGATTCCTCCAGTGCGGTGCGGCGGCTTGCGAGCTCGCCGGCGGCGCGCTCCGCACGCACCAGTTCAGCACGGGCATCTTCCAGCGTGCGCTGGGCGCTGCGCTGTGTCTCGCGCGCAAGCTTTTCCGCTTCGACTGCTTCTTTAACCGCTTGCTCGGCTTCGGCCTGCGCCGCCTCGGCGGCGCGCAGGTTCAAAGTCGCCTCCCGCACCTCGGCGTCGAGTTCGGCCAGCCGGTTTTTCTGGGCCAGACGCTGGGCGGCCGCAGTAGGCGCGTCGGCGCTTGCGACAAAGCCGTCCCAGCGCCACAGGGCACCGTCTCGGGAAACAAGCCGCTGGCCGGGTTTCAGCTGTGCCTGAAACCGGGCGCCCTCGTCTGCCTCAACCACACCGATCTGCGCGAGGCGCCGGGAAAGTTCGGCAGGGGCGCGGACCAGGTCGCCGAGGCTTTTGACACCCTGCGGCAGCTCGGGATCATCGCCGCTACCGATCGCTGCGCCCCAGTGGGCCGGCGCGGTGCGATCGAGCGGCGCGTCGAGGTCTTCGCCGAGGGCCGCACCCAGTGCAGCCTCAAACCCCTTGTCGACCGAAATGCGCTCCAGCACGGCGGGGAAGAGCCCACCGGACACAGCGTTGATAATGCGCGACAGTGTCTGCGCCTCGGTCTCGGCGCTTTGCAGCGCGGCGCGCGCCTCCTGCAATGCGGGCCGCAAGGCTGCCTCGGCCTCGCGGCGCTGAGCGACCAGGCTTTCGGCATCGAGCGCCCTCGCCTCCGCCGCGGTCAAAGCCGTTTCGGCAACCTCAACCGCCTCTTTTTTCGCGGCCGGGTCGGCAAGTTCGGCAATTCGCCTGCCGATCTCGGCCGTCTCGTCTTCGAGCTGTTTCAGCTGACGCTCGTGGCGGTCGCGGCGCTCCGTGCCTTCCTGAAGCGCGCGCTGCAGCTGCGTGCGGCGGGCCGAGACCTCCGCCCGTTCGGCGGTCAGTTCGCCAAGGGCTGCCTCGCTCGCTGCGAGCTTCGACTGTGCATCCTCGTAAGCAGCCTGCGCACGCCGCTCTTCCTCGGCCGCACCGTCATTGGCGGCGCGCAGCCCCTGTTCCTCGCTCTGCAGCCGCTCCAGAACTGAAGCATTGTCGGCAAGAAGCTGCTTCTCGCGCGCCATGTCGGCATCGAGCTGCATAATGCGCTTTTCGAGTTCCGCCTGGCGAGCGCGCACGCGCCCCGCTTCTTCGTCGATCTGGCCAAGCGCGATCTTGAGCCGCTGCAAGGCGGCAGCGGCTGCTGCCTCCGCGTCCCGCAATTCGGGCAGCTTGTGGGCGCCAATCGCCTGCTGTTTGGCGGCATCCATCTGCGCGGAGGCTTTTTCGCCAACGGCTGCGGTAGCGGCGGACAGTGCCGACTGCGCCTCGGCCTCTGAATCGCGCGCCTGCGACCATTTCAGATGCAGCAACGCGGCTTCGGCCTTGCGAATATCTGCGGAAAGGTTCTTGAAGCGCGATGCCTGCCGGGCCTGGCGCCTCAGGCTTTCGATCTGCGACTGCAACTCGCCGACAACGTCGTCGAGGCGCTCCAGGTTCTGTTCGGCCCCGCGCAGCCGCAGCTCCGCCTCGTGGCGGCGTGAATGCAGGCCGGAGATGCCGGCGGCCTCCTCCAGCAGAGCGCGCCGCGCCTGCGGTTTGGCCTGAATGAGCTCGCCGATGCGCCCCTGCCCCACCATCGAGGGCGAACGCGCACCGGTCGACTGGTCGGCGAACAGAAGCTGCACATCCTTGGCCCGGGCTTCCTTGCCGTTGATGCGGTAGATCGAACCCGCTTCGCGCTCGATGCGCCGCGAGACCTGCACTTCGTCGGCGTCGTTGAACGCCGACGGCGCCCTGCGGTCCGCATTGTCCAGGAAGAGCGTAACTTCGGCTGTGTTGCGTGCGGGCCGTGTGGCGGAGCCCGAGAAGATCACGTCGTCCATGCCCGAGGCGCGCATGTTTTTGTAGGAGTTCTCACCCATCACCCAGCGCAGGGCTTCAACGAGGTTCGACTTGCCGCAGCCATTGGGGCCGACAACGCCCGTCAGACCGCGTTCGATGACGAACTCGGATGGGTCGACGAAAGACTTGAAGCCGAGCAGGCGCAGACGGTTGAACTTCATCGCCGCGTCTCCGCAGTAGCCGTCGCTCCAGCGGGCAATGCGCCGCTAGAGATGGCTTTCGATGATGGCCGACATCTGGTCAACCGAGAGCGCCCCCGAATATTTGCCGCCATTGATGAAGAAGGTCGGCGTCGATTCGACCTTGAAATCATTCGCGCCGCGCGCGCGCACAGCCCGGACATCATCCAGAAGCTTCTGGTCCGTCAAGCAAGCCTCGAAGGACTCCTGTGAAAAACCGGCCAGTTTCGATATCTGGAGCAGCGCCGAACGCGCATCCTGCACCGACGCCCAGTCGCGCTGCTGGCTGAACAGCACATCGACCATGGGGAAATAATTGTCGTTGGAGCACCGGGCCAGCATGAATGCGGCTTCCGCGCGCGGATCGAACGGGAACTCGCGAAAAATCAACCGCGCCTTGCCGGTGTCGATGTAACGTTCCTTGATCGCGGGCAGCGTGGCCTCATGAAAAGAGGCGCAATGCGGGCAGGTCATGGAGGCATACTCCACGATCGTTACCGGGGCCTCGGCCTCGCCAAGAACCTTTTCGGGCAGCGCGCCCTCTTCCAGCAGCTTGGCCATATCGACGCTGCCCTGCGACGGCGGCACCTCGCCTGCGGTCGCCGGCGGCGTCTCTTCAGGCGCCTTGGCTTCCTCCTCGCCGCAAGCTGCGAGCAGCACGCCGGAGGCCGAAAGGGCGGCAAGGGAAATGAGAACGTTGCGACGAGGAAGCATTACGGTCATGCGAATCACCTGGCTATGCGCGGATTTTGCGGTTGGTAGGGGCAGAAAAGCGATAGATACCGCCGAATTAAGGCAGGTTCGTCCCCAGGCCAATTACCAACAGGCAATTTCGCCGATCACGAACGCGCGAGGCGATGCGGTCAGTTGCCGCTGCCAATGACACTCCTGCCGAGCCGGGCGAGCGAGGCGCGCAGCTCCTCGTCTTCGATCTTGGCCATCAGCCCGTCGATCCTGCCTGCTTCGGCGGCCGTAACCTGGCGCGGCGGGAGTGGGCGAGGCACAGCTTCGCCAACCGGCTTCTGGACGATGCGCAGCCTGCCGATCGCCGGAAACCCAAGATAGGCGTTCACCCTGCCGATCACTTCACCTGACTGATGCTGGAGATGCAGCGCATTGGCGCCGGAACAGCACACGACCAGCGTTGCAGGCTTGAAATCGTCCTCATCGCCGTCGCGCCGCGGCCAGATCACCCGCTCGGGCCGGGTGACGTCGCACAGCGACGGCCCGACGATCTCATCCCAGCTCTGCACCAGCCCGACCGATATGCCGGCGCGCTTGCGCAACACCGGGTCGAGGATCTTGCCGGCCGCCTCGCTGACCTGCACGGGATTGCTGAATTTGCGATTGGCTGCCATGTCGGTATCCGCACTCGAACCGTCTTGTAGCGCAATCCGGCCAGCACCGCACCATGCCCTCGACCACCCGACCGAAACCCGACGCCACTGCCAGGCTTCTCGCCTGGTACGACCGGCATGCGCGCGAGCTGCCCTGGCGCGTTGGGCCGGCAGATCGGGCATCCGGCTCCGTGCCCGACCCCTATCGCGTCTGGCTGTCCGAAATCATGCTGCAGCAGACGACCGTGGAAGCGGTAAAGCCGTATTTCCGGAAATTCCTGGAAAGCTGGCCGGATATCGAATCGCTTGCGGCCGCCGACAATGACGATGTGATGAAGGCCTGGGCGGGGCTGGGTTATTACTCCCGGGCACGCAACCTCAAGAAGTGCGCCGATACGGTAGCTGCCAAACTCCGCGGGCGGTTTCCCGCAAATTATGAAGCGCTTATCGAGCTACCTGGTATTGGCCCCTACACGGCCGCGGCCATCGCGGCGATCGCGTTCGACCAGCCGGAGCCGGTTGTGGACGGGAATGTCGAGCGCGTGATTACGCGTCTGTTTGCAATTGCAACGCCACTCCCGGCCGCGAAGCCGGAAATCAAGGCGCGGGTCGCGAAGATGCTCGCCGCCGAGCGGCCCGGCGATTTCGCGCAGGCAATGATGGACCTCGGCGCAACCATCTGCGCGCCGCGACGGCCAGCCTGCCTCACCTGCCCGCTGAACGATGACTGCGCGGCGCTTGAAAGCGGTGACCCGGCGCATTTCCCGGTCAAGCCGGCGAAGGCCGAGCGCCCTGCCAGGCGAGGCGCGGCATTTGTGGCTGTACGCGACGATGGCGCAGTGCTGCTGCAAAAACGCCCGGAGCAAGGGCTGCTCGGCGGCATGGCGGAAGTGCCCACGACGGGGTGGACCGCGCGCAAGGACGGCGAAACAGGCGTCGGCGGCGCGCCGTTCGCCGCAGACTGGCGGCATACGGGAACCGCCGCGCATGTCTTCACCCATTTCTCGCTCGAACTCACCGTATACCGCGCCGACGGCGTTGCCCGCGAACCCGGCAATGACGGCTGGTGGTCGGCGCCCGAAAAGTTGGCTGGGGAAGCGCTGCCTACCGTCATGAAAAAGGTGATCGAAGCCGCTATACCCGGAGCGACGCAAACGAAGCACCGGCAGTTGAATGGCCGGGGTAGGATACAATGACCGACATCCGTCACATCGTCTTCGACATCGGCCGCGTGCTGATCCACTACGATCCCGAAATTCCATTCCGCCGTCTCATTCCGGACGCGCAAACACGGCACTGGTTCCTTGAAAATGTCTGCACAGGCGACTGGAACCTGGAGCAGGACCGCGGCCGCAGCATCGCGGAGGCCGAGGCGCTGCTGATTGGCGAGTTCCCCGCCGAGGAAGAGAACATCCGAGCCTTCTACCGGCACTGGAACGAGATGGTGAGCCACGCTTATGACGACAGCGTTGCGATCATGGCAGCGTTGGTCGAGGACGGGCGCGACGTGACGATGCTGACGAACTTTTCGGCCGAGACCTATCCGCGGGCGCAGAAAATGTTCCCGTTTCTGGCGCTGCCGCGCGGCGTGTCGGTCTCAGGCGAGCTGGGCCTCATCAAACCCGATCGCGAAATCTACGACCATCACGTATCCGCATTCGGACTCGAACCCTCAGCGACACTGTTCATCGACGACAGCCAGAAGAACGTCGATGGCGCAATCGCGGCCGGCTGGCATGCCGTGCAGTTTACCGGCCCCGAGAAGCTGAAAGCCGATCTCGCGGCTCATGGTGTCGTCGTTTGAATAGGCAATAGTCACGCGTTCGGCTGCTTGCGGGCTTTGGATACGGCACCCGACAACCAATTGCGCGGAATCAGTTTCACGCGCGCCCATATTCATCATCAAATCGCTCGATATCGTCCTCGCCAAGATAATCTCCGCATTGCACCTCGATAAGCACCAGTTTCTCGATTGAGGGGTTCTCCAGCCGGTGGATACCGCCGCAGGGGATGTAAGCAGACTGGTTGGCTTCCAGTGTGCTGACGTCACGGCCGACGGTCACGCGCGCCTGCCCACTGACCACAACCCAGTGTTCCGAGCGGTGCCGGTGCGCCTGCAGGCTTAGCCGGCCGCCCGGTTTCACCTCGATGCGCTTGATCTTGAAGCGCTGACTTTCCTCCAGCACGGTGTAGCTGCCCCATGGGCGGCAAGCGGTACGATGCAACAGAGCGCTGTCGGACCCCGCCACTTGCAGCTGGTTGTAGACTTCCTTGATCTCCTGCGCGGCGTCTTTCGTGCACACCAGCAGCGCGTCGGGAGTGTCGACGACCAGCAGGTCCGAAACACCAACGAGACAGACCAGCCGGTCGGCACCGTGCACGAAACTGTCTTTTGTTCCTTTCAGCACCACATCCCCAATGACGCGGTTGCCCTCGCCGTCCGGCGACGTCAGTCCCGTTATCGCATTCAGCGAACCGATGTCGGACCATTCGAATTCGCACGGTATGCAGGCACCCCGTTTCAGTTTTTCCATCACCGCATAGTCGATTGAAACCGGGTCCACCTTGGCAAACTCGCCCTGGTCAACCTCGATCGTCGTGCGGTTGTCACAAGCGGATATGCGCGAAGCTTCGAAGGCGGCTCCGGTCCGGTTAAGCACATCCGGGCAATGCTCTTTCATCAACGCCAGCATGACGCCAACGCGGAAGCAGAACATGCCGCCGTTCCAGAAAAAGCGGCCGCTCTCCAGAAACTCCCGGGCTTTTTCCAGGCTCGGCTTTTCAACGAAACGGATGAGGTCGGTACCATCCGCCTCCACGTAGCCAAAGCCGGTTTCGGGCCTGTCGGGCCTTATGCCGAACGTTGCGACACGGCCTGCTGCCGCAATTTCTTCGGCGGCCAACACCGCCAATGAAAAGGACTTGGTATCCGCGATGAGATGGTCGGCCGGCAGCACCAAAGCGATTGCATCCAGCCCCTCTACCTGTGCCAGATGCAGACAAGCGAGCGCAACGGCGGCTGCCGTGTCTCGGCCAACCGGCTCCAGAATAAGGCTTTGCGCGATCCCGGCGGACCGTGCGTGCTGATACTCGTTCAATGCGAGAGACATCAGCTCGTGGCCCGTCACCGTCACAATACGGCCAACGCCCGACAGCGCAGCAGCACGCGTATATGTCTTGCGGATCAGCGTTTCGCCATCCGGCAGCGGAATGAACGGCTTCGGGCGGCCCTTGCGCGAAAGCGGCCACAAGCGCGCGCCTGCCCCGCCACACATGATTACCGGCACGACACTCATCTCGAAACTGCACTCCCGGCAGAGGCAGCTCGACAATCTCAATCAGGTCATGCCGAGATACTTCCGCGCCCGCGCCAGCCCCTCGTCCAGCAGAAACGACGCCCGATCATCGGAATTTGCTTCAGTATAGCAGCGCAACTCTGCAGCGTTGCCTGAAATTCTGAAATGAACAATACATCCATCTTTTCCAATAATCTGCAAACCGTCGGTTGTATTTATCATACTTACTTCAATTACATCTCTGAACATATCCGAAACAAACAATCCATCAGCCGCCATCTCGCGTATGAACGCCGCACTCATGTGAAAGTCGGCGTCTTTTATACAACCTGACTTTGATGCATTGAATTTCAGAGCTGCTTCCACTTCGGAAATTTTCGCTCCCGCGCGCTTCGACATATTGAGAACCGCAAGAATCGGCAGCATTGCGTCCCGGGTCGGCAATGCGGCGATCCGGCGGCCAGCCAAAAATACGTCACTCCCCAGCAGCACGCCGCCATTCGCTTCAAAGCCGACGACCGTGGAAGCGCCGCCTGCACTGGCGATATCCATCCCTTCAATTACATAGGGCGATCCGACCCGGGTGCGTATGACGCGCGCAAAGCGTCCGCTGCGTTCGATTCCCGTGTTGGAGGTTACAGGCGTTACAACGCTCCCAGCGCCCATGTCCGAGGCGGTCAAGGCGCCAATCACGTCACCACGCAGCAATCTTCCCGTTTCGTTGCCGATCATCGGACGGTCACCGTCGGCATCGGCTGAGACCACTGCATCAAGCCGATGTTCGCGCACCGCCGTGCCGCAGATCGCCGCATCAGTCGCGCTCAGTGCCTCGGTATCGATGGGCACAAACACGTCGCTACGGCCGAAGGGCACGACGTCCGCACCCAGCGCCGAAAGCACGTCGACAAGCAGATCGCGCGTCACGGACGAATGCTGGTAGATACCGATTCGCATCCCCTTCAGCGCGTCCGGCGCAAGCGTGCCGATCGCGCGCGCACGGTATTCGTCAACGGCCACGCCATGATCGCTCTCGGCATTTGCGGGCGCCACATTTTCAAGGAGCTCCGCTGCCCTTTCGGCATCTGCGATCGCGGCCTCGTCATGCTTGTCGATTTCGCCGTCGGGCCGATAGAATTTCAGCCCGTTTCGGTCTGCGGGAATGTGGCTCCCCGTCACCATGATCGCCGGGACGCCCAGTTTCATCGCGCGCGCGGCAAGCGCCGGTGTCGGCAATTCTCCGCAATCGACCGGCTCAACGCCCGCCTCGAGCAAGCCCGCAAAACAGAAGCGTGCGATACCCGGGCTGCTGGTACGCAGGTCGCGCCCGACAAGAAACCGCCTGCCTCTTTCCGCCCTGCCCTGCGCAATCATGACATGAGCGAACGCTTGTGCGTATGCGGCGGCCGGGCGTCCATTCAGCAATCGGGACAAACCTCGCAGCCCGCTCGTTCCGAATCTGAGCTCATCGTCCTTCACATGTGCAACCGATCGTTTTTGGTCAGCCCATGGTAACGGTTAGCCACTAGAATGTTCGCCGATCAAGTGAACAGAGCGGACCAGCAAATTGACAACTCTCATCACCGGCGGCGCGGGTTACATCGGAAGCCACATGGTCTGGCGCATGCTCGATGCTGGCGAGGACGTGGTCGTGGTCGACCGGCTGAGCACCGGTTTCGATTGGGCCGTGCCTGCGGAAGCCGAACTCGTGGTCGGCGACATTGCGGATCAGGAGCTCATCGAAGCCACGATCAAACGGCGCAATGTCGATGCGATCATCCATTTCGCGGGCTCCATCATCGTACCGGAGTCGGTGTCCGATCCGCTCGGTTATTACCTCAACAACACCGTCAAGTCGCGGGCGCTGATTGAAAGCGCGGTACGCACCGGTGTCGAGCATTTCATCTTTTCCTCGACCGCGGCCGTCTATGGCAGCCCCGAGCAGGTGCCGGTGACCGAGGATGAAACGACGAAGCCGGAATCGCCCTACGGCACCTCCAAGCTCATGACCGAACTGATGCTGCGCGATGCCGCGGCCGCACATCCGCTGCGCTACACCGCGCTGCGCTATTTCAACGTTGCCGGCGCCGACCCGAAAGGCCGCACCGGCCAGTCGACAAAGGGCGCAACGCATCTCATCAAGGTGGCATCCGAAACCGTCACCGGCAAACGCAACTACATGGAAGTGTTCGGGACCGACTATCCGACACCGGACGGCACCTGCATTCGCGATTACATTCACGTGAGCGACCTGGCGGACGCGCATTACCTTGCGCTCAAGCGCCTGCGCGTCGGCGGCGACAGCATTGTCGCGAATTGCGGCTATGGCCGCGGCTATTCGGTGCTGGAAGTTATCGACGCGGTGAAGAAGGTCGTCGGCCACGATTTCGACGTCCGCGTCAGCGGCCGCCGCGCAGGCGACGCCGTTTCGATCGTTGCCAATTCGGACCGCGCGCAGCGCGAGTTCGGCTGGACGCCGGCGCTCGACGATCTCGAGACCATCGTCAGCCACGCTCTCGCCTGGGAAGAGGCCCTGGCGAAGCGCAACAGCTAAGTGACTGCTCTGGCCTGCGCGACAATTTCTGTGAAAGAGCCGTCCCGCACTTAATGACCTGATTCAAGCAGCTCAGAAACTGATTCAAGGCGCTGCCGGAAAGATTCCGCGGCGCCTTCTTAGTTTTTGAAATCGTTAGACGATTAAGCGCCGGCAGCGGCCATGTTCTGGCGTGCGATACGCCGCAGTTCGTCGATCGGCATCAGTTTGCCGCCCTGCTCGTAATGCCAGAACGTCCAGCCGTTGCAGGCGTCCAGACCCTGCACTTTCGCACCCATGCGGTGGATCGATGCGGCCTCGCCATCGGCAAAAACCGTGCCGTCGGCGCGCACCTGCGCAGCCCATCGGCGGCGCGTGTCGTGCAGGATCGTGCCCGCAGCGATTAGCCCGGATTCAACCAGGCTGACAAAGGCCACACGCGGCTCGGCGCGCTTGCCCGGGATGACGCGGAGCTCCGCCTCGGCCAACGGCTCGACCGCGTCGATGCGGGCGCGGGCGGCGTCGATATAGTCCTGTTCGCGCTCGCAGCCGACGAAATGCCGGCCGAGTTTGCGCGCCACCGCACCGGTGGTGCCGGAACCGAAAAACGGGTCGAGCACGACATCGCCCGGCCTGGTCGACGACAGAAGCACACGCGCCAGCAGCGCCTCAGGCTTCTGTGTCGGATGCACCTTGTCGCCGTTCTCGTCCTTCAGGCGTTCGCCGCCCGTGCAGATCGGAAACAGCCAGTCGGAGCGCATCTGCACGTCGTCATTGGCTGCCTTCATCGCATCGTAGTTGAAGGTGTAGCTTTTGGCGTTTGCGTCGCGCGAGGCCCATATCATCGTCTCATGTGCGTTCTGGAAACGTCGGCCGCGGAAGTTGGGCATCGGGTTGGTCTTGCGCCACACCACGTCGTTCAGGATCCAGAAACCGAGGTCCTGCATGGCCGCGCCGACGCGGAAAATATTGTGGTAGGAACCGATCACCCAGATCGTGCCGTTCGGCTTCAGCACCCGGCGGCAGGCCAGCAGCCAGGCGCGGGTGAAGGCGTCGTAGGCAGCGAAATTGTCGAACTGGTCCCAGTCGTTGTCGACCGCGTCGACCTTGGACTGATCGGGCCGGTGCAGATCGCCATTGAGCTGCAGATTGTAGGGCGGGTCGGCAAAGATCGCGTCGATCGAGTGTTCCGGCAGTTTTTCCAGAGCCGCAACGCAATCGCCTTTCAGGATCGTGTCGATCCACTCGGCTTTGTCGGAGGATGCGGGAAGATCGGCAAGTAGGCGTATTGCGGCCATGGGTACACCAGAACTCGTACACATTTACTGAGACTGTTTACTGGCCGTTATGGTTACCGCTTTGCGTAAAGAATTGGTGAAGCCGGGTCCGTTTGCGCCTCGGGCTGCAATCGTGTAACCCGCCTGCGTGCGCTCCCTCCCGAGCTCCAACAAACAAATCCCGAGAGAATCCGCGTTGATCGAACTGGTTATATTCGACTGTGACGGCGTGCTGGTCGATTCCGAGATCATTGCCGCGCGCGTCGAAACCGCGCTGCTGGCCAAGGTGGGCATAGAGATCGACCCCATCGAATTTGCCGGGCGTTATGCCGGCCTCACCTTCCGCGACATTCTGATGCGCCTTGAGGCCGAAACGGGGCAAGTGCTGCAGGCTTCTCTGCTCGACAAACAAAGGGCGGAGCTCGACCGGCGGCTGGCGCGGGAGCTGCGTGCCATTTCAGGCGTTGCGGACGCCGTATCGGCGGTCAAGCAGCCGCGATGCATTTGCTCCAATTCGCGTTCCGAGCGGCTGGAAATGATGCTCGGCAAAACCGGGCTGATGCCACTCTTCGAGGGTCGCGTGTTCTCGGCAATGGATCTGCCGGATCAGCGGCCGAAACCGGCACCGGACGTTTATCTTCACGCGGCGTCCGTGATGAACACAGATCCGGCAAATTGCATGGTGCTCGAGGATTCCGTGCACGGCGTGGCAGCGGCCAAGGCGGCCGGCATGCGGGTGATCGGCTTTACCGGCGGCGCGCACAGCTATCCCGGTCATTCGGACGTGTTGACGGAAGCTGGCGCGGAAACCGCAATTAACCG
This sequence comes from Mesorhizobium sp. Z1-4, assembly GCF_004000235.1. GTDB lineage: Bacteria > Pseudomonadota > Alphaproteobacteria > Rhizobiales > Rhizobiaceae > RCIO01. The sequence continues at coordinate 71,292 of NZ_RCIO01000001.1, forward strand.
CTGGGCAGATCTTGGGCCCGTGCTCGAGGCGCTGTCGATGTGGACGGAAGACGAGGCCGGCCCGGCCTAGGTTGTCACGAGCCGGATAATCGTGTCGGGCACAACTTGCACGGCTTCCTCCTCCGTCAGGCGTCCGGTCCTCAGCGCCGCGGCACCCTCATGCAATATCGCGTAGATGCAGGTCATCTGCCATTCGACGGGCTGATCGTCCCTAAAACGTCCCTCCCTTCGGCCGCGGTCGACAAGATACTGGAGTTGCGTCATCGGCTGGTCGTTGTACGTGCGAATGCGGTCCGGCTTGAGTTCCTGTTCGGCAGCCGCCAGCAACTGCTTGTGTTGGTCGACAAGCTTCCATGACAGTGAAATCAGCCTGCTGAGCGCGCCCGCCGGGTCACCGTTGAGGTCGACAGCGGCAAGCTGCTCTTCCGTACGCTGCATGACGTCCTGGAACACCGCTTCAATGAGTTCCTTTCGCGACGAAAAGTGGCCGTAAAGCGTGGCGCGGCTGACGCCGGCCGCTTGTGCCACGTCGACCATGCTCGCCTCCGAATCCCCGGCGATGCAGGCAAGCGCGGCATCGATGATCAAGTTCCGATTGCGCCGTGCATCCGCGCGCTTCTGAACCGTTTTTAGCGGATCTTTCATGTGACGCCTTTACTAAATTAGACACAGGTGTATATGTTGCTCACAAGTCAGACACTAGTGTATGAATTAGGTGGCAACATGACCATTTCCGACACCAATGCCGTTCAGAATGACATAACTGCTCCATCGTCGGGCACCCCGCGCGGATCGTGGATCGCGCTCCTGCTGCTCAGCGCAGCACAATTCATGCTGATACTCGATCTTACAATCGTGAACATCGCCCTTCCCGATCTCAGTCTTGACCTGGGGCTGACCGGCGACGCCGCCGGTTGGGTCATAACAGCCTACGCCATTCCCTTCGGTCTCCTAATGTTGCCGGGAGGCAGGGCCGCCGACAGGTTCGGCTCCCGCCGCATCTTCCTCATCGGCCTGGTGATGTTCACCATCTCGTCGATGGTTGCGGGCTTGGCCATTAACGCGCCATTGCTGATCGCCGCAAGAGCAGGACAAGGTGTGAGCGCGGCATTGATGTCGCCAGCAGCCCTGGCGACGATTACCGCTATGTTCGACGGAACCGATCGCAACCGCGCACTCGGTATTTGGGGCTCCATCGGTGCCGTCGGCGGTGCGGCAGGCGTGTTGATAGGTGGATTACTGACAGGCGGTCCCGGGTGGCGCTGGATATTCTACATAAATGTCCCCGTCGGGCTGGCGATTGCAGCGTTGCTGCCCATGTATGCACCGTATGTCACTCCGGCTGCCGACCGCTACTGGTCCGGCTTTCTGCGCAATTTCAGGGTCGTTCGCGACCGCGCAATACTGTCAGGACTCTACCTCATGGTGGGCGGCAGTGCATTGATGTTCGCCATCTTCTTCCTGCTATCCTTCGTGCTTCAAAGCCGGCTTGGCTGGTCACCGGTTTCTACTGGCCTCATGTTTCTGCCCGTTGCCCTGGGAACGGTCGTCGGAGCCCAACTTGCGGGGCATATAGTGTCCCATATGGGCGTGCGCCTGCCATCGGTCCTGGCTCTGGCCATCGCCGGCCTTGGCCTCGCGCTTCAGGCATACTTCCTTGATCAAACATGGATACTCATCGGCGGCGCAACAGTCGCAGCGCTCGGGCTGGGGGTCGTGATGGTCGCGGCAACAATCATAACGATGGGGCATGCGGGCGAGAACCAGCGCGGTTTCGTATCGGGGTTGCTGAATACGCTGCACGAGCTTGGAGGTGCGGCAGGGGTAGCGGGTTTCTCCGCTCTCGCTGCGTCCAGCATCGCAACGCCGGAACTGAGTGCCGAAGGCTTCGTCACCTCTCTCCTGGTCGGTGCCGGTTTCGCTGCCGTCGCGACAGTGATCTCGATAGTTCTGGTACCGGGCGGCAGACCCAAAGGCGACGTTTCGGGCTTCGTCCATTGAGGCCACCGGACCAAGCCAGATCGAGGGTGAGATAGCCATGTCGACCTGCGGCGCGCCGCCAGGTGGCGCGTCGCGCTAAAGCCTAGGGCGTATCGTACGGCCCCTCGTCGTAACCTGCGAAGATCAGCACATTCTGAGTGGCCGGCACAGGTATCTGGAACACGGCTTCGGAGAAGATGAACTGGGTCGCGCCGATCGTGTCGGGGATGTTCACCGGGTGCTTGTAAAGCTGTGAATAAAGCACGTCCGAGCCCTGTATCGCGGCAACCCGGATCGGCATGGTGATGGTACCGGCCTTACCCTTGGGCCCCGGCACAATGCGGCCAGCAATGGCGACTTTGATGTTCAGCATGTCGCCCGAACGGCTGCACTGCCGCGTCACATCGGCGATGGAAGCCTGGTAGATCACGCGGGTTGCGTCGTCCTTGCCGCCACGCTCAAAGGTGTTGAAATATGCCGTTCCTTCGCGCAGCTGAACCGCCGGGCAATACATACGCAGTTCGCTCAGCTTTACCGGTTCGTTGGCCCGCTGGTTTTCCAGATCAAGCGCGTCAACACCGCTGCCCGACTGGCACCCGGCCAGGCCGAGCGCGGCCAAAGCCAGCACCGATACGGCGGCAAAAGAAAACCTGCTCAATGAAAACCCCTGAAACTGTGCTTCCCACACGCTAAGTGGCTGTTCTATATCAATCACGCGCGCGGAAAGCGACCGAAGGAATACGGTTTTTCAAAGGCCGGTAAACAACACAGCAGCAGCCCGGATCAATCGAAATGCATTACATCAGCACCCGAGGCACCGCACCGCGGCTTGGTTTCTCCGACGTACTTCTTGCCGGGCTCGCACGCGACGGCGGGCTGTACGTTCCCGAAGAGTGGCCAACGTTCAGCGCAGCCGAAATTGCCGCGATGCGCGGACTTCCCTATGCCGAAGTCGCCAAGCGACTGCTGACTCCCTTTGTCGGCGGTGAAATCGAGTCATCGAAATTCGCGGAAATCATCGACGATGCCTACGCCTCGTTCCGGCATCCCGCAGTATGCCCACTGGTGCAGACAGATGCCAACGAGTTCGTGCTCGAGCTCTTTCACGGTCCTACCCTCGCTTTCAAGGACGTTGCCATGCAGCTGCTTGGGCGGCTGATGGACCATGTTCTGACCGAGCGCGGGCAACGCGCCACTATCGTCGGCGCAACTTCCGGCGACACGGGCGGGGCCGCCATCGAAGCCTTTGCCGGCCGCGAACGCGCAGATATCTTCATTCTGTTTCCGCATGGGCGCGTTTCGCCGGTCCAGCAGAAACAGATGACCACATCCGGCGCCAGCAATGTCCACGCGCTGGCGATCGAAGGCAATTTCGACGACTGCCAGGGCCTGGTGAAAGGCATGTTCAACGACCATGCCTTCCGCGACCGTCTGGGCGTGTCGGGCGTAAACTCGATCAACTGGGCACGGATCATGGCCCAGATCGTGTATTATTTTTCCTCCGCGCTTTCGCTGGGTGCGCCCGACCGAGCAGTGTCGTTCACGGTCCCCACCGGCAATTTCGGCGATATTTTCGCCGGTTACGCCGCGAAAAGGATGGGCCTGCCCATCGACCGCCTGATCATCGCCACCAACGACAACGACATTCTGGCGCGCACGCTCGAAACGGGGCGCTACGAAACGCGGCCTGTCATCGCCACCACATCGCCTTCCATGGACATTCAGGTGTCGTCGAATTTCGAGCGGCTTCTGTTCGAGGCCGGCGGCCGCGACGCCGGTGCCATTATACGAGCCATGGACGGGCTGAAGCAGTCAGGCGCATTCGGCATAGAGCCAGGCACGCTGGCGGCCATCCGCGCCGACTTCGCGGCGGGTGCTGCGACGATGGACCAGACGGCGGCCACAATCGATGCCGTGCTCAAAGGGTCCGGCTATCTGCTCGACCCGCATACGGCGAGCGCCATGCATGTCGCGCGCCGTCATGAAGCCGCAGCAACCCCCATGGTCGTGCTTGCGACCGCGCATCCGGCTAAGTTCCCGGACGCGGTTCGTACAGCAAGCGGTGTGGTGCCAGCCTTGCCGGCCTGGCTTTCAGGACTGATGGAAAAACCAGAAAAGTTTGAGGTTCTTTCATCTGATCTGAAAATGTTGGAGGATTATGTTGAGGAGCGTGCCCGCGCAGCGGTCTAGCGTTTCCCAGGGAGTAGGAAGTTGATGGGTGTACAGGTAAGCCGTCTGTCGAACGGCATGACGGTCGCTACCGAGAACCAGCCACATATCGAAAGCGTTGCACTGGGCGTCTGGGTCCGTTCAGGCTCACGCAATGAGCGCGACGACGAACACGGCATCGCTCACCTGCTGGAACACATGGCCTTCAAGGGAACCAGTTCCCGGTCGGCCTGGGACATCGCCTCGCAGATCGAGAATGTGGGCGGCGAGATCAACGCCGCCACAAGTGTCGAAACGACCGCCTTTTACGCGCGCGTAATGCGCAATGATGTGCCTCTGGCGATCGACATCATTTCGGACATCCTGACGGATTCCAAATTCGACGCCGACGAACTGGCGCGCGAACAGCATGTCATTCTGCAGGAGATCGGCGCAGCGCACGATACACCCGACGATATCGTTTTCGACCGCTTCACGGAGACCGCATTCCGCAACCAGACGCTCGGCCGTTCGATCCTGGGCACCCCGGATACGGTGCGCTCCTTCTCGTCGGACAATCTCAGATCGTTCCTCGACAACCAGTACGGCGCCGACCGCATGGTCGTGGTTGCGGCGGGCGCGGTCGATCACGACGCCTTTGTGCGCAGGATCGAACGCGGACTTGGCGGCTTCAGGGCGAAGGCTCCTGCAGGCGAACCGACCGACGCCACCTATGTCGGCGGCGACTTCCGCGAAGACCGCGATCTCATGGACGCGCAGATCGTGCTCGGCTTCGAAGGGCGCGCCTACCATGTACGAGATTTCTATGCCTCGCAGCTGCTTTCCATGATTCTCGGCGGCGGCATGTCATCGCGGCTGTTCCAGGAGGTGCGCGAGCGCAAAGGTCTCTGTTATTCGGTCTATGCCTTCCACTGGGGCTTTTCCGATACCGGCGTATTTGGCGTACATGCGGCCACGGGAAAAGAAGATATTGCCGAGCTTGTTCCACTGCTCCTGAACGAACTGCACAGAGCAGGCGACGAAATCACCATGGAGGAGCTCAACCGGGCACGTGCGCAGTATCGGGCCGGCCTGGTCATGGCGGCGGAAAGCCCGGCCAGCAGGGCTTCACAGGTCGCACGGCAATTGCTGCTTTACGGCCGGCCAATCCCGATGGAGGAGCTTATGGACCGGTTGTCGAACATCACCGTGGAACGCCTGTCGGACCTCGCCAGACGGCTCTTTTCCACCACTCCGACAATCGCGGCCATCGGGCCGGTCGGCTCGATGCCCGCATTCGAGACCGTGCGCAAGAATCTCGAGCGTGCGGACACGCCGGCCCACAGGATTGCTGTCTGACGCGGCGGCGATGCTCGGTCTGTCAGCCTATCGCCGACCTGAACCGGAGCTGGCGGCCGGATCGATCAGGCTTCGGCTTCCGCGACGCGGCGACTATCGCGAATGGGCCGCGTTGCGCAATCAAAGCCGTGACTTTCTGACGCCGTGGGAACCGCGTTGGGGAAAAGACGAGCTGGAAAAGGCAGCCTGGCGCGAAAGGCTGAGACGCTACCGGCAGGAATTCAATTCCGGTGCAGCCGTGCCGCTGTTCATCTTCGACGCTCAAAGCGGCGCGCTTGTCGGCGGCATCACGCTCAGCAACATCCGCTATGGTGTAGCGCAATGCGCCAGCATCGGCTACTGGCTCGGCGAGCCGCATGCCGGCAAGGGGCTGATGGTCGAGGCGCTTGAGCCGGTCGCTGTTTACGCATTCCAAAGGTTGCGATTGCACCGCCTCGAAGCTGCCTGTATTCCCGACAACAACCGATCGGTTCGCGTACTTGAAAAAGCCGGATTCAAACGCGAAGGACTGCTCAGATCCTACCTGAAGATCAACGGGGTCTGGCAGGACCATCTTCTATATGCCCGGGTGGCTGACGGCTACGGACGGGCGCCGCAGTGAGGCAGCGCGCATTGGCGACTACAATAAGAACAAGCATCAAGACGCTGATTGCCGGCCTGCTGGCGCTGTTGATTTCCGCCCTCTCGGCGGCTGCTGTCGAACCCATCAAGATTTCGCGCGGGGATATCGCACTCGACCTCTCCCGCGCGGTCGAAATCTACCGCAACCAGGGGCAGAACTTCCAGGTTTCCACGGCGCCGGGCCTCGACGGTATCGTGCGGCGCATCGAGGTGGAGGCAAGCAGCGAACGATCGACCGGCGACTGGGCGGTGTTTGCGCTGGCCAACAATACCGACCAGCAGCTCGACAGGCTGATCGAAGCACCGCATTTCCGGTTGTCGGGGTCGGGGCTCATCTGGCCCGACCTGGGGTCGCGCCGTATCGCCGCGATCACACCTAGCGAGGGTTTTGCGCTCGACCGGCAGGCCAGCAGCGATGCCGATGTGTTTCTGGTGACGCTGAACCCCGGTTCGGTGGTGACGTTTGTCGCCGAACTGTCGTCCTCACGTCTGCCGCAGGTCTATCTGTGGGATCCGGAAGCCTACAAGGACACCGTCAACTCCTACACGCTCTTCAGGGGTATCGTGATCGGCATCGCCGGTCTGCTGGCGCTTTTCCTGACGATCCTGTTTGTCGTCAAGGGAACGTCAATGTTCCCTGCCACCGCAGCGCTGGCCTGGGCCGTGCTGGCCTACATCTCGATCGACTTCGGCTTCATGACGCGGGTGATCGATATTTCGCCCGGCAACGAACAGCTGTGGCGCGCCGGCACCGAGATCGCCCTCGCGGGCACGCTGATCGTGTTCCTGTTCACCTATCTCAACCTCAACCGCTGGCACGGGCACTTCAGCTACGGCGCCCTCGCCTGGATACTCGCGCTGCTGGCGATTGGCGGCGTCGCGCTTTTCGACCCGGCGGTAGCGGCGGGTATCGCACGCATTTCCTTCGCCCTGACGGCCATCGTCGGCATCGCCGTGATCGCCTATCTGTGTTTCCAGGGCTATGACCGCGCAATCATGATCGTGCCGAGCTGGCTGATGATCCTGGCCTGGCTCACCGCCGCCTGGATGACGGTCACCGGGCTGCTCGACAACGACATCATACAGCCCGCGCTTGGCGGCGGACTGGTTCTGATCGTGCTCCTGATCGGCTTTACTGTGATGCAGCACGCATTCGCCGGCGGCGCCCTGCATCAAGGCCTCTTCAGCGACATGGAACGGCAGGCGCTGGCCCTGACGGGTTCCGGCGACAGCGTGTGGGACTGGGACGTGCCGCGCGACCGCGTCGTGACCCGGCCGGATATCAGCCGCCAGCTCGGGCTTGCTGCCAACAGTCTGCACGGGCCCGCGCGCAACTGGCTTCCGGCCCTGCACGCCGACGACCGCGATACTTTCCGCACGACGCTCGATGTTGTGCTGGAGCACAGGCGCGGGCGCATTTCGCAAGCGTTCCGCCTGCGCGGTTCCGATGGACACTATCACTGGTTCCTGTTGAGGGCGCGCCCGGTGATTGGCTCCGATGGCGAAATTATCCGCTGCGTCGGCACGCTGATCGATGTGACCGAGCAGAAGAAGGCCGAAGAGCGGCTGCTCCAGGACGCGGTTCATGACAATTTGACGGGACTGCCAAACCGGCAGCTTTTCATGAACCGGCTCGAGACTGTGATCACGCTGGCACGGGACGACGACAAGGTGCGCCCGACCGTGTTCGTCGTCGATATCGACCGGTTCAAGCACGTCAATGACAGCCTCGGCATCTCCGCCGGCGATACGATCCTGCTCACCATTTCCCGGCGGCTGCACCGGCTTTTGAAACCGCAGGACTCGCTGTCGCGTTTTTCCGGCGACCAGTTCGCCATCATGCTTCTGTCGGAGCAGGACCCTGCCCGTATTGCCGCTGTCGCCGACGCGATCCGGCAGGCGGTGCGCGCGCCGCTCACCTTTGCCAAGCGCGAAATCGTTCTCACGCCATCGATCGGTCTGATCTCCTGGACGTCGCAGCAGGCGACTGCAGAGGATATCGTCAAGGATGCCGAACTTGCCATGTTCCAGGCCAAGCGCTTCGGCGGCGACCGTGCGGAGCCTTTCCGCCCGGCGTTCCGGTCGATCGGCACTGACCGCCTGCAGCTTGAATCGGATCTTCGCCGGGCGCTGGAGCGGAAGGAACTGACGCTCGCCTATCAGCCGATCGTTCGTCTCGAAGACCAGTCGATCGCTGGGTTCGAAGCGCTCATACGCTGGGAGCACCCTCGCCGCGGCACCATTCCGCCCTCAGATTTCGTGCCTATTGCGGAGAGCTGCGGCCTGATCGTGCCGATCGGCCTGTTCGCCATGCAGCGCGCGGCGGAAGACCTTGCCAGCTGGCAGAAGCAGATCGACGACGTGCCGCTGTCGGTGTCCGTCAATCTCTCGAGTAGGCAGCTTCTGCGGCGCGATCTGGTGAACGACGTTTCGTCCGTCATCGCGCGCTCGGGCATCAAGCCGCGCTGCTTCCGGCTGGAACTCACCGAGTCGCTCGTGATGGACAATCCCGAACAGTCCAGCCACGTGCTCAACCGCCTCGCCGGCCTCGGCATCGGCCTCTCGATCGACGATTTCGGGACCGGCTATTCATCGCTCGCCTACCTGACGCGGTTCCCCTTCGACACGATCAAGATCGACAAGAGCTTCGTAGACGACACCAGCCCGAAGCGGGTCGTGCTGCTGAACTCCATGGTCAACATGGCGCATGAGCTCGGACTGTCGGTCGTGGCTGAGGGCGTATCGGACGAAAGCGATGCGCTACAGCTGAGACAGATGGGCTGCGAATATGTCCAGAGCTTTGCTTTCGGACCGCCACAGCCGGCCGAGGCAACTTTCAAACTGCTGAAGGAGCAGTACCCGCTCGCTCAGGCGTGACCGGCCGTTCCGCTGAAATGCACGAGATTGACACCGATACGCGCCAATATGCGCTCGTACTTGGTGTCGATGTCGGCATCGAACAGCATGTCGGAATCAGCCGGACAGGTTAGCCAGCCATTCTCGGCGATTTCGCCCTCGAGTTGGCCGGCGCCCCAACCGGCATAACCCAGCGCCATCAGTGCGCGGTCGGGACCTCTGCCCGTCGAGATGGCGCGCAGAATATCCACCGTCGCGGTCAGGCAGACCCGGTTGTCGACCTGCATGGACGATTCCACAACATAGTCGTCGGTATGGAGCACGAAACCGCGGCTGCGATCCACGGGCCCACCATGACGCACCACGATGTCACGTGCCGACGCGGGAATCTGGGTGGTCTCCCGTTCTTCGAGAATGCCCAGTTGCACCAGCAGGTCGGGGAAGCCGAGTTCCTGAACCTGATTGATGATCAGGCCCATCGCGCCTTCATCATTATGCGCGCAAACATAGATGACGGACCGCGCAAAGCGGTCGTCCTTCATTCCCGGCATCGCGACCAGAAACTGGCCGTCGAGATAGGCTTCCGCCTCCCGGGATCGCATGTCGTCGCCGTCAGCTGCCATGGCCGAAGCGTAGCGCCTTTCTGCGCGTCTTGGAAGCTCGCGGACCTGTCCGGATGCGACCAAATCATTCAGATCACGAGGAAATGAGACGGTACGGCCACGACACGCCTTGCTCTTGCCGCGCCGATGCAGAAACTGCCGCCATGAACCGTTCCCTGCTTAACACAGCTTGCGCCAGCCTTGTTCTGGCATGCACCTCGACCCATGTGTCCGCCGCTTCGAGCGAATGGGTCGGCGCCGAAGGCGGTGCTGTTCGCATGGTTGCCGAGCCCGCAAGCCACAACGGCAAGCTGCGGGCCGCCCTTGAGATCCGGCTTGAACCGGGCTGGAAAACCTATTGGCGCGATCCCGGCGAGTCGGGGATCCCCCCGATGATCGACGTCGCCACTGCCGAAGGGCCCGCGAGTGTGGAAATCGGCTACCCGGCCCCGGAGCGGTTCAATGACGGATATTCGACATGGGTCGGCTATGACGGCCCGGTCAGCCTCGCGCTGATCATCGATGTGCCGGCCGGTGCGCGCAAGCTCACCGCGTCAGTGCTCGTCGGCATTTGCGAGACCATCTGCATTCCGCTGCAGGCCGATCTCGCCTTGGACCTTGGCGATGACACAACCGGGCAAGCCGAAGCCCACCTGGTAGATGCCGCTTTTGCAGCATTGCCGCGCAGTGCCGGCCCATCGTTCGAAGCGTCCCTGAGCGACGTCAGCGAAACCCGTATCGTCGTCGATACACGCGCTCCCAGCACTCAAGACCTTTCCCTGTTCGTTGCGTCCTCCGGAGACTGGCTCTTCGGCACACCAACACCGCTCGGCAACGGCAACTCAACCGCCTTCGAAGTGCCGGTTTTCGCGGCGCCGGACGCACCCTCGGCGCCACAGCTCATCCACTACCTTCTGGCCGCCGGCGGTGACGCGGTTGCTGGCACATTCGAAATCACCCGCTGATCCTGCTTGGCAATTGCACAGTAACGCCCACCTTTGTAAGCAGGCCCCTGCTTAGAAATCATAGGGATAGAAGATGACGATTTCCGTTGGCGAAAAACTGCCCGACTGCAAACTGAAGCGCGCCTCGTCCGAAGGGCCGGCGGACACTTCGACTGCAGACTACTTTGCCGGCCGGAAGGTCGTTCTGTTCGGCGTACCCGGCGCCTTCACCCCGACCTGCTCGAACAGCCATCTGCCCGGCTTCGTCGAGAACCGCGATGCTATTCTGGCCAAGGGCGTCGACGCCATTGCCGTCGTCTCGGTGAACGACCACCATGTCATGGCTGCCTGGGCACGCTTTTCCGGCGCGGAAGACAAGATCGACTTCATCGCCGACGGCAACGCGGAGTTCGTTGACGCGATGGGGCTTTCGCTGGATGCATCGGCCGCCGGTATGGGCCGGCGCTCGCAGCGGTTCTCGATGATCGTCGACAACGGCGTTGTCACCGCCGTGAACACCGGCGACAAGCCCGGTCAGGCCGAGATCACAGGTGCCGCGCGCATTCTCGAACAGTTGTGAGGCTGGTTAGCGCTTCGCGCCATCGGGCTTGAATTCAGCCATGCCTTCGCGGGCCAGCTCGTCGGCGCGTTCGTTTTCAGGGTGGCCGGCGTGCCCCTTAACCCAGTGCCAGCTGATCTCGTGGCGGCGGGAGAGCGCATCGAGTTCCTGCCACAGCTCGGCGTTCTTGACCGGCTTTTTCGCGGCCGTTTTCCAGCCATTGCGCTTCCAGCCGTGGATCCAGCCGGATATGCCGTCTTTGACGTAGACGGAGTCCGTATAAAGATCGATGCGGTGCGGGCCGCCCTTCAACGCCTCCAGAGCGCGGATGGCCGCCAGCAGTTCCATGCGGTTGTTTGTGGTTTGCGCCTCGCCGCCGCACAGCTCTTTCTCGTTGCCATTGTAACGCAGAATGGCACCCCATCCGCCCGGACCAGGATTGCCCGAACACGCGCCGTCGGTGAAGATTTCAACGGTCTTCATGTGTCGAGACCGTATTCGGAAGCGGAATGGACCGCGCGGTGGAAGCGGACGCGACGCAGATATTCCTTGGGGTCACGTTTCTGGATCATGGCGCCGTCGGGCACATGCAGCCAGTCGTAGAGCCGGGTCATCAGGAAACGCAATGCGGAGCCGTGCGCCAGAACCGGCAGGGCGGCACCTTCGGACAGCGCGAGCGGGCGGACCGACTGATACCCGGCAAGAAGCGCGCGGCCCTTGGTCAGGTTGAAGGAAAAATCCTTCTCGAAACACCAGGCATTGAGGCACGTCGCGAGATCGTAGGCATAGAAATCGTTACAGGCGAAATAGAAGTCGATCAGACCCGACAACCGGTCGCCGAGAAAAAAGACGTTGTCGGGAAAAAGATCGGCGTGGATAACCCCCTCCGGCAGGCCTGACGGCCAAGCGGCTTCGAGCGCGGCAAAGTCCGCCTCAACCTCGTTGGCGAGACCGCGCTCTACCTCGTCCGCCCGGTCGCGGGCGCCCGCCCACAGCGCCTTCCAGCCCGGTATCGCCATCGCGTTTTGCCGGGTGAGCTCGAAATCGGCGCCCGCCCGGTGCAACTCGGCCAACGCCTTGCCCACCTCGCGGCAATGCGCAGCGCTTGGCCGGCGGACCCAGAACCCTTCGATGAACGTAATAATTGCCGCGGGCCGGCCTGCAATCTCGCCCATCAGCGCACCATCGCGGCGCTGAACCGGCAGCGGACATGAGATGCCCTTGTTCGCCAGATGCTGCATCAGGCCCAGAAAAAAGGGCAGGTCTGCCTTGTCTACGCGTTTCTCGTAGAGCGTCAGGATGAACTCGCCTGCGCTGGTGTGCAGCATGTAGTTCGAGTTTTCCGATCCCTCGGCGATGCCGCGATAGGAGCGCAGCCCGCCGATATCGTACTCGCCGAGAAACGCCGCCAGTTCGGTTTCGGTGATGTCCGTGTAGACGGCCATGAACCTCAGGCCGCTCCGTTTACGAACGCCATATCGGCAGCGGTGATCTCGGTGTCGCGCAATTCGCGATTGACCGGGAAGTTCTCGTCCTCGCGCACAGTGAGTGCGATTTCCACATTCACGTCGAAGCGCTGACGGAAAGCCTCGATGATTTCATCGACGATGATCTCGGGTGCGGATGCGCCGGCAGAAAGCCCTATGCTCGTTGCGCCGGCGAGAGTGTCCCACGGAATTTCGCTGGCGCGCTGCACAAGAAGACCGCGCCTGGCACCTGCACGTTCGGCGACTTCCACGAGACGGCGGGAGTTGGACGAGTTGGGGGCGCCGACAACAAGGAAAAGGTCGGTTCCGGGTGCGGCGAGCTTCACAGCCTCCTGGCGGTTCGTGGTGGCGTAGCAGATCGATTCCGACGCCGGCGGCTGCAGTGACGGAAAACGCTCTTCCAGCGCCCGAATTACGCCTGCGGTGTCTTCCACCGACAGAGTGGTCTGAGTGACATAACCCAGCGCCTGCGGGTCCGGCGGCGCGATGCGCTCGACATCGGCCTCCGTCTCGACAAGCGTCACAGTCCCAGGCTCAAGCTGACCCATCGTGCCAATCACTTCCGGATGCCCGGCATGGCCGACCAGAAGCACGTGGCGGCCGAGGCGGCGATGACGCATCGCCTGTTTGTGAACCTTCGAAACCAGCGGACAGGTCGCATCGAGATAGAAAAGGTCGCGGGCTTCCGCGTCGGCCGGCACCGACTTGGGCACACCGTGAGCGGAAAAGACGACCGGCCTGTCGCGATGTTCGGCCGGGATTTCGCTCAGCTCTTCGATGAAGATTGCCCCGCGGTCGCGCAATCCGTCCACAACGTAACGGTTGTGCACGATCTCGTGCCGCACATAGACCGGCTTGCCGTATTTTTTCAGCGCCAGCACCACAATCTGGATTGCCCGGTCGACCCCGGCACAAAAACCGCGCGGCTCGCACAGCTTGATGACGAGGTGTGTCTTGTCGGAATTTTCGGCGGTCGTTGCTGAAGCGTTCATGCTGCGCAGATGGAGGTTCGCGGCAGGGCCTGTCAAGGGCGGGTTGCTATGCCGCGCGACCGCGCCGGAAGCGGAAGAGAGCAACGCCGACCAGAGCGGCTGCAAGGCCGTACCAGGTCACCGCATATTGCAGATGGTTGTTCGGCAGATCGATCAGAGTCACGCCGCCCACAGGCAGGCCACCCGGATTCGGTGCCCCGCCGGCATCGACGAAAAACGGCACGATTTCGATACCCCGGGGCAAGTTCGCAGTCGCCGACATCGCTGCAATGTCCTTCCAGTAGAAGACATTCTTGCCAGGTTCGTTCTCGGGCACCATGAATGAAGGCTTTTCCCGCAGCGGATCGCGGGCAAGGCCGGCGATCTCCACCGGACCGGCGACCTGGCCGTCCGCACGCGTGGCCGCGTCCTTGCGGTCGTACGGCACAAAGCCACGGTTGACGATGATAACGCGGCCGTCGTCCAGCATCAGGGGCGTGTAGACGTTGAAACCCGATTGCCCCTTCCAGGTTGAGAAAAAGTGGCGTTCACCGGCATGGTGAAACGTGCCCGTCACCTCGACAGGCCAGTATTCGACGCCAGCGCCTTCCGCAAAGCGCCGCTCCATCTCGGCGAGTGTGACAGGCTGCGCCTTGGTGCGGGCGTCGATGTCGGCAAGCAGGCCTTCCTTCCACTGAAGGCGATAGACCTGCCAGGTGCCCAGCGCCATGAGGATGAAGAAGGCGCATGCCAGGACAATCAGCACGCCGGCAGAGAGCCGCGCCCTATTGCCAGACGTTTTGGCTACACCGTTCACCGGTCACCGCCCAGCCGCCCCTCGGCAGCCTTGTTGCGGTATTGCAGTGTGATCAGCACACCCTTCATCAAGCGCAGGGCAGTCAGGCACAGGGCGACCGCGAGCGGAATCCAGATCAGGAAATGAACAACGAGCGGCGGGTTGAGGCTTACCTCCATCCACAGCGCCAGCCCGACAACGATGAAGCCGATAATCAGGATGACGAATACGGCCGGCCCATCGCCCGCATCAGCAAAACCGTAGTCCAGGCCACACACTCCGCAGCCTTTGCCTACCGTCAGGAAGCCTGAAAACAGGCGCCCCTCGCCGCATCTGGGGCAGCGGCCCGAAAGACCGGCCTTGACCGGGTCGACCGGGGGCCAGATTGCGGTGTCCCTGTTGTGCATGTCCTCTTTCATGGCCTGATCTCGATCGGTGTTCCGTTGTCGACCATTTCCCATATCTCGTCCATGTCGGCATTGGTCACGGCAATGCAGCCGTCGGTCCAGTCAGCCATCTGGAGAAGCCACGACCACCACCCAAATCCATTCGGCTGTCCGTGGATCATGATATCGCCGCCGGGGCTGTAGCCGGCCGTTGCGGCTGCTGCACGGTCATCGGCGTCCGGATATGAGATGTGAATGGACAGATGAAACGCGCTGTTCGGATTGCGCCAGTCCAGCACATAGCGGCCTTCAGGAGTTCGCTCGTCGCCTTCGCGCTGCTTGTGACCGACCGGCGCATCGCCCAGCGCAATCTCGTATGTACGTACCGCTTGGCCCCCTTATAGCAGGATCATCTGCCGAGCCGCCTTTTCGACAACCACAAGGTCAATGCGCTGATCGTCCTTTGCGTGCGCCGCGGACAGGGTCACCAATGCAAAAAAGAAAATGGCGGCACGAAAGCTGATTTTCATGCCGCCATCACATCACTCGAATGCGTCCAAACGCGGACGCGGGTGGCTAGTGTGCCGCTATCGTCGCCCCTGCAGACGCCCAGACATAAACGCAGGCGAACAGGAACAGCCAGACCACGTCAACGAAGTGCCAGTACCAGGCGGCAGCCTCGAAGCCGAAATGCTGCTGCGGCGTAAAGTGCCCTGCCATCGCACGGAACAGACAGACGAGAAGGAAGATCGTTCCGATCAGAACGTGGAACCCATGGAAGCCGGTCGCCATGAAGAACGTCGCTCCGTAGATCGACTGCGAGAACTGGAACGGCGCCTCGGCGTATTCGTATGCCTGCACGCAAGTGAAGAGCACACCGAGCACAACTGTCAGGGCAAGACCCCGGATGAGGCCCTTGCGGTCATTGTGCAGCAGAGCATGGTGAGCCCAGGTGACGGTCGTGCCCGACAGAAGCAGGATGATGGTGTTGTAGAGCGGCAGGTGCCAGGGGTCGAGCACCTCGATACCCTCCGGCGGCCAGTGACCGCCAGTGTATTCCAGACGCGATACCTGAATGGCCTCGTTGGCAAACAGGCTTGCGTCGAAAAACGCCCAAAACCAAGCGACAAAGAACATCACCTCGGAGGCGATGAACATGATCATCCCGTAGCGCAGGTGCAGCGAAACCACGCGTGTGTGGTCGCCCTGATGGGCTTCCTTGATCGTGTCCGACCACCACGCAAACATCACATAAAGAACGATCGCGAAGCCGACGAAGAACAGCCAGGGATTGGCAAGGTTGATACCGAAAAGCGGGAACTCGCCGCCGTTCAGATAACGCATCCAGGCGACGCCGCCCAGTGCCATGATCAGCGCGCCGACAGCGCCGAGAACCGGCCACGGACTCGGATCTACGAGATGGTAATCGTGATGTTTGGCGTGTGAGTCAGCCATTTCAACCCCCGAGATTGTTGCCGGTTTTGGGCAATGAGACGGATTCTGCTTCCGGCGACGGTTCGTCAACCGGATAGAAGGTGTAGGACAGTGTTATGGTGCGAATGTTCTTCAATTCGGGAAGATCGACGATTTCCGGATCGATGTAGAAAACGACCGGCATTTCGATCTCTTCCCCTGGCGTAAGCTTGGTATCGGTGAAGCAGAAACACTCGACCTTCATGAAGTAACCGCCTGCAAGCGGCGGCGTCACGTTAAAGGACGAACGGCCCCAGGTCGGATTGCCGGCCAGGTTTTTGGCGCGATAGGCAATCTGCACAGTCTCGCCGATCTTCATCGTCACGTCGCGCTCGACAGGCTGGAAATCCCAGGCAAGACCGGCAGAGGTGTTGGCGTCGAACCGCACCGTGATCTTTTCGTCGAGAATGCTGCCCGAATACTGGGTCTCTGCCCGCTGCGTGGTACCGCCGAAGCCGGTGACCTGACAGAAGAGCTGATAGAGCGGAACAGCGGCGTATGCCATGCCGATCATGCCGACGAAAAACGCAGCGCACAGCATGGCGATGACACCGTTGCTGAAGCTCTTGCCGCCGTCGGTCGTGCGTTCGCTCATGACTGCCTCAGAACGACCGGTCGAGTATGGACGGGCCGAATTTGACCAGCGTGGTGACATAGAAGATCACGACCAGAGCGGCGAGCGCCAGCCCGAGTGCAACCGAACGGCTGCGGCGCGCCTTCTTCTGCGCGTCGGTAAGATCGACGAATTCCTGATCGGCCGGCTTCATCACATAAAGCTCCGAAGCACGATGCTGTCTGCCAGCACGAGCGCGAAAATCGCAAAAAGATAGAGAAGGGAATAACCGAATAGCGCTTTGGCGGGCCTGGTGTCGACCGTGGTCAGCACGCGGTAGGCATACCAGACGAAGCCGATGCCAAGCACCGAAGCGGCGGCGCCATAGACCATTGACGAAAAGCCAAACGCCCAGGGCAGAACACCCGCGGCTGCAACAAGCAGCGAATAAGCAAATATCTGGCGGCGCGTCGCCGTTTCGCCGGCCACGTTCGGCAGCATCGGAATACCCGCCTTGCCGTAGTCAGTTTGCGAAAACAGGGCGAGCGCCCAGAAATGCGGCGGGGTCCACAGGAAGATGATCAGAAAGAGGATCACGCTTTCGAGGCCGATCGCGCCCGTTGCCGCGGTCCAGCCGATCATTGGCGGGAACGCGCCGGCAGCACCGCCGATGACGATGTTCTGGGGCGTCGAACGCTTCAGCCACATCGTGTAGACAACGGCATAGAAGAAAATGGTGAAAGCCAGCATCGCAGCGGCCAGCCAATTGGCGACAAGCCCGAGCGTGACGACGGAAAATACCGAAAGCACGAGGCCGAAAGCGAGCGCGTCAGTCGCGCTCATCCTGCCGGCCGGTACAGGGCGGCCCGCCGTGCGCGCCATCACCCGGTCGATGTCTGCGTCGTACCACATGTTGAGTGCACCGGACGCGCCGGCACCGACGGCGATCGCCAGGATCGAGATTACAGCAATGAACGGGTTCGGCCATTCAGGTGCAATCGCGAGGCCGACAAAGGCCGTAAACACGACGAGCGACATTACACGCGGCTTCAGCAGGGCGATATAATCGCCCGCGGTCGCCTCGAATACCGAGCCGTCGGTATCGTCAATATGTCGTGCGTCGGCGATTGCCATTGCTCTTTTCCGGTCAATTCGACTGGCAAGGCCGCCGGGTGTTTGCCGGCGGCCGCCATCTCATCTGCCTTAGTTGATCTTCGGCAGCTTTTCCCACTGGTGGAACGGCGGCGGAGACGGCAGGTGCCACTCCAGCGTCGTTGCGCCTTCGCCCCAAGGATTGGCGCCTGCCTCACGCTTCTTGGCGAAGGCTTCGAATACGCCGACCAGGAAGATCACGACACCCAGCGCGGACAGGTAGGAACCGTAGGACGATACGAGGTTCCAGCCCGCAAACGCGTCGGGATAGTCGATGTAGCGGCGCGGCATACCGGCGAGGCCGAGGAAATGCTGCGGGAAGAAAATCAGGTTCACGCCTATGAAGGTGACCCAGAAATGCGCCCGCGCGATCAGCGGCGAGTACATATAGCCGGTCATTTTCGGGAACCAGTAGTACCAGGCCGCGAAGATCGCGAACACGGCGCCCATCGACAGCACGTAGTGGAAGTGAGCCACCACGTAATAGGTATCGTGCATGGCGCGGTCGAGGCCGGCATTGGCGAGCTGCACGCCCGTTACGCCCCCTACCGTAAACAGGAAGATGAAGGCGATCGCCCACAGCATCGGCGTGCGGAACTGGATCGACCCGCCCCACATCGTCGCGATCCAGGAGAAGATCTTCACGCCCGTTGGAACAGCGATCACCATGGTGGCGAAGACGAAATAACGCTGCGTGTTGAGCGAGATACCGGTGGTGTACATGTGGTGCGCCCACACGACAAATCCGATGCCGCCGATCGCGACCATGGCATAGGCCATGCCGAGATAGCCGAAGACGGGCTTGCGCGAGAAGGTGGACACGATGTGCGACACGATACCGAAGCCCGGCAGGATCAGAATGTAGACCTCGGGGTGACCGAAGAACCAGAACAGGTGCTGGAACAGGATCGGGTCGCCGCCGCCATCGGGCGCGAAAAATGTGGTGCCGAAGTTGCGATCCGTCAGCAGCATCGTGATGCCGCCGGCCAGAACCGGCAGCGACAGAAGCAGAAGGAACGCCGTCACAAGCACTGACCAGACAAATAGCGGCATCTTGTGCAGCGTCATGCCGGGCGCGCGCATGTTGAAGATCGTGGTGATGAAGTTGATCGCACCGAGGATCGACGACGCGCCTGCAATATGCAGCGACAGAATGGCCAGATCCATTGCCGGGCCGGGCTGTCCGGAGGTCGACAATGGCGGATAGATCGTCCAGCCGCCGCCAACGCCGAACGCGCCGGCCGGGCCGGGCACGAACATCGACAGAAGCAGCAGGATGAATGCCGGCGGCAGCAGCCAGAACGAAATATTGTTCATGCGCGGGAAGGCCATATCCGGCGCGCCGATCATGATCGGCACGATCCAGTTGCCGAAACCGCCGATCAGCGCTGGCATGACCATGAAGAAGATCATGATAAGGCCATGACCGGTGGTGAACACATTGTACATGTGCTTGCCGGCATCAATGGCGGCCGCGCCTTCATAACCGTAGACCATGGAGGCAAGGCCATGGAATATCTGGATGCCGGGCTCGGCAAGCTCCCAGCGCATCATCACCGACAGGAAACCGCCGATGATGCCCGCAATGATCGCGAAGATCAGGTAGAGCGTGCCGATATCCTTGTGGTTGGTCGAATAGACCCAGCGCGTCCAGCCGTAGGGCTGGTGATGTTCTTCGTGGGCGTCAGCCGCAGCGCCTGCCATGTTCCGCTCCGTTCCTGTTATCAGCCTGCCCGCACTAATTGCCGGCGGCAGCGAGTTTGGTGTCTTCGCGGCTCTCCGCTGAGGCCGTCAGATTCTTGTATGCGTTGCCAAGGTCGGCCTGCGCTTCAGCGCGCCAGGCATCATACCGATCCTGGCTCACGACATGAATGGCGATCGGCATGTAGGCGTGATCCTTGCCGCAAAGCTCGGAACACTGGCCGTAATACATGCCCTCGCGGTCGGCCTTGAACCAGGTCTCGTTGAGGCGCCCGGGCACGGCATCGACCTTGATGCCGAAGGCCGGCATGGCGAATGCGTGGATGACGTCCGAAGCCGTGACGAGCACGCGAACGGTGGTGTTCACCGGCACGACCAGTTCGTTGTCGACGGCCAGAAGCCGCGGATACTGCTCGACGTCTTCCTTGCCGGCTGCGGCACGGTCGGATTCCTGAAGCATGAAGGACGAGAATGAGAGGTTATCGTCATTCTGGTACTCATACTCCCAGCTCCACTGCACGCCGGTCGCCTTCACGGTAATGGCAGGCTCCTCCGGCGGCGTGTACTGCGCCGTCAGCAGCTGAAACGAGGGAATCGCCAGGAACAGCAGGATCACCACCGGCCCGACGGTCCAGATCACCTCGATCAGCGTATTGTGGCTGGTACGCGAGGGGGTCGGATTGGCCGACGCCCTGAAGCGGATCATCACCCATGCCAGAAGCGCCATCACCAGAAGGGTGATCGGGATGATGAACCACAGAGTGTAGACCTCGAACCAGATCACGTCTTCCATGATGCCGGTAGCGGCGGGCTGGAATCTGGTTTGCCACGGTGTCGGCTGTGCCGCGTACGCGGACTGCGCCCACGTGAAAAGCGGAAGAACAGCTGCAGCGGAAAGGATTTTCTTCATTATCCTCAATCTCTTCGGATCGGCCTCGCCGGAACATAACGCCTTCGCACCGATCTTTCATTCTGCAACAGAACGCGATCAGCACCGGCACGGAATCCCGGCGTTTTCCGGCGACGTTCAAACCATACTCTCATTGCGACCGCAAGGAACCCGTCGGTGCCAAGATGCGGCATTTTTGCGCGCGCTGCAGGGCCGTCTTGCGCCTGTCCGGCGAATGCAGCCATGAGGTGTAACGGCTTCAGCGCGATAGTGGCGGCCGCGCAAGTGTCGCATTTCGGTCGGATTTGACGATCAATAGGCTTGGTCAAAGGTGCCGGCGCCAGCCTCGCACATTCTTCCGCTTGTATTCGCACCACGCTACATTTCCGTGATTCGCTTGGGAGCTGACATGACGAACATCCCGTTCCGGGCAACGATGAGCGCGCTGGCAGCGGCGCTTCTTTTGTCTGCGCCGCTTCAAGCCGCGGCTCAGCAGGCCGGAACCGTGCGTTCCACGCATGGTGCATGGTCGATCATCTGCGATACGCCGCCCGGAAGCAGCTCCGAACAATGCGCCATGATGCAGAACGTGATCGCCGAGGATCGTCCGGAGGTCGGGCTTTCAGTGGTTGTGTTGAGAACCGCGGACAACAAGGCCGAGATACTGCGCGTACTGGCACCGCTTGGCGTGCTTCTGCCCAACGGGCTCGGCCTCAATGTCGACGGCCAGGATATCGGCCGCGCCTATTTTGTGCGGTGCTTCCAGGACGGCTGTTATGCCGAAGTCATTCTCGAGCCACAGCTTCTGGAAACGCTAAAGACAGGCGCCGCGGCAACGTTCATCGTATTCCAGACGCCTGAAGAGGGCATAGGAATACCGGTCGATCTCACCGGGTTTGGCGAAGGTTTCGGCGCCCTGCCCTGATGCGCTGTCGCAACGCAACGGCGATTCCGAGGCCGCCAGCAGCGCCAATGCCGGCTCCGGCAAGCGCATAATCCCAGCCAAACAAGGCACCCGAAACAGCGCCCGCAATCAGTCCGGTGGCAATCCAGCGTATGTAAAGCGCCAAGCCGATCTCCCTTGCCCCGCACCAAAGCTGTCACGGGTGCAATTCCCGTGCAATCGCCTATATAGCCGAGACAGCACCAGTTCGCATCGGAGCTCCAGCATGGCCGACCGGCTTCTCAACCAGTTCGATATTTCCGAAGACGCGGTTCGCGCAATTGTGGAAGATACGATCCACGGCGCCGATGACGGCGAGCTCTTCGTCGAGTATCGTGAAGGCGAAGCGCTCGTCTTCGACAATGGCCGGCTGAAAACCGGCAGCTTCAACACCGACAAGGGGTTCGGACTGCGGGCCGTGGCAGGCGAAGCGGTCGGCTACGCACACGCGTCCGAGCTCTCCGAAGCGGCGCTGAGGCGCGCCGGCGACGCGGTCTCCGCGGTCAAGACAGGTCATTCGGGAACGCTCGCCGAGCGGCCGGCCGGGACCAACCGGCATCTTTACGGCGAAGAGAATCCAATCGCAGCGCCGGGCTTTGAGGAAAAGGTCAAGCTGCTCACGGAGATCGACGCCTATCTGCGCGGGGCCGACCCGCGCGTGCGCCAGGTGACAGCCTCGCTCGCCGCCTCCTGGCAGCAAGTCGAGATCATGCGTGCAGACGGCATGACCTTGCAGGACATCCGGCCGCTGGTCAGGGTCAATGTCTCCGTTGTCGTGGGCGACGGCGACCGCCAGGAAAGCGGCTCCTACGGCATGGGTGGGCGAAAGAGCTTCGGCGAATTCGTCGCTCAGGACAGCTGGCGCTTCGCGGCGGACGAAGCGCTGCGGCAGGCGCTCGTCAATCTCGACGCCGACCCGGCGCCCGCCGGCACATTCGATATCGTGCTCGCCAGCGGCTGGCCGGGTGTGATGTTGCACGAAGCCGTCGGTCACGGGCTGGAAGGCGATTTCAACCGCAAGAAAACCTCCGCATTTGCCGGTCTCCTCGGCAAGCAGGTGGCGGCAAAGGGCGTGACGGTTGTCGATGACGGCACGATCGCGGAGCGCCGCGGTTCGCTCACCATCGACGACGAAGGCACACCAACAAACCGCAATGTGCTGATCGAAGACGGTAAGCTGGTCGGCTACATGCAGGACCGGCAGAATGCGCGCCTCATGGGCATGAAGGCGACGGGCAATGGCCGCCGCGAATCCTACGCCCACCAGCCGATGCCGCGCATGACCAACACCTTCATGACCGGCGGCGACAAGACGCCCGAGGAAATCATCTCCTCGGTCGACAAGGGCATCTATGCCGTCTCCTTTGGCGGCGGACAGGTCGACATCACTTCGGGCAAGTTCGTGTTCGGCTGCACCGAAGCCTACATGATCGAAAACGGCAAGGTGACTCGGCCGATCAAAGGCGCGATGCTGATCGGCAACGGGCCGGACGCCATGCACCGCGTTTCGATGATCGGCAACGACATGAAGCTCGACACCGGCATCGGCATGTGCGGCAAGGCCGGCCAAGGCGTGCCGGTCGGCGTCGGCCAGCCGCATCTGAGAATGGACGCGATGACAGTGGGCGGCACGCAGGCTGGCTAAAGCCAGGAAGCCGGCGATCTCGGCAGCCGATGCTCCGGGTCGACGACCTCCAACGCCGGGCCGCCTTCAGTATTCCATCGCCACAGGGCTACGCAGGTGCCGCCGGGCGACATGAACGAAGGGAATACCAACCCGTCGAAGCCGGCGGCCTGCAGCCGTTTTGCCACTCGATGCGTTTCAGGCACCCGGCCCGCGTCGAGTTCGGCGCGCCATTCGCATTTGTGGATCGAGGCATCGAGGCCGTAATGCAGAAGGCTTTCATCGCTGGTGAGGTCGGCCAGCGACGCGTTGGTGAGCTTCAACCTCGCGATCAGCGCCGGATGCTGGACGAATCCCTGATTGTATTCCGCCCACGCTGTCGAAAGCTCCCGCGCAGCATAGATGGCAGGCGTCCCGACGGCGTTCCAGCGGCCACCGAACTGCGCGGCACCTTCGCCGGAAAGCGGCAGATGCGCCCAACGCGGCACATAGGCGCGCCAGAGTTCGACGGCTTGCCCGTCACTCTCAGGCATAAACGCCGGCGCGCACAGCCTCCAGATAGGCGATCACCCTGTCGGCCTTGCCCCCGCGCACGAGATCGTAGGCCGTCTTGCCAGCCCAACCGGGAATAGGTTGATGCTTGAACCAGATCGCCGCACGGTCCTGCCCGCCGGTCATTTCCGCCGCCATCGCGAGAATGCGCACCACCGGGCTCAACGCGGCATCGACCTTGCGCGCACCGGATTTGGCTGTGAGAGTGTTGCGCGCGACGCCGGCCAGTGCGGCGAGCTCGGTCATGGTCACTCCCAGTTCTTCCGCCACGCGGCGCGCGGAAAGGAAGGGCGAATTGTCGGCCCCAAATCTTGAAGTCCAGTTCTCGGCAGTGATACCGGTCATTGTTTGCACTCAGACTGACATAGTTGCGCTCAATATGAGCTCAATTTCTGATCAATTCAAGTTCGATCACTGGACTATCGGATGAACAAGTCCCGCCCTTCCTCCATCGTCGTCCTCACCGGGGCGGGCATTTCCGCCGAATCCGGTGTCGACACGTTTCGGGACAAGGACGGTATCTGGTCGAAGGTCGATTTTCGCGAGGTCGCGACACCAGAGGGTTTTGCCGCCGATCCTCACAAGGTGCATGCTTTCTACAACCAGCGGCGCGCCGGGCTGAAAGGCATCGAGCCCAATGCGGCGCATTTCGCGCTCGCGCGGCTGGAGCGTGCGTTTGGCGGCGCTTTTCTTCTCGTCACGCAGAATATCGATCATTTGCATGAACGGGCCGGTTCCCAAGGCCTGATCCACATGCATGGCGAACTCGCCAATGCGCTTTGCGGCAATTGCGGCGACCGCCGCCAATGGGAAGGTGATCTTTCGACCGACAGCCCCTGCCCGGCGTGTCACGCAAACGGCTACCTGCGACCGGACGTCGTCTGGTTCGGCGAGATGCCTTACCAGATGGAACGGATCTATGCCGCGCTTGCCGGCTGCGATCTCTTCGTTGCCATAGGCACCAGCGGCACCGTCTACCCCGCCGCCGGCTTCATTGAAGAGGCCCGCGCCGCCGGCGCCCGTACGCTTGAGCTCAATCTGGAACCGACCGAGGGGACGAACCGCTTTTCGGACGCCATCCACGGCAAAGCGACCGAGATCGTGCCTGAATGGGTGGAAAGGGTGCTCGTCGACTAAGCGTCAGCGCTTTTCAAGCAGCGCCACCGCTTCGACATGCGCCGACCACAGAAACTGGTCGATCGGCGTGACCGACAGCAGCGTATAGTCGCTCCCGGTCAGGATGGAGAGATCGCGGGCAAGCGTGACCGGATTGCACGACACAGCGGCAACGCGTTTCACGCCGGATTTTGCAATCTGCTTCACCTGAATCTCAGCACCGGCGCGGGGCGGGTCGAAGACAATGCCGTCAAAGCGCGACAGCTCTTTTGCCGTCAACGGACGACGATCGAGGTCGCGACGCTCGGCCGATACCGGTCGCAAACCCGGTGTGTGGCGGGAGGCGCGATCAAGCGCAGCAATCGCGGCGGCATCCGATTCCACTGCGTGAACCTCCGACCTGACGGCAAGTCGCAGGGCGAAAGTGCCCGAGCCGGAAAAGAGGTCGGCCACACGCTTGCACCTCGCCAGATGCCCGGTCACCAGCCCGGCCATGGCAGCCTCCGCCTCGGCAGTCGCCTGCAGAAACCCGCCTGGCGGCACTTCCACCGTGGCCGAACCGAATGTCACCATTGGCTTGCGCGGCTCGATGATGATTTCACCAGCCATCGAAACGCGCGCCAAGCCCGCAGCTCCGGCAAAGCGCGCGATGGCCATACGCTGCTTTTCGCCAAGCTTTTTCAGGCCGCCAATGTCGATATCGAGGCCGGACTCAGTCGCCGTGACCGAAAGCCGAAGCACTTCCTTGCCGGGCTCGGCGAGGCTGACGATCTTTCGAATATCATCCAGACGCTCGAAGATAGCCGGCAGCAGAATCGGGCATTCTTCGATCGGCACGATCGTGTGAGACGCTGCCTGCCGATAGCCCAGAAGCACGCCGACCTGCGTGGTGCGCGCCGAGAATACGGCGCGGCGGCGCGTGTTTGGTTCACAGCGCACGATTTCGGCCACAGGCGCATCCAGCCCGCGGCTGCGCAGAGCGTGAACCACCAGTTCGCGCTTCCAGCCATTGTAGTCCTCGGCATTCATGTGCTGCAGCGCGCAGCCACCGCAGGTGCCGAAGTGCCGACAGGTTGGCTCGGCGCGTTGAGACGACGGTTCGATGACCGCTACCAGTTCGGCGCGGTTCTTCTGCCTCGCTGCGGTGACGACCTCACCGGGCAGCGTGAAGGGTATGAAGACCGGTCCGCTGTCGGTCTTCGCCACGCCATCGCCCTGCGCTCCCAGATGATCGATCGTGAAACGCGTGTTCATAGGTCCCGCACGCCCCCAAGAAGGAACTCGCGGTTGCCGTCTCCGCCCTCGATTGGCGATGGAATGGCGCCAAGGGACCGCCAGCCGGTCTGGCCATCGAGCCAGTCGGACATCTCCCCCGCGATGCGTTCGCCGAGCGCAGCATCGACGATGCCGCCCTTGCCGATCTGCTCCCTGCCTGCCTCGAATTGCGGCTTCACGAGGAAGACGCCATATGCACCCTCCGCCGCAAGGCCCAGTGCGAGCGGAAGCGCCAGGCGGATCGAAACGAAGCTCACATCGCAGACGACAATCTCGGGCGACTGGCCGTCGAGATGAGCGGACGTCAGTTCGCGTACATTCAGGCACTCGATATTGGTGACGCGCGGATCGGCGGCAAGCTCGGGCCGCATCTGACCGTGCCCGACGTCAATCGCCATCACATGACCTGCACCGCGTTCCAGCAGCACCTGCGTGAAGCCGCCAGTGGACGCGCCGACATCGAGCGCCAGCTTTCCCGACGGGTCAAAGCCGAAATGGTCCAGCCCCGCAACAAGCTTGAGAGCGGCACGCGAAACATAGTGCCTTGCAGGATCTTCAACCGATATCTCGGCATTTGCGGATACGGGTTTTCCGGGTTTGGCGGCGGCCGCGCCATCGACCGAAACCGTGCCGCGCAAAATAGCATCGCGGGCGCGCGAGCGGCTTTCGAAAAGCCCGCGCCGGACCAGCAGGTCGTCGAGCCTGAACTTCGTCGAATGAGCCGGAACCGATTGCATGGCTCTCAATGGCGAATGGCGTCAGCCAAGGCAAGCGGCGTGTGGGCTCAGGGCTTGCCAATCGTCACGCGCGGCAGTTCGGTCGCCGGTGCCAGCCCGTCCTTCCAGCCGTCCTTGTCGGCAGTGTCGTTTTCCGGCGCAGCCTTTGCGGGGCGGTAGAATCTGGGCCGGTTTTCATCCGAGAAGCCACCGCGCAACTGGCCGAGCTTGCTTACAGCAAGTTTGGTTGCAGCCTCTTCCAAAGCGGAATCATAATCCGGGGCAGCTCCCGCCAGCGACGGCAGCGCTGCCAAAAAACACCCAGCCGCCAGACATTTGGCGCGCATCATACCAGTTCTCCCTGTCCGAAGAACTGACTAGCAGCCAGCTGCTAAGAATCCGCCAAATGAAAGGGTTAGCAATTTGCCAACGGTTCAGGCGCGCGCGGACTTGTCGGCCTGACCCAGGGCGCCGAATACGGTGCGCACGATACCGGCACTGTCGAGCCCGGCATCGGCATACATCTTTTCCGGCTTGGCATGATCGACAAAGGCGTCCGGCAGAACCAACGGCCGTATCTTGAGCCCGTTTTCGAGCTGGCCGGTGTGAGCAAGATGTTGCAACACGTGGCTTGCAAAACCGCCGACGGACCCTTCCTCGACCGTGATCAGCACCTCGTGGTTGCGGGCCAAACGATCGACGAGGTCGGTGTCCAGAGGCTTGGCGAAGCGCGCGTCGGCAACGGTGGTCGAAAGCCCTGCAGCGTCCAGTTCCTCGGCCGCGGAGAGACAATCGGCAAGGCGCGTACCGAAGGACAGTAGCGCGACCTTGCTGCCCTCTCGCAAGATACGGCCCTTGCCGATCTCCAGCACCGCGCCGCGCTCCGGCATATCGACGCCGACGCCGTTGCCGCGCGGGTAGCGGAAGGCGATCGGGCCTTCATCGTAGGCAGCGGCGGTGCGCACCATATGTTTGAGTTCGGCTTCGTCGCCGGCGGCCATGACGACAAAACCCGGGAGGGAGCCGAGATAAGCGACGTCGAATGCGCCGCAATGCGTTGGGCCGTCTGCGCCGACAAATCCGGCGCGATCTATGGGGAAACGCACCGGCAGTTTCTGGATCGCAACATCGTGCACAACCTGATCGTAAGCACGCTGCAGGAACGTCGAATAGATCGCTGCAAACGGCTTGTAACCTTCAGTCGCCAGGCCGGCGCAGAAGGTTACCGCGTGCTGCTCGGCAATGCCGACGTCGAACATGCGCTTGGGGAACGCCTGCTCGAACAGATCAAGCCCAGTGCCGGAGGGCATCGCCGCGGTCACCGCGACAATCTTGTCGTCAGCTTCCGCTTCCTGGATCAGGCTTTGTGCAAAAACCTTGGTGTAGCTCGGCGCATTTGCGGGTGCCTTGGCCTGCGCACCGGTGATGACGTCGAATTTCGACACGCCATGATACTTGTCGGCTGCGGCTTCGGCGGGCGCGTAACCCTTGCCCTTCTGCGTCATCACATGAATGAGTACAGGCCCATTGCCGTGGTCGCGCACATTGCGCAGCACCGGTATCAGATGTTCGAGATTGTGGCCGTCAATCGGGCCGATATGGAAAAAGCCCAGTTCTTCGAACAGCGTGCCGCCGGTTACGTAACCGCGCGCATGCTCGACTGCCCGCGTCACCGCGCGGTCGATGCGGCGGCCGAGATACCCGGTCAGCTTTTTGCCGAAGTCGCGCACGCCGGCATAGGTGCCGCCTGAGGCGAGGCGCGCGAGATAGCCGCTCATCGCACCCGAAGGCGGGGCGATCGAC
Source organism: Mesorhizobium sp. Z1-4 (assembly GCF_004000235.1). Lineage (GTDB taxonomy): Bacteria > Pseudomonadota > Alphaproteobacteria > Rhizobiales > Rhizobiaceae > RCIO01. The sequence goes on from NZ_RCIO01000001.1 coordinate 99,798, forward strand.
ATGTCGTTGTCGTTGAGGATCACGATCAGCCGCGCATCAAGCGCGCCAGCGTTATTCATCGCCTCATAGGCCATGCCGGCCGACATGGCTCCGTCGCCGATCACCGATATCACATGGTTTTTGCGGCCATCGAAATCACGTGCCACGGCCATGCCGAGGCCGGCCGAAATCGACGTGGAGGAGTGCGCGGCCCCGAAGGGGTCGTATTCACTTTCCGCCCGCTTGGTGAAGCCTGAGAGGCCGTCTTCCTGCCGCAGCGTTCGAATGCGTTCGCGCCGGCCCGTCAAAATCTTGTGCGGATAGGCCTGGTGGCCGACGTCCCAAATGACGCGGTCATCCGGCGTGTTGAAAACGTAGTGAAGCGCGACTGTGAGCTCCACGACGCCAAGCCCCGCGCCGAGATGCCCCCCCGTCTGCGACACAGCGTCGATCAGTTCGGTGCGCAGTTCATCGGCGAGTTGAGGAAGTTCGGCTTCCTCAAGCTGTCTCAGATCACCGGGGATGCGGACACGGTCCAGCAGCGGCGTGGCAGGTTGGTTACTCAATTCAGGCTCGGCGCTGTGTTACATAACTCTCTGGACATAAGCACTGACAGGCGGAAAGTAAACGCGTGCAGTGGCCGCACCAAGGCACGTCGCGCTCACCTCTCCGGCAGCGGAACGAACTCCTCCTCATCGCCCGGAACGATGTCGAATCGCCCCGTACGCCATTCTTCCTTCGCCTGCTCGATGCGCTCTTTCGAGGAGGAAACGAAGTTCCACCAGATGTAGCGCTTCGAACCCAGCGACGCGCCGCCGAACAGCATCAGATGCACTGCCGACGCTGCCTCGATGACAATCTCTGCGCCGGGCTTGAAGACGATCAGCCGGTCGGAGGGAAACCTGTCGCCTGCGATGACAAGGTTGCCCTGCAGTACATAGATCGCGCGTTCCTCGGCATCGGCCGGGATCGGCAGCCGCGCGCCCGGCTCCAGCCGGATATCGACATAGAGCGTTTCGGTTTCCGTACGTACCGGCGCGGCCTTGCCGTGAAACGCCCCGATGACGACCCGCGCATGCGCTCCGTCGCCCTCAAGCTCCGGCAGGTCACCGGCATGTGTGTGGTCGAATGCCGGCGCGATCTCCTCTCGGTGATCGGGCAGCGCCAGCCATGTCTGCAGGCCTGAGAGCGAAAGCGGGCCGCCGCGCAGTTCTTCCGGCGACCGCTCGGAGTGAACGATGCCGCGACCGGCCGTCATCAGGTTCACATCGCCGGGCGCAATCACCATCTCGGTACCGAGCGAATCCCGGTGCCGTATCTGCCCGTCGAACAGGTAAGTAACAGTGGAAAGCCCGATGTGCGGGTGCGGGCGTACATCCATTGCCTCGCCCGCGCGCAAAACAGCTGGACCCATTCGGTCGAAGAAGATGAACGGCCCGACAAGCCGCCGGCGCGCCGTGGGCAAAGCCCGGCGAACCTCGAAACCGCCGATGTCGCGCGCATTCGGAATGATCAGCGTTTCGATGGCATCGCAGGCGAAAGCGTCGCCGGGTTGAGGGTCGTTGCCGGGAAAGAAGCTCATTTCGCAATCACCATGTCAGCATGGCAACATCGTAGCGCGACAGCTGGCGATCATATGTCACGAGTTGCATGTTTTCGATGATTGCCTGCGAAATCATCATCCGGTCGAATGGGTCGGCATGGATCAATGGCAAACGTTCCACAAAGGCGGCGTGGGGAGCCGTTACGTCCAGCATGTGGAAATCTGCGGCGGCGAACTCGTTGACGGCCTGATGAGCTGACAGCGGCGGAGCGTCCGAACGGCCAAGAGCACGCTTGATGGCAATTTCCCAAACCGCCACGACTGAAACAGCTACCTGATTTGCCGGGTCTTCGATCGCAGCACGCAATTGGTTCGACAGGCGTTCGGGCGTGTTTGTCAGCCACACCGCAATATGTGTGTCGAGGAGAAGTCTCACTTCTCTTTCGTGGCTCCGCCGTAAAACAATGCCTCAACCTCGGCGTCCAATGCCTGAAAGGCCTCGAAATCCAGCGGCGGATATTTTCCGCGGGCCAAGCCAAGCCGACGCTTCTGCTTCGGAGCGGCGTCGAGCGGAACCAGCTTGGCGGCAGGCTTTCCATTGCGGGCGATGATGATCTCGCTCTCCGCTCCCGACTCTACCGCCTCAACCAGCTTGGACAGCTTGGTCTTAGCTTCGAGCATGTTGACCGTGCTCACGGCATTTCTCCTTAGCTAAGTCTAGCTAAGATGGGTCGGCTGCCGGCACCTGTCAAGTCAGCGAGGCCCCGACATTCAGGCTTCGGCGCGCGCAAAACGTGCGGTGGAGCGGGCGCGCGCCTTCTCGGCCTCTTCCTCGCGGTTCTTCGGAGGTTGCGCGGTTTCCATCGCGTCCAGCAATTCATGGACGCTTGCGGTGATCGCCATAACGGCGCGATCGAACGCTGCTTCATTGCGCCTGGAAGGCCGGGTCGAGCCGCTCACCTTGCGCACGAACTGCAGCGCGGCATCGTGGATTTCGTCACGCGTTGCCGGCGGCTCGAAGTTGAACAGCGGTTTGATATTGCGGCACATATCTTCGCTCCCTGCTCGTTCTGACGCCAGAATTGTGGCGGTAAAGGCGGCGATTACATGTCGCCGTCGAGCGGCACCGTACTCTCAGGCTTGCCTTCGCGCGACAGCCTGATCTTCTCGACCTTGTCTTCGGCTGCCTTCAGCAGCTTGTCGCAATGCGCCTTCAGCGCCTCGCCGCGCTCATAGGTGCGGATGGATTCGTCCAGCGGCACGTCGCCACGCTCCAGGTCCTCGACGATCTTTTCGAGCGCCTCAAGCGCCTTCTCGAAGGTCATTGTCTTGATATCGTCGTTGCCGTTCTCGGCCATTTCTTATCCCTTCATCAGGCGGCTGACATGAGCTGCAGTCGACGTTGCAAGCCCCTGCAGGTCGTAACCGCCCTCAAGCAGACTGACGAGCCGGTTCGAACAGAACCGCCCCGCCCGTTCCAGAAGTTCGCCCGTTGCCCAGTCGAAATCGTCTTCAACGAGATTGATCTCGGCCAGCGGGTCGCGGTGATGCGCGTCGAAACCCGCCGAAATGATGATCAGGTCCGGTTTGAAGGCATCGATTGCCGACAAAACGCGCGTGCGCATCGCGTCCTTGAAGGCCTCGCCCTCGTCACCGGCGGCGAGCGGCGCGTTGACGATGTTGCCGGCCCCGGTTTCGTGCCTGTCGCCCGTGCCGGGATAAAGCGGCATCTGGTGCGTGGAACAATAAAGCACGCTCGGGTCGTGCCAGAAAATGTCCTGCGTGCCGTTGCCATGGTGCACGTCCCAGTCGACAATCGCGACCCGCTCGGCGCCATGCTTGCGCTGCGCGTGACGCGCGGCGATCGCCGCATTGTTGAACAGGCAAAAGCCCATCGCCGTTTCGCGCTCGGCATGATGCCCCGGGGGACGCGACGCGACGAATACGTTATCGGCGGCACCCGAAAACACGTCGTCCACGGCAGCCGTTGCCGCGCCGATCGCGGTCAGCGCCGCCTCCCAGCTTTTCGGACTGGCCGAGGTGTCCGCATCGATGCGCACAAGGCCCTCGGTCGGGATAGCCGCTTCGACCTTCTCGCGATACGACAGCGGATGCGCCAGGAGAATGGCGTCGGGGTCTCCCGGCGGCGATTCCTTTCGGTCGAGCGCATCGAAGCGCTCGTCCTGCAAAGCCTGCGCGATGGCGCGAAGCCGGTCGGGCCGCTCTGGGTGGCCGGTCGGCGTCAGGTGCTCAAGGTAGATCGGGTGCGTGTAGAGGCGCGTCGTCATGCCCCGATATAGGCGCTTGAGGCGCGATTGACCATCGCGGACACAGCCGCGCGGCGCGTGTTCAACAGGTCACGCACCTTCGGCCGCGGACGGGCGCCCGCCGAAAGACGACACCGCCTTCTCCTTCAATTCGCGAAAGTGGCTGGAGGCGCCCGCGAGCCGCTGATCCCATTCCGGGTCCGGTACCTGGCCTTCGATCACACGGAAATAGACCTGCATGAGTGCGGCGATCGCAAATGGTTCGATCAATGCGGCTTTGATGGCCCAGGCGAAGATGATGGCCAGCACAAACGACCAGCCCGCAAGCTGCCCCGGCATGACGTAGAGGACCGCAGCGGCCGGCGCCAGCATCAGGAGGAACACCAGCAGCGCCAGCACCCACATGAACAATGCCAGCCAGACCGCGTTCTTGACCATCACCATGCCGTTTTGGGCATAAAGAACGACACCCTGGCGCGCGGTATCGAACGGGTCGCGTGAATTGATGCGGATATTGTAGCCGAGCAGCACTTCGTCGACATAGGTCAGGGACAGCCGGATGACGGTGTTGATGAAACCCACAAGACCGTTGAGGCCGGGGATCGGCAGAAAACGCGCTATGCCGCCCAGCAGACCGGTGATGACCCTGATGGCGCCTTTCACCAACTGGTCCACCACGAAGAGAACATTGGCCTCGCCGAAACGCTCGGTCACGACAGCGCGGGCATGATCGATCTGGCTTTTTCCTGCGGGCAGTTCCCTGCCCTCGATCAATTCGACCAGAACCGCGATATGCCCGGCCTTGACCATGTAGAGGATGTATTCGCGCAGCCAGTAGAGCACGACAGAGACGACGACGATGCCACCGAGACCGCCGAAGACGGCAAAGCCTGCCGGACCATCGGCGTCTGCGAACACGTGGCCCAGCCCGAAGCCAACCCCGGCCCCTACACCCGTCGCCAGCACGTAAGCCAGGGTGATGGAAAAATAGACGACCAGCCGCAGCAGGATGAACGGCCAGGTGCGAACCATCATGCCCAGTGTCCTGCCGATATCGAAATCCCACATCTTCGAACTCACTCCTCGTCTTCTTACCTGTGTGCCTATGCCGGCAGATCAGGGAATCACTGCAAGCAGAGTACCATTATCGTCTGCCGTCACGATGGCACCCCCCACATTGGAGAGCGCGGTGGCGACGCGACCGGGCAAGCGGGTTCTGGCAATCGCCCCTCTCGAGACAAAGACAATCGAACGGCGGTCAGCGCTGGGCAGTGCGAGGTCAAGCCGGCCATCGCCGGTGAAGTCGCCAGTCGCGGACAACTGCTGCTCGCGCGAACCGATGAAATGATTGGAGAAACCCGTGCGGTTTTTGCCGAAGCGCTTGAGCCTGCCGTTTTCGAACGTCGCCATCTTGAGCGTGCCGCCGATATGCGGAGTTTCCACCCAGGCGACGACCGGCCTGCCTGCACCGTGGTAGCCGGCGATGCCGGCCACGTTGAGCCAGCGGCGGCTGCGGCCAATCTCGGCCGATGCATCGAGAAGTTTCAGCTCGCCGTCGCGCAGGCCATAAACTGCCACCGCGCCGCCACGTGCGAGCGATGACCGTATCGCGACGATCTCGTTGCGGCCGTCGCCATCGAGATCCGCGATGCGCGGGGTGATGTCTTCGAACACATGGCTCTCGGGCAGAACAAGCTCGTGCAGCTGGCCTGCAGCATCTCGTGCGACGAGCGAGCCCGCTTCGATACCGTCGCCCAGGACGGCGTGGTCATAACGTGTGGTCGGGCGGCCGTACCAGGCCTGCCTTACGTCACCCGAGGAGGCGCTGGCGATGCGGCCATCGGGAAGGCCATCACCGGGCGCCTTGGGCGGCAGCCCGGAAACTCGTGCCGATGCCAGACAGACGATCCTGATTTCGCAGCGCGCGAGCCTGTAGGTCGCACCGTCGCGCAGAACGGCAAATGAACTATCGCCAGCGTTCAACAGCATGCTCACTGGCGCAGGGGTGTCGATCGCATATTGCTCTGCAGCGTGCACCGAGGAGGTCGCGGCAACAATCCAACCCAGCGCGGCTGCTACTGCCGTCCGTTTGACCTGATCACCCATCCTCGCCCCTGTCCGTGCGCAATCCGTCCAGCATCGCCTTGAAAACCCTTACCGCGTCGGCGGAGACAGATTCAGGCTCATCCGAATTGGCGATCCACTGGGCGGCATGAAGCGAAGCGCCGTTGATCAGCCGGGCCGCGGCCGCCGGTGTAATGTCATGCCTGAAATAGCCTTCGTCCTGCAACCGGGTCACATTCGCCGCCAAAGCGGCGATACAGCCATCCTGGTTTGCCCAGCGCGACGGGTCGCCCAGCACGGCCGGTCCGTCGCGGTGAACGATGCGCTGGATTTCCGGTTCCAGAGCCATCTCGATATAGGCAACGCATTCTTCCACGAAGCCAAGCAAGGGGCTGGAAGCCTTTGCCGAAACGGCATTCAGCCTGACTGTCATCTCGGCATCGATCTGAGTTACCACCGCTTCCAGCAGGCCCTTTTTGCCTCCGAAGTGATGGTATATCGCACCCCGCGTCAGCCCCACTTCAGCGGTGAAGTCGTCCATCGAGGCGTCGGCATACCCGACCGTCCCGAAAGCGCGGCGCGCCGCCGAAATCAGCTTCGAACGGGTTTCGGCAATCATCTCGGCTCTGGGTCGATGGGCCATCTTCTGTCCTAATCGACATACGCCTCGTATGCCAATTGACATACGCCTCGTATGAAATTACCTGAATACATACGCAGCGTATGTAGATCATCCCGCGCCGCGAATCGAGGAGAAACTCCATGCCCAACCTTTACAGGGACATCTTTCGCGCGCCCGGCGCAAAGGGCTTCGCGGCGGCCGGATTCGTGGCCCGACTGCCGATCGCAATGGCACCGATCGGCATCGTGGCCATGCTGTCTCAGACCCATGGCGAATACTGGCTTGCGGGCGCGGTCTCGGCGACCTACGCGCTGACCAATGCTCTGGTTTCGCCGCAGATCTCACGCCTTGTCGATCGCTACGGCCAGGCCTCCATTGTCGTTCCGGCCACGCTCGTCTCCGTCATCGCGTTCACCGCGCTGATGATCGCGGCAAACCAGAACTGGTCAACATGGACGTTGTTTGTCGCGGGATTTTTCGCCGCTGCAATGCCCAGCATGCCGGCGATGATCCGTGCGCGCTGGACCGAGATTTTCCGCGGCAAGCCAGAACTGAATACCGCCTTTGCGTTCGAATCTTCGATGGATGAAATGATGTACATTGCCGGTGCATCGCTTTCTGTCGGGCTGGCGGTTTCGGTGTTTCCGGAAGCCGGCATCCTGGCGAGTACTGTACTTCTCACCATCGGCACCGCCGCCTTCATCATACAGCGGTCGAGCGAACCCAAATTGAGATCCGCCGATCAAAGGGCTACCGGCTCGGCGATCCGTCTTCCGGCGGTTCAGATCGTCACCCTGGCGCTTATCTTTGTGGGAGCCATATTCGCTACCGCTGAGGTCAGCGCCGTGGCAATCACGGAAGAACTCGGCCAGCCCAATGCCGCCAGCCTGGTAGTCGGCGTCTATGCCGTCGGTTCGTTCGTCCTAGGTCTCGTCCTCGGCGCGCTGAAACTCACAACGCCGCTTCAGAAGCAGTTTGCCGTAGCCGTGGGTGTCGTTGCACTCACGCAGGTGCCATTGCTGTTCTTCACCGGAACCGTACCGCTGCTTGCAACGGCAGTATTCGTCAGCGGCCTGGCAATTTCGCCAACCTTCATCACGGCGTTCGGCCTGATTGAGCGCCGGGTGCCCGAATCGATGCTCACCGAGGGTGTCACCTGGGTGATGACCGGTATCGGTATCGGAATGGCTCTCGGCGCATTCCTGGCCGGATGGGTCGTCGACAATCTGGGGCCGCGACATGGCTTCTGGGTATCGGTCTTGTCCGCATCCATCGCGTTGTCGGTGGTATTGCTCGGACAGCGCCTGCTGAGCGGCAGGCGCATGACCGCGGTGCCGGATCCGGCGACACAGCCTGCGGAATAGAACCGGTCAAGAGCTGGGGCGGTGCGGCGGGCCTGCCCGCCCCTGGCCTAAAGGATCTCGGTCGAGGCGATTTCGATGCCGAAGCCTTCGAGGCCGACATAGTGGCGCTCGCGCGAAGCAAACAGCCGGATGGATGAAATGCCCAGATCGCGGAGTATCTGTGCGCCCAACCCGATCTCCCGCCATTCATTCTCGCGCGTCACCGCCTCGTCATGGCCTTCGCCGTCCTCGGCTGCGGGGCGGCTGCGGGGCTGGTGCGCAACGCCTACCGACCCTTTGCGCAGATAGACGATGACGCCGCGGCCGCCCTTGCCCATTTCAGCGATCATCTCGTCCAGCTTGCTCTCGGCTCCGAACACGTCTGCCACGATATCCTCGCTGTGGAGGCGCACCGGCACCTCGATGCCGTCGCGTATGTCGCCGAACACGACCGCCAGATGGTGCATGGCATCCCACGGCACGGAGTAGGTGAATGCCTTTGCCGGCCCGCCTGCGGTTTCAAGGTCGAACGTGTCGACACGATGCACTAGAGATTCCTGCCGCTGGCGGTAGGCGATCAGATCGGCAACCGAAACCTGCTTCAGGCCATTCGCATCGGCAAAAGAGCTGACCTGCGGTCCGCGCATGACGGAGCCGTCATCGTTGACCAGTTCGCAGATAACGCCGACTTCGGGCAATCCGGCGAGCCGGCACAGATCGACCGCTGCTTCGGTATGGCCGGAGCGCATCAGGACGCCGCCCTCGCGCGCAACCAGCGGAAAGATGTGACCTGGCCGGACAAAATCGCCCGCACCGACATTCGGATTGGCGAGATTGCGGACCGTCAGCGTTCTGTCGTCGGCGGAAATACCTGTCGTGGTGCCGTGCTTGAAATCCACCGAGATCGTGAAAGCGGTCGAGTGCGGCGCATCGTTTTCGGCAACCATCGGCGCCAGGTTGAGGCGGCGGGCCGCATCGCGCGTCATCGGCGTACAGACGATGCCGGAAGTGTGGCGCACGATGAACGCCATCTTTTCCGGCGTGCAGTGCGTGGCCGCAACGATCAGGTCGCCCTCGTTCTCGCGGCCGTCATCGTCCATGACCACCACAATTTCCCCGCGCTCGAATGCACGAAGCGCATCGACAACTTTTTTCTGGTCGTAAGCCAACATCGCCGGTCCTTTACACGCGGCCGGTCTGGCCACGATGCCGCAAATAGTGGTCCGCGATCGCGCAGGCAACCATCGCCTCGCCGATCGGGACAGCGCGAATGCCGACACACGGGTCGTGACGGCCCTTGGTGACGACCTCGACTTCCCTGCCGTCAGCGTCGATCGACTTGCGCGGCGTGAGGATGGAGGATGTCGGCTTGACGGCAAAACGCGCCACCACCGGCTGTCCGGTCGAGATGCCGCCCAGAATGCCGCCGGCATGGTTTGAGTTGAAAACCGGCTGGCCGTCATTGCCGATGCGCATTTCGTCGGCGTTTTCGACGCCGGTCATGCGCGCCGTCTGAAAGCCGTCGCCGATCTCGACGCCCTTCACCGCGTTGATCGACATCAGGTTCGAGGCGATGTCCTGATCGAGCTTGGCGTAGACAGGCGCGCCGAGGCCGGCCGGCACGCCCTCGGCCACGACCTCGATCAGAGCGCCGACAGAGGAACCGTCCTTGCGGATGCCGTCGAGATAATCGGAAAAAACCGAAACCGAAGCAGGGTCCGGCGTGAAGAAAGGATTTTCCGCGTCACCGACGAAATCCCAGTTCCAATTGGCGCGGTCGATCTCTTTTTTACCCATGCCGACGAGTGCGCCGCGAACAACAAGGCCAGGCACAACCTTGCGGGCAAGCGCGCCAGCTGCCACGCGCGCCGCCGTTTCTCGAGCGGACGAGCGCCCGCCGCCGCGGTGGTCGCGGACCCCGTACTTCACATCATAGGTATAGTCGGCATGGCCCGGCCGGTACTGGCGGGCAATCTCGCCATAATCCTTGGAGCGCTGATCGGTGTTTTCGATCATCATCGAGATCGGAGTGCCTGTCGTCACCAGCATATCGCCGTCTTCGATGAAGCCGGACAGTACCTTCACCTCATCCGCCTCGCGGCGCTGCGTGACGAATCGGGACTTTCCAGGCTTGCGGCGGTCGAGCTCGGCCTGAATGTCGGCGACCGTGAAGCGAATGCCGGGCGGGCAGCCGTCCACCACGCAGCCGAGCGCGGCTCCATGGCTTTCGCCCCAGGTCGTAACCCGGAAGAGATGGCCGAAACTGTTGTGCGACATTAGAAAAGCGTCCGCGCGGATGGTGCCGATCGCCCACGCTTCTATTGTTGAACGGCGTTGTGGTCAAACCGCACGGCGCGAAGTAATTTTGACACATTCGGTGTGTTTGTGCCTGTGTACGGATTGGGGCCGGGGCACGCTTGCCGAAGGCAGGCGAAAAGATCAAGGAATACGGGAATGCGCAGATTGATTGCCGCAGCCGGGGCACTGATGTTGATGGTTTCTGGCGCTCTTGCCGGCAACACTGAAGGCGAGATCAAACAGCTCAACACCGATGAGATGACGATCACGCTGGATGACGGCAAAACCTACAAGCTGCCGGCCGAGATGGACATGAGCGTTCTGTCCGAAGGCGTCGTGGTCGCCATTGCCTATGACGCGCGCGAAGGCGTGAACCAGATTACGGATATGTTTCTTCCGTAAGGCTAGAGCCAGCGAAGCCGCCCTTCATTAAGTTCGAGTATCCGGTTCTGAGGCACCGGATCCTTGCAGGCCGCTTCGACCGGCCAGCCCTCGATCAGCCTGAACAGCACCCGGATGATGCCGCCATGCGTTACACATAACGTTGGCTGCTTCAGTTCCGCCAGCCACGGCGAAATGCGCTCCGCCAGAAGTTCATAGCTCTCGGCCTTCTCGCCCGGCGGACGATAGTGCCATTTGTCGCCTTCCCGCGCTTCAGAACTTCCGGGCGTGCGCTGTTCGATCTCGGCGAGCGTAAAACGCTCCCAGTCGCCATAGTGCATTTCGATCAGGCGGTCGTCGGTGCGGTAGCCCTCGCGTGGCAGGCCCATCGCGGCCCGGACGCGCTCCATCGTTTCGCGGGTGCGCCGTTTCGGGCTGGCGACGAAATCGAAACCCTCTGCGGTGCCGATCAGTTCGGCCAGCCGCGCCCCGTTGCGGTCCGCCTGACGGCGGCCGGTTTCGTTGATGTCAGTGTCGGTCTGGCCCTGGAAACGCCCCTCGGCGTTCCAGTCGGTCAGGCCGTGCCGGACGAAATAAGCGTGAGGGAGCATGTCGGAAGCGAACGGTGACCTATTCCTTCACCACCGAGATGTCCGGCGCATCGACCGCTTTCATGCCGACGACGTGATAGCCCGAATCGACATGAAGCACCTCGCCGGTGACACCGCGCGACAGGTTCGACAGCAGGTAAAGCGCGGAATCGCCCACTTCCTCGATCGTGACCACGCGCTTGAGCGGCGAATTATACTCGTTCCAGCGCAGAATGTAGCGGAAGTCGCCGATGCCCGACGCCGCAAGCGTCTTGATGGGACCGGCCGAGAGCGCATTGACGCGGATGCCGCCGCCGCCGAGATCGACCGCGAGATATCGCACGCTCGCCTCAAGCGCAGCCTTGGCAACGCCCATGACATTATAGTGCGGCATCACCTTTTCGGCGCCGTAATAGGTCAGCGTCAGCATGGAGCCGCCGTCCGCCATCAGCGCCTCGGCGCGTTTGGCAACCGCAGTAAAGGAATAGACCGAAACATCCATCGTGCGCTGGAAGTTTTCGCGGGTGGTTTCTACGTAGCGGCCGTCGAGCTCGTCCTTGTCGGAAAAGGCTATCGCATGGACGAGGAAGTCGAGCTTGCCCCATTTCGCCTTGAGCCCGTCGAACACGGCATCGACGGAAGCCATGTCGGTGACATCGCAATCGCCGGCGACGATCGCGCCCAGTTCCTCGGCGAGCGGCTCGACGCGTCTACGGAAGGCATCGCCCTGGTAGGTGAGCGCCAATTCCGCGCCCTCGCGCTGCAGAGCCTTGGCCACACCCCATGCGATCGACCGGTTGTTTGCGACGCCCATGATGAGACCCCGTTTGCCCGCCATCAGGCCGTTGCCACCGCTCATGCCATGAAACTCCCTCGTGATTTTTCACGAACAAGCCTATCGCACAGGGCATGGACGCCATCAAGCGGGGAGCGGTTGGCTCAGCCTTGCCGCTTCCTCATCAGCGCTTCGAGCTCAACATCATCCTTCGGCAGCATGATGCGGACATTGGCGTAGAGGTCGCCGCGGCCGCCGGTCTTGACCGGCAAACCACGTCCCTTAAGCCGCAGAGCACGGTCCGAACTCGAGCCCGGCGGTACACTGACGGCGACCTTGCCGTCAGGCGTTTCGACAGGAACTTTCGCTCCGAGCACGGCATCCGAAAGGTCGACGGGAACATCGACATGAAGGTCTCGACCTTCAATCCGGTAGCGCGGATGCCGCCTGAAGCGAATCTTGGCCAGAGCATCGCCACGCCCGCCGAAGGGTGAGGGATCGCCCTGCCCTTTCAGGCGGATCGTCTGACCGTCCTCGACATAGGCGGGCAGCTTGACGGCGAGCTTGCGCCCGTCGGGAAACGCAGCCGTTACCTTCGAGGCCTTGATCACGTCTTCCAGCGTGACGTCGAGATTGACATTGAGATCGGCAGGCTTAGGTCCACCGCGGCTTTGTGCACCGGCACCGGGGCCGGCGCCCGGCCCGCCGCCGCGGCCGAATGCGTCGCCGAAAATTTCGGAGAAGATGTCGTTGCCATCGAATCCCGAGGTGCGGAATTCGAAATGGCGCGCACCGCCCGGGCCACCGCCCTGCTGGCGGAAGCCTGCGAACGGGTCCCCGCCACCGGCGGCATGGAAATCCTGGAAGCGGGGCTTGCCAGTCGCGTCGATCTCGCCGCGGTCGAACTGTTTGCGCTTCTTTTCGTCGCCAACGACCTCATAGGCCTGGTTGGCCTCCGCAAAGCGTTCCTTGGCCTTCGCATCATCCGGGTTCTGATCCGGATGATACTGCTTGGCCAGCTTGCGATAGGCCGACTTTATGTCTTTGTGCGAGGCGTCACGCGGGACGCCCAGAACGTCATAAGGATCACGCATGGGTTGCCAATACCGGAGTGCCGGGGATCAAGTCACCACGTTATATGCGCATTGCTAGGAAGAAATTCCAGTATTCCGGCCGTATTTCCGGTGTTCTGGCGCGGATTTCAGCCCTGGACGAGTTCAGACACCGTCCAGGAGCCACCCTCGCCGATGCAGGCCTTGCCGCGATAGCGCGTGCTGCCGGTGAAGCTGTCGCGCGTGGCACTGAACAGGCGGCAGCGGCGCGGTCCGTCGCGCGAATCCGCCAGCCGCGCGATTGCACCGCTGGACCCGGTATTGGCGTTGACCCACGGTACGGTCTGGGGCGGGGCCTCGTCGGGCGGCCATGCGGAGACTGCAGCGCGGATCGCCGCCTCGTCTGACACACGCGTATCAGGCTGCTGGCCCGTATGCTGGACCACGGAATTGGTTATGATCGAGCGGTCGGTACCGAGACGGTCAAGGTCAACGCCGCCGGCACAGCCGCTGACAATGGCGGCCAACAGAAGCCCGACTGCAGGGCGCGGCAAGGCGAACGCATGGCACAGCACCCGCAACACTTGCGCACGACGCGACAATCAGCCATCTCCCCGGAAACAGAAATCCCAAGGCTGCGATTATGACTGAAACAGGGTTAACAACCGATGACTTCGCGGCGCGCGCAGAGCCGATCGCGCTGTTTTCGGACTGGCTGGCGGATGCCGCAAAAAGCGAGCCGAACGACCCCAACGCGGTCGCGCTCGCAACTGTCGACGAAGACGGCCTGCCCGACGTACGCATGGTGCTGCTCAAGGGGCATGACCAGCGTGGCTTTGTCTTCTACACGAATTTCGAAAGCGCCAAGGGCACCGAAATTCTGGGGTCGATGAAAGCCGCGATGTGCTTTCACTGGAAGAGCCTGCGCCGGCAGGTGCGCGTGCGCGGCCCGGTGGAAAGGGTGAGCGACGGCGAGGCCGATGCCTATTTCGCGTCGCGCCCGCGCGGCAGCCGCATCGGAGCCTGGGCCTCCAAACAGTCTCGGCCGCTGGAAAGCAAGCTGGCGCTGGAAAAGGCGGTCGCCGAATACACGCTGAAATACCCCATCGGCGACATCCCCCGCCCGCCCTACTGGTCCGGTTTTCGCATTCTGCCCAGCCAGATCGAATTCTGGCACGACCGGCCATTCCGGCTGCACGAGCGGATTGTGTTCACGCGAGAGGGGGACGGATGGGGGAAGACGCGGTTGTATCCGTGAGTTTGACCGCCTGATTTCGCACTTTGGCCGGGGGCCCATAGTAGTAGGGTTGCGGCTTCGCCTGCCATACGGAAAGCGCACCTGACCCTCCCACATTCGGGAGGGCCCGTCTTGAGCTTGTCGGGGCGAAATGGACATCCCGGCTCGCGACGCTCGCCGACACCAGCGTCCGCCACCGCTTACTGGCCACCTACTGCACCAGCACCGCCTGGTTGCAGGCCAGGCCGCCGACCTGCACATCCGCCACGCCGATCCGAACGCCGGCCAGCGCCAGCACCTCGACAATGGCCTTGTCGAGGTGCTGCGCGACGGGACGAATGGCGTTGGCGACCAGGTTCATCGCAGCGTCGGGGGTTGTCAGAGCAATTCCGCCAACCTTCACGTCCAGTCTCATATTGTCGACCAGCGATCCGACAAGCGACTGAACCGCCGTGGTGGTCGAAACCTGCTTGATAACACCCGTTCCGATGTCGGCTGAGCGAAACACAACGGTCTCGGCGGCGGTATTTCCTATGTCGACGTTTGCGATTGCGTGCGCACGCAGAAAGGCGGTGTCAATGATCGTGGCGCTGTTCACCCGCGCAGGCGTTTCGAAATCCGACAGCGAAACCGACGCGACGTCACCCAACCATGCTTCGGCCAACCCGGGGCGCACAGCCACCTCCACTCTCGGCTTCAGCCACCCGCCGGAGTGGCACTCGGCCGATTCAATGGCCGCTTCGGCATAAGCGAGCTGAAGATAAACCGGCAACCTCACCCGGACCACGCCTGCGTTGATATCGGCCAGCAAAAACAGCCGGGTCTGTGCCGTCCGCACCTTTTCCCCGTTTTCGCCAATTGACAGCCAATGCGCTTCCTGCGGCCGCTCACCGATTGCAAGCTTTGCCGTAAGTTGAGCGATTCCCGGGATCGAGGCCCCGAGGTCCAGCTCTATTTGATGGGTGCCGGTTGCACCGGCGGCAGCCATCAATGCATCCATGACGGGCATGGCTGACTGAAAAGCGGCCTGTCCGTGCCCCACCGCGAGCGAACCGTAGCGGCCGAGGTCGATTATCCTGGCGAGACGAACGCGACTTCGGCCCGCGGCGGGATCCGACCAGATCTGCCGCAGCGCACGGCGTGCTCCGACCTTGCCGACCAGACCTTCGGCGACCTTGGCAAGCTGCGCCAGTGAAACTTCGGCCTCAAGCAACTCATCATAGGAAAGAGCCTCCAGTTCCAGTTCGCCCGTCAACGCATCGAAGAACTGGAAAAGACCGATATCGGCCTGAACCAACGACCGGTAGTCCGCGAGCTGAAGCGAGACATCGGTGCCGAGCACGCCGTTCAGGATGGCGTTGGCTATGCCGCCATCCAAACTCAGCAAGGTGGACCCGACCGACATCGATGCCGGGTTGGCAATCATGGCGGTTCCGGCGGCCGAAACTTCGACCGCGTCCACGATTGCGCGCCCGAAAAAGAGCCCGCCCTGGCGTTTCATCGTAATGCGGACAGCGTTGGGCCGCGTTTCACCCGGTACAAAGCGGGCTTCAGGCACAAGCTGTGCGTCGGCATTGTACCGGCCGATCTCGACGAGCACGGCGGTAAGATCGGACAAATCCGCCGGGGTATCGACGGGCTGCTCCCATTCTCCGAGGCTGACGGACACGTTTTTGTATCCATTCGCCCCCAGCATTTCACGCGCGATATCTTCAGCCTTCGACAGCTGCGATGCGACGGCTATCGCCGTCAGGTCCGCAGTGTTCTGGGCATGCCGGCGCTCCAGATAGATCGAACCGCTGTCGACCGCCACCGCGGCGAGTGCTATCGCCACAGACAAGAACAGCGACCCCGCCACGGCAACGTTGCCGGACGTGTTGCTTGCGGCATTGCGGGCCGTTCCCGCGAGGGCCAGCAGGGCCCCCATTTCAGATTCCCCCGATCCGGATCGTCGAGGATCGCCGTATCACCTTGCCCGGCAGGGGCAGCGGGATATGCATGTTCCAGATCGGAAGCCGCTCGGCATCGTACGATATCGAGACATCAAATTGCGAGCGGCTGCGTTCACTGGAAGTGACATCGACGCTCACATGGCTGCCATCAAGCAACATATAGCCGGAAGCATTGTCGTTAATGTAAGACGCAGCCAGCTTCCGGCGTTCGTCTTCATCGAGCCCGGCAATGCTTGCACGGGCAGCATCTGCGGCCAATTGCTGTACCGAATTGGCAGCTCCGAAATAGACTCCGTATGCGACCAATCCAAACAGGATCAGCACGAATACAGGCAATATCAGAGCAAATTCTATTGCGGACGTTCCCCTTCGGTCCGACAAGAAACCGGTTACATTAAGCCACCTTATCATCTGCACAGCGCTTCCTCCAACGAATTGCCGCAATTCAACCCGCTGGTCAGCTTCTGCTTTGCCTGTTTCGCCTTTCTATATTGCTGCTCGGATATTCAATCCGATTTACTGTCGTAATACATCCAGTCTTGCGGCCAGAATTCATTTCGAAAAGCAGGCAATACTTCGTTAACCACCTGCAGTACGAAACAGCCCCTTCATACAGGCTATGGCGACCGCATGCGCCGGTGTTTTAGCCCCCAGCAGAGCCAGCGCACCACGCAGGTGGTAACTGACCGTGCTTGCAGAAATGCTGAGTTTGCCAGTCAACTCTTTCGAGTTATGGCCTTCCGCCAGCAGCTGCAGAATCGAAATCTGAGTCGAACTCAGCTTCTCGACGGCAGAGCTGCGAGATTTGACAATCTGGTTCAGCGGCTCGTGAAAATGGTTGCAAAGGTAGGCAACTTCCATGACCACCTGAGCCGAGGGACTTTCCCCGCGCCCGGACAGTGCTACAGAACCATTGAACTCCGTCAGGCTTCTGAGCGGCAGAAAAAGCGCGAAATCGTGCCCATATTCCTGGAAAATCTCATTTATTCCTCTTTCGCCGGTGTTCTCGCTGAGATCATCGAAGCGAAGGACTATGGGTATATTTGAAGACCGCACCTGAACCACAGAGACGAAACTACAGAAATCGGGAACCGCGGAAATACGCTCTACCAATTCAGGATGCCAGTTATTTACAAATACCCTGAGTTTGTACGTTTCCTCTATTGGAGACGGAAACGAGGCAATAGAGAACCATTCAAAACCATAAATAGAGCATAGATCTTTCAGGTTCTTGAATATATCGAAACCGGTTTTCGCCTCCGCAAATTCATTCGCATATTTTTTAATTCTAATACCAACATCGCTTCGTTCATGAAACGAATCACACATAATCTAAGCACCCGCCGCCAATGTATTTAGAAAATAGATGATTCTCGCTAATTATATTTCATAACGATTAGCACCACCTCCCCAAAACAGAAGCCCGACTTACTACGCGCGCTTTCCACCCCCGCCGACTACGACCTCGTCCACGTAAACGAGTCCGCGGAGGTTGCCGTTAGAATATTTTTACAACCGGGTGTGTCAAACGGAATTCTGATTGAAAAGCGTCTGGTGCTTTTCAATCAGCGTGCGTGGCGCAAGGGCGGGTGGCTACTTCTTCCGGGACATAAAGCTCATGAAGGCCTGCCTAGCCTCGTCGGAAGCAAGCAATTTGCGAAAATGCTGCCCCTCCTCGGTAATGCGGGCAACCAGCTTTTCGGTATCGCCCGCCATCAGCCGGCGTGCGGTGGCGAGCGCCGTTGGCGGCTTTTCCGCGATGCGGGCCGCGGCGGCCAGCACTTCGGCTTCCAGCGCGTCCTCGGCGACGACCTTGTAGATCAGGCCCACCTGATGCGCCCTGTCCGCCGGGAAAGGCTCGCCGAGCGCCAGCATGGCAAATGCGGCCTGCCGCCCCAGAAGGGCCGGGCCGATCAGCGTCGAGCCGGCTTCCGGGATGATGCCGAGATCGGTGAAGGGCGTGTGGAAAACCGTTCGAGGGGTGGCAAAACTCAGATCGCAGTGAAACTGGATCGTGGTGCCAATGCCGACGGCGACACCGTCGACCGCCGAAATCAGCGGTTTCTTCAGCGTCGCCAGCGCGCAGAGGAAATCGAAAACCTCGGTGCCGCCGTCGCCGCCGGTGGCGATGACCATGAAGTCGGCGATGTCGTTGCCGGCCGAAAACGCGCCGGGCACGCCCATGATGACGTTGACGCGGATTTCAGGGTCGTCATTCGAGGCATTCAGCGCCGCCGCCATAGTGGCGTACATCGCGCGCGTCAGCGCGTTCTTCTTGTCGCCCCGGTTCATGCGGATGATCTGCGCGGCGCCCTGGCGCTCAACGATGACGTGTTCGCTCACGGTTGTTCTCCCGTTCAGGCTGCGTCGGCGGCGGCGAGGCTGGCCGCGCCATCCACGACCGCCGATTTGAGGGCCGCCGTTTCCGAAATCATGTTTTCGGCGAAGAAGCGGCACGTGCTGGCACGTTCCCCGCCGCCGGCAGCGACAGCCGCACGCGCGAGATAGGCACCGCCAGCAGCCAAAGCAAACAAACGCAAATACGGCGTCGCACCGGCAAGGGCCGTCTGCGTTTCGCCCGCCTTTTGCTGCTCCTGAATGAAGCGGGTCGCTCCCTCGAAATCATCGAGTGCTGCCGAGATGCGGTCGGCCGAACGCCCAAGTTCCGGCAGGTTCGACTTACGCAGCGCCTCGACATCCTCGCGCAGCTCGGCGATGTAACCGTGGACATGCTCGCCGCCGGCAAGCGGCAGTTTGCGCATCACGAGATCGATGGCCTGAATGCCGTTGGTGCCTTCATAGATCGGCGCGATGCGGGCATCACGCAGCAGGCTCGCGGCACCCGTTTCTTCGATATAGCCCATGCCGCCATGAACCTGGACACCCATCGAGGCCACGTCGACACCGACATCGGTGGAGAACGCCTTGGCGATAGGCGTGAGCAGGTTGGCGCGCTCGTTCCAGTGGCGGGCGTCATCGCCTTCGCCGGCATGCGCCATGTCGATCGCATGCGCGCAGGAATAGGATATCGCGCGCGCAATGCGGGTCAGCGCTTTCATGGTGACCAGCGTGCGCTTCACATCGGGGTGCATGACAATCGGGCTCATGCCCTCCGAGGTATCGCCCTCGGCGCGACCCTGCCGGCGGTCCTGCGCGTAGGCCAGTGCGCGCTGATAAGCGGCTTCCGCCACCGCGACACCCTGCATGCCGACTGCAAGGCGGGCATTGTTCATCATGGTGAACATGCAGGCGAGGCCGCGATTTTCCTCGCCGATCAGCCAGCCGATGGCGCCCGGCTTGGCGCCGTGCGTGCCGTCGCCATAGATCATGGTGCAGGTGGGCGAGGCGTGAATGCCGAGCTTGTGCTCGATCGAGGCGCAGACCACGTCGTTGCGCTCGCCCAGCGAACCGTCGTCATTGACGAAGAATTTCGGCACCAGAAACAGCGAGATGCCACGCGTTCCGGCCGGTGCGTCGGGCAGGCGCGCCAGCACCAGATGCACGATGTTGTCGGTGAAATCGTGCTCGCCGTAAGTGATGAAGATCTTCTGGCCGAAGATACGGTAACTGCCGTCGCCAACCGGCTCGGCACGGGCACGCAGCGCATTGAGATCGGAACCGGCCTGCGGCTCGGTCAGGTTCATGGTGCCCATCCACTCGCCGGAGACGAGCTTTTCCAGATAGGTCGCCTTGAGGTTGTCGGAGGCGTGTTTGTCGAGCGCTTCGATGGCGCCCATTGTCAGCGTCGGGCCAATGGCAAAGGCCATGGCACCGGAGTTCCACATTTCGAGTGCTGCGACGTGCAGCATGTTGGGCAGGCCCTGGCCGCCGAAATCGACGGGTGCGGCGATGGAATTCCAGCCGCCTTCGCACCAGCTTTTGTAAAGCTCTTTCCAGCCGGGCGGCGTTGTGACTTCGCCGTCCTTGAGCACCGCGCCATGCTCGTCGCCAATTCTGTAGAGCGGCGCGACTTCCTCGGTCGCAAAGCGGCCGGCCTCGTTGAGGATCGCGTCAACCAGATCTTCCGACAGATCGCCCAGCCGGCCGCCTTCCAGCGCGGTTTTCATGCCCGCGACGTGGTTCAGCGTGAATGCGATTTCCTCGACGGGTGCACGATACATGCCGAACTGCCCTCCTCTGGCGCGCTTCGGAAAATATGCAGGAACTCACCGTCACCCGCTAGTGGCTTTTTACGTAAACGTCAATTCATGAGCTTGGCGTAAGGCGGCGCTTCGGCTATGCGTGCGGCATGCTTGCACGCCCGGAAATCACCCGCTGTATCGAATGCGGCCTTGCCTATGGATCGCCCGGTTTCGCGCTCGATGGCGATGGACCCGCCTACTGGTGCGACCGGGGCGTCTTGTGTTCACCCCGATGCTCGCTTGCACACCACAAAATGCGCACAGCGGAAGGGACGCTACCGGCCCGACCTGCGCCCGATCCTTTCGGCTAAGCTTGCCTTTTGTCGGATTCAGCCCAATCCGAGTTGCGTGCTTATCGCCCGTTCGACTGCCTTGATGTCGCTATCGCTTAGGCTTCCGATGCGCTGTCTCAGTCGCTGCCTGCTGGCAGTTGTAAGCTGGTCGGCCAAGGCCTTGCGGCGTTCACCATTCAAGAGAACAAGCGCTTCCGAAGGGAACACCCTGTCAACATTGCTTGTCAGCGGCACGACCTGAAGTCGGTTCAGGTGTCGGTTTGAAGCATCATTTGAGACAACTATTGCCGGACGGGTTTTGCGAATTTCACCACCGACCGACGGGTCGAAAGAGATCCACCAGACCTCGCCCCGGCGCGGCGTGTTATCGGGGCTCATCGGCGACGTCCGCGATCATCGCCTCCGACCACACCAGCGCATCCTGCTCGCGCTCTTCATCAGCGGCCATGTCGCGGTATGCAGCGTCGAGTTCGTCGCCAATCACATGGGGACGTGCAAGATCATTCAGGAACTTGCTTATCTTCCGCTGCCCTATGCGACGGTGCAGGCCCGAATAGACTTCGTCATCGACTGTGATCGTAAGCTTTCTCATAATACGTATAATTACACGTATTAACGGGCTTTTTCAAGATTCTCCCGTGCCACCGCGCGCCAGCCGATGTCGCGGCGGCAGAAGCCACCCCGCCAGTCGATCTTGTCGACGGCGGCATAGGCAGCGGCGCGCGCTGCAGTCACGCTGGCACCAAGTGCCGTGACATTGAGCACGCGCCCGCCGGCCGCGACCAGGTTCGCGCCGTCCAGAGCGGTGCCGGCATGAAAAATCTCCACACCCTCGGCTGCGTCCGCGGCGTCGGTACCCCCGATCACCGATCCCTTGTCCGTCCTGCCCGGGTAGCCGTTGGTGGCCATGACCACCGCCAAAGCCGCTTCGTCCCGCCAGTTGGCCGAGACGTCCGCAAGCCTGCCATCGGCCGCGGCGGCCAGCAGCGGCAGGAGGTCGGTGTCGAGCCGCATCATCAGCACCTGGCATTCGGGGTCGCCGAAACGGACATTGTATTCGATCAGCTTCGGCCCATCCTCGGTGATCATAAGCCCGGCGAACAGCACGCCGGTGAAGGGCGTGCCCGTCTCGGCCATGCCGCGCAGCGACGGCTCCACGATCTCGCGCATCACGCGCGCCGACATTTCCGGTGTCATCACCGGAGCCGGGGAATAAGCGCCCATGCCGCCGGTGTTGGGACCGGTATCGCCCTCCCCGACAGCCTTGTGGTCCTGCGCCGTGCCGAAGGGCAGCGCGGTCGTGCCGTCGCAGATGAAGAAGCAGCTCGCCTCTTCGCCAACGAGCTTTTCCTCGATGACGACTTCCGCCCCGGCGTCGCCGAACGCGCCTTCGAAACAGTCATCGACGGCGGCAAACGCCTCGTCCAGAGTTTCGGCGACGGTTACTCCCTTGCCCGCGGCGAGGCCGTCGGCCTTGATGACAATCGGCGCGCCGACCTGACGCAGATAGGCTTTCGCCTTTGGAGCATTGTTGAAGCGCTGCCAAGCGGCGGTAGGGACACCGCAGCGGTCGCACAGTTCCTTGGTGAAACCCTTGGAGCCCTCAAGCTTGGCTGCTTCAGCGGAAGGCCCAAAAACCTTGATGCCTTCCCTGGCGAGTGCATCCGCAAGGCCGGCAACGAGCGGCGCCTCCGGGCCGACGATCACAAGCGCAATCTCGTTTTGCCGGCAGAAACCGGCAACGGCATCATGATCGGTGACATCGAGCGCCAGACAGCTGGCGTGTTTCGCGATACCGGGATTGCCCGGCGCGGCAAAGAGCGTGCCGAGCAATGGGGATTGGGCAAGTTTCCAGGCAAGCGCATGTTCGCGCCCGCCGGAACCGATCAGAAGAACGTTCATGAAACCTCGCGGCGGCGGTTGGCTAAGCGTTGCGCTATTGCCACTGCGGCCCGGGGTCAAGGGTTTGCCCGCCAGCTTTGGACAGGTTTTACCTGGAACCGTGGCGCGGCCCGCTCGTTGTGCTGACGAGAGCTGGACAACACGCCAGCTTGACGCTGCGCCAACCGCCTGCCACTTGCTCACACATGGACACCATCCAATCCAAAGGCGTTCGCGGCCGGGTTTCCGATGCTCCGTCGGGGCACTGGGTCTATCGCGTGCTGCCCCGTGCGCTGTGGCCGCATGCGCAACTCGCGCGCTGGGACAGACCGATCGGCTGGCAGCTTCTGCTTTGGCCCTGCTGGTGGGCCACCGCGCTTGCCGCGCTCGCCTATGCGAAGCCGGGTGCGGCAATCCTCGACGTTATGCCCTCGCCCTATCACCTCGTGCTGTTTCTGATCGGCGCGCTGGCGATGCGCGGCGCGGGCTGCACCTATAACGACCTGGTCGACGAGAACATCGACACACAGGTCGAGCGTACGCGCTCGCGCCCGCTGCCGTCCGGGCAAATCACCCGCAAACAGGCCTGGGTTTTCCTGGTCGTTCAGGCGCTTTTTGGTTTGGCAGTACTCATTCAGTTCAACTGGTTCACAGTTCTGCTGGGCGTTGCCTCGCTCGGTATCGTCGCGCTTTATCCCTTTGCGAAGCGCTTCACCGACTGGCCGCAGTTTTTCCTCGGGCTTGCCTTCTCATGGGGCGCGCTGATGGGCTGGGCGGGGCATTTCGGCAGCCTTTCACTGGCACCTTTCCTGCTTTATTCGGGCTCGATCCTATGGGTGATCGGCTACGATACGATCTACGCGCATCAGGACAAGGAAGACGACGCGCTGGTGGGCGTACGCTCCACCGCTCGGCTGTTCGGCGCGCGAACGAAGCAGGCTTTGGTGTTACTTTATGGCGGTGCGCTGCTGTTTTTCGCGGTGGCATTCGCGCTTGCCGCGGTGCCGATGCCCGCACTCGCCGGGCTGGTGGCCGCCGGCGCGCATATGGCGCGGCAAATCCGGGTTCTCGACATCGACGACCCGGATCAGTGTCTGCAGCTTTTCAGATCCAACAATGTGGTCGGCTGGCTGATATTCCTCGGCCTTCTGGGCGGAGGAGCCTGGGCCGTTATCAGCCCAAGCTTCTAACCCGATCAGCTGCGGGCGATGATCTCTTCGCCCTTGACCACCAACCGCAATCCAAGCTGGCCGCATTTGCGGCGCGCAAGGAAGCGCGGGCGGCGACGCACTGAAGCCTTGCCCTGGCGGCGTTCATGCACCGGCGCGACTTGGCGTTCGCCGATCGTGTCTTCCAGCACACGGGCAACACCGTCGGCCTCGACCAGCATCATCGGCAGGCCATAAGCCTCCGACCATGCACGCCAGTCGGCCGCCACATCGTCCAGATCGCTGGCGACAAGCAGCGGCACCGACAGCGAATCGTCGGCGTGGAGCAGTTCCAGCGTTACCGTCACCTCGCCGCTGTCGTCCTCGATTGCACGCGCTGCGACGCCGCGGAAGGCCGACGCCGGAATCGCAATGCTGACCGGCAGGCGGGAATTCTTCAGATGACGTTTGATCGTCGCGCCGCGGCGGTCGATGGTGAAAAGCACGTCGCCGTGCTCGTCGCTCAGCGCGTAGGTCACGACCTGCGGCAGACGATAGGGGTCGAGCCGCATATTGCTGCCCGCCCAGACTGGCATCAGTCCGGTGTTCATATTGTGCCTTCCTGTCTCTCCTGAGAGCCGTAGCCGGATCCCTGAACGGGTTTGCCCCGTTTCTTGATTGGGAGAGTAGCGCCGGCACCTTACCGGCAGGCGAAGAACTTCGGTTAACAATCGCTGATCGGAACGATGGTTAGCGAAAGCTCACTGAGGCCCGTTCATCTTTGCCGATTGTCAGATGACCTTGTTGGGGTTCATGATTCCCAGCGGGTCGATCGCACGTTTGACTGCACGCATGAGTTCCGTGGCGACCGGCGGCGCGGTGGCGATCAACTCATCACGCTTCAGCCTGCCAATGCCATGTTCGGCGGAAAACGAACCGCCCAGATTGTGCACCAACGCGTGTACCGTCTCGTTCATCCGGCCGTAAAGAGCCTGGAAGGCGGCACTGTCGCCGCCGACAGGTTCCGAGACATTGTAGTGCAGATTGCCATCGCCCATGTGGCCGAAACAGACGACGCGCGCGCCCGGTGCCACTTGTTCGACCAGATCGGCGCCCTCGGCGATGAACCGCGGAATTGCCGCAACGGGCACCGAAATGTCGTGCTTGATCGAAAATCCTTCCGGCTTCTGCGCTTCCGACATGTTTTCGCGCAGGGCCCAGAAATCGCTGAACTGCTGGCCGCTTGCCGCAATGGCGGCGTCGAGCACGACGCCCTGCTCCATCGCCGCCGTCAGAATGTCCTCGATGAGTTCACGCGCATCGCTCGCCGAACGGACGGAAGAAATTTCCAGCATAACGTAGCAGGGATAACGCTCCGCCAGCGGCCGCTGTGCGGACGGATTGTGCCTTAGCAGGAATTCGAGCGGCGTTTCCATGACAAGCTCGAACGCGGTGACCGAGGGGCCGCCACGGTCCTGCGCGAGGCGGTAAAGGCCAAGCGCTTCGTCCGGAGAGTTGAGCCCGGCCCAGGCGATCTCCCGGCTTTTGGGCCTTGGGAACAACTTCAGCACCGCCGCGGTGATGATGCCAAGCGTGCCCTCACCGCCAACAAAAAGGTCCTTCAGGTCGTAGCCGGTGTTGTCCTTCTTCAGCTTGCGCAGATCGTCGAAAATGCGGCCGTCGGGGAGCACGACCTCCAGGCCGAGGCAAAGCTCGCGCGCATTGCCGTAGGCAAGCACGCCAGTTCCACCGGCATTTGAGGAAAGGTTGCCGCCGATCTGGCAACTGCCCTGCGAGCCGAGCGAAAGCGGAAACAGCCGGTCGGCGCCATCTGCCGCCTCCTGCAGCGTCTGCAATACGACACCCGCCTCGGCGGTGATCGTGTTGGACGTCGTGTCGATTTCGCGAATGCGGTTCATGCGTGAAAGCGAAACGACGATTTCCCTGCCGCTGCCATCCGGCATCTGGCCGCCGACAAGCCCGGTGTTGCCGCCTTGCGGAACGACGGGGGTACGGGTCTCGCTGGCAAGCGCCATGATGCGGCTTACCTCGTCGGTGCACCCTGGCCTCAGCACCAGCGGCGTGCTCCCGCCGAACAGGCCCCTGCGCTCAACCGTATAGGGTGCGATATCCGCCTCAGCGGTCAGTGCATATCTGTCGCCGACAATCCCGGCAAAACTGCGGATCAGCGTTTCATCGAGCGGTTGGGCGGGCGCGTCCATCACCAAACGCTACTCACCTTGCCCTGTCATGTCACGCGGGGCGGCGGCCCTGCGCAAACGATCGTTGATCGCCTCGCCAAGCCCCTCTTCCGGAATTGGTTCGACGGCAATTGCCGTCGCTTGCGCGCGGTCGAGTTCGCGCATGGCGGAAAACAGATTGGCCGCCGCTTCGCGCAGATCACCCGCCTCGGAGAGGTTGACGGTCGCTGCGGCTTGCCCGGAGCCTTGTGCGCGCCGCGGGCCGAATGCCAGCAGCGCCTCGCCGGAGTTCACCTCCCGCGCTCCCAGCCGCACAGGCAGCTGCGGCGCATAATGCGAGAGAAGCATGCCTGGTGCCTGCACCGTGGCGCCTGTTACTGCCTCAAGCCGGGTTTTCACAACATCTTCAATAGCTTCGCGTGCAACCCCGCCCGGCCGAAGCAACGTCACCCGGTCATCATCTACCTTCACGATGGTGGATTCCACGCCGACCTGCGCGGAGCCGCCATCGACAATCAGCTCGATGCGATCCCCTAGCTCGGCGTCGACCGCGGCTGCCGTGGTCGCGCTGATGCGGCCCGACCGGTTGGCGCTGGGCGCGGCCAGCGGATGATCGAGTTCGGCGATCAGTGCGCGCGTGAACGTGTTTTGCGGAACCCGGATCGCCAGCGTGTCGAGCCCGGCCGTTACAAGCGGATGAACCGGCGAAGTTGCGGTCATGGGCAGCACCATCGTCAGCGGTCCGGGCCAGAACTTTTCAGCCAGCGCACGCGCCCTGTCATTGAAGACGGCCAGCTCCGTCGCCATGCCGATATTGGAGACATGCGCGATCAGGGGATTGAAGCGCGGCCGGCCCTTGGTTTCGAATATCTTCGCAACCGCCTCGCCATTGAACGCGTCGGCGGCCAGCCCGTAGACCGTTTCGGTCGGAATGGCGACTACGCCGCCGGCACCGAGCAGTGCCGCCGCCTCGCGCAGCGCCTCTTCTTGTCGAATGATCCTAGCCAAGCTCGTTCACGCAGTTTTGCTTGTCGGTACAGCCACTTGAACCTTGCGGCAAGGGCCGCCATTCGCGCCCCGACGTCACCGCTTTGTTAATCATTAACCACTACTTTTCCGTGCGATGTGGCCGCGAAAGCGCGCTGCAGGCGCCGCAATTGGGTATTGAGCCGGACAGCCGGGAGTTTCGATGCGTTTAGTCTTCGCGACCATATTGATGGCTTTTGGGGCCACAAATGCCGCGAACGCTTCGTCTTTCGTTGTGCTGGACCCGCTCGAGAAGACAGAAAGCCCATCGATCATCGTGCTTGGAAAGCCTGAATCCGGCTCTTTCACCGCCGCGGGAGAGCCCCGGCACGCGGCCATTCCGATGCCAAGCTTCGAGCGTTTCGGCGGCGCGCCAGCCGCAGAACCGAAATTCATCACCGTTAGCCCATCCGTCATAGCCATGGTCGACGCGCCGCAACCAATCGCGATGGAGAACGTGGCCTCGATCGGCGATCCAGGGCGCAGAAAGCGTTCGCCGCACACGCTGCCGATGGTCATCCGCGGCGGTATTGTCGGCGATGCATTCGCAACGCGTTCGGCGCCATCGGTTCCCGTCTACAGCGAGCAGCCGCAGCAAGAGGTGAGTTCCGCGCCTCGCTCACCCAGCCCGCGCCAGGCCCCGCGCGCGCCAGAACCGCCATCGCCCGATCAGCTGCCCAAATCCGCGCTGCCACCCCCTGCGCCGCCGACGGGCCGCATGGAATAGGCCGGCGTTTTTCGGCCGCCGGGCGCGTGTTATGCTGCGTGCACGGGAGTAGCACAAAGATGATCAAATCCACAGCGAACCTGGCAGCCATGTTGGCTCTGTCGCTTGCTTTCGCAGCGCCTGCGCTGGCCGATACCTATCTTGGAAGCTACATGGCCCGGCTCTCGGAGCGCGACCATTTCGCCAGTGACGGCTACCGGCTCGACACGGCAGCGCAGGTGGTTCGGCAGGACCGCGCCAACGTGCACCGTTTCAAGAAGATCGACGCCGAAGACGGTGACGACCCGTGGTTCGGCAAGGCGAACGCCCGCAACACGCTGGAGCAGTTCCTGAACCGCAGGGAAGCGATGGACGAAGCGACGCGTTCCGCGATCCACAACGGGACGCCGCTGGTGCAGGTCGATGTCTACCAGAACTCCGCAGTGGTCACGATCATCGGTTCCGGTGGAGGCGGAGGAAGCGGCGGCATCTCGGGCGGTTCGCAGGGAACCATACCTTCAAACTAGCGGCCGATTTTCACGTAACCGGCAGTCCCTGCACGAATTGTCCTAGCCGGCGATCCTGGAGAAATCGGCCACCTTGCCGGTCGCCTCGCGGATGCGGGCAAGCAGTGCAAGCCGGTTGGCCCGCACATTCTCGTCCGGATCGTTGACAAGCACCTTGTCGAAGAACGCATCGATCGGCGCCCGCAGGCTGCTGAGCGCACGCATCGCGGCTTCGTAGTCCAGCGCTTCGATTGCGGTTGCGGCCTGGGTTTCTGCCGTGGCGATGGCATCAGCCAGCGCCTTTTCCTCCGGATCCTTTAGCAGCCCGGCGTCGACGGCGTCCGCAACTGCCGTACCCTTCTTCTCTTCGGCCGCGAGAATGTTCGCAGCGCGCTTTGTGCCGGCGAGCAGGTTCTTGCCGTCCTCGGTTTCCAGCAAGGCTCCGAGTGCCGCGACCCGGCGGACGATGAGCAGGAGGTCGTCCGACGCAGGTGTAATCACCGCGTCGATCAGATCGTGCCGTGCGCCCTGGTCGCGGAGATAAACCTTCAGGCGGTCGTGGAAGAATGAGAGGAGGTCCGTGAGCCTACTGTCGGTCTGCGCCACAATGGGGCGAGGCAGTTCTAGAGAGCGCCCCTCATTTTGCTCGACTTCACGACCGAGTGTGGAAATGAACTCTTGGAGAGCCTTTGCAGAGGTAGCCTTCGTATCGGGCTTATCCGAAAGAAGCTCTTTGGTGAAAAACTCCAGCACGGACTGCGAGGCTGTCCTCAGCTCGTTGTTGATATAAGTGAGGCGCATGAAGAATAAGCGCAGCCAAAGAAGCTGTCTCAATCCCAACCGCACCCCGTTCTCGACCACAATCCTGATCACACCCAGCGCCGCACGTCTCAGAGCGTAGGGATCCTTGGAGCCGGTCGGCTTTTCATCGATGGCCCAGAAACCGACCAGCGTATCGAGCTTGTCAGCCAGCGCGACCGCGACCGAAACCGGTTCGGTCGGCACGACATCGGTCGGGCCGAGCGGCTTGTAGTGTTCCTCGATGGCGGCGGCGACCGCCGGTTCTTCGCCTTGCAAAAGCGCATATTTGCGACCCATCGCGCCCTGGAGTTCCGGGAACTCGCCGACGACCTCGGTCTGCAGATCGGCTTTCGCCAGAAGTGCGGCGCGCCGGGCAAGCTCCGGATCAGCGCCGACAACCGGTGCCAGTTCCTCCGCCAGCCGCGCGATGCGCTCCACCCGCTCTCCCTGCGTGCCCAGCTTGGCGTGGAAGGTGACGTTCAAATGGTCGAGCCGCGCCATGCGCTGGTCGAGCGGCTTTTTCAGGTCGAGCCCCAGCTTCTCGGCCGATGCTGACAGCTCGCCGAGGTCCGGCAGGTCGGCCTGGTCGGTCTTCCAGAAATAGAGCGCGTCGGAGAGGCGCGCACGCACCACCTTGCCATTGCCCTCGGCGATGACTGTGCCCCCGTCGCTCGCTTCGATGTTGGCAGTGAGCAGGAAGTGATTTGAGAGTTGCGGTTGGCCGATCTCCCCCCTTGAGGGGGAGATCGAAGCGAGCGGCCGAGTGACGAAGCATTTCTGATTGGCGCGGATGGTGAGGCGGATCACCTCGGCCGGAATGTCGAGATAGTCCTTCTCGAACGTGCCCATCAGCACGACCGGCCATTCGACCAAGCCCGAGACCTCGTCGAGCAGCCCTTCGTCCTCGACCAGTTCAAGCCCGTTGGCAAATGCCAGATTTGCGGCGTCGCTGCGGATGATCTCCTTGCGGCGCTCTGCATCGAGAACGACCTTCGCGGCTTCCAGCTTCGACACATAATCGTCGAAGCGGCGCACCTCGAATGCCTCCGGCGCGTGGAAGCGGTGGCCGTAGGTGACGTTGCCGGCGCGAATGCCGTCGACCTCGAAGTCGACCACAACCGGCTCTTCGGTCTCGGGGCCGAATGTGCAGACAATGGATTGCAGCGGGCGCACCCAGCGCAGGCTTTCGCTGCCTTTGGCCTCGTCACCGTAAAAGCGCGTGCCGCGCGGCGCAGAGGCTTCGCCCCAGCGCATCGACTTCGGCCAGGGGAAGCTGCGGATCAGCGCTGGCAGCGCCACGGCGATGATTTCCTCGGCAGCGCGGCCGGGCTTTTCGATCACGGCTACGTAGAAGTCGCCCTTCTTGGGGTCGGTCTGGATTTGTGCCTGGCTGACATCGGACAGGCCCGCCGAACGCAGGAAGCCCTGCACCGCCTGTTCGGGCGCCTTGGTGCTTGGGCCTTTGCGTTCCTCGCGCACATCCTTGGAACGCGCGGTCACGCCACGAATGTCGAGCGCCAGCCGGCGCGGCGTCCAGTATTCTTGGCACCCCTCGTAGGTCAGCCCGCCATCGACCAGCGCATCGGTGACCAGCTTCTTCAGGTCGCCAGCCGCCTTGCGCTGCATGCGGGCTGGGATCTCTTCTGAGCGAAGTTCTAGCAGGAGGTCGGGCATCGGGGGCTCGCGGCGAAAAATGGTTCGCCGGGCGAATAGCAACTCCGCCGCGCGCTGTCACGCTTCCCGCGCTAAAACCGCCGCAAGCTTGAACGCCACATGAACCGGCGGCCCAGCACTGGTTCAGCGTGTTCCCACCAAAGTGCGTCCATCAGCCTCCAGAAGCGAAGGAGCCAACCGGGAGGCGAAAGGGACCAGACCAATGAGGGCCGCATCCAGACTTATCCAGATCGCCGCATTCGCTGCACTGTTCAGCGCTTACGCCTATGTACACCCCGCAACCGGCCTATCGGGCGTCCGCCGCGCGCTGCAGACCATCGGAACGGCAGTGGAACTGGATGCAAGCGCCGCAAACTACGGAGAAATGGCCTAACCGCCTCGATAACCGCAGATTGGCCTCAGGCGGTCGCGCCGCCCGCCTCGGTCAGCAGAAACGCCTCGCCGCAGGCCTTGGCCAGATCGCGCACGCGCAAGATGTAGCTCTGCCGCTCCGTCACCGAGATCACGCCACGCGCATCCAACAGATTGAAGACATGGCTTGCCTTGATGCACTGGTCATAGGCGGGCAGCACCATGCGGTGCAGTTTCGCGTCGCCGGCCGGCGCGCCGGCCTCGAGAAGCGCGCGGCATTCCTTTTCCGCGTCGATGAAATGCTGGTGCAGGATCGCGGTGTCTGCGTGCTCGAAATTGTGACGCGAATATTCCTGCTCGGCCTGCAGAAAGACATCGCCATAGGTGACCTTGCCCGGCCCTTCTACGCCGTTGAAATTCAGGTCGTAGACATTGTCGACGCCCTGCACATACATGGCCAGCCGCTCAAGCCCGTAGGTCAGCTCGCCCGAAACGGGCGCACATTCGATGCCGCAGACCTGCTGGAAATAGGTGAACTGCGAAACCTCCATGCCGTCGCACCAGCACTCCCAGCCGAGCCCCCAGGCGCCGAGCGTCGGGCTCTCCCAATCGTCTTCAACAAAGCGGATGTCGTGCAGCGCGGTGTCGATGCCGATCGCCTCAAGCGAGCCGACATAAAGCTCCTGCAGGTTGGGCGGATTCGGCTTCAGGATCACCTGATATTGGTAATAGTGCTGAAGGCGGTTCGGGTTTTCGCCATAGCGGCCGTCCTTGGGCCGGCGTGAAGGCTGAACGTAAGCCGCATTCCAGGGCCTGGGGCCAAGCGAGCGCAACGTGGTGGCCGGGTGGAAAGTACCAGCGCCGACTTCCATGTCGTAAGGCTGCAGGATCACGCAGCCGCGCGCCGCCCAATAGGCGTGAAGCGCGAGGATAAGACCCTGAAACGACTTGGTCGGGTCCAGGTCGGCGGGCGGCTGTGCCGTCATGAAATGCCTCGGAACGGTACAAGAAATTCGGCACCCTCGTAGTCGGGCGCCGTACGAGCGTCAAGAAACGCCAATTCAGTTGGTGGTCGGCAGGCGCAATTTCTGGCCCGGGAAGATCGCATCCGGCGAGCCGCCAAGCTCGGGGTTGAGCTCGATGATCTCTTCGTAGCGGCTGCCACGGCCCAAACGGTCTGCAGCAATGGACCACAGGCTCTGGCCGGGCTGCACGACATAGTCGCTGTCCGCCAACGGCGAAGCGTCGGTCCGCGTGTCGGTTATGCCTTCGGCCATAGCGACCTCAACATGATCGTTGGCATTCGCCTGGCCTGCCACCTGCGGCAGACCATCGGACAGTTTCTTGAGCACTTCGGCCAGAAGGTCAGGCTCCGGGTCGAGGTCGCGCGCATGGTTCCACTGGAACCGTGCCTCGAGCCTTCTTCCGACGCGCCAGTAGGCGTCACCCAGGTGATCATTCAGGATCGGATCGTCCGGCATCAGACCGACCGCGCGCTCCAGCTCCCTCGCTGCCTCGCCGTAGCGACCGAGCCGGTAATAGGCCCAGCCCAGCGAATCGACGATATACCCGTCGCTCGGTCGCAGCTCGACCGCCTTGCGGATCAGCTCCAGGCCCTCTTCGAGATTGCGGTCCATATCGACCCAGGAATAGCCGAGGTAGTTCAGCACCTGCGGCTGATCGGGATAAAGCTCCAGCGCCTTGAAGAAGTTGGGCTCCGCCTTTTCCCATTCTTTCAGGCGCTCATAGGCGATGCCGCGCTGGTAGAAGATGTTCCAGTCGGCCCGGCCGGGCTCGCCGATCGCCGCGACAGCGCGGTCATAGACATTGGCAGCCGCACGATAGTCCATGCGCGACGAGTGAACGCTTCCGAGCGCGAGAAAGGCACGGCGGTCGTCGGGCGAACTCGCAAGCACCGCTTCCAGATGTGCGATCGCTTCGTCATAACGCTTCAGGTCGGCGAGGTTCAGGCCGAGCTGAAGTTCGGCGAGTTCCTTCTGCGGCGCGGTGTCCGGCACCTGCTCATAAAACGCCACCGCCTCCTCAGCCTTGCCGGTCTGCTCCGCAAGTGCGGCGAGTTGCATGAGTGCCGGCACGTTTTCCGGCCTCAACGCCAATGCCATACGCAGATAAAGCCGGACAAAGTCCTCGCCGCCGCCACGGTTCAGCGCCGTGCCGACGTTCAACAGAACTTCGGATGCTCCATGAATGGAGTTGCCGACCAGCGGTGACAACGTCTCGCCCGCTTCGAGCCGACCGCGCAGTTCGGCCATATCCAGGCGGCCGAGGTGAATCTTCTCCACCTCATCGATCATTTCCAGCGCAGCTTCGATTTCGCCGCCGCTGGCGAGGAACCCGGCATAGGACTCGATCGCGCGCAAGAAGGTCTCGGGCGCCGCCGTCGCTGTCGCCGGGTTGGTAACGATGCGCTCGTAGGCCTTTTTGGCCGCATCGTAATCGCCGCTGCTCTCGGCAATGAGCGCAGTATGGTAGGCTGAAAACACCTCGAACCAGGCGGGCCCTTCAAGCGTGGCTGCCCTTTTGACCGCAGCTTCGCCGTCACCGGCGCCGTATTCGGCCCAGGCCGACATCAGATTTGTGATCAGGCGGTCGAGGTCCGATTCCAGCGTTAGTTTGAGAAGAAACTTCGCGTCTTCGAACTCGGCCTTGCGGAAGGCATCCACTGCAAGCGCCACACGCGAAAAACGTTCAACCTCCGCGACTTCCTTCAGATCGCCGGCATAGATCAGCGCCCGATCGAACTCGCCGCTCGAAATCAGCGCCACCATCAGGTTCTGCTTCAGGCTTTCGTTGCGCGGATCGAAAGCGAGTGCGCGGGTATAAAAGCCGATTGCATTTGCGAAGTCGGATTCGTTTTCCGCCACGCGAGCGGCAAGGAAAGCACCGGCCAGCGAATTGGCCCGGACCTGCTGGGTGTCGGATTGCGCCAATGCAGTAACCGGCCACGCAAGTGCCAGCGCCATTGCCGTCGTCACTAAAGGTTTCGCCGATCGCCGCATCCGATTTCTTCTGCCTCGCGGTTTGAGCCTACCCCAGTCGCAGCTCACTCTCGGCACCAAGCATGGCCTTTTTGCGGAGCCGCTTCAACCAGCACGGATACCGCGCCGGACCGATATCATTGCCAGTGCTATCGACTCAGTTAACGCGGTTGACGCAGAAGTCTATCACTTCCAGCAGCGCTGATTTGTGCGCAGAGGCCTCCATCGGCGCGAGGCCGTCGCGGGCGATACCGCCAAAATGGCGAGCGCGCGCCACAGTGTCGGCGATCGCGTCGTATTTGGCGATCAGGCCGCAGGCCTGTTCCAGCTCCTCATCGCCGTTCTGGTCCTGCTCGATGGCGCGGCGCCAGAATTCTCGCTCTTTCTCGCTGCCGCGGCGATAGCTCAGGATCACCGGAAGCGTGACTTTGCCCTCACGGAAATCGTCACCGACATTCTTGCCCAGGTCCTTGGCGCTGCCGCCATAGTCCAGCGCGTCATCGATGAGCTGGAATGCGAGGCCGAGATTGGTGCCGTAGGAGCGCAGCGCGGCGCGGTCATTCTTGCTGGCCGCCGCGATCACGGGGCCAACTTCGGCGGCAGCCGAAAACAGCGCCGCCGTCTTGGCCTTGATAACGGAAAGATATTCGTCTTCGGTGGTTTCCAGATTGCCGGCCACGCCGAGCTGCATCACTTCGCCTTCAGCGATAACCGTGGCCGCGGCCGAAAGAATGTCCAGACAATCCAGAGAGCCGACTTCGACCATCATGCGGAAGGCCTGGCCGAGCAGGAAATCGCCGACGAGAACGCTTGCCTGATTGCCCCAGATGGTGCGCGCGGTCTTCTTGCCGCGGCGCATGCCGCTTTCGTCCACAACATCGTCATGCAACAGGGTGGCTGTGTGCATGAACTCGACGCTTGCGGCGAGCTTGACGTGGCTGTCGCCGGAATAACCGAACATCTGCGCTGCTGCCAGCGTCAGCATCGGACGCAGACGTTTGCCGCCCGACGAAATCAGGTGATTGGCGACTTCAGGGATCATCTCCACGTCGGAGCCGGCCTTTGACAGGATCAGCTCGTTGACGCGGCCCATATCGGCGCGGGTCAGCCCGACGAGCGCAGCGATCGACGCCTGGCCACGCTTGCCTTCTTCCATTGATACGACAACACCCACGCGGACTTCCTTTGGTTTTCCAAGCCAGCAGGACCATATTGCGGCGATCGTTTCGACCGCAAGGGGCGAATTGGCGCGGGTTGCCTCGCCCGCCCGGCGTTTACAAGCTTCCGCCAAGCTGCAAGGTAGCCATTATGATCGAACTTGTGCGCACCAACGACCCCGTGGTCATCTCCTTTATCGAGGCGCTGATGCGCGACGCCGATATCGTGTGTCTGGTCGCCGACCAGAATATGAGCATCGTGGAAGGGTCGCTGGGTATCTTGCCGCGCCGGGTTCTGGTCGACGAGAGCGACCTTGCCCAGGCCAAGCGCATTCTGCAGGATGCCGGCATCGCCGACGAATTGCGCAAGTGAACGCAGACAGACCCGAAACGACAATCGACGCCTTTCACCGCGGCAAGTTCTGGCTCGTGCAGCCGGCACGGGGGGCGCATCGCGCCGGCCTGGATACGATGCTGCTTGCTGCGGCAGTGCCGGGCGATTTTCCGGGCGTTGTGGCCGATTTCGGCGCCGGCGCGGGAGCGGCCGGCCTCGCCGTCGTCGCACGCTGCGCAAAGGCGCGGACGCTGCTTGTGGAACGTTCGCCGGAGATGGTGGAATATGCCCGGTCAGGGTTAGCGCTTGAAGAAAACGTTGCGATTGCCGACCGCGCCAGCGTTATTGAAGCCGATGTTACAGCGCCTGCAGCCGGGCGGATGGCGGCCGGGCTCTCCGACAATTGCGCCGATTTCATCATCATGAACCCGCCCTTCAACGACGAAAGCGATCGCGCGACGACAGGCGCGCTGAAACGGCAGGCGCATGTCATGGACACGGAGCTATGGGAACGCTGGCTGCGCACGGCAGCAGCACTTGCCAGGCCGAAGGCCGGGCTTGCGCTCATCGCGCGGCCAGCCTCGCTCCCCGAGATATTGCCTGCGCTGAAAGGGCGCTTCGGGGCGGCGCAGCTGATTTCGGTACACCCGCGCGAGGATCGTGCCGCAATCCGCGTCATTGTCCGCGCCTGGTATGGCGCGCGCGGCAAACTGTCCGTCGTCCCTCCCCTCGTGGTGCACGGTCCTTCGGGCAACCGCTTCACAGCGCGCACCGACGACCTCTGCAACGGCGCTGCATCGCTCTTCGGCGACTGAATTTTCCCACGCCATTGCGGTTTCGCGGCGCATTCCTAAATGAAGGGAACCGCACAGGAGACGGCCTTGAGACGATTGCTATCGCCCATTCTGCCAAAATCGATGCGCCCTGAGGGGGTAACCATACCCGTGGTGCGCCTGCACGGTACGATCATGCCGAGCGGCGGCCAGTTTCGCCCGACGCTTTCGCTCGCCTCGACCGCCGGCCTGCTGCAGAAGGCGTTTTCGGTCCGCGATGCGCCGGCCGTGGCGATTTCAGTCAATTCGCCCGGCGGCTCTCCGGTTCAGTCGCGCCTGATCTACAAGCGCATCCGGGATCTGGCCGAAGAGAAGAACAAGCTCGTCATCGTGTTCGTGGAAGATGTCGCTGCATCCGGCGGCTATATGATCGCGGCCGCGGGCGACGAGATCGTTGCCGACCCGTCTTCCATCGTCGGTTCTATCGGCGTGATTTCGGCAGGCTTCGGCTTCACCGAACTGATCAAGAAGATCGGCGTCGACCGCC
Source organism: Mesorhizobium sp. Z1-4 (assembly GCF_004000235.1). Classification (GTDB taxonomy): domain Bacteria; phylum Pseudomonadota; class Alphaproteobacteria; order Rhizobiales; family Rhizobiaceae; genus RCIO01. The sequence continues at coordinate 136,440 of NZ_RCIO01000001.1, forward strand.
GCGTCTACACGGCCGGCAGCAACAAATCCGTGCTCGACCCGTTCCAGCCGGAAAAGAAGGACGATGTTGCACGGCTGAAGACCCTGCAGCTTGATGTGCACGAGACATTCATTGAACTGGTGAAGGAGCGTCGCGGAGGCAAGCTTGCCGACAATCCCGACCTGTTCACCGGTCAGTTCTGGACCGGCAAGGCCGGACGCGAGCTGGGGCTTGTCGACGAACTCGGCGACATGCGCTCATTCCTGAAACAGCGCTATGGCGAAAAGACGCGGCTGCGGCTGATCAGCGCCCCGCGCGGCCTTTTCGGGCGCAGGCTGGGGCTTTTCGGCAGCGGCGCGGACGATATGCCGGCGCAGGCTGCGGCGGGTCTGGTGATGGGTCTGGCGCAAGAAGTGGAGGAACGGGCGCTCTGGGCACGCTTCGGTCTTTGACCGCCAGCCCATCGGCGCTAAACTAGGGCGCGCGCAAATTGCGTGTGGAATACGGAAAATTGCCCGTCATTCCGGGAGAACAGTTGATGCCGCAGCTTATTTTCTTTGCCGCAGTCGGTGTGGCGGCCGTTGTCGGCTATCGCGCATTCATGCGCGAAGCGAAGCGCGTCACCGCGCGGGCACGCCGTGCGGAACAGGAACGCGCGACAGGTACCACCGGGACTCTGGTCAAAGATCCCGAGACCGGCGAGTATTACCTCGCCAAAGACTGACACCTTGGCGAGAAGAAGCATCACCCGCATGGCGCCGGCCAAGCTGAACCTGGCGCTGCATGTGACCGGGCAACGCGCGGACGGCTATCATCTTATTGAAAGTCTGGTCGCCTTCGCCGACTTCGGCGACGAAGTGACGGTGGAACCAGCGGAGACAGACGTGTTCGTCGTATCCGGGCCATACGCGTCATGGGTTCCTATCGACGGCGGCAATCTCGTGATCGCCGCCCGTGACCTCGTGCGCAGCCTGCTTGCAGGCAGTGACACGCCGCCGGTGTGCATCACGCTCGACAAACGCCTTCCCGTGGCTTCCGGCGTCGGCGGCGGATCGAGCGACGCAGCGGCAGCGATCAAGGCGCTGATCGCGCTGTGGGGCGTACAGGTCGACGAAAAAGAGCTTGCAACCGCAGCCTTATCGCTCGGCGCCGATCTTCCCATGTGCCTTGCCGAGCGCCCGCTTATCGCACGTGGCATCGGAGACGAGATCGAGCCACTGCGCAGCTTCCCGGCAGTGCATGCCGTTCTGGTCAATCCCGGCGCGCAGATTTCGACGCCGGAGATATTCAGGGCATTGGAGAAGCGCGACAACGATCCGCTTCCCGCGTGGGCCGCAGCCGGCGACGCGCGGCAACTTGCGGGAGCGCTGACCGGACTGCGCAACGACCTGCAGCGCCCGGCAATCGCGCAATGCCCGGCGATCAGCAATGTGCTGGAGGCGCTGCATGCCAACGGGGCTGCGCTTGCCCGCATGTCCGGTTCCGGCGCGACCTGTTTCGGCATCTTCGACAATCCTGGACCAGCATTCGCCGCCGCCGATGTGATAAGCAAAAGGCAGCCAGGCTGGTTCGTGGAACCATGCCTGATCAGAGGAACCGACTGATATGGCCGGAATTGACGAGACAAGGCCTTTCGTGGCCGTCGGCATCGCTGTGCTCACGGTGTCGGACACACGCAAACCGGACAATGATCGTTCAGGCGACACGCTGGCAGAGCGCATCACGCAAGCCGGTCACCGACTGGCCGCCCGCGATATTGCGACAGACGATGCCGAGGCGATCCGCGCAGTCGTCAAAAAATGGGTAACCGACGAGAAGGTCGACGTGGTGATCACCACCGGCGGTACCGGCTTCACAGGTCGTGACATCACGCCGGAGGCGCTGGAGCCGCTGTTCGACAAGCGCATGGACGGCTTTTCGGAAGTGTTCCATCGCATCTCGTTCGACAAGATCGGCACCTCGACAATCCAGTCACGGGCAACGGCAGGCCTGATCGGTACGACGTTTGTATTCGTGCTGCCGGGTTCGCCCGGCGCCTGCCGCGACGCCTGGGACGGCATATTGAAAGCACAGCTCGACTACCGGCACATGCCCTGCAATTTCGTGGAAATCATGCCGCGGCTGGACGAGCACCTGAAGCGCGGGGCTGGCGCCAGCGCCTAACGATCAGCGCGGCGGCGCGACCGCCAGGCGTGCTGCTAGCCGTTTCGTCGCCAGGCCGCGCGCCAGATTGTCAGCCGTCTCGGCCTTGCGCGCCAATCCCGCCGCTTGTTTGCGGGTTATCACCAGTCCCTCGCTGAGCGCGCGTTTGGACGAAAAGACACGCGCCAGAAAGGCAAGCCGGTCCTCCGCGGAACGTGAGAAACGCGCGGCCATCGTCTGCCCCGCGATGTGCTGAGCGACGTGCTCGGCCCAGCCATCCAGCGGGCGGGCACCGGGCTCGATGATCAGCAGCCAATCGCTTTTCGCCTGATCGATCGCCTGTGCAATCGTGCTTTGCGCAAGGAAGGTGCAGCCGGCGATATCGGCGACCTTCTCCGAGCCATCGGTCGAGCCGCGATCGCACACGATCACCTCGCGCACCGCGCCCTCTACTGCCGGACCCACCAGCGAAGAAAGCGTGCGCGCGAGCGGGTCTTCGTCGTTCAGCGTTTCGATGACCACCGACAGCATGGAGACCCGCATATCGCAAAGGCCCGGCAAAGGCCAGTTTGCGCCATGAGCAAGAAAGTTCTTGCTTTGTTCCATTTCTCGAAATAGGAATAGTTTCATGTCCGGCGGTCGATTCCAGCCGGCCCCGAAAATCGGAGACAAGCGATGGAACCCATCGTCAGGGCAGATAGCGCCGCTTTTGCGGGTGGCGCGGAACTCGCCAATACGGTGATCGACGGAAGTGGCTTCCGCCTGCCGGGAGAACGGCGCCGCGGGCGTGGTTCCGCCGTCAATCCGAGCGGTCGCTACGAGGCGCTTTCCCGGCATGTGTTCGACGATGGCTGGAACAGCCTTGAGGAGCTGCCGCCGTTCAAGACCGATGTGCAGATCGAAAAGCCCCGCGCCATCATCACGCGCAACGCCTCGCCCGACATCTCATTCGACCGCTCCATTAATCCGTATCGCGGCTGCGAGCACGGCTGCGTCTACTGCTTCGCGCGCCCGACTCACGCCTATATGGGCCTGTCGGCGGGGCTTGATTTCGAATCAAAGCTTTTCGCCAAGCCGGATGCCGCCAGGCTTCTGGAGCGCGAATTGAGCCGCGAAGGCTACGAGCCGCGCACCATAGCCATCGGTACCAACACCGATCCGTACCAGCCTATCGAGAAGCAGTTCCGCATCATGCGCGAGGTCCTCGAAGTGTTGGACGCGCACGACCACCCGGTCGGCATCGTGACCAAATCGGCGCTGGTAATGCGCGACATCGATATCCTGTCGCGAATGGCCGAAAAGGGGCTCGCCAAGGTAGCGCTTTCCATCACCACGCTCGACCGCAAGCTGGCGCGAACGATGGAGCCGCGCGCCGCAACCCCGCCTCGCCGGCTGGAAGCGCTGCGGACACTGGCTGACGCGGGTATACCCGTTTCGGTGATGATCGGGCCGGTTATCCCCGGTCTCAACGATCAGGAGATCGAGCGCATCCTGGATTCAGCGCATGCAGCGGGCGCGCGGGAGGCCGGTTACATTCTGTTGCGGCTGCCGCTCGAGGTGAGCCCGATCTTCAAGGAATGGCTGCTCAGGCACTATCCGGACCGCTACCGGCATGTGATTTCGCTGATCCGTTCCATGCGCGGCGGCAAGGATTACGACTCTGAATGGGGCAAGCGGATGCGCGGCAGCGGTCCTTACGCCTGGCAAATCGGCCGGCGTTTCGAGATCGCCGCCAAGCGGCTCGGCCTCAACACCGACCGGCGCAAGCTCAGAACCGACCTGTTCCGTGCGCCGGAGCCGGCAGGAAAGCAGCTGGCGCTGTTCTAGAATATGCGGCCGCAAGGCCGCGACGATACCCGTTCGGCGTTCCCCGATCCCCATGCCGACGGTGCCCTTCCCCGCCCTGCCCCCTCTCGGCCGGGAAGGACTTGCGGAGAATCGGAGCCGGTGCGAGCATCGCCGCACAATGGCTCGCCCGGCATCCGATTCTCCCCCCCTCTTCGCGCTTCCAGACAAGCCTGATTTTGCGATCGAGGCACGTGCGATCGCGCGGGGCAGCGTGCCGGTAGCGGGAATGGACGAGGCCGGACGCGGGCCGCTCGCCGGCCCGGTTGTCGCAGCGGCGGTGATCCTCGATCCTGACCGCATTCCTGATGGTCTGGACGATTCCAAACGGCTGACGGCGGCAACGCGCGCCGAGCTGTTCGATGCCATTTGCGAAACCGCCCTGGCGGTCTCGGCAGCCTCGCTGTGCGCATCGTCGATCGATGCGACCGACATTCGCAAGGCAAGCCTGGAGGCGATGCGCAGGGCGTGCGCAGGGCTCACCTCGGCACCCGTACTCGGCCTCGCCGACGGACGCGACGTACCGCCCGGCCTCGGCTTCGAATGCAATGCAATCGTGAAAGGCGACCGTATCTCTGTTTCGATTGCCGCAGCCTCGATCATAGCCAAGGTGACGCGCGACCGCATGATGGCCAGACGCGGACAACTCGATGGGCGTTACGGCTTCGAGCGACATATGGGGTATGCGACCGAGGAACATCGCGACGCGATCGGCTCATTCGGCGCCGTGCCGCGGCTGCACCGCATGACATTTGCGCCACTCAGGCTCGAGCCGCATGCCGCGGATCAGGCCGCAGAATGAAAAACGCCGCGCGGGCTGAGCCGGCGCGGCGTTGGTCTCTGGGGTAGAACCCGGTCCGCCTAGTTGAGGCGCGAGCGCACATCCTTGAGCGCCGACTTGAACAGCTCGCCGCGCGCTTTCGCGTCAACCTTGGTGGCAAGCAGATCGCCGGCAGCTGCAACAGCGACATCGACTGCGCGTGCACGCACTTCGTTGACGGCGTCACGTTCGGCCTGCGCGATCTTGTGCTCAGCCATGGCCGTGCGCCGGGTGACGTATTCCTGTGTCTTCTGCTTGGCATCATCCAGAAGCAGGCTTGCGTCGCGCTTGGCGGCGGCGACGATGTCGCTGGCTTCCTGCTCGGCTTCCTTGCGCTTGCGCTGGTATTCGGCCAGCAGCTGCTGCGCTTCTTCACGCAGCTTGCGCGCTTCATCGAGCTCATCGCGGATGCGGTCTGCCCGGTCGTCAAGCGACTTGAACACGGTCGCCGGTACCTTCAGGTAGACGACGATGCCGAGGAAGATGATGAGCGCGACCAGCGTCCATACAGTGGCGAGTGATGTTGCGTCCATGTCAGCCAGCCCTAGTTGCGTGCCCGCGAGACCGCGGCCTGGATTTCGGCTTTGGTCGTCTTGCCACCGGTCAGCGCCTCGATGATCGTTGAGGCGGTGTCCTCGGCAATGGTGCCGATTTCGCTCATCGCCGCGTCCTTGATCTTCTCGATCTGGGCAGCCGAACCCTCTAGCTTGCTTTCAAGCTCCGCCTCGGCGGCCTTGCGCTCCGCATCGGCTTCGGCCTTGGCGCTGTCGCGCGCCTGCTGGCCGATCTCGTTGGCCTTGGATTTGGCGTCTGCCAGTTCCTGCTCGTAAGCGGCAATGGCTTCATCAGCCTCATCACGCATGCGTGCTGCCTGATCGAGATCCTGGGCAATACGATCGCTGCGTGTCTCGAAGATCGCGCCGATGCGCGGCAGAACGACCTTCTGCAAGAACAGGTAGAAAAGGCCGAACGTAATCGCCAGCCACAGGAGCTGCGACGGGAACGTCGAAGAATCGAACGGCGGGAATGCGCCGGACGCGCCCTCGTTGTGCGGCACCTCGGTGCCGGCTGCGTGCGCGTCACCCTCTGCGGAGGCTTTGCCCCCGGTCTCCTCAGCGTAAGCCTTGGCCACGAACATCTGTTCTTCCTGTCTCATTCACGGAATGTAGCCGTGCCACGTTCCGAATTGGTTTCAGCCTGCCGCCCGAGGCGGCAGGCTCGAACCGCTTCCGCCTATATTAGACGGCGAAGAGGAGCAGAAGCGCGATGAGCAGGGCGAAGATGCCCAGCGCCTCGGTCACGGCGAAGCCGAAGATCAGGCGGCCGAACTGACCGTCTGCAGCCGAGGGATTGCGCAGTGCGCCCTGGAGGAACTGTCCGAAGAGGTTACCAACGCCGATGCCTGCGGCACCGGTGCCGATTGCTGCGAGGCCAGCGCCGATCAGCTTTGCTGCTTCCGCTTCCATTTTGAACTCCTTGTTGATCTGTCGAAATCTGCGGATTGGTTTGTGGCGGCAGGCCGCCGGTGAACATTATCCGGTCAGTGTCCCGGATGAATTGCGTCGTTGATGTAGATGCAGGTCAGCATCGCGAAGACGTAGGCCTGCAGGAAGGCAATCAGGAACTCCAGCGCGGTCAGGCCGACAGCCATGCCAAGCGGAAGGATCGCGCCGACGAAACCGACCGCCCCCATGGAGGTGAGCGAAACGACGAAGCCGGAGAAGACCTTCAGCGTGATGTGGCCGGCAAGCATATTGGCGAACAGACGCACAGAGTGCGAAATCGGCCGGGTCAGGAACGAGATCACCTCGATCGCCACAACCAGCGGCATAAGTACGACCGGGATGCCGCTCGGCACGAACAGCTTGAAGAAGCCAAGGCCATTGCGCCACAGGCCGGCAATCAGGACCATGAGGAAAACCACGACGGCCAGCGCCGCGGTCACGATAAGGTGGCTGGTGACGGTGATAAAATAAGGGAACATGCCCAGCAGGTTTGCCACCAGGATGAACATGAAGAGCGTAAAGACGAACGGAAAGAACTTCATGCCCTGGCTGCCGGCGGAGTCGCGCAGCATGGAGGCTATGAACTCATAGAGAATTTCCGAAATCGACTGCGCCCGTCCCGGCACGATGCCCCGCGAGGACGTCGCAAGGAACAGAAAACCGCCTGCCAGCACGACTGAAATGACCATCAGCAGCGACGAGTTGGTGAAGGAGATATCGTACCCGCCAACCTCGATCGGAATCAGCGTGTTGATATGGAACTGATGGATCGGATCAACCTTGGTAGGATCGCCAGCCAATTTCCAACCTCGTTTTCGTCGCCTGTGCGCCTGAGCGCCTATTCATGTTTACCGGACGAGCCCTCGCCGTCCGCTGACTTTGTGCCGGGCTCGGCAACCAGACCTGCCGAACGAAGAACATTGAGCACACCGGCGCAGAACCCCAGAAGGAAGAAAATGATCAGTCCCCAGGGCGATGTGCCCGCAAGCCGATCGATCAGCCAGCCAATTCCAGTACCGACAAGAATGCCTGCAATGAACTCGCTGGAGAGACGCAGCGCAACCGCATAACCGGCCGCAGATCCCTTCCTGCCTTGCTGTTCGTCCGCCTGCCGCTGCGGCCGCCTTTCGGCGAGCGCTTCATCGAGCCTGCGGCGCCGTCGCTCAAACTCCTCGTCGTTCACTGGTCGAAGGCCCACCAAAACCGGGATTTTGCCTTGTTTGACTTCGACGGTCCGTTCGACGACCCGCGAATTCCTGCCCCGGTCAAGCGAAACCGCCTGCTTCCCTGCAAAATCGCGCGCAACATAGTTTGTAGGCCCTACCCAGTCAAGCTGAGGCAGGGTTCGGCCCATGCGCCAAAAATATAAATGTTATCAATATCTTATTGCGGTGCGACAATGCGCCCGTGGGAGAATGGGAGCGACTCGCTCCGCGCAGCCCGCGACTCCCTGAATCTGCCGCTCAGTTCCAGCCGCCGCCATAGGTGCGATAGAAGACATGCAGGCCGATTTTCTTCATCTTCTCCATCGCGCGCGACCATCGCGGGTTCACATAAGTCGCGTGATAGTGCGTCGCGGAGCCGACTTCGGTCAGAAACACCTTGCCTGACGACACAGCCAGCGCAACCTCGTGAGCCACTTCATAATGCTGGCGGCTGGCGATTCGGTCGCGAATGCCGTCGCAGGCAAACGAGAACTGGCACCGGTTGCGCCAGGTGCGGTTCTGGTAAACGACACCGCAGATGGTGTTGGGATAGGTTGGGTTGCGAACGCGGTTGAGAATGACCTGCGCCACCGCTGCCTGCCCTTTTACGCTTTCGCCGCGCGCCTCGAAGTAGATACCTTCGGCCAGGCACCTCTGCTCGGCATCGGAAAAGACAGAAGCCGGCAGCGGCCGGCTCATCCATTCATGATCGTTCTTGCCGAGTGGCGGAATAAACCGCCCGCCGTTGGGATCCTCGTCCTGCAAGATACTTGCAAATGGAGACGCCTCGGCAAAATCGGGCTGCGGCGGCGCATAGGCCGTCGCCAGAATGTCGGGCTTGTCGTTGTTGACCAGCGAAGCAAGGTAGACCGGCACATCGGGCGATACCCGTTTGTCCTGTTTGACATAGAAGGTTCCGGCGATCTGCAGTTCCTTGCCCTTGATGTCCGGCTGGACGAACGCCATTGCCGGCGCATCCTCGGCCGTGTCGCCCAGCATCGAGGTCCGCTGGAGGACCGAGCCGGCGTTGAAGGCCTTGGGCGGAGCGACTGGCGTGACGTTGACCAGCCGGCCGCGTTTTTCGTTGCGGTTGATGCGCACTTCATCGGGCGTTTCGGCAGGCGCACTCGCTTTGGTGCGGAACGCGACTTCGCCAATGCCGGGCGCCTTGAGGCCGGCGCCGGAGATCGACCCGGTGGCCAGACTGTCGACAAAGGGAATTTCGGCGCTGTGAACGGACCCGGCGACCGAGCGCTCCACCACGGCACTCCAGCGCTGGGCCGGCGAATCGGTTCCGGCGACCATGCTGGACACATCCTGCATCGCGAGCCCGGTGGGAAACCCGACCCAGATGCCAAGTCCGAGAATAAAGGGGGCAAGAAACGAACGCTCAACCCGCGGCGCAGAATACTGCCGCATCACTCCACGTCGACGCACGAACCACTCTCCAACGCAACGTACACCCAACTTCGGAGAGAATGATCGATTAACCTTGATCAGAGGTTAAAGCGGCGCAGATTGCATGTGGCGTTGCATTCAGCGGCGTTTTGCGCGCCCTGCATACGGGTTGTCGGAAGTGCGCAGCGCGACACGAATGGGAACGCCAGGCATATCGAAAGCATCGCGTAACCCGTTGACGAGATAACGCACATAAGCAGCTGGCATAGCCTCCGGCCTCGAGCAGGAGATGACGAAGCCCGGGGGACGGGTCTTCACCTGGGTCATATATTTGACCTTGAGCCTGCGGCCGGCGACGGCGGGCGGCGGATGAGCGGAGACGGCGCGTTCCAGCCAGCGATTGAGCTTGCCCGTCGATATCCGGGTGTTCCAGGTTTCGTGCGTGGCCAAAACCGCCTGCATGAGCTTGTCGAGCCCGCGCCCCGTCTCAGCCGACACCGTAACAGCACGGATGCCGCGTATCTGCGGCAGCAGCCGGGTGGTCTTTTCGCGCAGCTCCGCCAGGAGTTCCTGTGGTTCGTCGATCAGGTCCCATTTGTTGAACGCAATGACCGGTGCCCTGCCCTCGCGCACGATCAGGTCGGCGATCTGCAGGTCCTGCTTTTCGAACGGTATCGTGGCGTCCAGCAGCACGATCACCACCTCGGCGAAGCGTACCGCCCTCAGGCCGTCGGCCACTGAAAGCTTTTCCAGCTTCTCCTGCACCTTGGCCTTGCGCCGCATGCCCGCGGTGTCGAACAGCTTTACAGGCCGGCCGCGCCAGTCCCATTCCACTGAAATGGAATCGCGGGTGATGCCGGCCTCGGGCCCGGTCAGGAGACGCTCCTCGCCAATCAGCGCGTTGATCAGCGTCGATTTGCCGGCATTCGGGCGGCCGACAATGGCAATCCTCAACGGACGGGTCGGATCGTAGGCCGGCTGCACCTCGGCGTCGGGGTCCTCGATGTCCTCACCGATCAGATCGGCCTCGGGCACCGCGGCCACCGGTTCACGATCGAGCGCGGCCGGAAACGCGGCTACCAGCGCGTCGCGCAATTCGTTCATGCCGATGCCGTGCTCGGCGGAAATCACGATCGGTTCACCGAGCCCGAGTTCCCACGCCTCGGCGGCGCCGGCCACCGCGTCCCTGGCCTCGGCCTTGTTGGCCGTCAGCACAACAGGCTTGCCGGCGCTGCGCACCTGGTCGGCAAACGTTCGGTCGTCCGGCAACAGGCCGGTGCGCGCGTCGACCATGAACAGAACCACATCGGCTTCAGCGATCGCAGTTTCCGTCTGCTGCCGCATACGCGCGGCGAGCGATTCAGGGGCGGCGGTTTCAAGGCCCGCGGTGTCGATTACCTCGAAACGCAGATCGAGCAATCTGGCAGAGTGACTGCGACGGTCGCGCGTAACACCAGGCGTGTCATCCACAAGCGCCAACCGGCTGCCGGCCAGCCGGTTGAACAATGTCGACTTACCGACATTTGGCCGACCGATGATTGCGAGCCTGAAGCTCATGAGCGTTCTTTCAAGCGTGAAGGTGCCTAGGAGGCGGCGGCGGTGCCCCGCAGAAGCTCGACCATGACGGTTGCCCGCTGGCGCGCGTTGCGCGGCGCAGTATCATCGCCGGTAATCTGCTCGAACAGTGCAAGCGCGTCGGCGGAACGTCCCTCGCGCCACGCGGAAAGGGCAAGCGCCTCGCGCGCCGCGTGGCGCAGGCTGGCGGAATCGGCCGTCAGCACTTCAACCCGGGCGGCAACGTCGTCATAGGAGCCGCTGTCGACCAGCACGTAACCGGCCCTAAGACGCGCCATGTCGCGAATGGAAGCAGGAACCGATCCGTCGGCAGCAACGGCATCGAACTCTGCGACTGCGGCATCCGCTTCGCCCCGTTCGGCCAATACGGCCGCCGTCCGCAGCCTGGCGAGAACGGGATATGCGCCATAACCATCGGCCTGCAGTGCTTCAAACGCCGCCTGCGCCTCGTCGAGCTGCCCATCGCCAGCCAGTTCCAGCGCGGCAGAAAAACGGTCGCCGGAGGCGTTGGCGCGCGACTGGGTCCAGTAGTCGTAGCCAACCCAGCCGGCTGTTGCGGCAACGACCAGGACGGCCGCTCCGATGAGGGCTGGACCATAACGGCCCCACAGCGCTTTTGCCTGATCCTGGCGAAGTTCTTCATTGACTTCGCGGATGAAACTGTCGTCGGACATCAAGAACACCTTTGCGGAAAACGGGCTATCGCCGTTATCCCATCATTGCGGCAGCCTTTTAGCGGTTTTTCGCCGGCATGGAAGGCCCGTGATCAAATCAGCTCTTCGCGCCAACGAACACGGGCTCGGCCGGCACCGCAAGTCCGCCACATTCGAATGCCTAATGGCGGTATGTTTCGGTTCCGGTTCAAGCGCGTTCTGTCGGGTGCGGTGTTTGCCTTATTCGCGGCGATGCCGAATGGGGGGCATGCTGCGGAACGCCCTGTCCAGTTTGTTGTGATTTCGTTCGATGGCGCCCGCGAGATCGAACAATGGAACCGCAGCCGAGAACTGGCACGCAAGGCGGGCGCGAATTTCACCTTTTTCCTGTCCTGCACCAACCTGATCGCCGCTGAAAACAAATTCGACTACGCTCCGCCAGGTCACAAACGCGGCGCATCGAATATCGGCTTTGCTGAATCGCGCGAGGATATCGCGGCCCGGCTGCGCCAAATCTGGACAGCGCGGCTCGAAGGCCACGAGATCGCGAACCATGGCTGCGGCCACTTCGATGGCGGCGGCTGGAGCAAAGGCCAGTGGATAGCCGAGTTCGGCGCGTTCACCTCATTTCTGCGCGACGCGTGGAGTATAAACGGCATCCCCTTCGCGCCCGCGGGCTGGACGAAATTCGTCGAGACCGAAATCACCGGCTTCCGGGCACCGTATCTGTCCGTTGGCAGCGCGCTAGAGCCGGCTCTTGCCGAAGCCGGGTTCACATATGACGCCAGCACCGTGTCACGCGATCCGCAGCAGCCCAGCGGCGGCAAGGTGGTCGGGTTCTCGCTGCCGATGATCCCGGAGGGCCCCAATGCACGGCGCATTCTGGCCATGGACTACAATCTTTACGTTCGCCACTCGGCGGCGATGGAGCAGCCAAGCAAATCGGCGGAATTCGAGGAGCGTGCCTACCTGGCATTCAGAGGCGCATTCGAGCGCCAGTATCGCGGCGACCGCGTTCCGTTGCAGCTCGGCTTTCACTTTCGGCTGATGAACGACGGCGCTTACTGGCGTGCACTCGAACGCTTCGCGATGGAGACCTGCAGCCTGCCCGAGGTGCGCTGCGTCTCCTACCGCGATCTGCTTCGGCAGCAGAATAGCGCGACACTTAGCGAGGCCGGCGCAAAACCTGTTACCGACTAGGCCCTACTCCGCAGCCCCAGGCGCATTGGCGTCGCGCTGCATGTATTCGCGATCGATATCGGGTAGCGGCTTCCCGTCTATCGCGGCTTCGAATGCCTTGAGGCGTTTGTAGATCGACATCAGCTCCACGATCGTCGTCCAGGAGTTGATGAGATACTGGAACGAGCCTTCGACGCGCGAGAATGCGCGGATGATCTGCTGCATGACACCCAGCGTGATCGTGCCGGCGATGATGGTCGGACCCAATGCGATGTAGGGAACCAGATTGCCGATCTGCAGGTAGAATATGCGCACGAGGTTGAAATACATGTAGTTGAAATAGAGGCGGAAATAGTTTCGGCGTACGTTTTCGAACAGCTCGCGGAGCGTCAGCGGTTCCGCCCTGTCCTCATGATCCTCGCCGTAGACCAGCTCCTTCCGGTAAGCCGCCTCGACCCGCTGGTTGCGGAATTCAAGCCCCGGCAGACGGATACCCGCCGCGGCGACAATTGCCGTGCCGAGCACGGACCAGAGGATCGCCGTGAACACCAGGCCCTGACTCACCTCGCCGATAAGCGGCAAGTGGGTTACATGCGCGGACAGCCCCCATAGCAGCGGCAGGAACGCAATCAGCGTCATCAGCGAATCGACCAGGCTTATGCCCAGGCTTTCGGTGATCGATGCAAAACGCATCGTATCTTCCTGCACGCGCTGCGCCGCGCCCTCAATGTGGCGAAGCTGCTGCCAGCGGTCGGTGTAGTACTGGTTCATCGCCGTGCGCCAGCGGAAGATGAAGTGGCTGACGAAAAAACGGAACATCGTAGCCACAAACACGTAGACGAGCGCGATCTGCAGGAAGGTTGCGATCTGCCAATAATAATCGGACGCCTCGACCGAGCCGGGCTCGCCAAGTGCCTTTTGCACCAGGTCGTAGAACGTGCCGAACCATTCGTTGATCATCACATCGAGCTGGACGAGAAACCAGTTGACGAAGAAGATCAGCGCCGACCCCCATATCGACCAGCGCTGCCAGGGGTGCGGCTCCAGGCGCGACCACGCAGCGACGAAGACAACAATCGATACGATGAAATACTGATAGAACCAGAAGCCTCCGGCGTCGGCCTGCAACTCCTGCAATGCAAGGGTCGCCGCTTCGTCAGCTCCGGTCAACGCTTCCGGAAAGCCGTATCCGAAAAAGCCACCCACCGAGAGCGTCGGCCCCCAGTCCCGTGCGACCAGATACCAGAAGAGCACGCAGAAGAGCGCCCATGCCGTCGCTGAGATGAAGAGCAGCCTCGGTCGCGGAAAAAACGAAACGAACATGATTGCGCTTTCGGGTTCTAGAGCTGAATCCGGTCAATGACCCACAGCCTATTTAGGCGATTTGCGGGCCTGCCCTTCATAGAACCCGGTCAAACAAAATAAAATAGTCGTGCGTGGCGGCTTCAACCTCGGCCGGGCACGGCGATATTGGCCACCAGGATTGCGCAAAGTCCCAGAGCCGCCGCCGCTACCAGCGACGGAAGCACGAAACTCCCCGTCCAGTCGGCGAGATAACCGGCCATGACGGGTCCGACGATCTGGCCAAGCCCGAAGGCAGCCGTCATCAGCGCGATGATGCGGCGCGGGGCGTGCGGAGCCAGGCGCCGAGCAGCCTGCAGGCCAAGCGCAGTGACGCCGATAAAGGTTGCTCCAAGCAGCACCCCGCCGATGAGCGGACCGGCATAGCCGCCAAGCGTAACCGACACGACCACACCTACGAGCTCGACCGCACAGCCGGCTGCGTAGGCGCCGAACAGACCGATGCGCGTTGCAACGGTGTTCCAGAGCCAGACCGAGGGTATGCCCGCCAACCCGGTTGCCAGCCAAACCCAGGCCTCGAACAACCGACCGCCTTCGCCCAGGCGGACGATCGCAACGAGGAAGGTAGCCGTAACCACATAACCGAACCCGAAAAGGCCGTAGGAAAGAACCAGTCGCGCAAGTTTTAGGTCGAGGCGTAACGGCGGCTCCGCAGCTATCCTGTTGCCGCTGGGGCCCGGGTTCCTGACCATACCGACCAGCGCCAGAGCCGCCGCGAGCGACGCTATGCCAGCCCAGATCCAGCCCTGCCGCCAATCGGCACCGGCGTGAAGCAATGCGGCGATCAGGAGCGAAGACAGGGCGATACCCAGGCCGACCCCGCCGAAATGCAGTGCCGTCAGCCCCTCGCGACCCGCTCGCCCTAAACGGTCGAACACGATCGACGACAGAAAAATCATCACCAGCGCGCTTGCAACGCCGGCGGCAAAACGGATCGCGAGAAAGGCGCTCATGTCGACGGTCATCGCCATGGCCGCTGCAAGTGCGGCGCTGGCGAACATGCCGCTCAGGATCACCAGGCGCTCACGCCCGGCACCCCAGCCTCCGGATGCCACGAGCGCACCGGCCAGGTATCCCAGATAGTTAGCGCCCGCGATCAGGCCGCCGTCAGCGGCCGAAAGCGACAGCCCGTCCATCATGCCTGGAAGGATGGGGGTGAATACGAACCTGCCGATGCCCATGACTGCGGCCATGCCGATCATCCCGGCAAGCGCAATCTTGAGGGCGGATACGGACTCGGTGCTCATTCCCCATGATCGGCTGACAGACGGTTGCGCCACAACCCGCCAGCGCGCGCCCGGGCATTGGCCAGAAAAAATGCCCCGCCGAAGCGGGGCATTTTGTTAGCCTACCGTTCGCCGCTACCGCTTTTCCGATCTCAGCGCGCGGAATGTCGCGTACATCATCAGCAGCATCAGTATCGCGAAGGGGAATCCGGTCGCGATCGCGCCTGCCTGCAGGGCCGCGAGGCCGCCGCCAAGCAGAAGCACGATGGCCACGAGGCCCTCGAAGATTGCCCAGAACACACGCTGCGCAACCGGGGCGTCGACCTTGCCGCCGGCGGTGATCGTGTCAATCACCAGGGAACCGGAGTCCGATGAGGTGACGAAGAACACGATCACCAGGATGATGCCGACCAGCGAAGTCAGCCCTGCCAGAGGCAGTTCGGCAAGCATCCGGAAGAGCGACAGCTCCGGCACATAGTCGACCACAGTCTGCTGAACGCCGGTGTAGCCATCGGCCAGGAACTGGTTGAGCGCCGTACCGCCGAAGGTTGTCATCCACAGAATGGAGACCAGCGTCGGAATGATCAGCACGCAGATAATGAACTCGCGCACGGTACGACCGTAGGACACGCGGGCGATGAACATGCCGACAAATGGCGACCAGGAAATCCACCACGCCCAGTAGAACGTGGTCCAGCCATGCAGGAAGCCAGTGTCCTCGCGGCCGATCCAGTTCGAGAGTTGCGGCAAGCGGGTTATGTAGTCCCAGCTATTGCTGAAGAAGCCCGTGATGATGGCGAGGGTCGGCCCGAGAATGATCACGAACAGCAGCAGCACCAATGCCAGCACCATGTTGATTTCGGAAAGCCGCTTCACGCCGGCTTCCAGACCTGCAACGACCGAGACCAGCGCCACGGCGGTGATGCCCAGAATCAGTAGTACTTTCATCGTGTCGGTATTGGGCACGCCATAGAGTTCGTTCAGGCCCGCCAGGGCCTGCGATGCCCCGAACCCGAGCGACGTGGCCAGGCCGAACAGCGTGGCAAATACCGCCAGCGTGTCGATGACATGCCCGATCCAGCCGCGAATACGTTCGCCGAAGATCGGATAAAAGGCGGAACGAACCGACAGGGGAAGCTGCTTGTTGTAAGCCGCCAGGGCCAATGACAGTGCCACCACCGCGTAGATTGCCCAGGGATGCAGACCCCAGTGGAAGATCGTTGCCGACATGCCAACCTCGCGGGCGGCATCGACGGCTTGGGGGTTCACCATGCCATCGGTAACCGGAGCAGCTACGCCGAGCGGCGGATTGTTGAAATGGTACATCGGCTCAAGCACGCCGAAGAACATCAGGCCGATGCCCATGCCGGCGGCAAACAGCATCGCGAACCAGCCGGAATAGGAGAAATCCGGTTTCGCATCGGCGCCGCCGAGCCGCACCTTTCCGAGCGGCGATACGACAATGGCGATGCAGAACAGGACAAAGAGATTACCCGCGAGCATAAACAGCCAGTCGAAGGTAGATGTCAGCCAGGTTCGCAAGCCGCCGAGAACTTCGCCTGCGCTGTCGCGGAAAATCAGCGTGACGATGACGAAAGCCACGATCACAACCGCGGAGAAGAAGAAGACAGGGTTGTGAACGTCGAGCCCCAACACTTTCACGTTGTCTTGTCCCGGCTCGAGTCCGTGATCGGGGACCTCGGTCTTGAAATCGGTTTCAGCCATAGTGTTTCTTCCCTCCTTGGTCGGGGCCCCGTGGCAGCACCAAAGCGGCAGGATTACCGAACAGCTGGTTGCTGTGCGCGGCGACCGAAGCGCTTAGCTCTTCGCTCGATCGCTGGGCCGCATTTGCGTCACGCGACGAGCCCGAAACGGCTGCGCGGCGACGCGCATCAACGGTGGCGCAAGTG
The DNA here is from genome assembly GCF_004000235.1 of Mesorhizobium sp. Z1-4. Taxonomy (GTDB): domain Bacteria; phylum Pseudomonadota; class Alphaproteobacteria; order Rhizobiales; family Rhizobiaceae; genus RCIO01. Next base: position 153,239 of record NZ_RCIO01000001.1, read on the forward strand.
CGATAGGCAACGTGGCCTGATCGCGACGGAATGGCGTTCCTTTTCCGACCTTGTAGCGAAAACGACGCCCAATTTCACGGGATCAGGGCAAAAAACACCGGGCTGCCTGGGGAAAACCGACTCAAACCCCTGCTGAACGCTGAGGAAAGCGGGCCGGCAGCGATGTCGCATTCAAGCCAGTTGTTCCTCCTATTTGGAGAGACGGATGCGCTTTCCTTCGGCATCGAAGCGGAAGATACGAGAATCGTCGATCACCAGTTCATGCCTGGAGCCGACCTCGAATGCGTGCTCGCCGAACATGCGGACGCCGACCAGCCCCGCGTCGGCGCAATTTACGTAAATGTTGGTCTCGCCGCCGAGATGTTCGATATGCGAGATTTCGCCGCCAAGCCGGCCGCCCGACGATGCAAGCGTGATGTGCTCGGGCCGCAGGCCCGCGGTCTCCGCATCCTTTATGCCAACCAGCCCGGCGTCGACAAAGTTCATCTGCGGCGAGCCGATAAACCCGGCGACGAATTTGTTGGCCGGGTCGTTGTAGAGCTCCATGGGCGAGCCGACCTGCTCGATAACACCCGCATTCAGGACCACGATGCGGTCGGCCAGCGTCATCGCTTCGACCTGATCGTGCGTCACATAGACCATCGTGGAGCCCAGCTGCCTATGCAGTGCGGCGATCTCCAGCCGCGTATTGACGCGGAGCGCTGCGTCCAGGTTGGAGAGCGGCTCGTCGAACAGGAAGAGCTTCGGCTGGCGCACGACAGCGCGCCCGATCGCGACACGCTGGCGCTGGCCGCCCGATAGCTCAGCCGGCCGGCGCTCCAGATATTCCTCCAGCGACAGCATGCGCGCCGCCACCGCCACGCGCTCCTCGATGACCGATTTCGGACGGCCTGCCTGCTTGAGGCCAAGGCTCATGTTTCCGCGTACGGTCAGGTGCGGGTAAAGCGCATAGGTCTGAAACACCATGGCGATGCCGCGTTCGTTCGGCGGCTTGGCATTGACCACCGCGCCGTCAATCTCGATGGTGCCGGACGAAGTGTCCTCAAGCCCGGCGATCATGCGGAGCAAGGTCGACTTCCCGCAGCCGGACGGGCCGACAAAGATTATGAACTCGCCGTCTTCGACATCCAGATCGACGCCTTTGATGACGTCGACATTGCCGAATGATTTGCGGACGTTCCTGAGGCTCAGCGTACCCACTATCTCAACCCTGACTCTTGAGTTCGATGACCTTGCCGGTGCGAATGCTCTCGTCGGCTGCAAGGCAGATGTGCAGCGACGCGACGGCGTCTTCCATATGCCGGGTCAAGTCCACATCGTTGCGGATCGCGTCGATGAGATAGGCCTGTTCGGCATCACAGAGTTCCTGATGACCCGGCTCGCCCGGAAAATCGACGTCTGTATCCTGGCCACCTGCGCTGTGAATGCGCAGCGCACCGACCTTGGTATGGCCCTCCACGCTGTCGGAATCCGGATGCATGCCCGACAGGATCGAAACGGCGCCGTTGGGCGAAATGACATCTTTCACGAAATACGCAACTTCGGACATCATCGGACCCCAGCCGGCTTCATACCAGCCAGCCGAGCCGTCTTCGAAAATGACCTGGAACTGGCCGTAATTGTACATGCCCTGGTCGATCTCGTCCGACAAACGCAGGCCCATTCCATGTACACGCACGGGTTTGGCGTCGGTGATCTGGCACATGACGTCGACATAATGAACGCCGCAATCGACGATCGGCGGCGTCGTTTTCATCAATGATTTGTGCGTTTCCCAGGTTGCGCCGGTCGACTGCTGGTTGAGGTTCATGCGGAAAACATACGGGCCGCCAAGCGCGCGCGCTTCCGTAACAAGGCGCTGCCAGGAGGGGTGGTGGCGCAGAATGTAGCCGATCACCAGCTTGCGCCGGTTGGCTTTGGCGCAGTCCACGACGCGGCGCGCATCCTCAACGGTGGTCGAGAGCGGCTTTTCCACGAAAACATGCGCCCCCGCTTCCAGTGCCATGCAGGCATAGTCGGCATGGCTGTCGGAATAGGTAGCAACGACGACAATGTCGGGTTTCTGCGCCCGGAGCGCCTCGGCGAAATCGGTGTAAAGCGGGTAGCCAGAGAGCTCGTCCGGCAAGGCGACGGGCGAACGGTTGACCAGTCCGACAATCTCGGCCTCGCCGTGCTTGTGATGCGCCAGTGCATGGCTGAGGCCCATATTGCCCAGGCCCGCAACCACCACTCTCAACTTGCCGTTCGAACTCATTTAACTGCTCCTGCGGTGATGCCCCGGATCAACTGGCGCGAGAAGATCAGGTAAAGCACCAGCACAGGCAGGATCGCCAGCGAAAGCGCTGCAAGGACGGCATTCCAGTTGGTTACGAACTGGCCGATGAAGACCTGCGATCCCAGTGTGATCGTCTTGGTCTGTTCGGCGGGCGCCAGGATTAGCGGGAACCAGAGGTCGTTCCAGATCGGGATCATGGTGAAGACGGCCACGGTTGCCATTGCCGGCCGCACCAGCGGCAGGACGAGCCGCGCGAAGATGCGATATTCGCTGAGGCCGTCGATCCGGCCGGCGTTCTTCAGATCGTCGGAAATATTGCGCATGAACTCCGATAGAATGAAGATCGCGAGCGGAAGCCCCTGCGCTGTGTAGACCAGTATGAGCGCCGTAAGCGTGTTCACCAGACCGGTTGCCACCATCAGCTGCAGTATCGCCACGGTGCCCAGCCGGATCGGGATCATGATTCCGAGCGCAAGGTAGAGCCCCATCAGCGAGTTACCCCGGAAGCGGTATTCAGACAGCGCGAACGCAGCCATCGCTCCGAACAGGAGCACCAGCGTCAGCGAGACGACCGTCACGATGAGGCTGTTCTGGAAATAGAGCAGGAAGTCGCCCTGTTTCAGTGCGGTTTCGTACCCGACGAGACTGAAGGTCTCGGAATTGGGCAGCTCAAGCGGCGAACGGAAGATCGCCTTGCGGGCCTTGAACGAGTTGATGACGATCACAAACACCGGGAACAAGGCAATGACGGTGTAGGTGATCAGGATCGCGTGGGCGGCGATCGATCGTCCGGCTGAGTGACGTGCGGTGCTCATAGCGGCGGCCTAAAACTGGTAGCGGCGCAGCCGCGTCTGAATGCCGAAGAGGTAGATGCACACCCCGCACAGGATGATGATGAACATCGCCGTTGCGATGGCGGAGCCCATATTCGGGTCGCCAAGCTGCAATTGGAAGCCGAAGAAGGTGCGGTAGAGGAAGGTACCGAGCACATCGGTCGAGAAGTTGGGTCCTGCGAGCGCCCCCTGCGCTGTGTAGATCAGGTCGAAAGCGTTGAAATTGCCGACGAAGGTAAGCACCGAAATGATCCCGATGGAGGGCAGGATAAGCGGCAGCTTGATACGCCAGAACTGCGCCATGCCGGTAATGCCGTCGCATTCGGCGGCCTCGATGATTTCGTCCGGGATCGACAGCAGGGCTGCATAGATCAGCATCATCGGTATGCCGACGAACTGCCACACCGATATCAGGCTGAGCGTGGTGAGCGCGTATTCTTCCTTGCCGAGCCATGGCGCAAACAGGCTCTTGAGGCCGACAGCATCAAGCAGCGTGGGCGCGACGCCCCAGAGCGGGCTCAGGATCAGTTTCCAGGCGAAGCCGACAATAACGAAGGACAGGATAGTCGGGATGAATATCGCGGTCCGGTAGTATGCGGCCATGCGAAGCTTCGGACTGCTCAGCAGCGCCGCCAGCAGAATACCGACCGGGTTCTGCACCAGCATATGGACGATAAAGAACCAGGTGTTGTTCCAGAGCGCGTTCCAGAAACTATCCGACCAGCGCGGGTCTCCGAACAGGGTTTTGAAGTTGGTCAGGCCAACGAAAACCTGCTCGTTGTCGACTTCCCTGAAAAGCGCAAGCTGTAAGGTTCCGAAGAGCGGCAGGATCATGATTGCCGTGTAGACCAGCACTGCGGGCGCCAGGAAAACGGCAATGTGCCAGCGCCTCGAGCGCTTGTGCGTTTCCCCGTCCATGATCCGAGCCCCCCTGGTGTCCGACACGGGCCGCGCAGTCGCGGCCCGTGCCGTTAGTGTAAGCCTATTGCTGCGGTGCGTACCAGGAGGCCAGGCCGTCCTGCAGCCGCTTGCCGGCATCTTCAGGCGATTCCGCGCCACGGATCACGTTGGCGGAGGCGTTCCACGTCTCGTTTTCCAGGTTCGGCGTACCGCGCGACAGGATCTGATAGGTCGAGCGGATCGTCGAATTGCACTTGTCGCGCCAGGAGACGAACTCCTGCGCAAGCGGGTCTTCCATCGCCACCGGAGACGAATTCAGCGAGAAGAAGCCCGGCAGTGCATTGGCGTAGAGCGATGCGAATTCAGCCGACCCGACCCACTCCAGGAAGGTGCGGGCTGCGTCTGCATTCGGGCTTTTCGCATTCATGCCGATTGCGATATCGGTGTGGTCGGAGATGTAGCATTCGTCGCCGGCGTTCTGAACCGGCGGGGCAAAGGCGCCCATCTCGAAGTCGGCCTGCGAGTTGAAGCCGGAAATCTCCCACGAACCGGCCGGATAGATTGCCGCCCGTCCGAGCGTGAACATGTTCTGGCTGTCCGGATAGGTCTGAGCCTCGTAGCCATCGCCCAGATAGTCGGCCCACTTTGCGAGCTGACGGTAGGGCGCAACCCACTGGTCGTCGGTCAGTTTCTGCTCGCCCTTGATGAGCGCCAAACGACCTTCTTCGCCGCGCCAGTAGTTCGGCCCGACATTGTTGTAGCCCATGGTTGCAGCTTCCCACTGGTCGTTGGTGCCCATGGCCATCGGAACATAGGTGCCGTCTTCCTTGATCTTGTCGAGAGCGGCGAAGAACTCGTCGACCGTGGCCGGAACTTCGACACCGACCTCGGCGAAGGCATCCTTGTTGTAGATGAAGCCATGGATGACCGACGCCATCGGCACGCAGAACGTTGCCGAGCCGTCGTCGGTCTGCCAGGCCGATTTGGCAACGTCGGAGAAGTTTGCCATCGCTCCGAGATCCGACAGGTCTGACAGGTGACCGGAATCGTAGAGCGCCAGAGAGGCGTCAAACGGACGGCAGGTGATGAGATCGCCAGCCGACCCTGCTTCGAGTTTCGAATTCAGCACTGCGTTGTATTCAGCCGGCGCCGACGGTGTGAAATTGACCTTGATACCCGGATTGGCGGCTTCGAATGCCGGAATCAGGGTGTCCTGCCAGATGCCGAGATCGTCGTTGCGCCAGCTTTCGATGGTCAGCGTGACGTCCTGGGCGATGGCCTGATTGCCCGCCAGCACCGAGGTGCCCAGCAAGGCCAATGCGAAAGTTCTGAACTTCATTTCTCTCTCCCTTTGTGTGCCCCTTGCGGGTGCTGCGAAGTTGCTGATTATCCCCTCTCCACCGAGGCCAGGGCCTTTCTCAGCTTGCCCTGATGCTGGCGGAGCAGGTCGTCTGCGGACCGGGCATCGGATACACCCGCCGCCATGAGGATTGCGTGCTTTACCGAGCCCTGCGAACGCGACAGAAGCTGCTGCGACGTGACCTCGTCGCACCCGCCTATGTCGGCGACGATACGGCTGGCCCGCTTGTTCAGCTTGGCATTGTCGGCGCGTAGATTGACCATGTGGCCATCGTGAACATGACCGAGTTCGACGGCCATGAGCGTCGACATGAGATTGAGCGCGGCCTTCTGCGCGGTGGCTGCGCCCATGCGCGTCGAGCCGCTGATGAGCTCGGGCGGCGTCGGCAGCAGAATTGCGATATCTGCCGCTTCCAGAAGCTCTGCGCCGCTGTTGTTCGCAACGCCCACCGTTGAAGCTCCGGCCCGCGCCGCAGCCCGCAAGGCGCCCAGAGTGTAAGGGGTCGTTCCACTGGCGGAGACGCCAATCAGGCAATCTCCCCGACCCAGCCCGGCCGCACCGACATCGCGGGCGCCCTGCTCCGCATCGTCTTCGGTCGACCCGGCAAGGTCGCTAAGGCTGGCCGCGCCGCCGGCAATGAGGCACTTCACTCTCGCAACGGGAATGCCAAAAGTGCCTGGCAGTTCCAGGCCGTCGGCCATCGTCATGAGCGCCGAACTGCCCGCCGCTGCATAGGCAATCGTACCACCGCCGCGTACGCAGGCTGCGAGCCGCGCCGCGGCCTCAACGATCTGGGGGAAGGCCGACGAAACGGTGTTGAGCGCGCGCAACTGACCGTCAAGCAGCAGCGCGAGAATGCTCTCGGGCTGCTGAAGATCGAGGCCGAGCGACCTGCTTTCGACACCTTCCGTTGTTGTCATTCGCGACAAATCCTCCTGCGGCTCATTAATACCATTTTAGTACCACTTGTCCAGCGGATTTTAACCAATTGATGTCTTCAACTTCGCTGCGCCGCACATAACGCAAGTGTTTCAGTGATTTATTCGGAAAATGAGGGTGCACGAAAAAACGCTTGGTTAATGGTTATAAATTGGTATTATATTGGCATGACACATGTCACAGCTCCGATTTTTGGCATCGATGGCGGCGGCACAGGCTGCCGGGCGATTGCATTGTCCGAGCGGGGCGAGTTTCTGGGTGAGGCCGAAACCGGCTCGGCAAATGTGATGACCAATTTCGCCGGTGCGGTCGACAATGTCACCAAGGCTTGCCGGCTGGCGCTGTCCGCGGCCGGGCTTTCCGAAGCGCTGATCGCGAAAGGACATGCATTCGTCGGCGTGGCGGGGGCGAATGTCGGCAGCCGCGGCGCCGACTTCGAACAGGCACTGCCCTTCGAAAAAAGCATTGTGGAAACCGATGCGCGGATTGCACTGCAGGGCGCTGTCGGCGATGCGGACGGCGTCGTCGCAATTATCGGAACGGGTTCCGCGTTCATTGCCAAGTCAGGCAAAGCGATCAGGACGGCCGGCGGATGGGGATTCGTCGTGGGGGACCTGGGCAGTGGAGCGCGGCTCGGACGACAGCTTCTCGAAGAAGCGCTCCTGGCCCACGACCATGTGCGCGCAACGACACCGATCACCGCCCACGTACTGAACGACTTCCGCAACAATCCGCAGACGGTAGTCGAATATGCGCATTCTGCGAGCCCCGGCGATTTCGGCCGGTTCGCGCCGCTTGTGCTGGAATTTGCGGAGCGCAAAGATCCCACCGCCCAACGCATCATGGCATTGGCGGTTCAGGACGTCGAAGAAGCACTGAGTGCGATCGTCGACGACAAAACCGAACGGCTTTGCCTTCTCGGGGGGCTGGGCAGGCGCTATCGCGGTTTCCTGTCGGAGCGGTTTGCCAAAATTCTGGCAGACCCGCAGGGGTCGGCCGTTGACGGCGCAGTGGCTCTTGCGCGTCAGAACTTCCTGGCCGGGAGCACCGCCCGATGACGGACGATCTGGCGCAGATGCTTGACCAGGAAAGCTGGAACCGCAAGGGCGGCGGGCCGCTCTATGTGCAACTGCGCGGCCATATCGAGAGCGCGATCAGGGCCGGCGCACTGAAGCCCGGACAGGCTCTTCCCTCCGAGCGCGAACTCGCCGAGCTGAGCGGCATTTCGCGGATTACGGTCCGCAAGGCGGTGCAGGACCTCGCCCGCAGTGGCCTGGTGGTCCAGCGCCAAGGCTCAGGTACATCGGTTGCGCCGACCCTCAACCGTGTCGAACAGTCCCTGTCGCGCCTCACCTCCTTCAGCGAAGATATGGCATTGCGCGGCAAGGAAGTGCGTTCGCAGTGGCTGGAACGCGGCCTGTTCGCTCCTTCGGTGAATGAAACGGTAGTGCTGGGTCTCAAGCCCCACGGGCAGGTGGCGCGCATTTCACGGCTTCGGCTCGCCGACGACATTCCACTGGCGATCGAGCGCGCTTCGCTGTCTACCGACCACCTGCCCGACCCGGAAAACGTGCAGAGTTCGCTCTACGCCCATCTCGACAGCCGGGGCTGCAAACCGGTCCGCGCGATCCAGCGAATCCGGGCTGTCAGCCTGGACCCTGCCGACGCGGCCCTGCTCGACGTGGAGGAGGACGCAGCGGGGCTGAGCATCGAGCGCGTATCCTACCTGGCCAGCGGGCAGGTCGTGGAATTCACCCAATCCAAATATCGAGGCGATGCCTATGAGTTCATCGCCGAGTTGCAGATACCTGGAGGGACGCATTGACCGACGTGCCCAGCGCCACTTTGATGCGGCAAGAGGTCGGCGAAATTCCCGACGCCATCGGCCGGCTGCTTGACGCTGCGCCTGCGATGATCGAGCCGGCCGCGATCGAAATCAGACGCACGCGGCCGAAGCTGATCGCAACGATCGCACGCGGTTCGTCCGATCACTGCGCCACCTATCTCAAATACGCGTTCGAAATCGAAGCCGGCATTCCCGTAGCCTCGCTCGGCCCGTCGGTCGCTTCGATCTACGGTTCGCGGCTGCGGCTCAGCGAATGCGCCAGCATTTCGATATCCCAGTCCGGCATGAGCCCCGACATCGTGGAGGCTACGCGCGCCGCACGGGATGGCGGCGCCGTGGTCGTGTCGATTACCAACACTTCGCACTCACCGCTTGCGGCCGTTTCGGACCATACGTTCGATATCGCCGCAGGCCCCGAAAAAAGCGTTGCGGCCACGAAGACCTTCGTAAACTCGCTGGTCGCAGGCCTGCTCCTGCTCGGTTACTGGCGTGCCGATCAGGAGTTGCTCGAGGCTCTTGCCAGATTGCCCGAACAATGCGGTCGCGCGCTGGCGTGCGACTGGAGCCCGCTGCTGGAGCGCCTGAAGGCTGCCGATTCGCTCTATGTGCTGGGCCGCGGCCCATCGTTTGCCATCGCAAATGAAGTCGCGCTCAAATTCAAGGAAACCTGTCAAATCCAGGCCGAGGCGTACAGCGCCGCGGAGGTGATGCACGGGCCGGTCTCGATCGTTCAGGCCGGCTTCCCGGTCCTTGCCCTTGCCGGCCGGGACGCCTCGCTCAACTCGACATTGAGCGCGGCCGATTCGCTTGCCGCCAACAAGGCAGACGTGTTCGTGACAGCTGACGGAGCTGAGGGGCCCGCGCTGCTGGACACGGTTGCGTCCGGCCATCCGCTGACCGATCCCATTCTGACCCTGGTGAGTTTCTACGCGTTTGTCGAGGCGCTGGCCCGTGCAAGGGGACGCAACCCCGATACGCCGCCAAATCTGAAGAAAGTGACGCAGACGGCATGAGCGGCACGGCGAACATCACCGCGCGGCGCCTGTTCGATGGCGAGACGATGCATGAAAATGCAACGCTGGTGATCGAAGACGGCCTTGTCGCGGAAATCGTTCCGGCCGACCGGGCACAAGCCGGGGAAAACGGCCCCGGCTTCACGACCGGTATGGTTGTCCCCGGTTTCGTCGACCTTCAGGTCAATGGCGGCGGCGGCTATCTGCTCAACGACGATCCCTCCGTGGAAACGATACGTGAGATCTGCGCAGCTCATATCCGCCTCGGCACGACATCGATCCTGCCGACGCTGATCACCGACGGCGTCGACAAGGTGCGTGCCACAATCGACGCGGCGATCGCAGCGCACCGTGCAGAGGTGCCGGGCTTTCTCGGACTGCATCTTGAGGGACCGCATCTCTCGATCACACGCAAGGGTGCCCACTATGCCGCCCTGATGCGGGAGATGTCGTCTCAGGATATGAAGCTGCTCATCGACGCGGCAGCGCAGTTGCCGCATCTGATGGTTACGCTGGCGCCGGAAGTGGTTTCAGCAGAACAGATAGGGGCACTCGCCAGGGCCGGCGTGGTGGTCAGCCTCGGTCATTCCGACTGCAGCGCCGCCGTTGCCCTTGAAGCCGCCGAAGCGGGCGCAAGCTGCGTGACACATCTCTTCAACGCCATGAGCCCCCTTTCCCACCGCGAACCGGGTCTTGTGGGGGCTGCGCTCGAAAGCGGCAAACTGAGTGCCGGTCTCATCGCCGACGGTTATCACGTCGATCCGATAGCCATAAGGGTCGCCCTGGCGTCCAAACGCCGTCCCGGCCACCTGTTCCTGGTCAGCGACGCAATGTCGGTGACAGGATCGGACCTCACCTCGTTCACGCTGGCGTCGCAGAAGATATTCCGCCGGGACGGGCGCCTGACCCAGGAGGACGGTACGCTGGCAGGCGCGGATCTCGACATGCGCATGGCGGTCAAGTTCATGGTCGAGACAGTCGGACTGGGCGTCGAGGAAACCTTGCGGATGGCGACCGGATATCCGGCAGCGTGCATGCGCGGGTCGGCCAGAGCCGGCCATCTGAAGCCCGGTTCGCCGGCGGACTTCATTCATCTGAGCGACGCATTCGATCTGGAAGGCGTATGGCTGCGCGGCGGCGCCGTCCAGAACCTCAATCCGCGTCCGGAACTTTCGCCTTCTGCCTGATCGCGGCAGCGGATCGCATCATGCCTTGTAGCGCGCCATGAGCTCGCGCAGGTTCGAAACATTCATCCGGCGATAGGCGTTCTTGCGGTGCGTGATAACCGTGGTTTCCGCGATGTCCAGAATTTCTGCTATCTCGGCAGCGGTGCGGCCCTTGATCGCCATTGCCGCCACTTCGCGCTCGCGGTCGGTGAGGGCCGGATAGTTCAGCGCCAGCCGGACCTGGATATCGTTTCCCCGCCACACCGTCCCTTTCAGCGTGAAGGCGACATGACGCTCCGTTGCCGCGAGCATGACACCGAGCACCGCGATCAACCTGTCATAGCCGCTCTCTGCAAACGCCTCGTTTTCCTGCGCACGGTAGAGACTGATTGCCATGCCGTAATCGCGGCGACGCCTGATCAGCGATATCCGCGACCCGATGCCGGCCTGCTCGTAGCAGTCGCGTCTATAGGTAAATGAGGTAATGCTCTGCGCGGTCTGCACCGTGAATATGTCGCCGCTCCAGTCCCGGCTGGTCAACAGAGTGGAATTACGGTCATCGGCGGCGTGCCGGCTGTAGTTCCGCGCCGCTATTTCGGCGCGGCGCTTCCCGGCGACGGAAGCTGTCCCGACAAGAAGCGGTGTGTCCCTGTCGCCCATGCAGAACACCGAAACCAGATCGGCGGCGGCGGTTGCCTGGCCGAAAATCATCAGGGCATCGACGAATTGCGGCTGACCGATCGCCGCCATCAGGGCGGAGACGACCCCGGTTTCAAGATTGGCGCTGGGCAACGCACCTGAAAGCCGCCGTTCGAGCAACATGCGGCTAGCTTCCACCAGACCGGCGTCTCACGCTAGCCCACGAATGCCCTCTCGATGACAAACTGGCCCGGATCCGCGTTCGAGCCCTCCTGAAACCCCCTGCCCTCGCATACCGCTTTCAGCGTCTGAAGCATGGCCATTGACCCGCAGATCATGACCCTGTCGGTCTCGGGCGAGAGCTCCCCACCAGCAATTCCGGCCAGCCGCCCATCCTCGATCCAGGCATCGATCCGCCCGCTGTTTTCGAAAGGCTCCCGCGTTGCGGCCGGGATGTGATGGAGTTTGTCGCGGCAGAGTTCGGCGAGAAACTCGTGCTCCCTCACCGATCGCACAAGGTCAATCCCGTATTGCAGTTCAGCTACTTCCCTGCATGTTTGAAGCAGGAACACGTGGTCGAATTTTTCGTAAACCTCAGGGTCGCGGATGATGCTCGCGAATGGCGCAATGCCGGTTCCGGTCGAAAACAGAAAAAGCCGCTTGCCGGGCAGCAGCGCATCGAAAACAAGCGTGCCGACAGGCTTCGGGCGCATCAGAATATGGTCGCCCGGTGCAATCTCCTGAAGCCGGGACGTCAGCGGCCCATCCGGCACCTTGATCGAATAGAATTCCAGCTGCTCCTCCCAGTTGGGGGATGCTATCGAATAGGCGCGAAGCAGCGGCTTGCCGTTCACCTCGAGCCCGATCATCACGAACTCGCCCGACCGGAACCGAAACGACGCCTGCCGTTCGGTGGTGAATGCAAAAAGGCGGTCCGTGTAGTGCCGGACCGAGAGCACGCGCGGCGCGAGAAAGCCGTCTGGCGGATTTGCCGGGTCAATTTTCGCCGCTACCGATTGGCTCATCGTCTTTCTCCCAAGGCCGTCGCTTTTCCGACAGCTAGCGGCGGCGGCCTCCGGTCCACTATCCTCATTAATGAGGAATGCGCGACCCGGCGCCGCTGCCTAACACTGGCCGAAAAGGGAGGAACTGTGGTGGAGCAATCATTCCAACAGGTGATCCGCAATCGCAGGAGCGTGCGCAAGTTCGAACCGGGCAACGCGGTTGGCCGGGAAGTTCTTGAGCGCATCGTGGATTGCGGGCGCTGGGCGCCATCGGGTGCCAATGCCCAGTGTTTCGAGTTCATTGTCGTCGACACGCCTGACCTGCGCAATCAGGTCACCGAAGTTTTCCTGCGGCAGGCACAGCGGCTGGTCGACCACGCCAAGGGATTTCCCGCCGTCAAGAAGACCTATCTCGCCAACACCGTGGCTATTGTCATTGTGCTTGGCGACCCGCGATGGAAAGTCTGTTTTCCGCAACCGACGACGGATGGCTGGGAAGCGGAGTACCGCGACAACAACGAGGCGATCTTTCTGTGTTCGCTGGGCGCCGCCATCCAGAACATACAGCTCGGAGTGGCCGCGGAAGGGCTGACTTCAGCGTGGCTGTCCGGTGGCGGCGAAGACATAACCAACAAGGAACTGGCGGACCTTCTGGGCTATCCTGAGTGGATGAAGGCCTATGGAACGATCCCGATCGGCATACCGGCCGCGACGCAGGACCGTCGCTACCGCAGGCCGCTGGCGCAATGCCTGCACTGGAACGGCTACAATCCGGCCCAGTTCCGCACCCATGAGCAAGTGGACTTCTTCGAAAGCACCTTGCGACCGTTCGCCATGTACCGCGACCGCGAGAATTTTCAGGACTGGGAAGATCGAACCGAGAAGCTCGGCGAGTGGGACGCCGCGTTCACTTCGGCCACACCCAATCCATCGGGAAAACTGCAGCCTGAAGCGGATTTCTCCGCACCGCGCACGCTTGGCCAGGCCACGAAACGGCGTCAGAAAGACTGAGGAGACAGCAGAATGTTCGCCCGCGAGCATATTAAATACGAACCCGTCGATCTTCCCGACCGCGCGAACATGTCGGACGAGGAGATGCGCGCCGCCGCCAAGGCGTTTTATGAAAACATGCGGCGGCGCCACACCGTGCGCGACTATTCGGACCGCCCGGTTTCGCGTGAGATCATAGAAGACTGCGTTCGTACCGCCGGCACCGCACCGTCCGGAGCCAACCATCAGCCATGGCATTTTGTGGCAATTTCCGACCCGGCCTTCAAGAAACGCATCCGCGAGGCTGCCGAGGAAGAGGAGCGTCGATTCTACGAAGGCGGCGCGGGCGACGAATGGCTGAAAGCGCTCGAGCCAATCGGCACCAACGATCACAAGCCGCATCTGGAAGAGGCGCCGTGGCTGATCGTGATCTTCGCGCAGCGCTGGGGGCAGTTCGAGGACGGCACCAAATACAAAAACTACTACGTGCCCGAGAGCACAGGCATAGCCTGCGGCTTTCTGCTCGCGGCGCTTCATCAGGCGGGGCTTGTGTCCCTCACCCACACACCGAACCCGATGAAGTTTCTAAACCAGATGCTCTCGAGGCCCGACTCCGAAAAGCCGATCATGATCGTGGCGGTGGGCCACCCTTCAGAAAACGCGAAGGTTCCTGCCGTCGCCAAGCTGAAGCGCCCCCTCAACGACATTCTCACCATCGCTGAATAAGAGCGGCCGCGTACCGGCGAATGCGTCCGGTGCCCCTGTCGAAAGAACCCGAAACGGCCGGCATCACCCCATGATGCCGGCGACGACCAAGGCATGGAGCGCTTGAATGACCTATGTCGTGACCGACAATTGCGTTGCCTGCAAATATACCGACTGCGTGGAAGTCTGCCCCGTGGACTGCTTCTACGAGGGCGAGCTCATGCTGGTCATCAACCCCGACGAATGCATCGATTGCGGCGTCTGCGAACCGGAGTGCCCGGCGGACGCCATAAAGCCCGATACGGAAGGTGGGCTTGAAGATTGGGTGGCAATCAACCGCGATCTCTCAGCCAGGTGGCCGGTCATCAACACACGCAAAGACCCGCTTCCCAAAGCCGACGAGATGGACGGCGTCCCGAACAAATTCGAGACGCTCGTCGCCGCGAAGACCTGAATTCGCCGGTACGCGGCTATCAGCGTGAGCCTGGTCCTGGTTGCCTGGCGCGGCTGCCGCCTCAGGCTTGCATCGGAAGCCAGAGGCCATTTTCGCGCGCGCATTCGACGGCGATCTCATAACCGGCATCGGCGTGGCGCATGACGCCGGTCGCCGGGTCGTTCCACAGCACACGACCGATCCTGGCCGCAGCGTCGGGTGTACCGTCGGCCACGAGCGCGATGCCCGAGTGCTGCGAATAGCCCATTCCGACCCCTCCCCCATGATGGAACGAAACCCAGTCGGCGCCGCAGGCGGAATTCAGCAGGGCGTTCAGGATCGGCCAGTCGGATATGGCATCCGAACCGTCGAGCATGCCCTCCGTCTCCCGGTTCGGACTCGCAACTGAACCGGAATCCATATGGTCCCGGCCGATGACCAGCGGCGCCTTCAACTCACCGCGCGCGACCATTTCATTGAAGGCAAGTCCGACCCGGTGCCTGTCACCGAGGCCGATCCAGCAGATGCGCGCCGGAAGGCCCTGGAACTTGATGTTGGTCTGCGCCTTGTCGATCCAGTTGTGGAGAAGCTCGTCGTCGGGCAGCAGTTCGCGGATTTTTGCGTCGGTTTTGTAGATGTCCTCGGGGTCGCCCGACAAAGCCACCCAGCGAAACGGCCCCTTGCCCCGGCAAAAAAGCGGTCGAACATAGGCCTCTACAAACCCCGGATAGGAGAATGCGTCCTCGACGTTCTTCTCCTTCGCCATCGCGCGGATGTTGTTGCCGTAATCAAGCGCGATCGCACCCATGTCGCGCATTTTCAAAATTGCCCGCACCTGCTTGGCCATGCCCTCCTTGGCAGCGTCCGAAACCGCGGCGGGTTCCCGCTCGCGACGGCGCTCCCACTCCTCGACCGTCCAGCCCGAGGGCAGGTAGCCGTAGACAGGATCATGCGCGGATGTCTGGTCGGTCACGACATCTGGCACAATGCCGCGTTCGGCGACTTCGGCAAAGACGTCGGCGGCATTGCCAAGCAAGCCAACGGAAACCGGCTCGCCTTTGGCATTTGCCGCTTCAATCATCTCGAGCGCTTCGTCGAGCGTCGAAGCGGACTTTTGCAGATAGCCGGTGCGCTGGCGGAATTCGATCCGCGATGGCTGACATTCGACGGCGATGATCGAAGCGCCCGCCATTGTGGCGGCCAGCGGCTGCGCGCCGCCCATTCCGCCCAGACCCGCAGTCAGGAACCAGCGCCCGGCCAGCGTACCGCCAAAATGCCGGCGACCGATCTCACCGAAGGTTTCGTAAGTGCCCTGAACAATGCCCTGCGAACCGATATAGAGCCACGAGCCGGCCGTCATCTGGCCGTACATGGTGAGGCCCTTTCGATCCAGCTCGTTGAAATGCTCCCAGTCCGCCCATTTGGGAACGAGATTGCCGTTCGCGATGATCACCCGTGGTGCGCCCTTGTGGGTCGGAAACACGCCCACCGGCTTACCTGACTGGACGAGCAGCGTCTGGTCGTCGCCAAGTTTTTTCAGAACGTCGACAATGCTCTCATAAGCCGCCCAGTTGCGAGCCGCCCTGCCGATCCCGCCATACACGACCAGTTCGCCCGGCCGTTCGGCAACGTCCGGATCCAGATTGTTCATCAGCAGCCGCATCGGCGCTTCAGTCGCCCAGTAGCGGGCGTTGAGCTCCGGACCTGTCGGGCTCCTGACGACGCGGATGTTTTCAAGGCGGGTCATGAAATCACTTTCCTCTCACGCAGTTCTTCGATGCGGCTGGCGGTCAGCCCGAGCAGGTCGGCCAGCACCTTGTCGGTATCCTCGCCTATCAGCGGCGCACGCGCGCAACCCGGCTCCGGCGCCGCCTCGA
The DNA here is from genome assembly GCF_004000235.1 of Mesorhizobium sp. Z1-4. GTDB lineage: Bacteria > Pseudomonadota > Alphaproteobacteria > Rhizobiales > Rhizobiaceae > RCIO01. The sequence goes on from NZ_RCIO01000001.1 coordinate 169,219, forward strand.
AGCGGACAGGCTGGCGCACCAGCGGAATGTCGCCCAAGACGGTGTTGGAGCCTTTGGAAACGAGTTTTCGCGCCTGCGCATGCGGGCTTTCCACGACATCGCCAAGCGACCAGACGGGGCCGCTTGGAACGCCCGCCTTCTGGAGCGCAGCCACAGCCTCTTCGCGGCTCAGCCGCTTTGCCCAGTCGGCAATGATCCCGCGCAATTCCGCTTCATACTCGTTGCGTGCGACATTGTTCGCGAAGCGCGGGTCGTCGACAAGTTCCGGCCTGCCGATGGCGGCCATGATCGAGCGAAAAGCAGAGTCGGAAAAACCGACAAGCACGAAGTCGCCGTCCGCGGCCGAAAAGCTGTCGACGGGGTAGGTCTCGGGATGCCGGTTGCCGACGCGGCGCGCCTTCGCGCCGGTGAAGAGCTGACGGCTAAGGCCCGTCAGCAGCATGGAGAACACGGAATCGAGCATCGCGACTTCCAGGTAACGCCCTTGGCCCGTTCGCTCCCGGTCGAAAAGGGCTGCAAGTATGCCCCATGAAGCGAACATGCCAGTTGCAACGTCGGCCATGCTTTCGCCGACGGCCATAGCGCGGCCTTCGCGCTCGCCGGTAATGCTCATCAAGCCGCTCATCGCCTGTATGACCAGGTCGAATGCGGGCCAGTCGGACATCGGTCCTTCCTGTCCGAAACCGGAGATCGAGGCGTAGATCAGCCGTTCGTTTTCTGCCCGCAAGGTCTTGTGGTCGAGCCCAAGCCGTGCTGCGACGCCGGGCCGGAAGTTCTCGACGACAATGTCGCTTTTCGCAGCGATATCGCGGGCGATCTTGACCGCCTCGGCTTCCTTGAGGTTGAGCGCGACGCTTTTCTTGCCCCTGTTGAGCAGCATGAAATATGTGCTCAGATCCTCCTTAAAGGGCGCGAAATGGCGGCCTTCCTCGCCGAAACCCGGCATCTCGATCTTGATGACCTCGGCTCCCAGATCGGCGAGCATTGCGGTGCAGTAAGGTCCCGACATCACACGGGTCAGGTCGAGTATCCGGACACCCTCGAGCAGATTTCTGTTACCAGCGGCACCCATCAGGCGTCGTCTCCAATCTCGATTATGACCTTGCCGAGTGTTTTGCGCGCGGCCAGATCGGCCAAGGCCGCTGGCACCGCCTCCAGCCCGTGCCGGAGGTCGATGACCGGCCGTATGGCGCCGGACGCCAGATCGCCGCTCATACGTTCGTTCACCCGGACCAGCATCTGTGCGTCGGTGTCGTGGTTCCAGTACACCCCGATGGCAGCAGCCCGCTTCAGGAGCAGGCGATTTGCGGGGATTTTCGGGATCTCGCCGGACGCAAATCCGACAATCAGAAGCCGTCCGTCGAGGGCAAGTGCGCGCAGGCTCTCCTGCGTGACATCGCCGCCCACCGGATCAACGATGACATCGGCCCCGCGCCCGCCCGTAAGCTCCTTGATCCTGGCGGACCAGTTTGCCACGCCCGGATCGATCGCCCAGGTGGCGCCGTTGGCGAGTGCAGCCTGGCGCTTCGCTTCGCTGCCCGCCGACGCGATCACCTTGGCGCCGCGGGCGACGGCAACCTGGACCGATGCCATGCCGACGCCGCCTGCCGCCGCGTGGACAAGCACAACTTCATCCTTCCCGACGGTGGTGCATTCGGTCAGTGCCACATAGGCGGTGGTGTAGACGACGGGCAGAGCAGCAGCTTCGGCGAAGGACGATGCCTTGCCGATAGAGATAGCCATGTCGTCGCGCAGGACAGCGTGGGACGCAAAGCCGCCCCACAGAAGTTTGCCCGCGACACGGTCGCCGACCGCGTGCCGTGCCCCCTCACCCGCAGACATGACTATTCCGGCAATCTCCTGACCGGGCGTGAAAGGGCGCGGCGGCCGAACCTGATATTTGTCGTCGATCATCAGCAGATCGGAAAAATTCAGCGCCGCCGCACACACCTTGACGCCGAGTTCGCCTTTGCCCGGCTGCGGCGGAAAAGCCTCCTTTATCCGCAGTTCGGCAAGCCCGGCTTCGGCTGATATCCATCGACGTGGCACTAAGTTTCTCCCTTGTTTGTCGGCTCGGCCTTTCCAGCGAGGCGACCGCTCAGCAGATGCACGGCCGCCGCCACACGTTGCCCGATGTCGGCGACATGCGCTTCGGGCATCCGTTGAAGCGGCGCCGCGATCGCGATGCTGCCAAGCGGAATCCCGCTCGGGTCCAGAATGGCCGCCCCCACACCGGCGACGCCGGGATAGGTTTCTTCCTGGGAAACCGCATAGCCGCGTTGGAGTATTTCACCCAATTCGACCCGCAATTGCTCGCTTCGGGGCACAACAGCGGGATTGATGGCCGGCATGGGCGCCTGAAGCACACGCTCGATGACGTTGTCCGGCAAATGGGCAAGCACCGGCTTGGCCGACGCACCGGCGTAAAGTGGGAATGTCGCGCCAATCGTTTCGTAGACGCGCAGGCCGCCGTGCTGGCTCGGAATCTGATCGAGACACACAACGTGCATCGCCGACGGGTTGAAGCCGGTTAGCATGATCGTCTCGCGCGTGCTCCGCGAAAGGTCCTCGAGAATGTCGGCGGCAATCGATGCCAGATCGAACTGAAGCTGGGCCCGCCGGCCAAGCTCAATGGCCGAAAGGCCAAGCGTGTAGCGACCGCTTCGTTCGTTGAACGCGAGATAACCTCTGCTGCACAGATAGCGGACCAGCCGGCTGACCGTCGAACGCGGCAGGTCCGCTGCCTTGCCGATCTCGACCTGAGTCCATGCAGGCTGCTCCGCGGTAAAGAGCTCAAGCATCAGCACGGCCTTATGCAGAAGGCCGACGCCTTTGATTTCCTGCTCCTGTTCGCTCTTGACAACCCGCGTCAATTTGATCTCATATTGTGGTACGTTGATCCTACAATATGAGACTTATCGGATGAATTCGAGTTTCGTCAAGTTGGTTCGACACAGCAAAGGGCATCCATGCCCTGCATAAATGGGAGGAACATTATGAGGATCCGTACACCGCTGGGAATTCTGGCTGCGGCATCTTTCGCATTCGTCATCAACGCCCACGCCGAAGACATGAAGAAGCTGGCCATCTCCACAATCGTCGAGGTGCCCGCTCTGCTTGAAACGAAAGAAGGCGTGTTGAAAGGCCTTGCCGAAGAGGGTTTCGTCGAAGGCCAGAACCTGGAAGTCGACTACCAGAACGCCAACGGCAACATGCCGACGCAGCAGCAGATCGCCAAGAAGTTCATTGGTGACAATCCAGACGTCATCGTGCCCATCACTACCCCGACATCGCAGGCGGTGATCGCAGGTACCGACACCATCCCGATCGTGTTCACCACGGTTACCGACCCGATCAAAGCGAAACTCATCTCGCAATATGAGAAGCCGGGCGGCAACGTGACGGGCGTGTCGGACGCAGCGCCGATCCAGCAGCAGGTTGCGCTGATGCAGGAGCTGGTGCCCGACCTCAAGACTATCGGCTACATCTACAATCCGGGTCTCGACAACGCCCTCGCAACGCTGGAAGTGCTGAAGCGTGAAACCGAGGGTCTCGGCATCACGATCGTTGAGTCCGCTGCTCCGACAACCAACGAAGTCTCGATCGCGACCAAGAAGCTGATCGGTGAAGTTGATGCGGTTTATGTGCCGAACGACACCACCGTGGTTGCGGCGCTCGAATCGATCATCAAGGTGGGCGAGGATGTCGACCTGCCGATCTTTGCCGGTGAGACCGGAGCCGTCGCACGCGGCGTGATCGCGTCTGTCGGGCTCGACTATGTCGAGGTCGGACGCATTACCGGCCATATGGCGGCCCGCGTTCTGCGCGGCGAAAATCCGGGCGATATCGACGCTGTCATTGCCTACCAGGTGCTGACGGACTTCAAAGTTGCGGTCAACAAGAAGGCCGCCGCTGCGATGGGTGTCACGATACCCGACGCGGTGCTCGCCCGCGCTACCGAGATAATCGAGTAAGCCCCCCCGAGCACACCCGGGCGTCGTTGCCATCATGGTCGGCGCCCTACCTGCCGATCCGGACAACCGGATCGGCCCCTTTGCGGGAGCATTGACACACGATGTCACTCTACGAACTTCTCGGCACACTCGAGACAGGCTTCGTTTTCGGCCTGGTCGCGCTGGGTGCCTACCTGACTTTTCGCATACTTGATTTTCCCGACCTCACGGTCGAAGGTAGCTTTCCGCTTGGAGCCGCCGTTTGTGCCGCGCTCATCGTTACGCTGGGGTGGAATCCCTGGCTTGCGACAGGTGTTGCCGCCGTCGCCGGTTTCGCGGCGGGCTGGACCACAGCCTATCTCAACGTCAGGTTCAATATCCTTCACATCCTTGCCGGCATCCTGCTGGCGATATCGCTCTATTCGATCAATCTGCGGATCATGAGCGGCCCGAACAAACCGCTCCTGGGTGTCGACACCGTGTTCGACACGTTCGGCGGGTTCGGTGTCGCCGGATATATCATCAGCCCGATCTTCCTCGGCGCGGTGACGCTGATCGTCCTGATCATGGTCAATCTGTTCCTCCATACCGGTTGGGGGATCGCAATGCGTGCCGCCGGCGCCAACCCCGCGATGGCGCAGGCCAACGGCATCAATGTGGGAAGCATGAAGCTCTTTGGAGTGGGGCTCGCCAACGCAATGACCGCCCTGGCCGGCGCACTGTTTGCCCAGATATTCGGCGCCGCAGACGCCTATATGGGCATCGGCGTGATCATCGTGGGCCTCGCCTCGGTCATCGTCGGTACCAGCCTCCTGCCATCGCGGACCATCCTTCAGGCGACGCTGGCCTGTATCGTTGGTGCGGTGCTCTACCGCTTTGCAGTCGCGCTGGCGCTCAACGCCGACTTCCTCGGCCTGCGCGCGTCGGACGTTCAGCTGGTCACGGCGGTTCTGGTTGCGCTCGCACTTATCGGCCAGGTGTCCGGTCTCGGCATCAAACGCTTTTTCAAGACATCGAAATCGAAATGATCGAACTCAAAGACATCCACGTCACCTTCAACAAAGGCACGCCACTTGAAACGACTGCCCTGCGCGGCGTCGACTTCAAGGTGCCGACCGGGCAGTTCGTTACCGTGATCGGCTCCAATGGTGCCGGCAAATCGACCAGCCTCAATGTGCTGGCCGGCATTGTGCCCGTGGAACGCGGTACCGTGACCCTGGGCGGTGAGGACATCACCAACTGGCCGGTACACAAGCGCGCGCGAATGATCTCGCGCGTGTTTCAGGATCCGAAGATCGGCACATGCGAAGATCTGACGATCCTCGAGAATTTCGCGCTCGCGCATGGACGAACCGCACCGCGCGGAATTCGTTTCGCCATCGAACGGTCGATGCGAGCTGCAACAGCCGAAAGGGTCAAGGTTCTCGGGCTTGGCCTCGAAAACAGGCTCGATGACAAGGTCGGCCTGCTTTCTGGCGGACAGCGTCAGGCGGTCAGCCTGCTGATGGCGACAACCGGCCAGTCCAGCGTGCTGCTACTCGACGAGCACACGGCGGCCCTCGACCCGAAGACGGCAGATTTCGTGCTTGAGACAACACGCACGATCGTAGAGCGGCTCGGGCTCACGGCCGTCATGGTTACACACTCCATGGCGCAGGCTCTTTCCACCGGCGAGCGGACGGTGATGTTTCACCGCGGCAAGATCATCTTCGACGCATCCGGCAAAGAGCGCGCTGGCATGAAGGTCGAAGACCTCCTGCACCTATTCAAAAAGACACAGGGCGAAGAGCTAAGCGACGACAATCTGCTGCTTGGCTGACACCTATTCAAATCGGATCAAAAATGACCTGGATACAAACAGTCCCTTATGAGGACGCGACCGGCCGGCTGAAAATGCTCTATGACCGCGTCAAAGGGCCCGACAACAACGTCGACAACATAATGATGGCGCACAGCCTGCGTCCGCACACGATGGACGGACACATGGCGCTCTACAAATATGTGCTTCATCACTCCGCCAACACCATTCCCAAATGGTTCCTGGAGGCGATCGGCGTTCTGGTCAGTTCGCTGAATGCCTGCAGCTACTGCGTGGAACATCATTATGCCGGAATGGCGCGGCTCATTGGCGACGAGAACCGTGCGCGCTCCTGCAGGAACGCGCTCGAATCGGGGAACTACGCCGACGCATTCGATACGCGAGAGCAGGCCGCACTCGACTACGCGGCGAAACTGACGCGCAAAGCGTCGGACGTCTCCAGCGGCGATATCGACAAGATGCGCCTGGCCGGATTCGACGACGGGCAAATCCTCGAAATCAACCAGGTCGCAGCGTATTTCTCCTACGCCAACCGAACCGTGCTTGGCCTCGGCATCAACACCGACGGCGATATCCTCGGTCTGTCTCCCAACAATTCGGACGACCCGAATGACTGGTCCCATCGCTGAGATGCATATGCCGAGGCGGATGCATCTGAACGAAAGCCCGCTTGCGCCCTCACCCGCTGTGGTGGCCGCCATCGCGGAGGCGGCCGCAGTCGCAAACCGCTATCCCGAGCAGGACGACCCGCGCTTCTACGAGATGCTGGCCGCATATGCAGGCGTCGAAAAGGACCGGCTGGCGGCAACCTCGGGATCCAACGAGTTCCTGCATCTGCTGCCGCTGGTCGCCGGGGCGCCAGGCGCCGGTATGGTGGTTCCCGAACCAAGTTTTCCGACCTACAGGAAAGTTGCCGGTTTCCACGACATCACAATCCAAGCGGTTCCGGTCCGGGCCGATGGCGTTCCGGATGTGGACGCCATTCTCGGTGCGATTACCGAGCACACACGTCTTGTCTGTGTGCCCTCGCCCAACAATCCGACGGGCGGCCTGCTGACGGAAGCTGAGATCGTCCGGCTGGTGTCCGGTGTGCCTGCGTCGATATTCCTGCATTTCGATGAAGCCTACTACGAGTTCGGCCGGGAAGCCGGCGGCGTCGAGACGCTGCCGATACTCGAGCAGCGCAATGGGCCATGGGCATCGTCGCGCTCATTTTCGAAAGCCTTCGGGCTCGCCGGCATACGGCTTGGCTATACGATCGCCAGCGACGTTGATCTGGCCACGCGAATACGCGGCCTGCGCCCCAATTTCTGCGTCAACGCGCTCGCTTGGGCTGCGGGGAAAGCAGCGTTGTCCGATCTCGCGCATGTCGAGGCAGGTGTTGCCGGCGTCGCACATGAACGCCGCCGGCTGTCCGACGGGCTGAGTGAGCTTGGGCTCTCGCCGCTGCCCTCGGCGGCGAATTTCGTTTCGTTTCCAGTGCCTCCGGATCGTCCCGACCTGGCGAACGCGATTCAGGCGGCAGGCATTCTGACGACAACTTTCACGTTGCCGAACGGCACCCCTGCGATCCGCGTCACTGCCGGCACGCAAGCCGACACGGACGCCTTTCTTGCCACTCTGGCGGCGAGTTATGGACACCGCTGACCTCATAGAAGTGCTGGCTGACCGGCTTGGGCCCGCGTCGGTGCTGACCGCTCAAAGCGAGCTTGAGGCCTTTCAAGCCGACCTTCTGAACAAATACCGGGTTCCGGCACTTTGCGTCGTCAAACCAGCCAATACCGAGGAAGTTGCGGCAACTGTCAGGCTCGCAAGGGAAGCCGGCGTAAAGGTGACGCCTGCAGGCGGCCGCACCGGCTTCGCAGGAGGAGCCGTAGCGCGGGAAGGCACAAGCCAGATAGTCGTTTCGCTCGAGCGCATGCGCTCCATTCGCGCGCTGAGCCCGGTTGACGACGTCATCGTTTGCGATGCCGGTGTCACATTGGCCGAAATCCGGCAGGCGGCAGAGGCAGCCGACCGCTATTTTCCCGTCAGCCACGGCGGCGAAGGAACGAGCCAGATAGGCGGCATGGTCGCAACGAACGCTGGCGGCAACAATGTCCTGCGATACGGCATGGCTCGGGCGAACATTCTCGGGCTGGAGGTCGTGCTTGCGAGCGGCGACGTCTGGGACGGGCTGCGTGCCCTGCGCAAGGACAATTCCGGCTACGATCTGAAGCAGATGTTCGTCGGTTCGGAAGGCACGCTCGGCATTGTCACCGCGGCGGCGCTCCGGCTTCAGCCCCGTCCGCGCGAACGGGCCTCGGCCCTTTGTGCAGTACCCGGCCCACAGGCCGCGCTCGAACTCTACAATACGGTCCGCAGCTCGGCCGGCGAACTCCTGAGCGCGTTCGAACTGATGCCACACAGCGGGCTGGAACTTCACCTCGCCCGCGCCGAAACAACCCAGGTACCATTGTCCGGCCGCCATGAGTGGATGGTTCTGCTCGAAGCCGAGACCTCCATTCCCGATCTCGATCTAGGCGGCCTGCTGGAGCGATTGCTCGGCGAAGCACTGGAACAAGGGTTGATCGAGGATGCCGCGGTTGCCCGCTCATTAGCACAGCGCAATGCGATGTGGGCGCTTCGCGAGGGGATGGCCGAAGCACAGGCGTCCAGCCGGTTGGTGATCAAGAGCGATACATCGGTGCCTGTCAGCGCTGTTGCCGAATTCGTCGACCGCGCCACCAAAGCCATTCACGCTCTATTGCCCGACGCCGTGCCGATACCGTTCGGTCATATCGGCGACGGCAACATACATTTCAACATCGGCGCCCCGCCTGGAATGAGCGCCGAGACCTTCGCATCCAACGAAGCCCGTCTGTCGGACGCAGTTTGCGATACGGCAATTCAACTCGGCGGTTCGATCTCGGCAGAACACGGCATCGGGCAGCTGAAGCTGGACAAGCTTCGGAAGGCCAAGTCGAAGACTGAACTCGAAATGATGCAACGGCTCAAGAACTCGTTCGATCCCGACAATCTGATGAACCCGGGAAAGATCGTCGAAGCCGATGATCCAGCACTCAAACAGGAGGCGCAATCGTGACCGCATACATAATCTCACGGGTATCGATTTCCGACCACGAAGCCATGTCTGGATACGTGGCCGATGCACCGGAAAGCGTGCACGCCTATGGCGGCGAGTATCTGGTGCGTACGGGCGACATTACGGCGCTGGAGGGCGACGCGGCTTACGAGCGGGTGGTCGTCGTCAAGTTTCCGAGCAAAGAAAAGGCACTCGGCTGGTACAACTCCGAGGAGTACCGCGAATTGCGCGACATTCGCTGGAAATCCGCCGACGCACACATCATCTGCGTGCCAGGCGAGAACCCGCTGCCGGTGTGAGAGCTGGCGAGTGCCGGCGACCGACAACAGCCTGCAACCATTGAGGTTTTGCGGCTGGCTGCGCCATCCATAACTATTGATTATGAAGTGGTGACTATTCCTCGTTTGTAATCCCGACGGTCATCCCCGACGATTTCGCCGATATTCAAGGCAATCGTCGTCGCCCAGCCGAGCTGAAGCGGTGATGACAACCCAAGGGAACAAACCGCGTGTCCTCCACTGCAAAACATATCCCGTCGCCGCGTGAAGAAGCGTTTCTGGCGCAAGTTACGAACGGCAAATACGACCGCCAGATCATCAGCGACATCACCAAGTTCGCATCGGGCGACGTTCCGCAGGACATGCAGAACTTCTATTCGCGCGAAGAGCTGGACGATATCCTGTCGCTGAAGGGCACAGACCGCGATCTTCAGGCGCGCATGCCCATCAAGATGACGCGGCACTATTTCGAGCAGGCGCAGAACAGCCGGCCGATGCAGGTGCTGGTCAAGGCAAGCCCCCGCGAAACGCTCGATCTTTCAGGCGCGGAAGACCCCGGCAAGCAGCTGACCTACAGCCCCTGCGAGGGCCTTATCCATAAATACGAGCTCGGCCTGCTTTATGTCGCGGCGACATGCTCGGCCCATTGCCGCTTCTGCTATCGCGAAGAGCTGATCGGGCGAAAAGAGATCGTGCGAGAGGACGGCACAACCGCGCCCAAAGGGCTGGCCCAGCTAGGCGAAGTGACCCGTTACATCAAGGAGCACAACCGTCTCGTCGCCGACAATGGCGGCCGCCATCCCGAAACCGGACGCGAGCGCCTGCGCGAGATCCTGATGTCGGGCGGTGACCCGATGGTGCTTGGCAACAAGAACATCGCCGGCTGGCTGGCCGGCCTAGCCGAAGCCGGAATCGAAAACATCCGCATCGGTACAAAAGAGCTTGCCTTCTATCCGGAGCGTTTCGACCCGACATTCTTTGCGATGCTGGACGCTTTCCACGAGGCCTATCCGGAAGTGAACCTGCGGATGATGGTGCACTTCAATCATCCCGACGAATTTCTGCGCAAGGCGCCGGACGGAGCATATATCGACAATCCGAAAGGCGGACTTGAGTGGATCCCGGCAACCCGCCATGCGGTCAAGGAGCTGGCCCGCCGCGACTGGATCAGCATCGACAACCAGTCGCCGATCATTCGCGACATCAATGACGATCCGGATGCGCTGCGCATCATGCAGCGCGAAACGCGCCGCAACGGCATCGAGAACCACTACTTCTTCTGCGGCCGAGATATCGTCGGCTACAAGGCATTCAATGTGCCGATCGAGCGCGCCTGGCACATTCTCAACGAGTCCCAGAAGGGCCTGTCGGGCGTCGAGGCGCATGCGCGCCTTTCGATCACTCACTACAAGGGCAAGACCGAAGTCGCAGCCGTGACCAATGAACCGATGCCGGGCGTGCGCGGCGCGGAAAACGGCGTGCTGATCTTCAAGCTTCTGCGTTCGGCTGCCGATGCCTCCGAACGGTGCAAGGTAACGATCGTCGGCCGCAATCCGGATGCGATCTGGTTCAACGACTACGACGACCGCGTCATCTTCGACGAGGCCGGCCTCTATTCCATGTACGGCGTCAAACCCGCCTTCCTGTAAGCCGCCGAGTAATCCACCAGCGAATAGAGAGCCGGCACGCCACCATGACCTATGTCGTCACCGAGAACTGTATCCGTTGCAAATACACGGACTGCGTAGATGTATGCCCGGTCGATTGCTTCTACGAAGGGCCCAACTTCCTGGTCATCCATCCCGACGAGTGCATCGACTGCGATGCCTGTGTGCCGGCCTGCCCGGCCAAGGCAATCTATCGCGACACCGATCTGCCGGACGCGATGCAGCATTTTTTGGGCTTGAACGAGGAACTGTCCCGGATCTGGCCGAACATCACCGACCAGAAAGACCCCTTGCCCGAGGCTGCAACCTGGGACGGCGCCGAAGGCAAGCTTGCTCACCTTGAGCGCTGACTTCGGCGTCGGCGGCCCACGACGACAATCAACAACCGAGTACGCTCCATGACAAAAAGTGCCGCGCTGTTCGAACGCGCGAAAGCGGTGATGCCGGGCGGCTGCAGCCGCAATACGATCCTGCGCAAACCGCATCCCATCTACGCCCTGCGAGGCGAAGGCTGCTACGTCTATGACGTCGAAGGTGTCGAACGTATCGACTTTGCCAACAACGTTGCCTCGCTGATTCACGGTCACGCGCACCCTGCAATTGTTGCGGCCGTAAGTGACCAGCTTTCCCGCGGCACCGCCTTTACGGTCGGCACCGAGGCCGAAATCGCACACGCGGAACATATGTGCGGCCGCAACGAGACGTTCGAGCGTATCCGGTTTGTGAACTCCGGCACGGAAGCTGTGATGGGCTCGCTGAAGGCGGCCCGCGCATACACCGGACGCCCGAAAATCGCCAAGGTGGAAGGCTCCTATCACGGGCTCTACGATTACGCGGAGACCAGCCAGACGGCGAAACCCGAGACCTGGGGCCCCGAGGAGCGGCCCGCCTCGACGCCGGTTTCGCGCGGCACCCCGCAGCGGGCGCTGGACGACGTGGTTGTCATTCCATTCAACGACCCGCAACGCGCCATCGAACTTCTCGACGCACATGCCGATGAGATCGCCTGCGTTCTCGTTGACGTTTTGCCGCACCGCATAGGTCTCATCCCTGCAAGCACGGAGTTTCTTTCCGCGCTGCGGAAATGGACGCAGGCCAATGGAGCACTGCTTGTATTCGACGAAGTGATCACCTTCCGCTCCAGCCATGGCGGTGCGCAGCAGTGGTACGATGTGCAGCCCGACCTCACCGCGCTTGGCAAAATGATCGGCGGCGGGTTTCCCGTCGGCGGCATCGCCGGCCGAGCGGAGGTCATGGAAGTGATGAACCCGCTGAACGGCCCAGCGGCATTTCCGCTCTACGGAACATTTTCGGCCAACCCGGTGACGATGACCGCCGGCAGAACGGCAATGACGCTGTTCGACACGGGTGCCGTCGCCGAGATCAATGCGCTCGGCGAGGCTGCGCGCACGAGCCTGCGCGAGGCAATTCGGATCGCGGATGTGCCCGCATGCGTGACCGGCCGCGGCTCCATGTTTCGCTTTCATCTCAGCGAAAGCGCGCCGCAGAACTACCGGGAAGCTTATCTCACTCCGGACCGGGCGTCGCTTCTGGCTCGCTTTGTGGGCCACCTTTTCGACGGCGGCCTGCTGATGGTGGAGACCGGCACCGGCATTCTATCCACTGCGATGGGTGGGAAAGAGATCGACCGCCTGGCAGAGATCGCGCTCGGCTCACTGCGCAAGATCAAGCCCGAACTCAGCCGCTGAAAGCTGCATGTTCCGAAGGTACGGAGGCCCGCTGGCCTCCGTACCGATCGTTGTTGGGCCGATAACTTTTCGGCCTGATGCGATGTCTCAGTCGATTTCGAAAGAGACACCCTGGGCCAGCGGCAGTTCGCTGGAATAATTGATCGTGTTGGTGCTGCGGCGCATGTAGCCTTTCCATGCGTCGGAGCCGGACTCGCGCCCGCCGCCGGTTTCTTTCTCGCCGCCAAAAGCACCACCGATTTCGGCGCCGGAGGTACCGATGTTGACGTTGGCGATGCCGCAATCGGAACCGGCTGCGCTGAGGAACCGCTCCGCCTCCCTCACATCGGTCGTGAACACGCTGGACGAAAGCCCGGCATTCACACCGTTGTGCAGCTCGATCGCCTCGTCGAAGTCCTTGTATTTGAGAACATAGAGGATCGGCGCAAAAGTTTCTTCGAGCACAATGCCTGACTGACCCGGCATCTCCACGAGCGCCGGGCGGGCGTAATAGGCATCGGCATCGCCGGTATCGACACGCTCGCCGCCAACCACTTTGCCGCCCAGCTCCCGGGCGTGTGCGAGGGCCGACTGCATGCCATCAAACGCGGCCTTGTCGATCAGCGGCCCGACCAGCACGCCATCCTGAAGCGGGCTGCCGACCTTGACGGTTTCGTAGGTCTTGATCAGCGCCGGCACCAGCGTGTCGTAAACCGATTCATGCACGATCAGGCGCCGCATCGTCGTGCAGCGCTGGCCTGCCGTGCCCATCGCACTAAAGGCTACCGCACGCAATGTAATCGCCAGGTCGGCCGAAGGGCATACGATACCGGCATTGTTGCCGCCGAGCTCGAGGATGCAGCGGCCGAAGCGGTTGGCCACACGGGGACCGACAGCGCGGCCCATCCGTGTCGAGCCGGTGGCTGAAACCAGCGCAACCGACGGGTTGTCCACCAGCGCCTCGCCGATATCGCGGTCACCGATCAGGACGGACGCCAGTCCATCGAGGTCCATGCCGAAGCGCTCCACCGCGCGGCGGAATATCGCCTCGCAGGCAAGTGCAGTCAGCGGCGATTTCTCCGACGGCTTCCAGACGACCGAGTTGCCGCAGACGAGCGCCAGCGCCGCGTTCCACGACCACACCGCGACCGGAAAATTGAACGCCGAGATGACGCCGACCACACCCAGCGGGTGCCACTGTTCCATCATCCTGTGGCCTGGGCGCTCGGTCGCAATCGTCAGGCCGTATAGCTGGCGCGACAGGCCGACGGCAAAGTCGCAGATGTCGATCATCTCCTGGACTTCACCCTCGCCTTCAGAGGGGATCTTGCCGACCTCGAGCGACACCAGGCGCCCGAGATCCTGCTTGCTCTTGCGCAATTCCTCGCCCAGCAGGCGCACGAGCTCGCCGCGCTGCGGCGCGGGCACATTACGCCACGTCTGGAATGCGCGTTTTGCCTTTTCGATCGCTTCGGCCGTTGCGGCGCCATCGATGACGGGGAGCTCTGCAAGCTTCTCACCGTTGATCGGCGACTTCACGACGAGACCGCCTTCTGCCTCCCCCAACCGCACATTCAAGCGCTCGAGAATAGATTTGACTTCTGCCTTAACTGACATGTTGGGTGCCTCGGTACTGCTGATAGGAGATTTGAGATACGCCTGTTACCGGCGTGGCTGATTGCAGGGTAGCCGCTACAATGGGTCTCTAACACTGAAAATTGCGACTGACTTATTGACCTTTCTTCATGCTGCTCTTGCGGCCGTTGCCATGAGCCAGCGTGTAAAAATGGCTACGTCAGGATTGGCGTCTCCGGCCGCGCTGACGATGTAGTAGCTGTTTGCGGTGGTCAGCTCACGGTCGCTCAGCTGCACCAGGTCACCAGCCTGGATTTCCTTTTCGATCAGATAGGATGGCAGCAAAGCCGCGCCATGCGAGGCCGCTGCAGCCGCTATGATCATCGAGAACTGATCGAAACGCTTGCCTCTCTGTATGGCGTCAGACCTGAGGTCGTGGAGTGCGAACCAGTCGCCCCATGCGCGCTCCCGGCTTACCAGGTGCAGAAGCGGCGCAGACATCAACCTTTGCAGATCCTTGGCCCCGTGCCGCTCCACATAGGAGGGCGAAGCCACTGCTATCATGTTCTCACCGAACAGCCTGTTCATACGCGCACCCGGCCAGTCGGTGTCGCCAAAGTGGATCGCGGCATCGAAGCGCTCCTTCTCGAGATCGAACGGAACGGTCCGCGTCGTGATGCTGATCTCGATGTCAGGATGGCGCACATAAAAACTCTCAAGCCTCGGTATCAGCCAGCGGCTGGCAAAAGTGGGAAGTACGGCTAGCCGAAGTACCGAGCCGCTGCTGCCGGCGGCAATGGCCCCGATCACCGTCTGTTTGAGGTTCTCCAGGTCGTTGGCGAGGCGGGCGGCGAAACGCTGCCCAGCCTCGGTCAGCACCACCCGCCGGCCAGCGCGGCGAAACAGTGCAAAACCCAGAAACTCCTCAAGTTCCTTCACCTGGCGGCTGACGGCACTCTGAGTCAGGTGCAATTCTTCCGCCGCCAGCGTGAAACTCTCGTGGCGCGCCGCACATTCAAAGCTGCGCAGCAGTGCATAAGAAGGCAAACGGCGTTGGCCCGGAACCCCTGCATCCTGCTTGCTCATGAGTCCAACTCATTCAAATCGCCTGTAGCTGTCGCCCCGTACATAGATGAGAGCAGACCGTCAACTCAGGCTCCTTGAGCGGCGGACGTTATGCGGCCTCTTCCAGCGTCTGCTCGACCTTGCGAACATAGTCGGCGGGAAGCCTGGTGGTTTCGAGCCCGGCTTTGATTTTGCCAAGGTAATCGTCGCCGGGGGTGAATGCCGGCGGCGTACCGGGAATCGTGTAGGTATTGGACTCCACCCTGTTGCCCGTTTCATCAAGAAGCCTCACCGGCAGGTGCGCCCACAGTCCCTCGGGTATGCCGCTTGCCTTGTCCATCCGCTCCATGTCCTCATCGCTGAGTTCGTACTGAACACCGTAGACGCTGCCGCCGTCGACCGGCCTGAGCCAGCAGCCGCCTTTGCCGGCGACATGCGTCTCGCCGAAACCCAGCTCATAGCCTTCCAGTCGCATGACTCCGACCGGCTTTGCCGACGGTGCGAAATCACGCATCGCCTTTTCCCCGAGCAGCGTTCCGTAGGCGAAATAGAACTTCATTCTTCAGTCTCCTCAGATTTCACGGCCACCTTGGCCCATGTCTCAATCTTTGCTGCCTCGGCGCGAAGCGCAGGCATTTCCGCGTGGCGAATGCAGGCGGCACGATGCCCGGTTCCGACCGACACCAGTTCGGGCTTGGTCCGCGTGCACTCGTCCTGGGCAAAGGGACAACGCGGCGCGAAGCGGCACCCTTTCGGCATCTCGATCGGATCAGGCGGCCCGCCCGGAATGGCAATCGGCTCGGAAACGGCGTCGATGCGCGGCAGCGAGTTCTTGAGGCCGAGTGTGTAAGGGTGAAACGGCGTGTTCACGACCTGATCGACCGGCCCTTCTTCCACGACCTGGCCCGCATACATGACGGCAATGCGGTCGCAGTTTTCGATCACCACGCCGAGGTCGTGCGTCACGAGCAGCAGCGAGAAACCCAGCTCCTCCTGCAGCGACCTTATCTTGCGGAAGATCTGGTCCTGCACGATAACATCCAGCGATGTCGTGGGCTCGTCGGCAAGCACCAGGTCGGGCGACAGCACCAGCGACATCGCAATGATGGCGCGCTGGCGCATGCCGCCGGAAAACTGGTGCGGATATTCGCGTGCCCGCTTCGGATCGACGCCGACCAGCTGCAGCATCTCTTCTGCCCGTGCCCAGGCATCCTTGCGCGACATGTTGCGATGCGCGCGGATGGCCTCGACGATCTGATCGCCGACTTTCTTCACCGGGTTGAGCGCGTTGAGCGCGCTCTGCGTTATCATCGAGATACCCGCCCAGCGCTTCTGGCGCACGGTCTCGGCCGACGCGTCGAGCAGGTCGAGATCGTGGTAATAGACGCTGCCGGCGGTCACTTCCGCATTCTCGGCCAGAACGTCGATCGCCGCTTTCATCAGCGTGCTCTTGCCACAGCCAGATTCGCCCACCAGCCCGACGCTTGAGCCCTGCGGGATCGTCAACGACACATGATCGAGCGCGTCGGCAATGCCGCGTTTTGTACGAAAACGGACGCAAAGATCACGAATATCGAGAACGTGCGGCATCGTGGATTTGGTTTCTGCCTGCGCACTCATTGTCCGGCCAGCCTCGGATTGACGACATGCTCGTAGGCGCGGCCGAGGAAATAGACGGCCGAAACCAGGATCATGATCGCGATGCCGGGCGGAATGACCCACCACGGCGCCTGGTACATCATCTGCGAGGCATAGGCGTCGTGGATGATCGTACCCCAGCTTGTCGCCTTGGGGTCGCCATAGCCCAGGAAGCCGATGCTGGCCTCGGTGATGATCGCCCATGCAAGCGAGAAAGCCACGTTCACCAGCGCAATCGGCATGATATTCGGCGCGATCTCGCGGTAGATGATGCTGAAGTCGCCGCCGCCGGTGGTGCGCGCCGCCGCGACGAACGGCGCCTGTTTGATGGACAGCACCTGCGCCCTGATCACCCGCGCCGCCGAGCGCCACATGATCAGCGTCATCGCGATAATGATCGTCGTGGTGCTGCGCCCGGTGATCGCGAGCATAACGATGATGAAAGGCAGGAACGGCAGACCGAGAAAGATGTCGGTAATGCGCATCATCAGTGAATCGATGCGCCCGCCGTAGAAGCCGGAAATAAGCCCGATGTTCACACCGATCGCAACGACGCCGAATGCGGTGGCGAAACCGACAATCAGAGCCGGACGCGCGCCCCACAGCATCTGGCTGAACACGTCGCGGCCATAGAGGGTCGTGCCCAGCCAGTAGTCCGCCGTCGGCG
Source organism: Mesorhizobium sp. Z1-4 (assembly GCF_004000235.1). Classification (GTDB taxonomy): domain Bacteria; phylum Pseudomonadota; class Alphaproteobacteria; order Rhizobiales; family Rhizobiaceae; genus RCIO01. Next base: position 186,654 of record NZ_RCIO01000001.1, read on the forward strand.
GGCTCAGGCGCACCAGCCTGCCATCGACATCGTAAATGCGCTCGAACGGTCCGTAGGGAGCGATCCACGGCCCCACGACTGCCACCAGAATACAGGCCAGCACGACGTAGAAGCTGATCCGGCCGGCACGCGTCTGATGCACGGCTTCCACAAAATGGCGCAACCAGGTCATCGGGGCGCCTTCCGGCGAAATGTGGCGGGCAGGTCAGTCATAGACGATCCTCGGGTCGAGCAGTCCGTAAAGAAGGTCGGCTGTGAAGGTGCCGATGATGGTGAGCACCGCGATCAGGAAAAACGCTGCCTGAACGACCGGAAAGTCCGAGCGCTGCACACCCTCGATCATGAGTTTGCCGAGCCCCGGCCAGGAGAAGACGGTTTCGATCACCACCGAGCCGGCGAGTGCCCAACTCAGGATCATCGGGATCGTCGTCGCCACCGGCAGCAGCGAATTTCGGGCGGCATGGCCAAACAGGATCTTGCGTTCGCGCAGGCCCTTGATGCGGGCGAACTCGACAAAATCCTCGCCTATCGTTGCCAGCATGCTGGAACGCATCAGAAGCAGCGGAAAGCAGATCTGATATGCGGTGTGGACGAGGAAGGGCAGCGCCAGATGGTGCAGGAAATCGGCTGACACATACATGCGCAGATCCTGATCCGGGAACATGCCCGGCGTGACCAGATGGCCGGGCGGAAACCAGCCCAGATTGATCGAGAAAAGCAGGATCGCGAGCATGCCGAGCCAGAAAACCGGCGCTGCCTGCAACGCGGTTGCCACGAACACGACCGAGGTTTCGAAGCGACCGCCCCGGTACCAGCCGAGCAGCGCTCCCAGCAGCGCGCCAAGACCGTAAGCCACGATCATCGACGGCAGGATCAGCACAAGCGTATTGACGATACGGCCGCTCAGCAGCTCCGAGACCTCGCGCGAGCTGTGGAACGAATAACCGAAATTGAGCGTGGAGTAGTTCTTCAGATAGATCAGATACTGCTCGATCAGCGGCTTATCGAGGCCAAACTGTGCCCGCATCGCCTCCTGGGCCTTCGGGTACATGGCCGAGCTGATCATGGTCATGGTCGGATCGCCCGGCAGCAGGCGGAACATAAAGAACATGATCGTCATCATCGCAAACAGCGTGATGACCATGTGGACGAGCCGTCGAACGATATACCGCCTCATGCCGGAACACCCTTTGCCGATACTGCGGAATTGGCCTCAAACGGTTTGTGACAGGCGACCATCCGGCCCTCGACCGGCTGGAGCATGGGGTCGACGTCGAGACATTTCTGTTCTGCGATCGGGCACCGGTCGGCGAACCGGCAGCCTTTCGGCAGGCGGATTGCGCTGTGAACGCTGCCCTTGATTTCGACTGCCTGACGTTTCTTGCCCGGTATCGGAGACGGCACCGCGGAAACAAGAGCCCTGGTGTAGGGATGAGCCGGCTTGCGCAAAATATCGAGTGTCGGCCCGGTCTCGACGATGCGGCCGATATACATGACCGCGAGACGCTGGCAGATCGTCGGCACACTCGCCAGATCATGCGTGATGTAGATCATCGAGAGCTTTTCGTCGGCGACCAGATCGCGCAGCAGCCGGATGATTTCCCATTTGATCGAAACGTCGAGCATCGAGATCGGCTCGTCGGCGACAAGAAAGCTCGGCTTCAGAATGATGGCACGGGCGATACAGAGCCGCTGGCGCTGGCCGCCGCTCAACAGATGCGGGTGTTTGCCGAGATAGATTTCGGGCGGCGTAAGACCGACGCGGCGCATGGCCCACAGGACACGCTCGCGTATCTCGTCCTGGTTCTTTATCCCCTGGTAGACAAGCGGCCGCGAAATGACGGTGTAGACATCATGGCTCGGATTGATTGAGCCATAGGGATCCTGAAACACCATCTGCACCTTGCGGTAGAAAGCCTTGCGGTCGCGCTGGTGCAGGTCGCGCAAATCCTCGCCGTCGAGGGAAAGGCTGCCGCTGGTCGGGCTTTCCAGTCCGACCAGCATTTTTCCCGTGGTCGATTTTCCACACCCGCTTTCACCGGCGAGGCCCAGCACCTCGCCGGCGGCCACTTCCAGGTCCACGCCATCGACGGCGTGGACTACGCTGGCTCGATCCCCCGAAAAAAGGGAGCGCAGTCCGGTGACCACCGGGTAGTGCTTTACGAGATTCTGGGCCTTCAACATGGCATTCAAATCCGGCGATTAGGTGTGGTTAGCTGGGCTTCCGGTCCCGGCGCTATTGCGCCGGGAAGTGAAGCCGACCCTCGGCATCCCAGGTGAAGCCGGCTTCTTCCAGGATCTGCCTCGCCTTTTCCAGGTCGTATTTCGGCGCCGGCAGATTTGGATTGTGCCAGTAAGCATTGACCGGGGTGATCTGCGTCGACGTCAGCGCGGCCTTGCCGTCGTAGATTTCGTCGACAATGCGCTGATACGGAATGGCGTGGAAAAGCGCCCGACGCAGATCGCGGTTCCAGAACACCGGACCGGTGGTCTTGTAACGAAGCGAGTTGATACCGTTCGACTGGGCTTCGTACACCTCGATGCTTTCATCGCTTTCGAGCTCCGCCACCGCGGTTGGCTGCAGCGGCTGGAACGATACATCGATCGAACCGGTCTTCAGCGACTGGGTAACGATTTCGGCCGAGCCATAGACCACGTACAGAAGGTCCGAGAGCGGCGGGTCGAAGTGATCCTCGCGGCGCTCGAGATAAAGCTCGGTGCCCTCGCGGCGGTATTTCACCTTGTAAGGTCCGCTGCCGACCGGCTCGTTGTTCGCGAATTGCTGCGGATTCTCAATCCCGAGGTCTTCGACCAGCGGCTCCCAGACATGTTTCGGCAGCACATACATCTGGCCCAGCGTGTTCATGATAAACGGCGCGTAAGGCTCGGTGAGCGTGAAGCGGATTTTCGCCGGATCGACCACCTCGACCTTTTCGACACGCGACAGATGCTGGGTGAAATAGGGCGCTTCCCACTTCTTCATATAGTCGAAGGAGAACTTCACGTCCTCGGCAGTCACCGGCTTTCCGTCGGAGAAGGTGTGGCCGGTACGGATCGTTACCTCGATCTCCGTATCGCTGAGCGATTCAATCTTCTCGGCGAGACGGTAATCGAGCGAACCGTCGGCGCCGATCCACAGAAGGCGGTCATAGAGGAGAGCCGCGATTTCGGTTTCCTCGATCGTGCGCGCCGCGGTCGGATTGAGCACGCTGTATTCCAGCGTCCAGCCGATACGGACCAGGTTCTGATCGCGCTTGGAGCGCATGTCGATCTGGTTGACGTTCGCCCGCACGCCCTGCGGATTCGGCTCGTAGCCGTCGAACTCCATATTGTCCTTATTGACCGCGAAGATCTGCACCTGCGAGGACAGGACAGCGTCGGGCTGATCCTCAACGAGGATTTCCTGAAGCCGGTAGATGATCTCACGACGCTTCTCGTTGTCGTAGATTTTCACTTGCTCATTGCCGAGCTTGTCGAACTCAGGGTTCGAATATTCGCCGACGTTCCAGCTGCCCGGCGAGGAGTTCGCCGAATTGAACTGCGAATTGGTGAAGAAGTCGGGTTCTAGCCGGTGCGGTGCGCCAGACAGGCTCGACAGAACCACGTCGAACTCGTGGTCGGTGAACCACATCTGCAGCATTGGGTTGGGGAAAGCCTGCTGGTCCATGCGGATCCTCAGACCGAGCTTTTCCCACTCCTCGGCAACGTAATTTCCGGTTTCGGCAAAGTTTGCATAGGTCGCCGACGGCCAACTCAGAAAGTGGACCTCCGGAACCAACTCGCCTTCCTGCGCGTAGAGCGGAGTGGCAACGAGCCAGGCCCCAAGCGTAATTGCAATATTCCTAGTCATTACAGTTCATCCTCCCGACGTTTTTGGGCCGCCGCGCCCACCAAAGTGACACCTCAGCGTGTCGAACAGCACCTCACCTCACAGCCATCCTCAGGCCGGTCCCGGCCAGCCGCGGGCAATGCGCATTTTCTTCTCCCGGCGACAACCTAACCCATCGCCGACAGAGGCATTCTGATCGCCTTCAAATCAAAATGCAATTCAAAACTCATAACTACACTTCCAAGTGAATACACTTTGCGATACAAAGCGACACCCGCCCCGACCGGGGACGTTTCGTGCGGCGCGACAGCTTGCGCGCGGCATGTGCGATACGCTCCTTTTCGATACGCGGTCATTGACACGTTGCTGTATTTGAACAACAGCACCACAAAAGGGCTTGGCATCGGCGATGGATAAACGCGCGGATAACAGCAACCCGGGCGAAGGCCGCAAGGGCCGATCGGCCGATACCGGCTTGCGCGTCTATGAAATCCTTCGCCAACAGGCGATCGAATACGGCTTTCGCCCCGGCGAGCGGGTCAACGAAGTCAAACTCGCTGCCGAGCTGAACGTCAGCCGAACCCCGGTTCGCGCCGCGCTTAACCGGCTCGTCAGCGAAGGGCTTCTGACGCTGGTTCCCAACAAGGGTTTCTACCGTCAGCCTATCGACATCGACGCGATCCGCTCGCTGTTCGAACTGCGCGGCGCCATCGAAACCATGTCGGTCAGGCTTTTCTGCCAGCGCGCCACCGAAAGCGACATCGAAGCGCTGGAACGGCAGTGGCAGGATTTTCTCCAAGAGCGGCCGAAACTCGCGGCGCGGCAGATTGTCGAGCATGACGAGGAGTTTCACGAAGCGATTGCGCAGGGGTCGCGCAACTCCGAGGCGCTGCGGCTTCTCAGAGACATCAATTCCAGGATTCGTTTCCTGCGCGTCGTGGCGCTGGAGCGCGACAACTGCAAGACAGTCACCTCGGTCGAGCACGGCCAGATCCTGGCCGAGATCAAGGCGGGCAATACCGAAGCCGCGGTTTCGCTGATGTCGCGCCATATCAGCCTGATGCTGGGCGACGTCACCGAGATCGCGCGCGAAGCGGTCGTGCGCATCTACCTTGGCGAGGATGCGATCGCCTGATCTGGCGGGCACTACAGGCATTTCTCGTAACACCGGCTTTTGGGGTTGTCGGCGCTTTTGCCCCAGCATGGGATCGAGCGGTAACCGCACTTCTCATAAAGTGCGATCGACTCCGGCTGCGACACGCCGGTTTCAAGCACCAGCCGCTTGAAGCGCCCGGCTGCTCTCGCCTCAAGCGCGCTCATGACCGCGGCCCCGACGCCGTTGCGCCTGGCGGATGAGTCGACAAATATCCTGCTCAATTCGCCGGTATCGGCCTCAAGCGGGACGACCGCTCCGCAGCCAACGGCCGCGCCATCCAGAAAGCCGGCAACGAATATCACTCCGGGCTTTGCCAGTTCCGCCAGGGGCAGTCCGCCGTCGCGGCCATAGCGGTCGATCTGTTCCTGCGACAAACGGCGAAACAAGCTGACACCGTCATTCGAAAATGGATCTATCGTTTTTACTTCGAGCACCGGCTTCTCTCCCGTTTCAACCGTCACGCTTCGCCCCGGCCCGCCGCGGAACCGCCTGCCTCGCCGTCGAGCGCAAGCACCGCATTCAGCAATGTGCGGGCACCGCGCGCGATCTGGTCCGTCGACGACCACTCCTCCGGGCAATGGCTCCTGCCTTCCCGGCAGGGAATGAAGATCATGCCGACCGGGCAGATGCGCGCCATGAACGCGGTGTCATGGCCGCCGCCGCTCGGCATTTCCTGCATTGCGAGACCGGCATCCGCTGCTGCCTTGGCCAGCCGCAAACGCAAGCTCTCGTCCATCGCGACCGGCGCACCGGACGACAAGGGAACGATGCTGCCGCGAACACCGCGCTCTGCTTCCAGTTTCGCCACCATGCTCTCCACCCAGGCAAAGAACGCGTTGACCGTATCCATGCCGAGCGCGCGAACTTCCAGTGTCAGCACCACCCGCCCGGGAACCGCATTGGCGGCGTTGGGAAAAACCTGCATTTTGCCGACAGTGGCTACGTGGCCATCTTCGCCGCTCTTGCCCGCCCGCTCCTCGACCGCGGCAACAAACTGCGCTGCCGCCACCAGTGCATCCTGCCGCCGGTTCATCGGGGTGGTGCCCGAATGATCGGCGCGCCCCGAGAAGGTAATTTCGGCGCGGCTGATGCCGACGATGCCGGTGACTATGCCGACATCGTCTTGCTCAGACTCCAGCCGGATGCCCTGCTCGATATGGAGTTCCATGAAGGCCCGCATATGCGCAGGTGAAAGAAGCGGCCGGTCGAGCTCCCGGGGATCGCCGCCCATTCTGGCGATGCCTTCTGCAAGGGTTTCGCCTTCGGGAGACGCGACCTGCAGCATCTCCGCCGACAATTCACCGGCTATTGCGCGGCTGCCGACACAGGAAAGGCCGAAACGGTTCGGCTCCTCCGCCAGAAAATCGAATATCGCGAGTGGATGCTGTAGATGCAGCCCCGCATCCTTGATCGCCTGGGCGACCTCCAGCGCGGCAATTACACCGGCAATTCCGTCGAAACGGCCGCCGTCCGGAACGGTGTCGATATGCGAGCCCAGGCCCAGTGCACCCAGCTCGTTGCGCTGTCCCGGCAACGTGCCGATCAGATTGCCGCCGGCATCGATTTCGGTGCTCAAACCGAGCGAGCGCATCTCGGCCTGCAGCCATTGCCGGGCGTCCGCATAGAGCGGCGAAAACGCGGTGCGGGTCCACGGGCGGCCGGGTTCGGTGAAACCCGACAGCGCCTCAATGCGCCTGGCAATGCGTTCCGGATCGATCCGCGGCGACATCATCGTTCCTCAGTGAGCCGCGTCGGCTGCCAGGACGGTCTCGAAGCCGACAATGGGCGCTGTCGCGTCCGCATCGATCACAACATCGACGACATAAGGAGCGTTGGCCGCAAGTCCGCGTTCAATCGCAGCTTTGATTTCGCCGGGGTCGGTCACGCGTTCGCCCTGGCACTTCAGCGCCCGGCCGACTTCCGAATAATCGACATCGAGAAAATCGCATTCGCGGTAGGAGCCCATCACCTTCTGCTCCCAATGACGCTGGAAGCCCAGGGTGGCGTTGTTGAATACAACGACAACCAGGGGAACTTTGACCCGGGCGGCCGTCTCAAGCTCGTTGATGACATATCCGAATGCGCCGTCGCCGCTCATGCAGATCACACTGCGGGAAGGGTCCGCCAGCTTGGCGCCGATTGCGGCCGGTAGGCACCAGCCAATGCCGCCCGTACCGCGCGGGGAGAGAATGAAACGGCCGCTCGCAGGAACGTCGATGTGGCTCATCGCCCAGCCGGTGATGTAGCTGGCGTCGGTGACCAGAAGCGACTTCTCGTCGAGCAGCGCGGAGATCTCGCTCAGCAGACGTTCCGGCCGGATCGGTTGAGCGCTGCTCGCAGCCACGGGTTCGAAGTCGGCCAGCCATTCATTGGTGAGGCGCTCGATCTCCGGGCGCGGGTCAGGCCGATCGCCGGCGCCGTTGCTCGTGACGATATGGGCGAGATCACGCAGCGTTTCGCGGACATCGCCGACCAGCGCGATCTCAGTTTCGAAATTGCGGCCAACCTCCACCGGATCGATGTCCAGGTGGATGACTTTTGTATTCGGCCCCGGCAGCGTCCAGTCGCTGTAGCAGATCTGGCCGGTACGAGTGCCCATCAGCAATGCCACGTCGGCCTGAGCCAGCATTTCGTTGGCGACACGACCGCGCCCCAGCCGGCCGCCGGTGCTGGTGCCGAGCGGGCCGACCGAAAGCGGGTGGTCATCCGCCACGGTTCCACGGCCGGTCATCGTGGTCGCCAAGGGCGCGTCGAGCTTCTCGGCAAGGCTTACGATTTCGCTGGCCGCTCCCGAAATAATGCTGCCGCCGCCCGCGACGAGGATGGGCCGCTTTGCACTTTTCAGCAGCGCGGCCGCGCTGGCGATATCATCCAGCGGCGGCCGCGAGCGCGTTGCCGGCGCATGCGTGTAACGCTCATCGCCAACGATATTGCCGCTCTCAACCGACTGAGCCATCACGTCGGTCGGGCAGAGCACGGCGACAGGACCGGGCCGCCCGGTCGTCGATATCCGGAAGGCCTTGCGGATCACGTCTTCGGCCTGCTCGGGAAGATCGATGCGCATGACCGCCTTCACGAACGGTGCCAGCGACCGCTCATGGTCCATCGCGCTGCTGGCGTGTTTTCCCTTCACCGCAAGTCCGTGATCCTGCACCAGCGCAATCACCGGCACCGATGACCGCTCAGCTTCCAGCAATCCGGTGATGAGATTGGTCGCACCCGGTCCGAACGTCGAAGTGCAAATGCCGGGACGGCCCGTCGCCTGGGCATAGCCATGCGCCATGATGGCGGCATGCTTCTCGTCGCGCACGGTAACGATGCGTACGAACTCCGGATCGAGCGTGTGGAAGATGTGGATCGGGTCTTCCATGCCGAACACACAGGTCACCCCGTATGCCTTGAGGGTATCGCTGATGATGCCGCCTGCTGTGCGAAGCATTCTGTCCTCTTGACTTCGATTATCTGTTGCGTATTATGCAACATGTTGCGTATATCGTTACGCAATTTGATGTGGCCGTCAAGAGACGCTGCGAGGGACGCGGATGCAGTCAGTGGAAAGAGCCGTTAAGGCGTTGAAATTAATGGTAGAACAGGGCGGCGAGGTGTCGGTTTCGCAAGTCGGCCGTCATATCGGCGTCACGCGCAGCACCGCCTCTCGCATTCTGGCGTCGCTCGCCCGGGACGGCCTTATCGAGCAGAATCAGGCCACCCAGCGCTATCAGCCGGGCATCCTTTCACTGCAGCTCGCGTCATCGTTCGGGCGCAATATCGACCTGGTGGCGCAGGGCGAAACGGAGTTGAAGCGGCTGTCCGAAACCACCGGGCATACATCCTGGCTCGGCCTGCTTTCGGGAACCGAGGTCGTGGTGCTGAAGACGGTCCGCGGCAGCTTTCCGATTCACTTTTCGGTTGAACCCGGACAGCGCCTGCCCGCCCACGCCGCGGCGCTCGGCAAGGCTCTCCTTGCGCTCAAGGACGACGCCGAGATACGCGAACTCTACGCGCAGGGCATGCCGGCCAGTACCGGCAAGACCATTACCGATATCGATGCATTGCTTGGAAAGCTCGCGGCGGCACGCGAGAGCGGTATTGCACGTTCGGATCAGGAGTTGTTCGAGGGGGTCAATGCCATGGCTGTCGGGATACGCGAGGCCGTCAGCGGCCGCTCGATCGCCATCGGTCTTTCATACCCGGTTTTCGCCATGGCCGACGATGCCGACAAACAGATGATCGACGCGCTATTGAGCTGCGCGCGCGAGTTAGGCAGACGCGTCGGCGACAACAGATGGGCCGGGATCAGCTGACCGACGTTTCTACGGCTCGCAAGCTGACAACCGGCCGTCAGGCTTTAATCGAGATCCCTGCAGTCAGGTTCTCCTGAAGACTGCTCACATAGCGGTCGACAAAGAGTTTTGTATGATTGTGAGCAAGCTTCTCGGCAGCGCCCGCATCTCCGTCTGATATTGCCTTTATGATCTGGCGATGGTCTTCGGCCTGACGTTTCAGATCCGGACTGTCGGTCCGGCCGTAAATATGGCGGCTGCGCAAAATCCGCAAACCCAGGGTCAGCAGGTGATCGTAGTGCGCGAAAAGATACGGATTGTGGCAGGCTGCAGCGACAGCCGAATGAAACCGGCGGTTTGACTCGGTCAAACTAAGGGGATCGCCACTTGCTATTGCCGTCTCGAAGGCAGCGGCCGCTTCCGTCATTGCCTCCAAATCAGCCGGTTCACGCCTGCGGGCAGCCAAGTTGACGACCGTGCGATGGGCCAGATCCACCGCCTCCACGTAAAGTGGAAGTTCGCGCATATCCAGGGGAGCGACCTGCGCCTGCCGGTTGGGTTGCATGATAATGAGGCCATCGGCAGCCAATCGCACAAAGGCTTCATGAATTGGCGTGCGCGATAAATTAAGGCGTGCAACTTGCTCGCGCTCGTCCAAAAAGGCGCCTGGTTCGAGCGTCAGGTCGAGGATGTCCGACCTCAGTCTTTCGTAGGCTTCACCAACACTGGTTCCTTTAGCCCGTTGGCGTTGCGCCGGATCAATATTCCGCTGTCGTTTAGCCATCATTCCCCTGCAGTACACGGACATGGCAGAGCGAGGGTGACCAGCCCGATTCGGGATCAGCCGGTTCGACCCGGTCCGTCGCTCCAATGCACAACCGCTACACCAGCGAGCGCGATCACGCCACCGGCAAGCATGCTTGCCGAAACCGTCTCGCCGAGAAAGAGCACGCCTATTGCCGTCGCCAGCGGAGGAATAAGGAACAAAAGCGTTGCAGCGCGGCCGGCCGGAATCGCCTTCAAAACCCTAAGCCAGGTAATCTGGCCAAGGGCTCCCGGCAACAGAGCGAGCACGAAAACGATCAGCACGGCGTAGCCGGGCGCCTCGACCGCTGCGTTAACGGCATCCGGCGAGAATGGCAGCAAAAACACGGCGCCCAGAACCATCAGCCATCCGGCAGTCTCGAACGGCGTGAATGAGTGGACCAGCCGCCGCTGCAATACGATATAGATGGCCGAACAAAGGGCTCCCGCCAGCACCAGCATGGTACCTGAACCGAACGAAAAGCCGCCAGGCTGACCGGAAGCCAGAATCACAACCCCAACGAACGCCAACAGCATGCCAGCGACCACTTTCCATCCCGGACGTTCGGCATTGACCGCGAAGGACAGCAGCGCCGCAAAGATTGGAATGGTGTTGGTGAGAAAACTGGCGGCTCCGGCGCTCAGGGTCACAAGCCCCCAAGACAGGAATATATTGTAGAGCGCCACACCAAAGAACGCGCAGAAGGCAAGCGCGGCGAACTCTTTGGGTTTTGGCAATCTCGGCCGCGTGAAAGCAAATGCCGCCGCCAGAGCCGCGCCTGTGATGATCATGCGCAGCGTTACCAGCTCAAGCGGGCCGAACCACTGGAGGCTATAGCGTGTAAGCGGAAAAATACTCGCCCACAAAAAGACCGTTGCTGCGGCCATCAACGCAACACCTACCGGAGCACCCGCCACGGAATATCGATCTGTTGACGTCATCCTGGCCTAGCCGCCAAAACCGCCCAGGAATGCCCCGAGACACGCGGCCAGATTTGGACTGAGATAACCGCCTTCCTGAACAAGCAGTACAGGCAGCCCCGTCGCGGCAAGTCGCCCTGAAATTTCACCAAAGGCCTCATTGCTGAGCCGGAAGGTTTGGACAGGGTCGTAGGCAGATGCATCAAGCCCGGCAGAGACCACGATAGCTTTTGGTGCAAACCGAGCCACGCTCGCAAGCACCTCGTCAAAAGCGGCAAGATAGGCCCGGTCGTCAGTGCCGACCGGCAGCGGCTTGTTGAGATTGAGACCCCGTGCTTCGTCTCCACCTGTTTCATCGGCATAGCCCGCATAGTATGGCGGTCCGAAATCGGGATCGACGTGCAGTGAGGCAAAAAACACATTGCTGTCGGACCAGAAGATGTCCTGAGTGCCATTGCCGTGATGCACATCGATGTCGATTAACGCAACCCGCCCCATAGCCTGGGAAAGCCGGCGCGCCGCGATTGCCGCGTTGTTAAAGAAACACACGCCGCTCATCAGATCGCGATAAGCATGATGGCCGGGCGGCCGACACAGTGCATATGCCGGTCCGCCATCGGCCATCAGCCGGTCCGCCGCATGAACCGCACTTGCCGCGCTGGCGAGGGCCGAAGCATACGTACCCTCGCCTATCGGACATGAGGTCGAGTTCGAATACCAGCCGAGCTCGCCCAGAAGGTCCTTGGGTTTGCGGTGCATGCGTTGCGTCGGATGAACGCTCGGCACCACCTCAGGCCCCGCATCCGGGATGGCCCGCCACCGCTGCCAAACCGTCTGCAGAAACTCTACATAGCCCGCATCATGCACCGTCAGCAGAGGTTCCGTGCCGCAAAGCGGCGCCTCGACTACCTCGCTTGCATGTTTGCAAGCTTCGCTGAGGAACAGGCGATAGCGGTCCGCACGATCTGGCTGCGGCAGGAACCGTCCCATTCTGAATACATGCTCGGGGTCGTGCCGGGCTTCGTCAGGATGATGAACTACAAGCATGGAGGCGTATCCTCACTCGACCGGCGCGACGCGCCTCAGTCGAGTTCCTTTCCCTTGGTTTCGGGCGTTACGAAAAGGTGCACAAGAACCGAAATCAGGCAGATCGCCATGATGTAGTATGCGATGAACTGGTCCTGGCCATTCTTGATGAAATAGGTTGCGATCAGTGGCGACGTACCGCCGAAAACTGCGACGCAGATCGCATAGGGAAGCCCGATACCGGTTGCCCTCAAGCGGGTCGGGAATATCTCCGAGAATACCGTCCCAATAACCGAATTGTTCATCGCGATGAAGAAGATGCCCGTCATCTGGATGAACAGGAAGGTAGTGAAGTCCGCCGTTTTCAACATCTGCAGCATCGGATACGCGAGAACAAGGAACCCAAGCGCGGAACCAATCAGCATCGGCTTGCGGCCTATCCGATCCGAAAGCGCCGCAAGAGGCGAAACAATGACCGTGTAGAAGCCGAGGCTGATCATTCCGGCAAACAGACCCTCTGCAATCGGCAAGCCGCTCGAAAGGTTGGCAAACGTCGCGAGGAAAATCATCCAGATGTAGAACTGAACGCCCGAAGCCTGCACGACAACGACAATCAGAGATTCCTTCGGGTACTCGATGAACCCTGCGAAGACAGACCGGAGCGACAGAGGTTCGCGGGACGCCTTCGCTTTGAACGATGGCGTTTCAGGGATCGCTCGGCGCAACCAGAGTCCATAAAGCGAGAGCGCCGCGCCGAGGAAGAACGGTACGCGCCAGCCCCATGAATCGAGGATTTCCTTCGGGAAGAGTTTGGTCGTGAGTGCCGCAACTCCCATCGCAAAGAGAATTGCCAGTCCCGTTGAAACCATCTGGCTCGAGGCGGAAAAAGCACGCCGCTCGCGCTTTGCATGTTCATTCAGGAACGCGGCTGCCGTCTGATATTCACCGCCTGTTGCAAAACCCTGGAGCATACGCGCCAGCAACAGGATGACCGGCGCCAGAAGCCCCGCCTGCTCATATGTCGGCGCTATGCCGATTATGAGGCTGCCAACGCCCGCCAGCACGATCGTAAGCGCCAGAATTTCACGCCGGCCGTAACGGTCGGCGAGCGGCGACAAGATGAACGATCCGACGGGCCGCATCAGAAAACCAGCCGCGAAAGTTCCGTAGGCAGCTAGCAGCGCGACTATGGGATCATGGCCGGGAAACATCTGCGATGCGAAGACGGCAGACAAAAGTCCATAGATTGTCCAGTCGTACCACTCGATAAAGTGCCCAACTGCGCCTGCGACGACGGTCGAGCGCGGATTTGCGGTTCCGTGCTCCGGATCCCGACCCTCGGCAATTGCTCTTTCACTAGCCATGAAAGCCTCCCAGAAAATTCCCCTCCAACGGCGTTCGCCCTCAGAGCGGCGCCAGCATGGTCAGCCAATCACATAATGCGCACACTGTCAATTTAGTGTGCATTTACGGTGCGTGCAAAAACCTCCGAGCCTACCGCCGCCATGGTGCGACCCGCGGGCCGGAACAAGGCAGCCTCATTTCACATGCCAGTGACCGCTGCCCGAACTTACGGTCGAGATGGCCGCTCCTCAGACGATTTCAACTTAAACTATTGATTTTACAATGCTATTTAATGACAGACATTATATTGATTTTGTCGGACAATATTGTAAGTTGAACGTCTTCAAACCGAACGAGCCCGCCTTGTCCATCCAAACGCAGATAAAGCCGACATCGAGAGCGCTGGACCTTCTGGAGGCGAGCGACCGCAGCAGAGACGTTTTCGAGGCGCTGTCTCTGATGATCGAGCGGGCCAAGCTGGGCGTCGGCGACCAGCTGCCTCCCGAGATCGAGATTGCCAGGAAGCTGAATGTCGGGCGGGCCAAGGTGCGCGAAGCGCTGATCGCCTGGCAGAACATGGGGCTCGTAACCCGCAACAAGAAAGCCGGCACCCGGCTCGCCGCAGAGATATCGTCAACGGCGATCCATATTCCCGTCACCCTGAAGCTTGAGGGAGAGAGCCTGTTGCGGACACATGCGGTTCGCCGGCCTCTCGAGATCGAGTCCGTACGGCTCGCCGCGCGCCACGCCACGGAACAGCAGGCACGTGTCGTCCGTGCTCGCGCAGCCGAGCTCATGGCCGTATACGAGGCGGGAGAAGACTGGCGGGCCGCCGACAAGCGCTTTCACAGCGAAATTCAGAACGCGACCGGCAATCCGCTATTCGAACAGCTGATCCAGCAGATCCAGCACGCGTTCAACGAAATCTACGAAGCGCCCTTCGGCCAGCCGCATCTTGGGCAGGCAACGATCCCGCTGCATCCGGGTCTGGCCGAGGCAATCGCTGCACATGACGAAGCCGCTGCAACAGAAATCATGAGCACCATTCTCGACATGGTCGAAGAAGAGGTTCGCAAGGTCATGCGAGGCCTGCATGCGTGACAAGGCACACCTGAACACCCTGCTGGCGGCCATATCCGACGACCCTGCGGGATCAATGCCGCCTCCGATCGTGCAGAGTTCGCTGTTCGCCTTCGATTCCTACAAGGCATTCGAAGACCGGATGTCGGGCAGAACCGGGCAGCCGATCTATACGCGGGTACAGAACCCAACCGTTGCGGCGTTTGAAGCGTTAATGGCCGATGCCGAGGCCGGGGAAGCCGCCGTGGGCTTTGCCTCTGGCATGGCGGCGATCAGTTCCACACTGCTGGCGTTCCTCAAGCCCGGTGACCGGGTGGCATGCATCGAGCACGTCTATCCCGACACCTACCGCTTCCTGGAACGCATGCTGCGTCCGCTTGGCATCGAGATCAGCTATCACAGCGCGGCCGCGTTCGAAGACGAGCCCGACCTGCTGCGCGGTGTCCAGCTCGCTTATCTGGAAAGTCCGAGCTCGGTCATTTTCGCGCCGATGGATCTGCCGCGCGTGACCGGGCATGCCAGGCGGCACGGCGCGTTGACGGTGATCGACAATTCCTGGGCGAGCCCGGTGTTTCAAAAGCCCATCGCACTGGGTGTCGACATCGTCGTCCATTCCGCATCGAAATACATCTCGGGGCACTCCGACACGGTTGCCGGCGTGGTCATCGGCTCTCAGGACCACATCGGACGCATCCGCGACCTGACATTGCCGCTGCTTGGGGCAAAGCTCGCCCCGTTCGAGGCGTTTCTCCTGATCCGCGGCCTGCGCACGCTCGGCGCGCGCATGAAGTACCACGAGGCCACGGCCAACATGTTCGTGGACCGGCTTGCGGGCCAGGCGGGAGTAAGGCGGGTTTTCAGCCCGGGCGCCAATACGGTTCCCGGCCTGACCGGAAGGTCCGGACTTATGTCGGTCGAGTTCGACGACACTGTCGATATCCCGCGCTTCTGCGATGCCCTCGGCATCTTCCATCTCGGTGTGAGCTGGGGCGGTTTCGAGAGCCTGATCCTGCCGGCCCGCGTTGGCCTGGCACAGGCCGGCCAACACAATTCGATGCAGAAATTCAACGTGTCCCCGAACCTGGTTCGTCTCAGTCTCGGACTGGAGGACGCGGAAGATCTCTGGGCCGACTTCACCCAGGCCCTGAGCCAAGGTGCATGCTGAAACACTGAAAAAGGGCAGCACAAAAACCGAAATACGGGAGGATAAAGTGAAAAAACTGCTGATCGGATTAAGTGCGGCAGCGTCGCTGGTTGCGTCGTCTGCCATGGCCGAAACTACGCTGAAGCTTGTTGAAGTCATCACCAGCCCCGAACGGACCGAGGTGCTTCAGGGTCTGGTCGACAAATACGAGGCCGACAATCCCGGCGTGACGGTCGAGATCGTCAGCCTGCCCTGGGGGCAGGCCTTCGAGAAGCTGGCTACGATGGTGGCTGGCGGCGATGTCCCCGACGTGGTTGAGATGCCAGATAGCTGGGTCGCGCTCTATGCGGGGTCGGGACAGCTGGCAGACCTGGAAGACCGGATCGCCGGCTGGGAGCACGGCGCTTCCCTGACCGACAAGACGATGGCGATGGCGCGTCAGGCCGGGGAAGCCTACATGATCCCCTACGGCTTTTATCTGCGGGCGATGTTCTACAACAAGAAGCTGCTCGCCGAGGCCGGTGTGGATGCCGCGCCCAGAACCATGGATGATTTCATGGCCGCGTCGGCGGCCGTCTCCGCGCTCGACGGCAAATCCGGCTACTGCCTGCGCGGTGGTCCCGGCGGAACCAATGGCTGGATCATGTTCGCTTCGGTCATGAACGGCACCAACGAGTTCTTCACCGAAGACGGCAAGAGCCGCATCAATGAACCGGGGTCGGTTGCCGGTATCCAGTTCATGATCGACATGTATCAGAAGGGCTATGCGCCCAAGGACAGCGTGAACTGGGGCTTCAACGAGATCGTCGCCGGCTTCTATTCGGGCACCTGCGCATTTCTCGACCAGGATCCGGACGCGCTTATCGCCGTTGCGGAACGTATGCCGGCAGAGGACTTCGCCGTTATCCCGATGCCCGTGGGGCCGGCCGGCAAGGCATTTCCCACCATCGGCTTCGCCGGCTGGTCGATCTTCAAATCGACCGAACACGAAGATGATGCGTGGAAGCTCCTCGCCGCCCTCTCAAGCCCCGAGGCCAACGCAACCTGGGCCAAGCGCGTCGGCGTGATTCCCGTCCACAAGGGTGCCGATCAGGATCCGCACTTCCGGACCGAACAGTTCAAGGGCTGGTTCGACGAGTTGAACGGCGAGGAATACGTCCCGACCGTGATGCCCACCTATCTTGAGCAATGGGGATATTTCTCCAGCACCGTTCTGCTGGAGAGCAGCCAGGAGGCACTTCTGGGCCAGCGCACGGCACAGGACGTCGCCGACGAATGGGCCGAACTGCTGACCGGCGAATACGCGAAGTGGAAAGCCAAGCAGTGACACCGCGCACTGCGCAACAGGCCGCGCCCGGAATATTCCGGGCGCGGCGTTCTCTCTACCTGCAATATCTGGTGGAGCCTTTTGTCTACCTGTCGCCCGCGATCGTGCTGATCGGCGTTGTGATGCTGATACCGCTGATAATCGGTATCTCCTATTCCTTCCAGGCTATCGACCTGCTGCGGCCGTTCAACACCGGCTGGATAGGGTTTGCGAACTATCTGGCGCTGTGGAGCGACCGGAAATTCTGGATTGCGCTGGAAAACACCTTCACCTGGACGTTCTGGTCCATCACCTTCCAGTTCCTGCTGGGGCTTGGCCTCGCACTGCTGCTCAACACGCAGTTTCACGGCAAGAAGCTGTTCCAGGCGCTTGTATTTTTGCCGTGGGCGGTTCCCACCTTCCTGTCTGCGCTGACATGGGCATGGCTGTTCAATCCGGTGATCGGCCCGCTTCCGCACTGGCTGGCCGCGCTCGGCATACTGAGCGAACCCTACAACATCCTCGGCGATCCGGCGCTCGCGATGTGGGGACCCATCGTCGCCAATATCTGGTTCGGCGTGCCCTTCTTTGCGATTACGCTGCTGGCCGCACTGCAGTCTATTCCATCGGAACTTTATGAAGCTGCCGAGATCGACGGCGCGACAAGCTGGCAGTGCTTCACCAAGATCACCCTGCCCTTCCTGGCGCCTATGATCGCCATCACCGTGATGCTTCGCACGATCTGGATCGCCAATTTTGCCGACCTGATCTTCGTGATGACCGGCGGCGGCCCGGCCAACTCGACCCACATTGTGAGTTCCTACATTTTCACCACGGCGTTCCGTAAACTCGATTTCGGTTACGCTTCGGCTGTCGCCGTGGCCCTGCTCCTGCTTTTGCTGGTCTACGCAGTTGTTCTGCTGTGGCTGCGCAAAAAACTCGTGCGGATTTGAGGACAGGCCATGGCCCGAAACCGCTCTCACCCGGTTGCCACGGCAGGCAAATATGTGGCCCTGGCTCTGTATCTCGCCTTCGCGCTGCTGCCGCTTTATTGGCTGCTCAAGATTGCCGTCACGCCAGACCGGCTCATCTTTACCGACGGTGTGGAACTCTGGCCCTCGGCACTGACAGCCGACAATTTCCGTTCCGTCCTCTTCAAGACGGATTTCCTGGCCTATTTCGGCAATTCACTCTTTGTCTCGCTCGGAACGGCCGCCGCCACAACGCTGATCGCAGCCGGCGCGGGCTACGCGTTCTCGCGTTTCACCTTCGCGGGCAAGCGCATCATCATCGCCGTCATGCTCGTCACGCAGATGTTCCCTCTGCTGATGATCATCGCGCCGATTTACCGGATCGTGGCGAATTTCGGCATGTTGAATTCGCTGACGTCGCTGATCGCCGTCTACACAGCTTTCAACATCCCGTTTGCAACCTTCCTCATGCAATCATTCTTCGACGGCATTCCCAAGGACCTGGAAGAAGCCGCGATGATGGACGGATGCACCCGCTTCCAGGCTCTTCGGAAGGTGATCTTCCCGCTGACGCTGCCGGGGCTCGGCGCGACCCTTGGCTTCGTCTTCACCGCAGCCTGGTCGGAACTGCTCTTCGCACTCATGCTGATCAGCAAGAACGACGCGATGACGTTTCCGGTGGGGCTGCTGACATTCGTGTCGAAGTTCTCGGTCGATTGGGGACAGATGATGGCCGCGGGCGTTCTGGCGCTGATCCCCTCCTGCCTGTTCTTCGTTTTCATTCAACGCTACCTCGTTCAGGGCCTGACGTCCGGCGCGGTGAAGGGATAAATCCATGGCTCGCATCGAACTGAAGGGCGTCGCAAAACGGTACGGGTCGGTCGAAGTGCTGCGCGACATCGACCTAGAAATCGGCGACGGCGAGTTTATCGTGCTGGTCGGCCCGTCCGGGTGCGGCAAGTCAACGCTTCTGCGCATGATTGCCGGCCTGGAACCCATTTCAGGTGGCGACTTCTTTATCGACGGAACACGCATGAACGATGCGCGCCCGCGCGAGCGCGACATAGCGATGGTGTTTCAGTCCTATGCCCTCTATCCGCATATGGACGTCGCGCGGAACATGGGATTCTCGATGGAAATCCGCCGGCGCCCGCCGGCAGAACGCACCAGCCGGGTGAAGCAGGCCGCCGAAACTCTCGGACTGTCGGCGCTGACCGAGCGGCTGCCCCGAGCCCTTTCGGGCGGCCAGCGCCAGCGCGTGGCCATGGGCAGAGCAATCGTCCGGGACCCGAGGGCGTTTCTTTTCGATGAGCCGCTATCCAATCTGGACGCGGCCTTGCGCGTAGAAATGCGCCTCGAGATAGCCCGGCTGCACAAGAGGCTCGGGGCCACGATGGTCTATGTGACACACGATCAGGTGGAAGCGCTTACACTCGCCGACCGGATTGTCGTACTGGACGGCGGCGATATCCAGCAGATCGGTACACCGCTTACGCTTTACGAGCGCCCGGCAAACAAGTTTGTCGCCTGCTTTATCGGCTCACCCACAATGAATGTGGTGCCGGCAACCGGACGGGACCGCACGCTCTCCCTGAAGAACGGTGCACAAATCGCCCTGCCCCAATCCGCCGGTCTCGAACGCGCCGCGGAACTGGGCATCCGGCCAGAACATATCGACCTCGTCGCGCCCGAAGACGCCGACCTCACCGGCACGGTGGACCTCGTCGAACACCTGGGTTCCGACACCAATGTTTATGTGAGCATCGGAGATGTAGGAATGCTGATGGTGCGGCGGCGCGGCAACGCGCCGATCCGTTCCGGCGAACGCATCTTCCTTCGGCTTCAAAGGGAGAATACCCATGTCTTTGCGTCCGACGGTTCCGCGCTTGCGCATGCCTCTGCCGAGGCTGCCTGATATGGCGGCAGGCACAATCAGTTCACCGCGCTTTGCAGGACGATCATGAGCGCATTTTCGCCGGGCAATTCCCTGCGGTCGCCGGGCTTCTGGCTCGACGACCCGGCGCACCGCCGATGGCTGGCCGACAATGCCGAAAGCCAGTTCGCCTTCTTCCGGGCAAGCCTCAGGCCCGACGCCGGTTTCCACACTCTTGACGTCAACGGGCGCGCCTTGCCGAACAACGTGCAGGAGTTGCACACGACAACGCGTCTCATTCATGCCTATGCGCTGGGTGTGCTGCGCGGGATCGAACAATCCATGGAGATAGTCGATCACGGTATCGACTATCTCAACAGCCACCACCGCGACACTCGCGATGGGGGCTACTTCTGGGCGCTTGACGGTGCCGGCGTCTTTGACGGCCGCAAACTGGCCTACGGGCATGTCTTCGTACTGCTGGCCGCAGCCAGCGCCCTGCAGGCCGGGCATCGCCACGCAGAGAGCCTTCTTGCCCGGGTCTGCGATGTGCTCGATGAACACTTCTGGGAGGAAGACCACGGGCTTTTTTGCGACGAGTTCGAGGCCGACTGGACGCCGTTCTCGACCTATCGCGGCATGAACGCCAACATGCACGGGGTGGAGGCTCTGCTGACTGCATATGAAGCTGTCGGCGAGCGGCGGTTTCTCGACCGCGCCGGGCGGATACTCGACTTCTTCGTCGCACGCATAGCACCGAACGAAGGGTGGCGGCTGCCGGAACACTACACCGGTGGCTGGCGGATCGACCGCTCCTATGCCGGCAACCCGATGTTCAGGCCCGCCGGCACAACCCCCGGTCATTCATTCGAACTCGGGCGGCTTTTGCTCCAGTATTGGGATCTTCGCGGCAGACCCGACGACGGCTCACCCGCTTCGGCCCGGCGGCTGATCGAACAAGCCTGCAAGGATGCATGGGACAATCAGCGCGGCGGTTTTGCCTACACGCTGAATTTCGACGGAAGTGTCGCAATCGCCGACAGGTACTGGTGGCCGGTAACCGAAGCGATCGGCGCTTTTGCAAGCCTGATCAAACTTGAACGGCGGGAAAGCGACGAAGAATGGTACCGTCGCCTTTGGGTGTTCTCAGACAGAGTTCTGATCGACCATGACCGCGGTGGCTGGTTCCCGGAGCTTGACGCGATAGACCGGCCAACCGACAGACAATTTCAGGGCAAGCCGGACATCTACCATTCCATACAAGCCTGTCTTTTTCCGCTGGCTCCCGGACTTTCCCGGCTTTCGCGCGCCGGGTAGCGGCACGCAGCCCGAGGCGGGCAGCCCAATTGCTGCTTCGGCTTGATCCTGCCCTCACCCGAGCCGCATCAGTGGCTGGCCCGCGTAGTGGGATCGGCGCTGCAATATGCTACGAATTAAGGGCAGGAATCAGCGGCCGGACTTGATAAGAAGTGTCTATGAAGAAGAAACGATTGACGCGCCAGGATTGGATCGATGCGGCTATCAAGCGGTTGATCAAGAGCGGTGTCGACGCCGTGCGCGTCGAGCCTCTTGCCGAAGAGATCGGCGTCAGCCGCGGAAGTTTCTATTGGCATTTCAAGAGCCGGCGGGAACTTCTGACCGCTATCCTGGAAGACTGGCGCCAGCATCAGACCCGCAGGATTGTAGAGCGCATACGCAGGGATGGAAGTCTTTCGCCCATAGAGCGCGTGGTAAGGCTGCGCATGCTGCCGCCGCGCACCAAGACGACGAGCGCCGCCGCAACCTTTGAACTGGCCATTCGCGCATGGGCCATGCGCGACAAATTCGCGAGCAAAATCGTCAACGAGGTCGACAGCGAGCGCCTTGCTTTCGGAACGGCGCTGCTCGCCGATGCCGGCATGTCCGATGAAGAAGCCGGACACTGGGCACTTATGGGCTACGCTTACACGCTGGGAGAATCCTTGTTGCGCGACGCCTTGTCAGATCAGCAGATCCACGAAAGCCGCACGCGCTTCCTGATGGCGCAGGCGCGCAATCTCGACGACGGAGTGGCGGCGACGGGCAGCGTGATCGAAGAGCTGACCGACGACACCACAACCAATTGACGTCCGGGCGTTAAGACAGCTTCGTGCGTTTCAGCGCGATGCCGTGCGCTTCGCGGTCCCAAACGTCTGCGCTGACTTCATTGCCCCGCAGTTCGTGTTTCTTGATCTTGCCGGTCGAGGTTTTCGGCAGGCTTTGCATGGAGCGAATGAACCGCGGTACGGCAAAGTGCGGCAAACGCTCCGCAAGGTGTTCGATTAGCGTGGCCGGCTCGACATTGCCGCCCTCGGCGGTCGCTATGATAGCCATGACATCATCGTCGCCATGTGCAGTAGGGACGCCGATGACCGCCACTTCCGTTATTCCGGGGAAGGCAGCGATTTCGAGTTCGACTTCGATGGAGGAGATGTTCTCTCCGCGCCGGCGGATCGCGTCCTTCAGCCGGTCGACGAAGTAGAAATTTCCATGCTCGTCCTGCCTGAACGCATCGCCAGTATGGAACCATCCATTGCGCCATGCCGCAGCTGTCGCCACCGGGTCGTTCAGATAGCCAACATTCATGGTCCAGGGGAGATCGCTGCGCACGATCATCTCACCAACCTCGCCTGGCGCGACATCATTGTCGTATGGGTCCACCAGGCGGCACTCGATTCCATCGCGCTGCCGGCCGCAACTTCCATACACCTCGGAGTTCACGGGCGATATGATCGGCACCGAGATCTCGGTCATGCTGTAAGCGGCGAAATAATCGAAAGACTGCGCCTTGGCGAATTCGGCCGTGTCGGGTGTGATCGGCGACATCATTGCAAAGTCGAACGGACACCGCTCGCCGGCCGGCAAGGTCTTGGCCAGATAGCTGGTCATTGAACTTATGAGGCCGAGAATACGATTGCAGCCGGCGGCCCGAATGTCGTGCCAGAACGTCCGCGCGTGGAAGCTGTCGGCAACATGAACGGACGCCCCTTTGCCCAAAGCCGCATACACCGCCGACATGGCGACTGTGTGGAATAGTGGCGTGAAGATGTAGATGCGGTCGGTGGCTCTCAGATAACCATGTGCGGCGAGGCCTGCGGTCGAAAGCTGCGCATATGGAACCAGCACCCCCTTGGCGAGCCCCGTGGTGCCCGACGTGTAAAGTACCGCAGCGATATCCCAGGGCTGCAGTTCGGGCTGGCCGTTCAAAGCCTGCGCCTGCGAAAGCACCGTTTCGGACACCATCGAAACGCCCGCGACGGGTTCAATTTCGTCGCCGCCACACACGATGATCCGCCGCAGGCCGGACAAGTCGAGGGTCTGCAGTCTTTCTACCAACTCGTGATGTGCGATCAGCACGGACGCCCCGGAATTCCGGATCAAGTGTTCGATCATGCTGCCCCGCAGGGCGATGTTCATGGGTGTGTAGACCGCGCCCAGCGTGCTGATGCCGAACCAGGCGCGGATCAATGCCGGGCCGTTCGGAAGCCAGACTAGCACCACCTCGCCCTTTTTTATGCCGAGCTTGCCGAGGGCGGCCGCAGCCTCCCGCGCCTTCGACCATGCGTTGCTGTAGCTCCACTCCTCGTCGTTGTCGAAGCGAACGCACAGCGCGTCAGGCGAGGCCGTCGCCCATTTCGCCAGCATCGCGGGCAGAACGGCTTCGTCCCGCCCCAGCGGAGCCGATCGAAACCAATGGGGGTGGTTTTTATTCTGGTTCATCGAGGTAGCGCGCACTTTTCGACCTTTTGGAATGGCTGCAGCCAATTTCAGATGTTGAAACGAGATTGGCAATACCATACACAAGTGTATGGTTGAAGGAGCAAATTGCGATGACACGTGAAAAGAAGATAGCCGATCTCAAAAACCGAGTCCGCGTGCCTGTTATCGCAGCGCCGATGTTCCTGATATCCGGCGTCGAACTGGTGTGCGCCGCATCGCGCGCCGGCATCGTCGGGTGTTTCCCGGCCGCCAATGCGCGCACGATCGAGGCGCTTGACGAATGGTGCACAGAAATCGCGGAACGCTGCGATGGCGGCGGGCCATGGTCGATGAACATGATCACCAACAGCTCCTATGCCCGCTTCGCGGACGAGTTGGAGCTGGTCGCGCGCCATCGGCCGTCTCTCGTGATTACGGCGCTCGGGTCTCCGGCGCGCGTACTCGAGACCGTGCACGCCTATGGCGGCCTCGTGTTCGCCGACGTCACAACGCCGTCGCTCGCGCGCAAAGCGATCGATGCCGGAGCCGACGGGCTTGTGCTCGTATGTGCCGGCGCTGGCGGGCATACCGGCTCATACAACCCGTTTGCCTTCATTGCGGCCGTTCGCGAGTTCTGGGACGGGCCGGTTGTGCTTTCGGGAAGCATCGCCAATGGCGCAAGCGTTCTTGCCGCGGAGGCGCTGGGAGCCGATTTTGCCTATATGGGCACCAGGTTCATTGCCTCGCGGGAAAGCCTCGGCGATCAGGCCCGGAAGGGCATGACAATAGCGGCAACGATGGAGGATATAGTCACCAGTGCTGCGGTTACGGGCGTTCAGGCAAACTGGATGTGGCCGAGCCTGGCTGCCGCGGGGTTCAAGCGCGAGGATCTCAAATCCGAACGCAAGATGGATTTCACCACCACCGAAAGCGCCAAACCATGGAAAAACATCTGGGGCGCCGGGCAGGCTGTCGGCGCCGTCCGTGGCAGTGAGCCGGTCAGCGAAATCGTCGACGGGCTGGTCGGAGAATATGAGGCGTTGAAGGCGGCCAGGCGCTGTGCCTGATGCGGCTCAGCGAGCCTGCTCTCCGCTTCCGAGAGAGCCGGGCCTTTTCGGCTCGGCATCGATCATGACAAAAACAATACGCGCCGGCGTCGTGCCGCGATTCACCCATCGGTGATCGGTGCCGCTTTGGACCGCGCAATCGCCTTGCCGCAGAGTAACGGTTCGGTCGGCAAGTTCGATATCCACTTCGCCTTCGAGACAGATCAGATAGTCGACCGTGTCGGTCTTGTGCAGCGGGTATCGCTGGTTGCCGGGCGCAATATCCAGGACGCCGATGCGGCTTCCCCCCGCCGGAGGAACGGTGCCTGTCACCATCTCACGCAGGTCGCCGGTTTGCCTCAGGTCAGCCGGCGAACGATCCGTCAGCCAGAGATGGGTCGACAGAAACTTCTCGTCGATGCGGCGAAGCGGCATGACCTCAGCGTCGGAGATGACACAGGACTGACCATCCGGGTTCTCGCCCAGAACGATCCGGCGGATTGGTCTGGGTTCAAAGGTCACGACGGCCTCCAGTTCGGCTTGAAGCGATCGCGGCAGGTTCAGGGCCGCGAAAATCGAAACGTGACATTGCCCAGTTCGCCGTAATCGACGTGGAATACATCGCCGGGGGCAGCATCGACAGGGCGCGTGAAGGAACCCGCCAGCACGATCTGGCCTGCCTCAAGACGCACGTCGTACTTGGCGAGCTTGTTCGCGAGCCAGGCGATACCGTTGCCCGGATGGTTGAGTACACCTGCGGCAACGCCCGTCTCCTCGATTTCGGAATTGCGGTAACACAGGGCGGAGGCCCAAAGCAGGTCGACCTCATCCGGCTTCACCGGCTTGCCACCTGTGACAATGCCGCCATTGGCGGCATTGTCGGCGATGGTATCGAATACCCGTCGGGGTTTGCCGGATTCAGAGTCCATGCGCTCGATGCGGGCATCGATGATCTCGACGGCCGGAAGCACATAATCGGTAGCTCTGAGGACATCGACCAGCGTGCAGTTAGGCCCCATGAGCGGCTCGCCGAGGATAAATGCCAGCTCGACTTCGACGCGCGGCTCGATGAAGCGCTTGAACGGGATCGTCGAGCCGGTTTCGAAAAACATGTCGTCCAGCAACACCCCGTGGTCGGGCTCGTCGATCTGGGAATAGACCTGCATTGCCCTTGAGGTAAGACCGATCTTGTGGCCCCGAACGACGCGACCCTCCCCCGTTTTGATGGCGACCCAGGATTTCTGAACCGCATAGGCATCGGCGATGGTCATCTCGGGGTGCGCCAGCGACAGGTGACCGATCTGACGGCGCGTCCGCTCGGCGTCATGCAGCCGCCAGGCCGCACTTTCTATTTCGGCAGGTGTCATCATCCAACCTCTTCTCGGATCAATAGGCCTGCCGGCGGCCGAGATAGGTGTCGATGACACGCGGGTTATCGATGAGATCCGATGCGGCCCCCTCCATTGAGACGCGGCCGTTCTCCAGAACATAAGCGTAGTCAGACACTTCCAACGCCGCTCTTGCATTCTGCTCGACCACCAGCAGCGACACCCCATTGTCGCGCAGCCGCGAAATGATGTGAAATATCTCACGCACGATCAGCGGCGCGAGACCGAGGCTTGGTTCGTCGAGCAGCAAGAGACGCGGTGCCGCCATAAGGGCCCGTCCGAGGGCAAGCATCTGACGCTCGCCGCCGGACAAGGTGCTGGCGTCCTTGTCCTGGCGCTCCCGCAGCCGCGGAAAGCGCTCGAACACCTCTTCAAGGGATTCCCGCAGCTGGCGTTCCCCGCGCATCCAGCGGCTGAAGCCACCCAGTTCGAGATTGTCGGAGACAGACAAGTCGCCGAACAGTTCCCGTCGTTCTGGCACCAGGCAAAGCCCGCGCGCAACGCGGTCCTCGACGCTGACATTGGCCATCGGTTCACCGAAATAGGAAACCGTTCCGCGCGCAGGCAACAGGCCAGTAAGCGCCAGGAGCAGCGTCGTCTTGCCGGCGCCGTTCGGGCCAACAAGCGAGACAATTGCGCCCTCATCGACCTTGACGTTGACACCGTCGAGAACATCGGCCTTGCCGTAACCGACCTTGAGGTCCTTCGCTTCGAGCGCGATCATTCGTTCACTCCACCCAGATATGCCTCGATAACAGCCGGGTCCGCCTGCACGGCCTCTGGTGTGCCTTCGGCGATCTTCACCCCGAAATCCATCACGACCACCCGGTCGACCAGGTTCATCACGAACTCCATGTCGTGTTCGACCAGAAGCAGCGTCACACCCTCTGCCCGCAGTTCACGGCACAGCTTTGCGAGCACCACTTTTTCCTCGTAACGAAGACCCGCGGCAGGCTCATCGAGCAGCAGCAGATGCGGATCGCTGGCAAGCGCACGCGCGATCTCCACCAGCCTCTGCTGCCCGAGAGGCAGGCTGTCGGCCAAGGTGTTGCTGTGATGCGCGAGGCCGACACGCTCAAGTTGCACCTTGGCCTCATAAAGCAGCTGTGCTTCCTCGCGGCGGTCGAGCCGCAGCGCCGCCTTGATGAGGCCGGTGCTGCCGCGCGTATGCGCGCCCAGCGCAACGTTTTCGAGTACGGTCAGATGGGGCCTGAGCAGCGTATGCTGGAACGTGCGCGCAATACCCAACCGAAGCACTTCGCGCGAGTGCATGTTGTCGATACGTTTCCCACGGAAAGACACGACACCCGATGTCATGGGAAGGACCCCCGTGATCAGGTTGAACATCGTCGTCTTGCCGGCGCCGTTGGGGCCGATAAGGGCAACGATTTCGCCCGCCTTGACGTTGAACGAGATGTCATCAACCGCAGCCAGTCCGCCGAAGTTCTTGCGCGCGTTCTCGATCTTCAGCATTTCGGTCACAGGCTCAGCGCGCTCGCGCTGAGGCAGCCGTTCGGCTTCGGCCACCGAATGATGAAAATGCGCCCGCTTGCCGAACAGTCCCAGAATTGACGGGGCTAGTCCCTGCCGGGCGTAGTGGAGCATGAACATGACCACAAAGCCGAAGATGATAACGTCGAAATGTCCGACGCGACCGGTCAGGGCCGGGATCAGCGTTTGCAGCCACTGCTTGCTGACGATGTAGAAGGCGGCACCGATAATGGCGCCCCAGATGCTGCTGAGGCCCCCGATTACAGCCATGAAGAAATATTCGATGCTGATCGTGAGGTTGAACGCAGTCGGATTCACGAAGTGCAGGAAGTGGGCATAGAGCCAACCCGACAGACACGCCAGCAAAGCCGAGAAGATGAAGATCGTCAGCCCGACACCGGTCGTGTTGACGCCCATGGCCTCGGCCATCGGGGTCGCGCGGCCACCTGAACGGATTGCGCGGCCGATGCGGGAATCGAGAATGTTGGAGATCGACACCATCGCCAGTACGACGACGACCCAGTTCAGATAAAAGAACGTGGTCTTGCCGTCGAGGTCGTAGCCGAATGCCGAGATCGCCGGAATGCCGGAGAGGCCGTCATGACCGCCGAAGCCCGGCAGGTTGGCGAAGACGTAGTAAAAGCTGATCCCCCACGCCAAGGTGCCAATCGGCAGATAGTGACCTGTAAGGCGCAAGGTAAGCACGCCGAGCAAAAGAGCCATTGCAGCGGTCACTGCCAGCCCGACCAGCAGCGCCAGCCAGGGCGATGCTCCGTAGTTGAGGGTCAGGTAGCCGGTCGCATATGCGCCGATACCGACAAACGCGGCCTGGCCGAATGACATCAGCCCACCGGCGCCGCCCAGCAAAATGAGGCCGAGCACGACGATACTGGCGAGTGCAACATAGTTGGCCAGTGTCACGTAGAACGGAGGCAGCAGCCATGGCGCCACCGCAATGATCGGCAGCGCGAAAAGTAGCGGATTTCTCACAGCTCATGCCCTTCTTCGTTAGGCGTGGAACGCAGCGACAACCAGAGCAGCACGGGGATGAATGCCGAGAACACGATCGCCTCGGTGAATGCACTTGCCCAGAAGGCGCCAAACCCTTCGAGAATACCCACCCCGATCGAGCCGATGATCGCCGCAGGGTAACTCACCATGCCGCCGCTGATCGCGCCGAGCACGGACTTGAGGCCGATAAGCAGTCCGGAGTCGTAGTAGATGGTCGTCGACGAGACGATCAGCACTCCCGACACGCCACCTATGAACGCGGTGAGGAGGAACGCCAGTTTGCCGGCGAGATCCGGCTTGATGCCGACGATACGGGCACCGACGCGGTTGACCGCAGTCGCGCGCAGCGCCTTGCCCGGGATCGTGTACCCGAAAAACACGTAGAGAAGAGCGGTAAACAGAGCGAGTGTCCCCACAATTAGAATGGCCTGCGCCTTGATGATGAGTGAGCCGACTTCGAAACTCGCATCGATCATGGGATCGACCCGGAAACCTTCGGCGCCGAAGAACAGCAGTCCGAAGCCCTGGAATACGAAGTGCAGGGCGATCGCGATGACGAACAGCAAGCGGACCGAGCCGCTGGAAACCGGCTGGAACGCAATCCGGTAGACGAGCGGCCCCAGCAGCGTGACGATGGCGACCGAAACGGCGGCCTGAACGAGCATGGGTGCACCCAGCGGAGCAATCCAAATAGTTAGCGCTATGACGGCGAAGGGAGCCACCAGATAGAGCCCGACGGTTCCCGGTATGCTCTTGAAATCCTTGTCCGAAACAGCTCGATAGATTTCAATCGCGGCGGCGATCACCGCAAGCAGGCCGAGCAACCATATGATCTGCGGCACCAGCCCGATCTGAAGACTGGCGAATGTCAGCGCCGAAAAGGTAACAAACTCGCCCTGGGCCACGAACAGGATGCGCGTGGTGGTAAACACCAGCACCATCGTTACCGCGAGAAGGGCGTAGATCGCACCGTTTGCAATCCCGTCTTCAAGGAGAAAGAAGAATATCTGAAAGTCCATTAGGAGCACCTTTGTGGGCCGACCCCGGATGTATCCGGGGCCGGAAACACCGGATCAGTCGACCGGGTGGAACTCGTTGTCCTTGACCGTGACCATGACACGAGCGCGCTCGTCGAGACCGTTGTGGTCGTCCTTGGTGATCCGATAGACGGCGCTTACACCGGTGACGTCCTCGCCTCTTTCAATCGCGTCCTTCAACGCAATCCGAAACTCTTCGGTTCCGGGCGCGGCCTTGTCCAACGCAGCCGGCAGAGCCGCCTTGATGATCTCATATGCGTCCCAAGCGTAGGCGGAAAAGGAACTCGCTTCCTCACCGAACTTTGCGCTGTAGGCTTCCATCATCTCGATCGCACCCTTCTTGATAGGGTTGCTGTCAGGCAGAGCGCGCGCGACCGAGAACGGGCCCGCGGTAGCGTACGTTCCTTCGATCGACTTGGCACCGACCCTGAGGAACGGCCGATTGATGACGCCGTGCAGGAAGTAGGACATGCCTTTGTAGCCGCGGCCTTTCAGTTCGATCTGCGGCAGCGCTGCGGGCGTTCCCGACGCGCTGATAAACACCGCGTCCGGCTTGGACTGCATCACGCGCAGCACCTGAGCGGTCACGCTGGTGTCATTGCGCGCGAAACGCTCGTTGGTCACGACCTCGATGCCGGCCGGTTCCGCATATTTTGTGAATGCATGATAGTTGTGATCGCCGAGACTGTCGGCAAATCCAAGATAGGCGGCGCGTTTCACGCCCTGCTCCTTCATGTGAAGGACCAGACCTTCTGCCATGAGATCGGCGGTCTGCGGCAGGGAAAACACGAAATCAGTAGCCGGGATCGGCGCAAGTGCGATCTGCGGCGTCTTGGTCTGGTTGGCGACCTCGCCGATGGCAAGCGAGTTCGGAATGGTTGTCGAACCGATGATCACATCGGCATTGTATTCTTCCACGAGCTGCCGTGCGTTACGCACTGCGCGCCCCGGGTCGCCGCCATCATCAAGAATAATGTAGCGGACCTTAACGTCGCCGATGGTCTCGGGCATCAGCTCGATGGCGTTCTTTTCCGGAATGCCGAGAGATGCGGCAGCGCCGGTCGCGGTGATTGTTGCGCCGATGGTGAGAGTGGTCTCTTGCGCGTGTGCCGCCCCGGCGAACAGTGCCGTGGCCAGCACCAGGCTGGATACAATTCTCATTCTTCTCCTCCTTGAAATCCTGGTTTGGTTTATTTTCCTAGTCGGCCTCGAGCAGGAAGCCGAGGCTGATTTCGTTGAATTCGTCGGGCTTCTCGAATTGGCCCCAATGCTTCACCTGCTTCATCTCCACGACCCGCGCGCCGGTGACGAGATCGCGTATCCGCATGGCGGTGTTGTAATATTCCTCGCGGTCATCCGGTGCCGCGATGACCAGTATCTTCGCTACGATCCTGCGCCAGTCGTCTTCCGGAATGAGGTTCCGCGCACGGATTTCTGGATCCTGCAGGCACAGAATATGCTCCATCGCCCGCTTCATCTCCGGCTGGCGGTATGTGGCCTGCCGCACCGCGACAAGATCGTCGATGCGATTGCGTTCGTCATAGATAAGGGTGTCGAAGATCGATTTGATCGACGACCAGGTGGGGTTTTCGACCGCTTTTGTGCGCGCACTGCGGATGGAGCCCATCGTCTGTGCGTTGGCGATCATGCCGGAGGACGCCAGAAGAACCAGCTTGTCGATGATGGCCGGGTGGCTGACGGCAAGGCGGCACGCCACCCAGGCGCCGAGCGACACGCCGATGACGGATGCGCGTGCGATGCCCATCGTGCGCATGAATGCGCGAACGTGATCGACATAGACGTCGATCTCATAGTCTTTGTCCGGCTTATCGGAAAAGCCGCTTCCCACTATGTCAATCGCATAGCAGTTGAAGTGTTTTGCATGCGCCATGAGGTTCGGAGAAAAACACTCCCAGGTGCCAGCCGTACCATGAAGCATGACGATGGCCGGGCGTCCGGGATCGCCGGCCTGAACAAAGCGCGTGCGAATACCATCGACGTCGATCCAATCCTGACGGAATGGCACGGCCATCAGATGCTTCCAGATACTCCGGTATTCTGTCTCGTCCGCAGCCGTCATCGTTTGCCCCAGCCAACATACGGCATCGTGCCGGTATTCATGCCAACATCGATAAGCCCGCCATCTGCAGGCAAATCGCCATACCATACATATATGTATGGTTTTTTGCCGGCGCACCTATCCCCTATCATGTTGTTCATCGGTATCCTCTGTTCGGGAGTTTTTTCCGAGCCGGCTAACGCCGATATTACCGACCGGCGATGCAGCCCATGCCGGTTACCCATTGCGGTACGGGTTCATATGCCATGACCTCGACACCACCGCCCCACGCTCCGATGGCCGAAAGCCAGGCCCGGACCTCATGTGCGCCGTTGCCGGCCTGCCTCTCAACTTCCTCGGAATCCATCGAAAGCAACGGCTCCATATCGCCGGACGCGAGCGTGTCCAGAAACCAGCGATCCCATTCGGGATTTACCTTGCCGTCGACCGCTTCGCTCTTCCTCGCCGCGAGGCTCGCATCTCTCATTGCGCTGTACTCGACAACACGTTCGCGCCCGTTGATCACATAGTCGCGGATCTCGGCTGGCGTCTGCGGATTGTCCTCCGACACCGGCGCGACCCAGTGGGAAAGTCCACCTGATCCGAGGATCATCACCCGCCCGGCATTGCTTGAGGCGCGGATTGCGTCACCGACGGCGCGGCCGAAATCATAACAGCGGCGGAACGAAGGACGCGGCGCACCGCCGGCGTTCACCATCACCGCCACCACGGGCGTACTGCGCCCCTGATCGAGCGCGGCATAAGGCTGACTAATGCCGTGGTCCACGCCCATGTTGAGCGAAAAGGCCGGATCGAAATCCTGCCCGCTCACCGCTGCATGTATTTCACGCCCCAGAGCCTCGGCCGAAGGAATCGCACCTTTCGGGCTCCCGTAATCTCCAAAACCTGTGATCTTTTCGACGCCAATGCAGAAAGGCGGCAGCACGTCGTAGAAAAAGTTGCGGAAGTGGTCGGGGCCAAAAATCACCAGGGCGTCCGGCTCCTGTTCGGCAATCAGATTGCGCGCGGATTCAACCCCGCGAACGAACTCGGACCCAGGTCCGGAAACGTCGAAAGACAAATCCCAGAATGGCGAATGCGACAGCGCAACGAGCCCGACGATCTGAGCCATGCCTTCCTCCCTTGTTCCAGCCTTCAATACAGTACTGTATGGAAATTACAACCCCCCAATAAACTGTCGAAAGGCATTGACACCAGCAGGCTGCCTCCATTAATCCATACACTACTGTATTGTTAGGTGGCGAGATGGACGAGAAATTTACGCGGCTGATCGAAGCGGCCGAAGTGGCGCCGGATGAGGGCCGGCGCGTTCGAATCGACGGGCTTGAACCGATCGCCGTGTTCAATGTCGACGGCGAGTTTTTCGTCACCCAGGACACCTGCTCGCACGCCAAGGCATCTCTCTCGAAAGGCTGGGTCGAAGGATTCGAGATCTGCTGCCCGGTGCATGACGGCCGGTTCGACATGCGCTCGGGCGCCGCGCTCTGCTTTCCGGCTACCGACCCCATTCGGACCTATCCGGCAAAGGTGCATGAGGGCGCTGTCTGGGCCGACCTATCCCAGGCACCCGCCCAGGTCAGACCGCCGTTGCGCGCGCGGACGTGAAATCGAAGCCACAGCTAAATTGAGGTACCAGTATGGCCGTCAATCTCGGCGAATCCCCGATCCACCGCAAAGCGAAGCTGAGTGAACCCGTCACTCTGCCGCCCCGAGAGCTGGTCTACGAGGTCGAGCAGTTCCTGTTCCGCGAAGTACGGCTGCTCGAAAGCGAGCGTTACGAGGACTGGCTCGGCACAATGACGGAGGACATCCAGTACTGGATGCCCGGCATCCAGTCGCGGTTCCGCAAGGACAAAGCGCCCAAATACTCGCATTCGCGCATGGCGCTGTTCGACGACGACCTGTTCAACCTCCGGCGCCGGGTAACGCGCGCCCTGCACGATACCGCCTGGGCCGAAGATCCGCCGACGCGCACATGCTATTCGGTTTCCAACGTCGAAGTCGAGCCGATCGAGAACACGGATGAGATGACGGTGCATTCCGTCATTCTTGCGGTACGAGGCAGGAACGAGACCGAGCAGGACTGGCTGATCGCACGGCGCAAGGACCGGCTGAGGCGCATCGGCGAAGGTCTGCTAAGGCTTTCGCGGCGCGAGATTTACATTACGCAGTCCGTGATCCTCTCCAAGAACCTCAACATCTTTCTGTAGAGGCAGCGCGACGTGGGCTGGCTAGAAGGTTATGTTGCGGCGATCACCGGCGGCGCCAATGGGATAGGCCTCGCGGTTGCGCGGCGTTATCTCGCTGAAGGCGCTGCCGGTGTCGCGATCCTCGATCGCGATACCAGCGGCATTGCCACCCTTTCAGACGCGTTTCCCGGCCGTGTCACGGCGATTGCCGGCGACGTTCGCGATCCAGCTTCCCACAGTGCGCTGATCGGCAGCGCGGTCGAAAACCACGGGCGCCTTGACGTGCTGGTGGGAAATGCCGGCGTGTTCGACTTCAGGCGCCCGCTGGCAAGCTACGAAGCCGGTTCGCTCGGAGAGACCTTCGACGAGATTTTCGGGATTAACCTCAAAGGCTACATGCTCGCGGCCCTGGCGGCCCGCGATGCGCTGTCGCAAACCGGCGGATCGATGATCTTCACCGGCTCGGTGGCCAGCCAATATGCCGGAGGCGGCGGCATTCTCTACACCGCCGCGAAACACGCCATCGTCGGCTTCATTCGCGAGCTGGCACGCGAACTGGCGCCTTCGATCCGCGTCAATGGCGTCGGACCAGGCGGCACCCTCACCTCATTGAGGGGAACGGCGGCCCTCGGCCAACAGGACAGGTCGCTGGCCGACAACCGCGAACAGCTGGAAGCGCGACTCTCGGCTGCCGTTCCACTGCGCTTCGCTCAAAGGCCGGAGGATCATTGCGGTCTCTACGTGCTTCTGGCGAGCCGCGAGAACAGCCCCGCCGTGACCGGCGAAATGTACATGAGCGACGGCGGCGTGGGCATTCGGCCGCTGTGAACGAGACGCAAAGTCAAAGGACCGGGAAATTGGAGAGCGAGAATCTTGCGGGGTTTACGGTGTTCGGCGAACCGGGCGGCTTCGTTCACCGAAACGGGCCGCTGTACATCCGCAACGATGGCGACCGGACGTTGCTCAAAATTCTGCTCCAGTCGGTTCACGTCAACCGGCTCGGCGTGGCCAGCGGCGGACTGCTGATGATGATGCTCGACATCACGCTGGGCACCACCGTGAGCGCCAAGGTAGGTTACGAGGGGATCTGCCCGACCATGCAGATCAACTGCAACCTCGTTGCGATGGCGCGCAAAGGCGACTGGCTCCACGGCGAGGCGGAGGTGACACGAGAGACGCGGTCACTCGCATTTGCCACCGGGCGCCTGTTCGTGGACGGCGAGACGATCGCCACGGCAAGCGCAGTTTTCAAAATCCCGTCATTCGTGCGCGAAGCACAGGACAAAAACGGCAACCGCGCCGTGAGCGCGCGTCAAGCATAACGAAGGAGGATCGCCGATGGCCACGTCGGGCAAAACCACGAGTCGACTGCAATCCAATGCGGCTTTCGACGTGAAGGAACTGGAAACGCTAGTCGATGCCGAGAACGGAACAATCGACAGGCGGATTTTCTGGGACGAGGCAATTTACCAGCTCGAGCTGGAGAAGATATTCGCCCGCTGCTGGCTTTTCGTGGCGCATGAGTCCCAGATCGCCAATCCGGGCGACTTCCTCACCACCTATATGGGCCAGGACGCGGTGATCGTCTCACGCGGACGGGACGACAAGATCGGCGTGTTTCTCAACTCATGCCCGCATCGCGGCAACAGGGTCTGCTTCGCGGAAGCCGGCAACGCCCGGCGTTTCACCTGCAACTATCATGGCTGGTCGTTCGGCAATGACGGGCGCCTGCTGGGTGTGCCGGCCGAGGATCTGTACGAGGAAACCTGCCCAAGCTTCGCGTCGCAGGACCTCGGCCTGCACCCGGCACGCGTTGCTTCATACAAGGGTCTCGTATTCGCGACGTTCGACGAAGAAGCGCCATCACTCGACGACTACCTTGGCGACTTCCGCTGGTATCTCGACATCATTCTCGACAACGACGAAGGCGGAACAGAGTTCCTCGACGGCAACATCCGCTCGAACGTCCAGTGCAACTGGAAATATCCGGCGGAAAACTTCATCGGCGATTCCTATCACGCCGCATGGACACACAATTCCGGCGCCCACGGCATGCTCGGATCGTCCGTTGGCAAGATCAAGCAGGAAAACTCCTACCATGCCAACATGAACGGGCATGGCTGGCAGTTCGGCCTCGACATGGTCGGCAATGCGATGGCGCTGGGCGAACAGGATATCATCGACTACCTGAAAGCACGCGAAGAAGAAGTTGCCGAACGGCTGGGCAAAATACGCTCCCGCATGGTCGGCTCGGTAGC
This sequence comes from Mesorhizobium sp. Z1-4, assembly GCF_004000235.1. Classification (GTDB taxonomy): domain Bacteria; phylum Pseudomonadota; class Alphaproteobacteria; order Rhizobiales; family Rhizobiaceae; genus RCIO01. Next base: position 222,608 of record NZ_RCIO01000001.1, read on the forward strand.
GTCGGCCACAGTCTTTCCAAACCTGTCGTTCCTGCCCGGGCACAGCACGTTTCGCACCTGGATGCCGAAGGGGCCGCACACCACGGAGATCAATACCTGGGTGCTGGTCAACAAGTCGGCCAGCTACGAGATCAAGGAGAAATACCGCAAGGGTGTCATGCGCACCTTCTCGCCGTCCGGCGTGTTCGAGATGGACGACGGCGAAAACTGGGAGCATGCGACCCAGGTTAATGTCGGCGTCGTCACCCGTCGGCAGAAACTTCATTACGGGCTGGGGCTGAACAGCGCGACAGAGCACCCGGAACTGAAGGGCGCGGTTCATCTGCGCAAGTACAACGATGCCAACCAGCGGGCATTTTACCGCCGCTGGCTCGAACTGATGATCGCGCCCTAAGGAGACCGGCAGCAATGACATTGCCGCTTGCGGGCATACGCATCCTCGATTTGACGCGCGTCCTCGCCGGGCCGTGGGCCACGCAGCTGCTGGCCGACCTGGGCGCGGAGGTCATCAAGATCGAGCGACCGGGCGTGGGCGATGAAACGCGCTCGGCCGGGCCGCCCTTTCTCAAAGCCCGCGACGGCTCCGACACGCGCGATGCCGCCTACTATCTCAGCGCCAATCGCGGAAAGAAGTCCGTTGCGGTCGATATCGCCTCGGCCCCGGGACAGGAGCTGATCCGCCAGCTTGCCGGAACATGCGACATATTCATCGAAAATTTCATGGTCGGAAAGCTGGCTGAGTACGGGCTCGACTATGCCAGTTTGCGCAGCTCCAAGCCCGACCTGATCTACTGTTCCATCACCGGCTTCGGCCAGACAGGGCCATACCGCAACCATCCCGGATACGATTTCGTATTCCAGGCCATGGGCGGGATGATGAGCATTACGGGCGAAGCGGGCGGCACGCCCCAGAAAGTTGGCGTGGCTTTCGCCGACCTGATGACAGGCATGTATGCCTCGACCGCGGTACTCGCCGCGCTGCGGCATCGCGACAAGTGCGGCCAGGGCCAGCATATCGACCTGGCGCTGCTAGATGCGCAGGTGGCGGCGCTGGCAAACATGAATATGAACTATCTGATCTCGGAGCGGGTTCCGAAGCGGATGGGCAATGCCCACGCCAATCTGGTGCCGTATCAGGTGTTTCAGTGTGCGGACGGCGACGTGGTTGTGGCCGCCGGTAACGACAATCTCTTCCGCGGCCTGTGCCGCGGTCTGGAGCGCGCCGACCTCGCCGCCGATCCGCGTTTTCGTACCAACCCCGACCGGGTGAGAAACCGCGAAGCGCTGATATCGATCCTTCAGGGCATCTTTGCTGTACGGCCGGCGGCAGAATGGGTTGGCCGCCTGCGCGAGCAGTCGGTTCCGGTCGCGCCGATAAACGATCTCAGCCAGGTGTTCGAGGATCCGCAGGTGGTCAGCCGCGCGATGAAGGTCACTGTCGAGCACCCTGCGGCGGGGTCCGTGCCGCTTGTGGCCAACCCGATCCGGCTTTCCGAAACGCCGATCGCCTACGACGTGCCGCCGCCCATGCTTGGCGAACATACCAGCGCGGTACTTGCTGGTCTTCTTGGGCTGTCAGACCCGCAGATTGCCGAGCTCGCCGCGCAGAAAATCGTTCAGCTCGGCAACTGAACCGATCCGCAGCATTGTGAACAGGGAACTGGCCTAGATGCCGATTGTCACACTGGCTTTTACCAATGGCGAAAAGGTTCGTTGCGAAGTTCCGCGCGGCCAGACGATCCTCGAGGCGGCACAGGCGGCCGGTATCGTACTGGCCAAGGAATGCGAAAACGGCGCGTGCCAAACATGCCGCGGCACACTCAGGTCCGGGCAGGTTGAGGAACTCGACGTTACCGAACTTTCCGAAGAGGATTTCGATGCCGGGGCCGTGCTGGTGTGCTCAACCGGGCCGCTGAGCGACGCCGAAATCGAATTTCCCTATGCACCCGAGGAGCTGATAACACCTGCACCGCATCAAATGACCGTACAGGACGTCACGCTCTTGAGCCCGACAACGGCCCGGCTTCGCGGGCAGTTGCCGCGCAGAAACGACTTTCGCTTCCGGCCGGGCCAATACGTCAACATCTCTCTGCCGGGCCTGCAGGCAAAACGCTCCTATTCGATGGCCAGCCCGCCTTCAGACCCGCGCAATGTCGAATTTCACATCAGGCTGCTCCCTGGCGGGCTGATGTCGGCTTACGTGACGGACGAGGCAGCGCCAGGGGCAACCCTGGATATTGTCGGGCCATACGGCGCCTTCTATCTGCGCGAGGCGGACGGGCCGGCGGTGATGATTGCGGGTGGCACGGGGCTGGCGCCAATGATTTCGATGCTGCGCGCCCTGGCGCAACGCAATGCGACCCGGCGCATCGCACTCTATTACGGCGTCACACGTTTCGAGGATTTATACGGGCTCGATGAGCTTGAGGGACTGAAGGCGCGCCTGCCGGGGCTTTCCGTGCATTGCGCGGTGGCGGAAGCCGACAACCGATGGACCGGCCGGACCGGCTATGTCACCGATCTTTTGTCGGGGCCGGACCTGCCGCCAGCCGAACAGGTCTATGTCTGCGGGCCGCCGGCAATGATGCACGCTGTCCGCGATCTGATCGCGCAACGGTTCGCCGCCGATGTGGACGTCTTCTACGAGGAATTCGCTCCGGTTTCCTGAGGACGGCCTTATCCCTCATTCACCGGACAATGGCCCGGTTAGAGCGCGGGCACCCTCGAATTTGGCTCGAGCTGCCGGCAGGCGCCGCCCAAGCTCAAACGGGACCCCGCGACCGGTACGGTGAAATGAACCGGCGCCGGTCGACGAAACACAGGCCCGCCGGCTATTCGCCCCAGACACCTTTGAGAACCCGCAACCAATTGGCGCGCGACACCATCTCGATGTCTCCGGCGGAGTAGCCGCGTTTGCGCATTGTCAGCCGGCCGCCGGGCCAAACGGATGTGGCTGCACAACCGGTGCCGCCCCATGCAGACAATCCCTCCCGGGCATCGCCAGGCAGACGTTCGACCGGCTTCACCGTCAGCGATTGGTCACAGCATAAACCGACCAGACTTGGCCGCCGATAAATGATCGGACGGCTGGCAAGGTTCGGCGCGGCTCGTTGAGCCATCTATGCGCGAAATGTCACCGCGCGAACCTTCACTGAAAGGCGACGCCGAAAGAAGCGCACCCGCAAAGCTACAGGCATAGCGCCAGGCAACAACATAAGCACACAAAACCACGTATTCGAACGTTAAGTTCCGTTGACTCTTGATGTATTGTGAGCAATGTTGTGATAATATGTTCATTTGGGAGGGGTTACGGTAGATGACGCATGCCATTCCCAATGGCGGTTCGCTGCAACTAGGGCGGCTGGGCCACAAAACGGTTGGCCTGCTCCTGGTTTCACCGGCAGCACTGTTCCTGCTGGCGTTTTTCATTATCCCCAACCTGCTTCTCGTGGCCTACAGCTTCACTGCTCAGATGCGTGATGGCGTACTTGTTACCGGGCTTAACCTGGAAAACTACCGGCGCGCCTTCGAGGTCGATCTTTACTGGCGGGTTTTGCTTCGCACGGTGCGCGTAGCTGTAACGGCGAGCGTGGTTGCGGCATTCTTCGCTTATCCGCTTGCCATGGTGATTTCGCAGCGCGGACGCTTCGCCAAGATCGTGACCCTTGTCGTGGTTGCGCCGCTGCTGGTGAACGTGGTGATCCGTTCCTATGCCTGGGCGCAGCTGCTCAGCCGCCAGGGCGCGCTGAACTGGGTTCTGGATCAGGCGGGGATCGCGGAGAACGCACCCCAGCTTCTTTATACCGAATGGGCCGTTCTGATCGCCTCGGTGCATGTCTTCCTGCCGTTTCTGGTGCTGCCGCTTGCCTCGGCGATGGAGAAAGTGCCGAGCACCGTGGTCGACGCGGCGCGCGTTGCCGGTGCAACGCCCTTTGCCGTTTTCCGGCGCATCATCCTGCCGCTCAGCCTGCCCGGCCTCGTCGTCGGCATGTCGCTGGTTTTCTCGCTGACCGCCGCCGCCTACGTGACCCCGCAGATCCTCGGCGGCAATTTTGCACCGCTGGTTGGCACACTCATCGAACAACAGGTGCTCAGTCTGAACGACTGGCCCTTCGGCGCGGCTCTCGCGACGCTCCTTATCCTCACCGTTCTCACGGTCAACCTGGTATTCCTCAAAGCTGTCGAACGCAGGACGTCGTCCTGGACGGCCGGAGCACGCGAATGATTGTCCGCCCCAGCCTGCTGAGTATCGTCACGGTACTCATTCTGGGATTGATCATCGCGCCGCTGATCGTGCCTGTGATGATGTCGATCTCCGACACGCCCTATATGACCTTTCCACCAGTCGGCTTCACGCTTGACTGGTACGTCAAGGTTCTGTCGGATACGGAGGTCCACACCAGCCTCATCGTTTCGCTTAATCTTGCCGTTACGGCGACGGTCGGCGCATTGCTGCTTGGCCTGTCATGCGCGATGGGACTCGTGCGCTATCGCTTTCCCGGGCGCAATCTGATCCTCGGCCTCGTTATTTCGCCGCTCATCGTCCCACTGCTCGTCACCGGGCTCGCGCTGCTGCAGTTCTTTTCGCAGATGGGCAGCCGCTGGACGTTTGCACATCTTGCGATTGGGCACATCCTGATCTGCCTGCCTTATGTCGTGCGCATGGTCTCGGCCAGTCTGCTGCTCATAAATCCCGACCTGGAAAACGCAGCGCGGGTAATGGGTGCCAATCCCTGGCAGACTTTCTGGCGTGTTGTCTGGCCGCAAATCAAGCCCGGCGTTGCTTCGGGAACGGTCTTCGCCTTCATCGTTTCGTTCGATGATTTTCCGATATCGATGTGGCTCAGCGACGCGACCCAGTTCCCGCTGCCGTTATTCCTGCAGACGGCAATATCCCGCTACTTCGATCCCAGTATCGCAGCGATTTCGACGCTGATGATCATTTTCGCGATCTTCCTGATCATGGTCCTGGAACTTCTCCTGGGCGTTCGGGTCAGGAAAATCGCGGGATGAGAATACCGATGAAACACCAATGGAGGAACAACCAATGAGCAGAGTTAATCGCCGGACATTCGGCAAACTTGTATTGGGTGCCGGCGCTGTTGCACCTGTGTATTTCAGCAAGAACGCCTGGGCACAGGACAAAACCATCACCATTGGCATCTGGGGAGGAAGCCAGGGCGAGTTCATCAAGAAGAACGTCATCCCGGCATTTCAGGCGGACTTCGGCTGCACCGTGCTGGCCGAAGAGGGTGCGACGCTGAGCAACGTCTCAAAGATGCGCGCGACCCAGAGCAACCCGAAATACTCCGTGATGTTCGTCGACGATGTCGTCGTGTCGCTGTGCAAGGCGGAGGGGCTGACTGAACAGCTGCCGCGCGAAAAGATGCCGGCGTTGGCCGAGGTCTTTCCGCAGTACATTTACGACGACTACTACGGCACCGGTCTGGGAATCTCGATGGCCAGCCTGTTCCACAACAAAGCCATCACGCCGCCTGCCTCGTATGCGGATTTGTGGAAGCCGGAATGGGCCGGCAAGATCAAGCTGGTCAGCCCGCGTAACACGCCGGCAATGCTGTTCCTCATTGTCGCGGCGGCTGTAAAGACCGGCAAGCCGTTCCAGGACGCCCAGTATCTGATCGGTGACGCGTTCGACAAAGTCGCCGAGCTCAAGCCGAACGTACAGAACCTTTACGACAGCGGCGTCCAGGCGGCCAATGAAGTTGCGCAGGGACAGGCCGATGTTGGCCTGATCGAGTACTCGAAATACATCTACCCCTACACGGAGAAGGGCGCTCCCATCGATCTCGGCTTCCCTTCGGAGGGGACGTTCGCCGGTACGAACTGCCAGGTGCTGGTAAAAAATGGCCCCGAGCAGGATCTCGCAGCCGCCTTTATGAACCGCATGCTGGAGCCTGCGGTGCAGAAACCGCTGTCGGAATATGCGCTTATGGCGCCGCCGGTTAACGGTGTCGAACTGTCCGATACGGCGCTCAAATACGTAGCTTATCCGGAAAGCGAGATGGCGAGACGCAATTTGTTCACGCCAGACTGGGCGTTCATCAATCAGCATCGTGCCGACTGGACGGAGCGCTTTAACCAAATATTCTCGGCGTAAACCAATCCAGCATGATGTTAAGTCTTGCAAGGCCGATACATGATCACGATGGGTCGTCTCGACCTGTCGTGATCAACCTCAAAATCGTTTCCAGCACGTGATCGGGGAAATGCAGGTGTCTATTTCTCCCAATCACGTGCCGGAGGCACGTAGCGGCAGCGGTTTGCTCAGCGTCCGCAATCTCACAAAGAGCTATGGCGCGCTCACGGTCGTCAGCGACGTTTCGCTGACGGTCGAGCGCGGCAAGATCCTTGCTCTGCTCGGGCCATCGGGCTGTGGCAAGACCACTCTGCTGAAAATGATCGCCGGGCTGACGGGACCGTCGGCCGGCGAAATCACCGTAGACGGTGAGCCCCTGGGCGGAGTACCCACGCATCGGCGCCGGTTCGGAATGCTTTTTCAGAACTATGCGCTGCTCCCGCATCTCAACGTCATGTCGAACGTGGCTTTCGGCCTCGAGATGCAGGGCTTTCCCAAAGCCGACATCCAGCCCCGCGTATACAGCGCACTCAGCCGCGTCGAACTGTCTGAGTATGCAAAGCGCATGCCTCATGAATTGTCTGGCGGCCAGCAGCAACGCGTCGCGCTGGCCAGGGCGCTGGTATACGAGCCGCGGCTTCTCTTGCTGGACGAGCCCTTTGCAGCTCTTGACAAAAAACTGCGCGAGAGCATGCAGCTGGAGCTGCGGTCGATCTGCAATCAGCTCGAGCTGACGACAATACTCGTCACCCACGACCAGGACGAAGCCCTAACGCTGGCCGACGAGATTGCCGTCATGCGTGACGGTCGCATCGAGCAGATCGGCGTATCGCGCGATATCTACGAACGTCCTCGGACGCCCTTCGTCGCTGATTTCGTCGGCAAGTCCAATTTCTTTCCGGGAACAGTTGTCGGCCGCGATGGTTCAATGGTTTCGGTACGGACCGAAGACGGCGTCACCCTGCAGGCAGAATGCGTCGTCCCGATCGATGCCGATGTTGATACTGTTTTGGCCGCGGTCAGGCCAGAAGCGATCTCGCTGCTGCCTCCCGGTACTGCGCCCCAAGGAAATCACGCTGTGGGCGAAATTCGCCAGGTCGTGTTCAGGGGATCAACAATAACGACGATCCTGGCGCTGGCGGACAATGCCGAATTTGTGTGTTCGACGCCGGCCGGAAGCCTGGAGAGGCTTCCGAAAGTCGGCGAGCGATGGGTGGCTTGCTGGCCGGTATCGCGAACGATCGCCATGCCGCAGCAAAAACCGCAGTCCCCGGAGAATAGAACGAATGCAACTGCTTAGCGAACGCGCTTTCGGCGTCGTCGTGCCTTCTTCCAACCGCGTTGTCGAACGCACGACCGAAGCGATCATCGGAAAGTTCACCGGTCTTGCCGCCTGCTATGCCCGCATACCGCTGTGGGCCAATGGCTCGGGGCAACCGGCCGACGGCTACAATGTGGCCGCACTCGACGATGCCATCGAAATGCTGCGTCATGCCGAAGTCGAGCTGATCTGCTGGAACGGCACCAAAGGCGCCGGCATCGGTTTCACGCCAGATCGCGAGTTCTGCTCGGCAGTCAAGGAGCGTTCCGGCATTCCCATGGTCAGCACGGCGCTTGCCACGCTCGATGTGCTGAAACTGCTTGGCGCGCGCAAGATTGCAATCGTCAGTCCGCTTCCGCGTGCGAATATCAACGCCATGTCGGTGAATTTCAACAAGCAAGGCTACACCGTCGTTGGCCAGCTGGGCATGGACCTCCTCGACAATTTTGCTTTCTCGACGGTTCCTCCGGACGCCATAGCCGACGCCGTCCGCAGCATCCACGAACAGTCGAAACCCGATGCCATACTCATCTTCAATACCAACTTCCGCGGCCTCTCCGTCATGGCGCCGCTGGAGGCCGAACTCGGAATACCGGTACTCGATTCCACCGCTATCGGCGTATGGGCAGCCCTCACAGCTATGGGCACGGACCTGACGCCCGCGGCGGCGCTCGGTAGCCTCTTTACTGTAGCCCCCTAAAGAACACCGGGCTGAAGTGTCGAAGGAGACGGAAGCTTGGGTCTGAACGCAAAACATGCCCGATCGAGGTCAGATCGAACCTTGGTTCCGACCAACCAATCAGACAATGTTCGTTTCTCTTCGAATCCGATACAGTGTGTTTGAAGGCAATGAATTCGTAATCGTGGCGCAAACGAAGAGCGCCGACGACCTCCTGCCAGGCTGGGGCCACGATGAGGAATTGTGACAAGGCGGACCTGTGAGCGCGATGCCGGGCAAAAGAACAACCGATAATGAAGAGCGAGCTCTCACACCCCCTGGCCGCATGATCGGCCGCGTGCGCAAGGCTCGAATTGAACAGCTCATCCAGCAAAACGGCTCCATGTCGATTGGCGCGCTGGCGTCAGAATTCAATGTCTCGGAAATGACAATCCGGCGCGACCTCTCGGAGCTCGAAACCCGTGGGCATATCCAGCGCACGCACGGCGGTGCCGTCATCGAACGGATGGGGACGGTCCGCCAGGCCGCGGAAGAACGTTTCTTCGATGAACGCCGCAACACCAATCGTGCTGCCAAGACTGCAATTGCGCGAAAGGCGATGGAGCTGCTCGCTGCCAGCCAGGCAGTGGCGCTGGATGTGGGAACGACCAACTACGAACTCGCGTCGCTGCTTGCCGAACGGACCGACATCCGCGTCTTCACCAACAATTTGAGGATCGCGGCTCTGATGGGCCAGAGTCAGGCTGAGATCTATCTCTTGGGCGGGCGGGTACGCCAAAAGGAGATGTCATTGTGCGGCCCGGTCGCCGTGGACCAGGCACGTCGGCTATGGTTCGACATAGCCTTTCTGGGAGTGTCGGCGGTTTCTTCGAGCGGCATCTTCGACTTCGCATTCGAAGAGATCGAACTCAAGCACGCCTATATCGAACGCGCCAAGAAGCGGGTCGTTCTGGCCGACAGCTCGAAATTCGACCAGACATCCCTTATCCAGATATCCGGGTTCGAAGAAATAGATGCTCTGGTAACAGACGCACAGCCTTCGGCTCGTATTGTCACAGCGCTGGAAGCTGCCGGCGTCGAGATAATTCTCGCTCCTGCCGTACCCGATCCAAACTGACAGATTTCTCGCTGCAGGACAGCTGACGGGCAGTGCCGTGAGGCACTCTTGAATATGTCCTATTTTGTGCGATTTTGTTTGATATTGGCTGAATGCTGTCTTATGCAGGACGCGCGTATTCGCCGGGCCTACCGCGGGGCAATTGACCAGCGTCGGCTCCAGTGCCGGTTAGTGCGAGCGTCACAAGTAACCTCGGCGAGGATTTAGGAAGCCATGTCAAATAATCTCGGCCGATACGCCGCCATTCACATGATGCCGGCGCGGACGTTTGGTCGCGCGCAGCTTTGTGAATTGCACTACCGGAGCACGGAGTTTGACGTTTGACGGAACGGTTCAAGGCGATCGCCTGGGATGTCGACGGGACACTGGTCGACAGCGAGCCTCTTCATTATCAGGCGTTGGTTGATGTGTGCGGCCGCTACGGTTACCGCATCAACGGCATCGATGAAGAGACATTTCTCGGTGTCAGCATCACTGACGTTTGGGAACATATCCGCGACAACCTGCCAGAGGACCTGCTCAGGGAAGACTGGCTGGTTGCGATCGACCGCTATTATGTCGAGCACAGCAGAACAATCGGCGTGCAGAAGGGGGCTGCGGAACTGATCGAAAGATCGGCGCGCGCCGGAATTCGCCAGGTATGCGTTTCCAATTCCAATCGGGAAGTTGTCGAGGCCAACCTGGCTGTGATGGGTGTGGCGCAGCATATGGAATTTCTCGTCTGCCTCGACGAGGTAACGAATGGCAAGCCAGCGCCGGAACCCTATGCGCTCGCATGCCGCAAACTCGGCATCGCGCCCCGAGATGTGCTGGCAGTTGAAGACAGCCGGACGGGTGCTGCTTCGGCATTGGCCGCAGGGCTTCCGGTCGCGATTGTGGGCAGCATGGCCTCATCCGGCGCTGCTACGTTCGGGCGTTTCGTTTCGCTCGTGGAGCTCGGTTATGCGCTGTTTGGCGCAAGCGCCCCCAAAGGACTTCGTGAGCCTGTTTCGGCCGGCCAGTGAGCTAGATCAAAACCTCGCCGTCTTTGACCACCAAGCGCCCACGCCGAATTACGTGCAGACGCCGCGCACGATTGATAACCGCTTCTTCAACGCTGGGTGCGTCCAGCACCACCAGGTCGCTCAGGTCTCCCTGCGCGATTCCGTAGGGCGAAATACTCAGGGCGCGGGCGGGCGCCGTCGAGATCATCTCGAACGCGCCACGGATATCCTCATTTGCAAAGAACTCCTGCCGTTGGCAGACGATCGACGCACGGTCCAGCAGGTCGCCGTTTCCAAAGGGCGACCAGCAATCCCTGATGTTGTCCGATGCCGCGAAAACGTTCACGCCGTAGCCTCGCAGGCGAGCTACCGGAGGGACCGGCACGGGCGGCGGACTGGATGTCATGATAGAAATGCCGGCCTCGGCCAGTTGAGCGGCGGTTTGTCCGAAAGTCAGTTCGTCGACCATGCCCAGTGAAAATGCGTGGCTGACTGTCACCCTGTCGTTCAGCCCATGGGCTTTCGTCCTTGCCGCAATGTCGCGCAGTTCCCCGGCGCCAATCGCACCTCCATCGTGAAGGTGGATATCGATGCTCTTTCCATGCCGCGCGGCAAGTCCGAATACAACGTCGAGATGACCATCGATATCACCATCAATGCCGTGCGGGTCGAGGCCACCGACGAGGTCAACGCCGGCGGCGAGAGCGGCATCCATCAGGTCCGCGACCCCGGGATCGCGGACGATTCCGCTTTGCGGAAATGCCACCAGCTGGATGTCGACGATATCCCTCAGCTGCTCGCGGACCGCAAGCAAAGCATGGACGTTGGCTAGCTTGATGTCGCTGTCGATATCGACATGGCTGCGTATCCGCGTCGTTCCGAAGGAGAGCATTCTCAGGATGAGATCCCTTGCCCTTTGTTCCACCGGCCGCGAAACCTTGTGGCGCAAAGTGCGCTCGACTGCGATGCGCGTTTGGACGTCGGGCGCACCTTCATGGGGCACGAGTTCGGCGCCGAAATGCGTCTTGTCGAGGTGCACATGACCTTCGACAAATGCCGGCGCCAGCAGTGCCCCTTCGATATCCAGCACGTCCGTTTTCGGCGCCGACAGGCTGCCGGGTTCACCTAACGCTACTATCCGCCCTTCATCGGTTGTCACATCCCGGACCTGTCCGCCGGGCAGCAGGGCATTGCAAATCAGCATGTCGCTTCTTTCGAAATTCTGCGGCCGCCTTTCACGCGGAACCACTACGATCTCAGAATATCACTTTTTCAAACATAATGCGACATATGCGTTGACGAACCCTGCTTGTCATTCGGGCGGGCAAAGCCTCGAGAAACCTCTCCCCCCGATCGAATTGCATACGCTGCCCGTCTCGGGGGTCCAAGCCACAGCGCGATTCGATCCCGTATCGGCGCCACTCCGCATCTCGGATTTCGCGCACAATCACGGCAATCAGCTCCAGCAACCCACAAACCCAAAGCCGACCAGACGCTACCGCCCAGGTTCAAACGACCAGGATACTCAGGCAGCCTATGCGCCGGATATACCCATGATCAGCCCGCGGAGCTCGGCAAGGCCACGCAGGCGGCCGATCGCCGGGTAACCAGGTTGGGCGTCAAACCCGGAATCATGAAGGATTTTTTGCCCATGGTCGGGCCGGAAGGGCATTTCCCAATCCTCCCGGCCTTCCTGTTTTCTGCGTTTCTCCTCGTCCAGCACTGCGACGACGAGTCTTCGCATGTCGGTATCGCCGTCCAGATGCTCAGCCTCGTAGAAAGAGGAACCCAGCGCATCGCCTTCGCGCCGGACATTGCGCAGATGAATGAAATGCACCTTTGATCCCAGACGCCGCATCATTCCGGGCAGATCATTGTCAGGCCGCGCGCCAAGCGAACCCGAGCAAAGCGTGACACCGTTTGCCGGTGAATCCACCGCATTGAGGATGTAGTCATAATCCGCTTCGGTCGACATGATGCGCGGCAGCCCCAGAAGCGGAAACGGCGGATCGTCTGGATGACAGCATAGGCGCATACCGAGAGCTTCGGCGGTCGGCACCACCTGTTCGAGGAAGTCGACATAGTTGCTGCGGAGACGATCAGCGGAAATATCGCGATACGATGCCAGTGCGTCGCGGAAGTTGTCTGCGGTGATACCCTTGGCAGCGCCCGGCAAGCCGCACACCAGCCGATTGAACATCGCCTCGCGGTCAGCCTCCGACCAATGGGCATATCGCTGCTCGGCTTCGCGAATAGTCTGTCTGCTCAGGCCGGCCCCGGCACCCGGCCGTCGGAGTATGTAGAGGTCGAACGCGGCAAAATCGATCGCGTCAAACCGCATTGCGGTTCCGCCATGCGGCAGCCGGTACTCGAACTCGGTCCGGGTCCAGTCGAGCACCGGCATAAAGTTGTAGCAGATCGTATGGATTCCCGCGTCAGCGAGTTTCCCGAGGCTCTTGCGCCAGTTCTCGACATGAGTGCGCCAATCCCCTGACTGGGTCTTGATGGCCTCCGAGACCGGCAGACTTTCCACTACGGCCCATGAGAGCCCGGAGGGCGTTCCATCGGCGAAATGCTCAATCTCGGATTGACGCGTTTCGATCGCTTCGCGGCTCCATTCCTCGCCGGCGGGATATTGGTGCAGCGCGCTGACCACCCCTTCGACACCGGCCTGCCGCATCCAGTCCGTGGAAACCAGATCATCCGGACCGAACCATCGCCAACATTGTTTCACTTTAACGCCTCCAGGATACTCGCCGCATCGGCCCCTTGCTGTATGAACAGCCTTAGTTCGGTCGCGGAGGGATCGTGCAGGTCCCGCCCGCACTCGATTTCCGCCTCAAGAAACCGCTGCCATGCCGCAAGCAGCGCTTCGCAGCCCGGGGACGGCAGCCCCATCGCAGCACGCGCTTCAATGACGGGCAGGACCCTGAGCGGCAGCTTCACCGATCCGTCATTGGTGATCTGCCGCAGGCCGTGATGAAGAAACGGATTCTCGAATCGCCGCAAAAGACTGGCTTTGTGAGCTGCTCCGTCGTTGCGCGACCGAGGCGGCAAGGTTGCCATTGCCTCGTCCATTATCAGTTCCGTCACCCGGCGGATCACAGGGTCGGCGATGGCTTCGTGCACATATGCGTAACCGGCAAGTATTCCGGCATAGGCCACATAGCTGTGCGGCCCGTTCAGCATCCGCAGCTTCCGCAGTTCAAACGGTGCGACATCGTCCACGAAGGAAACGCCTGCCAGCTCCCACTTCGGGCGCGGCCCTGAAAAGTCGTCCTCGATAATCCAGTCGGTGAACATCTCGGCGGACACGGGTGCTCTGGGCGGAAGCGTTGTCTCGGCCACACGGGCCTCCAACGCGGCGTCCGTCGCCGGTGTAATCCGGTCAACCATGGTGCAGGGAAACGAGACGAAACGATCAAGATAATCGGCTATGCCCATGCCTGCGAGTTCTGAAAACTCCAGTACCGCCTGGCGCAATTGTCTGCTGTTTCGCGGAAGGTTGTCGCAGCTCATGATCGTCAGTGGCGCGTTCCTGCTGGAACGCGCTTTCAGCGCTGTGGCCAGCAGGCCAACCATGCTGCGGTGCGTCCCCTGTTCGAGGTCGGACCGGATATTCGCGCTTTCCCTGTTCAGCCGCCCGTCCGCTTTGAGGTCGTAACCTTTCTCCGTCACGGTAAGGGTTACAATCGCGGTGTTCTCGTCAGCGATCGCCGAGATGACCTTCTGCGGCTCCTCTGCGGCGACCAACACTGAATCCAACACTTCGATTTTGTGCATTTGCCGGCCGCCGACATCGCTGATCTCGAGCGTATAGGCGCAGTCCTGCTGGACCAGCATGTCCCGCAGGAGCGGGCGTCGCATGCATACGCCGGTGATGGACCAGTGCTGCGAGCTCTCGCGGTTGGCCCGGTCGGTATACCAGGCCTGATGCGCACGAAAAAAATTGCCGAGGCCGAGATGGACAATTCGCACTTCACTCTCCCAGCTTGCGCCTTGCGGAATTGAGGTTGAAATTCGGATGCCGCGCCGACGTGTGCGCGACGTACCGATCCTCGTCTCGGCACATCGGGCCCCGTTTCGGCGGGCTATCGGGCCGGTCAGCCGATCTCGACCAGCGCCTTGATCGTGCCGGAATCGCTGCGGACCAGATTTGGCATCTCACGGGGAAGATCTTCGAACGCGACCCTGTGCGTATTCATCGCCCGGGTGGGAACCCGGCCGTCACGAATGGCTTTGACAACCAGCTCGAAATCCTGGGGCTGCGCGTTGCGCGAGCTCAAGAGGTTCATCTCACGCTTATGGAATTCGGGATCCTCGAAACCGATCCGCGCATTGACGATGCTGACCAGGGTGTAGGTCCCGCCGTGTGCGACATTGGAAAAACCAGCTTCCATCGCTGCCGGGCTGCCTGTCGCATCGAACACGTTTGCAAACATCTCTCCCGCGGTTCGGTTCAGCAAACGGTCCCTCAACCCCTCCCCCAGCTGCTCGGTCGTTACCGCCAGGTGGCTGGCGCAAAAGCTCAGGCGTTCCTCGCGGATATCCACCACCGTGACGTCGGCGCCCCGCAGACTGGCAAACAGCGCCACGCCTATGCCGATTGGACCGCTTCCGGCAACCAGCACACTGGCCCCCTCGCGCACCTGTGCTCGCGCGACGGCATGTGCTCCGACAGCCAGAAATTCGACCATCGCGGCTTCGTCGGCATCTAGTCCGTCAGCCTTCACGACATTCTCTGCGGGCAGGCTGAGGTATTGCGTCAATCCGCCGTCGCAATGGACCCCCAGAACGGAAAGCCTGACACAGCAGTTCGTTTTTCCCGCCCGGCAGGCGACGCAGGAGCCGCAGGCGATATAGGGGTTGATAAAAGCGAGATCACCGGCACGAAGACCGCTATCCGGATCGGCTTCCAGAACCTCGGCGCTCAACTCGTGACCGATTACGCGCGGATACTCGAAATAGGGCTGATTGCCCCCATAGATATGCATATCCGTGCCGCAAATGCCGGCGCGCAACATCCGCAACAACACCTCGCCGTTGCCGCGTTGCGGAACAGGTCGGTCAATCAGAGTGAGTTGACCGGGTTTCGTACATTCGATGGCTTGCATCGGCTTGCCTTCACGCCTTCAAGGATAATGTTGCGAGCATGAAAGCGCTGTCGCCATCTGCCATGTCGGCTACCAGTCTCAGGTAGCCGGGGAATCCGGTGAGCCGTGCAAGAGCAATCTTGCCGACCTCCGACGGTATTTCCACGGTCGTGCCTTCATCGATCCAATGGAGGCCATCGAGCGATATCTGCACCCTGGCGCTGGCGTCGCCGCTAACCGGTGCCGGCTCGAGCCTGCGAAGCGAAATTGCGGCCTCCCGCGCCCAGCTGGCCTCATACGGTTCTGTGGCAGACCCGTCGGTCCAGTCCTCTCCGCGCGCGATTACCGCCGTATAACTCTCCGCAAGCATCACCAGTCACCCGAAAGAAGAATTGAGTCGAAGTAGAGGAATGCCCTCTTCCGGGAGTCGGTTTCGACAAACGGAATAACGTTGAACAGGTTGTTCAGATTGGGCATCGCATCGAATTTGAGCATTTCCAGTCCGGAAAGGTCGAGAACCAGATCATTGCACTGCAGCTCGGTGTATCTCAGCGTCCGAATGTCGAACCCAAGCCGGAAGTAGTGCCAGTTAATCTTGGTGGGTATCTCGTTGTAGCAAAGGGTCTGGTAGCCGCCAGGAATGTCGACCCAGTTTTCCTCGCCATAGTGATAGAGCGTGACCGTACGGTCGCCCACATCGTTGAAAACGGTGGTTCGAGGCTTGTACTGCCACTTGTTTGCCAGCGCCCCATCGATCGCATTGAGGTATCGTATCTGAGGAAGCACCCGATGCTGTTTGGTCTGAATGTCGAGCACGAAGCCGAAGGAGCGTACATCGCGATCGGAGAGTTCGAGCTCCGTCGCTTCCGGCTTGAAGGTCAGATAGGCTTCCACCTGCATTGTGCAGGCCCTGGGAAACGTCAAACGCTTCAAGGATACCGTTTGCGCCCCAACGTCGGGGCGGGTTGCAAGCTTGAGCGCATAGGAGCCCGAAAGGCCGCCATGCGTTCCCCCGTCCCATTGGGTCAGGTTGCTTAGCATCGGTGGCGTGAACTGCCGGTAGCCAGGATGCATGTTGCGCAAACTGCCCGTGTAATTGCCGGTAAGAACCGTCCAGCCGGACATGCCCTGATTGAAGTCGTCGTAAAACATGACCCTGGGCAGAGGATCGAACCGGCTCAGGTCCATTTCCCGCGGGCCAGCGTCAATAGCGTGTCTGTTCATGGGCGTACTGCTTCCATGTCCTGGATGAGGGGCTCTCAATTCGCGATCACGAGACCGGCAGCCGGTCCCCCGTTTCGGCATCGAAAAGGTAGAAGCTGTCTTGTTGAGGCCGCACGCGAGCGATTTCGCCGTGCTTGAAGACAAGCCGGTCGCGGAACACGACGACCATGCTCTTGCCGTCCACTTCGCCGACAACCTGTATTTCGGCGCCCGTCGGTTCGACGACATTGACCCTCATGGGAATGCCGTCATCGGCAATTTCAAACTTGTCCGGCCGGATGCCGACCTCAAGCCCTTCCCGGTCCGGTTGATCCGGTAACCCGGCGATGGCGACGCTGTCCGGTCCCGCCTCCACCAGGAGTTTGCCTCCGGAAATTCGGGCCGGAAGGAAATTCATGGGCGGCGAACCGATGAACCCGGCAACGAACTTGTTGACCGGTTCATCGTACAATTCCAGGGGCGTGCCGATCTGCTCGACCAGGCCGTCGTGCATGACGATGATCCGGTCGGCCATGGTCATGGCTTCGATCTGGTCGTGCGTGACATAGATCATCGTGGCACGCAGCCGCAGGTGAAGCGCCTTGATCTCGGTGCGCATTTCGGTGCGCAGTTTGGCGTCGAGATTGGACAGCGGCTCGTCGAACAGGAAAACGGCCGGGTCCCGGACGATGGCCCGTCCCATGGCCACCCGCTGGCGTTGTCCGCCTGAAAGCGCGCGAGGGAACCGGTCGAGATAGTCGGTCAGCCCGAGAATCTCGGCGACTTCCTTAACCCGTTTGTCCATCTCCGCTTTGTCTGCGCGCGCCAGCCGGAGCGCGAAGCCCATGTTCTGAGCCACCGTCATGTGCGGATAGAGGGCGTAATTCTGGAACACCATCGCGATGTTCCGCTGTTTCGGCTGCATGTCATTGACCACTTTGGAGCCAATGGAAATCTCGCCGCCGGAGATTTCTTCAAGGCCTGCGATCATCCGCAGCAGGGTCGATTTTCCGCAGCCCGAAGGCCCCACCAGAACGACAAACTCACCGTCTTTGATTGAGGCGGAAATTCCCTTGATGGCTTCCACCGCGCCGTATCTCTTGAAGACATTCGATATGCCAACTTCGACCATGTCTAACTCCTATAATGTGTCTTCGAGCCGACAGTTCACGAGCAGTTCGGCAACAGAGAAGTTTGAAGGGGCGCTGGCGAGGTGCAACACGGCCTCGGCAAGGTCGTCGGGACTGATCATCTCTTCCCTGGCGATCGCGGTAACGCCGTCGTTGAAATCAGTGTCGATGTAGCTGGGGCAAAGCGCGGTGGCGCGCACACCGTCATTCCATGCGATGCGGCGCGTTGCATGGGTCAATGCCATCAGCGCGTGCTTTGTCATGGCATAGCCTACATTTGTATGGTTGATCCGCTTGCCCGACAGGGAGGAGACGTTGATCACGCGCCCCTGCCCCGATGCAATGAGATACGGCAAGGCGGCGCGGGTTACACGAAGAGGCCCCTTGAGGTTGACCTCCAGCAGCGTGTCGAGCGCAGTCTCGTCGTCGTCCGTGAGCGCGTATTGGAGGCCGATGCCGGCATTGTTCACAACGGCATCGATGCGACCGAAACGTTCAATGGTTTGGTCCACCCAGCGACCAGCCGAACCCTGCTCGAGCGCATCATAGGTGCAGCAGATCGTATCGATGCCGCCGGGCAAGCTTTCCTGCAGCCGCTCGGGAGTTCTGACACCGAGGCTGAGCCGCCAGCCGGCAGCAGCCATGCGGCGTGCAACCGCATTTCCAAGGCCCCGCGACGCGCCGGAAACCATGGCGACACGATCGGCCATTACAGCTGGCCCTTCCACTGCACCGAGCTCTGACGCGTCAGCTCCAACAGAAGCTCCTGACCGTATCCATGGCCGAGACCGCTGGCACCCACGGGCTCCGAGGTGCCGCCCGGCGCCTTGCGCGGGGGCATGTTGATTTTGAGCATACCGGCCCTCAACTCATGCAGCGCCTTGACCGCACGCGAGGAGGAATTGGTGCAAACCACGCCCGCGAGCCCAAAGCGGCTGGAGTTGGCCATCGCGATCGCTTCATCGAAATCGTCGAACGGAACGATTGGAGCGACTGGCCCGAAAGTTTCTTCCATCATGATCGGTGCGTCAGCCGGCATACCGGTGACGACCGTTGGCGGAAAGAAATAGCCCTTTCGGTCCAGTCGGGTGCCGCCGCAATGAATTGTAGCGCCTCGCGCGCTCGCGTCCGACACATGGTCGATGACACGCTCGAGCTGCAGGTGGTCGACCATCGGCCCCATGCCGACGCCGTCCATGAGACCGTCATCCTGCACGATGGCGTTGGATTGTTTGACCATCTCTTCCACGAACGGCTCGAATATCTGGCGCGCGACATAGACACGTTCGGTGGCCGTGCAGAGCTGGCCGGCGTTGAAGTAGGCAGCGTCGATAGTCAGCGCAGCCGCCTTGGCAATATCCACGGTCTCGTCGACGACCAGAGCGTCTTTGCCGCCAAGTTCCAGAATGGCCTTTTTGAGATTTCGGCCGCAGCGCTCGCCGATCCGGCGACCTGTTCCTTCCGAACCGACAAACAGGATCGCATCGACATCTTCATGCTCAACCAGCGCGGCGCCGGCCGTTCCATCTCCCAGCACAAGGTTGACGACGCCCGCAGGCAGGTCACCGAACACCTTCTCGGCGATGACACGGGACGAAAGCGGCGTCTTCTCCGAAGGCTTCCACACCACCGTATTGCCGACGGAGATCGCGGCGGCGATGTTTTCGACCCCAAGTGCGACCGGGTAATTCCAGGGCACGATACACCCCACGACACCGCGGGAATATCGCTGCTGAAAGTTGAGCTGGCCGGAAGCCGCCAGCTGGCTACCGGCGCGCAGGTGTACCGAGAGTTCCGCGAACATCCGGGCAGCCGAAGCGGCGCCCGCAACCTCTCCGCGCGAAAGGAAGAGGGGTTTTCCGTTTTCCTGAGTGATCAGGCGCGCCAGCTCTTCATGCATTGCCATCAGCTTGTCGGCCGCGCCAAGCAGGGCCGCCTTGCGTTCGACGGGCGCCAGGCCGCTCCAGCCCGCATGTGCCGCCCTGGCCGCCTTCACCGCCGCGCTGACATCCTCGCTTGCCCCCCGCGGGATGAGGTCCATGACCTCCTCGCTTGCGGGATTAACGACTTCGATCGAGTCTCCCGAACGGGAGGGTGTTGCAGCGTTTGAAATCCAGTTGGTGAGCATTCTGTTGGTCTTTCATCGAATGGAGTGGCTAGCCCTTCACGGCGCCCGCCGTGAGCCCAGCCACGAGCTGGCGCTGCAAAACGAGCACTAGGAGAACTACCGGGATGAGTTGGATTGTGGCGGCCGCAAACAGGACGCCGTAATTTGTGCCGGTCACGGAATCCATGATCTCGGCGAGTACCAGCGGCGTGGTCTTGGCGTTCTGAATCGTGAAGATGAACGCGTAAACATATTCATTCCACGAGAACACGAAAACGAAGACCGCACAGGCAACCATTCCCTGCGCCGAAAGGGGCAGGATGATATGGCGGAGCAGCTGCCATTCACCGGCGCCATCGATGATGGCCGATTCATCAAGGCTGCGCGGAATCTGGTCTATGAATTCCTTCATGATCAGAACGTTGAGCGGCAGCCAGAAAGCGGCATAGAGCGCGATCAGGACCCAATAGGTATCGGCCAGACCCAATATGTTGACCCAGGGGAACAGGGGAATGGTGATTACCAGCGGCGGAAGCAGGCGGATGGCGACCAGATAAAATGCGCTGGCAGCAAGGGCCTTGCCGCGGAAGCGGGAGTAGACGTACCCGGCGAGCGCGGAAGCTATGACACAGACCAGGGTCGCCGCGACCGAAATGACAAGGCTGTTCAACATATAACTGAAGAACTGCGGATAGATTTCGGCAATGGCGATGAAATTGTCGAATGTCGGTGTGAAGAAAATCTCCGGCGGGAACACGAAAATGTCCCGGTGCTGCTTGAACGCATTGAGCACGACATAGGCGATCGGAAACAGCGACCAAACCGAAATCAGCCCAACGGCAAGCGCCTTGCCAACATGTCCGGCGAGTTTACGCATCGCGGAACGCGCTCCTGTAGATCGCCCTGAGATAGATTGCTGCCAGCAACAGCGAGCCCAGAACCATGAGCCAGCCCGTCGCGGCTGCGCCGCCGAAATCGGAGTATCTGAAGCCGGTGCGGTAGAGATAGGTTCCCAACACCTCCGTCAGCCTTATGGGTCCGCCCTGCGTCACCAGCCAGACTTCGGAGAACATTCTGAAGGCAAACACGTATCTGAAGATGATCGCGAGGAGAGCGGCAGGCACGATAATCGGAGCCGTGATCAGCCAGAACTCCTGCCACTTTGTGGCTCCGTCGACGCGGGAAGCCTCATAGAGTTCGCCCGGCACGGAGATGATGGCGGCGTAGATAATGACAAAAGAAAACGGCAGGTGATGCCAGATGCTGATGGTGGTGATCAGCACCAGCGCCGCTTCCGGATTGAGTGTCCAGTTGAAGTCTATGCCGATCATGGCGAGCGTCTTCGTGATCAATCCGACGCTCGGATCAGCCAGAAATCGCCAGGAAAGTACCCCTACAACCTCACTGATGCCGTAGGGAACGAGCACGACGGCGAACATCAGCATCCGCCCGGTCTTCAGACTGGCAATGACAAGCGCGACCAGAACCGCCAGCAGCAGCTCGATGTAAACGACGGCATTCACGACGATGAAGGTGTTCCAGGCCGCGGTCCAGAAATACCGGTCCGTCAGGATGGCCGCGTAGTTCTGCCAGCCTACGAACTGGGGATTCTGCCCGAAATTGGACACCGTGAAGCTGAGCCAGAGCACATACACGGCGGGACCAGCCAGCATGAATGTGACCATCGCCTGGGCAGGCGTCAGGAATATTAGGTGGACTGGTCGAATACGATTCATGACCCGGGTTCACTTTGCTCGGCATATCCGTGTGGGCAGGAAACCCTGCCCACACGGAAGTTGGAGGTGCCTACTTGGCCGGCAGCAGAGGCGAAATTCGCGCCTGCATGTTTGCCGCTGCCTCGGCAGCAGTCTGACGGCCCAGCAGCATTGCGTCGGCTTCCTCGCTCAGGATTTCCTGGGCGCGAGCCGCCTGATCAAAGCCGGGGAAAGCCACCCGTGCAGATGCCACCGACTGTGCCTCTTCTTCCGCCGCAGGATTTGCAGCGACGATGCGGGGATCTTGGTAGGCTCCAGACCGAACCGGACCATTGCCATTGAGAGCCTCGCGGACAGTTGCCTCGGGAGAGGATAGTGCCCGAATAAGGCTCCAGGCCAGTTCCTTGTTGGTCGAGTTTTTCGGGATGACCAGATACCAGACTTCGGTCTGCGCCGGCGTCACGCCGTTGGGGTCGGCCGGAACCGCCACTGCTTTGATATCCCCCGGGAAGCGCGAGAGCGCGGCATCGTTGAGAACCGCCACCCGGCCGAAAGGATTGAGTGACAGCGCCGCTCGACCTGCCTGCATGTCGGCAATGATGGTGTCGAGGTTCCCTGAAATGTAGTCGCGAACCAGACCGCCATTGTCGTACAGGCGCTTCAGCGTCTCAAGCGTTTCGATGAACTCCGGCGTTTCCGCGTTGAGCGTGTAGTCGGGTTCAAGGAACTGGACGCCGTGAGCGAGTGCCAGGTTGAGAATGAAGGTCGGCGACGTACCCGAGTGATTGGCAAAGCCATAGACTTCCGGGTTTTTCTCGTGAATGGCGATCGCCAGATCAACCAGTTCAGCGAACGTCTCCGGAATGCTCTCGATACCCTGATCCGCAAGGATCTTCGAATTGTAGATCAGTGCGTTCGTGGCATGACGAAACGGGATGCCATAGAGCTTGCCATCATAGGTCATCGCATCGCGCATGCCCTGGCTCAGCCCATCAAAGCCTTCGATCGGGTTTTCGGCCTGATAACCATCGAGTGGTTCCAGGAGTTCGAAGACGTCCGGCGATACGAAGCGATTGAGGAAAAACGCAAGGTCGATATTGCCTGCATCCAAGGTCATTTCCCTGAATAGGCGATCGTGAATCGGCGTTACGTCGGCTGTAATCCAGTTTATATCGCCGTTATCCGACCGCCAGGCCTCGGTGACATCCCCACCCGTCGTGCCCGCGCTTTCGCCCGTCGACACGGATTGGTGAACACGGTGACCCAGTACATTAATGCTCTGGGCCGATGCGGGGGACACTGCGAACACACTCAAGCTGAGCGATGCTGCAAGCGCCAACAGTCCAATAGATTTTTTCATTGGTCTCCTCCTTTGGTTTACCGCGTCGCGGTGTAGCGGCCCGGGCTAATTTCCCTTGAGCCGAAGCTTTGTGTCGGCCTGTTTCTCAACGAGCCGCATGAGCGATCCCATGTAGTCCTCCGCCGGGAAGGCCTCTTCGCATGCCGCGTAGCGCGCCATGACAACCTCTCCGACCGGGAGGTCGACCCCGAGATCCTTGCCCAGTTTCAATGCGAGCCGCTGATCCTTCGCAGCCAGCCGCGAGGCAAAGCCGGGGGTGTAGTCGGCAAGGAAGGCCTTGGCCGGCAATACGGTGTTCAGGATCTTGTTGGACGTTCCGGTACGGTCAGACAGGTCGATGATCTGCTCGACGGTCAGTCCGGATTTCACGCCGAGTGCAAGAGCCTCGGCGATCGTCGCAATGATACCGCCACCCAGAAAATTATTGACCAGCTTGATTGCCGAACCCGCACCGAGCGATCCGACGTGCAAGATTTCCGAGGACATCACCTTGAGGACCGGCCTGACCTCAGACAACAGGTCCGCGTCGCCGCCGACCATGAAGGTGACCGTTCCCGCCTCGGCTTCGGCAACACCTCTGCCGACCGGTGAATCAATCATCCTGATGCCAACCTCGGCCAGCGCCGCACCCACCGCCCGTGAGGTCGTGGGGTCGATCGTGCTCATGTCAATATAGATGAGGTTCTTGTTCCCGCTCTCAATGAGCCCGCCCGCGTCGAGCGTTATCGACCGCACGTCAGGCGCATCTGGTACCATGGAGATTGCGATATCGACTTCAGCACCGAGCTCGGCCGGGCCCGCCGCAATACGGGCACCGGTCTTTGAGGCGAAAGCCTCGGCTGCGGCGGGCATCCGATCCCAGACGACAACGTCATAGCCGGCCCTGGTGAGATTGCCGGCCAGGCCGCGCCCCATCGCGCCCAACCCGATAAATCCGATCTTCTTGTTCGCTGGCATTCCATTCTACTCCTTCAGCGAGAACGTAAGCAGTGCCTTGAAACTCGACCCCTGCGGCAGGACGGTCATTACACGCATAAAGGCACCGAAACCGCGGATCCGGGCGCTCTTCAGACCGCCCTCCCTGGGGATCTCGAGCAATGTCCCTTCGTCGACCCAGTTGAGCCCGTCGGGAGAGATCTGCACCCACGCCCGGGCAAGCTCCGGCGTTCCCGTAGACCCGAGATTTCGCAGAAAGATTACAGCCTCGGACGCCCACGCCACCTCGTAAGGCTCGCTGGTGGCAACGCCTTCCCAAAGGTCGTTTCGAGCAACGACGGCGGATATCGATTCACGCATCGGCCCAGTCTCCCGAAACGAGAACAGAATCCAGATAGAGGTAGGCCCGCTTGTTGCTGTCGCTCTCGATCGTCCAACAGACGTTCAGCATGCAGTTGAGGTTCGGCCAGGCGCCCATACGCATCGGCTCCAGGGTCGAAACATCGAACACCCTGTCGTTGCACTGCAGGTGAGTGAAGCTCATCGACGCCAGGTCGAAACCGAGCTTGAAGTAGTGCCAGTTATATTTGGTCGGCACCTCGTTGTAGCAAAGCTCCTGTGCGCCGCCCGGGACATCGACCCACCCATCAGCACCAAAATGGTGATGCGAGCGCGTCTCGCCGGTGGAGGCATCGCCACCGACCTCGTGGGGTGTCTCCAGCATGCTTTTGTACTGCCACTTCTGCTGCCGCTTTCCGTCAAAAGCGTTGAGGTAGCGGACATGAGGCATGATCCGGCGCTCATTGTCCTGAAGGTCGAGGACCAGGCCAAACGCACCGACATCGAGGTCAGACAAGAGCATGTCCGTCGCCTCGGGCTTGAGCGCGAAATAGGCCTCGATCTGGATCGGACAGGCTTTGCGGAAGGTCATGCGCTTGAGCGCCATATTTACCGACCGCGGACGGGGACGGGACGCAATCTTGAGCGCATAGGTGCCACTCAGCGCACCGTGGGTACCGGTTTCCCAGTGGCTGCCGTTGCTGAGCATCGGCTGGTTCATGTCCCGGAACCCGGGGAGCACATTGTCGAGCGTGTACTCGTAGTTGCCCACAAGGGCCGTGTATCCGCGCATGCCGTCGGAAAACTTGTCGAACGCCATAATCCTTGGGAGGGGGTCAAATTTGGACAACTCCGGGTCACCCCAGTGAGCTGGTCGTGTAGGCATAATCATCAACCTCGTTCATTCTTGTTGTTTTACTACAACGTAGCGAGATTGCGAGTCAATCAGCCTGATCGAAAAGACCAGCAATTTCTTGCATTCACTCGATTTGATACGGCATAATTTATTGAAAAATAATGCTTATTTTCTCTATCGGGCATAGATCGAATTCGGATGCGTCTCCGGCCCGGCTTGCAAAGCGCGCCGGAGATATGTAGTATCACTACATGATATCCCATTGCAGCTTGCCGAGGCATTTTATAAAATGATGATAAGAATATTTGGCTTTCCTGCCCATATTCACGGCATCATTCGCATTATTGATTGACTTTATTTAGTATATTTCACAGATGTAGTAAAACCACAACTCTGGAGATGGCATGCCTATAGATGGAAACCACTCTTCTCTCTCGATCTATATTCTTCGCCACCTGGATGAATTGAGGCCATCGGAGAAGAAAGTCGGTGAAATCGTCGTCAGCGAGCCGGAGAAGGTGATGCGCATGAGCATCTCGGCTCTTTCCGACAAAGCGGGAGTCAGCGAACCGACTGTTCTGCGTTTCTGTCGCCAACTCGGCTTGAGCGGGTTCACCGATCTGAAACTTGCACTGGCAACGGACGCCGCTACCGGCCTGCCGTTTGTCGACGCCGAAGTCAGCATGGCCGACACACCCCAGATCGTCGGCGACAAGATGCTGGGGACCGCCATGAAACAGCTGAACCTGGTGAAGAGCCAACTCAACTACGACCAGGTGGTCGCCGCAGCCGACGTGATCGGCAGTGCGCGAAGGATTGATATTTGCGGCATCGCGCAATCCAATTTTGTTGCCGCGGAGGTTCAACACCGCCTCGCCCGAATGGGCTACTGCGCCATCGCCATGGCAGACCCGCACATGCAGCTACAGGCGGCGGCATCCATGGAGGCCGGCGACGCGGCGCTTATCATGTCGTTTGCCGGCCAGAGCAAGGAGACCGTAGACGTCGCCCGGCTGGCAAGACGCGTGGGAGCCAAGGTCATCGTAATCTCCCGCTCCACTTCCGCGCTGGCCCAGGAGGCCGACATCCTGATCAATGTCGATTCGGACGAACAGACCTTCCTCTACTCGTCATCTTCCACACGCATTGCCCACATGATGGTGATCGACATTCTGACAACGATCCTCGCCATTAAGGTCGGGGAACCAATGATCGAACGCCTGCGCCGTTCGCGACTTGCGACAAACGAATACTGGATCCCGGCCAGCAAGTGACGATGCTATCCCCTGGTGCAGGATTTCCACTCCACATGCGACGGGCACTCTAAACTTCACGCCCGACGAGATTGGAGAACCGCTATTCCCACTCGATGGTGCCGGGGGGTTTTGAAGTCACGTCGTAGACAACGCGGTTGATGCCATGCACCTCGTTGATGATGCGGGTAGCGGCGGCGCCGAGGAAGTCCATGTCGTAGTGGTAGAAGTCCGCCGTCATGCCATCGACAGAGGTGACGGCACGCAGCGCGCAGACAAACTCGTAGGTGCGCCCGTCGCCCATGACGCCGACGGTCTGCACCGGCAGGAGCACGACGAATGCCTGCCAGATCGCATCGTAGAGGCCGGCCTTCCTGATCTCATCGAGATAGATCGCATCGGCCTCGCGCAGGATGTCGAGCTTCTCGCGCGTCACGCCGCCGGGGCAGCGTATGGCCAGACCCGGCCCCGGGAACGGGTGGCGGCCGATGAAATGGTCCGGCAGGCCGAGCTCGGCACCGAGCGCCCGCACCTCATCCTTGAAGAGCTCGCGCAGCGGCTCCACCAGCTGCATGTTCATGCGCTCCGGCAACCCGCCAACATTATGGTGGGACTTGATGGTGACCGAAGGCCCGCCGGAGAACGAGACGCTCTCGATGACATCGGGATAGAGCGTTCCCTGCGCCAGGAAATCCGCGCCGCCCAGTTTCTTGGCTTCTTCTTCGAACACTTCGATAAAAAGGCGGCCGATCGTCTTGCGTTTGGTTTCCGGGTCGGCCTCGCCCTCGAGCGCATCGACAAACCGGTCCGACGCATCGACCAGAATCAGCTTCAGATTGTAGTGCTCGCGGAACATGGCGACGACGTCGGCAGCCTCGTTCTTCCGCATCAGGCCGTGGTCAACGAGAATGCATGTCAGCTGGTCGCCCACGGCTTCGTGGATCAGCAGCGCCGCGACTGAGGAATCCACCCCGCCCGACAAGGCGCAGATGACCTTGCCCTCGCCTACCTGCTCGCGGATCTGCTCAACCGCGCGCTCGCGATAGGCGGCCATCGTCCAGTTGCCTTCGATGCCGGCGATGTTGTGCACGAAATTGGCGAGAAGCTTCGCGCCGTCCGGTGTGTGCACCACTTCCGGATGGAACTGGACGGCGTAATATTTGCGTTCCTCGTCGGCGATCGCCGCAAAAGGAGCACCGGTCGACGTGCCGACCACACGGAAGCCCGGCGGCAGCGCCGTGACCCTGTCTCCATGGCTCATCCAGACCTGGTGGCGCGTACCCTTGGCCCAGACATCCTCGAACAGCGCACAATCGTCTGCGATATCCAGAAAGGCGCGGCCGAATTCGCGGTGATGGCCGCCCTCGACCCTGCCGCCAAGCTGGGCGCAGATCGCCTGTTCGCCATAACAGATGCCAAGGACGGGAACGCCGGACGAAAAGACGATGTCGGGCGCGCGCGGAGACCCGATATCCACTGTCGAGGCCGGACCGCCGGACAGGATGACCGCGCGGGGGCCGATCCTGTGGAATGCCTCTTCGGCGCTCTGGAAGGGAACGATCTCGGAGTGGACACCCGCTTCGCGCACCCGGCGCGCAATCAGCTGGGTGACCTGGCTGCCGAAATCGACGATGAGGACGGTGTCTGTGGTGCTCATGGCGAGGCTCTAGAGAAAGATACGATTCGGCGCAATGGCGGCACATCGCCGCTTGCCGTCACTCCACGTCTTCGGCTTTGTCCGTCATCGATCTCAGCGCCCGCATCAGTGCCTCGAATGCCTCGGCACCGAGGAGGCTGTGGTATCCAGCCTCGATTTCGCGTTTGATGCGATCAGCATCGCGCATGGCACGCAGCCCGGCGGCCGTATGGCGCACGATGCGGGAGCGGCTGTCTTTCGGATCGGGCACGCGCTCCAGAATGCCCTCACCCTGTAGCCCATCGATGAGCTGCTGCACGGCCTGTTTGGAAATGCCCATGCGCGCAATGACGACCGCTTGCGGTGTGCCGCCGCGGGCAATGTGTCCGAGCAGGTTCGCCCGCGCGTCGGTGAACCAGTCATGACCCGCCCGGCGCATCGCCTCCACAAATCGCGCCTGCCATTGCCGGTTCGCCAGCCAGAGGCGCCAGCCGAGGTGATCCGGCAAAGTCTGCTCATTTTTCGTCAAGACACTTGACCGTAATGAAAAACCGATTTAGTCAAGATACTTGACGAAACCGGTTATGTCGAACCCGAAACTCCGCAGGAGATTACGATGAAAATTCTGGAGAGAGATACCCTTGAGGCCATGTTGCCGGGCGCCACCCACAGGCTGGATATGGGTGGTGTGGAAGCGGTCATCTATTACGAGGATGCGTCGCGGGCACATATGCTGCTGCCCGAGGGCAAGAGCTATTCGGGCGATTGGCGGCTGCATGATGACGGCTATACGGTGGATTGGACGAATGGCCCCAGCGCGCGATGGAAACTTGGGCGCGCGGAGGACGGCATCCACTATATCGACGCCGAGGGCACGTCGCGTGCGCGACTAACCGGCATCGACTACTCCAATGCGGCCGGATTGCCTAAAGCCTGATCGTGCCGTCCGCGATTGCCGCCTCAAGCTGGCCGACAGCTTCGGCCAGTTTGACGTCGATGATGTGAAGATACTCGGTCCAGTCACCGACATGAGCAAGTTCGGCCACGCCATCGGAAATGCCGCGCAACGCGATCATGGGCACCTCGAACCGCTGGCAGGCGCGCAGCACTGCGAAGGTTTCCATGTCGACCATGTCGGCCTCAACGGCATCATAAGCAGCGCCGGAGACGATGTTTGCACCTGTGGAAAGCGTGGCCTCTGCGATGCCTGGAATGCGCAGCGGCAGATCCACCACCGGCGGCAGATCGAGAAACGGCGTTACGCCTTTCGGAAATCCCAGCGCAGAAGCGTCCATGTCGCGGTATGACACTGAAATTGCCTGGTAAATTCCGGTCTGCTCAAGCGTCCGGCTACCTGCTGAACCCAGCGAAACGACAAGGTCTGGCAAATTGCCGGCCGTCTTGAGATCGGCAAGCGCCACGCCAAGGTTCACACCGGCCTCGACCGGGCCGACACCGGTCATCAGAGGGGAGAAAAGCTCTCGGAGCCGCGGTCCGTATTCGGCGTCGGCCGCCATCACGAACAGGAGCTTGCTGCCGCCGACATCTGCCAGGAGCGATGCCGGATCGCTCATCCCGAGATGCCCTGACGGTCGCGCACGGTCATGATCGTGCCGGTCATCGTCGCGAACAGCTTGGCGTCGCCATCGGGACCGTAGGCATAGGCCTGGCCGTCAGCCACCATGATCGTGCGGCCGGGCTTGGTGACCGAGCCGCGAAACAGGAACCGCTCGCCCTTGCCTGGCGCCAGCAAATTCACCTTGAACTCGATCGTCAGCACCGCAGCGTCGGATGGCATCAGCGAGAAGGCCGCGTAGCCGCAGGCAGAATCGAGCGCGGTGGAAACGATGCCGGCGTGGAGAAACCCGTGCTGCTGCGTGAACGCGGGGTCGAACGGCATTTCGATCTCGACCGTGCCGGGGGTGACCCGGGTCAGCTCCGCGTTGATGGTTTTCATCACGTGCTGGCGCGCGAAACTTTCTCGTACCCGCGTCGCGAAATCGGCGTCAGCCACGGAAGTACTCTGCGATGCCATGGGGGTTCCCTCTCCACAGGGTTATGGCAAACGCCTTTAACCGGCGCAAGAAACAATTGTGCAGTGCACAAGCCGCTAGTTGAGATGCACGATTGCTCCGTTGAGAACCGTGGCGAAAGCGACCCAAGCAAGATAGGGCAGGAAAAGCAGTGCCGCCGTGCGGTCTTCGCGCCATGCGCTGGCGATGAAGCCGATGATCACCACGAGCAGCGTGAAAATGATGATCAGCGCAACGCGCGGCAGCTGCGCCGCGAAGAAAACCGGCGACCAGGAGAAGTTCAAAGCCAGTTGCATGAACCACAGCGCCACCGGGCCGCCAACGGGGTTCAAACGCCAGACGCGCCAGCCCGCTATCGCGATGAGTATGTAAAGCGCGGTCCAGACTGGACCGAATATCCAGTTCGGCGGATTGAAGGACGGCTTGGCGAGGCTTTGATACCATTCGCCTGGTATGGTGGCGGTGCCAATCAGCGTACCACCCAGAACCACGCCGACGATAAAAAGGGCAAGCGAGAAGTAGCGGGTCATTCCCCGGTCTTCCGTTTCAGGATCGCAACATAGAAGCCGTCTGTATCGCTGGAATGCGGCGTCATTCGTATCCCGCCGGCCCTGTCCGCAAGCGGCGGCACCGGTATGGCGGGAAGGCTGGCCTGCCATGCGGCAACGGCATCGGCGTTCTCGAAGTTCCGGTTGCGGTCGCGGAATGCGGCGGCCTGTTTCCCGTTCTCTTCATCGAATACGGAGCAAGTCACATAAACCAGTGTGCCGCCCGGCCGCACGAAACTGCCTGCGTCGTCCAGGATCGCCGACTGTTCGGCCATGCGCTGCTCGAGCTGCTTTTCGGTAAGCCGCCATTTGGCGTCGGGCCGCCTGCGCCACGTGCCGGACCCGGTGCAGGGTGCATCGACAAGCACAATATCCATGCTGCCGTGAAGCGGTTTCAGCGCCGAACGATCCGGCGTGGCCTGCACATTGCGGCTGCCGGCGCGTTTCAGGCGCTCGAAAATAGGCGCCAGGCGCTGCTTTTCGGCATCGAATGCGTGTATCTGGCCGGTGTTTTCCATAGCCGCCGACATAGCGAGCGTCTTGCCGCCGGCCCCGGCGCAAAAGTCGAGCACACGCATGCCGGGCGCGGCTCCCGTCAGTTGAGCGGCGATCTGCGATCCCTGGTCCTGGACCTCGAACCAACCCTTCTGGAATGCGGGTTCGGCCTGCACATTAGGGTGGCGCCCTGCTCCCGCGACAGGCGGAATACGAATGGCGTTGGGTGCCAGCTGGGCCGCCTGTGCGCGCTGCCTGGCAAAGATGCGCAGCAGCTTGTCACGGTCGGATTTGAGCGTATTCACCCTGAGGTCGAGCGGCGGCCGGTCTGAAAGAGCAGCCGCCTCTTCCACCCATGCCTCGCCGAAAGCCGCCTCCAGGTGCTGGCGGCACCAGTCCGGACTGTCGGCACGGACTTCGTCCGGAGGGGTGGAGGCAAGCCGCACGGACACGAGAGACTGCTCGTCCGCGGAAAGCGGATCCGGGGCGAACCTGTCGCCATCGATAGCGGCGTTCACGCTTTCGGCCGTCTCGGACATTTCCAGAATAACGGCGCCAAAGGCCAGGTGGCGCGGCGCATCGCTGTCAAACAGCCAGGCGGCCGAGCGTTTGCGGCGCAGTGCGTCGTAAACGATGTTGCCGATGGCGGCGCGGTCGCCAGAACCGGCGAAACGGTGCGAAAGGCCCCAATCCTTCAGTGCTTCCGCCGCGGGGCGGTATCGTGCTTCGATATCCGCCAGAATTTCGATGGCTGCCGCCAGTCTGCCGCCGAGACGCATGATGACATTCCTGTATGCCGGTTGACCCGAATGGCAAATGCCTATCCGGCCAGGCACCAACGCGCAAGCGCAATAGGAAACGGGCGGGTAAACCCGCCCGTCTCAAGCCCGGTCTGCCGGGTACGGCTTATGCCGACAGGTCGAAGCGATCCGCGTTCATGACCTTCGTCCACGCGGCGACGAAGTCCTTGACGAACTTCGCCTTGGCGTCTTCCTGCGCATAGACTTCGGAGAGCGCACGGAGCTGGGAGTTCGAACCGAAAACAAGATCGACCCGCGAGCCGGTCCATTTCAGTTCGCCGCTCTTGCGGTCGCGCCCCTCGAACTCTTCCTCGTCGCCGCTCACGGCTTCCCAGACGGTCCCCATATCAAGCAGATTGACGAAGAAATCATTGCTCAGGGTTTCCGGTTTGTGGGTCAACACGCCGTGCCTGGAACCGCCATGATTGGCGCCGAGCACGCGCAGGCCGCCAACGAGGACGGTCATCTCCGGTGCCGTCAGCGTGAGAAGCTGGGCCTTGTCGACCAGCAACTCTTCAGCGGTGACGGTGAAACGTGTCTTCCGGTAGTTGCGGAACCCGTCGACGACCGGCTCGAGTACGCCGTAGCCTTCAACGTCGGTTTGCTCCTGCGTTGCATCCATCCGGCCCGGCGTAAACGGCACTTCGATATCGTGGCCGGCAGCCTTGGCTGCCTTTTCAATGCCGACGGAACCGCCGAGCACGATGAGATCGGCCATGGACACTTTCTTGCCGCCCGACTGGGCGCCGTTGAATGCACTTTGCACGCCTTCGAGGGCAGCCAGCACCTTCTTGAGCTGATCGGGCTGGTTTGCTTCCCAATCCTTGGCCGGCGCGAGACGAATGCGCGCACCGTTCGCGCCACCGCGCTTGTCGGAATCGCGATAGCTGGCAGCGGAAGCCCATGCCGTCGACACAAGCTGCGAAACGCTCAGCCCCGTGTCGGCGATCTTCGCTTTCAGCAGCGCGATGTCCTTCGGTTCGATCACATCGTGATCGAGCTCCGGGATCGGGTCCTGCCACAGAAGATCTTCGGCAGGCACCTCAGAGCCGAGATACCGGACCTTGGGGCCCATGTCGCGGTGGGTGAGCTTGAACCAGGCGCGCGCAAACGCGTCGGCGAATTCCTCCGGATTTTCGTGGAAGCGCTTGGAGATCGGACCGTAAATCGGATCCATCCGCATCGCCATGTCGGCGGTCGTCATGAAAATGCGATGCGTGCGCTCGCCGGTTTCCGGATCGGGTGCAAAATCCTCCGGCTTGAGGTCCTTCGGCGTCCATTCCCAGGCGCCTGCCGGGCTCTTGACGAGCTCCCACTCATAACCGAACAGCACATCGAAATAGCCATTGTCCCAGACGGTCGGGTTCGGCGTCCAGGCACCTTCGATGCCACTGGTGATGGCATCGCGGCCTTTGCCGGAACCGTGGCTGGAAAGCCAGCCCAGCCCCATCGCCTGCAGCGGAGCCGCCTCCGGGTCAGGACCCACAAGGGCGGCATCGCCCGCGCCGTGCATCTTGCCGAAGGTGTGGCCGCCGGCGGTGAGAGCAACGGTTTCTTCGTCGTTCATTGCCATGCGCGCAAAGGTTTCGCGGATGTCGCGGCCGGAAGCTATCGGGTCCGGATTGCCGTCCGGGCCCTGCGGATTCACGTAGATCAGACCCATCTGCACCGCTGCAAGCGGCGTCTCCAGCTCGCGGTCGCCCGAATAGCGGCTGTTCGCCTGGTCACTGGTTGCGAGCCACTCCGTTTCGGCGCCCCAGTAAACGTCTTCTTCCGGCTCCCACACATCGGCACGGCCACCTGCGAAACCGAAAGTCTTGAAACCCATCGACTCAAGGGCGACGTTGCCGGCCAGAACCATAAGGTCGGCCCAAGAGAGCCGATTGCCGTATTTCTGCTTGATCGGCCAGAGCAGGCGGCGCGCCTTGTCGAGATTGCCGTTGTCCGGCCAGGAATTGAGCGGAGCGAAACGCTGCTGGCCGGCGCCGGCGCCGCCACGGCCGTCAGCGGTGCGATAGGTGCCGGCACTGTGCCATGCCATGCGAATGAAAAGCCCACCGTAATGGCCGTAGTCGGCCGGCCACCAGTCCTGGCTGTCGGTCATCAGCGCGGTGAGATCCTTCTTCGCCGCCGCCAGATCGAGCTTCTGGAACTCCGCCGCATAATCGAAGCCGGACCCCATCGGATGGGAGAGCGCCGAGTTCTGATGCAGTATCTTCAGATTGAGCTGGTTTGGCCACCAGTCCCGGTTGGAACGCATGTTCATGCTGGTTGCGCCATGCGCAACTGGGCACATGCCGGATTTATCTACCTTGGTGTCCATTGTGACCTCCGATTTACGATCTGTGCTCACCACCGACGCCACTACGTAAGCGCCGTGACGGCCATATGTCGCTGCTGCCTCGGGGCCTGTTCCACCTTGCGGGAAAATGCCCAGGCACCGCACCACAGGGCCGCGGAAAACTGGAATGATTCAAAACTAGACGGCGGCTTTGATAAATTCAAATTGCATTTTCTGTTTCTTCCCATAATTTCTTCTTATGATCAGCTTCACCATTCGCCAGATGGAATATTTCGATGCGCTGGCACAGGTCGGCCATTTCGGCCGCGCGGCAGCCCAGGTCGGCGTGACACAGCCGGCGCTCTCCGCGCAGATCGCGGAAATGGAGCAGCGGCTTGATTGTAAGCTCTTCGAGCGCGGCGGGCGCGCCGTGCGGCTGACCGAACCCGGTCGGCAATTGCAGCCGCGCATCGAGAGACTGTTGAGCGAACTGCGTGATCTGGGCAGCATCGCGCAACGCGGCCGCAGTGCCATGCAGGGCCGCTTCAGGCTGGGGATCATTCCCACGGTCGCGCCATACCTTCTACCGCGCCTGCTGCCGGAACTGCGTGCGCACTATCCCGGCCTCGAGGTCGAATTGCGCGAGGCAATCACCGGCACTTTGATGGAAGAAACGGTAAGCG
Source organism: Mesorhizobium sp. Z1-4 (assembly GCF_004000235.1). Taxonomy (GTDB): domain Bacteria; phylum Pseudomonadota; class Alphaproteobacteria; order Rhizobiales; family Rhizobiaceae; genus RCIO01. Next base: position 257,273 of record NZ_RCIO01000001.1, read on the forward strand.
GGCGGCTCGACGGCTTTGTTGCGGCCCTGCCCATCGATCAGCCGCGGCTAATGTGGGAAGAGGTATTCTCCGACCGGTTTCTGCTGGCGCTGCCGAAGGATGACCCCGAGCTCACGTCCCCGCCGGTACAGCCCGAAAGCCCCGTGCTTGAGCGGATGATGCTGCTCGAAGACGGGCATTGCATGCGCGAGCAGGCCCTTGCCGTTTGCGGCAGGGTGCGGCCGGTGGCGATGGCAAATTACAGCGCAACCAGTCTGACCACGCTGCTGCATATGGTTGCACACGGACATGGCGTGACTCTGATACCGGAGATTGCAGCCAAAGCGGACAAGGCGGCGGGCGATCTGAAGATTGTACCGTTCGCGGAACCGGCGCCGATGCGACGCATCTGCCTTGCCTGGCGCGTCAACAGCTCGCGGCAGGACGAATGCCGGATGCTGGCGGAAATCGTCCGTGCAATCGCCGGGTCAGGCAGCGCGCAAAAGCACGGCGACCAGCCCGATCCACATGCCGGCGAGCGACAGGTAGCCGAGCGTGAATATCGGACGGCGGTACCGGATTCGATTTGAGGTAACGTGCACCCAGGCGTGCGCGACGCGCGACAACGCAAAGAACCACGCCAATGCGAGCGTGACGACCGTCACACCGCCGGTCACGAATAGCGACAGGCAGGCGGCATAAAATAGAACCGGCAGTTCGAACTGGTTCGCCAGATTATTGCGCACGAAGATGCTCTCGGGCGGTTCGATCTGGTTTTCCCGGAACTGGCCCGGTTTCGCACTGCCGGCTTTGACCGCAGCAATGCGCCTTCGCGAGATGAGAACATAAACGGCATACACCAGCGCCACCTGCAGCAGCATTGGCCAGAAAATCGCTGTCTGGTTCATTGTGCCTCCCCCTTTTTGCCTGATGCCAATGCTCCTAATCCGGCTGTCGTGCCGCGACAAGGCTTGACATTTCCCTCTCACGTAACTTTATAAGTTTCATGAGATTCGATACGCGACTGTCCGGCATGCTTCACGTTCTCCTGCATATGGTGGAGAGCGGGAAACCCGTTACCTCCGAAGCCATGGCCGGCTATCTCGGCACCAACGCCGTTGTCGTGCGCCGCACGATGGCCGGCCTGCGGGACGCAGGGCTGGTTCGTTCAGAAAAGGGGCATGGCGGCGGTTGGGTGGTCGCGCGGGCGCCCTCCGATGTCAGCCTTGGCGATGTCTATTCGGCGCTGGGATCGCCGACGCTGTTTGCAATCGGCAACCGCAATGAAAACCCGAACTGCCTGGTGGAAAAGGCCGTCAACGCCTCCCTTGGCGAAACGCTCAGGGAAGCGGAGGCGCTGGTCGTTGCGCGCCTTCACAACATCAGTCTGGCCGATGTCGCGGATACCGTCGGGGGAGGAATGGAAGAATTCAAACGTGTCATGAGCAAAGGTTTCAAAGATGTATGATGTGCTCGTCGTCGGCGGCAGCTATGCGGGCATCGCCGCCGCGCTTCAACTCGCGAGAGCCCGCCGCAAGGTGGCTGTGATCGATGCCGGAAACAGGCGCAACCGGTTTGCATCCGCCGCGCACGGCTTTCTGAGCCGCGACGGTCACACCCCCGATCTGATCGCGCGGCAAGCCCGCCGTCAGCTCCTCGCCTATCCCAGTGTCGACTGGATCGAAGACACCGTTTCACGCTGCAGCGGTTCGCTCGACGCTTTCGAGGCAACCACCACGCGCGGCGAGGTATTCCGCGGACGCCGGCTTATCCTTGCCACCGGCGTCAACGACGAACTGCCCGAGGTACCAGGGCTCGCGGCGCTTTGGGGGCGAAAGGTGTTTCACTGCCCCTACTGCCATGGCTACGAGCTCGAACGCGGATCGATCGGCGTTCTGGCGGCTGGCGAGATGGCGTTCCATCATGCCGTCGTCGTCTCCGAATGGGGGCCGACAACCCTGTTCGCAAACGGTGTCTTCCAGCCCGACCTCGAACAGCAAGGCGTGTTCGGCCAGCGTGGTATCGCAATAGAGCCGGCCCGGCTTGCTGGCGTTCAAGATACCGGCGCCGGAATTTCCGTCGAACTCGAAACAGGCGGCACCGTGGAACTGGCGGGGCTGTTCGTGCAGGCGCGTACATCGCCCGCCTGCCCGATCGCCGAACAGCTGGGCTGCAATATCGAAGAGAGCCCGATGGGCACGCATGTCGGCACCAACGGCACGCAGGAAACGAGCGTGCCAGGCGTCTTCGCGGCTGGCGACACGGCGCGGGCCGCCGGCAACCTGACATTCGCCGTCAGCGACGGCGCCATGGCCGGCGCCGGCGCGCATCGCTCACTGATATTCCCGCCGGTCTGAACCGGCGCGAGGCTCAGCCGGAGTAGTTCGGGCTTTCCCGCGTGATGGTAACATCATGCGGGTGGCTCTCGCGCAGGCCCGCCGCCGAAATGCGGATAAACTCCGCCTTCGTGCGCAGTTCCTCCAGATCGGCGGCACCGACGTAACCCATCGCCGCCTTCAGGCCGCCGACGAGCTGATGCAGGACGCCGGAAACCGGACCCTTGTACGGCACCTGCCCTTCAATGCCCTCCGGCACCAGCTTCAGCGTATCGCGTACCTCGGCCTGGAAATAGCGGTCTGCCGAGCCGCGGGCCATTGCGCCCACCGAACCCATGCCGCGATAGGCTTTAAAGGAGCGGCCCTGGTGCAGGTAGACCTCCCCCGGGCTCTCGTCCGTACCCGCAAGCAACGAACCGACCATCGCGCCGCGCGCGCCGGCAGCCAGCGCCTTGGCAAGGTCGCCGGAGAACTTGATGCCGCCATCGGCGATGACCGGAATATCGGACCTTTCGGCTTCTTCTGCCGAGGCCATGATGGCTGAAAGCTGCGGCACGCCGACACCTGCCACCACCCGCGTCGTGCAGATCGAACCCGGGCCGATGCCGACCTTGATCGCATCCGCACCGGCATCGATGAGCGCGCGGGTTCCATCGCGCGTGGCGACATTGCCGGCCACGATGCGCACGGCGTTCGACAGTTTCTTGATACGACCGACAGCGTCGAGAACACGCTGGGAGTGGCCGTGGGCTGTGTCGACAACCAGCAGGTCGACGCCCGCGTCGAGCAACCGCTCGGAACGCTCGATGCCGTCTTCGCCGACGGTGGTTGCGGCAGCGACACGAAGGCGACCCTGACTGTCCTTGGACGCGTGCGGGTTAAGCTGCGACTTTTCGATGTCCTTGACCGTGATCAGGCCGACGCAGTTTCCGTCACCATCCACCACCAGCAGCTTTTCGATGCGGTGCTGGTGAAGCAACCGCTTTGCCTCGTCATGGGCCACGTTCTCGTTCACGGTAATCAGCGACTGATGCGTCATCAATTCCCGCACGAGCTGTGCCGGATCGGAGGCGAAGCGAACGTCGCGGTTGGTCAGAATGCCGACAAGCTTGCCGTTTGTGAATCCGCCCTGCCCGCCGTTCTCGACGACCGGAATGCCGGAGATACCATGCGCCCGCATCAGCGCCTGGGCATCGGCCAGCGTCGCGTCGGGGCCGATCGTGACCGGGTTGATCACCATGCCGCTCTCGAATTTCTTGACCTGGCGAACTTCCTCCGCCTGCTGTTCGGGCGTCATATTGCGATGGACGACGCCGATACCGCCGGCCTGCGCCATGGCGATGGCGAGCCGCGATTCGGTAACCGTATCCATCGCCGAGGAGAGGATCGGAATGTTGAGGTCGAAGTCGGCGGCGATGCGCGTCGCCACACTTGTCTCGCCGGGCATGACCCGAGAGTGACCGGGCTGCAGCAGCACGTCGTCAAAGGTAAGCGCGTGCGATCCGGTCGCTGTTTCGATGATTTTGGCCATGTCCAATCCCTGCTTTCGATCGGGTAATACGGAAGCCGCGCCGGCCCCGGAATGGCCGCGCCGACTCATCGGCTCCGTCGGTGGATTGGCGCTGGCTGGTACCATGGATGGATGGGGAAGGAAAGCGGCGGCTCCGCAACTTCCCCGCCATCCGCGCCAGCTCAAAAAGGGTCCGCTATATACCCGCCGCCACAGGTGATGATATGGAGGCCCGCATCAGCTGGGCGAGGTTATGGACATACAGGAAGCAGAGGCCGGCGCGCCGCCCACCCCATCCATGCGGCGTGAACAATTCACCTTCACCGGCACGGGGCGGGAATATTTCGGCATCTGGATCGTCAACATACTTCTGACGATCGTGACGCTGGGCATCTATTCGGCCTGGGCAAAGGTACGGCGCAACCGCTATTTTTACGGCAACACCAGGCTCGCCGGCGCGAGCTTCGACTACCACGCACGGCCGGTCCAGATTCTGATCGGGCGCATCGTCGTGCTGACAATCCTGATCCTCTACAATCTGGCCGCAACGTTCTTTCCGGTCGCCGGCGGTATCCTCGGTGTCCTGTTCCTGCTGGCGCTGCCGTGGCTGGTCATGCGCGGGCTGCGCTTCAGCGCCCGCATGACAAGCTTCCGCAATGTGCGTTTCGATTTTACCGGAGGATATGGCGGGGCGTTTCTGGCCTACATACTTGGCGGCCTGCTCACCTGGGGTTCGCTTGGCATTCTGGCGCCGATCGCTTCACAGTGGATGTGGCGCTACACGCTCGACAATCTGCGCTATGGCGACCGGCCGATCGATTGCGACCCGCGGCTTGAGAAGCTCTACGGGCAGTTCGTGATGCCGGCGGCTGTGTTCGTCATAGGCCTGGTTGTGGTTGTTGTGCTCGGGGTGTCGATCTTCAGCCTCGCCAGCGGGATCGGCCTCGACCTGGAAGATTTCTCGTCCGACTTCGCGGTTGGCGGCATCCTGCTGGCAATTTACGGCGCCTTTCTGCCGTTCTTCCTGCTGTTTGTTCTGGTCAGCCTGCTCTACTCGGCAGGCGCCCGTAACGTCGCACTTTCGGAGACGGTAATCGACGGGCAGCATCTGCTTGCCTCGCATATCGGGCGCTGGCGCTATGCATGGATCGCCATCTCCAACTTTTTCGCCACGCTGTTCACGCTCGGCCTTGCCCGCCCCTGGGCCGCGGTGCGCATGTCGCGTTATCTCGCCGGCGTCACGGTGCTCTATTCCGCGGGTTCGCTCGACGACTTCTTCTCGACAGTGAAACAAAGCGAAGGCGTCGTTGGCTCTGAGTACATGGATATCGAGGGCCTCGACTTTGGCTTCTGAGGCTGAAGACGGGCAGGCTATCAGCGGCGTCTGGTATGCGCCGCAGACCAGCCGTGCGATGACCGCGACACTGCGGCTTGAAGACGGCGGGCGGCTTACGGCACGCGACGAGGCAGGTGCAGTCCTCGCCTCCTGCGAGCTGCCGGCCGCCGCCTTCTCCGACCGTGTCGGCTCGATACCGCGACGCATCGCGTTTGCCGACGAAAGTGCGTTCGAAACCGACGACAATGACAGCGTCGACAGGCTGATGCAGCCACTGGCCAAGCGCGGTTCGGGCCTCGTCCATTCGTTGGAGCGGTTCCATCCGCGACTGGCTGTGTTTGTGGTTCTGGTCGCATTGCTGGCGGCCGCGATCTACCGTTTCGCCGTGCCGGTGCTTGTCGAGGTGGCGGTGCTCGTTACGCCCCCCGTCGTACCTGAACTGCTGTCATCGTCGACAATGACCACACTCGACAACACCGTCTTCGAGCCGTCGAAGCTGGATGCCGAAACGCAAAAGGATATCGCCGAGGGGTTCGATAAACTCGCAGCCGCCTCGGCTGGCGGCGCCGACGGCTATTCGCTCAATTTCCGCAAGGGTGGCCACATCGGCCCGAATGCATTTGCGTTGCCCGACGGCACGATCGTGCTTACCGACGAACTGGTCGAGATGGCCAATGACAACGAGACAATCCTTGGTGTTCTTGCCCACGAAATCGGCCATGTGGACCATGACCACAGCCTGCGGCAAGTCTATCGCGCTGCGGGTGTGACCGGGCTCATCCTGCTGATCGGCGGCGATGTCGGAGCGGGTGTCGAGGACATTCTCATTCAAGGCTCGGCTCTGTTACAACTAAGGCACTCGCGCAGCGCCGAAGCCGAGGCCGACAGATTCAGCATCGAGCTTATGCACCGGACGGGCCATGACCCGTTGGCGATTTCGCGCTTTCTGGAGCTCATTCGCGACAAGCTCGGCGATACATCCGAATCCGATTTCCTTTCGACGCATCCGGCCACGCCGTCGCGTATCGAAGAGACGAAGCGCTATGCCGAGGAGCTGATGGCGACGATGCCGGACTGATCGTTCTGGACCAGCCGATTTCGCGCCGGGATCGGCCCGCAAACGGGACAATGATCCGAGGGCATGCTAACTCTCGGTCCTTCTGACACATTGTCCCCCGCCGCCCGGACCACGCCTTGAACCGCACTCTTCCCATCGTGCTGGCCGTCGCCCTGTTTATGGAGCACATGGACTCGACGGTGATTGCGACATCGCTGCCGGCGATTGCGCTGGACATCGGCACGAGCCCAGTCGCGCTGAAGCTGGCACTGACCTCCTATCTGGTTTCGCTCGCGATCTTCATTCCCGTCAGCGGCTGGATGGCCGACCGCTTCGGCGCCCGAAAGGTGTTTCGTGCCGCAATCGCCGTTTTCGTAGTCGGTTCGATATTGTGCGCGATATCCGGCTCGCTCGGTGCGTTCGTTGTGTCGCGCTTCGTTCAGGGCATGGGCGGTGCGATGATGACACCGCTTGCGCGCCTCGTTCTGGTACGGGCCACGCCACGCAGCGATCTGGTGAATGCGATGGCATGGCTGACCGTGCCGGCTCTGATCGGCCCGATGGTTGGGCCTCCGGTCGGCGGCTTTCTGACCACCTATGTCTCATGGCACTGGATATTCCTGATCAACGTGCCGATCGGAATTGCCGGCATTCTCGTCGCGGGGCGTGTACTGCCCGACATCGAGGGCGAGGCCGATCGCAAGATCGACTGGCGCGGTTTCTTCCTGGCGGCTGTTGCGGCGTCAGGCATCGTATTCGGGCTGTCGGTCATCAGCCTGCCGGCGCTTCCGCCGGTGTTCGGTGTCACTGCAGTGATCGTCGGCGCAATCGCCGCTATCGCCTACCCTTTCCATGCACGCCGGACGCAGCGTCCGCTTCTCGATCTTGGCCTGTTTTCGAACCGCGCATTCGCTTCGTCGATCTATGGCGGTTTCTTCTTCCGGGTCGGAACCGGAGCGACACCGTTCCTGCTGCCGCTGATGTTTCAGCTGCTGTTCGGGCTGACCCCGTTCCAGTCCGGCCTGCTCACCTTCGTCACGGCTTTTGGCGCAATCGGCATGAAGTTCATTGCCAGCGGCACATTGCGGCGTGCCGGCTTCCGCACCGTGACGATCGCAAGCGCTGCGCTCGGCGGCCTCTTAATCGGCGCCAATGCGCTCTTTACGTCCGACACGCCTTATGTGGTGATCGCCGTCATCCTGTTCGCGGCAGGGCTGGCGCGGTCGCTGTTCTTCACCAGCACAAATGCGCTCGTGTTTGCCGAGCTCTCGGACAAGGATGCGGCACAGGCCACCGCCATCGCCTCGGTCAGCCAGCAGATCAGCATTGCGCTGGGGGTCGCGGTTGCGGGCGGATTGCTGGAAATCGTCCAGGCGGTGACCGGCTCCGGGCTCGACCGGACCGCCTTTGTCGTGGCGTTCGGGATCGCAGCAATCGCGTCCGTGCTCTCGGCGCTCTTTTTCGTACGCCTGCCGGCCAATACCGGAAGCCTGGTGTCGGGGCACGGAAGGCGCGGAGCTAATCGCGACCCTTGAAGCCTTTGGCGAGCAGGTAAAGCTCGACCGATTCATCGCGCGAGGCGGGCGGCTTGACGTGATGGACCGACTTGAACCCGCGTTTCAGACTGTCGAGCAGGGCGTTTTCGGTGCCGCCCTGAAAGGTCTTTGCCAGGAAATGACCACCGGGTTTGAGCACCGAAAGTGCGAAATCCGCCGCAACCTCGCACAGGTGCATGGTACGGATATGGTCCGTGCGCCTGTGGCCGGTCGTCGGCGCCGCCATATCGGAAAGCACGATATCCGGTTCGCCGCCCAGAACTTCGATCAGTCTTGCGGGCGCCTCGTCGTCGAGAAAGTCCATCTTCAGAATGGCCGCACCCGGAACCGGGTCCATGTCCAGATAGTCGATCGCGACAACGCGAATATCGTCCTCGGTGGATCCGGTGCGCGCAACCGCCACCTGCGTCCAGCCACCCGGGGCCGCGCCCAGGTCGATCACCCGCATACCGGGTTTGATGAGTTCGTAGCGGTCGTCGATCTCTGTCAGCTTGAATGCCGCGCGGGAGCGGTAGCCCTCGTTCTTCGCTTTATGGACATACGGGTCGTTCAGATGGCGCTCGAGCCAGCGGCGCGACGAATTTTTCAAGCCGCTTCTTTTCTTGATGCGCGTCTTCAGCACGCGCCCGCCGCCCTTGTTTCCCGATTTCGACATCAGCGCCCGCCCCTGCCACGCAATCGGCGCCGCCGCCAGACGCCGTCATCGGCCATCAATTCGCTCAGCATGCCCTCGCGCAAGCCGCGATCGGCGACACGCAGCCGCTCGGCGGGCCAGACCTGCCGGATGGCTTCGAGGATCGCGCAACCGGCCAGGACCAGATCCGCCCTGTCGGCCCCAATGCACGGATTGGCCTTGCGCTCTTCGAAAGAAAGTCCGAGCAGTCTTTCCATGATGCCGTCAACCTGCTGGCTGCTCAGCCACAGCCCGTCGACCCGGCGGCGGTCATACCGTTCCAGTTCCAGATGCACGCCGGCGAGCGTCGTGACCGTGCCGGAGGTCCCGAGAAGATGGAAGCCGGAGCCCGCCGCGAGGCCGCCCAGCCTGTGCCTGTCTTCGAAAGCGGAGAGCATCTCGCCAACGGCGGCAACCATTGCCGCAAAACTCTCGCGCGTCACCTCGCGCCCGCCAAAGCGTTCAGCCAGCGTCACCACGCCCACCGGCAGCGACGTCCACGACACGATATGGCTGGCAAGACGCGGCGAGCGCCGCTCCGAGACATCGACGAGCGCGATTTCGGAGGATCCGCCGCCGATGTCGAACAACACAACTGCGTCGGTGTTACGCTCAACCAGCGATCCACAGCCGGAAACCGCCAGCCGCGCCTCGGTCTGGCGGTCGATGATCTCGAGATCGAGGCCGGTTTCTTCTTTCACGCGGGCAAGAAAATGCTCGCCATTCTCGGCCGCGCGGCAGGCCTCGGTGGCGATCAGGCGCGATCGCCTGATCTCGCGGACGGCGAGTTTCTCGGCACAGACCTTGAGCGCCTCGACGGCACGGTCCATCGCCGCGTCCGACAGTCGTCCCGACGACGTAAGCCCCTCACCGAGCCGCACGATGCGCGAGAAGGCATCAATGACACGAAACTGCCCCGGGCGCTGCGGAACCGCAACGAGAAGGCGGCAGTTGTTGGTTCCAAGATCGAGCGCCGCGTAAACGGGACCGCGCTTGGATTGCGGAATATTGCGATAACGCTGAGGGCCGCTCTCCGTCTGCCGCTGCGGCTCTGCCGGCGGCGGCTGCACCGGTTTGACGCCGGCCTGGCCGGCAGCGTCACCGCTCTGCGCGGTTGCCTCGCGGGCGAAAACCTTGCGGTTTCGTCTGCGCTTTCTGCGCCGCCCACGTTTCTTGTTCTGTCCGGGCGCGTCGTCCGGCTGCGAACCGGGCGCTGGCAGAGGCAGGTCAACCTCAGACCGGTGCGCCATGTCCGCCTCGCCGGGCAGACGCTTCGTCCGTTCCGGCTCAGGCGACGCCCCGCCCGGCGCCAGAACGCCGGTGTCGGGATCTTCCAATTCAATCCACCTCTCGCGCCGCGCTGCTGCCGGAACGGGCCGGCGCCGCCGCAGGCGCATAAATGGTTACGTTGGCCGCACGATAGCAGCAGGCCCCGATTTCACCAAGAGCGGCAAACGGGTTGAACCGAAGACGATATTGACTATTTTTGATAGCAGACTAGAACGCGCTCATCGCAAGCGCTTCGCAGCGCCTTGTGGCAGGCTTTGGGGAATAGGTTAACGGTAGACCCACGGACTCTGACTCCGTTAGTCCTGGTTCGAATCCAGGTTCCCCAGCCAACAATTTCAAGGACTTAGCGAAAACTTCCAGAATCTAGTCTCGGATTGGTCTCATTTACCTGCGGGGGAAGTCCTTGGCCAGCAGCCAGAAGCGTGACAGGCACGGAGCCTCCGACGTTCGAAAAGACCATTGGCCCAAAGGGGTCTACGGCATCTCCATCGACGGCTTCGAACACCTCGGTGTCCACGAGGACACGGGGCAGCTCTTTTGGGATGGGAAGGAGATTGTCACCAAGCGGGTCGTGACGCTCCACCTGTATGAGCAAATTCTGGCTACCGTCGTCGCTGTCGGGAGCTTCGGGTACTTCGTGCTCGAAGCGGGCAAAACGATTGGCTGGTGGCAGTAGGTGCTCTGACAACTGGGTAGGGTCAGTTTCTAGCTATTAGTACTTCCCCGATGACCTTCTCGACAGTGGAGCCGTTCTCCTTAGAGGTCATTGCCCTGCGGCAGGATGACGAGGTCGCGGATGGTGACGTTGCGGGGCCGCGTCAGCATGAACAGCACCGCGTCGGCCACTTCGCTTGCCTCCATAAGCCCGCCATTGACGAGTTCAGCGTCGAGCTTGTCCTGCGGCCAGTCCTTGATGAGTGCTGTGACGACCGGCCCCGGCAGCACCGCGCCGACCCGGATCTTGTGTTTGGCCACCTGCCGGCGAACCGTGTGGACGAAGGCCTGTACGGCATGTTTCGAGGCGGTATAGATCGGCTCGTGCACAACCGGCACGACGCCGGCGATCGAACTGGTGACGATAATGTCGCCGGTGCGGCGCTCGATCATGTGCGGCAGCACGGCGTGTACGCTGCGGAACACGGCGTTGATGTTGAGATTGAGCATGCGGTCCCACGCGTCGGGGTCGCCGTCGACCACCTCGCCGCCGACATAAGCCCCGGCGTTGGCGTGGAAGATGTCGAGTTGGCCGGCACGATCGACGATTGCGGGAAGCATCTTTTCCACGCTCGCCGCGTCTGTAACGTCGACGACGAGCGGTATCGCCGCATCGCCGAGGGCGGCACAGGCCTCGCGCAGTGCGTGTTCGGCGCGGTCGACCAGCACGACGCGCGCGCCCGCATCGAGCATCGCCCTGGCGCATTCGAGGCCGATGCCGGATGCCGCGCCGGTGACGGCCGCCACCTTGCCCAGCAGACTGGAACCCATGGTCAAACTCCCTTCGTTGCCGTCGCCGGGCATCAGGCCGCGAACAGGTGGGCGGCGCCCGGATCGAAGCCAAACGTCACGGCGCTGCCCGGCTCGTATGTCGCGTCCTGCGGAATGGCCGCCAGCGCCCGCTCGCCCGACGCCGTGTCGAGGCTGACAATCGTCTCGTGGCCGAGCCGCTCGACCAGCGAGACATGGCCTTTGATCGACCCTAGCGCCGTCGCTCCACCGTCGCGCAGTGCCTGCGGCCGCACGCCGAGCACGGCACGGTCACCGGCAGCGAAGCCGCTCGCCTGAACGGCGACCGGCGCGACGGAAGGCGATTCCACCTGCGCCGAACCGTCGGCGACCCGTGTCACCGTCACGTCGAGAAAATTCATCTTCGGCGAGCCAATGAATCCTGCGACGAAGCGGTTTGCCGGCTTCTTGTAGAGCTCGATCGGTGCACCGACCTGCTGCACCTTGCCGCCATCGAGCACGACGATCTTGTCGGCCAGCGTCATCGCTTCCACCTGGTCATGCGTGACGTAGATCATCGTCGCGCCGAGCTCCTTGTGCAGCCGTGCGATCTCCATGCGCATGTCCATGCGCAGCGCCGCGTCCAGGTTGGACAGCGGCTCGTCGAACAGGAATACGGATGGCTTGCGCACAATGGCGCGGCCAATGGCTACGCGCTGGCGCTGACCTCCCGAAAGCTGCGCCGGCCGGCGATGCAGCAGTTCCTCCAGCTTCAGGATGCGCGCTGCCTCACGGACGCGCGCCTCGATCTCGGCCTTGGGCCGCCGGTCGAGTGTGAGCCCGAAGCTCATATTGTCGAACACGGACAGATGCGGGTAGAGCGCGTAGGACTGGAAGACCATGGCGATGCCGCGCTCGCGCGGCTCCATCTCGTTGCAGCGCGCGCCATCGATGAACAGGTCGCCCGCGGTAATGTCCTCAAGGCCGGCGATCATACGCAGCAGCGTGGACTTGCCGCAGCCCGAGGGGCCGACGAAGACGACGAATTCGCCATCAGAGATATCGAGGTCGACGCCCTTGATGATCTCGATCGCGCCGAATTTCTTGCGCAGGTTCTCAAGCCGCAGGCCGGCCATGCTGGTCTCCCCGTGTGGTGATGTTGCGCAGCGAACGGGCGGTCTGCTGCAACGTTGCGAACGCCTCGAAGCGGCGCTGGTGTGCGGTGGCGGTTTCGTCGCTCGGACGGAAGATATCGGCTTTGCCGGTCATCGCCGCCATCGCGGAAGGGAGGTCGGCGAACTTCCCGGCGGCCGTTGCCCCGAGCATCGCTGCGCCCAGCAGCACCGGCTCGCTCTGACGTGAGACGCTGACGGCGACGCCGGTGCAATCGGCCAGCAATTGCTGCACCAGCGCATGCCTTCCCGCGCCGCCGCTGAGCGCGATCGTCTCAATTGAGGCGCCCCTTGCGCGGCTCGCCTCGACGATCTGGCGCAGGCCATAGCCGATGCCGAGCAAGGCGGCGACGTAGAGCGCGACGAGGCTGTCGAGATCGCGTTCCATCCCGAGTCCTGCGATCAGCGCCCTCGCCTCCGGATCGGCGAAGGGCGAGCGGTTGCCGAGAAAGTCGGGAACGACGATTAGCGCGCCCGCAATGTCGACTGCAGTCTGCCCGGGCTTCATCCTGTCCGCCGCCATGCCGGCCAGAAGGTCGGGCAGCGAGATGCCACGTGATTGCGCCAGCGCGCGCGCTTCCGATGCGGCGGGGTGCAGGGCGATGGCCTGCTCGATGGCTGCGCCGGCGCTCGACTGGCCGCCTTCGTTGAGCCACAGGCCGGGCACCATCGCCGAAAAGTACGGCCCCCAGACACCAGGAATGAAGATCGGCTCGGTGCTCGATGCCATGGTGCAGGCCGATGTGCCCAGTACATAAGCCATGGTCGATCTGGCGACCGCACCAACGGAGCCGATGCCCCCGGCATGGGCGTCAATCAGTCCGGCGCCGACTGCGGTGCCAGGTCTGAGATCAAGCTCGGCCGCGGCGGCTTGCGTCAGGCCGGCACCAAGCGCTTGCCCGGCCGGCACGATCTCGGTGCCGACGCGGTCGAAATCATGGTCGGCGAGATCGCTGAGCCCGATCTGGCGAAAATAGCCCGCGTCCCAGCGGCTCTCGTGGGCCAGGTAGGTCCATTTGCAGGTCACGGTGCAAATCGAGCGCGCCAGGCTGCCGGTCGCGCGCCATGTGAGAAAATCCGCGAGGTCGAGGAACTGCCATGCCCCTCGATACGCCTGCGGCAATTCCTCCTTCAGCCACAGCAATTTCGGCGTTTCCATCTCCGGCGAGATCGTTCCGCCAACATAGTCGAGAACTTTATGGCCCGTGGCGTTAATGCGCCGTGCTTGGTCGGTGGCGCGGTGATCCATCCACACGATGATGTTGCGCCGGTCATCGCCGTGCGGACCGACCGCGAGCGGCCTGCCACCGTCTCCCAGCACAACCAGCGAGCATGTCGCGTCGATGCCGATGCCGGCGATTGTCTCGGGCGCGACTCCGGCATTCGCCACCGCCTCGCGCACTGCCGCACAGACCGAGCCCCAGATGTCGTCGCTCGACTGCTCGGCGATGCCAGGCCCGTCCTGCCATAGTGCTATGTCGCGCTTCGCCGTGGCGAGCAACGCGCCGCTGGCGTCAAATAGACCGGCGCGGGCGCTGCCCGTGCCGACGTCGATGCCTATGAAGTAGCAGGGTTGCATAGCGGCCTTGCCTGCTTCGCCTAGGCCGCCGGGGCGAGATCGTTCGGTGTTGCGCGGCCGCCTTGCGGATTGCGCAGATAGACGCCGTGCTCCAGCTGCTGGCGGCGCAGTTCTCTGATGTCGATGTCGGCCGGCGCGCGATTGCCCCGGATCGAGATCTTTGCGGCGCGGCCTGCCGCCTCGCCCATCGCCATGCAGGTCGCCATCACGCGGATCGCGCCCATAGCTTCGTGTGTAGCCGAGATGGAGCGGCCGGCGACCAGCAAATTCTCCACCTTTTGCGGCACCAGCGAGCGGTAGGGGATGTCGTAGCAGTCGCCGCACCAGATCAGCGTGCAGCCATCGTCGGCCGGGCGGTGAATGTCGATCGGATAGCTGGCAACGGCGATCGCGTCATCGAAGTGGCGGCAGGCGAGCACGTCCTCCTGAGTCATGACGTACTGGCCGACGATGCGGCGTGTCTCGCGTATGCCTAGGAACGGCGCGGTTTTGGTGAAATACGAGCCCTCGAAACCGGGAACGTAGCCGATCAGATAGGCGACGATGTCGTCGATCTGGGCACGGCCCTCGATCTCACCCTTGGTCAGGCTCCGCGCGTCGGTGCCGTCGGTGCCCTTGACGCGCGTCATGTTGATCCACACCTCGCCCTTCTTAAGGCCGGTGATGATGATCGTGCGCTCGTTGGGGATTTTCAGCCCGCGCTCCTGCTTGGCCTTGGCCATCAGTTCGCGCAGGCCGACCACGATGAACTGGTGGTTCTGGCCGAAATATTCGGCCGGGATGAAATCGGTGAGGTAGGTGCGGGCCTCCGGAGGCGCATTGGCGATGGACATGCGCAATTTGTCGGTGTCGACGCCGCCGAGGCAGAACATCAGCGTCGGCGGCTGCATGCCGCCCTGCTCGTTGCCCTTTTCGGTCGGAACGCCGGCGCGGTAGGCGACATCGGCGTCGCCGGTACAGTCGATGACCACCTTGGCCACGATTGCCTGGCGGCCACTCTTACTCTCGGTAATGATGCCGCCGATACGGTCGCCGTCCATCACGACGCCGGCAAAGAAGGTGTAGAAAAGCACCTCGACGCCTGCTTCCGTCAGCATTTCTAGCGCCGTCGTCTTCACCGCCTCCGGCTCGACAAGTGTGATGCCCATGTGCAGCGGACATGGGCGGTGCTCGCTGGCGCCGTCACGCTCGCGGCGCAGCCGGGAGATGAATTTCTCCGGCAGGCCGTCAATGATCTGGTTGCCCTTCTGGCCGAGGAAACCCAGCACCGGCAGGCCGATCGTCATGTTGCCGCCGACGAAGCTGCGGCTTTCGACAAGGCCGACGCGCAGGCCGTCTTCGGAAGCTGCAAGCGCGGCGGTGAGGCCCGAAGGCCCCCCACCGACGACGAGCACGTCATATTCGGCGGCGACGGGAATGGAGCGGGCCGGTTCCTGGATGGAGCGGGCGGCGGTGGCGGACATTTCGATACCCTCGTGGCGTCCACGGATGGACTATGTTGCTTCGTTTCAGATTGGCCATCCGGGCCGAGCCCCGGCCCGGATGCGCCGTCCGTCCTATGGGAGGATCAGGACGGCATGAGCGGTTTGACCCGCTCTATAATGGCCGCGACGGCTTCCTTGACAGGCTTGCGGCCGATGACGGCCAGCTGCACCTCCTCCAGCATCGTCGCCTGCGCGCGGGCAGCCTCCGGAAAGGGCGGGAAGGCGCCGCGCGCCGTGGCCAGCACCTCTGCTTCCACCTCGGCGACCGGATTCTTCTCGATTAGCGCCGGGTCGGCATAGCTCGATACGCGCACCGGACCGTTGCCGTTGAGCGCCATGCCGGTGGTGACGCGCTTGCTCGACACTTCCTTGATGTAGGACCAGGCGAGTTGCTTGTCGCCGGCATTCTTCGGCACCACCATCGCCCATGCTTCGGTGACCGCGGCCATCGGCGTGCCGGATGGCAGGCTCGACGAACCGGGGAAGGCGGTCGCCTTGATCTTGCCCGGATATTTGCTTTGCTCGGGATTGTTGAGCTGGGCGTTGCGGGCAAAGGGCAGTACCGTGAAGGCGGCGCGGCCCTGCTGAATCCAGGTCACCATGTCGTCGTTCTTGGTGGTGGCGTAGCTGCGCGGCAGCGAGCCGGCCTCGAACATGCCGCGAAGCGTATCGAGCCCCTTCTCCATCGCTTCCGGGCTCGGAACCAGCTCAAAATCCTTGGTGATGAAGTCGCCGCCGTAGGCACGGGCGAACATCACCGGGAAAACGGCGAGGTCGCTGGCCAGGATCATACCGGTCACCGGCGTGCCGGCCGATGAGGTGAAGGTCAGCTTGCCGGCCTGCTCGACCAGTTCCTCCAGCGTGGTCGGCGGGGCGGAAATTCCAGCCTCCTCAAGCAGCGCCTCGTTGTAGAACAGGCCCTGCGTGGCGTGGCGAACCGGGATGCCGATCAGGTTTCCGTCGACCGTCATGCCCTGCACGAGGCCAGGCGCAATGTCGCCAAAATCCTCGATCGGATCGTCCTTCTGGTAGCTGTCGAGCGGCTCGAAGAGCGAGGCGATCTCAGACGTCGGACGGTTGTCGACCATGTAGCCGACGCCGTAGTCGGTCGAACCGAGGCTGGCCTCGCGGAACAGGCGGTCCATCAGCGGGTTGGAGTCGAAGGTGGTGAACGCGGCCTCTGCGTCCTGCGCGCTTTTCCACTCGGCGAGCAGGTTCTCGCCGCCGTCGGGCATCAGCACAGCCTGATGCACGCGATGGCTCAATATGTTCAGCGTGTTGGCCTGGGCGAAGGACGGACCTGCGGCCAGTGCGGCGGCGCCGCCAAGCGCCGTGCCTAGGAAACCGCGCCTGGTGATATCAAACGTAACCTTGTCTTTCATGGGTACCTCCCTTGCAGACGGATAATTCATCCCTTGGTGGCGCCGGCCGTCAGTCCGGCGACGAGATAGCGGTTCATGAGCACGACGAAGATCAGGATCGGCGCGAGCTGCGTGGTCGACGCCGCGAACAGGATTCCCCAGTCGACACCGTCGATGGAGCCGATCATCTCGGAGATCACCAACGGCGCGGTCTTGGCCTTCGTGGCCGTGAAGACGAAGGCGAACAGGAACTCGTTCCAGGCGAACACCACCACAAACACCGCGACCGCAAGGATGCCGGGTGCCGCCAGCGGCACGATTACCCGGCGAAGGATTGTCAGCCGACCGGCTCCGTCGATCTGCGCGGCCTCGTCGAGTTCCCGCGGGATCTGGTCGATGAAGGTGCGCATCAGCACCGTGCCGAGCGAAACGAAAAACGTCGCGTAGAGCACCATCAGCACGATGTGGGTGTCGTTCAGCCCCATGATGTTAACCAGCGGGAACAGCGGCAGCGTTACTACGATCGGCGGAATCAGCCGCACGACGATGAGGAACATGACGCTGGCGTTCAGGAAGCGGCTGGAATTGCGCGAATAGACGTAGCCTGCGCAGGTGCTGGCGATGATTGCCAGCGCAGTCGCGCCGGCAGTGATGATCGCGCTGTCGATCAGCCCGTCGAAGAACTGGCCCCAGCGCCGCCAAAGTTCGGCATAGTGCTCCAGCGTCGGCTCGAATGCATAGACCGTCGGCACGGCAAAGATTTCCTGCCCCGGCTTAACCGACGACATGACCACAAAGGCGATCGGCACCAGCGACCATGTCAGCAGCGCGGCGACCGCGACCGCCTTGCCCGCGACGACGAGGATGCGACCGCTACGCATTGGACGTCACCTGCCGGCGCAGCAGGAACACATATCCGGCGGCGAGAAGCAGCGATGCAACCACCATGATCCATGCTGTCGCGGCCGCCGTGCCGAAGGCGTTGTAGGAAAACGCTTCCTGGTAAAGATAGACCGCCACCACCTCGGTCGAGCGGGCCGGCCCGCCGCCGGTCAGCAGCCAGACTTCGGAGAAGATGCGGAAGGCGAAGATGTAGCGGAACAGCAGTGCCACCACGATCGCCGGCCCCAGCAGCGGCAGCGTCACGCGGCGGAATGCCTGCAGCGGCGTCGCACCGTCGATTCGCGCGGCCTCGTAGAGATCGGAGGGAATAGCTAGCCGCGCGGCATAGAGGATGATGAAGGTGAAGGGCAAATGCAGCCAGATCGTCAGCAGCCCAATCAGGATCATCGCGTGCACCGGCTCGAAAGACCAGTCGAGGATCGGCAAGCCGATCGCCTGCAGCGCCAGCGTCACCGGCCCAGCATCGGGATCGAACAAATAGCGCCAAGCGACGACGGCGATGACTTCGCTGACGGCATAAGGCGCCAGCACCGCGACAAGCAGTAGTCGCCGCAGGAGCAGACCGCTGGCGAAAAGCAGCGCAACCAGCAGCCCGACGGCCAGTTCGATGTGGACGGCGAAGACGACGATGACGACCGTGTTCCACAAGGCGCCGTGGAAGGCGGGGTCGGCCAGCACACGCGCGTAGTTGGCAAGCCCGACCCAGGTCGGCGCCTGCCCGTAGGTCGACTCCGTCACGCTGAGCCAGATCACAAAGATCGAAGGCAGCACGATGACGCTCAGGATCAGAATGTGAACCGGAGCGACCAGCGGCATCAGCTCGGCCAGACTTCTCGTACGCAAGCGGTTCTCCCTGTCCCTGCTTTCGCGCTTCGTTTCGCCCGGTCAGTGGACCGCGGGCAATTCTCCGTCGGGTTGCTCGTCGGCGTTCGGGTCTTCGACCCCAAGCGCCGTCTCCACGGCCATCCCGGCCTTGGCGGCGGCGAGGTTGCGAACCGAATCGCGCACCTGCAGCGACGTGTTGAGGACGACAGGCTGCGGTGCGGCGGCGTTGCCGCCGATGCGCGCCAAAAGCCGCTCCCAGATCGCCTGTGCCATCGCGTCAACCGGCTGGCGGATGGCGGTCAGCGCGGTCTTGCGCGCGCTCATCCACGGATAGTCGTCGAAGCCGATGATCGAAATGTCCTCGGGCACGTCGATGCGGCGCGCCGCGAATGCGGACAGCACGGCGAGCGTGATGACGTTGGTCAGCGCCAGCACCGCCGTCGGGCGCGCGTGGCGGTCTAGCCAGTTGGCGAAGTGCTCGGCGCCGCGCTCGCCGTTGGAGCCGAGCTCGACCACGATCGCCGCCCGTCCGGTCCTCCGTCGCAGGAAGGCGTCGGCACCCTGAATACGCTCGCGGATCGGCGCGACCGACAGGTGTGAGGCGGCAATGACAATGTCGCGATGTCCCATCGCGAGGAGATGGCGAGCGGCGATCTCACCGGCCTCCCGATTGTCGATGGTGACGGTGTCGGCGATTGCGCCTTCTGTAACGACGCGGTCGGCCAGCACGATCGGCAGCCGGTGCGCCTCGTCGGCGAGTATCACCGGCACCGCGTCGGTACACGGCACCGCGACCAACGCCGACGGCCGCCAGCCGAGTAGCGCACGCAGACGCGACAATTCGAGTGCCGGGTCGTCGCGCGAACTCGCGACGATCACGTCGTAGCCGTCCTGCTGCGCCCGCACCTCCAGCCGCGAGACCAGCGAGGTGAAGAAGACGTCGTCGAGGTCCGGCACCAGCACGCCGATGACCTTTGTCTGGCCCGACCGGAGCTGCGAGGCTGCCCGGTCAACCTGGTAGGACAGGTCACGCGCGGCCTTCTCGACGCGCGCGCGCAACTTCGCATTCACAGGCTTGGAGCCGGAAAACACGTTGGACACGGTGGCGATGGATACGCCCGCCAATGTCGCGACATCCTTGATGGTCGAGCGCCTGCTGCTCATCGAACGGCCTGTTAAACGTTTTACTGTTAAACGTTTAACACTCCCTTCTTAGCCCTGCAAGAGCCTTTATGCGGCGTTTGGAGATATTCTCCGCGATCGCGATCTCATCGAAAGACACACCGCGCTTAGGGCGCTGACAGGGCGTCTCGAAGCGCGCTGCTGGATAGGAACAGGTAACCTGAGCCTCGCAGCCGTCAAAACCGGTTGCTTTGTTAGTAAGTTTATGACATTAACTAACTCAATCTGGAGATGTAAGTTGGATACGAGCGTTGGACATATCCTGGGTTCCGTCGACCGGCACGGCGAATTGGCGCGCCATTCGATAGCGGAAATGACTGGCCTGACCCGAGCCACCGTCTCGAAGGCAGTGCGCGTGCTGCTTGAGAAAGGTCTGGTTTTCGAAACGGAGCGGACTCAGGCATCGAGTCGGGGCGGACCCCGCCCGATCTTGCTCACTATCAACCCCCGTGCGCTCAGTTTCGTTGGGCTCGATATCCGTCGCGAGAAGATCACCGGCGCCCTGATCGATCTACGCGGAGCCATGATGGCTTCAACAAGCCGTCGGCTACAGATTGGTGTGCCGACCAAGATCATCCTTGATGCCATTGATTCGATTCTCTCGGAACTCGCGAGCGCGTCGGAAAGCCCCACTGCGGGCATCGGTATCGGCTCGGTTGGGCCTATCGTCCCTCAAAAAGGCATGCTTCGGTCACGCCACTTCACCGAGCTCAACGGCGTGCCTCTTGTGGAACGCCTGGAGCAGGCCTGGGGCGTCAGCGTCGACCTTCAGATCGGCGCGGTTGCAGCCGCTCACGGCGAAGAGCGCCTGATGCGCACACCTGACTACCTGCCCAGATCGATTGCATTCGTAGTGATCGATTACGCCGGCATCGGGTTGGGCCTGACATCCGGCGGTGAGGGCTGGATCACCGAGCATGGCGGCGTCGGCGAACTGGGACATGTTTCAATAGATATGAATGGTCGCCCGTGTAGTTGTGGCCGCAAGGGTTGCCTAGTGCAATACGCATCCGGTCGCGCGCTCCTGCAAGAACTCAAAGCCGATCTGTCGGAAGACGCCGGAGCCGTTCTGTCCCGGGTAGCCGAGCGGGCGCGCGAAGGTGAAAGTCTCGCTCGGGAGTCCCTGCTTGAGGCCGGTGAATATCTCGGCCACGGACTGGTGGACGTTGATCGGCTCCTGCGCCCCGAACATGTGGTGATCGGCGCCTCACACGATTTCATGGCCGATTGGTATCTGAAAGGGGCGTCCAGATACATCGGTCGCCTGCCTGAGGCGGCTGATGAGCGGCGGCTAAGCGATCGTCTTCACGTCGCCAGTATGGGCAGCACCGCCATTGCTTACGGGGCGGCCGCACTTCAACTCAAAAAATTCCTGCATGCGCCGGGAGGCATCATCGACCGGATGCCGCTGATCGCGCGGGATCAGCCAGCGAGCCAGGAGACCAGCTTCCCGTTCGCGGGAGGAATATGAAAATGTGGAGGAAAGTGAAACATGACCCGAATTGGATCACTGATAGGCGCCACCATACTGGCGACCGCCGGCATAGCCGGCACAGCGCAAGCACAGGATTTTGATTTGCGCCAATTCGAGGGGACGACCCTCGACCTGCTCTATGCCGAAATCTCTTTCATTCCCGGCTTGAAAGAACTCCTGCCCGAGTTCGAGGAACTCACAGGCATTCACGTCAATATCGAAACGCTCTCGGAAGCCGCGGCGCGGCAGAAGGCACAGATCGAATCTGCTTCAGGCAGTGGTGCCTTCGACATCGTCGGCATTCAAAGCGGCAATCTTCCCCTTTACGTCCAGAATGGCTGGTTGAAGCCTGTCAGCGACTACTTCGGAAACCCGGCGGTTTCCAACCCGGATCAACTGGATATCGACGATTTCATTCCTTCTACGCTCCAAGGCATGGCCGTCGATGGCAATCAATATTGCCTGCCATTCTTCGCTGCCACCGTCATGCTCTATTACCAGATCGACAAGTTCGAGCAGGCCGGCATCACTGAACCGCCGAAAACCTTCGAGGATCTGCTGGACGTCGCCAAGCGCGTCCACACACCCGAAGTACCCGCAATTGCGCTGCGTGGCAGCCCACCATCATCGGCAGGCAATATCTGGACATTCAATCTTTTCCTTTATGGCGAGGGCGGACGCTACTTCGCCGACTATCCCAATGACCTTAGCGTCACCGTGGATTCCCCCGAAGCTTTATCGGCGCTCGAAACCTTTGTGACGCTCAAGCGCGGCTACGCGCCCGAAGGCTCCGTCAACTTTGTTTTCGATGACGTTGTCACGGCCATGCAGCAGGGCAACGTGGTGATGGCCATCGACGGCGCGCCACTTGCAGGTCGCATCCTGGATCCGGAACAATCCAAGGTTGCCGGCAATCTCGGTTTCGCTGTCGTACCCGGCGGCACCGCCGGCCCCAAGCCATCCTTCGCATCGCACGGACTGTGTATTTCGGCCGCCTCGGACACGCCGGACGCAGCCTATCTGTTCCTCGAATGGGCGACCAGCGCCGAGACTATGGTCAAGATTTCGCAGAACTCGTCCTACCTGGCGACACCGCGCAACGCAGTCTGGGAAAACGAGGCATTCATCGAAAAGTACAATTTCGACTTTGGCGGCGGCTCGTTTCTCGCTGCCTATCAACAGAGCCTAGCGGTAGCACCGGCCGATTATTACCCACCCATCCCGGTATGGGGACTGATCAGCGACCGGATGGGACAGGCTGTGCAGGCTGCGGAAATCGGTCAGCAGACCCCTGCCGAAGCCCTAGCGGCGGCAAGTCGCGATATCTCCGATATCCTTAAAACCGAAGGCTATCGCAACTGACGCCACAGCTGTCCGTGGCGTCAGATTTTGCGCCACGGGCACGCTCGGCTGGCGATCACTTGTTTCTTAAATCAGCAGAGAAATGCAATGAGCCCATCTCAGGCATTGTACGAACCATATTGGAAGCGCCGAAACCGCTCGTTCAGGCCGTTCCTGTTGCCGGCCCTGGCCTTGATCCTCGTTCTTACGGTGATTCCTCTGCTGATCTCCTTGGCGATCAGTATGACCTCGCTATCCTATGTTAGCGTGCGCGGACCCCGGTTTATCTGGTTCGATAACTATATAAACCTGTTCGGCGATCCCCGGTTCATCCGCAGTCTATGGCAGAGCGCCGTCCTTATTTTTGGCCCGCTGCCGTTCCAGCTTCTTTTCGGCTTCCTGCTGGCCGTGGTGATGAATGAACGGCTGCGCGGGCTGGGGTGGCTCAGGGTCATCTTTATCGTCCCCATGTTCTTTCCTCCCATCGTGATGGGGCTGATGTGGAAAGTGTTGTTCACCCCGCAACTGGGGGGCATCAACTACTATCTTTCACTCTTGGGCATCAGCGGCCCTACCTGGTTGGCCGATCCGACATATGCGCTCATTTCCATAGTGATTGCCACCGTATGGGGATGGACTCCTTTCGTGGCGATCATGTTTTACACCGCGATGCAAACCTTCCCCTCGGATCTCTACGAGGCGTCGCGTATCGATGGAGCCAGCTGGCTACAGCAGAACCGCTTCATTACCCTGCCATTGCTCCAAAACACCGCACTGGTTGTCATAGTCTTCAGGATCATGGAGGGCTTGGCCATCTTTCCCATCATTTACGTGATGACTGCAGGAGGCCCCGCCGGCTCGACCGAGACCACGAACTTCTATGCCTTCGTCTCCGGGTTCGAGTTCCTCAAGGTCGGCTATGCGAGTTCAATCATTTTGACCTTCCTGGCGATCCTTTTGATCATACTGGCACCGTCGATCCGGATGCTTCTGGGTAATGTTCAACCCCGGGAGGCGAAGTTATGAACCCGCGTAGCAAGGGTATCGTCGTCGCACTATACGGATTCGCCATATTCTGGGGCGGAGTTATTCTGGTACCGTTTTTCTGGCTGGCGGCTTTGTCGGTCAAAACACGGATCGACGCTTTCTCGGTCCCTCCCAAGTTATTCTTTGAGCCGACCTTCGTCGCCTATTCGGAAATTCTCCGGGACAGCAAGTTTCTTAGCGCCGTTCTGAACAGCGTCATTATTTCGGTCAGCGCCGTTACCCTGTCGCTGCTGGTGGCCGTGCCCGCTGCCTATGCGCTGCGAAACATGGTGGGTCCATTCCGGCGCAATTCCACGCTGGTTTTGCTGTTGCTTCGCATGGTGCCAGGCATGGTCTACCTGCTGCCCTATTTCGTGCTTTATGACCGAATTGGGTTGCTCGACACCCATATCGGGCTGATTCTCGTGCACCTAATCTTCAACGTTCCGCTCATCATCTGGATGTTGCTGCCGATTTGGGCCGCGATTCCCGACGATTTGGGCGAAGCAGCGCGTATCGATGGCGCGACCCTTCTGCAGACTCTCTTCCTGATCGACCTTCCGCTGCTCAAGGGAGGCATTCTCGCAAGTTCAATTCTCGCGTTCATCTTCTCCTGGAACGAATTTCTGTTCGCCTTGATCCTGGGCAGGCGCGAGGTGATCACGCTGCCGGTTGCGATCGTCAATTTCCTGGCCTTCGAGGGAACCGAGTGGGGCAAGATCGCGGCCGCATCCATGTTCATCGTGCTGCCCGCCATTATCTTCGGCTTCTTCGTCCGGCGCTACATGATCGCCGGCATGACTGGGGGGGCGGTCAAGGGATGACGCCATCATCAACTAAATTGGCTCGGCAGACAGGTGGAGGACAAGAACATGGCTGATATCTCGCTGACTAACATCACCAAGACATACGCCAATGGCGTAACCGCACTCGCGGAACTTGATCTACATGTGCAGGATGGCGAGTTCCTCGTTCTTGTCGGGCCTTCTGGCTGCGGGAAATCCACTCTGCTCCGCATGATCGCAGGTCTGGAGGAAATTTCCGGCGGTGAACTGAAAATCGGCGGGCGGCTGGTCAACCAGCTCGAGCCGAAAGAGCGCGACATTGCGATGGTCTTCCAGTCCTATGCGCTCTACCCCCACATGACCGTCGCCGAAAATATCGGCTTTCCGCTTCGCCTTGCCAAAATGCCGGCGGTGGAAATCGAGCGCCGCGTCGCCGATGTCGCCCAATTGCTGGAGCTGACACCGTACATAGATCGCCGCCCAGCAAACCTTTCGGGCGGACAGCGCCAGCGCGTTGCGATGGGGCGTGCCATTGTGCGCAAGCCATCGGTCTACCTGCTAGACGAGCCGCTCTCCAATCTCGATGCTAAGCTACGCGACCAGACACGTAGCCAGATGGTCGACCTGCAGGCACGTCTCGGTGTTACCACCGTCTATGTCACTCACGACCAGGTTGAGGCCATGACGATGGGACACCGTGTTGCCGTGTTGAAAGACGGCGTTCTACAGCAATGCTCAACGCCTCGCGAGCTCTACAGAAATCCCGTGAACAAGTTCGTCGCCGGTTTCATCGGCATGCCGTCGATGAATTTCATCAAGGTGACCGCGAGCGGCGAGATGGTGAATATGGGCCCACACAGGCTTGACGTTCCGCCCGCGCTTCAAAACGAAATCGTCCGGCTCGAGGGCCGGACCTTTACACTCGGCATCCGTCCAGAACACCTCGAATTGTCGGAGGCCGGCGTGCCCCTTGAGGTCACCGGTGTCGAGCACTTGGGTGCCGAGACCATCCTGCGCCTCGTCCTAGGCGACAGCGAAGGCGCCACGCAGATCGTGGTGCGCGTTGACGGCGACAAAAGGATCGAGCGGGGGGAGACGGTTCGCATCAAACTCACGGAAAAGCTCCACTTCTTTGCAGCAGACGGTGTCCGCATCGGCCCCGCATTCTGAATCGTGAGACAACATTAATGAACAGACCGAATATTCTCTGGATTTGTACCGATCAGCAGCGCTGGGATACTTTGTCGTATCTCGGCCATCCGGGGGCCAGAACACCCAATCTCGACAAGCTCGCGCGGCAGGGCGTGCTGTTCGATCGCGCATATTGCCAAAGCCCGATCTGCACACCGAGCCGCGCCTCGTTTCTCAGTGGCAAATACCCCATCGCGCACGGTGTTCACAAAAACGGCAATGCGGGATTTCCCAACCACACCACACTCGTTCCAAAATTGTTTCGAGATGCCGGCTACCGTACCGGCTTGATCGGCAAACTACATCTGTCCCGTGCCGAAGGCGTTGTCGAGGAGCGTCCAATAGACGACGGGTATGATGAATTTTACTGGAGCCATCATCCCGATCCTGATTGGCCCGAAAAGCACGACTATCACGATTGGCTGAAAGACAAGGGCATAGATGCTGCTGCTATCTACGATCCGTCTCGCGCCTATGGGGCCGGTGTCGATAGCAATCTGCACCAGACCAGATGGGCCGGCGATCGCGCGAAGTCCTTTATCAGGCGGCACAAGGGAAAACCGTGGTTCCTGAGCATGAATCTTTTCGATCCCCATCCGCCCTTTGATCCGCCGTTGGAATACCTGAAAAAGTTTGACCGCAATAAAATGCCCGGTCCGATTTTCGCCGAAAGCGACATCGCCCATCAGCAACGTTTCGTGGATGTGGACCAGCAGGCGCGCGTGGCTATCGACCCACGGCGCGGAGACCCGGATAATCAACTTTATGAAGGCACGCCTGAGCGCGATGCCTCGGCGACACATGATACTCCACCCGACATCTATGACGCCAAGCAGATACAGGCCTGCTACCACGCCATGATCGCCTTCATCGACGACATGGTGGGCGAACTGATGGACGAACTGGACCTGACAGGCCAGCGTGGCGACACGATTGTCCTGTTCATGAGCGATCACGGCGAACTGCTCGGCGATCACGGCCTGATATACAAGGGATGCCGGTTCTACGAAGGCCTGACCAGGGTGCCGATGATGTTCTCGTGGCCCGAAAAAATCAGGGACGGGGTGATCTCGCGGGCATTGGTTGAATTGGTGGATATCCCCCAGACGCTACTCGAGGCCGCCGGCCTGCCCGAGCCGTTGGGTATGCAAGGA
Organism: Mesorhizobium sp. Z1-4; assembly: GCF_004000235.1. Lineage (GTDB taxonomy): Bacteria > Pseudomonadota > Alphaproteobacteria > Rhizobiales > Rhizobiaceae > RCIO01. The sequence goes on from NZ_RCIO01000001.1 coordinate 283,930, forward strand.
AGATCGCTTTACCCCTTGTTGAGCGGCGTCCTGCCGGCAGACCGCCACAAGTCGCATGTTCTTTGCGAGTATTTCGACGCACTCGGTTTGCCGGAGGGGCGCAAGAGCCGAGCGACGATGTATTTCGATGGCCGTTACAAGCTTTGCATCTATCACGGCGTCGACCTTGGGGAACTCTACGATCTCCAGCAGGATCCTCAGGAGCTGAACGACCTATGGGAAAGCCCGGACTTTGCCGAGCTCAGATGCCGCCTGATAGCGAAACACTTTGACGCAATGATGCTGGCAAGTGAGCCTGGGCCGGTGCGGGTGGCAAGCTACTGAGCGGAATTTCCCCGAACCGATAGTTTCGGCAGCGGCGCACAGATCGGCCGATCATTTTTGGAGCTTCCATGACCCGGCTTTCCTTGGACAATCTCGACACGATAGCGGCAACCGCGAGCGTCCCTACCTATGCGCAGCGGAGTCTTTCAGCAGGCATCGTCCATTTCGGTGTGGGCAATTTCCATCGGGCACACCAGAGCGTCTATCTAGACGATTTGTTCAATGCCGGTCTCGACCATGACTGGGCTGTCATCGGTGCAGGCACTCGCACCGAAGACCTCAAGATGAAATCAGCACTAGAGAACCAGGATTTTCTGAGCACCGTGGTCGAGCAGGACGCGTCAGCGGCTCGTGCCCGAGTAACGAGCGTAATGATCGGCATGATCACACCCGGCGAGACGGCCCAGGTGGTCAGGCAGCTTGCCGACCCAAAAATCCGCATCGTATCGCTGACGGTGACCGAGGGAGGGTATTATATCGACTCGACAACGCAACAATTCGATCCGACCCACCCCGAAATTCTCGCAGACGCCCGCAATCCCGAAGACTGCCGAACGGTTTTTGGCCTCATCTATCTGGGCCTCAGAGCACGCAGGGATGCAGGAATTGCGGCGTTTACGGTTGTATCATGCGACAATATCCCGGGAAACGGCCGCGTAACTCGCGACGCCGTTGTCGGATTGGCCCGGTTGATGGATTCCGAAATGGCCGAGTGGATCGTCGCCAATGTGGCTTTTCCCAGCGGGATGGTGGATCGCATCACGCCCGCAACATCGGACCGCGAGCGCGCAATCGTAAGCCGCGAGTTCGGCATTGAAGATGCAGCGCCGGTTTTTTGCGAGGAGTTCCGGCAGTGGGTGCTAGAAGATCATTTTCCGGCTGGCCGGCCGGCGCTGGAAAAGGTCGGCGTCCAGTTCGTACCCGATGTCGAGCCATTCGAGCTGATGAAAATCCGTATTCTCAACGGGGGGCATGCCACCATCGCCTACCCGGCGGCGCTCATGGACATCCATTTCGTTCATGATGCGATGAATGATCCGTTGATACGGCAATTCCTTCATCGGGTGACATGTGACGAAATCATTCCTGTGGTGCCGCCCGTGCCTGACACCGATCTGGCAGACTACTGTCGATTGATCGAGCAGCGCTTCGCCAACCCGAGAATTGGCGACACAATATCCCGTCTGTGCCTTGATGGTTCGAACCGACAGCCGAAGTTCATTCTACCGTCATTGCGCGACCGCCTGCGCGACAACGCATCGATCGAAGGACTGGCGCTTGTTTCGGCATTCTGGTGCCGATATTGCTGCGGAACGACAGATGCGGGAAACGTGATAGCGCCCAACGACCCCAATTGGGACCGCCTGACCGCCCGGGCAAGACTGTCGAAGGACAACCCCGCCAATTGGCTGGCCATGGACGACATCTACGGCTCATTGGGGCAGGACAGCCGATTTTTGGGAGCGTTTGCGGCTGCGCTGACCATGGTATGGCGTGAAGGCACGCGCGCAACCTTGCAGACCTATCTGGCCGAACCCGGCAGACGCTATTAACATGTTCTCCAGCTCCACGACTGCGCGGGAGTCGGCAAGATGTCTTGCTCGCAACCTATGATCCGGAGCGCGCGGGCATGCGTAATTTGCCTTGTCGACTCTGGTCAGATCCGTCCAAGCCCATGAACGCGGCGAAGGCCGAACCGCCCGCGGCCTTGTTCATTGCAGCCGACTCCTTCTGGAATGCGCCATCAAAGCCCAGGATCGAACATCTCGTTCAGTAGGTGGAAGTGGGCCGATCAGCGCCTATTCCTCGAACGCCAATCCGGTCCGTTGGCCCAATGTGTAGCCTCAAATGGTAGCCTTCAATCAAAGCCGGCTTTCGCAGTCGGCCTGCGCCCACGAATGCTAGACCTCGGGTTTGCCATGCATTAAGTTCTTTGGAACCTGAATGCGCGCGGCCGCTCGGTCGTTTGAGCGTGTGACCGCCTCTCCAGGAAACCAGACCCAAGGCCGCCATGGCGCAGCATAAGCGAACAGGCACGGTCGGAAATCGCCCGACTTTGAAGTCGATCGCCGAAAGGACGGGGCTGGCGATCACGACGGTATCCAAAGCCCTGCGGGGTGACGGTAATTTCAGCGCCGAGACCGTTCAGCGCATTCGTCAGGTCGCCAATGAGATCGGCTATCGTCCGGACCGTTCGGGCGTTGGTCTGCGTACGGGAAAAACCTACACGATCACGGTAGCCTTCGATCATTCGGAGGATATTTCGGATTTCGAGCGCCAGATTGTGTCCGGTGTTGCTTCGGAACTGAGCGGGACACGTTATGAACTCTCCTTGACGCCGGTATTCAAGGGCATGAACGAAGTCAGGCTGTTTCGCGGCATCGCTGCGATGCGGCGCGCGGATGGAATAATCTTCACCAACACCTCACCGCAGGATGTCCGGGCGCGGCTGCTCATGGAAATGGGGTTTCCGTTTGTCACCCACGGTCGCACGGCGCTGCAGCCCCAACATCCCTATTACGATTTCGACAATGAGAGCTTTGCGTATTTCGCGGCCCGCAGGCTTGCCGCCAAGGGACGCCAAAGGCTGGCATACACGTCGGGTTCCACGGGCCTCACCTATCTGGAGCACACCTTGGCCGGTCTGGAGCGCGCCGCGTCAGAAACGGGTGTAGAGATCGGACAAGTATTTCCCAGCTCGGGCGTTTCCCCATACGCAGCAGCTCTGCATCAGGCGATTTGCGACGCCGCGCGTGCAGACAGGCTGCCGGACGGCATCATCTCCTCGAGCGACGTCGGCACGCTGGCCATGGTCGATGCGCTGCACGGAGCCGGTGTGGAGATCGGCAGGGACATCGACATCGTTTCCCGCAAGACGTCTTCCATACTCGACTTTTGCCACCCGCGCGTCGAGACGGTCTCAGAGGATCTTATGGAGGCCGGGCGCGTGCTCGCCCGGTTCCTACTACGCAGTATCGATGGCGAGCCGGCGGAAGATCTGCAAATTGTGGGCGCGCCCGTTTTCAGTTGGCGGCAGGAATAGCCGAAGGCGCCAACTGGAAACCCACGATCGACGGTTGTTCCAGCTTCGCAGGGATAAATGGGATCGGTCCGATACCCGCTGGGTCGCCTTGGAAGGTCGGGTACGTGCTGCTATGCCAGGCGCTGGCCAGCCTGGTCGAACATGTGGGTATTCGCTTCCCTGAAACCCAGCCGGACCTCCTGGTCGACCCTGCACTCGGCTCCATAGAACGCGCGCGCCGTGATCTTCTGTGTGCCGGAAACGAGATGGACGATGCTCTCATCGCCCAGATTCTCGATCAGGTCGACCCGCGCCATGAATGCCAGTTCACCCTCTTTCCCGCCAATGCTGACATGCTCCGGCCGCACGCCGATCGTGGCTGCATGGCCTATCCTGTCCGATGAAAGGCCAGCAAAGCTGATCGTGGCTCCCTCTTTGGTGACAAGCGTCTTGCCATCGACTTTGCTGACTTCGAAAAGGTTCATTTGTGGCGAGCCAATAAAGCCGGCGACAAAAGGATCGGTCGGCGCGTCGAACAGTTTCTTGGGCGTATCGAACTGACGGATCTGCCCCTTCTCCATCACCGCGATCCTGCTGGCCATCGTCATCGCCTCCACTTGATCGTGGGTGACATAGATAGTCGTGATGCCATGGTTACTGTGAAACTTCATCAGTTCCATCCGCATCTCGACGCGCAGCTTTGCATCGAGATTGGAGAGTGGCTCGTCGAACAGGATGATGCGGGGCTTGCGAACGATCGCCCGGCCGATGGCAACCCTCTGGCGCTGTCCGCCTGAAAGCTGTGCCGGCCTCCGGTGTAGCAACTCTCCCAGCTGCAAAGCGTCGGCGACATCGCCGACACGCTGCTTGATTTCGGCCTTGCTGCAACCCTCCAGCTTCAGCCCGAAGCCGATATTCTCGCTAACGCTCATATGCGGATAGAGCGCGTAGGATTGAAAGACCATGGAAATGCCACGCTCGCGCGGGTGCAGATCGTTGGCCAGCCGCCCGTCGATGAGAAGCTCTCCGCGCGTGATATCTTCGAGACCGGCTATCATCCGCAGAAGTGTGGATTTGCCGCAGCCCGAAGGCCCGACCAGAACGGTGAAGTCGCCTTCCTGAATATCAATACTCAGATCGGGGATCACATTGACCGCCCCGAAATCCTTGCAGAAGTGCCGCGCCTGGAGAAGAGCCATTGAATTTCCTTCAGTTTCCGTCGCGCATCGCGGTGAAAGCGAGTGTCTGAATCTCAAACGGCCTGAATGTGAGGTGGAGCGTTCGGTCTCCATCCAGTACAAGATCGGATATCTGGCGGTTCAGGAGATCGATCCGGCGTGCCCTTGCGATGGGAAATTGCGTCTCTACCGCGACGGTGACGGGTCGGTTTCCATCCTCGACAAAGCGGACGATGATCTCGTCCTTGTTCTCGCCGGGCAGAACGGCGTGAATGGCGATGTTGGACGCATCGCATCTGAGAATGCCATTTGTGGCTGCTACCTGTGCGACGGTCGGCGCAGAACGAGGATGCCCAGTGGCCACGGCGGGGAATGCCTGCAATGGATGGCTGAATGCCTCTGCTGCGCGTGCAACGCGTTCGAGAGGTGAGGCCCCGCGTGCGACTGTTATGCCGTAGCGTATCCTGTGGGTCTCGCGATCGGCATCGGCAAGAGGGTGGACCGCCGATTTTATCAGGGTGAGCCGCAGCCTGCCTCCACGCGCGTCATAACCATATTTGCAGTCGTTGATCAGCCCGATGGCGAGTTCCGGCTCGGCGCGTGCGACCCAGCGGTGCATGCTCGCCTCGAACCGCGCCCAGTCCCAACTGGTATTGGCATGGGAGGCGCGCGTGACATGCCCGAACTGGATCTCCGAGTGAACCTGGCTGGTGGAGAGCGCAAAATCGAACCCAGCCTTGAGGACTGTCTGACTTTCCTTCCAGTCCACGAATGTGTCCAACTCGATCGTGTCGGCATCGTGGGCCAGCGAGACAATCTGGACAATGCGCGAGGCGTTGTAGACACGCTCGATCCGGAGCGCCGCGCGGTACGGACCGTCCTCCGCGATCTCGAACCGTGTCAGCGTATCGATCGGCCAGCTCTTCTGGTCGAAATACCAGTCGATATCCCAGGCGTCCCAGTTGACCGGCTTGTCCTCGAAAGCCGTCAGTTCATTCGCCCGCCCGCCGGGTTCCAGCATCTCGCGTTCGAGCTGCCGGTCGTAGAGCGAGATGATCTCGCCGGCATCGTTGAAGACCACACGCAGCTTTCCATTCTCCAGCAAGCGCTCGCTCACTGAGAGATCCGACGACCAATTGGGCGTCGCGTCCGGTCCCGCGACGGGCGCAAGGCCCGTCAGACCGAGCGGCGCAACCGATGGCAAAGGTGCCAGAAACGCCGTCGTTCCATCGGCGCGGGTGATCTGCTGCGCCGGCAATTCGCCTTGCGGCGTCGCCACCCTGTTCTTCCCGTCCATCAGCTCGACCGGGATTGCCGCCAGCTCTCCATCGCGCGCCGTGCCGGTCGCGTTGATCACGGCGAGCGGAGCGTCGGTCAGTAGCGGGAGTTGACGGTGCAAAAGCGCCTGCGTGTTCGAGAAAAGCGCTTCATAATCGCGGTCGCTGTCTTCATAGACCTCGCGGATCGAGGTTCCCGGCAGAATGTCGTGGAACTGATTCAAAAGGACGATGCGCCAGAACTCGGACATTTGCCCGAGGCCCGAATCCGCCTCGGGATCGATCAGGCGCAGGAGCGACTGAAGCAGTTCCAGCTCCTTCATGCGGTTTTCGGCCAGGCGGTTCTTGAGCTTGTTGCGTGCAACGGATGTCAGGGTGCCGCGATGGTATTCGAGGTAAAGCTCGCCCACCCATTCCGGAAACCGCGGCTGGTTCGCGTCCATGGCACTTCCCAACCGTTCCAGGAATGGTGCGATGCCTTCGAATTTCAGCTTCGGGCTTCCGGGGATGCCGCGCTCCATTCGGCGCGCAATCTCGATCATCTGCTGATTGACGCCGCCGCCGCCGTCGCCGTGGCCGTAGGGTATCAGGTAGTTGTCGTTCAGGCCCTTCGGCTCGTAACGCTGCCACGCGCCTTGAACGTAGGACACGTCGAGGCTCGGCCCGTAATTTGTGCGGATCGTCGGCGCGTCGTCCTTCTGGGTGGTGATTAGATAGGCCTTGACCTTCGTGCCGTCGATGCCCTGCCAGAAGAAGGTGTCATAGGGCATGCGATTGGTGTCGTTCCAGGAAAGCTTGCTGGTCACCAGGAACTCGATGCCGGACTGCTGCATGATCTGGGGCAGCGCAGCGGAGTAGCCGAAGGTATCCGGCAACCAGAGGATTTTCGGGTCGATGTCGAAACGATCGCGATGGTAGCGCTTGCCGCGCTGGATCTGCCGCACCATGGATTCGCCGGAGATGATGTTGACATCCGGTTCCAGCCACATTGCGCCTTCGATCTCGAAGCGGCCGGATTTCACATGCTCCCTGATTCTGGCGAACAGTTCAGGGGCGTCCTGTTCCAGATAGTCGAACAGAACGCACTGGTTGTACATGAATACGAAATCCGCGTTTTCGTCGAGCAGCTTGAGCGCGGTCGCCATGGAGCGCACCATCTTTTCCCTTGTCTGGGAAACCGGCCACAGCCAGGCCACGTCTATGTGGGTGTGGCCAACACAGCTCGCCGTCGGTTTGTCGTCCGTGTCGGACATGGCGTAGATTCCGGCAGCAATCGCCGCAGCGTGCGGAACCGATGTCGAGAATTTGGCGCGGTCCCTGAAGTCCAGCGCCAAAAGCGCCCGGTCAATGAGGTCGAACATGCGATGTTTGCGCAGATCGGTGTCCGGCAGGCGTATGGCCACCTCGAAGGGCACCGAAAGATCGTAGTAGAGCGCGGTGGCCGCGATATCGCGCCACAAAGTCTCGATCCCATATCCGCAAAGCAGCGTATCGTCTGCGGTGCAGTGGTTGATCTTCAGGACGGCGGTTTCGCCGGGCCATATCCGGTCGCCAGGCACGATTTCGGCGTGGTAGCCGTCTACTGCCTGAAGAATCTCGCCGTTCAACCAGACAAGACCCTGACCTTGCGTACGGCCCATAAGAACGTCGTTCTGTACGTTCACCATGAGCAACAGTTCGCAGCCCTCGGGGGGGACTGGCATGACGATCTCAGCCGCAAACCAGTGGTGGCACCGCGTACCTCCGAAAACGAGATCTGCGGGCGCGACCGGCCAGGTTCTCCAGTCCTCGGCAAGGACATCGTTCTGGCCCGCTTCGGTGGATTTATGATGCAATTGTACGGCGCTGCCGTCCCGCCATTGGCAATGTTCGCGCAGCTCGCTGAGAAACCGGAGAAGCTTCTCCTGCTGCTTGGCGATGTTCATATTGTTATCCCTTGACGCCTACGCCGGCAAAACCGGTCGTCAGATTCCGCTTGAGGAGGAAGTAGACCAGAACGGCGGGTGCGGCGTAGATGATCGAATAGGCCGTCAGGAACCCGTAGTCGGTCGTTCCATACTGTCCGAACGCCGCATAAAGACCCACGGCCATCGGGAATTCCTGGTCGCTTCGCAACATCACGAAAGGAAACAGGAACTCGTTCCATGCGCTGGTGAAGGCCATGAACCAGATGACGGCCAGACCCGCGCGCGAAAGGGGAAAAACAACGTGCAGCAGGTTCTGAGTCAGGGTGGCGCCCTCAATATAGGCCGCCTCCTCAAGCTCGGTCGGTATCGTGTCGAAGAAGTTCTTCAGCAGAAGAATGGCGAAGGGCAGGTTCATCAGGGTCAGGATGAGAACCACCCCGCCGGCGTTGAGAAGTCCGAGTACACGGCCTGTCAGAAACACCGGTATGATGATTGCCGTGGACGGCAGAATGCGCAGCAGCGCCAGGCTCCATAGAAGCGTGTCCTTGTAGGGAATTTTGAGCCGTGAGAACGGATATGCGGCCATACAGGCGACCGCCGTCGTCAGCATGGCCGTCGCAAGGGCGATGACCAGCGAATTGATGAACTGACGCAGCGATGTGCCCGAGAGGACGACTGCGAAATGTTCGAGGCTTATCCTGCTTGGAACAGAGAAACTTCCCGAAGCCTCGGGGTCGACCGAGGTCATGATTAGCCAGCTCATCGGGCTGAGCCACACGATGATGACGGCACCCAGCAGCAGATTGACCGAGATGGTACGCGCCGGAGAAGGTCTGATCCCGGCAATCATCTGAGTGCGTCCTTGCCCTGGCGAACGTACAGAACCGAAAGTCCGGCAACTATCAGCATCATGGCTATAGCAATCGCAGAACCATAGCCGAGCTTCCCAACCTCGAATGCCTGTTTGTACATGTAGATGGACAACACTTCGGTGTCCCGGCCGGGGCCGCCGCCGGTAAGAGCCCAGATCAGCGAGAAGAACGCATAGGTCCAGATTGTCACAAGCAGGAGATTGGTGGCGATTTGCGGCCTGAGCAGTGGCACGAGAACGTATCGCAGGCGCTGCCAGGCATTGGCCCCGTCGACATAGGCAGCCTCCACCACTTCACGGGATACGGTGTCGAGCGCGGCAGAAAACAGGAGGTAGGACCAGGCTGTGCCTTTCCAGATGTTCGAAATGACGACCAGTTCCATCGCATAAAGATTGAGAAGATGAACACGTTCGAAGCCGAGCGGCCGAAGAATTACCGTGTTCAGCAGCCCGTCAGGGCTCGCAAGCGCGCTCCACATGAAGGCCGCCACCACATCGGGTGCAAGCCAGCCGAAAAGCAGCGAGAATTCAACGATCCCGCGCAGTCTCTTTTTTCCACCCTTGAGTATCACCGCCAGCAGAAAGCCAATGCCACACTGGCCGACGATCGCGGAGAAGAAGGTGAAGACAGTGGTCGTCCACACCGCACCCAGAAAGCCGTCGCGCGCTACGAGCCGCACATAATTGTCGAAGCCGACGAAACTGGGTTCGATCGCCTTACGCCCCAGAAGGGCAAGGTCGGTAAAGCTTACGGCGATCGTCCAGCCCGCATAGACGCCGAACAGCATGATGAAAAGAATGGCCGGCAGCGCACCGACCACCAGTGGTGCCGCTGAGCGGCGGAGCCAGACGTGTGAGGTGGCGATCAACGTGCTCTCGCTGTCTCAATGGTGTTTTCATATTGGCGCGCAGGGGACCGTTTCGAGCAGGCCCGCCGAAACGCGCCTGCCGTTTTTTTTGCGGCACGACCCGTGTCGGGCCGTGGGGTGTTCGCGGCGATCCGAACGCTACTGGATGACCTTAACCTCGTCCGCGCCGAACTCGTCCTCAAGACTTGTCCGGTAGGCGCCGACGGCATCATCGATCGACTGCCCGTCGAGGATCGCCGCCGTGGCTTCCTGAATGAATGCGGAAACGGATGAGTATCCAGGGTAAGTGTCCCGGCCTGTCGTGCGCTCAAGCAGCGGGGACAGCGAACTCAGATAGGCGTCGGCTTTGTACTCAGGTGCCTCCAGCGCGTCCCTGCGCACGGCTACACGGCCCTGCTTGGCCACCCAGGCGGCGTATTTGGGCCCATCCAGAATGGTCTCGATGAGTTTCCATGCGGCGTCTTTCTGGGTTGATTGTTCGCTGATGCCGAAATTCCAGCCGCCGGAGATGTTGCTGAACTCCGGAGCCCCTTCAGAACCGTCTCCCGGGAAGGGTGCCCAGGCCATGAAAGCATCGATTTCCGCAGGTGTCTTCTCGGTCCCGACAGCACGCCAAACGCTGCGGTACTCCCAGGACCCGTTGGCCATAATGCCGATCTTGCCTTCCGCAAAAGCGCGGCGCATGTCACCCCATACATCCGGGGTATAGTAGAGCTCGCGGGCGGAAAGACCACGTTCCACGAAAATGTCCTGGTAAAGCCCCAGAACCTTGCGGATCGCCGGACTGTCGCCGATCCACACGCCCTCATTCCAGTCTCTCAGACGGTTGCGACCACCCTCACTGGCGTCGGCGCCCAGAAGGGCCATGTAGAAGCCTTGCATGGTCGTGGCTTCGCCCATCTTCGTTCCGACGGGGAAATAGAGTGGATACTCAATCTCCGGCAGGGCGGCCTTGATCTTCTCTGCGGTGTCGAGAACCTCGTTCCAGTCAACCGGCTTCCACGGTTCCTCGATACCCGCCTGCTCAAATATGGCGCGATTATACCAGAGCATGCGCACATCGGTGTAATTGGGGATGCCACGCACGGAGCCGGAGATGGTCGATATCTCCTTCAGAGAGCCGAAGTAGAGCGGCCAGTCCTCCCAGTTTCCCACATAGCCGGTCAGGTCCGCCAGATAGCCGCTTTCCGTGTATTCCGAGGTGCGGTAGCTGTCGTAGACGACGACGTCCGAGGCCGCGCCGCCCGCGAAGTCGACCACCAGCCGCTGATCGATGTCTTTCGGCACGACCACCGAAACGACCTTCTCACCCGTCTCGCTTTCAAACTGGCGGAAAGCGGGTTCGAGCAGCTCCTCCCAGCCCGACGGATAGGTGACGGTGACGTCGGCAATCGCCGACGAAGCGAAACTGCCTATCGCGGTAAGGGCAGTTGCGCCGAGAATTAGCAATCTACGCATTTTCTTCCTCCCAGAAGTTGAGTTGCCACAACCGTTTTTTTGGACTAGTACAACGTTGTACTAGCGCTGTCAATTTGTGCGCAAGGAGAGCCAGTACATCGACCTGAAGATTTAGCGGCAGTCGAAGATGCACATTGTACGAAAGGCGAAATCAGCTGCAGATCGGCCCGCTTGACCCGAAATTCCCTGTAAATTTCCGGTAAATGCACCCGAGACCGGTTCTCTGGCGTGTGGACCCACAGCCAACCATCTTCGTGTTTCCGGCATTTCCAGTTTGGACGGCAAATGGCTGCAAGGTATCGGTGGTTTAGCCGAGCGAGCCTCAAACGGAGACCGCCACCAGGCCTCCAATCCGACCGTATTTCTCGCAAAGTCTCTGCCGACCATTTCCGGACTGACAGTTTGGCGGCCCCGCATCGGCCGACGCCGGGGCCGATCCCGCCCCCGGCGCGCCTAACTAGGTTAGTGCGTTCCGTTGGCCCGCTCGAGCCGCTCTTTCATCAGCGAAAGCAACTCGCCGGCCTTCTGATCGAGATTGGCCTCGACATGCGCCTCAAAAGCCGGTTGCGTGGCCGCCTTCATCGCTGCGCGTTCATCGGCGGTGAACGCGGTCACCTCCATTTCCTTCTTCAGGCCGGCAAGGCCGCGGTCGGATGCCTCGATGATGCGCGACAGCCCCCTGCTCGCCGCAATGCAAGACGTCGCGGCATATCCCAGGATACGCTGCTGCCCGGGCTCGAGCCCGTCCCAGAAGCTCTTGTTGAGGATGAAGGTGTATGGCGAGAACAGGTGATTGGTCAGCGTAAGATACTGCTGCACCTCGGAGAAATTGGAAAAAGCGATGATCGGGATCGGGTTCATCTGCCCGTCGATCACCTTGGTCTGGAGAGCCGAATAAACCTCGCCCCACGGCAACGGATAGGCTTCCGCTCCAAGCGCCTGAACAATCGTCTGGTGTGACGGCAACGTCATCGTACGGATGCGGACATTCTCGAAATCGGCCAGCTTTTCGATCTTGCGCCGCGAATTTGTTACCGCAAAGAACCCACCGGTATCGGGAAAGCCCAGAACCACGACGTCGCCCAGCGTATCTTCGATATCCGAAGCCAGTGCTTCGCCGAAAGGCCCATCGAACACCTCATAGGTCGCGGCGTTGGAATCGAACGCGAACGGCAGGTTCAGCACATCGATCCGTGGATAATAGGAAGCCAGGGGACCGGTAGACGATAGAGTGGCCTGAATGACGCCATCGCGCACGAGCTGAACATGTTCAGTGGCGGTGCCGAGCTGGGCAGTGGGAAAGATCTCCACCTTGATCGATCCATTGGTGTCGGCCTCAACGATATTGGCGAACACCGCCGCGCATGCATGCGCCGGATTGTCATAGGGATCGGCCTTGGTGTCGTGGCCGAATTTCAGCACGGCGTCGGCCATGGCTGTCGAAGCAATGCTTGCGCCGAACAATGTTCCGGCTAGCAGACCGAGTGCGAGATTTCTGGTTTTCATGGTTTCCTCCACGAGGTTGAGGATGCGGAACATCCGGAATTAACTGACTAGTCGGTTAATCTTGCAGCTGTCCTTTCGTTGCGTTGATTGGTTCGTGAACAGGTTCATGTCAGGCGTATTAGTGCCGGCACAGCGGCGCGAGGCCTGATCCGCGGCAACATGCCTTTGCGGGCAGGCCGGGCGCGATGAGGCTCACAGGAACCCCAGCCATTCAGGCAACAGCAGCGCAAGCCCCGGCCAGAATGCAATCAGCAGCAGTATGGCCAATTCGGCCAGCAGGAACGGCCAGAGCTGTACGGCAATGCGCTCGATGCGCTCTCCGGTGACGGAAGACAAAACGAACAGGCACGCGCCGACAGGCGGCGTCATCAGCGAGACATTCAGCGCCAGAACGAAGACGATACCGGCATGCAGGGGATCGAGTCCGACCTGCACCGCCAGGGGTGTAAGCACCGGTGCCAGGATGATCAGGATGGCCGTGATGTCCATGACCATGCCGATAATCAGCAGAACACCTATGATGAGCAGGATCGCAATATAGCCATTGTCGGAAATCCCCGTAACTGCACCTGCGATCGCCTGCGGCAGCTGGTTGAAGCTCAACCACCATCCGAAAATGCTGGCAAATGCGATGATGGCAAAGACAACGCCCGTTATGCGGGCCGTGCGCACAAGCATCGCAAACAGCGCCGCGACGGTAAGCGTCCGGTAGACAAAAAAGCCAATGAAAGCGGCATATGCGACCGCCAGTGCTGCCGCCTCGGTCGGCGTGACGACACCGCCGAGGATGCCAGCCAGAATGATCGCCGGCATCATCAGCGCTGTGATGGAATCGCGTATCACCTGCAAGGTTTCGGCGCGCGATGCCCGCGTTTCGGCGCGTGGCAGGTTGCGCCGCCGGGCACCGACGGCAATCACCGCCATACAGGCGGCGCAGATCAGCAACCCCGGCAGGATTCCGGCTGCAAACAAGCCGCCAATTGAGACGCCCATAAGCGACCCGTAGACGACCATTAGGCTGGATGGCGGAATGGTCGGTCCGATGATCGATCCGGCGGCCGTCACCGCGCAGGCATAGTCGCGTCGATAGCCCTGCTTGACCATCTCGGGAACCAGCGTCCGGCCGAAGGCCGCAGCATCCGCAGTGGCGGCACCCGTGAGCCCCGAAAAAAAGACCGACGCCATCATATTGGTGTGCGCGAGGCCGCCGCGCAGACGGCCGACCAGGAGGTTCGCAAGCCCGATCAGCCGCGTGGTAATGCCGATATGCGACATGATTTCACCGGCGAGGATGAAGAACGGCATTGCCAGGAACGGAAAGATATTCAGGCCGTTGAACATCTTGGACGGGCCGAGCGCCACAAACTGGTCGCCGCCGATGGTAATTAGGCCAAGGACGCCTGCAAGCCCGATCGCGAAACTGATCGGCATTCCCAATACCAGCAGTCCGACAAACACCAGAACGACAAGCATGCTTACAGGTCCTCGATCTGACTGCCGGCGTGATGTTCGCCGAGATCACGGAACAGGACCAGCGTCAGCTGCAGAAATGCGAGAGCTGCCGCGACCGGGATGGCCGCAAAAGCGGGCGCCAAAGACATGCCGAAGATCATCGCCTGTCTGGAAGCGCCACTTATTGCGAACGCGATGCCATACCAGAACAGATAGGCAAACAGCCCCATCGCCAGAATATCCAGGAGCAGGAAGACGCCGCGACGCATGCCGCCCGGGAGCTTGTCGGCCAACATGGTGAGGCCGATATGTTCCTGGCGCGCGATACCGCAGGAGACGGCGAGCAGCGCCGCCCAGATCATCAGATAGCGGGCTACCGCCTCCGGCCAGGGCAGCTGCCAATGGAACAGATAGCGGTCGACGACGCCGATCCACACAACCACGACTAGAAGTGCCATCAGGAGCCCGACGACTATCTCCACCAGCCTGTTGACGGACGCACTCAGGCGGCCGGCGACTTCGCGCATCATCCCCTCCCCCTCGCCTCGACCCGCTTGCGGGCCGCGAACCGGTCGCCGCGGACCAGGATGACCTCGTCAAACAAATGAGTGACGACGCATGCATGGTTTGGAATAACGCGCAGACGGTCGCCCACACGCGGAGGTTTTTCCGATCCGAGCAACACGTGGCCGTGTTCTTCGCTCAGCGCATGGATATCGGCTCCGGCAAGGCCGCGAATGAGACCGTGGCCGGTCAGGCCGAACAGATCGGCCGAAAGGCTTTTCGAACCGGCATCCAGCGTGATGCGGCTCCCGTAGACGCCAATCACGGTCGTCAGAACCGTCAGCGCGCAGTCTGCCTCGGTGCAGGCGCCCCGCGCGACCAGCGAACGGTCATTGTAGATGTAACTGCCCGGCCGGTATTCCGTCATCACGCCGTCGGCCTCGACGTAACGCAGGTCGGGCGTTCCGCCACTGGAAACCGTCCGCACGTCCAGGCCGGCATTGCGACACGCCGAAGCTGCCGAAGCGAGTGCGGCCGCGGCAGCGCGCCCATTGTCGGGTGGCGGGTAACCCATCACCCCTGCAAATGTAAGGCCCGGCGACCCGTCAATCAGCGTCGCAAGCGCGGCCGCCTCGTCGGCACTGCGTACACCGCAGCGCTTCATGCCGCAGTCGAGCTCCACCAGCACATCGATCGCGGCGCCGTTTGCCGACATGGCTCCGGACAACCCGACAACCACTTCCGCGCTGTCGGCCGTCACCGTTATCTTTGCTCTCGCCGCAAGGTCGGCAAGACGCTTGTGTTTGGCTGCGCCGAGAACGTTGTAGCTGATCAGGATATCGCTGATGCCGGCGTCAGCCATGACCTCGGCCTCAAACAGGGTCTGGCAAGTAACCCCGGCAGCGCCGGCAGCGATCTGCGCATGTGCGAGGTCCGGCAGTTTATGGGTCTTGATGTGCGGGCGGTTGGCGAGACCGCGCTCTGCAAGGTGCCTGGCCGTATTCTCGATATTTGCTTCCACCACATCGAGATCGACCAGGATCGATGGCGTGTCCGCAATGTCCGCCCAAAGCTCATCCGTGGCTTGAGGCAAGGCATAGCCGGTCCGGCGATCCGCATTCATGGCGTCAGTCACCGGGATGCCGCAGGTAACCCAGGATAAGGTCTTCCATGTGCTTCTGGCGCTTGGGGATGGCGTCCTCGGCAAACATGTCCTGATCGAAGACGATGGAAAGCGTATGCCGGTTGGACAGGAAGAAATAGCCAAGTGCCACGATCGACACGTAGAGCTCGGTCACATCCACATCACGACGGAACAGACCCTGTTCCACGCCTCTCTTTATCAGTTCCCCAAGCCGGGAATTGAGCGGCCCGAACATTTTTCCGATGCTGTCGGATTTCTTGAGGTGCTGCGCCCGCATGATGTTTTCCGAATGCACCAGGACGATGAATTCCGGATTTTCAGCGAAATAGCGGAAGGTGTGATCGATCAGCCGCCGGATGCCCTGCTCGGGCTCGAACTCGTCCAGGATCAGCGCTTCATTCTGTTCGCGCAATTCCTGATAGATGTCCTCCAGAACCGCCAGGAACAGCTTATCCTTCGAGCCGAAATAGTGGTAGATGAGGCCTTTGCTCATCTTTGAACGTTCGGCGATCTTGTCGACCCGCGCTCCTTCGTAGCCGGCCTTCGCGAATTCGCGCCGCGCTGCCCGCAATATCACGCCTTCGGTCCGTTCGGGATCGCGCTTTCTTGCCGTTCCAGCCATCAAAGTGCTCCTCGTTAGGTTCCGTTCACAGCCGCTTTTCAGTCTGTTTGTCAAACAGGTGGACACGCGCCGGATCGAGCCTCAAACGAATTGCGTCCCCTGTCGCCGCCAAAACCCGGTGGTGGGACTGGATCGTCCACTCCACATCCCCGAATGCAACTATGAGATTCGTTTCGCAGCCGGTTTGCTCGATTGCGCGAACTTCCGCGTCGATCACGCCGTCCTGCACATCCTCGCCCACGATTTCGATATGTTGAGGTCGCATCCCCAGCACAATTTCAGCGCCTTCATCGAGCGAACCGGTATCGGGCAAAGGCAGTGTCCGCGGACTGACCTGGAGGGCGATGCGCAATTCGCCGGCATCGTCCCGAACAACTGCGCCACCGGAAAAGTTCATCGTCGGCGCCCCAAGAAAGCCGGCAACGAATAGGTTGGCCGGCGTATCGAAAAGCTCGATCGGCGTTCCCACCTGCTCGATCCTGCCCGCATTCATGACAACGATACGATCGGCCATCGTCATGGCTTCGACCTGATCGTGCGTCACATAGACCGACGTGGCACCCAACGCGTCGTGGAGCTGGCGGATCTCGATACGCATGTGAGCCCTGAGCTTGGCGTCCAGGTTCGACAGGGGTTCGTCGAACAGGAAGGCGCTGGGGTCGCGCACAATCGCCCGCCCCATTGCAACGCGCTGACGCTGGCCACCCGAAAGCTGCCTTGGATAGCGGTCGAGAAGCGCCGTCAAATGCAGGCGGCGGGCCGCGTCCAGAACCGCTTCGCGCACTTCGCCCGCAGGGCGATTTCGCAGCTTGAGGGAGAATCCCATATTTTCGGCCGCAGTCATATGCGGATAGAGCGCATATGACTGGAACACCATGGCCAGGTCACGCTCCTGCGGGCCGACCTCATTGACACGCCTGCCGCCGATGGCGACTTGCCCGCCCGAGATCGATTCCAGCCCGGCGATCATGCGCAACAACGTGGATTTGCCACACCCGGAGGGGCCGACAAGGACAATGAATTCGCGGTCTTTGACCTCGACATCGATCCCGTCGAGCACTTTCACAGCGCCAAACGTTTTGACGACCTTGCTGATTTCAATGGCAGCCATGTGAGCCCCTATTTCACGCCGCCAAGGGACAGGCCCCGGACGAGGTAGTTCTGAATCGACGCGAAGATGATGGCGACAGGTACCGTAGCCATCAGCGTTGCAGCCATGATGATGTTCCACTCGGTCTCGTAGAGCGTGCCCGTCAGGAAGGCGATTTTCACCGGCGCAGTCTGGCTTGATGCATCGCGCAGCATGGTGAGCGACATCGCGTATTCGTTCCAGGAATTGACGAATGTGAACAATGCGGTCACCGCAACACCCGGCAGGCACAACGGCAGGAACACGCTGATGAAGGCCCGGGTTCGGCTGGCGCCATCAAGCCAGGCGGCTTCCTCGAGATCCTTCGGAATGGTGTCGAAATAGCTCTGCAGCATCCACACCGCGAAAGCCATGTAGAAGGCGCTGTGAGCTATGATCAGCGCATGCGGGTCATTGATCATTCCGAAATAGGCGAACATGCGGAACAGGCCGATGATCAGAACGATCGGCGAGATCATCTGCGTGATCAGCAGATAGTTCCGGAACGCGCCTTTGCCCGGCATCCTGAGCCGCGAAAGAGCGTAAGCTGCCGGAATGGCAACCGCCGAGGACAGAAGCGTCGCCCCGACGCTGATGTAGAGCGAGTTGAAGATGGCTTGTCCGAAACCACGTTCGAACAGGAGATCGGCGAAATTGCCGAGATAAAATTCTCGCGGCCACCAAGTCTGCTCGAACGTGAAAATCTCGTCTTTATGCTTGAGAGCGGTCGATAGCATCGTGGCATAAGGAAACAGGATCACCACGACGATCGGCGACAACGCACCCCAGCAGATCAGGCTCTTCCTTGCCTTGGAGGTCATTGCTGCACCTCCCGCGAGCGCGTCATGTAGAGATAGAGCACCGAGAAGGCGAGCAGCATGGCGAACATGACAACCGATCCGGCAGCCGCCGTCCCCAGCTTCCCGAAGCCGAATGCCTGCTTGTAGACATAGGTGATCAGGATGTCGGTCCGGTTCGCAGGTCCGCCATTGGTCATGATCCAGATGATCGGGAATGAATTGAAGACGTAGATCACGTTGAGCACGACAGCGATCTGCAGGAACGGGCGCAGCAGCGGCAAGGTGATGTGCCTGAAGCCCTGCAGGCCTCGGGCGCCGTCCATGCGCGATGCTTCGTAAAGCGTGTCAGGTATGGCGGTCAGGCCGCCCATAATGATCGTGACGGTGAATGGCATAGACACAAGAATGCCGACAAGAATTTCGATACCGAAAGCCGTGCTGGCATCAGCGAGCCATGGAAAATTGTCGAATGGCAGCCCGAGCGCCGACAGCGTGGTGTTGAGGGTGCCGAAATCGCCGTTGACGACAAAACGCCATACCAGTGCAGTCATCGCCAGCGACACCGCCCAGGGCAGCAGAATGATGGTACGCGCCACTGTGCGGCCGTAGAATTCTTCATTGAGGATGATGGCGATAGGCACCGAAATCAGAACCGTGCCGCCAACGACGCAGAAGGTCCAGATCAGGGTCTGCCACGCCGATTGCAGGAATATCGGGTCGGTGAATGCCGCGAGGAAGTTGTCAAAGCCGGCAAAGCCGAGAACACGGCCGAACCGGTTCACATCCGCCACCGACATGCGAAGCACGTCGAAAATCGGGTAGCCGATGACCATTGCCGACAGCAGCAGGCTTGGCAGGATCAGCAGCAGTGCGCCTGGAATTGCCTTGGACAGGCGCAGTCCGCGAGGCGAAGGCGGAACTAAGGTGGTGGTCGAAGCCGTCATGCAGCGATCCTTGTGCGCGGCGACGGCAAACGGGAGCCGCCGCCGCACAGTCTAGGCGAAAGTCGGCCTATTCGTTGAGGAGAGAATTCATCTTGTCCGCGGCGCCTTTGAGGGCGTCCGCCGGAGCCGAGTCGCCGCCATACGCTGCCGCGAGCGAAGATTTCAGAGCCTCGGCCATTTCTTCCCAATGCGGCACCAGCGGCGCGAACTTGGCGACCGGTGACATTTCGAGAAACACTGACATCTTCGGATTGTCGGTGAAGAAAGGCTCCTTGGACATCGACTTCAGAACCGGCACGAAGCCTTCGAGTTTGCCGAATGCGAGACGGTTCTCATCATTGAACATGTACTCAAGGAACTTCATCGCAGACTCCTTGACCTCCGAACCAGCCAGGATCGAGATGGTGTCGGTGACGCCATACGTCGCCGCAGCCGTCTCAGTCGGAATCTGCGAGATACCGTAAGCCAGATCCGGCGCTTCGTCAGCCAGCTGGGTATTCAGCCATGGACCCGACAGCACCATGCCGAGCTTGCCTGCGGAGAACAGGTTCTGGAGGTCTTCGCGGTTGGAGCCAAGCACACCGGGCTGGGTGACACCGGCTTCAATCAGATCGATGTAAGTCTGGGTCGCTGCCACAGCCTCCGGCGAAGCGAAGCCGCTTTTGCCGTCGGCATTGAAAATGTCGCCACCATGGGTCCACAGCGAGTAGAACCAGTATCCCTCCGTGTCGAGACCGGTACCCTGCATGCCGATACCGTAAATGTCGTCACCAAGCGCGGAGACCTTCTTCGCGGCTGCCAGCGCGTCGCCCCATGTCGCCGGCGGACCCTCGACGCCGGCGCGCTCGAACAGTGCCTTATTATAGAAGAGGCCACGTGCCGAAGCAGCGATCGGCAGACCCCAGGTGTGACCGTCCAGCTTCTGCAGATCGAGGAACGTCGGTACGAAGCTATCGGTGAATTCCTCCGACATCAGGCCTTCGATCGGCGCAAGGGCGCCATCTTTTGCAAAGCCTGCCATCCAGCGCGTCGCCATATGCGAGATGTCGGGGGCAGTCCCCGCCGAAATGTCGGTAATCAGCTGCTGCTGCATTTCAGGCCAGGGCAAATGCTCAATCACGACTTCGATGTCTTCCTGGCTGGCGTTGAAGCGATCAGCCATTTCGATAAAGAAGTCGCCGGTGTTTGTGCTGTATTCGGCGATGCGAACACGCACCGTGTCCTTGGCCAGCGCTGCTTCAGCCAGACCCAGGGTAGCGAAGGCGGCGCAAGCGGTGCCCAGCACCAACCCCCGCCAGAAGCCATTTTTCCGGATGCTCATCCAGTTCCTCCCAAAATTTGTTCGTATCGCCGGGATACGCCCCGCCGATAACAGAACGGCTACTGCTCTTTTTAGCGAAAGTCAATATTGACTGACTAGTCAGTTTATGATTTTTGACCGACCAGTTTGTTAGTTACGGAAATTCGTGCTGCCGTATCCAGCAGTATGGAATGCGCTAGGATGGCCGGATCAAAAGGGCTTTCAAGGACAATGGGCTGTCGAAAATGACACGTACGATTCTGTTTGGCGCAACTGTCCACACCATGGACCATGCCGGAACGTTCAAAGCCGACCTGGCGATCGAGGACGGCAAGATCGTATCGATCGGCGATGTCGACATCCAGGATGGCGACGTGCGGATCGATTGCAGCGGCAGGATGATCGCTCCTGCCCTCACCGACATTCACACGCATATATATTGGGGCGGCACGGCGCTGGGGGTGAAACCCGAACGCGTCGCACGCCGGTCGGGCACTGGTGTCTTTGTGGATGCCGGGTCGTCAGGTGCGGGGAATGTGCTTGGCCTCGACACATTCATTTTCCGTCCCTCCCCCTTTTACACCTTCGCCTTCCTCAACGTCTCCTTCCCGGGGATCTTCGGCTTCGCCAAGGAAGTGATGATCGGCGAGGCGGAAGATCTGCGGCTTCTGGACAAGTCGGCCTGCATAGAAGCCGTCAGCCGCCACAAGGACATTCTCGTCGGACTCAAGGTTCGCGCCGGCAAGCTTGCCGCCGGCGAGAACGGCGGCAGAGCGTTGGAAATCGGCCTCGAAATCGCCGAAACGGCCGGTCTGCCGTTGATGTGCCATGTCGATTTCGAGCCGCCGACGATCGAAACGATCCTCGATTCATTGCGCCCGGGCGACATCATCACCCATTGCTTCCGGCCTGCGCCCAATGCCCCGGTCAAAGACGGGTTGGTCAAGCGCGCGGTTTGGGCGGCCCGGGAGCGCGGCGTTCATTTCGATATCGGGCACGGCATGGGCGGGTTCTCCTTCGAAACCTGCAGGATCATGCTGGGCGAAGGCATGCTGCCGGACCTGATCAGTTCAGACATTCACTGCCTGTCGATTGATGGACCCGCCTTCGACGTACTCACCACACTGAACAAGCTGGTCGCGCTCGGCCTCGATCTCGATACCGCGCTCAAAGCGGCGACGTCGACGCCCGCCGCCATTCTCAAGCGGCCGCCGCTCGGCCGCATCCGGGCCGGCGAACAGGCCAACCTGGCAATCCTCGCCCCCGGCGATGAACCATCCAAGCTTACCGACGCGACAGGCGAAACACTGATACTCGACCGCCCGCTGACCTGCGCGGGGCTGGTGGTGAAAGGCATGGCAATAGATGCAGACGGCTTGCCGCACCCGATCCGTGAACTGAAAGAATGCTGATGTCAGAATTGCGCGAAATCCACCACTTCATCGGGGGGCGTTGGACGCCTTCGAAGGCTGGCGAAACGGTGGAGGCGGTCTCCCCCGCCACCGGCAAGGTGCTTGCCAGCATCGCCGAAGGCGAGCGTGAAGATGCACGCCTGGCAATCGCTGCGGCGCGCAAGGGACATGAGGCACTGGCGGCACTTTCGCGCTGGGATCGAGCCCGAATGTGCGCCCGCATCGCCGACGAGATCGACAAGCGCCGCGACCGCCTGGCGAAGACGCTCGCCGAAGAGCAGGGCAAACCGCTGCACACCGAAGCTTATGGCGAGATCGATGCCGCTGCCTCGGGCTTCCGTGAGGCCGGCGAGCTGATCAAATGGATGGAAGGCGAGTTCATTCCGGTCGAGACACCCGGCAAGCGCGTTATCTCCTACCGCCAGCCGCGCGGTGTCTACGCCGTCGTCACGCCATGGAACTTCCCTATCAACATACCGGTCGAGTATCTCGCGCCTTGCCTTGCCGCGGGCAACGGAACCGTCTGGGTTCCAGCTCCCTCCACCGCCATTTGCGCAGCTGAACTTATGGCCTGCATTGTCGAGGCCGATCTGCCGCCTGGCGCAATCAACCTCGTGTTCGGCCCGGGTCCAGTGGTCGGCGACGAAATTGTCGGCAATGCGGGCACCGACGGCATTGGATTTACCGGCAGCCCGCAAACCGGCGCTGCCATCGCAAATCGTGGTGCCGGCAAGCCGATGCTGCTCGAACTGGGCGGCAACGGTCCCGTCATGGTGCTGGATGATGCCGATCTCGATCGCGCGGCCGATGCCGCTGCGTTTGGATGTTTCTTCAATGCGGGTCAGGTATGCGCAGCAAGCGGGCGTATCCTGGCAACGCGCAAAACCCATGAAGCGCTTGCCGATCGTCTGCGCGGGATTGCGGAAGGGCACGTCGTCGGCGATCCGCTTGCCACCGGGACGACGATGGGTCCGCTCAACAATGCCGCGGTTGCCGCCAAGATCGACGAACATATTGCCGACGGCCTGAAGAGTGGCGCGCGCCTGGTGACAGGAGGCAAGAGACTTCCCGACCTTGGCTCCCCGCTTTTTTATGCTCCTACCGTCATAGACAACGTCGCGCCCGACGCGGCGCTCAACACGGCGGAGACCTTTGGCCCGGTCGCGCCGATCGTCGTCTGCGAGAGCGAAGAGGACATGATCCGTGTCGCCAATGCGGGCAGTCACGGGCTCGCGGCGAGCGTGTTCACAAAAGACCTGGCCAAGGCCTTCCTCTTCTCGGAGGCGATCCAGGCCGGGCTCGTCAACGTCAACAGTCCCACCTGTTACTGGGAACTTCACATTCCGTTCGGGGGTGCCTCTGGAAAGAACAGCGGCCTCGGGCGGATCGGCGGCAAGCATACGCTTCGCGAAGTCACCGAAATCAAAACCATCACCTTTGACATCAATTGAACTCTTGAGGAGCCACTATGGGACGTATTGAATCGCGACTGAAGGAAATGGGCGTCGTTCTGCCCCGACCGCCGAAGCCGGTGGCGCAGTATCTGCCCGGCGTGCGCGTCGACAACATCCTTTACGTGTCCGGCACTATTGGCACGACCGTTGACGATAACGACAACGACATCCTGCCTTTCGCAGGCCAGGTCGGCGATATCTCTCTGGACGATGCCTATCAGTCGGCCCGATTGACCGCGATCAACCATCTGTCGATGATCAAGGCCGTTATTGGCGATCTCGACCAGATTGTCCGTATTGTGAAGATGATCGGCTATATCAACGCTGCTCCCGGCTTCAAGGATGCGCCGCAGGTGCTGAACGGTGCCTCGGACTTCTGGATCGAGCTGCTGGGCCGCGAAAAAGGCGCTCATGGGCGGGCAGCACTTTATCAGAACCAGCTGACCTCTGACGCCCCGATCGAAATCGAGATGACCGTTCAGGTCGCTTGAGGAAGGTCACGGAAGATGAAGTTTGTTTCCTTCGAACATGAAGGCAAAACCGGTATCGGCGTGGTGGATAACTCCACCATTGCCGAAATCGCCGGCGCCACCGGCCTCAAGCAGCTGATTGGCGAAGGCAGCCTCACAGTTGCGGGCGCAAACGCACTCGAAACGCAATCCAACCGCATCGCAATCGATGCCGCGCGCCTGCTGCCCCCGATCCCCGACCCCGACAAGATCGTGTGCGTGGGGCTCAACTACGAGGAACACCGGGTCGAAACCCGGCATGCTCCCACGACCAAACCGACGCTCTTTACGCGATTTGCCAATTCGCAGTGCGGCCATGAGGCGCCGCTGCTTCTGCCCGAATGTTCGCGCGAGTTCGACTACGAGGCCGAGCTGGCGGTAGTGATCGGCAAATCCGGCCGCCACATCGCCCGCGAGGACGCTCTGGCGCATATCGCAGGTTATTCCTGCTACAACGATGGCTCAATTCGCGATTGGCAGACCCACACTACCCAGTTTCTGCCAGGCAAGAATTTTCCAGGCACCGGCGCCTTCGGCCCGAATCTTGTGACGCCGGATGAGGTGGGCGACGCGCAAAACCTTGCGATCGCATGCCGTCTCAACGGAAAGGTGGTCCAGGAAGCCCGAACCGACCAGATGATCCATTCGATCGCCGACCAGATCGCCTATATCTCCGCATTTACCGAACTCGTTCCCGGAGACGTCATTGTCACCGGAACGCCGGGCGGGGTCGGCTTCACCCGCAATCCGCCCCTGTTCATGGCCGATGGCGACACGGTTGAAGTCGAAATCGAAAAAGTGGGGCTGCTGCGCAACCCGGTTCGAGCGGCATGAGCAAAGAGAACGCATCCCGGCGGGCGGGCCTCGACCCTGCAGCAACCGGCGATGCCGGCGAATGGGATTACATCATCGTCGGCGCAGGGTCGGCGGGGTGCGTTCTCGCCAACCGGCTGACGGCATCAGGCCGGCATTCCGTGCTGCTCATCGAGGCCGGCGGAAAAGACACCTACCCGTGGATCCACATTCCGGTCGGCTATCTCTACACGATGAACAACCCCAGAACCGACTGGTGCTTCTCCACTGTGCCGGAGGCCGGGCTGAACGGCCGAGCCCTCCCGTACCCGCGCGGAAAAGTGCTCGGCGGATGTTCCTCGATCAACGGCATGATCTACTCGCGCGGGCAGGCTCGCGACTATGACCGTTGGCGGCAGCGGGGCAACGCCGGTTGGGGCTGGGGGGACGTCCTGCCCTATTTTCTGCGTTCGGAGGACCATTTCGCTGGGTCTTCGGAGTTCCACGGGACCGGCGGTGAATGGCGCGTCGACGAGCAGCGCTTGTCCTGGCCGATCCTGGATGCGGTTCGGGAAGGTGCGGAAGAGCTCGGCATTCCCAAAGTATCTGACTTCAACACCGGCAATAATGAAGGTTCGTCCTACTTTCAGGTCAACCAGACCGGCGGCTGGCGGCTCAGTACCGCCGGCGCATTTCTCAAACCCGCTAAACGCCGCGCCAATCTGACGGTATTCACCAACTGCCTTGTCGAGAGCGTGCGGTTCGATGGCCGCAGGGCAACTGGTATTGTTCTTCGACAGGGCGGCGTCCAAAAGGCCATCCGCGCCCGCACCGAGGTAATATTGTGCGCGGGCGCCATTGGAAGTCCGCAGCTTCTGATGCTGTCCGGAATAGGCGCAGCGGAGGATCTGCGCCGGCACGGCATCGCTGCAATTCGCGATCTTCCCGGCGTCGGCCAAAACCTGCAGGACCACCTTCAGATCCGGACGATTTTCCGCATCAGCGGCGCCCGCACCCTCAACGACATGTCCGCAAGTCTGCTCGGCAAAACGCGGATCGCACTGGATTATGCGCTTCGGCGGCGCGGGCCGATGTCCATGGCGCCGAGCCAGCTGGGCATCTTTGCCAGATCCCGGCCGGGCGTTGAGACGCCGGATCTGGAATATCACGTGCAACCTTTGTCGCTCGACCGTTTCGGCGCCCCGCTGCACCGCTTCCCTGCGATTACGGTGTCGGTCTGTTCGCTGCGGCCAACAAGCCGCGGCGAGATCCGGCTGAAATCGAACCAGCCCGGTACAGAGCCGGAAATCCGTCCCAACTACCTTTCGACTACCGAAGACCGCGATACAGCCGTGGCGGCGATCCGTCACGCTAGGCGACTGATGGCAACCAAGCGCCTGGCAGCCTATCAGCCGATCGAAATTCTGCCCGGCCCACGCGTCGAAAGTGACGAGGAGCTGGTTCGTGCGGCAGGCGACATCGCCACCACGATATTTCACCCCGTCGGCACCGCAAGAATGGGGCCGCGGGACGACAAAAATGCGGTTGTCGATACGCAGCTCAAAGTTCACGGCCTTGAAGGGCTGAGGGTCGTTGACGCTTCGATTATGCCTGACATCACTTCGGGCAATACGAACTCGCCGGTCGTCATGATCGCGGAGAAGGCCGCGGACATGATCCTTGGGAGTGCGTAGCGCCGCCGGATGCGACTTTGCCGGGCGCGTGCGCGTTTCCGACGTAGATGTCTAATCCAGAGGTATCGGCTGAGACCGCCGCCGCAATGGACCGGTGCGCGTGAGTGATCCATTCTCGGGTGTAAATGCCCCCCGGATTTGGAGTTCCAGAATGGTCACGATCGACAGAATTGACGCCGCAATTTTGGACATCCCGACCATACGCGGCCACGTGCTCGCCATGGCGACCATGCGCCAGCAGTCCTTCGTGCTGGTGCACGTCAGGTTTTCGGACGGCTCGACCGGACTGGGCGAAGGCGCGTCCATTGGCGGGCTGAGCTACGGAAACGAGAGCCCCGAGAGTATCCTCTCCGCCGTCAGGGATTTCATTGCTCCGTGTCTGAACGGCTTACCCGCAGACAATGTGAACGGCGCCATCCTGAGGATGGAGAAGGCCGTGAAGGGCAACTTCATCGCAAGAGCGGCTGTCGAAATGGCGCTGTGGGATGGCTTGGCGCGGCGGCGAGGCTTGCCATTGGCCGACTTGTTCGGCGGCGCTGTTCGCACGTCAATGCCGGTTGCGTGGACGCTAGCAAGCGGCGTGTCTTCCACCGATATCGAGGAAGCAAAAGAGCTGATTGCAGCCGCCCGTCACAATATCTTCAAACTCAAGATCGGCACCCGCAATGTCCGCGACGACATCGCCCATGTGACCGCGATCAGACAGGCACTCGGCGACGGCATCGGCATCCGCGTCGATGTCAATCAGGCCTGGTCGATGCACGACGCCCGCTGGGGTACAGCCGGCCTCGAAGAGCTTGGAGCCGAACTTGTCGAGCAGCCGCTGAGCGCGTCCGACACAGCCGGCATGGCAGAGCTTACCGCTTCCAGCCGCATCGCGATCATGGCCGATGAAGCGCTTAACGGTCCAGTCGACGCGCAGGCCCTCGCCTGCCGGCGCGCAGCCGATGTTTTTGCGGTCAAGGTCGCACAGTCAGGCGGCCTGAAAAGGGCGCGCGAGGTTTGTGCGATAGCTGACGCCGCAGGGATAGGAACCTATGCAGGCACCATGCTCGAAAGCGGAGTCGGCACGGCGGCATCCCTTCATCTCTTTGCCACCGTCGACAAGTTGCAATGGGGGAGCGAGCTGTTCGCGCCGCTGCTGTTTGCAGACGAGATCTTGGCAGAGCCGATCCGCTACAGCGACTTTGCCGTGCATGTACCGGACGGCCCCGGCATCGGCGTCGAGCTCGATCCGGACAAGCTCGCACATTACCGGCGCGACAGCCGCAAGAGCAGTCTCCACGCGCTGACGAACTGAGCTCAGATCGTCTTTCGCGCCACACGTTGAGCGATGGTGATAAAGTTGCGTACATGCACCCCCTGCTCGTCGAGACGGTGATTCACCGACAGCGATGTCTTCGTCAGCGGCAGGGCGATTTCCGCAAACTTGATACCGTTGCGCTGCGCGCTGGCAACGGACTGCGGAACCACACACGCACCCTCGCCTATCGCGACAAGGCTAAGCGCAGTCTGCAGATCCATCGTGAACACGCGGTTCGAAAACTCGACGCCCTGCGCCTCGAAATTTCCGAGCACGAAGTCGGCATAACTCGGCCGCGGAAACTCGGGATAAAGGATCATGTTTAGCCCGGCGATCTCTTCACCCGATATCTGTCCGGGCACCTGCGTCGTCACCGTATCGGGGATCGCTGCGACCAGTGCCTCTTCCGCCAGACGCCGCGTCACGAATTCCACATCCTCGAGTGCCGGGCGTGCAAAGGCGACGTCGATCTCGCGCCTGACCAGTGCACGGTGCAACCGCGAATTGTTCATCGGTATGAGACTGAGATTGACCGTCGGATAGTTGGCCCGAAAGGACTTGATGATGGTCGGCAACAGACCGAATGTCGACGAGCCGACGAAGCCGACGCGCAGCCGCCCTTCCGCGCCCTGTCCTATCCGCCGGACTTCGAGCTTGGTGTCCTCGATGTCTGTGAGGATCGACTGAAGACGTTCATACAGACGCTCTCCGGCCTGGGTCAGTGAGATGGCGTTCCTGCCGCGATTGAACAGAAGAGCGCCTATGTCTTCCTCAAACTGCTTGATCTGCCGGCTGAGCGGCGGCTGGGCCATATTCAGCCTTTCCGCTGCGCGCCCGAAGTGCAGTTCCTCGGCGACCGCCACGAAATAGGTCATCTGTTTGAGACTGAGGCTCATCGGTGGCACCCGCGCTTGAATTCGCCTTCATCTTGGCCACAAGCCCTTGAAAAGAAAAGCCCCGGCCGAAGCCAGGGCTCGATGGTTCACCGCTTCTGTGGGCTTAAGCGGCGATGGCTTTGTCCGCGCCTTTGAGTACAAAATCGAACTGGACATGAAGGTCGGTATCGAGATCGTCTCCGGCGGCTTCGAATTTGCCGATCAGGCTCTCTTTCACCGCGAACACGCTGTCGTTTTCGAGCCACTCGCTGTCACTGTCATAGACTTGGCTCACCAGAGTCCGATAGCCGTCCTTGGACAGAATGAAGTGGATGTGCCCGGGCCGGTTGGGGTGATGGCCCATCGCCCGAAGCAGTTCGCCTGCGGTTTCGTTGTCCGGGATCGGATAAGGAACGGGCCGCACCGCGCGGAACGCGTAGTGCCCGTCCTTGTCGGACTCGAAACGCCCCCGCAGATTGTAGTCCGGCTGTTCCGGATCGTGATTCTCGTAGAGCCCGTTCGGGGCATCCTCCCAGACATCGACCGTGACGCCCTCTATCGGGGCGCCGTTGACGTCGCGGATGTGGCCTTCGAAATAGACCGTTTCTTCGCCGTCGAACTGCTTCTGCGCGGTCGACGCGCCCTTCGGCAGGACCGGCGGGTTCTCGCGATAGAACGGTCCGAGCACCGTCGATTCACTCTCGACGCCATCGATGCGGTTGGTCAGCATGTCGACCAGAACCTCGACACCCAGAATGTCTCCAAGAAGAATGAACTCCTGCCGTTTGTCATCGCACGTTTGGCCGGCACGGGCGAGGAAATCGCAGGCGAAGAGGAACTCGTCGTGCTGCAGATTCACATCGCGGCAGAAATCGTGCAGGTGCCGGATGAGCGCTGTAAGAACCTCGCGACCCCGGTCCGAAATTTCGCCGTTCTTGCCGAGTGAACCGATGACGACGTCCGTGACGCTGTCGATGGTGACATTACGCATTTTTCCTCCTTTTCGGGCGTGATACCGCGGCCACATCTGACGTTTTGGCCCGGCCTGCATCCTCGCCATCATGTTCACAAACCGCCGTGATCTCTCCAATGCACCTGCCAGTATCGGACAATACTTTTCGGCCACCTCGTCTCCCGCATGAGGTATGGAGGGATACCCGGCCCAACATTGCCGACCACCCTCCCCGAGCGTCATCCTTGCGCCAACGAGCCGGATGGAGTGGCAAGGCATGTTGGACAGGTTGGAAGCAATGGCGCTTGAGCTTGAGCGCCGCCCGCACCTTCTGCGGCTGGGAAGGCTGTTCAGCGAGACCATCCTTCTTCAGGTCGACGCGGAAGAATATCTGCTGCATTTCGAACGCGGCCGCATAGCCGGCATCGAAACCGGTCCTGATCGCAAGATACCGTGGCGCTTTGCATTCAAGACTGAGTTCGAGGCGCTGCAGGCCTTCTGGCAACCGGTCCCCGCGCCAGGGTTCCACGACATTTTCGGACTGGTGAAGATCGGCAGGGCGCGCATCGACGGCGACATCCTGGTGCTGGTCAAAAATCTCCGCTTCTTCAAGGAATTCATGGCCCTGGGCCGGCAGCGAGATGGAGTACATTCGGCATGATCGAGCCAATTTGCGGGCGTTATGTCACCATTGAGACGGGCGGGCGAAAGAACCGCATCTATTTCGAAGAGGCGGGCAGCGGCCGACCCGTTCTGTGCCTGCACACGGCCGGCGCCGACTCGCGCCAGTGGCGGCATTTGCTGAACGACGGCGAAATCACCGCATCCAACCGCCTCATCGCGTTCGATATGCCATGGCACGGCAAGTCGCTTCCGCCCGAGGGGTTTGAAACCGAAGAGTATCTTCTGACGACGGACAGCTACATCGAAACCATTCTGGACATGGTGGAAGCGCTTCAGCTGGAGAAGCCGGTTCTCGCTGGCTGTTCGATGGGCGGCCGTATCGCGCTGCAGCTTGCCGCCCTGCATGGCGACAAATTCTCCGGCTTCATAGCCATCGAGGCGAGTGACTTTCAGCCGGCCTGGTACGATATCGACTGGTTCCACCGGCCAGATGCTCATGGCGGTGAAATGGGCGCAGCGTTGGTCTCCGCCAACATTTCGCCCCATGCACCGGCGGCGGAACGCTGGAACACGCTGTGGATGTTCATGATGAGCGGCCCCGGTGTATTTCGCGGCGACCTGAGTTTTTATACGCGCGACGACAGTCTGATTGGCCGGCTCGGCAGCATCGATACCGCGCGCGCACCGGTCCACATTCTGGTTGGCTCCTACGATCTGACATGCACGCCGGAAGATGCACGCCGAACCGCCGACGCCATTCCCGGTGCGACGATCACCGTGATGGAAGAGCTCGGCCACTTCCCGATGAGCGAGCATCCGGAGGCTTTCAGGCCGTTCTTCGTTGACGCGCTTGGCCGTATGGCGCGCAGCCCGTAGACCTGTCATTGCGTTACAGTGCGCGCGCGCACGCCTTGACCAGCATATGTAGCAGATCCTGCTGCCAGGTGGCCTTCAGATCCAGCCTGCTGACCAGCCAGAACTCAGCTGTAAGCGGCCCGACAGCGACCGGCAGCTGTTCGAGCTCAGGGTGCTCGCGCGCCAGGAAGTCGGGCAAAAGAGCCACGCCGCCGCCATTGGCGCAGAGTTTGGCCGTCGAAGAAACATCGTCGGCCCACAGCGAGACATCGCCGGAAATCCCGAGCTTCTTCCAGTCGACAGCGCTGTAAACGAATTCATGATCCTGACAGGAGAAATGCGTACTCGTGCCGATCAGCCGATGTGTGGTCTTGCCGTCGGCCGCCGCCTGCGTCTGCTCAAGATACTTCCTGCTGCCGTAGAGATTGAGGCCGATGTCGCCGATTTTGCGGATCTTCAGCGAATTCATATTCGAAACCGGGCGCGCCAGCCTTAGTGCGATGTCCACCCCGCCGCGCTCGAGATCCACGAAATGCGATTCCGTCGTCACATTGATAACAAAACCGGGGTAACGCTCCTGAAAGCTGAGCAGCGTTGGCGCGATAAAAGGCAGGAATACGTCCAGAAGCGAAATGCGGATTGTCCCGGTGCGCGCACCGCCGGCGGATTCGAACCGCCGTGCCGCGGCTTCCATACTGAGTGCCGCCTCGAGAAGCTCACCCTGTCCGGGGGCAATCACGAGACTGCCTTGATCGCGCAGAAAGAGCGAGCTTCCAAGGCTGTCTTCCAGAAGCTTTATCTTCCGCCTGAGTGTGGAGTCGTCGACGCCCTCCTGCTCGGCGGCGGTCTTGTAGTCGCCATAGCGATAGAGCGCCAGAAACGCTCGAACCAGGTCCCAGGAAAGTTCTGAATTCAACTCCGCTGTCAGGCTCGCCTCCTAAGCTGGCGTACAGGTTCCTCTCATGGGAACTTCACGGTCAGTTTTTCAGATTCGGGCTTTGACCGGCAGGCAAGAACCCAACCGTCTGCGATATCGTCCTCATCCAGCACCGAATTCTCGCCAAGATTCACGTTTCCCTCGACGAGCTCACACATGCATGCCGCGCAGTTTCCGGCCCGGCACGAATTGGGAGCATTCAATCCTTCACGCAACATGCAATCAAGCAGATGCTCATCCCTCCCGCATTCGACGTCGATGAGCGAGCCGCCGATATCGACCGTCATGCTTACCATTTCGCCGGACGGGGCAACGCTTTCTGTTTCGCCGGCCCCCAGCTCGAAAAGCTCAAGATGACACCTGTCTTCGGCAACGCCGATGTCCTTTGCCGCCGTTTCCGCAGCACGCATGTAAGGCTCTGGCCCACAGATGAAGCAATCTGCGCCGGCGAAACCGCTCCCCATGTCCGCGAGATCGGATACGCTGGGAAAGCCCCTTTCCGCATCCAGCCAGTGAACGACCGAAAGCCGCTCCGGGTACCGCTTCACCCAGGCGTCGATCTCCTGTCCGCGGGCGACATATTCCGCAGCACGGTTTGCGTAGACCAGCCTCACCTTGCCGGAACCCCGGATCAGCGCCGATTTCAGGATCGACAGAACCGGCGTGATCCCACTGCCACCCGCGTACAGAAGAAAGTCGCGATTGAGGTCGGCGGGCACGAAGGCCCCGGCGGCCGGCAGAACTTCGATCGTCGCGCCGGCTTTTAGATTGTCCGCGATCCAGTTCGAGCCCAACCCGTCCTCGACGCGCCGCACCAGAATGGCTGGCGGTAGGCCTTCGTAAGGGCTCGTGGACACCGAATAGCACCTGAAGATCGTCCCGGAAGCATGCGGGATCTTCACTGTCAGATACTGGCCTGGCTGGTAGTCGACCCGACCCGACGGCTGCGGCCCACCCAGCTCGATAAACACCGTGTCCGGCGTTTCGGCCATGACGGATCGCACCTGGAGCTTTTGAAGTCTCATGACAACGCCTAGAGGAAGAAGGAGTTGTTGCCCTGAGGCTCGTCCGCGTCGATCAGGTTGACCTGCTTGACAACGATGCGCAAACCTTCGTCGGTCTGGCGCAGAACGTAACCATTCCAGCCTGAAAGCACGCGATTTTCACCAGCCCGGGTTTCGCCCATGACGAAGGGAGCCCTTGCCCGAATATGGCCTCTGCCATCTTCGTGCTTCCAGATCTCGGGCATGCCCAGCACCCGCGCCGTACGCGACGGCGGCAGCTGCGAATAGGCAAGGCCGGTGCCGAGCCGGTCGACGCGGTCGATCAGCCGTCGCCGGTCGTGGAACTCGAGGCTGACTGTGAGCGCAGCGCTCGACGCCGGCCAGTTGGACGGCACCCAATAGACGCAGTCTGCGACGTAAAGGTCCAGCCACGGCCCGAACGCCTGGTCATCCAACGCCCGCGCTTCGCTTGCGAGCAGGGAATGAACGCCGTCGATTTCGGCGACCCGGCCTGGATCGAAAGCTCGAAAATCCTCAGACGCCGCATCAAGCCACGTGTAGAGTTCGGCGTCGATATAGGTCGAAGCAGGCTGCGGAGCAGCTTTGGCCTCAGGGCTCGTTTGTTCGTTCATTGCGCGTCGCCCTCCGGTCGGGTCTGGATATTCGGTTTCACTTTCATCAGCTCCTTCCACCGCCGGAAGTAGGCCCGAAGGTGCAGGTCGGACGTCACGGGACCCGAGACAATGCCGTCACGCTCGGCGCGGTCGGTATTCGTCGTCACATGGCGGCTGATATCGACCCATTCTTCTTCGGGGATCGACATCAGGCCTTGCTGGCAGGCTTCGAAATTGGCTGCGTCGTCGGTCTCGCCTAGAATCGGGAAGTCTTCCTGCGTGCGCATGCGCATCACATTCACTTCCTCATCCACGCCGTCGAGGGTGGTGGCATACCAGGTCAGAATGGTCTCTCCGACAGACAGCGGCTCGATCACCTGGATCTGGTTCCCGATCAGCAACAGATTCGGGAAAATGTTGAGGTTCATGCCGCTGCCGACTGCCATGTCGAGTGTCGACGACTGCTCGTCCTGCGGCTTTCTGGCGGCGACCGATCCTTCAAATGTCTCTCGCCCCGGCTGCGGACGCTGCTGCTTCCAGGCCGAGGGATTGTACATCTCCTCGCGCTGATCGATCAGTGTATGGCCGTTACCCAGGTCGTAGACGCGCATTGAGCTTTTGTCGGCATCGCCGAAATAGGTCATGTCGCCGCCGCCATACCGGTCGGCAGTCATCTTGAGCAGCGACTGGTGCGAAAACGGAACGTGATAGCCGTCGCCGGCATTGTCGAAGATCAGCTTCCAGTTGCATTTGAGATGGAAGCGGTGCGCGCTCGACTGCACGACCAGCCCGTCGCCGCCGCCCTGGTCAAGCCACTGGTCGATGAAGAACCGCGCCTGGCCCAGATGGGTCTCGAGGTCCGGAGCTTCCTGATTGAGAGTTGCAAAGACAAACCCGCGATAGCTCTCGACGCGCGGGGCCCGGCCGAGTGAAAACCGGTCGCGCGAAAACGCATTGCCATATGCGTCACGGCCCGGCACACCCATCAATTTGCCGTCGTTCTTGAAACGCCATCCGTGGTACGGGCAGGTAAAGGTCGCTGCCTGTCCCGACTTTTCCCGGCAGATCGTCGCGCCACGATGCGTGCAGCGATTCATCAGGACATGCAGCTGGTTTTTCGCGTCGCGAGTGACGATAACCGGCCTGGACCCCAGCCGCGCAGCGCGAAAATCATTGGCGTTGGGTATCTCGCTTTCATGGAGAAGATAGACCCATGTGCCGGCGAATATGCTGGCCATTTCGTGCTGAAAGATCGAAGGGTCCGCATAAACCGACCGATGCACTCGCGTGTCGGTTACCACCTGATCCCAGGCGCCATCCGTTCGATCGGTCGTTGCCAGTTCCATATTCATCAACTCGTCACCTTTCGCATCCGGGGCAGCGTACCGTCGGCCAACAAAGACCTGCAGAGCGCAAGCAGCCCCTCAACTGTTGTTTCGCGTTCAAGCGAGCGCCGCGCATCGACCGCATCGGCAGCACTCAGGTTTCCATCGGAAAGGTGCAGCGGCAGCACCACTTCGTTCATCGTTCGCAGGCTCATTTCAGGATGACCCTGAATGCCGAGCATCGCCGTACCGAGAGAAAAGACCTCGACTGCCGCCGTCTCCGACCGGGCCAGCAGCTCGGCGCCGGGCGGCAACATGCTGATGCACTCGCCGTGGCTTTCCAGCACCCGCGGCCTTCTGTTGAAACCCGCTTCGGCGCACCAGCTGCCGAGTGGCTCCAGAAGCTCTATCGTTTCGCCTCCGAGCATGAACCGGCCGGAGGGATTGCTGCTGACTTCGCCACCCATCGACTTCGCAACCATCTGGGCCCCGAAACAGATGCCAACCAGCGGCTTTTTTTCCACCCAAGCGTGCCTGATCAGAGCGGACAGTGTGGCGTGCCAGGGCTGGTCGGTCTGCAGCGCCGATTTCTCGCTGCCGCTGATTACAAAGCCGTCAAATGCGACAGCCTTTTCGGCGAGCTCCGGGTCGGAGAGGGACACGATCTCCCATGCCCCTTCTCCACTGTCGAATGCCGCGAGCATTTCTTTCTGATAGTCCGGCAGTGTCTGATGCGAGCACCAGACGAGCAGGTAGCGCTCCGGCATTTGCTTCTCCAGAACTAGGGTTTCAGCAGCAGCCGCCGGCTTACATGAGCTCGAAATACTCCCGATGTTCCCACTGCGTTACATTCTCTCCGCCGGCTGCGTCAGCGCCCTCGGCAGCAATGAACCGGTCCCATTCGGAATTCCGCAGCTGCAGCCAGTAGTCGATGAACATGTCGCCCATGGTTTCGCGGAAGAAAGACGAGCCCTGGAGCGCGTCGAGCGACTGCTTCAGCGTGCCCGGCAGAACCGTCACGTCTGCAGCATAGGGTTCCTCCTGCAGCGGGCCGGGATCAAGCCGATTGCGCAGCCCGTCGAGGCCGGAGAATATCTGCGAGGCCATATAGAGATACGGATTGGCCGCCGGTTCACCGATGCGGTTTTCGATACGGCTGGCGGAATCTCCGGGGGCTGCGATTACGCGCACCATCGCCGCCCGGTTGTCTTCCGCCCAGCAGGCGCGGTCGGGAGCCAGCGAGTAAGGCCGCCGGCGGTGATAGCCATTGACCGTCGGCGTCGTGAAGCTCGACGCCTCGACCGCGTGAGCCAGCAGGCCCGCCGCATAATGACGCCCGACACCCGACACCGGTTCACCTTCGTTCGGAACGAATGCGTTGCGGCCCGACTTCAGGTCTGTGAGCGACTGGTGCATGTGCCAGCCCGAGCCATAGAAGCTGGGGATTGCCGGCTTGCACATGAAACTGGCCAGATAACCCATTCGGCGCGCCATCTGCTTGACCGCGGCCTTGAACAGAACCGCGGCATCCGCAGCCTCGAGCCCTTCCATGACATCGAATGTCGTTTCGACCTGGCTAGGCGCCCACTCATCCTCGATCGAGCGCAGGGGCAGGCCGAGTTTGATCAGGTTGCGCCGCATCTCCACCAGCAAGGGGTCGATTTCGTCGAGGTGGTTCTCAAGAAGATAGGAGTATCCGTGCGCAACCGGCATGACCTTGGGAGGATTGGCCGGCGAACCCGGCCCGCCGAGACCCTCGGGTTCGAGTGACGGATCGACGATCTTGGTCAGATACCATTCGATTTCGAGCCCGGCGGTGAAGCCATAGCCTTCCTTCCGCAGCTCCGACAGAGCGTTGCGCATGATGTTGCGCGGGCTGAGCGGGAACGGCCGGCCGTCGCGATAATAGAGGTCGGCGAGCATCCAGCCCGTCTTGTCGGCCCAGGGCAGTACCTTGAACGTGGTCGGGTCCGGCACCATCACCACATTCGGGCTTCCGCTCAGCTCGGCGCGGCCAAAGCCGCCGCCCTTGGTGAACGGGTTGAATGCAATCGCGCTCGCCGTGTCGAAGAAAAACGGCGCCATCGTGATCTCGGAGCCGCTCTTGAAAGCGGATAGAAGTGCCGGAACCGTCAGCGCCTTGCCGCGCAGAAGGCCGTACTGGTCGGGCCATGACAGCCGGACGATCTCCAGCCCTTCGGCCTTGATCTGCTTTTCGACCTTGGCCGCAGCTCTCCTCTGCTCGTCCGTCCAAAGACCGTGTTTGTCGATAAACTTCTTCTCTCCCATGGGTAGCCCTCCTCCCTGTGGGTCATCTGTTTCGACCGATAGGTAAGCGAGAAAGAGAAAGCGGGTCCATGACGAACCCGCGAAAGCAATTCTCACAAATGCGAACGCAGCCGCTGCCCAAAGAATGGCGAGTTGAGGAGAGGCACCGTATTGCGCTGATATGCGACATGCCTTCCATTCAACGGCCGAGATACGCACCTTCAGCAGCCCACATGTACCGACAGGAAACTCCGGCACCTTCTGCACTCGAGGCAACCGGCCGGAGCATCGAAAATTCGTCTGCCGTCAGGAGGCCCGGGGAGTGGAACACCTTGTCGCTTTTGCAGCCTTGTTTGGTATTGCCTTCGCCTCAGCGACGCTGCTTCCGGCGCAATCGGAAGCTGTGCTCGTCGGTATGCAACTGGCCGGCTATCCGGTCGTTATTTTGATAGCTGTCGCCAGTCTCGGAAATACGCTTGGCGCGGTGGTGAACTGGGCACTCGGCCGGGGTGCGGACAGGTTCAGCGGACGCAGCTGGTTTCCTGTCTCTCAAGCGTCGCTCGCGCGCGCTTCGGGGTGGTATCGACGATGGGGAAAGTGGAGCCTTCTGCTCTCGTGGGCGCCGATCGGCGGCGACGCACTCACGGTTGTCGCCGGCGTTCTGCGTGAACCTCTCTGGAGCTTCCTGCTGCTGGTCGGCATCGCCAAGACCG
Source organism: Mesorhizobium sp. Z1-4 (assembly GCF_004000235.1). Lineage (GTDB taxonomy): Bacteria > Pseudomonadota > Alphaproteobacteria > Rhizobiales > Rhizobiaceae > RCIO01. The sequence continues at coordinate 321,568 of NZ_RCIO01000001.1, forward strand.
GTCGGTATGTGGCGGTAGCAGCGGCAACGGCCGGTCTGATCGGATAGGTGCTGATCAGGTGCCAGCGGCGGAGGATCCGCAGTCACCTAGGCGCCTTTTTCCTTCTTCTGCGGGGCTGCCAGGAGCGCGGCACCGACAAGGCCCGATTCGGGGCCGAGGCCAGCCAGGCGGAGCTCCGGGCACAGCGGCGCCGGGCGCCACAGGCTTTCATCGAGCGCGCGCCTGCATGCGGCAAGATAGGTCGGGCTCGCCGAGGGCAACCCGCCGCCCAGAACAACTGCTTCCGGATCGAGCACGTTGGCCAGAAAGCCCAGCGCGCGCCCGAGCAGTGCGCCGGCATTCGCGACGATACACCGCGCTGTTTCCTCACCGGCTTCCGCCTCGCCGATCAATGCCGCCACGGAGGTCATGGAAAGCCCTGCCGCGTGGGCGCGCGACAGCATGCCCGCGCCGCCTGACACCTCTTCCACGCTCACATGTTTGCCGCCCGGGTTCTCTTCGACCAGATGGCTCATGCCCAGCCCTATCGCCCGGCCACGACACCCGAGATAAGGCACCGCGCCGCGCATCACGACATTTGCAATGCCCGTCCCTGCATTGGCGTAAAGCCAGTCGCCCAGTCCGCGACCGACTCCGAAAGACGCTTCAGCGACGGCAGCGGCACGGACATCGGAATCGACCGCCAGTACCGGGGCAAACGAAAACGCTTCACGCAGCTGCGCCGAGGTCCAGGGTACGCGGTGGGAACTGACAATCTCGCCTGCCGTATCGACAGCTTCGCAAATGCCAACTCCAAGCGGCAAATCGGCACCGGACGCCAGCGCGCGTGCTTCGGCAGCGACCCTGCCGAGAAACTCGCTGCCGGCGCGCTCGCGAGCCGGAGTTTCAAGGCGCACGGAACGGTCGACGCGTCCACTGACGGCATCGACCAGACCGATGACGGTTTTGCTGCCGCCGACGTCAATGCCGATTATGTTCATGCGCCGTCAGCTACACCCAGTCCGGGGCCAACGCCATAGACGAAGCTTGCCGGCTCGCCGCGCAGATTGGCGTATTGATGACGTGCACCGTCGGGAAAGAAGAAGCCGTCACCGGGATTCAGCTCGAACCACACCTGGCCGTCCCTGTCAGGGCACAGCACGTGCAGGCAGCCCGACGTCACGTAGAGGCACTCGTCGCCCTTGCGCGTGATCATCGAGGATTTGCGTCCGGGCAGCACGGTCGTCTTGCCGCTTTCCAGATGCTCCGTGGCCGCATAGAGGCCGGTGATGACGCCCTGGTCCTCGGGGTCGAGCTCCCAGAGCAGGTCCGCGTCTCGCATGAGCTTGATGGTCGCGGTCTGTTTTTCCTCTTCGGCAGCCATCGGCCAGCGACCTATGAAGCGCTCCTGACGATAGGTCGAGGTCTCGAGATAGGGGCGTGTGCGGGCATAAGCACCCGATGCGCCGGTCGACGGCGGCGGCGAGAAATACTCGAGCACCCGCACCGGCTTGTCCGATAGGCTGAAGCCATGGTGCCAGGTGTCCTTGCGGAAGAATACGGCCTCGCCCTCCTGCACCACACGGACTTCCCCCGTTTCCGGATTGGCCGCACCGAACGTGCCCGACAGGACATAGAGCACCTCGTCCGCGCCAAACACGGTGCGGTAGTCTTCCGAGTGCTTGAAGTTGCCGCCACCGGCGAGGCTGAAGACGAGCTGGTGGATTTTGTCGGTCGAGGCATAGATCAGGTCGTCAACGAGCCCGGCTCCGGCATCGCCCCACACATGACGCGTAACCTCTGCATAAGGGATGTGGGTCGGCCTGTCGAAAACAGGCCGCGGCGACGATTTGTAACCCATTAAAAACTCTCCGGCTGAAGGGTGCTTCAAGGCGCGAGCAGTTCACCCCTTGTTTTTGTACCGTCCGGACAGTACAAAGAACTATGAGCAAGCGCAAGACCTCACAACCGACGGTCCAGAAATTGCTGGACACCGCAGAGACCATTGTTGCCAGAGACGGCCTGGTGGGCCTCACATATGACCGGGTTTCCAAGGACGCCGGCGTCGCAAAAGGCACGGTGCTTTATCACTTCGCCTCGAAAGAGGACCTCATCACAGCGGTGATCGAACGGCTTGTGTCGCGCTTCGATGCCGCGCTTTCGCATGCGATGAGTTCCGACCCCGATGCGAGCGGCCGCGCTGTGCGGGCCTACATAGCCGCCACCCATGAAGGCGACGCTTTCACCGGCGAATATTTCGACCGGGTGAACGGCGCCATCACGGCAGCACTCGCCAACACGCCTGAACGGCTTGCCGCCGTGCAGGCACAGGGCCGGCGCCACCAGGACGCCATCATCGCGGATTCACCGGATCCAGTACTCGCCACCATCGTGCGCATGGCGATCGACGGCCTGTGGTTCGCCGAAAGCCTGGGCCTGATGAACTACGACCCGGCCCTCAAGGCGGCGGTTCTCGCCCGCCTGAAGTCGTGGACCTACGACAAGGAAACCGCGGCCGCCAATGACGCATCCAAGAACAATGAAAAGGGAGAAAAGAATGCCAAGTAGTCATGTCAAACCGCGCCATGGACTCCACCGCCGCGGCTTCCTCGCCGCTGGCACGGCGGCTGCGGCAGCACTTATGCTGCCACGCTCGGCCATGGCCGGCACGCAACTGTCGTGGATCGGATGGCAGGGCTACGACGAGCCGCTCAAAGCCGGCGACTTTCTGAAAGACAACGACATAGACCTGTCGACGACCTATATCGGTTCCAACGAGGAAATCATCACCAAGCTGCAGGCCGGCGGAGCCGGTCAGCTTGACCTGATCTCAATCTATTTCGGGCACATCCCGATCCTGGCAGGTGCAGGGCTTATCGAACCTATCGACGAAGCCCGCGTGCCGGGCATCGACAAGATATTCCCCGATTTCCTTGACATCGACACCATCCGCATGGACGGCAAGCTCTATGCCGTGCCCTTCACCTGGGGCACTCTGTCCATGATCTACGATCCCAATGCGATTGCCAAACCGGTCTCGTGGAACGACTGTCTGAAGGACGAATACAAGGGCAAGGTGTCGCTTACCGACGACATCACAGGCCTCATCACGACATGGGCGCCGATCGTCACCGGGACAAAGACACCCACGCGCCTGACAGCGGCACAGCTCAAAGAGACGATCGACTTCCTCATCAAGATCAAGCGCGAACACGCCCGCACCCTGTCGCCCAACTACGGCGAGGCAACCGACCTTTACGCACGCGGCGAGGTCGTCATCTCGGCAATCGGCTGGGACGCGCAGGTGGCCTTTGCCGCCGACAAAGGCAAGGAGCTGGCTTTCGTGCGTCCGCAGGAAGGCGTGATGGTGTTCATGGACACCCTGGCCGTTCCAAGTGGAGCGCCCAACCGCGACGCCGCATACAAAGCGCTGGCGCAGGCGATATCGGCAGCCGGGCAGACGGTCCTGGCTTCCGATCTGACGCAGGCGGTCGTGAACAGTGACGCAGTGCCGCTGGTCGATGACGTCAACCGCGACGTCTATCAGTATGGCGACTTCGAAAACCTGTTCCGGAGCGCCCGGTTTGACCCGTTCTGGCCGTTGCAGGACGATGGCGAATACGCCAGCTACGACCAGGTTCAGGAAGAGTATCAGCGCTTCCTGCGAGCCTAGCCCAAATGCGCGGCTTCGAATCTGAAGACCCGATCCTGCGGCTGGCAGGATTGGGCAAGCGCTTCGGTCACGCCGACGTGGTCAAGGATATCGAGCTTACGATCCCGCGCGGATCGTTCACCGCGATCCTTGGCCCGTCAGGCTGCGGCAAATCCACCTTGCTGAGGATGATCGGTGGCCTGACGCTGCCGACATCCGGCCGCATCGAAATCGATGGCGAGGACGTAACATATACGCCACCGCAGAAGCGGCCCACAAACACCGTGTTCCAGAGCCACGGCCTGTTTGCGCATATGAGCGTGCACGAAAACGTAGCTTTCGGCCTTTCGCTCGCCGGGCGGCCCCGCGAGGAAATATCCGACCGGGTTGCCGATGCTCTGAAGCTGGTCAGACTGAGCGGTTTCGAAGGGCGCACGGTCGACCGCCTTTCGGGCGGCCAGCAGCAGCGCGTGGCGCTGGCACGAGCTCTGGTGATGCGGCCCAAAATCCTTCTACTCGACGAACCTCTCTCGGCCCTCGACCTCAAATTGCGCCAGGCAATGCAGGAAGAACTGCGCGCCATCCATCTGGACACCGGCGGCACATTCATCTTCGTCACGCACGATCAGGCCGAGGCATTCGCGCTGGGCGATCGTCTCATAGTCATGAACCAGGGCCGAATCGAACAGGCCGGACCGCCCGGCGAGGTTTATGCGCGTCCCCGCAGCCGGTTTGCGGCTGAATTCGTCGGCGACGCAAATTTCCTGACGGGCAAACGCAACAACGGCCGGGTCGCGCTCGACATAGGTGTGCAATTCGACCTGCCGGGGCCGGACGGCATGCTTAATCTCATGTTGCGCCCCGAAGCCGCACGCCTCCACACAGCCGGCGCCGACAGTCGGGAGGACGGTCGGATCAGCGTAGAGGGTGTAATCAAAGAGGTCGTCGACCTCGGCCCGTTTGCACAATGCCGGTTCGATCTGGGCGGCGGGCACCATATCGAGATATCGGGTATCCCCAGGACAATGATCGGCGAGATCGCGGTCGGCAGCCGTGTTTCCGCAAGCTGGCCCAAATCCGCACTGGTTGACGTGACCCCATGAGTGACGCCAGCGCACCGCAACGCAGCACGGGCGGCGCCCTGCTCGCTGCCCCCGCCTTCGCGATCCTGGCGGTGCTTTTCATCGTGCCGATGATACTGCTCTTTGTTGTGAGCTTCTGGCGCGTGCGCAATTTCGCGCTCACTCCGGATATGTCCCTGGATGCCTACACACGTGTCTTCGTTACCTATGGCGACGTGCTCGTTTCCACCATGGCGAACGGGAGCGTTACGGCGCTGATCTGCGTCGGCCTCGGCTTCCTGTTTGCCTATGCGGCGCGATTTCGTGCCGGGCGCTGGGGCGACGCCCTCATTCTCGTTGCGATCATCACGCTTTTTGGCGGCTATCTGGTCAAGATTTACGCCTGGAAAGCGATCCTGAGCACGGATGGATTCCTGAATGCCATTCTGGTTGCCACCGGGGTGTCAGCAGAGCCACTCGATACGCTGCTTTACAATCGCGGCGCCGTCATTGTGGCGCTGGTCCATTTTCTGCTGCCGTTTGCCATTCTGCCCATCTACGGCCAGCTGCGCAGTGTGAACGACATACAGATCGAGGCAGCGCACGACCTCGGGGCCAGCGGACGCCAGACATTGATCCGTGTCATCATCCCGCAATGCCGGATCGGGCTTTTCGCCGCTTTCGCAATCTCGTTTCTGTACGCAGCAGGCGACTACATCACACCTCGCTTTCTCGGCGGCGGATCGGGCACGATGATCGGACAGTTCATCGCCCAGGAATTCTCGACCCGTTTCAACTGGCCCGCAGGTGCGGCGATGTCATTCGTACTGATGGCGGCAAGCCTTTTGGTGCTCGGGCTGGTCGGCATCCTTTTCGTCAGGAGAAAACCGTCTTGAGACAGTTCAGGGCCCTGCTCTGGTTCGCTGTGATTGCGATGCTGGTTCTGTTCATGCTTGGACCGCTCGCGATCGTCGTGGTGTTTTCCTTCAATTCCGGCGCACTGGTCAGCCTGCCGCTGACCGGCTTCAGTCTCGACTGGTACCGTGAACTGTTTTCATCGGACGAGTTCTGGGCTGCGTTCCGCAACAGCCTCGCCGTGGCAGTCCCGACGGCGTTGCTGGCAACGGTGACCGGCACAATGACGGCACTCGCGCTGACGCGCAAAAGCGCCTCGGCGAGCGTGCCGCTGCTGACGGCGCTCTCGGTTCCCATCATGATCCCGCCACTGGTCGTCGCGATCGGTCTGGTCGTGCTTTATGTACGCTGGCTGTCGATCCCGCTTGGCATCGGCGCCGTCATCGGCGGGCACCTGCTATTGACGCAGCCACTGGTCGCGCTGGTGGTCAGTGCCCGCATGGCAAGCTTCGACCGTGTTGCGCTCGAGGCGGCTCGCGACCTTGGCGCAACACCCTGGCAGGCCTTCCGATATGTGACGCTTCCGCAGATCAGGGCAGCGCTCGTGGGCGCGGCGCTGCTCGCCTTCGCCATCTCGCTGGACGAATTCATCATCACGATCTTCACGATCGGTTCCGGCAACACACTGTCGACTTTCGTGTGGGGCAAGATGCGCACCTCCCTCGACCCCTCCATCAATGCCATCGCAACCCTGCTGCTCGTCGTCACGATAGGCTCGACCGCAATTGCTTTGCGTATGACGCGCTACCGCGGCTGAGCCAATCGGCAGCGAAAAAGGCCAGCACTTACCGTTTCCCATGAACTGACAGTCGCCTCTGCTGAAGCCGGGGCGCATGGCAGCCTGAGGCATTGACAAATTCAAACAGATGTTTGAAGTTTGGAAATGAAACACCTGTTTGAAACGGCTGATTGAATGACTGAGAGAGCAATAACGGCTTCAGGCGCGACGCGGCTTCGCATCAAATCCGCTGCGCTTGATCTCTACGCTGCCAAGGGGCTCGACGGCGTGACGATCCGGTCGCTGACGGAGCACGCAAACGCCAATATGGCAGCCATCAACTACCATTTCGGCAGCAAGGATCAGCTCACGTTCGAGATATTCCGCGACATCGCGCGCAAGTCGGCGCAAGCCCGTATTGCAATGCTCGATGAGCTGCAGGCCGAATGCGCCGCCGCCGAACGCACGCCAAAGATCCGCGAGATTATCGAGACTTTTGTCGCTCCCTATCTCGACGAAAACGACCCGCGCTCCGGTGTGCTGCTTGCGCAACTGATCATGAAACACCGCGCCGGCCCCAACGCCTGGACCGAGGCAGTGGTACGCGAAGAGCTCGACGGGATGGCGCTGCGCTACATCGGTCTTCTGCTCGAGGCGGCGCCGCATCTGACGAGCAAGGCCGTTCACTGGCGTTACCATCTGATGGTCGGCGGCATCGTCCTCGCGCTGAGCGACAGCGCCTCAAGCAACCGTCTTGAACGTCTTTCCGGAAAGGCCATGGCGCCGCAAGACATCGCTTCAAAGCGCCGCGAGATCGTCGATTTTCTCGTCGCCGGCTTCGGAGGCGACTGACCGCATTTCCACCCCCGGAATTCAGCTGGGGAAAGCAATCCAAACGGGAGGAATAGTGTGAATAAGAATAGCGTTATTGCATTGGCAGCCGTGTTGGCGGCGAGCGTTGCCGGCTCGGCGCAGGCCGAAGAGTTCCGCATCACCGTGGCAGCCGGACACCCGCCAGTCAGCCTCGGCGTTGCCGGTGTCCAGAAGTTTTTCATCCCTGAAATCAATCGCAGGCTCGCCGAGATGGGCGGGGAGCACAGCATCGAGTGGACAGAGGCCTATGGCGGCTCGCTGGCCGACTTCAACGGTGTGCTGGAAGCGGTCGAAGACGGTATCGCCGACATGGGCTACGTCGTTCATCTGTTCGAAGGCGACAAGCTTCCGCTTGAGCAGGTCAGTTATGTCACGCCGTTCGGGACCAACGACACGGCGCTGATGATGAACGTGATCTCCAAGCTCCACAAAGCCATTCCGGAGATGGGCGCAGCTTGGGAAAAGCACAACCAGATGGTGCTCGCGCCCACCGGCATCGACACCTACCATCTGCTGTCGAACTTCCCTGTCAACGAGCTGGGCGATCTCGACGGCCGCCGTATCAGCGTCAGCGGCCTGGCCACCAAGTGGTTGAGCGGCACCGACGCCGTGCCGGTCAGCGGGGCCCTGCCCACCTACTACAACTCCATCGCGACCGGTCTGACCGACGGCATGCTGACCTTTGAATCGGCTGTCGCTTCCTACAAATTCTACGAAGTGGCGCCTATCGTCACCAAGGTGAGCTTCGGCGCGCAGTATTCGAGCGGCCTTACCATCAATCTCGACACCTGGAACCGCTTTCCCGAGGAAGTGAAATCGGTTTTCCTGGAAGTGGCCGATGCCTATCGCGACCGCACCGCGCAAGCCTACACGTCGGCTGGTGAAAAGAGCCTGCAGGCCGCAGTGGATGCAGGAGCGGAGATCGCCGAGGAGAACCCGGATCTGCGCAAGCAGCTGGCGGCCAACCTGCCGAACATCGCCCGCGAATGGGCCGCTGCGCTGGACGCCGAGGGACTTCCCGGGACGGAAACTCTCGAAACCTATATGAGGCTTTCCCGTGAGGCCGGTGTCGAGTTCGCGCGCGACTGGAGCGCCCAGTAAGCGTGACGCACCCTTCATCTGGAAGTGGAGCAGCCGCGATGCGGCTGTTCCATTCACTCGCCTTCGTCATGGCTCTGCTCGGCGGCATCGGCACGCTGGCCATGATGGTGCTCATCAATGTCGATGTGGTTGGGCGCGGCTTCTTCGGTATGCCGTTTCCCGCGACCGCCGAAATCATCAGCGCCAGTATTGTGGGGATCGTCTTTCTTCAGCTGCCCTACTGCACACTGAAAGGCAGGAATATCCGCTCAGCCATGCTGCTCGACCGGCTTGCCGGGCGGGGGCATCGCGCGGCCCGCATTCTCGACGGGGTGCACTATCTGATCGGCGGCGTCATGCTCGCGATCATCGCCTGTTACGCCGTGCCGGAAGTCGTCGAAATGATCGTCGATCGTGAGACCGTCGGCATTCGCGGCATCATGACACTACCGCGCTGGCCCTTTGTCGTCTCCGTCGCGATTGGCGCGATCCTGACGACCATTGCGTTCTTCATCATTGCCAAACGCCGTCTCATCAGCCCGGAATCGATTGGGGACGACGATGAGTAACGTCGAAATCGGACTGGTCTCTCTGGTCGTCATCGTAGCTCTCATACAGACCGGGCTGCACGTTGCGGTGGCTCTTGCGCTGGTCTCTTTCGTCGGCGTTTTTCTGGTACGCGGCGACATGTCGATCGCCGGCGCGCTGCTGACGCATGCAGCGCTGGAAAGCGTCGCGCGCTACTCGTTCGGTGTCATCCCGCTCTTCGTTCTCATGGGAGTTTTGGTCGGTGTTTCGGGGCTCGGCCGGGATATTTTCGACGTAGCCGGGCAGCTGTTCAGGCGCGTGCGCGGCGGGCTTGCCATCGCCACCGTTTGTGCAAATGCGGTTTTTGCCGCGGTGAACGGAACCTCGATCGCTTCGGCATCGGTGTTCACCAAGGTTGCCGTGCCCGAGCTCATGAAACAGGGCTACACGCCCCGCTTCTCCGTCGGTGTCGTGGCAGGGTCTTCGGTGTTGGGCATGCTGATCCCGCCCTCGCTGCTGCTCATCCTCTACGGCATCATCGCCGAGGTCTCGATAGGCGCCCTGTTTACCGCCGGTATCGTGCCGGGGATCGTTCTGGCCTTCTTCTTTATCCTGCTGATCCTATTCCTGACGACCTTCTTCCCCTCCTTCACTGGCGTCCCGAACGAACCCGCAGGCCAGGAGCTGATGTCGCCGACCGTTCTGTTTGTTAAGGCGGCGCCGATAGCATTTCTCGTGCTTCTGGTTCTCGGCGGCATCTATGGCGGCTTCTTTACGCCGACCGAGGCGGGCGGCGTCGGCGCGATGGGCGCATTGGTCATCGCGATCGCGCGGCGCAGTCTGTCGTACAAGCAGTTCGGCAAGCTCCTCATTGAAACCGGTCAGGTTACCGCCTCGATCACGTTCCTGATCATCGCCGCGCACATGTATTCGCGCCTGCTGGCGCTGACCGGCGTGCCGGGTGCGATGGTTGGCATGATGGAGGCTGCCGGGCTCGGATTCTTCGCGGTGATGGCGCTCTATTTGCTGGTCATCATCATACTGGGCACCATTCTCGACAGCGCCTCGATAATGCTCATTCTTCTGCCGCTGATGGTGCCGGTTGTGGCTCAGTTCGACGTCAACCTCATCTGGTTCGGCATCGTAACGGTCATCGCCGTGGAGGTGGGGTTGCTGACGCCGCCGCTTGGCGTTGCCTGTTTCGTCATCAAGGCCAATCTCGACGACAAGTCGATAAGTCTGTCGAACATCTTCAGCGGTGCCGGTCCCTTTGCGCTCGTGATGGTGGTGATGACGGCACTCATTCTTTTCGTACCGGGCATTGCCCTTCTGCTGCTCTAGGGGGAACCGTGCCTGTTCAACCAAAAACCGACCTCGTCGAACTCGGCAACGGCCTGTTCGCCTATATTCAGGAAGACGGTTCCTGGGGCTGGAGCAACAGCGGCCTGATCGTCAGCGAAGGGCAAAGCCTGATGGTGGACACGCTTTTCACGGGTTACCTCACCCGTGATCTGCTCGATGCTTACCGCCGCGTGGCGCCCGAAGCCGCCGAAATCGACGTCCTGGTCAACACGCACTCCAACGGCGACCACACATTCGGCAACTACGTTGTCGAGACGGCGCGCATCGTCGCCTCGACGCGGTGTGCGCAGGAGATGGCTGAACGGCCGGCCGAAGTCTTCTCCAGAAATATTGCGGACTGGCGCAATCAGGGCGCCCACTGGGAATTTCTCCATGAGGTCATGGGAGCCCGCTTCGATTTTTCCGATATCGTCTACTCGCCGCCAAACGAACTGTTCGACGGCCAGAAGACACTGATGCTGGGCGGCCGCAAGCTGGAGCTGCGCGAGTTCGGCCCCGCGCATACGAGGGGTGACATCGTCATCCACATTCCGGATGCAAAGACAGTTTTCGTCGGCGATCTGCTGTTTTCCGGCAGCCACCCGATGATCTGGGACGGTTCGATCGCAAACTGGATTCGCGCCTGCGACGAAATCCTGACCTGGGATGTTGATGTCGTCGTACCGGGCCACGGCCCGGTTGGCGACAAAACGCAGCTTGCAGGCATGCGCGCCTATTTCGTCGATCTGATGGAGGCCGCACAGGAGCGATATTCCGGCGGGCAGCCATGGCAGGATGCCGCAGCCGAGATAGGGCTTTCGAAATATGACAGCTGGCTCGATCGCGAACGCGTGGTCGGGAACGTGGCGGCCGCCTATCGAGAGCTTTCGGGTGGGGCGATCCAGCCCGCGCGGGAAGCCGTCGTTACAGAGATGATCAAATTCCACAGAGGCGGCGAGTGCGCACACGGCGACGAGTGCGGTTGTCACGACAGGAAGGTGTGAAGATGGAACTCGAACTGATCAATCATAACTATTCCACCTGCTCCCAGAAGGTCAGGTTGTGCCTTCATGAAAAGGGGCTGCCGTTCAAACACACCCAGATCGACTTCCGCGCCAAGGATCACCTCAAGCCGGAATATCTGAAGCTCAATCCCAACGGCGTGGTGCCGACGCTTCTGCACAATGGCCGGCCAGTGATCGATAGTTCGGTCATCATGGAGTACCTGGAAGAAGTATTCCCCGAAAAGCCGCTGCAGCCCGACAATCCATATGACCGCGCGCGCATGCGCGCATGGCTGCGTTTTATCGAAGAGGTGCCGACGGCAGCGATACGGGTGCCGTCATTCAATGCCGCATTTTCCCGGCATTACCGCGACATGTCGGATGCCGAGATCATGGCAAATGCCGATGACCGTCCGCTGCGGCGTGAATTCTACCGGTCGATGGGACGCGAAGGTTTCGAGGATTCCGCCGTCCAGGATAGCAACGACCGCCTGCGCAAGACCGTCATTCGCATGGACAGCACGCTGGCGGACAGCGCGTGGCTGGTTGGCGACGATCTCAGCCTCGCGGACTTCTGTGTTGTGCCGACGATCGACCGGATGATTGACCTCGGGCTGGATTTCCTGCTCGACGATGCGCCGCATTTCGCGCGCTGGTGGGCGGCGATCCAGAGCCGCCCCGCCTATGACCGCACCTACATTCCCGGATCGCGGGTATCCCATGTTTATCAGGATCTGGCCCGTAGCGCCTGATCTGCAACTGCCGTCGGAGGAATAATGTCGGACCTGCTGCCCAGCTGGCTTGAGTCTGCAAACGCGCCAGGATGCCCGTTTCCGCTCAACAATCTGCCCTATGGGGTATTCTCCGCTGCCGGCGATACGCCAAGATGCGGTATCGCGATCGGCGACCGGGTGCTGGATATTCCGGCGCTCGCGCGCGCGGGAGCGATCGAATTCGATCCGGGCTTGTTTGTCGAGCCAGCCTGGAACGCTTTCATGCAGGCTGGGCCTGAAAGCTGGCGAAAGCTGCGGGCGCGTCTTCAGGATCTGCTTGGTGCGAACGGCGATCCGCGTCTGCGCGACGACAAGGCGCTGGTGGAAACGGTGCTTGTGCCGCTGGATTCCGTAAAACTTCACGCCCCCTTCAGGGTGACCGAATTCACCGACTTCTTCGCCAGCCGCCACCACGCGCAAAATGTCGGGGCCCTTTTCCGCGACCCGCAAAACGCCCTGCCCCCAAACTGGCTTCACATTCCCATCGGCTATAACGGGCGGGCATCCAGCGTCGTCGCATCGGGCACGGCAATCCACCGGCCCTGGGGGCAGTTGAAGGCCCCCGACGCTGACGCGCCGGTGTTCGCACCGTCGCGGCGTTTCGACATCGAGCTCGAGCTGGGCGCGGTCATAGGTTCGCCGCTAGGCGGTCCCTCGAGCGTTCAGGAAGCCGACGATGCGATCTTCGGGTACACGTTGCTCAACGACTGGTCGGCCCGCGACATCCAATTCTGGGAATATCAGCCACTGGGACCATTTCAGGCCAAAGCGACTGCCACGTCGATCGGCGAGTGGATCGTTCCCAAGGCTGCGCTCGAGCCGTTCCGGGTCGACGCGCCGGCAAGGGAAAAGCCACTCCTCGAATACCTCAAGGAGCCGGGCCCGATGCTCTACGATATCGATCTTGATATCTATCTTCGCGGCGCTGACGGTGAGGAAACCAGGATATCGCGTACCAACTACCGGCACATGTATTATTCGGCGGCGCAGCAGATCGCTCACCATACGGCCTGTGGATGTCCTATGCGCATTGGCGATTTGACCGGGTCGGGAACTATCTCGGGGCCCACTGACGACAGTCTCGGCTGTCTGATCGAGATGACCAAGGGCGGTCGCGAACCGCTTGTGCTGAAAGATGGACAGCCCCGCACTTTTCTCGAAGACGGCGACACGGTTCGTTTGACAGGCGCCGCGAAAAGGAACGGCATTGCCATCGGTTTCGGCAATTGCGTGGGCACGTTGCTCGCGCCGCTCCAGGAACCTTACGCCCGCTGAAGGCCCGGATTTGCGTCGGGGCCAGACGGTTCTCGTCCGGCCCGACCGTTGCAATCGGCTTTCTCCGCAACCTCTGGATCGCCGTAGAAAATGCTGGACATCGCTTCGGCCATCGGTCAATCTTAACACTGTAAGAATTGGAGCGAAATTGCGCATGGCGCGATATTGAGAGGGCATATGTTTCAGGACGAATTGTTGAAGGGTAAGCGGATACTGGTGACCGGCGGCGGCACCGGGCTCGGCCGCGTCATTGCCGAGAAGTACCTCTCACTCGGCGCCGATATCTACATCTGCGGACGGCGCGGGAACGTTCTGGAAGAGACCTCAGCCGAAATGATGGCTGAACATGGCGGTACCGTTAAATTCAAAGCGGTCGACATTCGCGACGCGGACGCGGTGGATGCGATGGTCGGCGAGATATTCGACGATGGCGGCCCCCTGACCGGGCTCGTCAACAACGCGGCCGGCAATTTCATCAGCCGCACCGAAGACCTGTCCCACCGCGGCTTCGATGCGATCGCCGACATCGTTATGCACGGTACGTTTTACGTCACCCATTCAGTGGGCAGGCGGTGGATCGAAGCCGGTGTCCCCGGGTCGGTCGTTTCCATACTCGTAACCTGGGTATTCAACGGCGGGCCTTACGTCGTTCCGTCCGCCATGTCCAAATCGGCCATCCGGTCGCTGACCCAATCGCTCGCGCTCGAATGGGGTCAGCACGACATTCGCCTTAACGCGATCGCGCCGGGCGAGTTTCCGACCGAAGGGATGAGCGCACGCCTTTTGCCGGGCATGAAAAGCGGCCGCGCTGACGATAATCCGATGCGGCGGGTCGGCCGGATGCCGGAACTTCAGAACCTCGCAACGTTCCTGATGGCCGACGGCGTGGACTGGATCAACGGCCAGACCATTACGATCGACGGCGGGCAATGGATGGCCGGCGGCGGCAACTTTTTCAGGTTTCGGGACAAAACGGACGAAGACTGGAACAATATTCGCGATCTGATCAAAGCGCAGAACGCCAAAGACAAGGCGCAGCGCACGGTCGACCCTGCGAAAGCCTGATCGAGGCTGCTTGCGAATACCGGATGCGGGCGCGGAGCCTGTTTCCGCCAACCGGGAGAAATGTAATGCCGCGCCGTTTTGTTGACATCTCCGTCGCGCTGGATCCTGTGCTGGCGTCCGATCCGCCGATCATGCAGCCGCAGGTCGAATACATGGATCATCAGGCCACCGCCGATCAGATCAAGTCCTTCTTTCCCGGACTGGAGAAGGATCAACTGCCAGACGGCGAGGGTTGGGCTGTCGAACGCCTGACGGTGTCGAGCCACAATGGCACGCATCTCGATGCGCCATACCACCATCATTCGACTATGAACCGCGCCCTCAAGCCAGGAGGCGAGCCGGCATCGACAATCGATGAGGTGCCCCTCGAATGGTGCTTCGCCCCTGGCGTGAAGCTCGACTTTCGTCACATGGCGGATGGCTATGTAGCCACCGCGGGCGACGTGGAGGCCGAGCTCAAGCGGATAGGCCATGAACTCGCCCCTCTCGACATCGTCCTGGTGAATACCGCAGCCGGCGAACGCTACGGGCACCCCGACTATGTCGGTCGCGGTTGCGGGCTCGGGCGCGAGGCTACGCTTTATCTGCTCGAACGCGGCGTTCGCGTGACCGGCACCGATGCCTGGTCGTGGGATGCGCCATTTTCGGCTACGGCGGCGCGTTGGGCGAAGGAAGGCGATCCCTCGATCATCTGGGAGGGGCACAGGGCATCCATGGAGATCGGATATTGCCACATGGAGAAACTGGCCAATCTGGACCAGCTTCCCGGTCATGGATTCCTGGTCTCCTGTTTTCCCTACAAGATCAAGAAGGCTTCGGCAGGCTTCACCCGCGCGGTCGCCATTTTCGAAGACACATGAGCCAAGGCTCGAACTGACGACGCCACTGGGGGTCGCAGGACCCACCAATGCCACTGCACCCATTGCCCTGCGGGAGGATCAAAATGTCCAACAACACTACCGGCGCTGAAGCCGCACCCAGAACCCAGATTCAGTTCGACTGCGTGGGCACTGCGACCGGCAAAATGCGCAACGAGCTGAATGTGGTCATGAGCCGGCCGTCGCCGGATGGCCCCTGGGAACTGGCAAGCGACGAAGGAGCGTTTCATGGCGGCGACGGTTCAGCCCCTCCGCCGCTGGCGCTTTTCGTTGCCGGACTGACCGGCTGCATCATGACCCAGATGCGCGCTTTTGCGAAACGCCTGAGCGTTTCACTGGACGATCTCAAGGTCGAAACCCGCGTCGTCTGGGATTGGCAGGCAGCGGGGCGGATCTATGAAACCGCGCCTCACAGTTTCGAGATCGACATTCTGCTGACCAGTTCCGATGACGCCAGCAAGGTAGTCGAGCTCATCGAAGCGGCAAAAAAGGGCTGCTTCCTCGAGCAGACACTGGGCACCCGCAACGTCATCAAGCACCGGCTGAAGACAGCCGACGGCTGGCTGACAGTCTAGCTGCCGGGCCGGCCAGGGGGAGCCGCAGTGGTTTCTTTTCGTCCAACGCTTTTTCCGGACCAATCATTCGATGTTCAGCATCGCGACGATGGAGCGATTCTGATCAGGTCCGATCTCGCCCTGCCCGGCGACCGCGAACATGTGATTGCGCCGGTCATGGAATGGGCGAAGCTGAAACCCGGCGCCGCCGCATTTGCCGAACGGAAGGATGAAGACGCCCTGACCTGGCGCTTCCTGACCTGGTCCGCGCTTCGCAACGATATCTACCGTTTCGGGAATGCGTTGCTGGAAAACGGCCTGGGCCAGCATAGTCCGCTCGTCATGGCGTGCCGCAACAGCCTGGATGCCGCACGCCTGATCTGCGCGGCTCTCTACGTCGGCGTGCCGGTCGTGCCGGTCACGCCAGCGATCCTGAACGCCGGTGATGATCGCCTGCGTACCGTTCTGGAAAAGGTCGCTGCCGGCGCCGTTTTCGTCGATGACGGCAATCGGCTTGCAGGCTTCGGCGACTTGATCCTGCGGCTTGCGTCGCGTTCCCAGATGACGGGTGTAACGCCGCTGGCCGAGTTGTCGGCATCAACACACGGCGCCGAAAGCGTGGACGGGGCACACGCGGCGCTCAAACCGCATCACCGTGCGAAGATCATGTTTACCTCGGGTTCCGCAGGGAATCCCAAGGGTGTTGTCCAAACGTTTGGCATGCTGGCGGCAAACCGCACGGCAAATGCCATGATAACCGCGAGCCGCCCAATAGAGAACGCGCAGTTCATTGACTGGATGCCCTGGTCGCACGTGATGGGCGGCAACATCATCTTCAACCGCAGCCTGCTGGCCGGGGCAACGCTGTATATCGACGACGGCCGCCCCGTTGAGGGACAGTTCGCGCGGACGATCGAGAATTTGAAGTCGGTCAGCCCCGACAGCTTCACCTCAGCGCCTCTGGCGTTTTCGATGCTGATCGATGCCTTTGAACGGGATGCCGACCTTGCCCGCGGGTTTCTGCGGAATATGCGTTTCATGACGTTTGGCGGCGCAGCGATGTCGACGGTTGTTGCCGGCCGCTTTCACGCGCTGGCAGAGCGGCTGTTTGGTGAGCGCATTACTCTGTGCTCGGGCTACGGAGCCACGGAAGCCAGCGGCAGCGCGCTGCTGCAGACTGGAGCATTCCACCGCTCCGACCTTCTGGGTCTGCCCATACCCGGTCTGACTGCCAAGCTCACGCCCGGCGATGGCGGGTATGAGTTAGGGCTGAGCGGCCCCATGGTGTTTTCGGAGTATCTCAACGATCCCGATGCAACGGGGGCGGCATTCGACGATGAGGGCTTCTTCAAGACGGGCGATCTGGTCACGTTCGACACGATCGAGGATGGGCTGGTTTTCTCCGGGCGGGCATCGGTTGCCTTCAAGCTCGACAGCGGAACATGGGTCAACGCCGACGGACTGAGGCGATCGCTGATCGAGACCTTGGCGCCGCTTGCCCAGGACGCAATAATCTGCGGTGAGGGAAGGCGCGACGTCCGGGCTCTCATCTTGCCGCGCGAAGAGGGCTTCAAGGCCGAGTTCGGCTGCAGCGCTGGAGAAATGCTGGAGAATGGACGGCGCACGCTTGAAGCGTTCGTGCGTAAACGCCTGCAGCAGGCAAACGCAGGATCGGGAAGCAGCCGGCGCATCGCGCGCGCAGCGTTCCTGGACAAACCGGTGTCGAACGCGGCCGGTGAAATCAATGACAAGGGCCACGTGAACCAGCGGCGCTGCCTGGCGACCCGCCGTGCACAGGTCGAGGAGCTCTATCGTGACTGCTGAGCGCAAGTCGCTTCCATTGGCCGGGATCAAGGTCATCGATTTCGGCCGCTACATTGCCGGTCCATACTGTGCCGCGCTGCTTGCCGATCTTGGAGCTGACGTCATTCGCGTCGAGAAGGTCGGCGGCGGCGAGGACAGGACGATCCTGCCGCTGACGTCATCGGGCGATGGGCCGATGTACCTGCAGATGAACCGCAACAAACGGGCCATGACGCTCGACCTGAGCTCCCCGGCGGGGCGCGCGATTTCTCGCAGGCTTATCGAGAAAGCCGATGTCGTGATCGCAAACCTGCCACCCAGGGCCCTCGCCCGGCTCGGTATGGATTGGGACACGGTTTCGGCCATCAATCCCGCCGCAATACTGGTCGTCGCCACCGCGTTCGGACTGAACGGCGGCTATTCGGACAAGGTCGGGTTCGACACCGTGGGACAGGCAATGTCCGGCGCGGTTCACCTGACAGGTACGCCGGAGCAGCCGTATCGCACGCCTGTCCAGTACGTCGATATCGGGACCGCGACTGCCTGTGCCTACGGCGTCTTGGCAGCCCTTATCGACCGGCAGAAAACCGGTCTAGGGCAGCTGGTCGAAGGGTCGCTGCTGCGCACCGGCGTGATCAACACCAATGCCCTTCTGCTGGAGGAGGCACGTACCGGAATTGCCCGAGAAGCGACCGCGAACCTTGGGTTCACGGGCGCACCGGTGGATATATTCCAGACGACGACCGGCTGGGTTGTTCTCCAGGTTCTTGGTCAGCCGATCTTCAAGCGCTGGTGCACGATGATAGGCCGGCCGAAGCTCGAAAGCGATCCGCGCGGTACGGACGATCCGACGCGAGGCGCCAACGCCGAGTTTTTCAGCCAGATCATGCGGGAATGGTGCGCAACCCGCACGCGGGAGGAAGTTCTCGATGCATGCGCTCAAGCGCGCGTCCCCGTAGCGCCGGTGCTTTCGCCGCGCGAAGTGATAGCCGATCCCAACATCACAAACGCCGGTCATCTGGTGTGGGGAGAGGTCGCGGACGAAGACGCGCTGGTTCCGCTTGCGGCACCGCCAATCGCGTTCTCTGCTATCGATGCCGCAATCCGCAGCCCTGCGCCCAGGCTCGGTGCACATACCGACAGCATTCTACGCGATCTCGGCTACTCGGAAACGCAGGTCGGGCTTTTCAGAGAGCAAGGTGTGGTTTAGCGCAACCAATTGAACACACAGCATTTTCCCAAGGAAGCAGCGTGGCGGGCG
Organism: Mesorhizobium sp. Z1-4; assembly: GCF_004000235.1. Classification (GTDB taxonomy): domain Bacteria; phylum Pseudomonadota; class Alphaproteobacteria; order Rhizobiales; family Rhizobiaceae; genus RCIO01. The sequence continues at coordinate 340,328 of NZ_RCIO01000001.1, forward strand.
GACATCCGGCGAGAAGCCGACCATTGTCCCGGGTCATTTGTCTCAAGGATGAAGGGTTCAACACAGTTAGCGCCTTTACGACGAGTCTTAACAGTGTAATGATTGATCAGATCAGCAAGACAACCGATGAGGGAGGAATTCATGATTAGCAGACGCGGGTTCGTAGCAGGGACGTTGGCGGCGCCGTTCGTAACCTCGACACTAAGTGCACGCGCCGAGCAGAAAAATCTGCGCATCGCCTACAGCGCCGTATCGCATTGGGCCGGTTCGTTCACCGCCCAGGAACAGGGGTTTTTCGCCGAGCGCGGTATCGATGCGGAGTTCGTGCTTACGCAGGTCTCGTCCAACGTACCGGCTGTACTTCTCTCCGGTTCGGTCGAAATCGGGTGCCTCACGCCGCCGACCTTCTTCCAGGCCATCGAAGGCGGCCTGCCGCTCAGGGCCGTGTGCGGCGCGACAATCAGTTCGCCAAACCCATCCGGCACCGACTCCGCGCAGGTTGTCGTCGCAAAGGGTTCGGGCATCAGCGGCCCGCAGGACTTTGCCGGCCGGAAGGTCGCTACACCCGGCTTCGGATCCGTGCTCGACATCGTATTCCGCGCATGGTTGATCAAGGGCGGCGTTGATCTGGCATCCGTAAGCTTTTCCGAGACGGCTATGCCCAACCTGCCCGACGTTCTGCGTGGCGGCACAGTCGACGCCGTTGTTGTCGCCGACCCGTTCCTAAGTCGTATGGTCGCCGGCGGTATGGGCGAGAAAATGATCTTCATTTCCGAGACCGTCCCGCCAGGGACACTGATGACCATGTATGCGACGACCGCCGAATATGCGGCCCAGAACAAAGACGTCATCGAAGCTTTTCAGGCCAGTATCCAGCAAGCCAACAGCTTTATCGAAGCCGGCGGCGAGAACCTCGTCCAGGCGCGTCAGGCCATCGGCCAATATCTGAAGCTGCCGCCCCAGGCGTTGGCAAATCTTCCGATTGCCGATCTCCAGGCCCTGGTGGATCAGGAACAGGTCACGCGCTGGTATGATATCCTCGAACAGCAGAGCCTCGTCACGGCACGGCATCCGGCCGACGAGATAGTGCTGCCTCTCGGAAGAGCTTGATGAGCCAATCGGCAGTTGCCACATCGCAGGCCGCGCCGGAGATTTGCTTCGACGGCGTGGACCTGTCGCTCGGCGGGTTGGAAATCCTCAAGGGTATCGACCTTGAGATTCGACGCGGCGAGTTCATCTGTGTGATCGGCCCGTCCGGCTGCGGCAAGACAACCATGCTGCGGCTGATCGCCGGATTTCACCGCGCAACTGCAGGTGCGGTGATGCATGAAGGGCGGGCCGTCAACGGCCCGTCCCCCGACATCGCCATCGTCTTTCAGGATTACGGCAAAGCGCTGCTTCCTTGGCGCAATGCCGCAGACAATGTTGCATTGGCGCTCGAGGCGATGCGCGTGCCCAAGTCGCAGCGCGCGGACATGATCACCGGGTTTCTGGGCAAAGTGGGTTTGGCCGATCACGCCCAGAAGTTCCCATCCCAGATGTCAGGCGGCATGCAGCAGCGGCTGCAGATCGCACGGGCGCTGGCGCAGAATCCGTCGGTCCTGCTCATGGACGAGCCATTCGGCGCACTTGACGCCATGACGCGACAGACCTTGCAGGACGAGTGCCTCAACCTCGTCGAGAACATGGGCACGACAGTGTTTTTCGTCACCCACGATATCGAGGAGGCTATCTATCTCGGCGACCGGGTGGTCACGCTTTCACCCAATCCCGGGCGCATCGCCGACATCCATACGGTCAACCTGCCGCGCCCACGCAACCAGCTCACGACCCGCGAAGACCCGGAGTTTCTCAGGCTTCGACGCGTGCTGTTCGATTTTATCCAAGGGCACTGAATGAGCGCCTTGCTATCCATGCGCGGGCTGCTGGTTCCAGCGTTGCTGCTCCTCGGGGCAGAAGTGCTGGTCAACGCCGCCGATTTGTCCAGCAACAACATTGCGCCGCCGTCCGCCGCGTTTGCCGCGCTGCTGCGCATCATGCTCGACGGAACTCTGTTCGTGTCGACTGGCCAGACGCTACTTGCAACCGCGATGGGGCTGGCAGTTGGCGGAAGCCTCGGATTGGTTGCCGGTATTCTGCTTGGTCTTTCCAGGACCGCCTCGCGGCTGATGACGGTGTCGCTGGAGTTCTTCCGGCCTGTTCCGGCTGTAGCGCTGATCCCGATCTCAATGCTGGTGTTCGGCTTCGGCTACGCGATGGAAGTCGCGGTGGTCGCCTTCGCTGCCTTCTGGCCAATGCTGATCTATTGCAAGGGCGCCATCGAGGCGGTTGAGCCGCAATTGCTCGAAGTCGCGCAAATGCTCAGGCTTTCCTATTTCGATACGGTGCGCAAAATCGTGCTTCCGGCGGCCTTGCCGCGTATTTTCGTGGCGTTGCGCACTGCAACCGGCATTGCGCTGATCCTGGGCGTTACGACCGAAATCCTCTCCAACCCCCAGGGGCTCGGCTTTGCGGTCATGAGCGCGCAACAGTCACTGCATCCCGACAACATGATTGCCAACATCTTCTGGCTGGGCGTTCTTGGCGTGGTCGTCAATTCGGGCCTGTTGTGGCTGCAAAGCCGGCTGTTCGGCAACGCCGGCCGCCCGGGAGGTGGCCGGTGAAGCGTGCATCGAACTTTCTCTGGTTCCTCGGTTCAGTCGGTGTCTTCGCGCTGCTGCTCTTTGGATGGCACCTGATCGCACAGTCAGGGATGGTTTCGCGCGTTTATCTTGCGCCGCCCGACAAGGCATTCGCCGCGATCACAAACGGATTTACGGGACCAAACGGACTCGGCAGCTCGATGTGGGCCACCGTCCAGCGCATGCTGTATGGCTGGGTTCTGGCTTCGATGGTCGGCATCGTGCTCGGGTCGATCATCGGCATATCGGCGATTGCGCGCATCTACCTCCAGCCGATGCTTGAGTTCCTGCGGCCGCTTCCCGCGTCGGCAATCGTGCCGCTGGCCATTGCGTTCTTCGGCCTCAGCGAAAGCATGGTGCTGTTCGTTATCGCGTTCGGCTCGTTCTGGCCGGTCCTGCTCGCGGCCGTGCAGGGCGTCTCGTCAGTCGAACCGCGGCTGTACGAGGTGGCGCGCGCCCTCAACATGTCTCGGCGCGAAACCATCTGGAAGATCGCGTTGCCAAACGCGCTGCCTGATATCTTTGCCGGCATGCGTATCGGGTTGGCTGTCGCGCTGGTACTGACAGTCGTCGGTGAATTCGTCGGCGGTCAGAATGGGCTGGGCCTGGAGATCCTGCGGGCATCCCGCCAATTTCAGGCACCCAGGATGTTCGGCGGCGTGATCCTGCTCGGCGTCATCGGCTACAGCTGCGCCGTGATCATCAGCAACGTTGAAAGGTACCTGATGCGGTGGCGCGCCAGCCGCTAACGAAGTGGAGGCGCGCACGGACCTAGCCGCGGCGCAGGCCGGCCAGAAGGTTTTCCATCATTGCATCCAGAAGCACCTGATCCGACAGGTTTTCGGGCCGCTCCTGAGCCGACGGAAAGTCCACCAGCAGCGATGACAGGCCGTGGGCCGCAGACCAAACGACCCACGTCGCCGTATTGCCGTCCTTCTCGACGCCGACGTGTTCCAGATAGGCCTGCACTTCGGTCTTTAGTGCGCGAAACGAGCGCAGCCCGGCTTTCTTGAGGTCGGGATAGTTTTCACGCGGTGCAATGAGGGGGCCGAACATCAGATTGAAGATGGCAGGTTTCTCGATTGCGAACCCGACATAAGCCTCAACATAGATCCTGAGTCTTTTCTCCGGCGATGTCTGGCCTTCGACCAGGCGCTCGCGGCGCGATATCAACTCTTCGAAGCCGCAGATCGCGACTGCGGCAAGCAAAGCCGATTTGTCCTTGAAATGGTGCAGGGCGGCCGGCCCCGATACTCCGGCCCTGCGCGCGGCCTCGCGCAATGAGGTCTTTGTAGGTCCGAGCTCGGTGATCGCATCGGTCGCAACGGTGATGAGCGTCCTGCGCAGGTCGCCGTGGTGATATGTTTCGCGCACGGGATATGTAGTGGTTGTCTCGGCCATGAGCTGTACCGTTGAGTATAGCGTCTTTTCGGTCGAAGCGGCGCATCTGGCAAGCTGTTAACACGGAATTCGCGAGCAGATGCTCGACGGGCCTCTGTCGCCGTCCATGCTCAACCCGAGACCTGTACCGGACAGCATTTCGAACCAGCTCAGTTCCGGCCCGTTATTCTGCTGGCCGCGGTGAACCCGGGCAGATACATCTCAGCTCGATTGGCCCGCCGTCGAGTCCGAACAGTCTCGGTATGAGCGTCGCCACGCGCCGGAAGCCGAGATCGCGGCATCGCCACGCGTCTCGGTTCCTCCGGCCGCCTGCGTCTGCGCGTCAGCCGCAGGGATTGTCCCGCCAGGCCGATCGCTAACGGCTCACCGCGGACGGTGCGCTGCACCAGCCCCATCCACCCTTGATTTCCAAGGTTGTCCACATCTGCCGGCTTCCAGTCGAAGCAACGGCCGGACGAGCTTGACGATTGTCATGCCCGAATGTATACAGTGCACAGAATACAGAACCTAAGGACCCCCGAGAATGGATTTTGCACTCAACTCCGAACAACGCGAATGGATAGCCAAGGCGAGCGCACTCAAGCCTTTGCTTGCAGCAAACGCGGATCGATACGACGCCGAAGCCGCGTTTCCGGCAGACAATTTCGTGGAGATGAAGAAACAGAAGTTCCATCATCTCATGGTCCCCAAGGAGTATGGCGGCCTTAATCCGCAGCCCAAGGGCAGCCTTGGAATGGCGCAGTTCGCCGTTGCGGAAGAGCTTGCGCGCATCTGCCCGACCACGGCATGGAATCTGCTGATCCACTTTCACCAGGTAGGCCTTGTGTGCCGCATGGGCAGCGAGGAACAGAAGCAGCGGTTCCTCGGCCAGATCGTGAATGAAGACGCGTTGATGGGCTCGCTCGGCAGCGAAGTGAACCCGCGTCAGATCAAAGCCGACAATGTTGCAACCAAGCTGACTTTCGATTCCCTCTTCGAACCGGTCGAAGGCGGGTTCAAGGCATCGGGCGAAAAGCACTTCTGCTCAATGGCGCCCGCAGCAGACCTGCTGGCGTTCTGGGCACTCGCTCCGGGCGCCCGCACCAACGGCGAAGGGCTGACGATTTCGATCGTCCCCAAGACGTCGCCCGGCCTGACTTTCGAAGACAGCTGGAGCGACGCAATAGGGTTGCGCGGCACGGTGAGCTGGACCGCCAAACTCGACAATGTGTTCATCCCCTGGAAGAACGTCATGGGCGAGCCCGGAGACTTCGTCCAGAAAGATCCCTACACGTATGAATGCTCGCATGCCGCTCACCTGGTCGGCACAACGCAAGGCATTATCGACTATCTGGTCGAGTTCATCGGCGGACGCGATTATCTGGCGAAAGACCCGGTGCTGATGTATGCTCTGGCGGAGATCGACAGCGGCATCCAGGCAGCGCGCGCTTCCTACCGGTACGCGGTCTGGCTCTGGGATGAAGCGCGCTACGATGAAGCCATGCTCGGCTCCTATCGCGCCCTGCACACGGCCAAGAAGGTAGCAGGTCACGCAGCCGAGAAGGCTTTCGAGATCGTCGGCGCCCGTTCGTTGTTCACCTATCTTCCGATCGAGCGTTTCTGGCGTGAAGCCAAAGCAAGCACGCTGCATACGCGCGACACGCAGCTGATGGCTCAGCTTGCACAAGGCGTACTGGCCGGCGGACGGCAGTTCTCGAAGACCAAATATGGCGAGCAGCTGGACACGCCCAAGACGTGGGCCGACTTCGGCTTCACCCCGGAGCGGGAGCCAGCCTGAACGAACGCGTTCGCGAACCGTGCGCCGGCGGCGCTGGCGCAACAAGTAGTGGCGAATTCGTAACGTGCACCGAAACGCTTCGGAGGAAGGCGGTGCACGCCCCCCCCCCCACCTCAAAAACGTTGAAGGGAACTGACATGAAAGCTGACAAAAGCCACCGCGGCCGAGGCATATCGCGCCGATCGTTCATGACGCATACGGCCGTCGGCGCAGCGGCGCTGGCAATGCCGAATATCGTACGGGCCCAGACCGGCGGTCGTGTGCTCGTGCGCACGTCGGGCGGCTCCTATCAGGAGGCTCTTCAGCAGGGGACGTGGAACGAGTTCACCAAGATCACCGGCATCGAAGTTATCGGCGTTCCCGCGAATACGGGCAAGCTGCTGACGATGGCCGAAGCGGGGTCGCAGGAGCTCGACATCGTTGAAGCCAATGCGATCGCCATGCTCACCCTTCAGGACCGGGGCGTCCTTGAGGAGATCGACTACTCGCGGTTCGAATACACCGACGTCAACGACGTGAGCACGGTCGAACCAACCTATCTCAGCTACTGCGCGTTCGCGGAAGCGATCTGCTACAATACCGAAGCGTTTCCCGACGGCGGGCCGGCAAACTGGGCGGACGTCTGGGACGTCGAGAATTTCCCGGGCCGCCGCATGCTTCAGGACGCCAAGGCGATCTCTCCCAACCTCGAGTTCGCTCTCCTGGCGGCAGGCGTCAGCAAGGAAGAACTCTATCCGCTCGACGTCGACCGTGCATTCGACATGCTGCGGCAGATCCGTCCGCATGTCATCAAGTTCTTCGACAGCGGGGCGCTCGGCGCATCGCTGCTGGCTGAACGGACGGCGGTTCTCGGCGCGCTGTGGACCAACCGTGTCGAAGCGCTGCGGAAGGAAGGCGCCCCTGTTGCAATCGAATGGAACCAGGCGATGCGCGTGACCGAATACACCGGCATCCTGAAAGGTTCGCCCAACTACGACAACGCGATGCGTCTCATCGATTATTCTTCGAGCCCGAAGGCGCAGGCATTGTCGCTGCCGCAGATCGGCCTCAGCCCGGAAAACATCCGCGCATTCGACCATATTGCGCCTGAGGTGGCCGCCATTCTTCCGACCAGCCCCGTGCTCAAGGACAAGGGGTTCGAACAAAGCGCAGCCTGGTGGATCGCAAACCGCGACGATATCGCTCGGCGTTGGGAAGAATTCCTGCTCGAGTAGTCTTCCTTCCGGGTCTAAGCCCGATCCGCGCAACTTATGAAAACATCAGGCATTGGAACCGGCGCACCCCCCAATCTGCGCCGGTTCCGGTGGAAGGAACACGATGAAGGCATCAGCGGGAAACTCAATCGTTCTCGACAATCTATGGAAGACCTACGGCAGTTTTGTAGCTGTCGGCGGCGTCTCGCTCTCGATCGAGGCAGGGAAATTCTGCACGATCCTTGGCCCAAGCGGTTCCGGCAAAACCACTGTCCTGATGATGCTGGCGGGATTTTCCGAACCCCTGCGCGGCAACATTCTGATCGACGGCAATGATGTAACGCGTCTGCCGCCGCAAAAACGCAACCTCGGCGTGGTGTTTCAGAACTACGCGCTTTTCCCGCACATGACTGTCCTCGGCAACGTCGCTTTCCCGCTCAAGATGCGTGGCATGAATGCGGCGGAAATCAATCTGAAATGCCGCCAGATGCTCGATGTCGTCGAGCTCGGCGATTTTGCCGGGCGCTATCCGGGCGAGCTTTCCGGCGGCCAGCAGCAGCGCGTCGCACTGGCTCGGGCACTGGTGTTCGAGCCGCGCGTACTGCTCATGGACGAGCCGCTGGGTGCACTCGACAAGAGACTGCGCGCTGCACTTCAGGTCGAACTGAAAGAACTGCAGCGCCGCATGAACGTGACGGTTGTCTACGTCACGCACGACCAGGAAGAAGCCCTGACCATGGCTGACCAGGTGGTCATCATGAACCACGGCAAAATAGAACAATTCGGAACCGCTGACGACCTCTACGACCGGCCGACAACCGAGTTCGTAGCCGGTTTCATGGGCGATACGAACCTCATCGAAGGCGTGGTCACCGCCAAAGGCAATGACGGCGTGTTGCGCGTCGAACATCCGACCGGCCGCACCATTCTTGCGCAGAACAATGCCAGTTCCGTCGGTGATTCAGTTTCGGTTTCGCTGCGTCCGGAATGCCTCGCCCTCGAAGCCCGCAAAGACAGTCCCACCGAAGAAGCCAACGGCTGGAACGGCCGTATCGTCAACGCGGTCTCCCTGGGCGATGCGATGAGATACACAATCGTCGTCGGCGAGAACCGGCCGTCGCTGCAAATTCAGTTGCAGGCCAAACTCGGCCGGCGCGGCGCACATGGGCACCGGTTTTATCCAGCCGACGAAGTGCGCTTGAGCTGGAACGCCAATGATGCGCGCGTGCTGCCGCGCGGCAAGAGGTGAGACGGTGAGCGCGCCCTCCCCCAACACCGAGGCGGCAATCGGCGGAACTCGCCGCAAGTGGACGCCCAGGATCACCTCGCTCTGGCTTCTCGTCCCGGCACTTGGGTTTCTGGCCGTCTTCTTCGCCTATCCGCTTGCATCTATTGTCCTGCGCTCGTTCGACGGAGGTGCTTCCGGGCTCACGCTGGAACACTATTCGACCTTCTTCACCGTCCCGGTCTATCCGCGCATCCTGTGGCAAACGATCGAGATTTCTCTGCTGACGACCATCCTGTGCGTCCTGGTTGGCTATCCGCTCGCTTACGTGATGGCGAACAGTTCGCCCGCGGTGCGCAACGTGATGCTGCTCATGGTCATGCTGCCGTTCATGACCAGCGTACTTGTGCGCACATATGGCTGGATGGTGATCCTGAGGCCGACGGGGCTGTTGAACCACGTAGCGCAGCTGTTCGGCCTGCCGGCCGTCGAGCTGCTCTACAACCGGCCGGGCATGCTGATCGGCCTCGTCTACACGATGACGCCCTACGTCGTACTCACGCTCTACAGCGTCATGCGGGGTATCGACGGGCGGCTGGTGGCGGTGGCACGCAGCCTCGGAGCCAGCGGGTGGTCGGCTTTCTGGCGCATCTATTTTCCTCTTAGCCTGCCTGGCGTAGCCGGGGCATCGCTGCTCGTCTTCATTCTATCGAGCGGCTTCTACATCACCCCGCGTCTGATGGGCGGCGACAGGGATCAGCTGCTGGCATCGATCATTGCCTATCAGGTCGATGTGCTCCTGAACTTCGAATTCGCATCTGCAATCGCAGTCATATTGCTGGCGATTACGCTGGTCTGCTTCGGCATCTATGCGCGCGCAGTCGGGCTCAAGCAGCTTCTCACGAGCAGGACCTGAGCAGATGTCGATCAACGCCTCCATAAAACCTAACCCGGCCGTACGCGTGTTGGCATGGTGCGCAATCGCCTTTCTGATCGCACCGATCCCGATCATCATCCTGGTGTCGTTTAGCTCGGCCCAGTACCTGACGTTCCCGCCGCCTGGCCTGTCCTTGCAATGGTACGAACGCTTTCTCGGCAGCAGCGAGTGGGTTCAGTCGATCTGGATCAGTCTGCAGGTTGCCGTCTTCTCCGCCATTCTGACGATGGTGCTGGCAACCATGGCGGCGATCCCGATGGTCAGGGCCGACTTCGGGCGCAAGTCGATCATCTATGCCATCCTGCTGGCACCGATGATCATCCCGGTCATCATCACCGCAATCGCGATGTATTTCGTGTTCGCGCAGGCAGGTCTCACCGGGACCGTTCTGGCAATCACCATCGGCCATACTATCGTGGTGCTGCCAATCGCCTTCGTGGTTCTCTCATCGACCCTGCAAGGCCTCGATCCCAGGCTTGAAAGGGCTGCGATCAGCCTCGGCGCAACGCCCCTGGTTGCATTCTACAAGATTACGCTGCCGCTGCTCGCGCCTGGCATTCTTACCGCCGGCCTGTTTGCGTTCCTTACGTCATTCGACGAACTGATCATCCCGCTTTTCCTTGGCGGCCCGACAACGCAGACCCTGGCCGTGCGCATCTGGAACAGCGTCGTCATGGAGATCGAACCAACCATTTCCGCTGTCGCGGTGTTCCTGATCGGGACGACTGTCCTCGTCATGGTTCTTGCCGCGCTGGTGTCACGCGCGTTCCAGCGGAAAAGCTCAAGCAGTTCTCATCAGGAGGCTTCTCATGCGTGATCGTGTAAACGGCACTTCCCCCCAGCCTGTGCCGTCACAGCTTTTCCGTTCCGTCATGGGTTCGTTCCCGACAGGGGTCACCGTCATCACAACAGTCGCCGAAACCGGCGGGCCGGTTGGCATGACCGTGAACGCCATCACCTCGGTGTCGCTGGAGCCGCCGCAACTGCTTATCTGCCTGGCCAAGAGCCGCTACACCGCGTCGGCCATCCAGTCGTGCGGAAGGTTCGCCGTGAATTTTCTCAGCAACGACCAGAAAGAGGTCGCGGGCATCTTCGCCTCCAACGCGGAGCAGAAGTTCAGCACCGTCGGTTATCACGAGGGCGTCCTGGACCTGCCGCTTATCAATGGCAGCCTGGCGATCGCCGAGTGCGAGGTGTCCAACGTCATCGATGCTGGCGACCACCTGATCTTTATCGGCGAGGTGGTGAGCGGCAGAGCAACCGACGGCATGCCGCTGGTGTTTTTCAGACGCAACTACGGGATCTGGAAGGCAGCTTGAGATGACCGCGGCAGTGAAACTCTACGCTTCGCGTATCGACGCGGTACGCGCCAACATGAAGGCTGGCGGCATCGACGCCCTCGTGATCGGCGCCACATCCGATATGCAATACCTGACCGGCAAGAAGCTCCCCAACACGGAACGCTTCAATGCGCTTGTGATTTCCTCGACGGGAACCCCCCATCTCGTAGTGCCGCAGCTTCAGCGCCCGCTTGTATCGGAACTCGAGGGAAGCGTGGAAATCGTGACCTGGGAAGAAACCAGCGATCCGGTCGCGGTGACTGCTGACTTGCTGGCAAGCCTTGGCGCCCGTTCGCTCGCCGTGGACGGCCTGATGCGCGCTGCCTTTCTGCTGCGGCTTCAGTCACAGCTCGGGCAGAGCGTCAGCTTCAGCGATGCCACGCCGGTTTGCGCACAGGCGCGCCTTTGCAAAGACAGCGACGAAATCGCCATTCTGAAGGATGCAGGTGGCCGTTTCGACGCCATCTGGCAGGAATTCTGGAGCAAGGGGCGCCTCGTCGGTGTCAGCGAGCGCAATGTCGTCGAGCAGATCCGCAAGCTGCTCCACGCCCATGGCTTCGACACGATGGAGTGGTGCGACGTGGGCAGCGGTCCCAACGGCGCCTCGCCCCTGCATCATCATTCCGATCGCATTATTGAACCCGGCGACCCGGTTGTCATCGACTTTGCCGGCACCATCGGCGGCTATTTCATGGATACCTGCCGCACGCCGGTCGCAGGAACGCCGCCGCCGGAATTTCTGGAAATCTACAACGTCGTACAGCGCGCCCACGTCGCAGCCAATGTGGCGGCGAAGCCGGGCATTGCAGCGCAGGAAGTGGATCGGGCCGGAAGAGATGTGATCACGGCTGCAGGCTTCGGAGACAGGTTCATCCATCGCCTTGGCCACGGGCTTGGTCTCGACGCTCATGAAGAACCTTACATCGTCTCGGGAAACAAGCTCACGCTGAGGCCGGGTATGGTCTACTCGAACGAGCCAGGCATCTACATCGACGGGAAATGGGGCGTGCGCATCGAGGACATCATCCTGATGACCGATGAAGGCGCGCAGTCATTCAATACTGCCACCCGCGACATCGTCAGCATGAACTGAGGACATCACAGTGACAATCACAGCCAAGGTGGCGCCGTCGGACGCAATGTTTCCGCTTTCGGAGTACCAGGACCGCATTGCACGGACCCGGTCGAAAATGGCCGAGCTGAAGGCCGACGTCCTTCTGATCGATTGCGTTGAGCACATGGTCTACCTCTTCGGCTATGCGCCGCCCGCGGCAATCTATCAGGTGGTGCTGCTGCCACTCGAAGGGGACCCGGTCGGTATCGTGCGCTCGCTCGATGCCACCACATTCGCCGAACAGTCTTGGGTGCGCGAGGCGATCCATTTTGCCGACGATCAGAACCCGATTGCCATCATCTCCGAGGAGGTGAAGCGGCGCGGCTGGAGCGGTGCGAACATCGCTATCGAGCTGGATTCGCACTTCCTTCCCGCTAAACGCTTCATACAGCTGCAATCGGCGCTGCCCGACGCGCATTTCGTCGATTTCTCTCAGGTCCTGTGGGAGATGCGGCTGATAAAGTCGGATCATGAGATCGCCATGATGCGCGAAGTCTCGCGGATCGCCGATGCCGGCATGATGGCCGCAATCGAGACTGCGGCCGAGGGTGTCAGCGAACGCAAATGCGCGGCCGCGCTTTATGCAAGGGTGATCGAGGAAGGTGCGGATTCCATGCGAAGCGCGCTGATGTCTGCGGGCGCGCGCACTGATTCCCTCCACGGACGCCTAGGAAATCACATCTTGCGAAAAGGCGATGTGATGCATGTGGAATCCATTCCCCTGTTGAGGGGGTATGGGGCACGGCTGATGCGTTCCAGCGTCGTCGGGGAGCCGGCAGCAGACCTCGCAAACGCGGCGCAAGTCATGCTTGCCGCGCAGGAAGAGCAGTATGCGGCGATGCGTCCGGGAGCCCGAGCGTCCGACGTCGACGGCATCCTCCGCGACCGCATTCTCAAATCGGGCCTGCGCAAGACATATGAAAATTTCACCGGCTACACGCTGGGCTTCATCGGACTGCCCATTACAAGCGATTTTACCCGCGCATATCTCCGGACCTCTGATTGGCTCCTTGAGGAAGGCATGGTATTTCACATGTATACATACGCCGCCGGCATTGCGTTCAGCGACACCGTTCTTGTTACAGATACGGGATCGGAGAGATTGACCAGAACCGAACGAAAACTCTTCGTCAGGTAGGATATTCAATGTTGAGTTTCGACAAGGTCGAGACCCGCAGCACCGTCGTGTTGCAAGTCTACCAGCAGATGAAGCGAAGCATCTTGCGTGGCGAGCTACCGACCGGATACCGGATTGTCGAAGTGAACATTGCAGAGGCGTTCGGCGTGAGCCGGACACCTGTCCGCGAGGCCATTTCCAGGCTCATCGCCCAGGGCTTCATTAAAGAGCAGGGCAACGTAAAAGTCGTAGCCGACATCTCTGTGAGCATGAGCGAGATCAACGGCATTCGGACCGTTCTCGAGAGCTACGCGGCCAGGCTCGCGGCAGAGAATGCCACCGATGAAGATCTGCGTGTGATCTCGGAATATTGCAATTCGAGCGTGCTGGTCGATGGATCGTCGCCGCTCGAAAAACGAGCGATGCTCAACGATTCCTTCCACGAAGCAGTGGCGCGAGCATCCTACAATGAACGCCTGATCAAGATGATCGCCGATTTCTACGAATACGCGCTCACCGAGGAAATGCTGGTCTACTACAGCAAAGCCGATACGGAAGCCCACGCAGAGCAGCACCGCTCGATAGTGAAGGCGCTATGCGAACGCGATCCCGATGCAGCGGAAGAGGCGATGCGCGCCCACATCACTTCGATCGGCCGGGTGATCGAACGCGCGATCACGCAGATGAAGCCTAAATAGCCGCCGATCGCACCAAGCCAACCAAGTCAATTCATCGCATTGAGTTCCGGGAGGGAATACATGCCCGCGCACATCGTTATTGAAGTGGAAGTCACCGACAAGGAACTCTACGAGGATTACCGGCACAAGCTGCCGCCCACCATGGCGGAGTTCGGCGGCAAGCCCATCGTCAGGGGATTTGCGCAGCTTCTCGAGGGGGAAACCGCGATGGACCGGATTTCGGTGATCGAGTTTCCCGACAGCGAGTCGGCACTCGCCTGGTATCGCAGCCCCAATGTTCAGGCACTGGGCGACCAACGCAGAGCATCGGCGAAGGTAACAATGCGGCTGGTTAATTCCTGACGGCCGGCAGCGGAGACGAGACATGACATCGGAAGACAAGGTCGCCGGCTGGCTCGAGGCGCGGCGGGAGGCGATGGTCGAGCTGCTGCGCGACCTCGTCAACACGGACAGCCATACGCCGGACAAGCAAGGCGTCGACGCCGTCGTGGATCAGTTGCAGAAGTTTCTGGAATCGGAGGGTGTGGCAACGCGGCTCGACGAACAGCAGGCCGCGGGAAACCTTCTTCACGCCGACATATGCCCCAGGGGTTTCAACGGCAAACCGGTCTTCCTGATGGGGCACTGCGACACGGTATTTCCGAAGGGCGAAGCGGCGAAACGGCCGTTCGCGATTTCGGGCGACCGCGCCTACGGCCCCGGCGTTGCGGACATGAAGGGCGGACTTGTCGTCAACGCCTTCGTGATCGCGGCACTGAATGCGCAATTTCCCGAAGGCGTGCCTGTGCGGGCGCTGTTTACCTCGGACGAAGAAATCGCATCGCCAGTGTCTCGCCACGAGATCGCAAGGAGCACGCAAGGCGCGCTTGCCGTGTTCAACAGCGAGCCCGGAAGGCCGAGCGGAAACGTCACGGTTGGCCGGAAGGGCGGTGTTTTCATGCGCGTCGACGTCGCGGGGCGAGCTGCACATTCGGGATCGCACTTCACACACGGCATCAGCGCGGTCGAAGCGCTGGCGCGCAAGATCACCGAACTTCACGGGCTGACCGACCTTGAGATCGGCGTGACCGTCAATGTCGGCGTGATCAGGGGCGGCCTGACGCTCAACACCGTAGCGCCCGAAGCAAGCGCAGAGTTCGAGCTGCGCTATGTCGATGAGCGGCACCGCGATGAATACATGGCGAAGATCGAGCAGATAGTCGCCACCGAGCACGTTGCGGGGTCCAGCGCTGAACTGACCATAACCGGGGAGTTCCTGCCACTCGTTCAGAGCGAAGCCTGCAAGGCGCTGTACGAAACATATGATGCCGCGGCGGGCAGCCTCGGCCTGCATTTCGGCGAGGAATTCTCAGGCGGGTGTTCCGATGCCGGCATCCCCTCCAGCCTCGGTGTCCCGACCATATGCGGCACAGGACCGGTCGGCGGCGGATCGCACACGGTCGAGGAATATATCGAGATCGATACGCTCCTCACCCGGGCGCAGACCCTGGCAATCGCGGTCATGCGGGTTGCGGCAAGCGGCGGCTGAGCCGGCGATTTGCTTCGGCGTCCCGGGCTTGCGGACCGTGCCGTTGTCCCCCGGGTGTCGAATTGCGGCGCCGGCGGACCCGGCTAGATCAGGCGGTCTACCGTGGCTCGTGCGGGCAAAGCGGGAATTACTCCCACTTTGGTGCAGGCCTGTGAACCGCACACAGCGGCAAAGCGCACGGCATCGGTGAGGCTGCGCCCCTCGGCCAACGCAACGCCGAGACCGGCGTTGAAGGCATCTCCGGCACCCGTCGTGTCGACAACCTCTACGGGTACCGACGGCACGATTTCATCAATCTCGTCGGTCAAGACCAGCACACCCGCACGCCCCATGGTCACCAGCACATTGCGCACGCCGCGGCGTCTCAGTTCGCGGGCAAGTTCATGCGTGGGTCGCCCGTCGTCGGCTTCCAAGCCAAGCAGGATGCGCAATTCGCTTTCGTTGGGCGTCAGGTAGTCGACATGACGGAAGATGGAATCCGGCAGCGCCACCGCCGGCGCCGGATTCAGCACCGTGATCGCTCCTGCCCGTTTGCCGAGTTCCATGGCGCGCTGTGCCGCGGCTACCGGAATTTCCAGCACACTCATCACGACGTTGCTGCCGGCGATCCTGTCCGCCGCCTTGTCCACGAAGCCGGCATCCATGAGCTCGTTCGCGCCCATGTCGAGCACGATGAAGTTGTCCCCCTGCTGGTTCAGAATGATGAGCCCGGCTCCGGTGGCACGCTCGGCGGTCGTCAGGACATGCGCGGCATCGACGCCTTCGGATTCGTATAATTCGGTCGCTATCGTACCCAGTTTGTCCGCCCCGATCACGGCCACCAGCGAAGCGTCGCCGCCAAGACGGGCAATGGCCACGGCCTGGTTCGATCCCTTGCCGCCGGGCCCCATGTCGAAGTCGGAACCGGGCATGGTCTCGCCGAACACCGGCAGCCGCGACGCGCGAATTGTCATGCCGACCGCAAAGCTGCCGACCACTGTAATCTTCGGTTTTGTCATGCACCCCGCCTCCCGACTTCGCCCGCATCGCGGTAGCTATGTCACTTCTTTCCAAGTTCGTTGTTGCGCCAGGCCGCCGGTCCGATACCGACCAGCCGGCGGAAGGTCCTGCTGAAATGATAAACGTCGCAGAAGCCGCACCGGTCGGCTATGTGGAACGCGGACTCGTCGGTTTCCGCCAGCAAACGCTGCGCAAGCGTCAGGCGCTCCCGCGTGACCCATGCCTTGGGGCCGGTTCCCACATAGCGATGGAAGAGACGGCGGTTCTGCGACGGGCTGAGACCCGTATATGCCGTGATGTCGGACGGTTTCCAGGCGTCGCCCGGCCTGGCGCGCATGGCATCGAGGACCAGACGAAGCCGCTGCGGAACGCTCGTCTCGCTGTTTTGGACATCCGGTTCCCCCAGCCGCCAAACGAGCTCGCCTACAAGCATGTTCAGCTGCAGGTCGATGCCCGGGCCGTGACTCTCCAGCGTGGCGAACAGGCGCTCGAACCATTTGGTGACAAAGGCCGGATCGGGAAAGGTGACAACGGGCAGCGACTCGTTGAACAATTTGCGGCGCAGCGCTTCCGCGTTCGGCCCATCGATGCGGCACCACAACACCGTCCAGGGGTCGCGCTGATCGGCCGAATGGCGATGCGGTACCTCGTTCGCAATCCAGACAAACTGATTTGCAGAGACCGTAAATCGGCGGCCAAGCGTCTCGACCGTCCCGCCCCCCGAGATGCAGAAGATCAAATCCTGCCCCTGAAAAGCACTGCGCGAGACCACGTAATCGCGGCTCGCCCTGAGGTGACCCGCCCTCACAACCGTGTAGGCAGTTTCGGTCCAGCGGGGTGCCGGAACGAAATGATGCGTTGCCAGGATTTGTGGTTTTTCCACCATGCGTGTTTTTTACAAAGTTTTGCCCATTATGTCCATTTACCGGTCAGTATGTCGCACATAGCCTGACGTCACATTACTCGCTTCTAAGTGCTCCCTCCCCCTCTGTTTGGAGCACGAAGGGCCGCGCAAAGGTGGAACTTGATCAATTGTTGACTCAATCGACGCAATCAAGCTCTGCCTTCGCGCCGTCCGAGGCTGAAGCCGACACTTATAAGCGGGACGGTTATTTTATTCGAAAGAGCCTGTTCTCACCCGACGAAGTTGCCAATTTCCGTGACTACGCGCGGCAGCGCCTCGAAGCAGAGGCGGCCAGCGACAAGGTCATGGCAAAAGGCGACAGGGACGGCCGATCGACCCTCCTGAAAATGTGGAACAGTGCCGGCGACGACAAATACGGCATGGTTGCCCGTGATGAGCGGCTGGTGACCCTGGCCACCGCGGCAATCGGCGAGCCGGTTTATCTCTACAGCCACAAGATGACGATGAAGCAGCCCCACGAAGGCGGCGCATGGGAGTGGCACCAGGATTTCGGCTACTGGTACAATTATGGCTGTCTGGCCCCGCAGATGATGAGCATCTACGTGGCGCTCGACAAATCCACCCGAGAAAACGGTTGCCTGCAGGTTCTGGAGCGCACACATGAGCTCGGGCGCCTCAATCACGAACGTGATGCAGATGGGCAGACCATCGTGCAGCAGGAGCATCTCGATGCTGCGCTTACCCGCTTCAAGCATATTTACGTGGAAATGGAGGCCGGCGACGCGCTGGTTTTCCACGGAAACCTGCTGCACCGTTCGGATGCGAACCGCAGCGATACCTACAGGTGGGGCTATATCTGCTCCTACAACGCCGTAGCCAACGCGCCGTTCAAACGGGTTCGCGACTACGGCAATTTCGAAGAACTTAAAGTGGTGCCGGCCGGGAGTTTCCAAACGGCATCGTGAGGATGCGCGCGGTTTGCGCCGCGTGTTGTGAGCTCGTCCGAGGAAGGTCGCGTTCAGTTTGCAGTTGTCCGGCAGGGCAGAGTTGCAGCGTGATGCGGTTCACAAGGCGAGGCAACCTAGGGGGAGTAAGACCATGAATTCCAATACATCAGCGCCGACACTCAAGAAGTCGTCCGGCGGACAACTAAACATCCCGACCACGTTCATCGTGACGCTGATCCCGGTCTGCGTGGCCCTGAACATCGTTGGCGGCTTTATCGCACATGCGTTGCGCCTCCCGGTCTATCTGGACATGATCGGCACCGCCATCTCGGCCATCGTGCTCGGCCCCTGGTGGGGCGCACTCGTCGGTATTCTGACCAACACCGGCTCGTCGCTCATCAACGGCCCAGTCAGCCTGCCTTTCGCACTGGTCAATATCGCCGGCGCGCTTGTGTGGGGTTATGGCGTCCGTTCATTCGGCCTCGGCCGCACCTTGCCCCGGTTTTTCGCGCTCAACATCATTGTTGCGATCGTTTGCACGATCATCGCCGCGCCGATCATCGTTCTGGTCTTCGGCGGCGCGACCGGCAACACCGCTGACGCTCTGACCGGCGTGTTCCTTGCGGTTGGCCAGAACCTCGTCGGTTCGGTTCTGTCGTCGAACATTCTGACATCACTCGCGGACAAGATCATCGGCGGTTTCGTGGCCCTTGCGGTGATCGAAGCAATGCCTCGATCTCTGACAGCCGACCTCGATCTTGTGAAATCGACACCGCTGAAGGGCATACTTTATGCACTGGTTGGCGTGCTTATAGGTGTCGTGATCATTGCGATATTCCTCGCCATGGGATCGGGCGGCTAGTCCGGCAGTCCAGCAGTTTTTACGGCGCCGGCTGCAAACGGCCGGCGCCAATGCCCGAGAATAAAGAATGTCAAATCCAATTATCCAATTCGACGACGTATCGTTCAGTTACGCCGGTACCGACAGCTTCGCGCTTCAGTCGGTAAGCCTTGAAATCAAGGAAGGCGAATACGTCGCCATCCTTGGCCTCAACGGGGCCGGCAAGACAACGCTCGGCCTGTGCGTCAACGGTATCGTGCCGACCATGCTCGGCGGAAACCTGACCGGGAAAGTGACCGTCGGAGGGCTCGACGTTTCCGAGTACCCGGTTCGCGAACTCGCCAAGCTTGTCGGCATTGTGTTCGACAACCCCGAGTTCCAGATGAGCCAGATGTCCGCGGCCGAGGAAGTCGCGCTCGGGCTCGAGCATGCCGGCGTTCCGCACGAGGCAATGCACGAGATCGTGTCCGATTCGCTGGCAATGGTCGGGCTCGCCGGTTTCGAAGCCCGCTCGCCGCTCGGTCTGTCAGGCGGCCAGCAGCAGCGTCTCGCCATCGCCGCGGTGCTGGCGATGAAGCCGCGCATTCTCATCATGGACGAACCGACATCCAACCTCGACCCGATCGGGAAACAGGAAGTGTTCGACATGGCAGCAAAGCTGAATGGCGAACAGGGCATGACGGTCATCGTCATCGAGCACGAAGTGGAGGTCATGGCACGCTACGCCGACCGCGTGATCGTGATGGATGGCGGCCGGGTTGTGATGAACGGCACACCTCAGGAGATATTCAGCCGCGTAGACGAACTGGCCGCGCTGAAGCTGAGGGTTCCCGAAGCCGTTGCCCTTGCCAAACAACTCGAAGCGCGGGGCGTCTGGAAGGGCGATTTTCCTGTGCGCACCGAAACCGCGGTCGACCGCGTCAATGCGATGCTGAAGGCATAAAATGGCTGACGAACACCCCATCGCCGCTGATGCCGATGCACCAGCCATTCTTGTCGAGCAGGCGCACTACACATATGCGAACGGCAATGTCGTTGCGCTCTCCGGCGTCGACCTGAGGGTCGAAAAGGGCGAGATCATCGGCATCATCGGCCAGAACGGCTCTGGCAAGACGACGCTCACCAAACTGTTCAACGGCCTGCTGAAACCCTCATCCGGATCCGTTGTCATCAATGGCGTGAACACGGCGACGCAGTCGGTTCAGCAGATGGCGCAGCATATCGGCTACGTTTTCCAGAACCCCAACCATCAGCTGTTTGCGCGCACGGTGGACGACGAACTGCGCTTCGGACCGCGCAATATCGGAATGAGCGAAGACGAGATCGATCAGCGCGTAGCTGAAGCGGTCGAGTTCTTCGGCCTGCGCAACGTGATCGACGAGCATCCCTATCGCGTCAGCTTCCCGATCCGGAAGCTGGTCGGCATCGCCTCGATTGTCACGATGCGCCCGTCGATCATCATCTTCGACGAGCCTTCGACGGGCCAGGATCATGACACGACCAAGGTCATCAACAACCTGATGACGGGTTTGCGCGAACAGGGAACGACCGTCGTGTGCGTTTCCCACGACATGCCTCTTCTGGCTGACGTCGTGGAGCGCGTCATCGTCATGAAGGATACCAAAATCATTGCTGACGCATCGCCGCGCGATGTGTTTGCCGACGCCGCTCTGATGCAGCGGACAAACCTCATGGCTCCGCAGGTCACCGAAATCGCACTTCAGACGACCGTGCCTCTCGGCGGGGCCATTGCATTGACGCCCGCAGAGCTGGCTGACGATATCGCAAATCGTCTCAAGCCGCGCGCCAAGACCGGATCGTGAGGACAATTCAGAGATGTCGATAAGCAACCCATTGCCGCTTGCGCTGGTTCCTGGCAACTCCTTCATTCACAACGTCAGCCCCGGTCCGAAGATGATCCTGGTGGTGGGCTACGTCATCCTGGCCTTCTCGACGCAGAACATCATCATTCTCTACTCGATGGCGGCGATTGCGTTCATTTTCGCTATCTGGGCCGGAATTCTCAGAACCTTCCTGAAGGGCCTTCTGATCCTGTTGCCCATCGGCTCGTCGCTGCTGGCGCTGCAGATTCTGGCGCCGGCGGTGGAAAAGCCGTGGACCGCCGCTGCCGAGCTCGGACCGGTCACTCTCTATATCGACGGGCTCTATTACGGGTTCGTGCTGCTGGGACGAATTTTCGCTTCGCTGGCGATTGCGCTCGTGATGCTGATGACGACGCATCCCAGCGACATGTTCACCACATTCACCAAGCTGCGCGTCCCCTACACGCTCAACTTCATGCAGGCGATGACGCTGCAGCTGATCCCGGTCTTTCAGCGCGAAGTCGGCATCATCCTGAGCGCCCAGAAATCACGCGGAATGAAAGGCAGCGGTTTCTCCGCCGTCCTCCCAAGCTTTATTCCGGTGTTTGTCGGCGCGATCGAACGCGTGCAGCAGCTCTCCATTTCGCTGGAATCGCGCGGCTTCGGCTCGACCGGGCACAAGACCAGCTACCGCAAGGTCAAGGGCAAATGGAGTGACACGGCTATCGCTGTCTGCTCGATCGTCATCATGGCGACGCTGGCGGTGATGTCGATCATGCGCGGCTCGTGGAATCTGAGCGACCAGATCACGTTCAGCGCCAACTTCGTGCTCGGGCTCTTCCTGCTCGTCGCCGGCACCTTTCTCACAATCGTGACGATCACGATTGCCTTCATGTTCCGCAAGTAGAATTCCGGAGATCTGTCATGCCCGTCAGCGGTAAAGACGAACCGCAGCATCATATTCGCCTGAAATCCGGCGATGTCGGCCGCTACGTGTTCCTGCCGGGCGATCCCGGCCGGTGCGAACCCATTGCACAGCTGTTCGACAATCCGCGTCTCGTCGCGGCCAACCGCGAATATACGACATGGGCCGGCACGCTCGACGGCGAACCGGTCGCGGTTACGTCGACCGGCATCGGCTGTCCGTCCGCGGCAATTGCCATCGAAGAGCTGAAGAATGTCGGCGCCGACACCTTCATTCGCGTCGGAACGTCCGGAGCCATGCAGCCGGACATCAAACCCGGCACCCTGGGCGTGATCAGCGGCGCAATCCGTGACGAAGGCACGTCGAGCCATTACCTGCCGATCGAGTTTCCGGCTGTCGCAGACCTTGAGGTTACGCGCGCGCTCGCGCTCGGCGCCCGCAAGACCGGCCAGCCCTACCGCATCGGCATCGCCCAGTCGAAGGACTCCTTCTTCGGCCAGCACGAGCCCGGGCGCATGCCCGTCGCGAACCGGCTGAAGGATCGCTGGAGCGCATGGGTTGCCGGCGGCGCGATCTGTTCGGAAATGGAGGCCGCGGGGCTTTTCATCGTCGGCTCGACGCTGAGAGTGCGGGTTGGCGGGATCATGCAGATCCTGGGCCACCACGACCAGTCGCCGATGACGGCCGAGGAAAAGGCGTCCGTCTCGCTCGACGACCTCCTTACGACAGCGGTAGCCGGCCTGCGCGAACTGATTGCGCATGACCGTGCGGAAGCAGGTTCGCGATGAGTGAGGAGCCGCAATATCACCTTCAGCTGCGCCGCGGCGATGTCGGCCGCTACGTGCTTCTGCCTGGAGACCCCGGGCGGTGCGAGCCGATCGCCGCATTGTTCGACAGTGCCGAACATGTAGCGTCCAACCGCGAATATACGACGTATACCGGCTTGCTGAACGGTGAGAAGGTAAGCGTCGTTTCGACCGGTATCGGCTGTCCATCCGCGGCGATCGCTGTGGAAGAGCTGATCAAGATCGGGGCGGACACCTTCATCAGGGTCGGCACCTCGGGCGCAATACAGCCCGGCACGCCAGACGGCACGCTTGCCGTGGTGACCGGCGCAATCCGCGACGAAGGCACCTCATCGCACTATCTGCCCATTGAGTTCCCGGCCATCGCCGACCCGCAGGTCGTCGATGCACTGGCTATCGCCGCCAAACGTCTCGAGATTCCACACATGCTGGGCGTGAGCCAGTCGAAGGATTCGTTCTACGGCGAAACCGAACCGGAGCGCATGCCGCTTGCGGGTCAGCTCGCCGACCGGTGGAACGCATGGATCGGCGGCGGTGCCATCTGTTCCGAAATGGAGGCTTCGGCGATCTTCGTGATTGCCTCCATTCACCGTGTGCGGGCAGGCGGCGTGATGCAGATGCACTCGGGCGACGGCACGGTCGGCCGGGAACTTCTGCTCAATTCGGCCGTCGAGGCGCTCCGGGTTCTCATCGAAGCAGATCGAAACCAGCAACAATGGCCGTAAGTGCAGACGTATCGCGGTTGCACGCGGCCGCGCCAGACTACGCCCGGGAAATGGAACTTTACCAGAAGCGGAACTTCGCGCTTCTGGTGCTGGATGGCGCCTGCTTCGCCTTTGCCATTTCACTGCTGTCGGAAACAACCATCATTCCCGCCTTTGTGCAGGCGCTGAGCGGCAGCACGCTTCTGGTCGGGCTTGTCGCCGCCACGTTCGCGGTCGGGCGCTACCTGCCCCAGCTCGTGGGGGCCCATCTGGTGCAGGGCCGCAGCCGGCGCAAGCCGCTGCTGCTCGCAATCGTGCTCGCCGAGAGGGTTGGCATCCTGGCGATCGCCATTGCCGCGCAGCTGATCGGCGTCATCGACGAATCTGCCGTGCTCGTGCTCTTTTTCATCGCCTTTTGCGGCTATGCCATCACCACGGGACTGATCGGACCGGTTTACGGCGACTTTGTCGCAAAATCGCTGACCCGGGGACGCGGTGTCTTTTTCGGTACGGTGCAGCTTCTCGGCGGCCTGCTCGGTTTCAGCGCCGCCATGGTGGCCGAGTACATCATCAAGACGTCGCCTTTTCCGACCGGAAACCAGCTGTGCTTCTGGATAAGTTTCGGCCTGTCCTTCCTGTCCATCGCATTCGTGGCTTCGCTGCGTGAAATCCCCTACCCGCATGTGCAGCCGCGCGGCCGGTTCTGGGCCACGGTTGCGAGCATTCCCGGACTTCTGGCCGAAAACGAAGCCTATCGGCGTTTCCTCGCAGCCCGCATCATGTTTGCCCTGGCAACATGCGGCGTCGGCTTCGTGGTCGTGGACGGCATGGGTGACGTTCTGGCGCTCTCCGATGCCGCGTTGCTGGCGGCCGTCTTCATCTTTTCGCAGGCCACACTCGGATTTGCCCTTGGCGTCCTCGGCAATTATTTCGGATGGAAGCTGATCGTCTTTCTGGGCGGCTGCCTCGTCGCCATCGGAATGTCGGGGGCGCTGCTCGCCCATTCGCTGCCGGTCTACATTGTCATCTTCATTGCGCTGGGCGGTGCCAATGCCGTGACGGTGATCGGCGACCCCAACATGTCGATCGAGATGGCGCCGGCAGAACGCACGAGCCTTTACCTGGGCACGACCTCGACGCTTCTTGCGCCGTTTTTCATCTTCGGCCCGCTGATCGCCGGTGCACTGATCGACGTGGTCGGATACGACGCCATTTTCGCGGCGGCCCTGGCTTTTGCCGTCGTCGGAATGGCGCTGGCGCTGCGCATGCCCGAACCCCGCAAAATCGTAGAACCTGATGCAGTCGGACAGCCCGGCGCCATCCCATGAAAGTGAGGCCGCCATGCGCCGAATGATTATCGACACCGACACCGCCGCCGACGACAGCTTCGCCATCCTGATCGGATTGCTGCACCCACAGGCAAAGCTCGAAGCGGTCACCATCGTTGCCGGCAATGTCGACTTCGATCAGCAGATCGAGAACGCGTTGATCACCATTGAAGCCGCGGGCCGCGGCGGCGAGGTTCCGGTTTTCCCGGGGGCGCGTGTGCCGCTCATGCGCCCGTGGCGCGGAGCCAAAGCGCATGGCGACGGCAAGGGCAATCACGACTTCCCCAAACCGAAGCAGAAACCCGAAGCCGAACATGCCGCAAATGCGCTGGTGCGTATCGTGAACGAAAATCCCGGCCAGATCGACATCGTTGCGATCGGCCCGCTCACGAACCTGGCCACCGCAATCGCGCTGGACCGGGACTTCCCGTCCAAGGTTCGCGAACTGCGCATCATGGGCGGCTGCGACAATTCGGTCGGCAACATCACCGCGGCGGCTGAATATAACTTCTACGTCGATCCGGAGGCGGCCGAGATCGTGCTGCAGGCCGGGTTCAACACGACGATCGTGACCTGGACGCTGACCCTGTCCCACGCACTCTGGAGCAAGGAGCAACTGGACAGGATCGCACGCAAGAAGACCAAGCTTTCGGAATTCTTCACGATCCTCGACACGCCCAATCTGGCTTACAACCAGACCAAGGACATCATGGGCAGCACGCACCCGGACTCGCTCAATGCGATGCTGCTGGTGCGCCCGGACCTGGTGAAATCGGAAAGCCGCAAGTTCGTCTCCGTCGAGACCGTCAGCGAAATGACCCGCGGCTATTCGCTGTTCGACCACCGCCCGGAGCGCAATGCTCCCAACGCCACCGTCATTCATGACGTCGATGCCGAGGGTTTCTACGAAGCTTTTTCGGAACTCCTGAGCTGAACCGCCGGCACGCAAAAAGTGCCACCGCTCCCGACCCTCACCCCGAGATGACGCGGGCCTTCATCCAGAGAAAAAGCGGCAACCGCTGCCACTGAGCCAGGTGTTCCCGCGCCGGGGTGATCTCGGGCAGCGGCTCGCGCAATGATGTGATGCCGAGACCGGCCGCCTCCAGGGCAGAGGCATAACGCTCCAGAGACTGTGTCCAGCCGGAAAAGTGCATCGTCAGGCCGTTGCCCTTTGCTTCGGTCTCGAACTTGCGGCGTTCAAAATAATTGTCGCCGGCGCCGATGGTCTGCAGGTCCGCAAGCGGGTGTACAATCGAGATCACCAGCGTGCCATCGTCGCGCAGCACGCGCCGGAATTCCCGCACCGCGGCCGGCAGGTCCTCAACGTCCATGAGCATGTTGTAGGAGATGACGGTGTCGAAGCTTCCGGTCGCAAAAGGCAGGTCGGTCGCGGGCGCGACTATATAGTCGGCGGCCGATTCAGCACCCTTCGCAGCGTCGACAAGTTCTGCGACCGCGTCGACTGCCGTAATACGATAGCCGAGCGGCTTCAGCGTACGGGCAACCCTGCCCTCGCCGCAGCCGATGTCCAGCAATTCGCCCGAGCCGGCCCCGACGAACTCCGCGAAAGCAGACTGATAGGCCCAGAACGCGTCATGATCGGGCGACCGGGCCCAGTCGATCCACTCGCGGGCAAACCGCGACCAGTGCTTCTGATCGTCGCCGACCGTCATTTCGCGTTCCTTTCAAAGGCAGGGCCGGACGCCTATCTCCAAACGCCCTCCACCCGGTCGAAACTGTCCTTGCGCAGGTCCTCGCTCGCCGCAATCAGTTTTTGCTTGGCAATCTTGTGCGAGGGTGTACGCGGATAGTCATCGATGAAGGCGACATAACGCGGCACCTTGAAGGCCGCGAGTTTGCCCTTGCTGTGCTCGAACAGCGCGTCGAGCGAAAAGCCGTCCCGCGCCACACCGGGCTTGAGCTTGATATAGGCCTTGACCTCTTCCTTGCGCAGCGGGTCGGGCACCGGCACAACCGCCACTTCCTCCACCTCAGGCAACTCCTCCAGGACCGCCTCGACTTCCCGAGCCGAGATGTTCTCGCTGGATCGACGCACCATGTCCTTGATGCGCCCGACAATCGACAGGTATCCGTCCTCGTCGCGGATGAACAGATCGCCGGTGCGGAACCAGTCGCCGTCGAAGCTGTCGGCGTTGGCGTCGGGGCGCTTGTAATAGCCCTGCAGGATCGAGCGGCCGCGGATCTGCAGTTCGCCGGGCTCGCCCGGGGCGCATTCGCGCCCGTCTTCGCCAACCACCCGCGTCTCGCGGAACGGCGCGGCAATGCCGCATGTGCGTTTGTCGAGCTTGTGGGTCGCGGCAACCGGGACCATCATGCCGGCACCGATCTCCGTCATGCCGAAGGAATCGCGCGCAACGACACCGAACCGTTCCTCCGCTTCCTTCACGGAGGCAGGCGACCAGCCGAAGGCATTGATGTAGCGCAGGGACATTTTTGCGTCGGCGGCGCTCGGCGGCAGCGTTTTCAGCGCCGCTTCAGGGAAATAGGTGTAGTTGATCTCAAGGTCGCGGGCCCAATCGAAGAACCGCGTCAGACTCATGCGCCGGGCGATATAGGCAGTGCCGCCGAGCTGCATGGTCATCAGAAGCTGCCACTGCGGGTCCATATAAAAAAACGGCGCCCAAAGCAGCGACCGCTTCACCTCGTCCGCACCCATTCCGGCCGCGGCCGAAAGCGCAAGCAGCAGCCAGTAATCGTGGCTGAGCATGCATCCCTTCGGAAAGCCTGTCGTACCCGACGTATATTGCAGGCTCATCAGATCGGTCGGAGCAACCGGCCAAGGGGCTTTCCACTGACGGTTTTCAGCCATCAGCTCTTCGATCGAGACATAGGGCGCCCCGCCGCCTCGCACGAAAACACGCGCATCGTCGAGAACGGCCGGCCGTTTCGTCATGCCTTCCAGCGCCGGCAAAAGAGCAGCGTCTGTGATGATTGCCTGCGCGTCCGACTGGTTGAGCAGAAAGTCGAGCTCGGCACTTGTGTAGCTGTTGTTGGTCGGAACCAGAACCGCGCCGAGCTTGGCGAGCGCGAACCAGGACACCACGAACTCCGGCACATTGGGCATCATCAGAGCGACATGCGCGCCTTTGCGAATGCCTCGCGCCAGAAGTGCTGCCGCCATCGTGTCGGAACGCTTGTCCAGCTCGGCATAAGAAAGGCTGATCTCGTCCTCGAACCAGATCGCAGCGGGTGCATCGCCCATCGTGGCCGCACGTTCGGCCACGAATGCGCCAATCGAAGCCGGAAAGTCCAGGGCAGCCAGCTTTTCCGCCACGCCCTGCATCTCGGCGATGCCCGGGTCGATGGTTGCGCTGTTGAGGCTCATGGTCACTTCTCCTTGGCGGCGAGCGGCGGGGTCTTGTCGAAAGTGGCCCGCACGAGGTGGTACATGTGACCCGCGAGGGCCATAGCGTTGTCGCGGTCGAGATCGAGCGCGCGATAGAACGTCTCCATCTCGACACGCACGGCGCGTGGCGGAAGAGAGGCGATGCGGCCCGCAATTTCACCCGCCCGTGCCATCAGCTTGCCGGGATCGACGATTTCATTGATCAGGAAACAGCGCCGCGCCTCCTCGGCGTCGATTGCCTCGCCGGTCAAAGCCATCCAAAGCGCAGCCGATTGCGGGATCTGGCGACCGAGCCGGGTCACGCCGCCGGCACCGGGCATGCCGTAGGCGATTTCGGGCATGCCGAACCTGGCGCCTGGCACCGCGATGCGCAGGTCGGTCAGTAGCAACAGGTAGATCATCCCCTGGCCCATGCAGGGCCCGTTGACCGCCGCAATCATGGGCTTGGTGCGGCGCAGCGAAAGGATTTCCGTCTCCCAGCCCGGATATTCGGCCGTATCGCCTGAACGGCGCGGCGTCAGATGGCGGTCGACGATCTCGGCCGTGGTGCGTTCCTGTCGTACGCTCTTCACGTCGTCGCCGGCGCAATAGGCGCGTTCGCCGGCGCCGGTCCAGATGCCGCATCGCACCTCAGGATCGGAATAGAAATCCTTCAAAATGCCGTAGAGCTGCTCGTGCAGTTCCGGCGTCAAGACATTGACCGGCGGATTGTCCAGGGTGAGCACCGCAACCCCGTCCGATTTTTCGTACCTGAACATCAATTGTTTCCCTGTCTTCTGGTTGCGCGGGCGCGCAGGAATTCCGCCAGCCCCATAGCCAGGGCGGTGACGATGACAAAAAAGGTCGAGATCGCGGCGATGGTCGGATTGATCTCGAAACGCAGGTCGTTCCAGATGCGGACCGGCAGCGTTTCGGAGCCGCCCATCAGGAACAGCGCGATCACCAGCTCATCGAAGGACACGAAGAACGCGAATATGAATGCCGCGGCGATGGCCGGCACAAGCGGCGGCACCGTTGCGGTCCAGAATGCGCGTAGAGGACCCGCGCCGAACACGCGGGCAGCCTTTTCCAGCGTCGGGTCGGTCTGACGATAGGCAGCCCCGACGATCATCACGACGAACGGCAATCCGACCGCGGCGTGCGCGAAGATGAGCGTCACCTCGCTGTCGGTCGAGCCGAAGCGCAGCGCCAGCATGAATATTCCCAATGCAATGATGACGTTGGGAACGATAGCCGGCGCCAGCATCAGGCCGGTGAACCCGGCGCGCCAGCGCGATGAGAATCGCGACAGTCCGACAACCGCTGCGGTGCCGGCCAATGTGGCAATCAGCGCCGATACGGCGGCCACTCGCAGCGAGCGCCAGGTCGCAGCCAGCCAGACGGGGTCTGAGAAATAGGCCTCATACCAGATCAGGCCCCAGCTCTTCGGCGGAAAGCCGAGGAACCGGTCGCCGCTGAACGACATCGGCGCGACAATCAATATCGGGAAAAAGAGAAACAGCACGCCCAGAGCAAAAAGAACGGTCGGCAGGAGGCGGTTCTTCACGGGATCACGCCTCCCGCGGGGAGTAGAGGAACCGCGCCGCCACGAGGCGCACAAACGCCAGAAGCACAACCGTCGAAACCAGAAGAACAATCGCCATGGCTGCTGCAAAACCCCAATTGGCCTGCGCGATCTGGTTGACGATCATGTTGCCGAGCAGCACGTCGCGGCGACCGCCGACAAGCGCCGGGACAATGAAGAAGCCCATCGAGAGGATGAATATGACCGACCAGCCGGTGAGCGCGCCTTCCAGGCTCAGAGGCAGGAAGACCCGGCGGAATGCAGCAAATGGCGATGCCCCGCACACGCGCGCCGCGCGCACAAGGCCCGGATCGATCTCCGTCATCGCCGAATAGCAGGTGACCACCATGATCGGCAGAAGGATCTGCACCATGGCCACATAGACCGAGCCAGTGGTGAACATGAGTGTCAGCGGCTGATCTATGATCCCCGTCCACTGCAGTGCGCTATTGACGATCCCCTCGCGACCCAGAACCACCATCCAGGCATAAGTCCGCACGAGAATGCTCATCCACAGCGGCACCAGAACGAGGAAAAGCAGCAGCGGCCTGCGGCGCACGGGCTGGCTGACGATGAAGAGCGCCATCGGATAACCGATCAACAGGCATATCGAAGCCACCGTCGCTGAAACGAAAAGCGTGTTCCAGTATACCGTCAGGTAAACCGAGCGCGTGAAGAAGCGTTCGAAATGCGCCAGCGAAAATTCCGGCGCAAAAGCCGCCTCGACGAACACGAATGCAACCGGCACCGCGAACATCGCAAGTACAAGCACAAGCGCGGGTACGAGAGGAAAACGGCGGCTGAAACGCATCGCGGTCAGAGAACCTGTCATGTTTCAAGAAGACGGTGCGGCGGCAGACCGCAATTTGCGTTTCGCCGCCGCACGGTGCCGGCTCAGTCGAGCAGCCACTCCTGCCAGCGCTCCTGAAGCGCGTCCAGGTTCTTGGCCCAGAACACGGCGTCGACAACGAACTGGCCGCCAATGTTGTCGGGATGGGTCGGCAGCTCGCGACCGACAGCGGGGTCGATATGGTCGTAGAGACCCTTCACCATGCCGGGATAGGCAACCATCTTTGCAAACTCCGCGCTGCGCTGCGGATCGCCGATCATGAAGCTGATGTACTGCTCGGATTCCTTCTTATGTTTGGTACCCTTGAGGATACCGACATAAGACGGCTTCAGCGCACCGCCGTTCCACACGGTTTCGACCGGCACACCCTCTTGCTTCAGCTGGGTGATGCGACCGTTCCAGGCGGTCGTGAATGCCACCTCGCCATCCGCAAGCATCTGCACCGGCTGGGCGCCCGCCGTCCACCAGGCCACGACATGCGGCTTGATCTCGTCGAGTTTTGCGAAAGCCCGGTCCACGCCCTCTTCGGTGGCAAGTATGGAATAGACCTCCTTGGCGTCGACGCCTTCGGCTAGCAGCGCAAATTCCAGGTTCTCCATCACCGAGTCCTGCAGCGCGCGCGGGCCGGGGAACGTTCCTACATCCCAGAAATCGGCCCAGCTGGTCATCTGCTTGCCTTCCGGCAGCTTGTCGGTGCGCTGAGCGATAACGGTCGAATAGGTTGCCGCAATTCCGGCATCGGCGAGCTTGGCATCGTCGGGCAGAAGATTGCCCGGGTCGGCCACTGACCAGTCGATCGGCTCAAGCCAGCCCTCGAGCGAAGCGGTAGCGTAGTCGATGGGCGTCAGTTCCGCGACGTCCCAGATCGGATTGCCGGCCTGCATCATGGCACGCATGGCCGACACGCGATCTGTCGTGGCCAGCGCCTTGATGCGGATTCCCGTCGCCTCGGCGAAAGGCTTGTCGAACAACATGTCCATCACCTGCGCCAGTCCGCCGCCGGACCCGGCATAGGTAAGTTCGACATCCTGCGCAGCGGCGCCAACCGTTGCCAATGGCATGGCAACAACCGCGGCAAGAAGACTTCTTCGTGTCAGACTATTCATCACTACTCTCCCAGTTGTTTTGTCATTCGTAGAGCGAGGTCGCGTCCTGCCGTGCGAAGCCGGCCGAGATCGTTTCACCGCGCGCAGGCAATGGCAGCGCGCCGCTTCGCGGTTCCGACATGCGCAGCAGAAGGCCGCTGGCGAGACACAAGCGCAGTTCCGTCGTCGCACCGCGGAAAGCCACATCCTGTACGGTTGCATCGAAGCGAACATCGGACGGGCCGGGCGAACGGGTCAGCTTCTCCGGCCGGAGGCTGAGCGCCACAACCTTGTCTGGCGCCGCATCGAGCCCGACAGCCGAGACGTGCGAGCCGTCGTCCATGGGCACGATGTTGGTGCGGCCGATAAAGTCGGCGACAAAGCGACTGGCGGGCTTGTCGTAAAGGGCGCCGGGCGTATCGAGCTGGCAGATCGTGCCGGCATCCATCAGCGCGATACGGTCCGACAAGGTCAGCGCCTCGCCCTGATCGTGGGTAACGAACACCACGGTGGTGCCGAACTCGCGATGCAGGCGGCGGATTTCTTCCTGAAGCTCTTCGCGCAGTTTAAGGTCCAGCGCCGACAGGCTTTCGTCCATCAACAGGACGGGCGGTTCGGCGACGACGGCGCGAGCGAGCGCCACCCTTTGCCTCTGCCCTCCGGAAAGCGCGGCCGGCCGCCGCGGGCCATATCCGGCGAGTTGCACCATCTCCAGCGTGCGCTCAACGCGTTGCCTGATCTCAGGACCGGGAACCCGGCGCATGCGCAGCGGGAAAGCGACGTTCTCGAACACGCTCATATGCGGAAACAGCGCGAAGCTCTGGAAGACCATTCCGACATTGCGCTTTTCCGGCGGAAGAGCCCCGACGGCTCTCTCTCCGATATAAACTTCGCCGGAAGTCGCGCGGTCGAAACCGGCGAGAATATTCAGCGCGGTTGTCTTGCCCGAGCCGCTCGGCCCCAGCAGCGTAATGAACTCACCGGCATCGATATTCAGGCAGAAATCATCGAGTGCGACCACGCTTCCGAAGCTGCGTGACACGTTCTGGAACCTGACCGGCGCTCTTCCTTGATTCATCGTTGGATCAATTTTCCGACGTTAGCGTCATTAATGACATTGACGTCATTTATTGAACGAGTCAATATCCGCGAGATGACTGGTCGCGTGGAACCTGTTGCCGGCGAAAGCCGGCCCGACAATTTGGCTTTCGACTATGCGGAGCTGATGGCGCTGCGCGCCGATGCGCTGCGCGGCCGGCCGAAGCGCGTGCGAACGCGAGCCCGTATTCTCGCGGCAGCGGTGCGCGAACTGGCTGCCGGCGGCTATGAGGGCCTTACGGTGGATGGCATCTGCGCCGCCGCCGATATCGCCCGCGGAACATTCTATCTCTATTACTCGGACCGTGCGACGGTCGCCGTCGCGGTCTACCGAATGTTCTGGACCGCGGTTTATCAGCTCAGGCCACGGGTGCGCGGCCACAATTTGGACCAGCGCATCCGCGTCGCCAACGCGTTTTACCTGTCGCTCTATTCACGCAACGCACGGTTGCTGGCCGGCCAGGCGTCATTGTCGCGCGAGCGGCCGGATTTCGCCCGCTGGCACGACAACATGAACCACCGTTGGGCGCAGATCATTGCCAGCAACATGCCCGGCACCCTGCCCCACGAAGAGAAATTGCTGCGTGCCCATGCCCTGGTTGCGATGGCCGACGAACTTCTGAGCAGTATCTTCACCGAACGCACCCGCAGCCTTCTGCACTGGAAGGAACACCCGGAAAAACTCGCGGATTGCCTCAGCGCGATCTGGAGCCGGGTCGTGATCGGCGCGGACCGCGGCTGAGAACAGGAAACCAGGCATGCCGGACGCTCCATTCCCCACGGCGGAGGCTCAGCGCGCCCTCAATGGTCTGATCGGCCATGAGAGCTTTACGACCTGGCGCGCCATCGACCAGGAGACCGTAAACATATATGCGGCCGCCTCCGGCGACGGAGAGGGCGAGTGGATCCACCTGGATCCGGAACGCGCTGCGCGCGAAGCCCCTTATGGCGGGACCATCGTTCCGGGTTTTCTCCAGGTGGCAAATCTGACGCGGCTCTTCGGCGAAGCCGTCACCGCGTTCACCGGCATCGACCCCAACCATGCACTCAATTACGGCTTCGACAGGCTCCGTTTCGTTGCGCCCCTGCCCGTTGGCGCGCAGTTTCGTGCACGCATCAAGGTGAACGATGTGCGCCCGCATTCCACGGGCGGCTTTATCGTCAGGCAGGACGTGGCGCTCGAACGAAAGACGGACGGCAAACCGACGCTCATTGCGGAGTGGCTTTTCTACATCTCGCAGAAGGCGTTTCAGGCACCTGACGCCGCCACGCCGCAGGGCTGATCAGCCCCGCCCAGCACCTGCGCCACTGCTTCGGCAGCCAAGCCGACGACCTTGCCAGCCTCGGCGCGGCCGGTGCGCGCACCCTTTCGGTACGTCGCGGAAATGAAGAGCTTCCGGCTTCTGCGCCGGGCCCTCGCCCGCATGCACAGTGGGTGTGCAGCCCTGGTTCACACTCACGAACTATTCCATAGCGCGCCGGGGTGGTAATACGTGCGCAGCACGTTACGCGAGGCAGATGATGGACGGGAAACCCAAACTGGAAGCCTGGAAGGCGCTGGCCGAAAAGGAGATCAAGGGCGATCCCGACCGGCTTGTGTGGCAGACGCCCGAGGGCATTCCCGTCAAGCCGCTCTATACCGAGGCCGATCTCGACGGCATCGGCCATCTCGGTTCGCTGCCGGGGATCAATCCATATCTGCGCGGCCCGCGCGCGACCATGTATGCCGGGCGTCCCTGGACGATCCGCCAATATGCAGGCTTCTCGACGGCCGAAGAGAGCAATGCGTTCTACCGCAAGGCGCTGGCGGGCGGACAGAAGGGGCTGTCGGTCGCCTTCGATCTCGCCACGCATCGCGGTTACGACAGCGACCATCCGCGTGTCGAGGGCGATGTCGGCAAGGCCGGCGTTGCGATCGACAGCGTCGAGGACATGAAGATCCTGTTCGACGGCATTCCGCTCAAGGAGATGTCGGTGTCGATGACGATGAATGGCGCGGTGATCCCGATCCTGGCCTCGTTCATCGTCGCGGGACAGGAACAGGGCTGCGATGCGGCGGAGCTGTCGGGCACCATTCAAAACGACATTCTGAAGGAGTTCATGGTCCGCAACACTTACATCTATCCGCCCGAACCCTCGATGCGGATCGTGTCGGACATCATCGCCTATACGGCGGAGAATATGCCGAAGTTCAACTCGATCTCGATCTCCGGCTATCACATGCAGGAAGCGGGCGCGACGCTGGTGCAGGAGCTCGCCTTCACGCTGGCCGACGGACGCGAATATGTACGCGCAGCGATCGCGCGGGGGCTCGATGTCGATGCCTTTGCCGGCCGGCTTTCCTTCTTCTTCTGCATCGGCATGAACTTCTTCATGGAAGCGGCGAAGCTGCGCGCGGCCCGGCTTTTGTGGTCGCGCATCATGGCGGAGTTCAATCCGAAAAAGGCCTCGTCCTCGATGCTGCGAACGCACTGCCAGACATCCGGCGTGTCGCTGCAGGAGCAGGACGCCTACAACAATGTCGTGCGCACCGCATTCGAGGCGATGAGTGCCGCGCTCGGCGGCACCCAGTCGCTGCACACCAATTCCTTCGACGAAGCGATCGCACTGCCGACGGAGTTTTCCGCCCGCATCGCCCGCAACACGCAGCTGATCCTGCAGCATGAGACCGGCGTGACCAAGGTCGTCGATCCGCTTGCCGGCTCCTATTATGTCGAGAGCCTCACCAACGAGCTGGCCGAAAAGGCCTGGGCGCTGATGGAAGAGGTCGAGGCCATGGGCGGCATGACCAAGGCGGTCAATGACGGCTATCCCAAGCGGCTGATCGAGGAAGCGGCGACACGCAAACAGGCGGCTGTCGACCGGGGCGACGAGGTGATCGTCGGCGTCAACAAATACCGGCCCGACAATGACGACAATTTCGAAATCCTGACCGTCGACAATCATGCGGTGCGCGAGGCGCAGGTGAAGCGGCTCGACCGCATCCGCCGCCACCGCGACCCCAAGCAGCTTGAGGCCGCACTCGATGAACTGGCGCGGGTCGCACGCACGGGCGAAGGCAATCTGCTGGCAGCGGCGGTTGAAGCCGCACGCGCCCGCGCCTCAGTCGGCGAAATCACCGAGGCAATGCGACTGGCCTTCGGCGATCACAGAGCCGAACCCGAGGTGGTGCACGACGTCTACGGCCCCGCTTATCGCGACGAACCGGAATACAAGACGCTGGTCGAGCGCTTCAAAGCGCACGCCAAATCCTCAGGCGTTACACCGAAGATCATGGTCGCCAAGCTCGGCCAGGACGGGCACGACCGCGGCGCCAAGATCATCGCCTCGGCCTTCGGCGACATCGGCTTCGACGTGCTGGCAGGGCCGCTCTTCCAGACGCCTGAGGAAGCCGCCGCGATGGCAGTCGACCGCAAGGTGCATGTGGTCGGCATGTCGTCGCTGGCCGCCGGCCACAAGACGCTCGCCCCGCAACTGATCGAGGCACTCAAGGCACAAGGCGGCGAGGATATCATCGTCGTTGTCGGCGGCGTGGTGCCGAAACAGGATTACCAGTTCCTCACCGACAATGGCGTGGCAGCCGTCTTCGGGCCGGGCACCAACGTGCTCGATGCCGCACGCGCCGTGCTCGATCTGCTGGAGGGGAAGAGACGGAACGCCTAGGCCTTATGGTCCGGGCAGCCGGTTCGCGAAGCGAATTCGTCGTGCCGGTGGCACGATGGAAGGCCGGCGAGCGCCGAGGTTCCGGGTGGACGAGCGGGCCTCGGGGCCGTCATCCTCGGGCTAGTCCCGAGGATCTGCCATAAGCCAACCATTGCGGGACGTCGGCCCGTTGCGGCGAGACCTGCCGTGGCAGTAGATTCTCGCCACAAGGGCGAGAATGACGGCGCTTGGGGCCACGACCGCTGCGATTTCGGGGACAGTTTCGCCTCCGGAAAGGTTGTTTTCCCCGCCATCCCTTTGTCCCGACTGCCGACAACCGTCTCCTTTATCCACGCTTCCCGAACCTTCTCCACAATGGGTCCGCCATGCGAAAGGAGCGGCTGCGGTGGATTGGAAACGGGCGATCGAGGAGGAACGGGCGGCGCTGATGCGCATCGTTACCCTGCTTGGCGCGCTGGCCGGCCTGGCCGAGCTTGCAGCCAACCGTTCGCCTGTCGTGCGTGGTTTCGTACTTTGGGTTCTGCGCCGCGCCGAGGCAGCGGCGCGGGACTTCGTCGCCGGTAGCCCGGATCTTGAATTCGCATCGATGCCGGTCGAACCGGCGTGCGGGCGTTCGGCGGATGCTATGCGGCTGGCCGCCAGCCTTCGGACACTGGCCCTGCATCTCGAACGTCAGGCCGGGCTGATGCTTGGCATGCATGGCGGACGCGGCGCCGGGACAGAACCGCCGTTGGGCGCGATGCCTGCCATGCGCGATATCACAAACCTCTTGTCCAGCCTCGCGGCCTTCGCCGGATTGAATCCGCATACTGCGCCCGACACGTCTTAAGCCGCGATCACGCTTGGTAGCCCGTCACCCGCCGCTGATCGCGGTCAGCACATAAACGTCAGCACCTGGCGCGAGCGGCGTTTCCAGCGTTGCGCGCTCGCCCTCAACGAAGATGTTCATATGCTTGCGGATTTTCGGCGTGGTATCGCAGATGCGGTCGCGCATGCCGGGCCATTTCTCATCCAGCGCATCGACCATATGGTCGACATTGCCTGCGACGACCCTGGTGCGGCGCGGCGCGCCGGGAAACAAGTCGGCCAGCGGAGCGGCGAGCGTCACATTCACCTCGCCTGCATTGGCCTTCATTGTGCTATCTGCTCGCTGGTCCATGGCGCAACACTAAGTCCGAACGACCGCGGTTTCCACAGAGTGGATGGCCGGCAGATGGTTGGCAATCGCGGTCCAGCTGTCGCCCTCGTCATTGCTGGCGAAAAGCGCCCCACCGCCGGTGCCGAAATAAACGCCGGCCTTGTCGAGGCTGTCTGTCGCCATCGCCTGGCGCAGCACGCCGAAATAGGCGTTCTCCTGCGGCAGGCCGTTGCGCAAATCCTGCCAGGTCTTGCCTGCATCGCGCGTACGGTAAACGGCGCAAGCAGCGTCCGGCATGTAGCGGCCCTTGGAATCGCCATTGAGCGGCAGAAGGAAGAGCGTGTCGGGATCGCGCGGGTGCGCGGCGGCGGGAAAGCCGAAGGTGGAGGGCAGCCCGCCCTCTATGCTGACCCAGCTCCTTCCGGCGTCATCGGAGCGATACATGCCGCAATGGTTCTGCTGATAGAGGCGGTCCTTCATGCCCGGCGCTTTGACGATATTGTGCACGCACTGGCCGAAATCCGGGTAGCGCTGGTCTTCCGGCAGGAAGTCGGCGCGCGTGCCCTTGTTACGGGTCTCCCAGGTCTTGCCGCCGTCATCGGTGCCGAATACGCCGGCCGCCGAAATGCCGACCCAGATGCGTCCTTCGTCTTCCTGATCGGGCACCAGCGAATGCAGGATAAGGCCGGCACCACCGGGGTTCCAGTCGGGCCGTGTCGGGTGCTTTTGCAGCCCTTCCATATGCGACCAGCTCTTGCCGCTATCCCTGGAAGAGAAAAGACCCGCCGGCTGCACGCCGGCGTAAAGCGTGCCGTTGCGCCGCGCCAGGCTCCAGACCTGACTGACCGGTTCCTTGCCTTCCTCATAGGCAAGGCCATCGCTGGAATGTGTCCAGGTCTCGCCCAGATCGTCCGACTTCCACACCGCGGGGCCAAACCATTCGGAGCCGCCGCCGGCATAGATTGTGCCGGTCTCGGGGTCGGCGATCGCGTGGTTGATCGGCCAGTGCTCGCAATAGGGCCCGCGCAGCGCCCAGCTTTTGCGCGCGCCATCGCTTTCGGCGATGAAGAGACCTTTCTTCGTTCCGACGAGAACCAGTACCTTTTCAACCATGTGCTCCTCCAAGCGGTTGGCCATCTCTCCCGTCAAGGACGCATGGCAGCCCAGCGCTACGACATCTCATTCTGGACATTTAGGTTGATACCAACATATTCTGATTTTCATGTCAAAGCAGATCGAGCCCAGTTTCGCGACCACCCTTCACGTGCGCGACACCTGTATGTGCCTGCACGTCCAGAGAACCGCCCGGGCGCTGGCACGCCGGTTTGACGAAGCGCTCAAACCGTTCGGCCTCACCAACCAGCAGTTTTCACTGCTTATGTCGCTCAACCGGCCGGCGCCGCCGCGCATGAAGGAAGTTGCAAGCCTGCTTGCGCTCGACCGCACCACGCTCACCGCAAACCTCAAGGTCCTCGAGCGCCGCGGACTTGCGAACAGCACCTCCGATCCGGATGACGGCCGCTCCAGGCTACTCCTGCTTACGGATGCGGGGCGCAAAAGGCTGGCAGAGGCCCTACCGGCCTGGGTCCAGACCGAAGCAGAGGTGGAAGCCCTGCTGAAGTTCGGCACGCCCGACGAGGTGCGCGCCGACCTGCAGGCTATGAGCTAGTGCCCGTCGATAGATCGAGCATTGCATCGATGTGTTCCTGCGCAGCCTTGGCCGCAGCCATTTCCATCGCGCGGAAACGGGCAAGCAGGCGATTTCCTGCCTCCGTCAGCTGCGCTCCGCCGCCATGCGCGCCGCCGGCCCGGGTTTCCACCACCGGAGTGCCGAGCAGACGGCTCGTCTCATCGACCAGATCCCAGGCTCGCCTGTAGGACATACCCATCGTCCGCGCGCCGGACGAGATGGAGCCGGTCTCGGCAATCTTTTCCAGAAGCGCCACCTTGCCAGGGCCAATGCGTCCACCGCCCTCGAAGTCGATGCGCAGTCTGAGTACAGGCATTGCGAGGCCTCCTTCAGCTGGCGGCTGCTGCCAGTCCTGCCGGGCCGACGCTGACCGTCTTCACGACGGCGAAGACGCCCTGCCCGGGTTCGAGCCGCAGCCGCACCGCCGAGAGTTTGGTGATGCGCGCAACGATGATCTCGCCGCCGCAGTCGATGCGGGCATCGAACATGTTGTCGGTGACCGGCTCCAGTGCCGCGAGCGTCCCGGCCAGCACATTCTGGGCGCTCAGGCCCACGGGCTTTTCGGTCGCAACCATCACATCGCGCGCGCGAAGCCTGACACGGATCATCGTGCCCAGCGTCGCCGCCATCCGCGGCACGATGATCTCGCCGGCGGCGGAGCGCAGGCGCGAGACACCGAAAACCTGATCGTGGCCCGACACCCGCATTTCGAGCACAGCGCCGCCCTCGCCCATTTCGTCCGCGGGAAGCAGGTCGAGGCGCGAAAGGATAGCCGCAGCCGGTCCGGCAGCAGCCACCTTGCCCTCACGCATGACAACGACATCGGTCGCAAGCCGGGAAACCTCGGCAACCGAGTGACTGACATAAACGATCGGGATGCCCGCTTCGTCCCGCAGGCGCTCGACATAAGGCAGGATTTCGCCCTTGCGCGCTTCATCGAGCGAGGCCAGCGGCTCGTCCATCAGAATGAGGCGCGGGCTGGCGAGCAAGGCCCGGCCGATGGCCACACGCTGCTTTTCGCCGCCTGACAGACGCTCCGGCCGCCGCCCAAGCACCGGACCAATACCGAGCAAATCGACCACGGCATCGAAATCGGCGTAGCGCTCGCCGCGCGGCGCGAAGAAGCGGCCATAGCGCAGGTTCTGCGCAACGGTCAGATGCGGGAAGAGCCGTGCATCCTGGAACACATAGCCGATGCGCCGTTTCGATGCCGGCAACAGTACCCGGCTATCGGTGTCGGCCAGCGTGCGGCCATTAACAGCGATCCGCCCACTATCCGGCCTGATCAGCCCGGCGATCAGATTGACCAGCGTCGTCTTGCCGGAACCCGAGGCACCAAAGAGCGCGGTCAGCTTGCCGGCACTCTCGAATGACGCTTCAAGCGTGAAGTCGCCGAGCCGTCGTGTGACATCGACCGAAAGCATCACGCGCCTTCCCTGCGGCGTGCGATGCGGCGCGCCAGCAATTCGGAGCCGACCAGCGCCGCCATCGAAATCGCGATGGAAATGACCGTCAGCCGGATTGCCGCGCTCTCGCCGCCAGGAACCTGAAGGAAAGTGTAGATCGCGGTCGGCAGGGTCTGCGTTTCGCCCGGAATATTGGAGACGAAGGTGATCGTGGCGCCGAACTCGCCCATAGCCTTGGCGAAGGCGAGGATCATGCCGGCGAGAATGCCGGGCAGCGCCAGCGGCAAGGTGACCGTGGCGAACACCCAGATGCGGCTCGCGCCCAGCGTTGAGGCCGCGGCTTCAAGTTTCCGGTCGACCGCTTCCAGCGACAGGCGTATGGCGCGCACCATGAGCGGGAATCCCATCACCGCGCAGGCAAGTGCGGCTCCCGTCCAGCGGAACGAAAAAGTGATGCCGAGATAGTCTTCAAAGAAAGCGCCTGCCGGGCCCTTGGCACCGAAGCTCAGGAGCAGAAGGTAGCCGGTCACCACCGGCGGCATGATCAGCGGCAGATGCACCAGACCGTCGAGCAGTATGCGGCCCGGAAAGCGGCCCCGCGCCAGCACCAGCGCGATCAGAATACCAAAGGGCAGGCTGGCAAGCGTTGCCCAGAAGGCGATGCGCAGCGACAGGTTCACCGCGCTCCATTCGTCCGGGCCAAGGCCGAGCCAGTCGGTCATGCCGCTTCAGCCTCCCTGCTTTCTCAGCACTTCGAAGCCCTCGGCCTCGAAAATCGAGCGGGCCGTATCACCACGCAAAAATTCCATCAATGCGGCGGCGCCGGGATTTTCCGAACCGGACAGGATCGCCGCCGGGTAAACGATCGGAGGATGTGCCGTCTCAGCAAAGGTGTCCAAGATGCGGACGCTCGTGTCGGCATTCGCGTCCGTCTTATAGACGATGCCGAGCGGTGCTTCACCGGTAGAGACAAGTGCGAGGGCCGCACGCACATTCTCCGCCTGCGCCAGCTCACCCGAAACGGAACTCCAGAGACCGAGCGTTTCCAGCGCTGCCCTTGCATATCGGCCTGCGGGCACGGCATCGGTGTTGGCGACCGCCAGGCGGCCGCCCGCAAGCAGGGTGGAGAGGTCAAATCCCGGGGCGATCTCGACGGCGAGGCCGGAGCCGGAGGGCGCTACGAGAACGAGCCGGTTGCCGAGCAGCGCCGTTTCGCTTTGCCGGTCGATCAACCCGCGTTCGGACAGCCAGCCCATCCAGTCGCGATCGGCGGAGATGAAGATATCGGCCGGAGCGCCCTGCTCGATCTGCCGGGCGAGTGCGGAGCTGCCGGCATATGAGACGACCACGCGCTGGCCTGTTGTCGCCTGATAGGCGCCGGATACCTTGTCCAGCGCATTCTTCAGGCTCGCGGCGGCGAAAACCAGCAATCGCTCCTCGGCGGCAGCCGCGCGCGGCAGACCGGCGGCGCCAAGGAGCAGCCCAATTGCCAACAGGACCGCACCTATCCGGTTTCGTACATCGCTCACAGGGTGTACCAACAATCACAAATCGGGACCGTTATATACCCACACATATAACGGTCAATGTCGGACCATGCAGCCCCGTGCGGGGGTGATTGACCCCACCGCGCGATTGCAACATACTCGGTAGTATGTCCGCCTTGGGAGGAGAACGAATGCGGTTCGCGCGTGTAAACGGCGTCGTCATTCATCATGCGGTGCGCGGCGCGCCGGATCGACCCGCAATCGTGTTCTCCAACTCGCTGGGTACGGATTTCCGTATTTGGGAAGCGGTTGCCGACGCGCTGGCCGGTGACTATCGGCTCGTGCTTTACGACAAGCGCGGGCACGGGCTTTCCGAAGCAACCCCCGCCCCTTATGCGCTGACAGACCATGTTGCTGACCTCGCTTTGCTTCTCGATCATCTCGGCATCGAAAATGCGACCATTGTCGGCCTCTCGGTCGGCGGCATGATCGCTCAAGGACTTGCCGCGCTCAGGCCCGAGCTGGTGGAACGGCTTGTGCTTTGCGACACCGCGCACAAGATCGGCACCGACGAGTTGTGGAACATGCGCATCGAAGCCGTCACCAAAAGCGGCATTGCGTCGATCTCCAGCCAGATATTGGAACGCTGGTTCACTCCGGCGTTTCGCGCTCCCGGCAATGCGGATTTCATCGGCTACACGGCGATGCTGGAACGGACCACCGTCGATGGCTACGCCGGCACCTGTGCGGCGCTGCGCGATGCCGACCTGACGGAATCCACGCGCGCACTTAAAGTGCCGGTCATGTGCATCGTCGGCGATCAGGATGGGTCCACCCCGCCAGACCTCGTACGCTCGACCGCCCGCCTTATCGAAGGTGCGCGATTCGAAATCGTACAAGATGCCGGGCACCTGC
The DNA here is from genome assembly GCF_004000235.1 of Mesorhizobium sp. Z1-4. Lineage (GTDB taxonomy): Bacteria > Pseudomonadota > Alphaproteobacteria > Rhizobiales > Rhizobiaceae > RCIO01. The sequence goes on from NZ_RCIO01000001.1 coordinate 382,840, forward strand.
CCTGCATCGAGCAGCCGGCGGCAACCGCCGCGCTGATCCGAAAATTCTTGCAGCAATAAAGTCCGTAGCGGCGGCACAACAGGAGAAAGAATGAGCAATATCGTTACGACGCGGCTCGAAGGCGACATCGCGGTCATCACGCTGGACAATCCGCCGGTCAACGCGCTCAGCTTTCGCCTGCGTGAGCCGCTTTATGCCGCGCTGGAAACGCTCGGCACCGATGACGGCGTGAAGGCCATCGTCATTGCCTGCGCCGGGCGCACCTTCATCGCCGGCGCGGACATCACCGAATTCGGGACGGAAAACGCGCTGAAGCGGCCGAACCTGCCCGATTTGTGCGCCCTGCTTGAAGACATGCCCAAGCCGGTCGTTGCCGCCATTCACGGTACCGCCTTCGGCGGCGGGCTGGAGCTAGCGCTCGCCTGTCATTTCCGCGTCGCGGTGCCGTCGGCCAAACTCGGCTTGCCGGAAGTGAAGCTCGGCCTGCTGCCGGGTTCCGGCGGCACGGCACGGCTGCCGCGCATTGTCGGCCCCGAAAAAGCGCTGAAGATGATCGTGTCGGGCAACCCGATCGGCGCCGCCGATGCGGCCAAGGCAGGCCTGGTTGACGCGATCGCCGAAGGCGATCTCGGAGAGGACGCCGTTTTGTTCGCGAAGGCCAAGCTCGCAGAGCACGCGCCGCTGGTACGGGTGCGCGACCGCGACGAAAAACTCGCTGAGACACGCGCCAACACCGGGGGCTTCGAAGGGCTGATCAAGGAAGTGACGCGCAAGGCGCGCGGTCTGGAAGCTCCGGTGATGGCGGCGGCAGCCGTCCGCAACGCGATCGAGATGGATTTCGACGCGGCGCTCAAGGCCGAGCGCGACGCCTTCATTCACCTGGTGCAGGGCGACCAGTCGCGCGCCCAGCGCCACCTCTTCTTCGCCGAACGCGAGGCAGCCAAGGTTGCGGACGTGGGCAAGGATGTGCAGCCGCGGCAGATCAAACGGGCCGGCGTCATCGGTGCCGGCACCATGGGCGGCGGCATCGCAATGTCGCTGGCGAATGGCGGCGTGCCGGTCACCATTCTGGAAATGACCGATGAAGCGCTTGAGCGCGGGCTCGGCATGATTGCGAAAAACTACTCGGTGTCGGTCGACCGCGGTTCGATAACTGCCGACGAAAAGGACGCCAGGCTCGGCCGCATCACCGGCACGACCGACTATGCCGACCTCGCAGATTGCGACCTCATCATCGAAGCGGTGTTCGAAGAAATGCCGATCAAGAAGGAAGTGTTCGGCAAGCTCGACGCCGTCGCCAAGCCGGGAGCGGTTCTGGCCAGCAACACCTCCTATCTCGACGTCAACGAAATCGCCGCCTCGACAAGCCGCCCGCAGGACGTGGTCGGCATGCATTTCTTCTCGCCAGCCAATGTGATGCGGCTTCTGGAGATCGTGCGCGGCGACAAGACCGCACCCGATGTTCTGGCCACCGCGCTCGAGGCCGGGCGGCGCATGCGCAAGGTGCCCGTCGTGGTTGGCGTGTGCCACGGCTTCGTCGGCAATCGCATGCTTTCCGCACGGTCTTCGGAAGGCGAAGCGCTGCTTCTGGAAGGCGCAACGCCGGAGGAGATCGACAAAGCGTTTCTCGATTTCGGCTGGCCGATGGGTCCGTTCCAGATGGGCGATCTCGCCGGGCTCGACATTGGCTGGCGCAACCGCAAATCGCTGGGCAAGACGGCGGCCATCGGCGACGCGCTGTGCGAGATGGGCCGCTTCGGCCAGAAGACCGGCAAAGGCTTCTACCTCTATGAGGACGGCTCCCGGAAACCGAAACCCGACCCTGAGGTCAACTCCTTGATCGAGGAGAAGGCGCGAGAGGCCGGCATCAACCGACGCGCCATTTCAGCCGAGGAAATCATCGAGCGCTCGCTTTATCCGATGGTGAACGAGGGCGCGAAAATTCTCGAAGAGAAGATCGCACAACGTCCATCCGACATCGATATCGTATGGACCAACGGCTACGGTTTTCCGATCGGCAAGGGTGGCCCGATGTTCTGGGCCGACCTCGTGGGGCTGCCGAAAATCGTGGAGCGGCTCGAATACTGGTACGGCAAGACCGGCAACGAAGTCTTCAAGCCGGCTGCTTCGATCAAACAGCTGGCAGCGACCGGCGGCAGCTTTTCGGCACGTCCCGCATAGGCTGATGGACCTCGCCAACGCCCCCTGGAAAGGTATCTATCCACCGGGACTTGCCCCGGACGCGAAACTCGATGCCTACCCGATCCACGACATCGTGGATCGGGCCGCGGCAAAGTGGGGCGACAAGACGGCGTTTCGGTTTCGCGGGCGTAAGACCAGCTTCGTCGCCTTGAAGGAGCTTGTCGACCGCTGCGCGCGCAGCTTCATGGCGGCAGGGCTGAAAAATGGCGACCGTGTCGCGCTCTTGCTGCCCAACACGCTCTACCATCCAGTCGCTTTTTTCGGCGCCGTCAAAGCCGGGCTCACGGTGGTGCATCTGTCGCCGCTCGATGGCGACATCGTGCTGAGGCACAAGATCGCCGACAGCGGTGCGCGCGTCCTCGTCACGACAAATTTCGAGAAGATGGCGGAGCGCGCTGCCGGCCTGCTTGCGGACCGCCGCGTGGAAACCGTCATCGTCGGCGACGATGCAGAGCTTGGCACATCCGACGGAACGGGACCGAAACCCGAAGGCGCGGGCATCGTCGATTTCACAACGTTTCTCGATCAAGCCGGCGATGCGTCCTTTCCCACGGTCTCCCCCGACGATCTGGCGCTGCTGCAATATACCGGTGGCACGACCGGTCTGCCGAAGGGCGCAATGCTGACGCACCGCAACCTTTCGACCTCGGTATCGAGCTACGATCTGTGGTTCGAACGGTTCGGCCTCATGCGCCCCGGGGAAGACCGCGTGGTGTTGTTCCTGCCGCTCTTTCACATCTATTCGCTGTCTGCTGTGATGCTGCGCGCAGTAAACAACGGGGTCGAAACCATCCTGCACACGCGTTTCGATCCTGAGACGGCGTTGCGCGAAATCGAGGCCGGTGCGACCAGCTTTCCCGGCGTGCCGACCATGTGGATCGCGATGGCCGCGCAACCCGATTTCGCCAGCCGGGATTTCTCCAGCCTGCGCTACTGCGCCTCAGGTGGAGCGCCGCTGCCAGTCGAGGTGGCGCGCAAGATCAAAGCCGGCACGGGCCACGACCTGCTCGGCGGCTGGGGTATGACAGAGACCTCGCCGGCAGGCACCAACATCCCGGTCACGCGGCCGGACATGGTGGGTACCATCGGCGTGCCGCTTCCGGGTATCTGGATGGACATCGTTGCGCTGGACGACCCCGACCGCGTGCTGCCGCCCGGCGAGACCGGCGAGCTGCGCATTGTCGGGCCGAATGTTGCGACGGGCTACTACAACCGGCCGGACGAAACCGCCGCCGCCTTCACGCCGAACGGCTTTCTCACCGGCGACATCGGTTTCATGGACGATGAAGGCTTCTTCACCATCGTCGACCGCAAGAAGGACATGATCCTGAGCGGCGGGTTCAACATCTACCCGCAGCTCATCGAGCAGGCGATCTACGAACATCCCGACGTCGAGGAGGCTCTCGTGATCGGCGTGGCCGACGATTATCGCGGCGAGGCAGCGAAGGCTTTCGTCAAGCTGCGCAAGGGCGCCGCGCCGCTGACGCTCGATGCACTGCGTGATTTTCTCAAGAACCGGCTTGGGCCGCATGAGCTGCCGGCGGCGCTCGAAATCCGCGATGCGCTGCCGCGCTCGCCGGTCGGCAAGCTTTCGAAACTCGAACTGAAACAGGAAGAGGCGGAGCGGCGCAAAGCCGTTCCGGCTTCGTAACCCGAGGAGAACAACATGACCGAGGCGGTTATCGTTTCCACTGCCCGCACGCCCGTCGGCAAGGCCTATCGCGGCGCCCTCAACGACACACCGGGCGCCACGCTGGGCGGCCATGCCATTGCCGCGGCGCTGCAACGCTCCGGGCTCGACGGCGGCGAGATCGAAGATGTGGTGATGGGCTGCGCGATGCAGGAAGGCGCGACCGGGCTCAATGTCGCGCGACGCGCGTTATTGACCGCAGGGCTTCCGGTCACTGTCGCCGGCACGACCATCGACCGCCAGTGCTCATCCGGTCTTCAGTCGATGGCGGTTATCGCCAACGCGATACGCAATGACGGGCTGACCGTCGGCATCGCCGGCGGACTGGAATCGATCAGCCTGGTGCAGAATGACAAGCGCAACACCTACCGGCTGGTCGATGAGAAGCTGATGGACATCAAACCCGATGTCTATCTGCCGATGATCGACACCGCCGAAAACGTCGCCAAGCGCTACGGCATCAGCCGCGAGCAGCAGGACGAATACGGTCTGGAGTGCCAGCGCCGCGTGGCCGCCGCCCGCGAGGCCGGCCGCTTCGATGCCGAGATCGCACCGATCGACGTGCGCATGGCCGTCATCGACAAGGAAACGAAAGAAGTCAGCCACAAGGAGCTGACAATGGCGCATGACGAGGGTCCGCGCCCGGAGACAACCGCCGAGGGCCTTGCCAGCCTGAAGCCGGTGCGCGAGGGCGGCTGCATTACCGCAGGCAATGCCAGCCAGCTGTCCGACGGTGCATCGGCCAACGTCATGATGAGCGCCAAGGAGGCCGAAAAACGCGGCCTTGAGCCGCTCGGCATTTTCCGCGGCTTCAACGTTGCCGGCTGCGAGCCGGACGAGATGGGCATCGGCCCGGTATTTGCCGTTCCGCGGCTGCTGGAGCGGCACGGGCTCAAGGTCGACGACATCGGCCTGTGGGAGCTCAACGAGGCATTCGCCGTGCAGGTGATTTATTGCCGCGACAAGCTCGGTATCGACCCCGAAAAGCTCAACGTGAACGGCGGCGCGATCGCGCTCGGCCACCCCTACGGCATGAGCGGCTCGCGGCTAGCGGGCCATGCGCTCATCGAGGGCAAGCGCCGGGGCGTGAAATATGCCGTGGTGACCATGTGCGTTGGCGGCGGCATGGGTGCTGCCGGCCTGTTTGAGATCAACTGACGGGAGGTCCTGATGGAACTGCGCTTCACGCCCGAGGAACTGGCATTCCGCGACGAGGTCCGGGCCTTCTTCGCCGAAAACGTGCCCGACGAAACGCGCGCCAAGATGAGCGAGGGCGAGCACCTCGACAAAGACGACATGGTGGAATGGACGCGCATCCTGAACGACAAGGGATGGGCGGTTCCGCACTGGCCCGAAGAATATGGCGGCACGGGCTGGGACCCGATGCGGCAATACATCTTCCTGGAAGAGCTGCAGCGCTATCCGGCCCCTTCTCCGCTGCCCTTCGGCGTGAACATGGTCGGCCCGGTGATCTACACATTCGGCAATGAAGAGCAGAAGAAGCGCTTCCTGCCGCGCATCGCCAATCTCGACGACTGGTGGTGTCAGGGCTTTTCGGAGCCGGGCGCCGGCTCCGATCTCGCTTCGCTGAAGACGCGCGCGGTGCGCGATGGCGACCACTACATCGTCAACGGCCAGAAGACCTGGACGACGCTCGCCCAATATGCCGACTGGATCTTCTGCCTCGTGCGCACCGACACTGAGGCGAAGAAGCAGGAAGGCATTTCCTTCCTCTTGATCGACATGAACACGCCCGGCATCGAGGTGCGTCCGATCATCACTATCGATGGGGGACGCGAGGTCAATGAGGTGTTCCTCACCGATGTGAAGGTGCCTGTCGAAAATCTCGTCGGCCAGGAAAACAAGGGCTGGGACTACGCGAAGTTCCTGCTTGGCAACGAGCGCACCAACATTGCCCGCGTCGGCATGTCGAAGCAGCGCATCGCGCGGGTACGCGAACTTGCGGCCAAGGAGATGTCGGGCGGGCGTCCGCTCATCGAGGACCCGCGATTCCGAGAAAAGCTGTCATCGATCGAGATAGACCTGAAAGCGCTGGAGCTCACCCAGCTGCGGGTTGTCGCGGCAGATGCCAAGCGCGGCAACACCGGCAGGCCCGATCCGGCATCCTCGATCCTGAAGATCAAGGGTTCGGAGATCCAGCAGGGCATCACGCATCTTCTGATGCAGGTCATGGGCCCGCACGCCCTGCCCTATCACGAGGATATCGAGGGTTCGAACGAACCGCCGATCGAGCCGGACTATGCGGGCTCGGCCGCGCCCGGCTATTTCAACTATCGCAAGGTCTCCATCTACGGCGGCTCGAACGAGATTCAGAAGAACATCATCGCCAAGGCGGTGCTGGGGCTTTGAGCCCCGGCCGATAGGGATATTCGGAACAGACCATGGATTTTGACCTCACCGAAGAACAGTCGATTCTCAAGGATTCGCTCGACCGGCTGCTGGCCGACAAATACGACTTCGAGAAACGCATGAAGATCATGGCGCAGCCGGACGGCTGGAGCGGCGAGATGTGGAACGCCTATGCCGAGATGGGGCTGATGGCACTTCCCTTCGCCGAAGAAGACGGCGGGCTTGGCGGCTCGCCCGTGGAGACCATGATCGTTATGGAGGCGCTTGGCAGGGCGCTTGTGCTGGAGCCCTATTTCGCCACCGTCGTGCTTGGCGGCGGCGTGCTGCGGCACGGCGCCTCGGCGGAGCAGCGGGCCGAGTTCGTGCCGCTGGTGGCGGGCGGCGAGCTCAAGCTTGCGCTTGCGCACACGGAACGCAATTCGCGTTACGATCTCAACCATGTCGAGACAGTTGCCAGGAGAGATGGCGACGGCTGGGTGCTTTCCGGCCAGAAAAGCGTCGTGCTGGGCGGCGACGCAGCGGACCACATCTTCGTCACGGCACGCACCGCCGGCGACATACGCGACATGAACGGGATCGGCATTTTCATGGTCGATGCCAAGGCCGAGGGTCTTGCACGGCGCAGCTACACCAACCAGGACGGTACGCATGCTGCGGAGATTTCACTCGATGGAGTGACGGTTCCGGCTGCCAGCGTAATCGGCGATCCCGGGGACGGGCTTTCAATCATTCGCCGGGTGGCGGACGAGGCGATCGCCGCACTCAGTGCAGAAGCGATCGGCGTCATGGAAAAGCTGCACGCGCTGACGCTCGAATATCTCAAGGTGCGCAAACAGTTCGGCGTACCTATCGGCGCATTCCAGGTTCTGCAGCACAAGGCCGTGGACATCTTCGTGGCGCTGGAACAGGCGCGTTCGATCACGCTCTACGCGACGATGATGGCCGACAGCGACGACGAAGACGAACGCAGCCGGGCAATGAATGCCGCGAAAGCCGAGATTGGGCGGGCGGGTCAGCTGGCCGGCGAAAACGCCATTCAGTTGCATGGCGGCGTGGGCATGACGATGGAATATGCCGTCGGCCACTATTTCAAGCGCATGACATCGATCGACCTCACCTTCGGCGATCACGATCATCATCTGCGGCGGCTTGCGGAACGTGGTGGCCTTTTCGGCTAGGACGCAAGTCAGATCAGGCAGTCACCGCCTGCCGGCTCTCCTGTTGCGCCTTTGCGGGGGCGCAATAGATCTCGTACAGCAGCGCCAGAACGCGCGACACTTTGTCGGACGCCACGCTGTAATAGATCGTGCGGCCTTGGCGGCGTGTCGAAACGAGCTTGAGCGCGCGCAGCTTGGAAAGCTGCTGCGAAAGAGCCGACTGGCTCATGCCCACAGCCTCTGCCAGCGGCAGCACCGCCATCTCGCCATTCAGCAAGTTGCAGAGGATCATCAGCCTGTTCGCGTTTGCGATCGCTGACAGCAGCTCCGCGGCCTCCTCTGCGGATTGCGACAGCTTGTCCAAATCAAGCATGCATTTCTCCTATTGCATATATGAACATATTATCATATTTGATGCCAATCGCAACCCAACGGAGTGATTATGGGCTCGATTACAGAATTCACGCCCTGGCTTTCATTGGCCGGCGGCGCACTTATCGGACTTTCGGCTGTTCTGCTCATGGCGCTACATGGGCGCGTTGCCGGCATGACCGCGATCCTGGGCGGTGTTTTGCCACCCGTGGCCAGCGATTGGCAATGGCGCGCCGCCTTCCTGGCTGGCGCCATCATCGCGCCGGTGATTTTTGTCGCGGCCGGCGGCGAGATCGGCTTCGCCGTTCCGCCGAGCACCGGCATACTGATCGCAGGCGGCGTCATTGTCGGCATCGGCGTGACATTCGGCTCCGGCTGCACCAGTGGCCATGGCGTGTGCGGTATGGCCCGGCTTTCGCCGCGCTCCATCGCCGCGACTGCGATCTTCATGGTTGCGACTTTCGCGTCCGTTTACGTCATTCGTCACGTGATTGGAGGCTGACCATGAACAAGCTTGTATCAGCCCTCCTCATCGGCGGCGTTTTCGGTATCGGCATTGCCATTTCAGGCATGGCGAACCCCGCCAAGGTGCTCAACTTCTTCGACATCGCCGGCACCTGGGATCCGAGCCTGCTCGTGGTCATGGTGAGCGCGCTCGTTGTTGCAGCAATCGGCTACCGGATCGTCTTCGGCCGGCAGACCAAGCCTGCCTTCGAGACCAGCTTCGACCTGCCGACGAAGCGTTCCATCGACTGGCAACTCGTCGGCGGCTCGGCTTTGTTCGGCATTGGCTGGGGCATGTCGGGTTTCTGCCCGGGCGGCGCAATACCCGCGCTTGGCCTCGGCTATTCCGAAACTCCGACCTTCGTCGGCGCCATGATTGCCGGTATTATCGTGGCGAGGTTTTTGAAGCAGCGTATCGCCCAGCCTGCCCCGGCGCGCAGCTAGACAGCATAGAAGGAGCATCAAGATGACCCTCCCCTTCCAGCCCGATCTGAACGTCAAGCCCGAAGTCGTAGCGTTTTTCGACGAGCCGACGAACACGGTGTCCTACATCGTGAAGGATCCGAACTCGGATGCCTGCGCCGTCATCGATTCAGTGATGGATATCGACTACGCCGCAGGCCGCATCACCTATGACGGTGCGGACGAGATCATCGAGTATATCCGTTCCAACGGCTGGAAGCTGGAGTGGATCATCGAGACCCATGTGCATGCCGACCATCTGTCGGCTGCGCCCTACATCCAGCAGAAGATGGGCGGCAAGCTCGGCATCGGTGAAAACATCACGATCGTGCAGGACACGTTCGGCAAGATTTTCAACGAAGGCACCGAATTCCAGCGCGACGGCTCGCAGTTCGACCAGCTGTTCAAGGATGGCGACAGCTACCAGATCGGCACGCTGACCGCCTATGCCATGCACACGCCCGGCCACACGCCGGCCTGCATGACGCATGTGATCGGCAATGCCGCCTTTGTCGGCGACACGCTGTTCATGCCCGATGGCGGCTCGGCCCGGGCCGACTTTCCCGGCGGCGACGCACGCGAGCTCTATCGCTCGATCATGCGCGTGCTTGAGCTGCCGGACGAGATGCGGCTCTTTATCTGCCACGACTACGGCCCGAATGGCCGCGACATCAAATGGGAAACCACGGTCGCGGAAGAGCGCGAGCACAATATCCACGTACACAGCGGTGTAACCGAAGACGAGTTCGTGGCGGTGCGCGAAGCACGCGACGCAACGCTTGCCATGCCGAAGCTCATCATCCCGTCGCTGCAGGTGAACATGCGCGCCGGGCAATTGCCGCCGAAAGATCGGGATGGCAAAACCTACCTGAAAGTGCCGGTCAACGAACTCTGACCCGCCCAGGCTCTATTCGAAAAGAGGAACATCATGGATATCAGACAGGTCGCGGACGGATTTTCGGTCTCGGGTCAGATCAGCCCTTCCGACGTCGCAACGCTCAAAGCAGCCGGCTTTCGCAGCATCATCTGCAACAGACCGGACAATGAGGACGGCGCCGTGCCGCACGCTCTGGTAGAAGCTGCGGCCGAGGAAGCCGGCCTCAACTTCCGCTACATCCCGGCAATCAGCGGCCAGCTCACCCAGGCCAATGTCGACGATATGGCAGCCGCGCTGGGCGAGCTCGATGGGCCGGTCTTCGCCTATTGCCGCTCCGGCGCACGCAGCACCAACCTCTACATGATGGCCAGCCAGAAAGGCTGAGCCCAACGGCCGGCGCTACGGCGCCGGCTTCCCTCAATCACACCGTGCCGGCATGCCCTTTTCGGGGGCGTGAACGGTCGAACTTGTCCTGAAGAACAATATGCGCGAACGGCTTTCGATACTGGCTTCCTGGCCTCCACTCGCCTGGGGTTCGAGCTATACGCGCGCCACGCTTTCGAGCGATCTCACGGCGGCACTGATCGTGACGATCATGCTCATCCCGCAGTCGCTGGCCTATGCGATGCTCGCCGGGTTGCCGCCGCAGGCAGGCCTCTACGCCTCGATCCTGCCGCTCGTCACTTATGCATTGTTCGGATCGAGCCGGGTGCTGGCCGTTGGTCCGGTCGCCGTGGTGTCGCTGATGACAGCGGCGGCGATCGGCAAGATAGCGCCGGCGGGGTCGAGCGAGGCGATCGCCGCCGCACTTGCCCTCGCCCTCATCTCGGGGCTCATGCTTCTGGCGCTCGGGATTTTGCGGCTTGGCTTCCTCGCCAATTTTCTTTCGCATCCCGTTATCTCAGGTTTCATCACAGCATCCGGTATCCTGATTGCCGCCGGCCAGCTCAAACACGTCTTCGGTGTTTCCGCATCCGGGCACACAGTTCAGGAGATCGCAATTTCGCTGTGGGAGAATGCCAGCGCGGCGAATCTGGCAACTGTGGTCATCGGGCTGGGCTCCGCTGCATTCCTTTTCTGGTCACGACGCAAGCTGAAGCCGCTTCTGGTTTCGTCCGGCATCGGCGCCCGATGGGCTGACGTCCTTGCCAAGGCATCACCGGTCGCCGCGGTCGCAGTCACCACAATCGCAGCATGGACCCTCGACCTCGGCTCGGCAGGCGTTCGTCTTGTCGGCGCCGTTCCGCAGGGTCTGCCACCACTCACGGTCCCGCCGATCGACACGGAGATGTGGCTGTCGCTTGCCGGTTCCGCGACGCTGATCACGATCGTCGGCTTCGTGGAATCCGTCTCGGTCGCACAGACACTCGCCGCCAAGCGCCGGCAGCGCATCGTACCCGACCAGGAGCTGATCGGCCTCGGATCGGCCAATGTGGCGGCGGCCTTTTCCGGCGGCTACCCGGTGACCGGCGGTTTCGCGCGCTCGGTCGTCAATTTCGATGCCGGTGCGGAAACACCCGCCGCAGGCATTTTCACCGCCGTGGGTATTGCGATAGCAACGCTCACGCTGACGCCGCTGCTTGCCTATCTTCCGCAGGCAACGCTTGGCGCAACAATCATCGTAGCAGTCCTGTCGCTCGTCGATTTCGGCATCTTCAAGCGCAGCTGGCGTTACGCAAAAGCTGATTTCGCCGCCGTGCTTGCAACGATGAGTGTAACGCTTTTTGTGAGCGTCGAGCTCGGCATCCTGGCCGGCGTCCTACTGTCGCTGCTCATCCACCTCTACAGGACGTCGAGGCCGCATGTTGCAGTTGTCGGCCAAGTGGCTGGCACCGAACACTTCCGCAACGTGTTGCGGCACGAGGTGATCACCAATCCCGCGATCCTCTCGGTGCGGGTCGATGAGAGCCTCTATTTCGCCAATGCGCGTTTCCTGGAGGACTTCCTGTTCAGCGCCGTTGCGCAAAAACCGGATGTCAAACACGTCATTCTCGTCTGTCCTGCCGTCAATGCCATCGATCTGAGTGCGCTGGAGTCACTGGAAAACATCAATCGCTCGCTGGCCGAATCCGGGGTCACGCTCAATCTCAGCGAAGTGAAAGGCCCGGTGATGGACCGGCTCAAACGCAGTGATTTCCTGGAACATCTTACCGGGCGCGTGTTCCTGTCGCAGCATCTGGCTGTCCAGGAACTTGCCGCCGGGATCAATAAAGCAGGCGCATCAGAAAAAGCGTGATCGCCGGGAACGCGGCCAGAATGATCACGCGGACGATGTCGGTAGCCACAAAGGGCAGCACGCCGCGATAGGTGTGCTGGATCGGCGTTTCCTTGGCCATCGAGTTGATAACAAAGAGGTTCATGCCGACCGGTGGCGTAATCAAGCCAACCTCGACCACGATCAGCACCAGGATGCCGAACCAGATGGCGAACTCTTCCGGCGACAGGCCGAAATCCAGCGCGGTGACGATCGGGAAAAAGATCGGCACCGTGAGCAGGATCATCGACAGCGAATCCATCACACAGCCGAAAATCAGGTAGAAAAACAGGATCAACGCCAGCACCATCCAGGCGTTGAAGCCCTGGGCGGTGACGAATTCGGCCGCCTGCTGAGGCAGCTGCGACAGCGCCAGGAAGCTGTTGAACATCGACGCGCCGAAGACAATGAAGAAAATCATCGCCGTGGCGCTGGCTGTCGACAATATGCAGGAAATGAACGTCGTGCGGGTCAATCCGCCATTTGCCAGCGCGATGATGCCGGTGCCTGCGGCACCCACAGCAGCACCCTCGGTTGGCGTAAACCATCCGAGATAGATGCCGCCGACCACGGTGACAAACACCAGCAGCACCGGCCAGACATCCAGCAAGGCCGCGAACCGCTCGGCATATGGCGCGCGTTCGCGCATGCCGGCCGACCCGGGGCTGACCCGCACATAAACCGCGATTGCGATCATGTAGCCGATGGCGGCCAGAATGCCTGGAATGAAAGCCGCGACAAACAGCTTGGCGATATTCTGCTCTGTCAGAATTGCATAGATCACGAGGATCACCGACGGCGGAATCAGGATGCCCAGTGTTCCGCCCGCGGCCAGCGTGCCGGTGGCCAGCGCCCCCGAATACCCGTAACGCTTGAGCTCCGGCAGCGCCACCTGGCTCATGGTGGCGGCGGTTGCGAGCGAAGAGCCGCAGATCGCGCCGAAGCCGGCGCATGCGCCCACTGCGGCCATCGCCACGCCGCCCTTCCTGTGCCCCAGCCAGGTTTCGGCGGCCTTGAACAGCGAACGGGACATGCCGCCCAGCGTGGCGAACTGGCCCATGAGGAGAAACAGCGGCACGATCGACAGCGAATAACTCGAGAAGGTCGAATAGGTTTCGCCCTTGAGCTTAGAGAGTATCGGGTTCCACGAACCGAAAATGATGTAGCTGCCGACCGTACCGCAGATCAGCATGGCAAGGCCGATTGGGATCCTGAGAAAGATAAGAAGGATCAGAACCGGGAACGACAAAAAGCCGAGCTCAAGATTGCTCAATGTACGCCCCCGCCGTTGCGGCTGGACAGCGGTTTGCCTCCAAGGGTGGCACGCGCTTGTTCAAATAGAAGATAGAGCGAGATTACCGCGCCGATGGCAGCCGCGACCATGCACGCGGCATAAGCCCACCAGACCGGAAACTGCAGGATGAAGGTTGTCTCGTTGTAGCGGATCTTGTCCAGCATCCCATACCAGAGCCGCCAGGCGACAATGACGATGAAGACCGTCATCAAAAATTCGGCAACGAGGTCGATGACGCGGTTGGCGCCATCGCTCAGGAAGTTCGTAAATATGTCGACGCTGGCGTGGCCGCGCACGAACTGGCACCAAGGCAGGAACGAAAAGATTGCGAACGCGACACCCGCCTCAACCATCTCGAAGTCGCCCGGAACGGGAGAAAGTCCGGCCCAGATCAAAGCCCGGCCGGTGATGCTCGTGACGGTCAGGATCGTAAGCGCGGTAAGGACGACGCCGCCGGAGACGGCAAGGCCACGCGCCAACTCTCGCATTATCGTTGCGAGGCTCATCCTTCCTCCCCAGTCAGTTCCCCGAATGGTGTTGCACGCTAGCGGCAAGCCATGGCCAGAGCAACGGCACGCAATTTCGTTATAGTATATAACAATTGAATATCAATGATGTGAATGGTCGGGCCTGGCGGCCCGACCGGTCAATGCGTTCAGGCCCGTCACTGCATCGCGGTGTATTTGTCGATCAGCGACCGGGCTTCGTCGATCAGCGCCTGGCCGTCCACGCCCTTGGCCGACATTTCGGCTATCCAGTTGTCGATGACAGGCTGCGCAGCACTCTTCCATGTCCCTGCATCATCGGCGCTCAGCTCGATGATGTTGTTGCCGCGCGACTGGGCAATCTCGAGACCCGGGGCATCGTATTCCTGCATCGTCTTGCCGGCCCAGGCGGAGAGCTCGGCTCCCGAATTGTCATCGATCACCTTCTTCAGGTCATCGGGAAGCCGGTCATAGCTGCCCTTGTTCATCGCCAGCACGAAGGTGGTCGTGTAGAGCGCATGATCGCCGCCGAAGGTCGTATGGTTGCCGACGAGTTCGGCGACCTTGAGCGCAGGCGTCACTTCCCACGGAATAACGGTCGCATCGATGACGCCCTTCGAAAGCGCCTCCGTCACCTGCGGCACAGGCATGCCGACCGGCGCCGCGCCAAGTTCGCTCAGCAGCGCATTGATGACGCGCGTGGGTGCACGCACCTTCAGCCCGTTGAGGTCGTCCAGATTTGTCACCGGCGACTTGGAGTGGATCACACCCGGCCCGTGGACCCATGTTCCGAGAATGTGAAGGTCCTTGAATTCGTTGTCCTTCATATGTTTTTCGAACATGTCCCAAAAGGCGCGCGACGTCGCTTCGGCGTTCGTCATCATGAAGGGCAGTTCAAACACCTCGGTGCTTGGAAAACGGCCCGGCGTGTAGCCCGGCAGGGCCCATACAAGATCGACGACTCCGTCCGTTGCCTGATCGATGAGCTGAGGCGGCGTGCCGCCGAGCGACATGGCCGAAAAGCGCTCGATCTTGATGCGGCCGCCGGACGCCGCTTCCACCCGGTCCGCCCACGGATCGAGTATGTGAGCCGGAACATTTGCCTGCGGCGGCAGAAACTGATGCAGCCGCAGCGTGACTTCCTGTGCCGCCGCGCCCTGCAGGCCCGCGATCGCGCCTGCTGCGGCCACAATGCCCGCCATCATGATGCGTCTGGTTACAGATATCATTTTATCCTCCCGAACTGATTCTTGCCGCTTCGCTGATGCGGCTTATGGCACGGCCATGTAACCGATAAAATATGTAACTAAAAAGGGCGCCGGCCGGCACGCTAGGTCTCAAGCGGCAGCGCGTTCGTTTCCTTCAGCGTTTCGAGCACGATCGCGGTCTTCACATGCTGAACGCTGTCATGCGGGAGCAATACCCCGTTGACGAAATCGGCCAGCGAGCGAAGGTCGGGCGTCACGACCTTGAGCACGTAGTCCATCTCGCCGGTAAGCGCGTGTGCTTCCTGAACTTCCGGCAATCGCTCCAGCAGCCGGGCAAAATGGCGGGCATTGTCGCGATTGTGGGTGGAAAGCGTGACAGTGATGATATTGACCAGCGGGAAGCCTAGACGCTCGCGGTCGAGAACGGCACGATACCCGCGGACGAAACCTTCGTCCTCCAGCCTTTGCCTGCGCCGCGAGCATTGCGACGGCGACAGATTCACCTTGGCCGACAACTCATTATTGGTCAGCCGCGCATCCTGCTGCAGAAGCGCGAGTATCTTGCGGTCGAAGCCGTCGAGCTGCTCGGAACTCATGTAAATCACTCCAGCGACGCGCGAAGCATGCGAAAAATGCCCACCAGAGGCATCAGAACGCAAACTCCGTGCGGAGGCAAGAGCGTATGATCGGGAAATATCGCGCCCCAACCCGGAGGAGAGCCATGGGTCCTTTCCCGCACGATGCACCGCCCGCCAAGATCGGCGGCGAAAACCCCGCCGGAACCGACGGGTTCGAGTTCGTAGAATTCGCGCATTCCGAGCCTGCAAAGCTAGAAGAGCTGTTCGCGCGCATGGGCTACACCAAAGTGGCCACGCACAAATCGAAAGCGATCTCGGTCTGGCGGCAAGGCGACATCAACTATGTCATCAATGCCGAGCCCGGCTCGCACGCCATGCGCTTTGTCGACGAGCATGGCCCGTGCGCGCCATCGATGGCCTGGCGGGTGGTCGATGCCAAACATGCTTTCGATCACGCCGTTTCCAAGGGCGCTACGCCGTATGAAGGCGACGACAAAGTGCTCGACGTGCCGGCGATCATCGGCATCGGCGGTTCGCTGCTCTATTTCATCGAAACCTATGGCGACAAGGGCTCCGCCTACGACACCGAGTTCGACTGGACCGGCGAGCGCGACCCGAAGCCCGAGGGCGTCGGTTTCTATTATCTCGACCACCTGACGCACAACGTGTTCCGCGGCAATATGGACAAGTGGTGGGATTTCTACCGAGACCTGTTCGGTTTCAAGCAGATCCACTTCTTCGACATCGATGGCCGCATTACCGGTCTTGTCAGCCGCGCCATCACGTCGCCCTGCGGAAAGATCCGCATTCCGCTGAACGAGTCGAAGGACGACACCAGCCAAATCGCGGAATATCTGCGCAAATACAAAGGCGAAGGCATTCAGCACATCGCGGTCGGTACCGACGAAATCTACGACGCGACCGACCGGCTTGCAGCCAACGAGCTCAAATTCATGCCCGGCCCGCCCGACACCTATTACGAGATGTCGTATGACCGCGTGAACGGCCATGACGAGCCGGTGGAACGGATGAAGAAACACGGCATCCTCATCGACGGCGAAGGCGTAATCGATGGCGGCATGACCAAGATCCTGCTGCAGATCTTCTCCAAAACCGTCATTGGTCCAATCTTCTTCGAGTTCATTCAGAGGAAGGGCGACGAAGGCTTCGGCGAAGGCAATTTCCGCGCACTGTTCGAATCCATCGAACAGGACCAGATCAAGCGCGGCGTGCTCAAGGTCGAAGCTGCGGAGTAAGCACACCCGGGTGCGTCTTTCGCCTCGGCGAAGGACGCATCTATTTCTTCGCGGCTGCCGCGAGCGCCTTTTTCAGCGTATCGGGATCGCCCACCTGGTTGGCGAGCAAAAGCACCAGCCGGGCATTCAGCTGCGCGCTTTCTTCAAAGCTCAGCCCTTCATGCGCGCCCATGAGCGCGGCGTAGAAATCGTCACCGGCTGCTCCCAGACGGTCGTGTCCGATATCGTCCGCGCTCATTGCGCCGTCCCTGTCGCACGCTCCAGCGCTGCCATGATTTCACCGACGGTCGGATTGCGGAAACGTGCGGCGACATGCTGGTCGGGCCGCAGAAGGTAGACATTGCCGGCGCCATACCGCCGCGCGACCAGCCCTTCCACATCGAACAGCGCCGACCCATCGTTGGTGCGGCGTGCCGGATCCCCCGTCACCGCGATGCGGTTGAGTTCGGATGGAAGACCATCCGGAATTTCAGCGTCGACCGACATGACCGCGAAGCCGCCGCCGCAGTGAGCGAGCAGCCAGTCCGGCCCCGCCTCGCCGTTGGCCACCGGCGCGTCCGGCATCGCTGTTCCTGGTTCGACGCCCTCGCCGCCGCGACTTGGCGTCTGCAATTGCATTCCGGCCAGTGAACAGGGTCGCGACAGCCTGCCGGAATTCACCAGGCGGCGTGCGAAGTCATGCTCTCCGGCCAGGTCCAGCACCGCTTCGCGGAACAGCTTCTCCATCTCGCTCTTCGGCGTCATGAATGAAGTCGCACGGGCGGAATTGGCGATGTTTTCGTCCGAGCCGTAGGTGCGCTCCTCATCATATGTCTGGATGAGGCTTTCCGGCGCTTCACCGCGCAATATTGCTGCCAGCTTCCAGATCAGATTGTCGGTATCCTGGATGCCGCCATTGCCGCCTCGCGCGCCAAATGGCGAGACGATATGGGCGCTGTCGCCGGCAAAGACCACCCGACCATGGACGAAGCGCGCCAGCCGGCGGCACTGGAAGGTGTAGACCGAGACCCAGTCGAGTTCGAAATCGGAATGGCCAAGCACCTTTTCGATGCGCGGGATAACGTTTTCGGGTTTCTTTTCTTCCTCGGGATCGGCGTCCCACCCGAGTTGCAGGTCGATACGGTAGATATTGTCGGGCTGTTTGTGCAGCAGCGCCGACTGGCCGGGATGAAATGTCGGCTCGAACCAGAACCAGCGCTCGGACGGGAAATCCGCCTTCATCTCGACATCGGCGATGAGGAAGCGCTCTTCGAAGATCCTGCCCTCGAAGTCGAGCCCCATCATGGTGCGCAAGGGCGACCGCGCGCCGTCGCAGGCAATGAGCCAGTCGGCCTCGAGGCTGTAAGCCCCGTCGGGTGTTTCTATCTCGACAGTCACTCCATCGTCGCGCCGTTCGAGCCCGGTAACCTTGTTGTTCCAGCGCAGGTCGATCAGGTCAGGGAAATCGGCCGCGCGTTCCACCAGATACTGCTCGGCGTAGTATTGCTGCAGGTTGATGAAGGCCGGCATCTTGTGGCCCGCCTCGGGCAGCAGATCAAAGTTCCAGACCTCGCGGTTGCGGTGAAACAGCCGGCCGACCTTCCAGGTCACCCCCTTTTCCACCATCCGTTCGCCAACGCCGAGCCGGTCGAAGATCTCAAGCGTTCTTTTCGACCAGCAGATGGCGCGGCTGCCGATCGAAACGACATTGTTGTCGTCGAGCACGATGCAGCGCACGCCGTGCAATGCGCAGTCGATCGCCGCCGCCAGGCCGACCGGGCCTGCTCCCACGATGATGACCGGCGCCCCGCTGGGCTTCGCTCCGCCAAGTTCCGGCGGCTTCTGATAGGCAAACGGCGCGTATTGGTAGCGTGGCATCAGCCAGCGCCCAGATTCGGCACCGCCAGCACGATGAACAAGCCGAAGGCCACGAAACCGCCGAGAATGATCAGCAGCCGCCGGTTCATCTGGCGCCGCAGTTCCTGGGTTTCGGCATCCTGGGCGACGCCCCGGTTCATCGCAACGGCCCAGATATTGGCGTAAGTCGGCAGTCCCCATTTCTGGCTGCCGGAAATGCCGGAACGCCGCTCGGCGGCGTAACACAGGCGGATCGCGTCAACGAAGTTGACGATCATCGCCAGGCCCCAGAACCCCGATACGAGGATGAAGATGTTACCGAAGTCCATTGGCTAGCCCTGCAAAGCATCCCACATCTGCCGGTCGCGTTCCGCGGTCCAGATGCGCGGCGTATCGATGTCCAGCGCCTCATCATAGGCGCGAGCGACATTGAAGGGCAGGCAGTGCTCGTAGATTGCGTAGTCGGCAAATTTCGGATCGCACTCGGCGCGGCAGGCGTCCCAGGCTTCCTTCAGCGAACCGCCGCCAAGAGCCACACGCGCCACCGGGCGGTAGGTCGAGCGCACGAAGTCGGCGGTGTTGTCCAGCGCCTCGTTGACGCGCTCGCGTCCTACAAGCGCGTCGCCACGGCCGGGCGCAATCGCGTCGAGATCCCAGGCCCTGATACGGTTCAGCGTGCCCGGCCAGTCGTGAAAATGGCCGTCGCCGCAATAGCAGGCCGAGTGATATTCCACGATGTCACCGGTGAACATCACATTTGCGTCCGGCACGAAAGCGACGATGTCGCCGGCCGTGTGGGCCCGGCCCATGAACATCAGGTCGACCCGGCGCTTGCCGAGATAGACCGTCATGCGGTCGTTGAAGGTCATGGACGGCCAGGTGAGACCCGGAATCGATTCGTGGCCCTGAAACAGCCGCGGAAAGCGGCCAAACTCGGAGTCCCAGTCCTCCTGTCCGCGCTCGACGACCATGGAGCGGGCCTTCTCCGACATGATGATTTCAGAGGCGCCATAGGCCGACGCCCCGAGCACACGCACCGCGTGATAATGCGTCAGTGTCACATATTTGATCGGCTTGTCGGTGACGGTGCGGATGTTCTCTATCACCTTGTTGGCCAGACGCGGGGTTGCCTGTGCGTCCACGATCATCACCGCATCGTCACCGATAATGACACCGGTATTGGGATCGCCCTCGGCGGTGAAGGCCCACAGATCCTTGCCGATCTCGGTGAAAGAGACCTTCTTTTCAGCGAGATCGCCAGCCGAGGCAAATTGCTTGGTCATGTCAGGCCTTCTCGTATTTCTTCACTGTCTGCTCGATTGCACCGAAGATCGAATGGCCGTCGCCATCCTTCATCTCGATACGCACGGTGTCGCCGAACTTCATGAATGGCGTGGACGGCTTGCCGTTTTCGATCGTTTCAATGGTACGGATTTCGGCGATGCAGGAATAACCCACGCCGCCCGCGGCGACGGGCTTGCCCGGCCCGCCGTCGAGCTTGTTTGACACCGTGCCAGAGCCGATGACCGCACCGGCGCCCAGAGGCCGCGTTTTGGCTGCATGGGCAATCAGGGTCGGGAAATCGAACGTCATGTCGATGCCGGCATTGGCGCGGCCGAAGGGCTTGCCGTTCAGGTCGACATTGAGCGGCAGGCTCAGTTTTCCGCCATCCCATGCTTCCCCCAGCTCGTCCGGAGTCACCGCTACCGGCGAAAAGGCCGAGGACGGCTTGCCCTGGAAGAAGCCGAAGCCCTTGGCGAGTTCGCCGGGGATCAGACCTCGCAACGATACGTCGTTGACCAGCATGACAAGCCGGATTGCGGCGCGCGCATCGTCCGGCGTCGCGCCCATCGGTACGTCATCGACGATGACGGCAACCTCGCCCTCCATGTCGATACCCCAGGCCTCGTCGCCGAGTTCGATCGGATCGCGGGGGCCGATGAAGGCATCCGAGCCGCCCTGATAGATCAGCGGGTCGGTCCAGAAGCTCTCCGGCATTTCAGCGCCGCGCGCCTTGCGCACCAGCTCCACATGATTGACGTAGGCAGAGCCATCCGCCCATTGATATGCGCGCGGCAGCGGCGACGCCGCGTCGTGTTCGTGGAACCGCTCGACCGGCACGGAGCCATGCTCGAGGCTCTCGGCAAGTGCTTCCAGATGCGGGGCAAAGCGCGCCCAGCCGTCCAGTGCCGCCTGCATTGTCGGCACCAGAAAGGATGCATCGGTGCAGCGCGTCAGGTCGCGCGAGACCACCACCAGGCGGCCGTCCCGCCGGCCATTCTTCAGCGTTGCAAGTTTCAAGCAATTCCTCCGTTTCGTACGCCGCCTATCTGCTGATTAAACTCATTTGATGCCCGGCGTGCCATCGAATTTGCGTTCAAGCCCGTCCCAGCACTCGACATAGTTGTCCTGCAGTGTTTCGAGCGTTGCCGCGTATTCCGTTACCTGCTGGGGATAGCGGGTCTCGAACATGAACGCCATCGTGTCGTCGAGTTTCACGGGTTTCAGTTCGCCTCCGGAGGCTTTTTCAAAGCCCATAAGGTCCGGCCCGTGGGGCAGCATCATATTGTGCAGGCTCATGCCGCCGGGCACGAATCCTTCTTCCTTGGCGTCATACTGGCCTTTGATGAGGCCCATGAACTCGCTCATGATGTTGCGGTGATACCAGGGCGGCCGGAAGGTGTGTTCGGCTACCATCCAGCGCGGCGGGAAGATGACGAAGTCGATATTGGCCGTTCCCTCTTCGCCCGACGGGGCGGTGAGCACGGTGAAGATCGACGGGTCGGGATGGTCGAACAGGATCGCGCCGACCGGCGAGAAGGTCGCCAGATCGTATTTGTAAGGCGCGTAATTGCCGTGCCACGCCACAACGTCGAGCGGCGAGTGGCCGATCTCGGTGACATGGAATGTGCCGCACCATTTCACATGCAGCCGGCACGGCGTTTCCTTGTCCTCGTACCATGCGGCCGGCGTCTTGAAGTCGCGCGGGTTGGCGAGGCAGTTCGCGCCGATCGGTCCGCGGTCGGGCAACGTGAATTTGGCGCCGTAGTTCTCGCAGACATATCCGCGGGCGCCGCCGCTGTCGGGCTCCATCAGCTCGACCTTGAAGATCATGCCGCGCGGCAAAACGCAAATTTCGCCGGGCACGACTTCCATCACCCCCATCTCGGTCTTGAACCGCACACCGCCATGCTGCGGCGCGATGAGCAGCTCGCCGTCCGCGTTGAAGAAATAGTCGTCCACCATGTCTTCGTTGAACGCGTAGACATGGGTAGCCATGCCGACCTGGGTCAGCGCATCGCCGGCGGTGGTGACCGTGTGCATGCCGGCCAGAAAACCGGTTTTCTCGTTCGGCAGCGGCACCGGATCCCAGCGGTACTGACCGAGCGGCAGCCCATGATCGACCATGTGCGGCGCGGTTTTCCAGCCGTCCAGTTTCTGGCTGGCAAAGCGCCTTGTGTGCCGGACGCTGGGGCGCATGCGGTAGAGCCAGGAGCGCTCGTTGGTGCCGCGCGGGGCGGTGAAGGGCGAGCCGGAAAGCTGCTCCGCATAAAGGCCGTAATTGCATTTCTGCGGGCTGTTCTGCCCCTGAGGAAGGGCCCCAGGCAGGCTTTCGGTCTCGAAATCGTTGCCGAAACCCGGCATGTAGGAATATTGCATCATTCGCCTCCCAGGCCGACGCCACGGATTGACAAGTTTGTTGCAGGCGTAACAATCGCTTTTGTAACTATCAACGGGGCAAACACCGTGAGTGACGTTTCCCTCGACCTCGAGACTTTCCTTCCCTACCGGCTCAACCGGCTGGCTGAAGCCGTTGGCCGCAGATTCTCGCAAGTCTACAAAGAGCGCTACGGGCTCACCCGTCCGGAATGGCGGCTGCTCGCCACGCTCGGACAGCACGGCACGATGACTGCCACCGATATCGGCGCTCACTCATCCATGCACAAAACCAAGGTGAGCCGCGCTGTCGTATCGCTGGAGCAGCGACGCTGGCTCGTTCGCCAGACACATCGCAGCGACCGTCGGGTCGAGAACCTGTCGCTGACAAAAGCCGGGCTCGCCGTCTATCGCGAACTTGTTCCGGTCGCGCGCGCTTTTGAAGAGGCGCTTCTCGGCGGTCTTGCAGACCCTGACCGGAAAGCGGTGGCGTCCGGGCTCGAAGCGCTGGAGCGGCTGCAGGGCAGCATCGCCGCCAGATAGGGGCCCGGGCCTAAAGCGGATACCGCCGCCGCGGCGGAATCCGGTGGATGACCAGCGCCAGCGCGACCAGAATACCCGCGCCGACAAACACCGTGAAAAACAGCTCCAGCCCGTGAAATGACGTGTCATAGCCAAGAATCGGCATGGCGCAAGCCGGAGGATGGGTGACGCGCGCCCAGCGCATGATGATGACCGCAAGCCCGACCGCGACCGCTGCCGCCAGCCAGGCATGCGGAAACAGCAGGAATGCCGCGTCGCATGCGATTGTTGCGATCAGATAGCCGCCCATCACGTTGATGGGCTGAGCGAGACGGCTTGTCGGCTGACCGAAGAGCAGTGCACTCGTCGCGGCGAAGGGCGCCAGAAGCAACGGCAACCCGGTCACATTGGCCAAGCCGCCAACCATCGCAACACCGGCGATGGCACCCAGGCCGCCCTTCACGATCCCGGAAAACTTGATCCGCCTTTCGCGCCTTTGAAGCAGCGACTTCAGATATTCCCTTGCGGTGCGATGCGTTTCAGGGGTCATGGTTTGTCAGCCAGCACATTGCGGTTCGCACCGGACGCCTGCCTCTTCGTTATTCAACAATTCCCAACTCGCGCCCGACCGCGGTGAATGCGTCAACCGCGCGGTCGATATCGCTCGGTGAGTGCGCGGCCGACATTTGCGTTCTGATACGCGCCTGACCCTGCGGCACGACGGGGAAGGAAAAACCGATCACATAGATGCCGCGCTCGAGCAGCTTTTCGGCCATCTGCTGCGCAAGTGCCGCATCGCCGATCATGACCGGAATGATTGGATGCCCGTCGCCGGCCAGTGTGAAGCCCGCCTTGGTCATCGCGGCGCGAAACCGGTCGGCATTGGCATAAAGCTTTGAGCGCAGCGCATCGCCGCCGTCGATGATGTCGAACACTTTGATTGAAGCCGCCGCGATTGCCGGCATCAGCGTGTTGGAGAAAAGATAGGGCCTTGAGCGCTGGCGCAGCCAGTCGACCACCTGTTTGCGCCCGCTTGTATAGCCGCCCGACGCGCCGCCGAGCGCCTTGCCGAGCGTCCCGGTGATCAAGTCGACGCGCCCCTCTACCCCGCAATGCTCGGACGACCCGCGGCCATGCGCGCCGACGAATCCCACCGCATGGCTGTCATCGACCATGACCATCGCATCGTATTTTTCAGCGAGGTCGCAGACGCCGCCGAGATTGGCGATGATGCCGTCCATGGAAAAGACGCCGTCGGTCGCGATCAGCCGGAAGCGCGCATCTTCGGCCTCCTTCAGCTTTGTCTCCAGATCGGCCATGTCATTGTTGGCGTAGCGGTAACGCCGCGCCTTGGACAGCCGAACGCCGTCGATGATCGAGGCGTGGTTGAGCGCGTCCGAGATGATGGCATCTTCCGGGCCGAGCAAGGTTTCGAACAGGCCGGCATTGGCGTCGAAACAGGAGGAATAGAGGATCGTGTCCTCCATGCCGAGAAAGCTCGAAATGCGCTCCTCGAGCCATTTGTGCTCTTCCTGAGTGCCGCAGATGAAGCGCACCGACGCCATGCCGTAGCCATAACGGTCAAGCGCTGCGCCGGCGGCTGCGCGCAGTTCGGCATTATCGGCCAGGCCGAGATAGTTGTTGGCACAAAAGTTCAGCACCTTTTCGCCGCCGGTTTCGATTTCGGCCGACTGCATGGAGGTAATCACACGCTCGGATTTGTAGAGTCCGGCCTTTTTCAGGCCGTCCAGTTCGGCTTCGAGGTGCTGGATAAAGGCCGTGGCCATTGTGTCATCCTCTTGTGCGCGCGTGGCAGTTCGGCAAGCCGCGCTCAATCTGGTGCCGGTTCGCAATTGGCGGCGCGCCGGAGGCACTCTACCATCGCCAGCGATGAATCAGGCGAAAGGTAAGCAATGTCATCCTCAGAGTTTCCCGTATTCGATCTCGGCCGTTTTGAGAAGGCGCAGGGAGCCGAACGCGACCGGCTTGCAGCCGAGGTGGATGCGATATGCCGCGCCACCGGCTTTCTGGCCATCGCCAATCACGGCGTGCCGCAGGCGGTGATCGACGCTGTTTGGCAGAAGGCGCATGATTTCTTCTCGTTGCCGCTGGACGAAAAGAAAAGGGCCTCCGCGCCCTACCCCGGTTACCCTTACGGTTATCTCGGGCCGGAACTCGAGGCGCTGGCAAGGTCGCGCGAAGCCGACAGCCCGCCCGACCTGAAGGAGAGCTTCAACGGCGGGCCGCAGTCCGTGCCCGCGGGCATGACCGACAAGGACGCGCTGTCTTTCTGCTATGCCGAAACCATCTGGCCCGGTGCGCCGGCGGGGTTTCGCGAGGCATGGACGGCCTATTATGCAGCGATGGAAGACCTGGCGCGGCGCATCATGCGGCTTTTCGCGGCTGCGCTGAAGCTGCCGGACGCCTATTTCGAGCCCTTTATCGATGCGCCGATCAGCGCATTGCGGGCACTCAACTATCCCGAGCAGCAGCATGTACCGAAACCCGGCCAGCTGCGCGCCGGCGCTCACACCGATTACGGCAGCCTGACCATTCTGCTGCCGCAAGCGGGGTCGCGTGGCCTCGAACTCGTCACACCTGACGGCGAATGGACGCCGGTGCCGCCGGTGCCGGGGGCATTCGTGATCAATATCGGCGACCTGATGGCGCTATGGACCAACGACCGGTGGGTTTCGACCCTGCACCGTGTGGTGAACCCGCCGCCCGAGCAGGGAGGCATGGACCGGCGGCAGTCGCTCGCCTTCTTCCACCAGCCGAACTGGGATGCTGAGATCGCGGTGCTCGACCAATGCGTTGCTGACGGCGAAACGCCGAAATACGAGCCGGTATTTTCCGGCCCGTATCTGATGGGCAAATTCCAGGCCACGACCAAGTAGCAGCTTGAGTCAGCCTGCCCGAGTGTAAAGCGAGGCGGCGGACCGCCTCGCTGCAGGTACGATCAGAAAAACGCCTGGATGCCGGTCTGGGCGCGTCCCAGGATGAGAGCATGCACGTCATGCGTGCCCTCATAGGTGTTCACGGTTTCCAGGTTCTGCGCGTGGCGCATGACGTGGTAGCCAATCTGGATGCCGTTGCCGCCATGCATGTCGCGGGCGGCGCGCGCGATGTCGAGCGCCTTGCCGCAATTGTTGCGCTTGACGATCGAGATCATCTCAGGCGCCATGCGGCCATCATCCATCAGCCGGCCGACACGCAACGAACCCTGCAGGCCGAGCACGATCTCGGTCTGCATGTCGGCGAGCTTTTTCTGGAACAGCTGGGTGCCGGCCAATGGCTTGCCGAACTGCTTGCGGTCGAGCCCGTATTGGCGGGCGCGGTGCCAGCAATCCTCGGCCGCTCCCATCGCACCCCAGGAGATGCCGTAGCGGGCACGGTTGAGGCAGCCGAAGGGGCCCTTCAGGCCCGACACGTTGGGAAGCAGCGCGTCCTCGCCAACCTCGACATTCTCCATGACGATCTCGCCGGTGATGGAGGCGCGCAAAGACAGCTTGCCGTCGATCTTCGGCGCCGACAGGCCCTTCATGCCCTTTTCGAGCACAAAACCTCTGATCTGATTGTCGTGCGCGGCCGACTTCGCCCACACCACGAACACGTCGGCGATCGGCGAATTCGAGATCCACATCTTGGAGCCGTTCAGCCGGTAACCGCCGTCGATCTTCTCGGCGCGGGTTTTCATGCCGCCCGGATCGGAGCCGGCATCCGGCTCGGTCAGGCCAAAACAGCCGATCCACTCGCCGCTCGCGAGCTTCGGCAGATATTTCTTGCGCTGCTCCTCCGAGCCGTATGCGTGAATCGGGAACATCACCAGCGAGGACTGCACGCTCATCATGGAGCGATAGCCTGAATCCACACGCTCAACCTCGCGTGCAACGAGACCGTAGGAAACGTAGCCCGCGCCCGCGCCGCCATACTCTTCCGGCACCGTCACACCCAGCAGACCTGCCGCGCCCATCTCGGCGAAAATCGACGGGTCGGTCTTTTCCTGCTGGTAGGCTTCCTCGATCCGGGGCAGCAGGCTGTCCTGCGCAAAACCGGCCGCGGCATCGCGGATCATGCGCTCTTCTTCGGTCAGCTGATCCTCGAGCAGAAAGGGATCGTCCCAGACAAAAGTGCCGAGCCCGGCGATTTTGGTTTGTTCGTTCATTGCGACTCTCCCGGTTTCGTTCGGGCTTACAAAGAAGCTGCCATTGTGCGATGGCGCCCTAGTATCACGGTGTTTCGGGCGCGCCCACATTTTAATCGATCCATAAGGCGATCCACAGACTGCGTTGGATTGACGCTGCATCGCCCGCCGAATCCGCCTAAGGTCGCCTCATGCCCATCCGCCAGCTCCCCGATACGATGATAAACCAGATCGCCGCCGGCGAGGTGGTCGAGCGTCCGGCGAGCGTGGTCAAGGAACTGGTCGAGAACGCGCTCGACGCGGGGGCGACGCGTATCGAGATAGCGACTGCGGGCGGCGGTCTCGGCCTGATCCGCGTCATCGACGACGGCGGAGGCATAGCGCCGGACGAGATGGCGCTCGCGGTCGGCCGACACTGCACTTCGAAACTCGACGCCGGCATCGACGAAATTCATACGCTCGGCTTCCGGGGCGAGGCGCTGCCTTCGATCGGCTCCGTGGCCAGACTGTCGATCCGCAGCCGCACGGCGAACGCCGATTCGGGTTCCGAGATCCGTGTCGAAGGCGGTGTCGCCTCGCCCGTGAAACCAGCGGCCACAAATCGAGGCACCACTGTCGAGGTGCGCGACCTCTTCTTCGCGACCCCGGCCAGGCTGAAATTCATGAAAAGCCCGCGCGCCGAGGCCGCGGCCATCACAGACGTGGTGAAACGCATTGCGATGGCGTTTCCCGCCGTCCGTTTCGTGCTCAGCGGCACAGACCGCTCGACACTCGAGCTGGCACCGGCAGGCGGCGACAACGCCATGCCGAAACGCATCGCCCAGGTACTGGGTGACGATTTCATCGACAACGCACTTGAGATTGACGCCTGCCGCGACGGCGTTCGTCTCGCCGGTTACATCTCCATCCCGTCATACTCGCGCGCGACCGCGCAGCAGCAATATGCCTTCGTCAACGGACGGCCGATCCGCGACAAGCTGGTCGCGGGTGCCGTGCGTGGCGCCTTCGCCGACATTCTGCCGCGCGACCGGCACGCGGTCACAGCGCTGTTCTTCACGCTCGACCCGGCCGATGTCGACGTCAACGTTCACCCGGCCAAGGCCGATGTCAGGTTTCGCGATCCCGGGCTGGTGCGCGGCCTGATCGTCGGCGCGATACGCCAGACACTGTCGGCCAGCGGCATTCGCGCTTCGACCTCGGCGGCGAGCGCGATGATGGACGCGTTCAGGACCGAGGGTGCGCCGAAATCCGGCCCTGTCGCATGGCGCCAGCCTTATGCGCCGCCGCCGGCGGGCGGTTTCGCGGAGGCCGGGCAGGCACTGTTCGAAGCCGGGCCTACGCTCAGCGCGCCGGTTGCCGAACCCGAAGTCGATGCGGCGTTGAAGGAAGCGCCACTCGGCGCGGCGCGGGCGCAAATTCACGAAAACTACATCGTCGCGCAGACGGCGGATTCGCTCGTCATCGTCGATCAGCATGCCGCGCATGAACGGCTCGTATATGAAGCACTCAAACGCGGACTCGAAAGCCGGCCTGTGGCGGCGCAGATGCTGCTGATCCCCGAAGTGATCGACATGCCCGAAGAAGATGCCGAGCGCCTTGCCGCGCATGCCGAGCTACTGGCTCGGCTCGGACTCGGGCTCGAGCGTTTCGGGCCGGGCGCGGTGGCGGTCCGCGAAACGCCAGCAATGCTGGGCGATACCGACGTGGTTGGGCTGGTCCGCGATCTCGCTGACGAAATCGCCGACAACGACACCGCCGAGACCCTGCGCGAACGGCTCAACAAGGTTGCCGCCACCATGGCCTGCCACGGTTCGGTTCGCTCGGGGCGGCGTCTCAAGCCCGACGAAATGAACGCGCTGCTGCGCGAAATGGAGGCCACTCCAGGTTCCGGCACGTGCAATCACGGCCGCCCGACCTATATCGAACTCAAGCTCGGCGACATCGAGCGGCTTTTCGGACGGCGCTAGCTGCGCTTGACGCAAAGTGCGATCTGTGGCGGTTAGACGGGTGACGGCTCAACGCCGCTGACTGGGGAACTCCCGTGCCGGCGCAAACTGGTGTGGACAGGCCATGAACCGCTTTGAAGGTCCCGGCGCCCGCGAGGCCCGGATCAGATATCTCGATGGTGACTTTCAGGTCGTGTCGCCTGGCGCATTCGTGCGCTGCGCGGTGACCAGCGAGAGCATTCCGCTCGACGAGCTGCGCTATTGGAGCGTGGCGCGGCAGGAAGCCTATCTCGATGCCGAGGTTTCACTGCGGGCCGAGATGGAACACGACCCGCAGCTTCGCAAGCGCGGCAGATAGACTGATTGCGTTCAGCGCAGAACGCCGGTCGAAGCCATGCGCCTGGAATAGAAATACAGCGCAATCGTAACCACCCAGATCAGGCCGCTGAACACCCATACGGCGACACCGCCGCCCATCAGCTCGGCGCCGTTCGTCAGCACGAAATTGTACAGCGTCGTGACAAGCAGGCCGACGATCGATAGCGCAAAAAGCCACACAGCCCAGCTGCGCCGCAGCAGCAGTGCGACGGAGCCCAGAAACGCACCCCAAACGCCGAGCGCCCAGCCGGCATCCGCCCAGACGGGGAAGCTATAGAAATATTCGAGCTGCTCTGGCGTGAATTCGGCCATGTACCAGTCGGCGCGGGTCTGCGTCATCAGATAGTCGAGAGCTCCCATCGCATTCCACAACAGCGATACGCCGCCCACGACCCACAGATGCCACGGCGTCCTCACCGTGCCCTCATTCGTTTCAAGGCTCATCAAGACCTCCTCTTCCTGAGTTGCACTTGCCGGCGTCAGGCTCCTCCGGCCTGCCGCCATCCGGCAATCGTTTCGTCGATCACCGTCCTCGCATTTTCCTCGACTTCGAATTCGACCCTCATGTCCAGCGCGGCCAGCCTGCCGCCGGCACCCGGAGGCATGATGTCAGCGTCCTCGATACGGATCATGTCCCGGCGCGTGGTCACGATCAAGGCGTCGTGGCGCTCGGCAGCCGAGACCATTTCGGCGAACTGGTCCGGCAACGGCAGATGACCTTCAGCCAGGAGGTGAGTGGCAACGAGGTCCGCACCGAAACCGGCAAGCGCCTGGAAGAACGTCTCCGGATCCTTGATCGACGAGAACGCGATGACCTTCCGGCCTTCGAGAGACGTTCCATTGCCATAGACCACACGCGCTTCGTAGACGGGCCGCGCGGCGCGCGCGGCTGCCCGAACCGCCGAGTTTCCGCCCAGGCCGGAACCGATGCGCAGCACGGCGTCTGCGCTGCGCACATGGTCGGTTAGGCGGCCCCGCAGCGGCCCGGCCGGGATCACACGTTCATTGCCAAGCCCGCGTGCGGCATCGACCACGAGCACGGTGTAGTTCGTATGCAGCGGCCAGGCGCTCAGCCCCTCTACCGCGACGAGAAAATCACACCCCTCGGCCGCCAGCATGCGGGCAGCGGCGGCCCGATCCGCGCCGATTGCCACGGGAGCAACCGCGGCCATTTCGATCGCCGCCTCGCCGACATGGCGGGCGCTGTCGTGGTCGGCGTCGACGAGATGCGGCTGCGAGCCGAAACCCGAAGGCGCCGGGCAAATCAGGCCCGGCCTGTGCCCCAGCGCCATGGCAGAGCGCGCGAAGGCCATCGCCGCCTGCGTTTTGCCCGGCACGGCAACGGCGAGATCTCCGACACGCAGGATCGGCAGGTCGACCACGGCTTTCGCGGGCCGCGAAAGGCGAATACGTGTCGCATTGGCGTAGACGGCGGCTGCGGGTGCGAGCGCGAATGCGCGCCAATCGGGCTTGCGCCACCAGAATGGCGGCGTTTCGCTGGTTCCCATTCTAGCGGTGTCCCCCGACCTGCATGGCTGGCACCTTTTCCGCAATAATCACCGCCGGTGTACCACGCCGGTTCCCAGCTTGGCCTTCACGACCAGCGGGTGAATGAAAGGCTCGAGCCCGCGTACGGTAACGTCCAGCGCCCCGCGCATCGTTTCCAGCGCCTTGGTGCCGGAATCGATGATGCGATGACGCGCATCGTCATTGCGCATCAGATAATTCACCGCCCCGGCAAGCATCTCCTTTTCCTTGATCAGCCGCACGCCCCCCTTGTCGACCAGCGGCCCATAGATATCGTTGCAGCGGGCGTGGTCCGGGCCGGACAGAACGGCAGAGCCCAGCGCAACGGCATCGATCGGATTTTCACCGCCCCCGCCGAACAACGAGCCGCCGTAAAAGACGATGTCGGCCAGCCGCAGGCTCAGTCCCGTCTCCTCGCGGTCGCAAAGCAGGATATGCGTCTTTTCCTCAACCTTGTCGCCGCGGCTGCGCCGGGCGACATTGAGCCCGAGCGCGGTCAATTCCGCTTCGATGGCATCGCTGCGTCTCGCGTCGCGCGGCATGATTACAGTCAGAACGTCAGTGAAACGTGCGGCAAGCAACTTCTGAACGTTGGCAGCGACCGCCTCCTCGCCCGGGTGCGTGCAAAGGGCGGCCCAGCGCTTCCGATTGCCGATCTGGCCAAGGACGCGGCGCAGCTCGAGTTCGTCGACCGGCGGCGGCTCGACGTCGGTCTTGAGGCTTCCTGACACGAGAACCGGACGTGCGCCCAGGGAACTGAACCGTTCGGCATCGCGCTCCGACTGCGCCGAGACCAGCGAAAAATTCTCAAACAACGCCTCGGACAGCAGCGGCCACCTGCGCCAACCCTCATAGGCGCGGTCCGACATGCGCCCGTTGACCAGAACCATCGGCACGCGCCGCGCGCCCAGTTCCAGGATGGTTGTCGGCCAGATTTCGGATTCGGCTATGATGGCCAGGTCGGGCCGCCAGTGATCGAGGAAGCGGCTCACCGCCGGCTTGATGTCCAACGGCGCATACTGGTGGATCACCCGATCCGCCAGACGCTCGCGCGCAACGCGCGCCGAGCCGACCGTGCCCGTCGTAAGCACGATGTTGAGCCCGAGCGAAAGAATGCGCCCGATCAGGCCCGAGACAGCGAGCGTCTCGCTTTCGTTCACGGCGTGTACCCAGATCACTGGTCCAGGGGGCCGCTTGGCGGCAGTCTTGCCATAACGCTCCTGGCGGCGGGGGCCATCTTCGGCCCCGCGGCTTGCACGCCAGGCCATGTAACCACCGACAAAAGGATAGGCTGCCGCGCCTGCCCAGCCGTAAGAGCGCAGAATCGAACGGGCCCAGCGGTCACTCATCCGCTGGCACTCCCATACGTTCGTGTCGCTGGTTTCTCCTGCCGGTCATTCCGGCATGCCCCGCGGGCTAACCGGCCAAACCGGCGTCGGTTTCGGGATCGAGAAGACGGTGCAGGTGAACGATGAAATAGCGCATATGTGCGTTGTCGACAGTTGCCTGCGCCTTGGCACGCCAAGCAACTTCCGCCGATTTGTAATCGGGAAAGACACCGACGATATCAAGTGAATCCAGGTCACGAAACTGAACGCCTTTGAGCGACGACAACTCGCCGCCTAATACGAGATGAAGCAATTGCTTTTGATCGGTAGTTTCAGCTTTGGACATCAGTATGGCCCTGACAATGCGGCAGTTTGTGTTTTTTTCGCCGCCCGCCCCAACGGTGCCGGATCACTAGACCAAAATCGCCCGCAATGAAACCGCCTTGGCGGCTCAATCCCGGTAATCGGCAATGGTTTTCACCATCGCATCAAGCAGCGGTCCGCTTCCGGCCGCGAGTACTCCAAGCACCGGGTCCGGCGTCGCATAGCGCAATGGGGCGCCGCGCGCATCCAGCACCCGGCCGCCTGCCTGCTGAAGAATCAGGTCTGCGGCGGCGAGGTCCCAGTCGTGCGAGTTCGGTTTGACGAATGTGCCGTCGATCGCGCCTTCGGCCAGCATCGCCACCCGATAGGCAAGCGAGGGAACATAAGGGTGCAAGGTCAGTTTGCCGCGATAGGCGCCGCCCAACGCGTCGGTCAGCGGGCGCGGCCCGGCGACGACCGGCGCGCCGGAAGGCTTCTTCACGGCAATAGCGGTGCCGTTCTTTTTCGCCATTCCGCCCGTGGCCGCCTCATAAACCTCCTGGCGCGCGGGGCAGTTCAACACGCCGCACAACGGCCGGCCATCTTCGACCAAGGCGATGCTCACGCACCAGACGTCGCGGCCATCGACAAAAGCACGCGTTCCGTCGATGGGATCGACCACGAATGTCCGGCGGGCCGACAGCCGTTCGGCGGAATCCACCGTTTCTTCGGACAGCCAGCCATAATCGGGTCTGGCAGCGCCCAGCGCATCGCGCAGAAACGCATCGACGGCGAAGTCAGCCTCGCTCACCGGCGACTTGCCATCCTTCATCCATACTTCGGGGTCCTTGCGGAAATAGCCGAGAGCGATACGTCCGGCTTCCGCAGCAGCCGAGCGGATCAGCTCCAGTTCATCGTCCAGCGGGCCCGGGCCGCCGTCAGGCGCCCGCAAGGGTCATGCCTTCAATGAGGATCGTCGGTGCCGCGGTGCCGAAATTCCTGTCGATGTCGCTCGCCGGCGTGGCATGCAGAAACATGTCCTTCAGATTTCCGGCAATGGTGACTTCCGAAACCGGGTAGGTCAGGACACCGTTTTCGATCCAGAAGCCCGATGCGCCGCGGCTGTAGTCGCCGGTCACCATATTCACGCCCTGGCCGAAGACCTCGGTAACGTAAAAGCCCTCCTTCAGGCCGCTCATGAGTTCCCCGGGCGTTCGTTCCCCGGGCTCGATCGCAAAATTGGTCGAGCCGGGGGTGACCGAGGTGCCGGAACGCACGCCGCGCCCGTTGGTCTCAAGCCCGAGTTCGCGCGCAACCGATGTCGACAAAAACCAGTGATGCAGCACGCCGTCGTCGATCATTGTCAGTGGTTCGCCTTCAACGCCTTCGCCATCGAAGGGGCGGGAGGCCTGACCTCTCACCTTGAGAGGATCGTCAGTGACCGTGATCGCCGAACTTGCCACCTGCTTGCCCATCATGTCGCGCAGGAAGCTCGTCTTGCGGGCGACCGAAGCGCCGTTGATGGCAGAGGCTATGTGACTGGCAAAACCGCGCGCAACGCGCGGGTCGAACACCACGGTCACTGGCCCGGTACGCGCCTTGCGGGCGCCAAGCCTGCGCACGGTGCGCTCGGCCGCCTCGCGGCCGATCTCCGCAGCGCTCCTGAGGTCGGCAAAATGCGGACGCGAGGAGAACTCGTAGTCGCGCTCCATCGACGTCCCCTCACCGGCCACGACGCTGATGGCGCGCGAAAAGCGCGAACCGGCATACTGGCCGACGAAACCGCCCGATGTCGCCAGCACCAGCCCGCCGAGGCCCGAAGAGGCGCTGCTGCCGCCGGAGTTGGTTACACCCGCAACAGCCAGCGCAGCCTCTTCCATCTCAAGCGCCGCGTCCCGCAGATCGTCGGCGGAGACCTCGGCGCGGTCGAGCAGATCAAGCTCCTTCTGAGTGGCTGCCAGGCGCGCCGGATCGGCAAGGCCCTGGTGCGGGTCTTCCGGCGAGACGCGCGCCATCGCAACGGCACGAGTGGCAAGCACCGCCGGGTCGGATGCAGCATTACCGGCTACGCTGGCGGCCCGTTTTCCGAGGAAAACACGCAGGGCTATGTCGTCGCTCTCCGACGATTCCGTTCCCTCCACCTTGCCAAGACGCACGGATACGGACGTGGATCGCCCGCGCACTGCCACCGCATCGGCAGCGTCAGCACCGGCTGCTTTCGCGGCTTCGACCAAAGCTGCAACGAGGTCTAAGAGGTGATTTGCGTCGCTGTCTGCTTGCATATCGGTTTTCCGGCACTCATCTTTGGTTGCTTTTGCGCATAAACAGTCCATCTATGGCCGAGCACCGTCCGGCGCAATGGTTGCGGTGTCGTTGGCACAGTTCTTCCGGGAGGGCGCACATCATGGCAAACGCTAGCCCGAGCCGGCGTTCCCGGCGCATTGCCGGATGAGCAACCCGGGCACCGGCCAAGGCGCCAAGTTCACCAGCGGCTCCACGATGTGGCATGTGGTGGTCATGACCGCCACAGGCTCAATCGGCCTGCTTGCCATCTTCATCGTCGACGCCTTGAACCTCTTCTACATAGCTTTGCTGGGTGTGGAAGAGCTGGCAGCGGCGATCGGCTTTGCCAGTGCGCTGATGTTCTTCACCATCTCGACCGCGCTTGGGCTCACCATCGCGACATCGGCGGTGGTTTCGCGCGCGCTTGGGCGTGGCGACCGCGACACGGCTGCCCGCCTTGGCGGAGCGTCGATGATCTTCCTCGGTGTGATCATGCTTGCGGTCGTGCTGATTGCGTGGCCGTTTCTGGAAAATCTTCTCTATTGGATCGGCGCGCGCGGACGCACGCTCGAACTTTCGACGCGTTTCATGCAGATCGTCCTGCCATCGACGCCCATTGTCGCCATCGGCATGGGCGCGACAGGCATTTTGCGCGCCGCGGGCGATGCGCGCCGGGCCATGTATGTCACGCTGATCAGCGGCATGGCCACCGCGGTTCTCGATCCCATCCTGATCTTCGGGCTCGATCTGGGCCTGGATGGCGCGGCAATCGCCACGGTTCTTTCGCGCATCGTGCTGCTCGCCGTCGGCATTTACGGCGCCCATTACGTTCACCGGCTGGTGAAAATTCCGACACGCGCCGAACTGGCGGCGGCCGTCCGGCCCTTCTTCGCCGTCGGGGTGCCGGCGATCATGACCCAGGTCGCGACACCGGTCGGCAACACCTATGTAACCGTAGAGATCGCGGA
This sequence comes from Mesorhizobium sp. Z1-4, assembly GCF_004000235.1. GTDB lineage: Bacteria > Pseudomonadota > Alphaproteobacteria > Rhizobiales > Rhizobiaceae > RCIO01. The sequence goes on from NZ_RCIO01000001.1 coordinate 418,441, forward strand.
ATTCGGCGATCAGGCCGTTGCCGGCTGGGCGATCGTAGGGCGCATCTTGCCTGTCGCATTTGCAGGCGTATTCGCACTGTCGGGCGCCGTCGGACCGATCATCGGGCAGAATGTCGGCGCACAGCATTACGACCGCGCCCGCGATGCGCTGCGCGATTCCAACGTGTTCATCATCGTTTATGTGCTGATTGTCTGGGCCCTGATGGCACTGGCCGCGGAACCTCTGGCAAGTCTCTTCAACGCAGAGGGCGAAGCGCGCGACATCGTTGTCTTCTTCTGCCGGATCGCCGCCGCTTCTTTCGTCTTTTACGGCATCCTTTTCGTTGCCAATGCCGCCTTCAACAATCTCGGCTACGCCACCTATTCCACGGTTTTCAGCTGGGGACGTTCGACGCTCGGCGTTATTCCTTTCGTGTGGGTCGGTGCGCAGTATTACGGCGCGCTTGGCGTCATCGCCGGCTGGGCGCTGGGCGCCGTGCCGTTCGGCATCGCAGCCATCATCGTTGCGTTCAGGGTTGTTGCTAAACTTGCCAGCGAGGGAGCCGGACCCGACGATGTTTTGCCCGGCCCGCCGCCGTCATCGCATTCGCCCTTCTCGACGGCAAAAGCCGCAACCTTCCACTGACTAGCCGATCTCCGGTACGGGCAGCGTTTCGCCGGCGAACGCGCGCTCGAGCTGGCGCTTCATCTCGTCTTTTATGGAAGCGGTTTCGGCCATCACCGCATCTACCTTCAGGAAGTCGAGCACCCTGAAGCGCGATACGGGCGGACGCAGCAGGATGTCCGGCCGCTGCATCTTGAGTTTCAGCGCCGTATTCGCCTGCATCATGAGCTGGCTTGTCCCGAACATCAGATCGATCGCGCTGGGCGCCGATTTACGGCCCGTGGTCGGTCCGCCGGCAACATCGACGGCGATGACGATATCGGCCTTGCCCTGCAGGAGATCGAACGGCACGGGGTTGCAGATGCCACCATCGACCAGAAGACGGCCATCCCGCTGCACCGGCTTGAAAAGGGCCGGTATCGCGGCCGATGCAGCGACGGCGGGCAGCAGTTCGCCCGAATCGAAGACCGTCGATTTGTGCCCGAAATAGTCCGTCGTGGTGACTTGTAGCGGTATCTTCAGCTCTTCGAACGTTTTCGGGATGGCCTCGGGAAGAAACGCCTGCAGGATACGTTCGATGTTCAACTGTGCTCGCAGGCCGCCAGACATCATCTCGGAGAGGCTGGTCGGGCGCGAGCGCCATATGCGGGCCATGACCTCACCGCGGTTGCCCAGATTTGTGCGCACAAATTCGTGCATGTCGCGACCGGTCATGCCTGCAGCCATGCCTGCGCCGACGATCGAGCCGATGGAGGACCCGGCGATTGCCACCGGCCGGATACCGAGTTCATCGAGCGTCTCGACAACATGGATGTGCGCCAGCCCGCGCGCGCCGCCCGCACCAAGCGCGATCGCGACCGTCGCTGGCGCGTTTGCTCTCATCGTCGCCCTCTTGCTGTTGCCTGTGGCTTCCAAACTAGTTGTCGCCCGTCTTGCGTGGACCAATCATCAGCACCGCCGGCTCCTCGCTCAACAGCCTGCGCGCCTGCGCGGCCGCCTGCTCGCGAGTTACGCCCCGAATGAGCGCGGGCCGACGTTCGATATAGTCTAGTCCGAGCTTCTCGAACTGCAATCCGACCAGTGTGTTGGCAATTGCGCCGGAGGAGTCGAGGTTATTGATGGCATAGGAGCCCAGAAGGTAACGCTTTGCGGCATCGAGTTCCGCTTCGGTGGGCCCATCCTCGGCCATCTTCGCCACCGTCTCGCGAATGACGCCGAGTGCCTCATCCGCCCGCTCCGGGTCGGTCGCAGTGCCGATGACCAGCAGGTCCGCATGACGGGAGTTCGACAGCGACGAGCCGATGCCATAAGCGAGCCCGCGCTTTTCGCGCACCTCGTCGAACAGCCGCGAGCTGAAGGCGCCGCCGCCGAGAATATGGTTCATCAGCAGCGCGGGGAAAAACTCCGGATCCTCGCGCTCTATGCCGCGATAGGCGAGCTGGAGCGATGTCTGCGGCAGCGGATATTCGACACTGACCATTTTGCCGAGCTTCGGTTCGACATCGGCAACCCGCACCAGGTCGGGGCTGGCGGGCAATTCGCCGAAAATGCGATCCAGCTCGGCCGCAAGCGTTTCGGCGTCGATGGCGCCGACAACGCCGACAATGAGATTTTCGCGCGCAAACAGCCGAGAATGCAGCGTGCGCAGGTCATCGCCGGTGATCGTCGCCAGCGTTTCCGGCGTGCCCTCGCTGCGCCGCGCGTAAGGATGATCGCCATAGACCGCCTCCGCGAAAGCGATCCGCGCCGCCGTTTCGGGATCACGGGCCCGCGACTGAATACCGGCGACAATCTGTGCGCGAATGCGATCGATCGGCGCCTGGTCGAAGCGCGGCTGCGTCAGCGCCAGCTTGAGCAGGCTGAAGGCTTCGCCGCGGGTCTCGGCCAGCGTGCGCATTCCGCCCGAGATAGCGTCGCGACCGGCGTCGAAACCCATTTCGGCGCCGGCGTCGTCCAGTTCGAGCTGAAAGGTGTCGGCGTCGAGATCGCCGGCGCCTTCATCGAAGAGGCCGGTCATGAGGTTGGCGAGGCCCTCCTTGCCTTCCGGATCCTGTGTCGAGCCGCCCTCGAAGATGAACCGGAGCGCCACGATCGGTACGGTGTAATCCTCCACCAGCCAGGCAGTGATGCCGCCTTTCGACCGCACTTCCTGAATGTCCACTGCCGAGTGCGCCGGGCCAAGTGCCGGAAAGGTCAGGAAAAACAGGGCGAGAACAACCGTCGCCAGCGCATTTTCGGCGCGTGTCGCAATCGGCATACGGGCAGTTTCGTTCGCCATCACTGATCAACCGTCCCCTGCGGCAGAAGATAGCCGGTCACATGCGTGTCGGCTGTCAGGTAACGACGCGCAGCGTTCGAAATGTCGGTGCCGGTAACGGCCCGCACGCGTCCGGGCCAGGCCTCGATATCCGCGATGCTCAATCCCGTTGAGAGCAGCGAACCATAAATGCGCGCCATGCCGGTCTGGTTGTCCCTGGCAAAGATCATGCTGCGCAGGAACCTGTTCTTGGCACGCCGCAATTCGTCGTCGCTGACGCCATCCTCAACCAGCCTCGCGATTTCGGCCTCGACTGCCTTTTCGACCGCGGCAAGGTCATTGTCTCCGCGCGGCGCCGCAAAGATGCTGAAGCTGGTATCGTCGAGGCCGGCCGCACGATAGCCCGCGCCGGCGGATGCCGCGATGCCGTCTTTCACAACCAGTTGCTGATAGAGGCGGCTGCGCACGCCGCCGCCCAGGATCTCCGCGAGAAGATCCAGCGTCTCGGCCTCGCCCGGTTCGGCGCTGGTGTAGGAGGGTACAACCCAGCTGCGCTGCAGGCTGGGCACGCCCACGCGAGGGTCGTACATGGTCACGGTTCGCGTCGTATCCTGCCGTGGTTCCTGCGGCCGGACACGCTGCGGGCGCTTCGGGCCGCGCGGCACCTTGCCGTATGTCGCTTCGGCCATTGCCCGGACTTCGCCCGGGCCTATATCGCCGGCGACCACGAGGATAGCGTTGTCAGGCGCGTAATGCAGATCGTAGAACTCTAGCGCCTGTTCACGGTCGAGTTTGACGATCTCGTGCATCCAGCCGATGACCGGGATGCGATAAGGATGGTTCTGGAACAGGGTCGCCTCGACTTCCTCTGCGAGCAGGGCGCCAGGGCTGCCTTCGACACGCGCGCGGCGCTCCTCGATCACCACGTCACGTTCGGGGGCAACGACCTCCTCGGTCAGGATCAGGCCGCGCATGCGGTCGGCCTCGAAATCCATCATCGCGGGAAGAGCGTCCGGGCTGACCTGCTGGTAATAGGCGGTGTAGTCACTTGAAGTGAACGCGTTGTCGTTGCCGCCGATCGCGGCGACTGCTGCGGAAAATTCGCCCGCGGCATATTTCTGCGTTCCCTTGAACATCAGATGTTCGAGGAAATGGGCGATGCCGGAGCGCCCGGGCTCCTCATCCGCGCTGCCGACCTTGTACCAGACCATGTGGGTGACCACCGGCGCCCGGCGGTCAGGGATGACGACGATCTGGAGCCCGTTGTCGAGCATGAAACTGGTGGCACCGTTGTCCGCATGCGCTAGCGCTACAAACAGCCCCATGACAGCTGCAACCAGGGCGAAACGCAGACGCTTGGCGATGTATCGGAGATGCATTCGTAATTCCCGGATGAGAATCGTGGGGCGGCATTAAATGCCGGAATCAGGTCACTGAATTTAGCGCAAAGTCAGGCAAGGTCGAGAAAACGAATGACGGTGTCGCCATATTCGCGCTCATCGGTGAGTACGAAACCGGCCGGAAGCGCGAATGCTGCGCTCGACGCCTCCTCCAGCACGGCACGCGCGCCGGGCTTCAACCACCCACCCTCGCGCGCGGCCGACAGCGCCGTCTCACCGAGGCCCTTGCCATAAGGTGGATCGGCGAAGACGAGATCGAAGGGCATGATGGTGCCCGCGCTGCCCAGGCTGGTGGCATCGCGCCGGAAAATCTTGGCGACGCCCGTCAGCCCGAACGCCTCGACATTGTCGCGAATGATACCGCGTGCCTCTGCCGCCTCTTCCACGAAAAGACATGCAGATGCGCCACGCGAAAGCGCTTCGATGCCCTGCGCGCCGGTTCCGGCAAACAGGTCAAGCACGCGAAGACCATTGAGCCCGCCCTCACGCGCATGCGCCAGAATATTGAACACCGCCTCGCGGGTGCGGTCGCTTGTCGGCCGGATCGCGGGAGAACTGGGCGTTACGAGCGTACGCCCACGCAGACTACCTCCGACGACCCGCATCGGGGCGACCTCCCTGCCTGCCACCCGGACGCTGCCCCTTCGGCCCGGGTTTGCTGAACGGTTTTCCGGCTGGCTTTCCGGCCGGTTTTCCCGGCTTGCCTGCTGATTTCCCGGTTGGCCGATCCGCTGATCTGGCTGCCGGTTTGCCGGCAGGATTGGCGCTGCGCTTGGACCCGTCCCGCCCGTCCTTGTCGGACTTCTTTGAAAAGCGGCGGTTGGGGTCGGCGAGCGGCGTTTTCGCGGCAGAGGAAGCGGCAGCCTTCGGCCCCGACGGGCGCGCGCCGGGAGCCATCCAGACGTTCGACGCACGAGAACGGCGTTCATCGTTCGGTCGTTTTTCGCCTTCCTTGCCGGCGGCGGCATCGCGGCGCGGCTCCTTGGTCGACCAGCGGGCAAGCGTTGCCTCACGCTTGTCGTCCCGGCCGCCGAAGCCCTTCGCATCGCGGCTGCGCGGAGATGGAGCGTCGCCGGCTTTTTCCGGATTGCGCTGATTGATGACGGGAGCCTCGAAATTCGCGCCTGCTTCGGCAATCAGTCTTTCGCCGAGCTGGTCGCGCAGCATGCGGCCCCGCAGTTCGCGCACTTCACCTTCAGCCATTTCGCCGAGCTGGAACGGCCCGTAAGAAATCCTGATCAATCGGGTGACTTCCAGCCCGAGCGCGGAAAGGATGTTGCGCACTTCGCGGTTCTTGCCTTCGCGCAGCCCAAGCGTGAGCCAGGCATTGGACCCCTGCACACGATCCAGCGATGCTTCGACTGCGCCGTAGAAAACACCATCGACAGCAATGCCGTCCCCGAGATCGGCCAGCGCCTTTTCGTCGACCTTGCCATGCACACGCACACGGTAGCGGCGCAGCCATCCAGTCGACGGCAATTCCAGGACCCGCGACAGACCGCCATCATTGGTCAGGAGCAGAAGACCCTCGGTATTGATGTCGAGCCGGCCGACCGTAACGACACGCGGCAGGTCGGAGGGCAGCGATTCAAATACGGTTTTGCGCCCCTGTGGGTCGCGGTTCGTCGTCACCAAACCGGCAGGCTTGTGGTAGAGGAAAAGGCGGGTGCGCTCTATCTCCGGGATCGGCGTGCCATCCACCTCAATCCTGTCGGAGCCGCCGACATTGAGCGCCGGGCTATCGATCACCTTGCCATTCACGGCAATCCGCCCCGCAGCGATCATCGCTTCCGCGTCCCTGCGCGAGGCAACACCGGCCCGCGCCAGGCGCTTGGCGATGCGCTCGGCCTCGCCGCCCGCCGGTGCATGCGGTTTCTTTGCCGGAGCCGGGCGTTTGCCCTTGCCGCTATCGAATTCGCGCCGCCTGGGCGGCTTTTGCCGATCTTGTGTCATGTGGCTTTCGCTGGTCAGGCCCGCTAACTAACAAAGGGCTGCTCAAGGTGCGAGGGAAATCGCGTGCGCCAGGACATGACCAAACGGAACGACCACATGCACGCCGCGCTCGACGAGGCGCGTGCCGCGGCCGGACGCGGCGAAGTGCCCGTCGGTGCGGTCATTGTCCGCACAGGCACGGTCATTGCCAAGGCCGGCAACCGCACCCGCGAACTCAACGACCCGACGGCGCATGCCGAAATTCTGGCGATCAGGCAGGCCTGCACCGCACTGGGCGTTGAACGGCTGACCGACGCAGATCTGTACGTGACGCTCGAACCCTGTGCGATGTGCGCCGCCGCCATATCGTTTGCGCGCATCAGGCGGCTCTATTTCGGTGCAGCAGACGAAAAAGGCGGAGCCGTTCTGCATGGCGGCCGGTTCTTTTCCTCGCCAACCTGCCATCATGCGCCGGAAGTCTACTCAGGCTTCAGCGAAACCGAGGCTGCGGCGCTGCTTGTCGATTTTTTCCGGCAAAAGCGCGGCCGGGCGGCCGACTAGAACAGCGAACGCCTGCCGCCTGCATCGCGCCGCGCCTTGCGTTCCTTCCGCCACTCGGATTCGCCGAGCTCATCGGTCGGCGCAGTTTCGGCCGGCTGCCGGTAGTCCAGCGGCGGTTCGCTCAGATATTTGCGCGAAGTCGGGTTGCCGCCCTGTGCATCCAACTTGCGCCGCCTGATCTCAGCGAGACGCTCGCGATTGCTTCCGTTGGAAAGCAGCGGGTCGCCATAGGTGATCTCGGTACCCTGCTCCCGCGTATCGTTGATGACGGAAGACCGGTAAACCGGATTGTCGGCGTTTTCGTCAGCTTCGGCACGAATTCGCGCGAGACGCTGCTCGGGCGATTCCGGCCAGGCCGGGTTTGACGCCGTGGTTACGTCGTCCTGCGGCTCGGGCAGCACGGCGGTGGTCTCAGGCGTCACCAGTTCGGGGCGCGGCTTGTAGGCAATCTGCGGCGTCTTCTTGCGCGAAGGGCCCAGCGCCAGAATACCGGATACGTCCTCCATCAACTGCTTGCCAGCGGTTTTGTCGGTGCCGTAGGTCGGCGAAGAAACACAGCCGGACAGGACAATTGCCGCCGCCGACACAATGCCGGCAACGAGCGCAACGCGTACTGGACGCACCTGATCGGAATTGACCACTGAGTTCCGCCTCTCACATCACCGGCATTGCTGCCGGTTACTCATCCACCCAAACCCAAACCGTACAAATCCGGCGACAAGATGACGCCGGATTTGGTGGCTTTCTAGCCGACGCGGCAGATTTGGGCAATCAAAGCCTGCCAACAGCCTTAAGTTCCCGCAAGGCCGCCGCGTCGCGCGCCGACACGTCGGGGAATTCCGGATCGGAGCCGACATCATCGGTGTAGCGCCAGGAGCGCGCGCATTTGGTTCCGCCTGCGCGCGCGAAGACCACGCCGACATCCGCAACATCGTCCAGGCGGTAAGCGTCCTCTGGCGCATCGGCCGCCTCGACCGAAATGCCGCTGGTAATGCAGATCTCGGCCATGTCGCGGTCGGCGATCGCAGCCTGCAGTTCAGTGTCTGCCACATAGACGACCGGTGCCGCTTCGAGCGAGGAACCGATGGTCTTTTCCTTGCGCTCGATCTCCAGCGCGCCGGTGACGACGCGGCGCACCTGCCTGATCTTGCGCCATTTGGCGGCCAGCGCATCGTCGCGCCATTCGCCAGGCACTTTGCGGAACTGCTCCAGATGCACCGAGCGGGCGTCCGGGTAACGCTCAAGCCAGGCCTCTTCCATGGTGAAGGGAAGCATCGGCGCAAGCCAGGTGACCAGAATGTCGAACAGGTGCCTTACGACCACCAGAGACGCCTTGCGGCGCGTGCTCGATGGCGCATCGCAATAGAGCGCGTCTTTGCGGATGTCGAAATAGAACGCCGAAAGCTCCACGACCATGAAATCAAGCAGCGAACGCACGATGCGCTTGAAGTCGAAATTGTCGTAACCCTTGTCAACCAATTCGCTGAGCTCGGCGAGGCGGTGCAGCATCAGCCGCTCAAGCTCCGGCATGTCGGCGACGGCGACGTCCTCACCCTCGTCATGGGCCAGCGTGCCCAGCATCCAGCGGATCGTATTCCGCAGCTTGCGATAGGCGTCGACATTGGTCTGGATGACGTTCTGGCCGAGCCGCTGGTCTTCCCAATAGTCGGTGGTCATGACCCAAAGGCGCAGAATGTCGGCGCCCGACTTCGCCATCACGTCCTGCGGGAACACCTGATTGCCGAGCGATTTCGACATCTTGCGGCCGTCCTCCGCCATGGTGAAACCATGGGTGATGACGGTGTCGTAGGGCGCGCGGCCCCGCGTGCCGCAGCTTTCCAGCAGCGATGAATGAAACCAGCCGCGATGCTGGTCCGAGCCTTCGAGATAGACGTCGGCCGGCCATTTCATGTCCGGGCGGTCTTCGAGCGTGAATGTATGTGTGGAGCCGGAATCGAACCAAACGTCGAGAATGTCGCGCACCATCGACCATGGTTCGTTGGCGCGGCTGCCGAGGAAGCGCTCGCGCGCGCCTTCGGCAAACCATGCGTCGGCACCCTCGGCCTCGAATGCTTCGAGGATGCGGGCGTTGACGGCATCGTCCTTCAAGACCTCGCCGTCTTCCGACACGAAGACGCAGATCGGAACGCCCCAGGCGCGCTGGCGCGAGAGCACCCAGTCGGGCCGCTCCTCGATCATGGCGCGCAGGCGCGTCTGCCCGGCCTTGGGCACGAAACGCGTGTCGTCGATCGCCCTCAGCGCGCGGCTCCGCAGCGTCGTGCCGTCGCCAAGGTCGAGATCCATATGGACGAACCATTGCGGCGTGTTGCGGAAGATGACCGGCTTCTTGGAGCGCCAGGAGTGCGGATAGGAGTGCTTCAGCCGCCCGCGCGCGAACAGCATGTTCTTTTCGATCAGAGCGGTGATGACTGCCTGATTGGCATCGCCCTTCTTGCCGTTGTCGTCGATGACGCGCGCCGGCCCGCCTTCGCGGTCGGGACCGAAGCCCGGCGCATCCTTGGTGAAGAACCCGGCATCATCGACCGTAAACGGGATCGCGGTGTCGATGCCGCGCCCGCGCAGCGCGGCCGCGCCATCCATCCAGGCGTCAAAGTCCTCGCGGCCGTGGCCGGGCGCGGTATGCACGAAGCCGGTGCCAGCGTCGTCGGTGACATGTTCGCCGGGGATGAGCGGCACGACGAATTCGTAGCCGCCGCCGAGGCCCGAGAGAGGATGCGCACAGGTGATGGCGCCGAGTTCGTCGGCGGGAACATCGCGCAAGCGTTTGTACTCGAGCTTTGCTTTCGCGAAGGATTCCTCGGCCAGCGCATCGGCGAAGATCAGCTTTTCGCCCGGCCGGGGGCCGAAATCGTTTTCAGCCGCCGTGACTTCATAGAGTCCGTATGCGATGCGCGGCGAAAACGAGATGGCGCGGTTGCCGGGGATCGTCCACGGGGTCGTCGTCCAGATGACGACATGTGCATCTAGCAAATGATCCAACTCGGATGACTCTTGACTCCACACACCATCTGCGACCGGAAACTTCACCCACACCGTGTCCGACTCATGGTCGGCATATTCCACCTCGGCTTCCGCCAGCGCGGTGCGCTCCACCACACTCCACATCACCGGCTTGGAGCCGCGGTAGAGCTGGCCGGACATGGCGAATTTCAGCAGCTCGCCTGCAATACGCGCCTCGGCGTGGAAGTTCATGGTCGTGTAGGGGTTCTTGAAATCGCCGACGATGCCGAGACGCTGGAACTCGCCGGTCTGCACGTCGATCCAATGCTGCGCGAAGTCGCGGCATTCCTTGCGGAACTCGTTGACCGGCACCTGATCCTTGTCCTGCCCCTTGGCGCGGTATTGCTCCTCGATCTTCCATTCGATCGGCAGGCCGTGGCAGTCCCAGCCAGGTACGTAGTTCGAATCGTAGCCGCGCATCTGGAACGAACGCGTAATGACGTCCTTCAACACCTTGTTCAGCGCGTGGCCGATGTGGATGTTGCCGTTGGCGTAGGGCGGGCCGTCATGCAGCACGTATTTGGGACGACCGGCAGCGTCATCGCGCAAGACACTATAAAGGTCCATCTCCTGCCAGCGGGCGACGATCTCGGGTTCCTTCTGCGGCAGCCCGGCGCGCATGGGAAACTCCGTCTGCGGCAGATAGAGCGTTTTCGAATAGTCGGTTTTATCGGCGGTTTCAGTCATGTCGGTCTCTCGGACCAGCAGGCGGCGCTTCGGCGCGTGGCGGCTGGTGTGAAATTCTAGCTAAGGTAGCGTATTCAAACGCGTTCGAATCCCGGACCTTCCCGCTCGTCAGAGCGCGCGGAAGGCCGGGCGGCTAATTCGCGATATGTGGCCGAAACCGGAGAAACGCCTTTTCATGGCCGGGCTTTTAGCCGAGCACGCCGCGCGAATAAAGAGGCGGATTTCCGGCTCGGGCGAGATCCTGCCCGGTTAATCACCAGACATCGCGGTCAAGCCTGTCAAAAATCACCCGGCGCATGGCGCGGATCGTCAGGTCCGGCATCAGCCGACCGGCCAGTGCCAGCATGCGCGCGCGTGCATCCGAATAAACCGCCGCCCTGCCCGCCAGCGCTGCACCAACAATGTGCCGGGCCGCAGCCGCAGGGTCGGTACGACGCTCAACGCTGGCGCCCGGCGGTGCGTGGCGGGCGGCGTGCGCGGTGCGCAGCGGGCCTGGATAGGCCACAGTGACCGAAACGCCGCGCTGCGCGAACGGCTTGCGGACGCTTTTTGCATATGCCGCCAGCGCGTCTTTTGAAGCGGCATAAACCGCCGCACCCGGATAACCGGTGAAATGCGACAGTGACGAAACGAAACAGAGGTGGCCGTTCACGGCGTCCGCATTCACCAGAGCAGACGCCAGAACCATCGGCGCTTCCGTGTTGACCGCTACCAGCCGCCGGTAGGCCTCCAGTGGCACTGCTTCGAACCTGCCGGTCGCGCTGACGCCGGCGTTGAACAGGACCAGCCGGTACGGCCCGGCGGCGACAATCGCGTCCAGATTGCGGTCGAGGGCAACGCGGTCGGCAAGGTCGCAGATGATGCCAACAGCCATGCTCGCCGCCGGCGGCGCGTTGCGGTCGACCGAAACGACGTCGTAGCCGCTTGCCAGCAGCAATTCCACAAACGCCCCGCCAAGCCCCTCGCTGCCGCCCGTCGCCAGCGCGCGCGGGCGGCGCCCGGTTATCTGAGCCACGGCGTCACCGCGGCGGCCAGGTAGCGAGGGAAGCTGATCGTGCGGCGGCTGCGGCGGCTTGCCAATGCCCGCTCGAGCAGCCGGGCCATCGTTTCGGGCGATGTAAAAAACCGCCGGGCACGGCCGGGGTCGAAACCCGCCTTGGCATGGATGTCCGTTCTCACCGGGCCGGGGTGGATGACTTGCACCTTTGTCCGGCCGCGCCATTCTTCGGCAAGCGAGCGCGCCAACCCGTCGAGACCGGCCTTGGCCGCGGCATAGCTGGCAAACAGCGGCGCCCCGCGCCGGGCCGTCGAACCGATCAGGACCAGCCGGCCGCCTGAAAGCAATGGCGACAGGCCATACGCAAGCGCAATCGCCGCGACAAGATTGGCTTCAAGCGTGTTGCGGATCGAACCGGCCGGTTCGCTGGCCGGATCGCCAGACCAGCCGCTGCCCGCATTGAGGACCGCCAGATCAAGCGATTCCCAACCCAATAGATCAAGCGCCGCCATGATGTTCGACGCCGCCACCTCAGGCGCCGACTGGTCGGCCACGACATAGTGTGCATTGGCGGGAAGGATCGGCATGGCCTCGAGCTCAGGCATTCGGCCGGCAAGAAGCAGCTCTGCGCGTCCGGCGTAGCGGGCGGCGAGCGCAGCCCCGATGCCGGAAGTCGCGCCGGTGATCAATATATTCGGCTTCATCGAAGCTCGTTAGAAAATGCGCCGCCTGGCGTCGAGCCACATTGGCTTCACGATATCGCGAAGCCAAGCCTCGCATCGAGTTCGCCGAGCGGCACCACACCGGCGAGCAGCGCCCGCGCCTCCTCCGCATCGGTTCGCATCTGGGCGACCAGCGGGTCGAGGCCGTCGAATTTCAGCTCCGGGCGCAGGAACGAGAAGAACGAGACTTCGCATTGCTGGCCATAGAGATCGCCCTCGAAATCGAACAGGAATGTCTCAAGCAGAACCGTTCCGTCATTCTCCACCGTTGGGCGGCGGCCGAAACTTGCGACGCCGTCGTGAACCGTGCCGTCGGCACGCCGGAACCGCACCGCATAGATGCCGTGGCGCAGATCGCTGCTGTCGGGAAGAGCCATATTGGCTGTCGGAAACCCAAGCGTGCGGCCGAGCTGTTTTCCCGCCGTAACTTCAGCCGCAACCGTATAACGATAACCCAGAATGCCGGCTGCAACCGCAACATCGCCCGCCGTCAGCATTTCGCGGACGCGCGTCGAAGAGATCACCTCGCCGCCTTCATCGGAGAACGGTTCGACGGTCGACACGCCGAAGCCCAGATCGCGGCCGGCTTGGCTCAGAAATTCCGGATTGCCGGCACGGCCGCGGCCGAAATGAAAATTATGCCCGGTCACCACGTGAGACGCTGCCAGGTCGCCGACGAGCACCGTGCTAACGAAGTCCATGGCCTCGGTCTGCGCAAAATCTCTGGTGAAGGCGATCTCGACCACGCCTTCGAGACCGAGCGCGGCCAAGATACGGGCACGCATCGGTGCCGGTGTCAGCCGGAACAGTTTGTGATCGGGCTGGAAGATACTGCGCGGATGCGGCTCGAATGTCAGTGCGACGACATGCACCCCAAGCGCGCGGCCCGTTTCCAGCGCCGACCCGAGTACGGCCTGATGGCCGCGGTGGACGCCATCGAAGTTGCCGATCGCGACAACCGCATTGCGCAGCTTCGCGGGGACTGCGCTTGAGCCCTGGTGGCGAACGAAGGTGTCTTCCATTTCGTCCGGCCTCGATCAGCGCAGCCGCGGCATCGTTGCGCGGGGCCACAAACCATGTGCGGTCAGAAACGCGGACAGGCTCGCCGGCGCGGGGTCGCCGCCGCCATATTCGGCGGCATGAATTCCGGCGGTGATGAAAAGCGCGTCATAACCGGCGGCCGATGCGCCTTTGATATCCGTGAGGATGCCATCGCCGATGGCAAGAACTCTCGGATCCACCAATTCATGGCCGGCTGTGTCCGCGGCTGCCTTGAGCGCGGCATCGTAGATCGGCTTATGCGGTTTGCCGGCAATGAGCGTCCGCCCGCCCAGCTGGGCATAGTCGCGCGCCAGCGCGCCGGCACACCAGATGAGGCGGTCGCCACGTTCGACAACGATATCGGGGTTCGCGCAGACGAAGGGCAGATCGCGGGCGCGCATGCGGCGAAGCGCTTCAGCATAGTCGTCCGGGGCTTCGGCCTCATCGTCGAACAAGCCGGTGCAGACGACCGATTGGGCCTCGAATTCTTCGACCAGTTCTATGTCGAGCCCGTCAAACAGCATGATATCGCGATCGGCTCCCAGGTGGTAAACCCGGCGGGCGCCCTCGGCGATCAGGTCGCGCGTTACATCGCCTGAAGTGACGAGGCGATCCCAAGCCGCACGCGGCACGCCGAGCGCATCGAGGCCCGCCTCCACTTCCCGCTTCAGACGCGGTGCATTGGTCACCAGCACAACGATCTTGCCGTCGACACGTGCGCGCTCCAGCGCCGCAGCGGCAGGAAGCGCCGCCTCGACTCCGTTGTGCAGCACGCCCCAGACGTCGCACAGGATCACGTCATAGTCGCCGGAGATATCGGCAAGCGCATCGATTTTTCGCGGCAGAGATGCCGTCATCGCTGAATAAATCCGTTCTGGACCGGCGGAGAGTTGTGGGTGACGAGCGCCCGCAATTAACCGAAGCCGTTCACCCTGTCACGAGCTTTTGCTTAACAGACGGCATGCCAGGTGGCAGAACAATCGCGAGGGGGCTTGGCCGCGCCGCAGGCGCCGGCAAGAGCGGTGTTGGGTAATGTTTGCACGACGGGGATTGTTTTTGTCGGTTCTGGCCATTGCGGCCATTGCCTTTTATTCGGTGTCCAACGGGGCTGAGGTGGCATCGCCACCGATCTCGGAAAATCTGTTTGCACTTGCGGCGTTTGCGGCCTCGCTTGTCGCGCTGGCGGCAATCGGCATCGCACTCTTCGCGATGAACCGCGTCGCCGCGCTGCGCGGTGAACTTCGCCGGTTCTCGCGCTCGGTCGAAACGACGCTTGATGAGATCGCCTCGCGCAGCACGCGCGATTCCGCGTCGATCGGCGAACTCAACCGGATGGTCGCCGACGAAATCCGTAGCATGTCGGCAAAAGCGCAGGCTGGCGACAACTCCCGACCGGCCGCCGCGGCAGAGACACGCAGGCCCCGGCCGGCACCGGTCGTGACACGTGGCGACCTGGCGCAAGATACGGGTTCCGACTTCAACGCTGCGATGGCTGATGCGCTGAAAATCGACGAACTGGTGGTCAGCCTGCAGCCCATCATTTCCGTATCCAGAAGCGTTGCGGCAGGGTTCGAAGCGCATGCGCATGTCGGAGACATGGAGGGCGGCCCCGCCCGGGACATTCGCCGCCTCACGAGTCCCGTTTCGGGACTCGACCAGGCGGGATTCGAGCAGCGCCTGCTCAAACACGCGATCGAGGCCGGGCGCCGTCAGCTCGGTTCCGAAAGCGAAAAGATGCCCTTCCATGTCGCGATATCGGGTGCCCTGCTCGGCAATGATGACGAGATGCAAAATCTCGCCCAACTGACCTCGCAGCACCGCTCGCTGGCCAAGTCGGTGGTGCTCTCTCTCGACGCGGACACGTTTGGCATGCGCGGGAAAGTGCGGGAAAACCTCGACAGTCTGACGATGGAGGGCTTCCGAATCGCGCTGGAGGATTGGGCAGGCAACGAAGACGAAGCAAAGGCCGCTGCCGCACGCGGCGTAAGGTACGCCAAGGTACCGGCCGGCCGCCTTTTCGACCGCAAGGGACGGCGGTCCGCCGAACCGGCGGGGGCCGATCTGATCGCCGCGCTTCAGGCGGCCGATATCGAAATCATTGCAACCGGCGTCGAGCGCGATGAAGACGCCGTCGGCCTTATCGACCTGGGCATCGACCTCATGGAGGGTGAGCGCTTCTCGGGCCCGAAGGTGCTCAAGGCGCCCGCGAAGCGCCGCACGGCGCTCGCCGCAACGTAAACAAACGGTGAAAGCCCCCGCCGCGAATAGAATTATTCGAAAACTCCGCTTTAAGGGGTTTGTGCGCATTATCCCGCCGAAATTGAGCCATGGTGGGGTAACCGAGCAATGTTGCGTCGTTTTCTTTCCGACACCCGCGGCAACTATCTGCTGATGACCGCGGCGGCAATCGTGCCGATCCTGGGCGGCATGGCTATTGCCGTCGATTACACGGAAATGTCGCGTCAGCGGCAGCTCACGCTGAACGCGCTCGATGCCGCCGGCATCGCGACAGCGCGACGTGTGGTCGACGGTGCTACGGACGCTGAACTGGTCGCCTATGCTCAGGATTTCTTCAGCGCCAACCTAGGTGATGATGCCAAAGCAACGCTGACTGTCGTCTTGCCGAAAAACAACGCCGGCGGCGGCACACTCAAGCTCACCGCCGATCTGAGATACAATCCTTACTTCCTGCCGGCGTTCGCAGCGCTGATCGGCGACGACAGCGCGACAAGCGAAATCCATTTCGATGCCGTATCCGAGATCCGGCTGAAGAACACTCTCGAAGTCGCGCTCGTGCTCGATAATTCCGGTTCGATGGACTATCTGGGCTCGGGCTCCGGCCAGAAGCGCATGTCCCTTCTCAAAAACGCTTCGAAGAACCTCGTCGACAAGCTGGCCGGCCAGGCCGGTCAGATGAAGCAGGTCGCGAAGCCGGTTCAGTTCGGACTCGTACCCTTTGCCTCATCGGTCAATGTCGGCCCGCAATACGATGAAGCGTCGTGGATGGATACAACCGGGATATCCCCCATTCACCACGAAAACTTCGCTTGGGGCTCGTTTCCTGAATCCAACAGGAAAATCCAGTTGTCCGGCGGCGTCTACGTCAAGAAGGGCAGCGACTGGGAGGACGAGGAAGGCGAGGTCGTCACCCGCTTCACCATGTTCGAAGACATGGAGCGCATCACCGGCGAGAAGTATGTCACCACGACCGAAAAGGTGTGCAAGAAGTGGAACAAAAAGAAGACCAAGTGCAAGAAGTGGCAATGGGAGACCTCGGGAAACTTGGTATATACCTACGGGCCCTATGCCAGCTGGCAGGGCTGCGTCGAAGCGCGCCCTGCGCCCTACAACCGCACGGATACACCGCCGTCGAGCGGCAACCCGGCAACCCTCTATGTCCCGATGTTTGCGCCCGACGAAACCGACCAGCGCGATGGATACAACCGGAGGGCCTATTCCAATTACTGGGACGACATGACCGGCAGTTCCAGTGACTACACGCGCATGAGGTATACGCCGAAATATTTCGAGCCGGCGCCGTTGGGCAAGTCCGCCGCCGGCAAAGGCGAAGGGCCCAATGCCAGCTGCACGACAAACCCGATCACCGCACTCACTGATGTGTCCACATCGGCGGGACTGAACTCGATCAAAGACGCCATCGACGACATGGACGCCAATGGCGGCACCAATGTCCCCGAGGGCATCGCATGGGGCTGGCGGGTGGTCTCGGGCGGCTTGCCCTTCAACGAAGGGCGCCCGGACAGCGAAAGGGGCAACGACAAGGTGGTCATCGTTCTCACCGATGGCGAGAACACCTACTACACGCCCGAATCGCTCGGCTATAACGACCTCGCCAACAGCGAGTCCATCTACTCGGCCTATGGATATGCCGGCAGAAACCAGCCCGGCGAATCCAAATCGCGTCTGTTCATGGACACCTCCGTGAGTTCGACAAACTACTCGAACGACAATTATTCGGCGGCGCTGAACCAGCACATGCTGGGCATCTGCAGCAATGCCAAGAGCGCCGGCGTGATCGTCATGACGGTGGCCCTCGATCTTTCGACATCGAACTCCGGCCAAGCGGCGCAGATCGCAGCGCTCAGGGAATGTTCCTCGGATTCGCGCTTCCGCAAGAATGCGTCGAACCAGCCCGCAAAGCTGTTCTGGAACGCCAAGGGCGGCAACCTGTCGGATGTCTTCGACGAAATCGCTGACGAATTGTCCAACCTGCGCATCGTCGGCTGATCTGAAACCAGCAACGAAAACGGTCTCGCTATCCAGGCGGGGCCGTTTTCGCTGACGCGTCGATTTCTTGGTAAACCGGCGCCTAACAGCCGGTTTACATTTTTTACACGAAGCTAAACGGCGAATTAGCAGCTCATCGGTCAAATGGCTGGCTGGGTTAGCTGGGGTTTGCTCGAATGCTTTTCCTCGATTTCTGTCGGGACAAGGCCGGCAATTATGCGATTGCCGTTGCGACCGCGATCGTGCCGTTGATGGGCGGTCTGGCGATTGCGGTCGACTATGCAGAGCTCAACCGCGAACGGCAGGCGCTGCTGAACGCGCTCGATGCCGCCGGCATCGCGACCGCGCGCCAGATCGTGTCAGGCGCAACGGACGAAGCGATCGTCGCGTACGCCAACGATTTCTTCCAAGCGAACCTCGGTCCGGTGGATCCCGCCGATGCCAATCTGTCGGTTGAGCTGCCGAGCAACCAGGCGGGAGGCGGTACGCTGAAGTTGTCCGCCACGCTCGACTACAAGCCCTATTTCTTTCCCGTCTTCCTCGACCTGATGAACCGCGAGGCTACGACGTCGATCCGGTCGAGCGCAGACACCGAAATCAGGCTCAAGAACACGCTCGAGGTGGCGCTCGTGCTCGATAATTCCGGCTCCATGGACTATGTGGGCTCGGGATCGGGATCGAAGCGTATCGACCTCCTGAAATCTGCGGCAAAGCAGCTCGTCGACACGCTTGCACTCCAGGCCGCGCAGATCAAACAGGTTGAAAAGCCGGTTCAGTTCGGTCTGGTGCCGTTTGCGGCGTCGGTCAATGTCGGCCCGCAGATGAGCGGAGAAAGCTGGATCGATACAGCCGGCATTTCGCCGGTTCACCACGAGAACTTCAACTGGTCGACCCTTTCGGAGCCGTTCCGCTACACCGAAAAGACTGGCGGGATCTGGTACAAGCGCGGCGAAGGCTGGGGCGCTGACGAAAACACAATCCTGAGCCGCTTTTCGCTGTTCAAGGACATGAAACAGGTCGATTCGCGCGAGTGGGTCGCAACCGGCACGGAATGGATCTGCACCCAGTATCGCTGGAACGGCACCTGCAAATCCGGCTACTGGAAAGAGACAGGCTACTGGGACGAAACGATCGGCACCTTTGCCAGCTGGCAGGGGTGCGTCGAGGCGCGCCCTCACCCCTACAATGTCTCTGACACGGTGCCGGATGCGGGCGTCTCCGAAATCGGCGTCGTTTACGGCAATCCCGCGACACTGTTCGTGCCGATGTTCGCTCCAGACGAAGCGGGCGACCGCTGGGCGACCGCGGAAGACCCCTCGCCCGACAGCTACTCCGCGCCCAACAATTGGTGGAACGACGGCAGCGAGGCCTCCGCGGCCACGCGGCAGGCAAACATGACCAAATATTTCGAGGTGCGTCCCTTTGGGGCTTCCAGCTCCTACGGCACAGGCCCGAACTACAGCTGCACCACCAATCCGATCACGCCGCTCACCGATGTGACCAACGAAGCGGGCATTGCCACTGTGAAAGGAGCGATCGACGCCATGCAGCCGAGCGGCGCTACCAACGTGCCCGAAGGGCTGGCCTGGGGCTGGCGCGTCGTTTCGAGCGGCGCACCCTTCACCGAGGGCCGGGCCGACAGCGAAAAGGGCAACGACAAGATCGTCATCGTGCTCACCGACGGCGTGAACACCTATTACACGCCAGGATCGCTCGGCTATTCCGATTCCGCATCCAACAAATCGACCTATTCCGCCTATGGCTATGCCGGCGTCGGCTACGACGGAACCGGCACATCCCGCCTGATGACAGGCACAAGCGGGCTCGGCCTCTACGACTATTCCAACGGCAACTACACCGCCGCGCTCAACCAGCACCTCGCCTCGGTCTGCGGTGGCGCCAAGGCGGCCGGCGTGATCGTGATGACGGTTTCGCTCGATCTTTCGACCGGCGACGCCGGCGAGAACCAGGCCATTCAGGCGCTCAAGGCCTGCGCATCGGATTCCCGTTTCCGCAAGGAGTCCTCCGGGCAGCCGGCCAAGCTCTACTGGAACGCAACCGGCGGCAGCCTGTCCGACACGTTCAGGGAGATCGGCAACGAGCTGTCGAACCTGCGCATCGTGAGCTGACGGTGTGCTTGACAGCCGTGTGCCTGCTTTTACCCTTGGCATGATCGGAGGTCATCATGGGCGCAACAAAACCGGCCGGCACGGACGCAATCGCCGACGGCACGGCACGCAGCTGGGACGAGTGGCTGTCATTTCTGGAGCGTATCGCCGCCGGCAAGATGCCGCATCCGGAGATCGCCCGACGTATCAAGGAGACCGGCGACGCCAATGGCTGGTGGGCGCAGGCAATCACGGTCGCGTTCGAGCAGCATATCGGACGGCGCAAACCGGGCCAGCGCAGCGACGGCAGCTACGAGGTTTCTGCCACCCGCACGGTCGACGGCGAGGTGGCGGGCATCTTCTCCAATCTTTGCAAGCGGCTCGACACCACCGCCGCATTTGACGGCGTTGCCCGCGCGGGCAACCCCCGCACCAGCGTGACACCCAAACGCAGTTACTGGCGCTGCGACCTTGAGGACGGCACCGGCTTCGAGTGCGCGCTTGAACAGAAAGCGCCCGGCAAGGTGCTTGTCGCCGTCACCCACAAGAAGCTGGGAAGTGAA
The DNA here is from genome assembly GCF_004000235.1 of Mesorhizobium sp. Z1-4. GTDB lineage: Bacteria > Pseudomonadota > Alphaproteobacteria > Rhizobiales > Rhizobiaceae > RCIO01. The sequence goes on from NZ_RCIO01000001.1 coordinate 438,582, forward strand.
GACGACGCCGCGCGCCGGCGTGGCTTCTGGAAACAGCACCTCCCCGCACTCACGGCCTAGGTCAGCTGAATTCCGCTTCTGCACCATTGGGTCGATGGAGGTGCGGTGCTACGCGGCTGCAAGCTGGCCGGAGCCGACCCAATGCCCGAACTCCACAACATCATCGCGTTCGCCTTGATCTCGCTCGGCATGGTGCTGACGCCCGGGCCGAACATGATCTACCTGATCTCGCGCTCGATCTGTCAGGGCCGAACGGCGGGGCTGATCTCGCTCGGCGGCGTGGCGCTGGGTTTCGTTGTTTACATGCTGGCCGCCGCCTTCGGCATCACCGCGCTGCTGTTTGCCGTGCCTTATGCCTATGATGCGCTGCGGCTCGCCGGTGCAGCCTATCTCGCATGGCTTGCATGGCAGGCAATCCGGCCCGGCGGGCGCTCGCCGTTTCAGGTGCGGCAGCTGGCGGCCGACAGCCCGCGAAAGCTCTTCCTGATGGGTCTGGTGACCAATCTGCTCAACCCCAAGATCGCGATGATGTATCTGTCGTTTCTGCCGCAGTTTATCGACCCAACAGCCGGCAGCATCTTCCTGCAGTCGGTCGTGCTCGGCTTCACGCAGATCGGCGTCGCGGTGACCGGCAACGCGACCATCGCAATCCTGGCCGGCTCCATAGCTGTATTTCTGGCGCAGCGCCCGTTCTGGCTTACCGTGCAGCGCTGGGCGATGGGCACGGTGCTCGGCGCGCTCGCCGTCAACATGGCGACAGAGGCGCGACGGTAATATCCTCCCGCTTGCAGGCAGAATGAGCACCGCCGTCATCCCGGAAGGCGAAGCCTGTCCGGGATCCATTCCGTCTGGTGCGGGCGCAATTCACAGCCGTTCCGGAATGGGTCCCGGCTCGCGGTCGCAAGCTCCCTTGGCCGGGATGACGCGCGGTGGTCTTGTCGCACTTGTCGTAACAGGTAGCGTCGGTTAGGACAGCCGCGCCCTTTTTGTCGATTTATGCGGCTTAATCCACTTCTCAAAAATCCTACGGACCTCGACGCGATGGCTGACAAGGCGGAAAAAATGAAAGCGCGGCTGCCGCGCGGCTTTGTCGACCGCGGCGCGGACGACATTCGCGCCGTCGACAAGATGATGCGCGCGATCCGCGACAAGTTCGAGCTCTACGGCTTCGAGCCGGTGGAGCAGCCCTTCGTGGAATATACCGACGCGCTGGGCAAGTTCCTGCCCGACCAGGACCGGCCCAACGAGGGCGTGTTTTCGTTCCAGGACGATGACGAACAGTGGCTTTCGCTGCGCTACGATTTGACCGCGCCGCTGGCGCGCTACGTGGCCGAGAATTTCGAGACGCTACCGAAACCCTATCGCAGCTACCGCTCAGGCTGGGTCTTCCGCAACGAGAAGCCGGGACCGGGCCGCTTCCGTCAGTTCATGCAGTTCGACGCCGATATCGTCGGCACGCCGGGTGTGGCCGCCGACGCCGAGATGGCGATGATGATGGCCGACACGCTGGAAGCGGTCGGCATCAACCGCGGCGACTATGTGATCCGGGTGAATAATCGGAAAGTGCTGGACGGCGTGATGGAAGCGGTTGGCCTTGGCGGCGAAGAGAACGCCGGCCGTCGGCTGACCGTGCTGCGCGCCATCGACAAGCTCGACAAGTTTGGCGTCGAAGGCGTGCGGCTGCTGCTTGGCGAAGGCCGCAAGGACGAGAGCGGCGATTTCACAAAGGGCGCGGGACTTGGTGACGAGCAAATCGGTAGGATCAGCGGCTATCTGGGGACTGCATTCAGGGAAAGTCGGGGCGACCTGACCTATGCGGGCGCCAAGTCTCCCATTGATAATTTGCCGGGAGAAGACACCTATCGATCGTCGAGCATGTCCTTTGGGTTTTGGAGAGATGCTGTCGCCGGTTCTGAAACCGGTGTTCAAGGCGTCAACGAATTGGAGGAAATGGCATCCCTATGTGCTGCGGCTGGCTACGACGTTGATCGCGTGATGGTTGATGCGTCCGTGGTCCGCGGCCTCGAATATTACACCGGCCCGGTCTACGAGGCAGAACTGCTGTTCGAGGTGCCGAACGAGAAGGGCGAGATCGTGCGCTTCGGCTCGGTGGCCGGCGGTGGGCGCTATGACGGTCTCGTCTCGCGCTTCCGCGGCGAGCCGGTGCCGGCGACGGGCTTTTCCATCGGTGTGTCGCGCCTCACCACGGCGCTGAAGAACCTCGGCAAGCTGGATACGACCGACGTCATCGCGCCGGTCGTGGTGCTTGTCATGGATCGCGATACCGACAGCCTCGGCCGCTACCAGAAGATGGTCACCAGCCTCCGCACGGCCGGCATCCGCGCCGAAATGTATCTCGGTGGCTCGGGCATGAAGGCGCAGATGAAATATGCCGACCGGCGCGGCGCGCCCTGCGTCATCATTCAGGGCGGCGACGAACGCGAAAAGGGCGAAGTGCAGATCAAGGATATGGCGCTCGGCGAGCAGCTTTCGAAGGAAATCGAGGACAATGCCGCGTGGCGCGAAGGCCGCCCGGCTCAGTTTTCGGTGAAAGAGGACGAGCTGGTCGAAGCCGTGCAGCGCGTGCTTGATGCACAAAATGCGGAGCGGGGGCAGAACTGATGTTCACCCCCCTCTGGCCTGCCGGCCATCTCCCCCTCAAGGGGGGAGATCAGCTCCCACTAACGACCACGCCAGTCACGAGCGTCGCGAAGGAGGCGAAGCTCTTGAGGCCGCCAATCTTCCCCCTCGAGGGGGAGATGTCGCCGAAGGCGACAGAGGGGGGTGTTTCCAGCGGAGAGCCGTCATGACCGCCCTCCCCGATTTCGCCGACGACATCATCGCGCAGCTTGAAGCGTGCGGCGCGCCGGCGACCGACGTCGCGATCCTGCAGCCTGCAGACCCGTTTCTCGACATGGCGGGCGAAGATTTGCGCCGCCGCATCTTCCTGACCGAAAGCGAAACCGGGTCCGCACTTTGCCTGCGGCCCGAATTCACCATCCCCGTTTGTCTCGATCACATCGCGCGCCGCGCGGCCACGCCGCGGCGCTACGGCTATCTCGGCGAGGTGTTCCGCCAGCGGCGCGAGGGCGGGGCCGAGTTTTTTCAGGCCGGCATCGAGGATCTGGGCGAAGCCGACATTGCCGCCGCCGATGCGCGCTCGGTGGCCGACGCGCATGCGCTTCTGACGCGCTTGCTGCCCGGCAAGGCGCTCGCCGTCACCATCGGCGACCAGTCGGTATTCGAGGCGGTTCTAGCCGCACTTGGCCTGCCACGTGGCTGGCAGAAACGACTGGCACGCGCATTCGGCTCGCCCGGCGCGCTGGAAGCCGCCCTTTCCGACCTTGCCAATCCGACCCGCGCTGCTGCGCTCGATGAACCCGCCGCATCGCTGCTTCTCGCCGGCGAGCCCGAGCCGCTCGCCGCCCACATCGCGGAGCGCATGGAAGCCGCCGGCCACTCACTGGGCGCGGGACGAAGCCCGCAGGAGATCGCCAAGCGGCTGATCGAAAAATCGGAACTGCGCAGCGTGCGGCTTTCCGACGAGGCGCTGGCCGCGCTGAAGGATTTTCTCGACATCCGCGCTCCGCTCGGCGAAGCGCATGCCGTTCTGGAAGCCTTCGCAAGCGAGGCGAAACTGTCGCTCGGTTCGGCGCTGACGAAATTCGGCGCGCGGGCCGACGCCATCGCCGCGCACGGCCTTGCCGGCGCATTCGAATATGACGCCGCGTTCGGCCGGCCGCTCGACTATTACACCGGACTTGTTTTCGAGATCGGCCTGCCGGGCGACACGCGCCCTCTGGCCGGCGGCGGCCGTTACGACCGGCTGCTTACGCTCCTCGGCGCGAAAGCGCCGATCCCCGGCGTCGGCTTCTCGGCCTGGATCGATCGCATCGCGGAGGCCAGGCCATGAGCGTCACGCTTGCGCTTCCCTCCAAGGGTCGACTGAAAGAACAAGCGCTGAAACACATGGCGGAGGCCGGGCTTTCGGTCGATCTGCCGGAGGATGACCGCCGCTATCGCGCGACGCTGGCCGACTGGCCCGAGATCGAGCTCGTTTTCCTGTCGGCGTCGGAGATCGCCAGCGAGCTCGGCCAGGGCAACATCGACCTCGGCGTCACGGGCGAAGATCTGCTGCGCGAAACGATCGGCGATTTCGATGCGCGCATCGAGATCGCAGCGCGTCTCGGTTTCGGGCGTGCCGATGTCGTCGTTGCCGTGCCTGACATGTGGCTCGACGTCGACACGATGGCGGACCTCGACGATGTCGCCGCCGACTTCCGCCACCGGCACGGGCGCCGGCTCCGCATCGCGACCAAATACTGGCGGCTGACGCAGCAGTTCTTCTCGCAACTGCACGGCATCCAGGTCTACCGCATCGTGGAAAGCCTCGGCGCAACCGAAGGCGCGCCGGCCGCCGGATCGGCCGATGTCATCGTCGACATCACCACCACGGGTTCCACGCTGCGCGCCAACCATCTCAAGGTCCTGGAAGACGGCGTGATCCTTCGTTCCGAAGCCTGCCTCGCCGCATCGCGCAAGGAGCGCGACGACGCGGACAAAAAGGCGATTGCGGAACTTGGGGCAGCGTTGAGGCGCTAGCTCCGCCGCGCATCCACCGACAACGGTCCCGAACCATGGATCGCGAGCAGGATCAACCCACCTGAAACTGCGATATCCTTGAGCAGCATCTGCTGGTGAAGGAAAACGAGCGTCGCCGTGTCGCCCTGGCCGTAATGGCCGAGGAACCCGGCTGAGATTGCGAACAGCGCGAGCAATGCAGCGACCGGTCGCGTGGCTGCGCCTGCAATCAGGCAAAGTGCGGCAAGCAGCTCGAACGCGCCCACCGCCCACGGCAAAAGGTCGGCTAAGGGCAGGCCCAGACCGGCGAAATAGGCTGCCGTGCCGGCCGGGTTCGACAAAGCGGCATAGCCACTTTGGGCGAACATGATTGCCAGCAGGACCCGCGCCAGAAGTGAGAGCAAAGCGGTCGTCATAAAGTCCTCAGCCGAGGCTCCAAACTACCACGGCGCCGTACACAAAAAAGCCCGGCGCGATGCGCCGGGCTTTTTTTCATGCATATCCGGGTGCGGATCAGGCGGCGCGGCGGCCGTCGACGGAAAGCGATCCCGGTCCGGCCGCATAAAGCGCCAGCAGGCCGCCGGCGATGGTGAAGTTCTTCATGAACATGATCATCTGCATCTGGTCGCCGAAATCGGCATGGAAGAAGACTGCCGTAAAGATGCAGAAGAGCGCGAGGAATGCGGTGCCGATACGGGTCTGGAAGCCGATCAGCACGGCGATACCGGCCAGCGTTTCGCCGATACCTGCTACCCAGGCACCCAGCGTTGCGGCCGGCAGGCCGACGGAACCGATATAACCGGCGGTGCCCGCAATATCGGTGAGCTTCTGCAGGCCCGACATGATGAACATGAGAGACAGCAGAATGCGGGCGACAAGAAGTACGACGTTGTTGGACATGGGCGTTCGGCTCCGGAAAGACAAAAGGAGCGCGTGTGATACGCAATTATCCGCGTTGCGATAGGCCGCAATTTGCGAACGCTGCGTTCATACCCGGCAGCGCGGCTCAGCCCGTCATGTCTTCGGGTCGCACCAGCCGGTCATAATCGGCCTCGGAGACGAGCCCGCTTGCCAGCGCTTCCTGCCGCAGCGTCGTGCCGTTTTTGTGCGCCGTCTTGGCGATCCTGGCCGCCGCGTCGTAGCCGATCTCGGGTGCAAGCGCCGTCACCAGCATCAGCGACTGGCGCATGAGTTCGGCGATACGCTCTTCGTTGGCCTCGATGCCGGCAACGCAATGGTCGGCGAAAGAGCGCATCGCGTCGGCCAGCAGCCGTTCCGATTGCAGCACCGCATTGGCGATCACCGGCTTGAAGACGTTGAGTTCGAAATGACCCTGGCTGGCGGCAAAGGTCACGGTCGTTTCGTTGCCCATCACCTGGGTCGCAACCATGGTCAGCGCCTCGGCCTGGGTCGGGTTCACCTTGCCGGGCATGATCGACGAGCCCGGCTCGTTTTCGGGCAGAACCAGCTCGCCAAGCCCCGAGCGCGGCCCGGAGCCCAGAAAACGGATGTCGTTGGCAATCTTGAACAGATCGGCAGCCAGCGCAGCGAGAACGCCATGGAATGCCGCCAGGGCACCGTGGCTCGCCAGCGCCTCGAACTTGTTGGCGGCAGAGCGGAACGGGATACCGGTCAGTTCCGCCATGCGCGCGGCAAAACCTTCTGCAAAACCCTTCGGGGCGTTGAGGCCTGTCCCCACCGCAGTGCCGCCCTGCGCCAGCGCATGCACGTCGCCCAGAGCGTGCCCGATGCGCTTTTGCGCCAGTTCAAGCGCCGCCACGTAACCGGAAAATTCCTGGCCGAGCGTCAGCGGCGTCGCGTCCTGGGTGTGCGTGCGCCCTATCTTCACGATGCCGGCAAAGGCTTCCTCTTTTGCAGCCAGCGCGCCCCGAAGATTCTCCAGCGCCGGCAGCAGCCGGTCGCGCGCCTCAAGCGCCGCCGCGACATGCATCGCGGTCGGGAAGGTGTCGTTGGACGACTGGCTCATATTTACATGATCATTGGGGTGAACCGGCGTCTTCGATCCCATCTCGCCGCCGAGCATTTCGATCGCGCGGTTGGCGATCACCTCATTGGCGTTCATGTTGGACTGGGTGCCGGAGCCGGTCTGCCATACGACGAGCGGGAAATGGTCGTCGAGCTTGCCGGCCGCGACCTCTTCCGCAGCTTCGGCGATGGCAGCTCCAAGTTTAGCGTCGAGTTTGCCCAGCGCGACATTGGTATCGGCCGCGGCCTGCTTCACCAGACCCAGCGCGTGAACCAGAGGCAGCGGCATACGCTCTGTGCCAATGCGGAAATTATTGCGCGAGCGTTCGGTCTGGGCGCCCCAGTAGCGGTCGGCTGGAACATCGATAGCGCCGAATGTGTCCGTCTCGCTGCGTTTTTCGGCCATGGCTCACCTCATAGTCGGCAACACAGCATATGGTGAAACCGGACCGAATGCGCAACGCAGGTTAAATGGTCCGGCGGGACGGAGAGCCCGCCCCGCCGGAAAGATCAGGCCATTTGCGTCTGGGATCGCAGCAAGCCCCAGCGGAAACCGCTGCTGCGTCGCACGCGAACCAGCACCACCGTCACGACAGCCAGCATCAACACCTCGGCTGCCGCGCCTGCCAACCAGATGCCGTCGGCACCCAGCAGGTACGGCAGGACGAAGATCAGCGGAATGTTGAACAGATATGTCCGCGTGACACTCAGGATAAGCGCTCGGCTGGCATCGCCTATTGCCTGGAAATATCCGGAGACGATCATCATCGGCCCCGACAGGAAATATGCCAGCGTGACCAGCGGCAATATGTGAGACAGCTGGACAATCGTCTCTTCGTCGTCGACGAAGAAACCGCCCAGCACGCCCCGGCTTGCGACCACAGTAAGCTGAACGGCGACACAGTAGACAAGTGCGGCGCCCAGCCCGAACAACAGCCCGCTATCGGTGCGCTGCCACAACCGTGCACCGAAATTGTTGCCGACGATCGTCTGCATGGCCATGCTCAGGCCCATCAGCGGCAGGAAGGTGAAGGTCATGACACGCGTGACAATGCCGAAGGCAGCGATCGTTGCCGCATAACCCTCCGGGTTCCACAGCTGGACCGCAGCGATCATCGCGCCCGATGACAGCGCAATACCGATGAAACTCAGGCTCTGGGGCGCACCGAGTGTGAGGATCTCGCCCCAGGACGAGCGCCACGCGGACATCGGCAGGCTCGAGAAGCGCAGCGCAGTGTCACCCCGGATGCGGTAGATCACGATGATCAAAAGCGCCAGCGCTTGAGCAAGCACCGTGCCCCAGGCCGAACCGGCCACACCCCATTCCAGAACCACGATGAGCAGGTAGTTGAACGCAATGTTGGACAGCGACACGAGCACCGTGGCGCCGGCCATCAGCGCCAGCTTGCCTTCGCTGCGCAAGGTGTCGCCGTGAACCGACAGCAGAAACACCAGCGGCGAGAACCAGACCATGATGGAGATATAGGCGTATCCCATGCGCGCCAGTTCACCGGATCCATTCGCCAGCCACGCGATCAGCGCGTGGCCGCCGGCCCAGAACACAGCGATCAAAAGCAGGCTGATGAGGATCGATATGCCGTGCGCGCCGACCAGCAGGCGGCGCGCGCCATCGTAGTCGCTCGCGCCCAAAAGGCGTGCCATCACGCTCGCAAGGCCAAAACCCACGAGCGTTGCCAGCGCGGTTATCGTCATGAACAGCGGGAACATCAGCGTCACCGCGGCGAGTGCATCCGCGCTCACGAACGCACCCAGAAAATAGGCGTCGATAACAGTCTGCACGCCGTTCATGCCCATCACGACAATGATGGGCGCAGCCGTCTTCAGATAAAGCGACGGCATTGATCCGGCCAGGAAGCTGTTCCCGCCGGAGGTTTCGGAGGTGGTCATTTTCGTCTCCCGTATCGCATCAAACGGAGACTGAATGGAGCCCGCATTACCATTTGTCCGATGCGTCGGTGCGACGAAAAATCGGGAGAGGCTTCACCATGCTTGCGCTGCGGGCGGCCGGCGCCTCTGGCCGGAGCGAGGCTTTTATGCCCGGCGTCCCGGGCTGTCAATGCAATGGAAGCACGCAATCACCGCCAACTGACGGCGCGATTTCCCCTGCGCTGAAGCCTGAATACGATCCGAGTTGGATTTCGTTACGCCAAGGTGTTGCTACAGCCCCCGGTAGCAGTAGTCTGCCCAAAGCGATGCCTGAGACACAACCATGCCGGAACTTTCTCCCCTCCTGACAGAGTTTTTCGATTTCTGGCCGCGCATGTGGGCCGCGTTCCTTGCGCGAACAGAGTTCGAGAAGGCTACGGATGCGGTAGCGCTGGCCGCTACATTCGGTCCGCTCCTGTGGGCGTTCATGAAGGTGATTTCCGGTCGGGAGCGGCGGCGGGCACTGCGTGAGCGCGCAAATCTTGAAGAACGGATCGCTATCCTGGAGGAGGCCAGAAAAGGGCTCGAAAACCGGCTCAAAAGCCGGGAATCTCAAATAAAGGAGATGTCATTTTCGGTTCCAGCGGACGCACGCAGGCGAGCCGATTCGCTGCGGGCTGACGGCAACGAAGAGTTGGCCATAGCCGCACTACGCGATTGCTTTGAGACCTTGCGGCCCGATTTGGTTTCCCTATGCAGCGAGCTTGCGCTGCATCATGTTTCGATTGCGCCCGATTTCGGCGAGCATCAGCTGGTGGAGGCCAAGCGCATGGCGGATCTGGCGTTTATGCTCGATCCCGGTGACGCGAGGGTTGGCGACATCCAAACCGAGCTGTCGGAGATTGACGCCCGGACGGAATTGACCGCGACGGCATACGACCCGCTCGATCCAAAATGGGACGATGCCCGCTTATTCATGCATCTCGGATCCAGCAAGGATGCCGAAGCGGCATTTGCCGCCTTGCTGGAAAAGGGCGAAGAGGCCAGAGAAGCCGGCAGCTACCTGCGTGCGGAACGCATTCTGGCGCGCGCGTACAGGATAGGCTGCAGGGTTTACGGAAAATATGACGAGCAAACGCTTCGTGCTGCCTGGCCCTGGTTGCGGACGCTCGCGACGTTGGATCTCTTCGCCCCCGCCCTGCAATTGGCGTCCGATCTATCGGCCAACCTTGAAGCAGGAACCGAAGCTAAGGCTGCGGCAGATTTCTATCGCGCGCAAGCGCTACAAGCGGCGGGACGGGTCCAGGAGGCACTTGGCATCGTCGAACAAACGGTGCGCGATTGGACTGAGCTTCGTGGGCAGGAAGACCGCGAGACCCTGGTAAACACCAGACTTTGGGTGCGGCTTTTGGCCGATTCCGGTCAGGTTCCCAGGGCGCTTCCGGAATCGGAGCAGCACGTGCATGTATGCGAAAGGGCTCTCGGCGCTGAGGCGCATGAAACGCTTCAAGCCCGCTTTCTCTATGCGGCGCTTTTGCACGATACAGGCGAAAGCGAAAAAGCACTTGCCGAGCTAAATGCGGTGATTGGGGTCGAAAACCGCGTAAGGGGACCAGGCCACCCAGCCACACTCAGTTCACGCAGTAGCCGTGCCGAAATCCTGGCACAAATCGGTGACGTTGAATCGGCCCGCAAGGAGCTCGTGGAGATACTGCCCATGATCGCGAACGTTCTAGGCCGAAGCCACAGTCAACACCAAGATGCCGCCGCGCTTCTCGACAAGCTCGCACTCGCCGGGAAAGACAGTACGGAGAGCTTGGCAGCAAACTGATATTTATGACGCTGGTCGATCAACGATTTCACGCCTGGCCGGAGACGTCGCGATCGCATCGATCGCCTCCACAATACCTTGATCGAAACAAGAAAGGGCGGCATCGCTGCCGCCCATTCCTAATGCTTGAAGGAGGTAGGACTTTGGAAGTCCATGCCGCCACTCAAGCCCGCCTGACGGGCTTGAGCAACTAAAGTGATGGGCGTGCTTTATGGGCTTCTTAGAAGCCCATGCCGCCCATATCTCCCATGCCGCCGCCAGGCATTGCCGGAGCCGGAGCGTCCTTCTTCGGCGCTTCCGCGATCATGGCTTCGGTGGTGACCAGCAGACCGGCAACCGAGCCGGCGTCCTGAAGCGCGGTGCGCACGACCTTCATCGGGTCGACGATGCCCATCTGGATCATGTCGCCATATTCGCCGGTCTGGGCGTTGTAGCCGAAGGTAACCGACTTGTTCTCGAGGATCTTGCCGGCAACGATCGAGGCTTCCGCGCCCGCGTTGGAGGCAATCTGGCGAACCGGTGCCTGCAGGGCACGGCGCACGATCTGGATGCCAGCATCCTGATCGGTGTTGGCGCCCTTCACGTTGATGCCTGCCGAAGCACGCAGCAGCGCCACGCCACCACCGGCAACGATGCCCTCTTCCACCGCGGCGCGGGTGGCGTTGAGCGCGTCATCGACGCGGTCCTTCTTTTCCTTGACCTCGATCTCGGTGGCACCGCCGACGCGGATGACGGCAACGCCGCCAGCCAGCTTGGCGAGACGCTCCTGCAGCTTCTCGCGGTCGTAATCGGAGGAGGTTTCCTCGATCTGCTGCTTGATCTGGCCGACGCGGCCCTGGATCTCGCCCTTCTTGCCGGCGCCGTCGACGATCGTGGTGTTTTCCTTCTCGACGCGGACGCGCTTGGCACGGCCCAGCATGTTGAGGGTCACGTTCTCGAGCTTGATGCCAAGGTCTTCGGAGATGACCTGGCCGCCGGTGAGGATAGCGATGTCCTCAAGCATGGCCTTGCGGCGGTCGCCGAAGCCCGGAGCCTTGACTGCAGCGATCTTGAGGCCGCCACGCAGCTTGTTGACGACGAGCGTGGCAAGAGCCTCGCCTTCGACGTCCTCTGCGATGATGAGCAGCGGCTTCGACGACTGCACGACCGATTCCAGAACCGGCAGCATGGCCTGCAGGTTGGAGAGCTTCTTCTCGTGGAGGAGGATGTAGCAATCCTCGAGCTCGGCAACCATCTTGTCCGGGTTGGTGACGAAATAGGGCGACAGGTAGCCGCGGTCGAACTGCATGCCTTCGACGACCTCGAGCTCGGTCTCGGCGGTCTTGGCTTCCTCGACGGTGATCACGCCCTCATTGCCGACCTTCTGCATCGCCTCGGCGATCATCTTGCCGACTTCCTCTTCGCCGTTGGCCGAAATGGTGCCAACCTGGGCGACTTCCTCGGAGGTCTTGATCTTCTTCGCCTGCTTGGCGAGCTGGGCAACGACGTTCTGGACTGCCAGATCGACGCCGCGCTTCAGATCCATCGGGTTCATGCCGGCCGCAACAGCCTTGTGGCCTTCCTGAACGATGGCCTGGGCAAGAACGGTCGCGGTGGTGGTGCCGTCGCCGGCAATGTCGTTGGTCTTGGAAGCGACTTCACGCACCATCTGTGCGCCCATGTTCTCGAACTTGTCCTCAAGCTCGATTTCCTTGGCGACAGTAACACCGTCCTTGGTGATGCGAGGCGCGCCGAACGACTTGTCGATCACGACGTTGCGGCCTTTCGGGCCCAGCGTGACCTTTACCGCGTCGGCAAGAATGTTGACGCCCTTGAGCATGCGCTCACGTGCGTCACGGGAGAATTTTACGTCTTTAGCAGCCATTTCTCAGCTCCTGGGCGCGAGGCCCGAATTTCTGGTGGGTTAGGTTCTGATGCGCAGGGCGGCGTTCAGCCGATGATGCCCATGATGTCGGATTCCTTCATGATCAGGAGATCCTCGCCATTGAGCTTGACTTCGGTGCCCGACCACTTGCCAAACAGGACGCGATCGCCTGCCTTGACGTCCAGCGGAACAACCTTGCCCGCCTCGTCGCGAGCGCCCGAACCAACGGCGATGACTTCGCCTTCGGACGGCTTTTCCTTCGCGGTGTCGGGAATGATGATGCCGCCGGTGGTCTTTTCTTCAGAGTCGACGCGACGTACGACGACACGGTCGTGAAGCGGACGGAACTTCGTTTTTGCCATTTGTGTGATCCTCGAAGCGGAATATGAAATACCGTTTTCCGGGCTCGCCGGATTTGTTGGCACTCACCAAGGATGAGTGCTAACGGGCGGTGAGATATGGATTGCCGCCGGCAGAGTCAAGAAGCGCGGGGAAAAGTTGCGGCTGCTGGGTGCCGTGCGCCGCCGCGCGAGGACCGGCTCTCAGGGCCGCTTGAACTGGCTCCGTTCCAGTTCCACCAGTTCCCTGCACACGCAGCCTTCCATGTGGTCGTTGACCAGCCCCATCGCCTGCATGAAGGCGTAGACCGTGGTCGGGCCGACAAAGGTCCAGCCGAGCGCCTTCAGTTCCTTCGATATCCGGGTCGAAACCGGAGTCGTGGGGTTCGCCCTGGCATAGGCGAGGTCGACAACCGGCGGCCGCTCATCCGCACCGGGCTCGAAAGACCAGAACCACCTGGCGAGCGACCCGTGCCTTTCGCACATTTCCACCGCCTTGCGGGCGTTGTTGAACACCGATGCAATCTTGCCGCGGTGCCGGATAATGCCGGCATTCAGCAGATGACGTTCCACTTCCGGGTCGCCATGCGCGGCGAGCTTCTCGAAATCGAAATCCGAGAAGGCTTCCCGAAAGTTCTCCCGTTTGCGCAGGATGGTGATCCAGGAAAGGCCCGACTGAAATCCTTCGAGGCAGATCTTTTCGAAGAGCCGCCTGTCGTCGGTGACCGGCCTGCCCCACTCATGATCGTGATAGTGAAGATAGTCGGGTTCGCTGCCGGGCCAGAAGCACCGCAAAGCGCCATCCGGCCCCACGATCAGCCCGTTATCTTCCTTGTCCATCCCCACCTCCAGGCCGCGGATCGATTCACCTGCGGTTTACCAGACATCTCAACGCCGCAGTAACCACACCGAAAGGTTCATGCAAAATCCGGCATTTTAGACAACCCGATTCATATTTCGGTTGCCACGTATCCTGACAATTGGCCAATCGATGCAGAGGGGCGGACCGCCTTTCCGGCATCGCGTGTTTTGAGTTTTGCGTAGCCAAAGAGTTGTCAGATGAAACGTGTCCTGCCGCTTCTTGCCGCCACCATTCTGGCCGCCGGCACCCTCGCCGCCGCGGCGAACGACCGATACGGCTCACGCCCGCCGCTGGTCGTCAGCCCGGACCTCAGCGCACCGTGGGTGCTGCAGCTGCAGCGCGCACCCGAGGGACAGCGGGTCAGCGGGTTGCGCGGCGTGCGCATGGGGCCGGCCACAACACGCACGGTCATACGCCGCGAGCGGCGCACCCAACAGCAGGTCCGGGTGCGGCAGCGGGTGCACGTCCCGCAGGCGACACGGCAGGTGCAGCGTCCAGTGCAGGTGGCAGCGGCACCGGCACCGGCACGCGGCGCGGCGGTCCAGATCGATCCGAAATTCCTGCCGCAGACGGTCGATTACGCCGGTTCGCACAAGCCCGGCACCATCGTCATCGATACCGCCACCAAGTTTCTTTATCTCGTCGAAGCCGGGGGACAGGCGCGCCGGTATGGCGTCGGCGTCGGCAAGGAAGGCTTCCAGTGGACCGGAACCGAGAGCATTTCGCAGAAAAAGCACTGGCCTGACTGGCGCCCGCCGGCGGAAATGATTGCCCGTGAGAAGAAGAAGGGGCGTATTCTTCCGGCTCACATGCCCGGCGGTCCCGCCAACCCGCTCGGCGCGCGGGCGCTTTATCTCGGATCTACGCTTTACCGCATTCACGGCACCAACGCTCCCTGGACGATCGGCGGCAACGTCTCATCCGGCTGCATTCGCATGCGCAACGAGGACGTTATGGATCTGTATGAGCGGGTGAAGGTCGGCACCAAAGTGGTCGTCATCTGATTTCGGTTGCGGGGGACGGACCGGCCTTGAGGGGATGAGCCGGACCGTCGCGAAAGGGCGACGCGGCCAGCCGGCTGCGTCGCCCTTTCTTATTCTGTGGACCGTTCTTCCGCGCGAATTCCATTCACCGCATGCGGCACTATCGTGTTGCACGGTTCGGCTCGACCGGGCTTTGGGAGGTGCATATGGACGTTCTGATCACCGTTTTCCTGCCGCTCGCGCTGGCAATCATCATGTTCTCGCTCGGGCTTGGCCTGACGCTGGACGATTTCCGCCGGGTGTTCGTCGCACCCAAGGCATTCGGGATCGGTGCACTGTCGCAGATCGTTGTTCTGCCGGTCGTGGCGTATGCCGTCGTGCTCCTGTTCCGGCTCCCCGCCGAACTGGCGGTCGGGCTGATGATCCTTTCCTTCTGCCCAGGCGGCGTGACCTCGAACATCCTGACCAAGTTTGCACGCGGCGACCTGGCTCTATCGATCTCGCTGACAGGCGTCGTCAGCCTGGTGTCCGTGGTCACGGTACCGCTTCTGGTTGCCTTCACTGCAGACCATTTCATGGGCGTGGAGGCGCCGCCGGTAAATGTCACGTCGCTTGCTGTCGCGATGTTCGCCATCACCGCCCTGCCCGTGGTGCTCGGTATGGTTATGCGCCACTTCGCACCCGGACTGACCGGCAGGATCGAGACCTTTGTCGAGCGGCTGGCGGTCATCCTGTTCGTGATCGTCGTTGTCGGGGCGCTGGCAGCCAACTGGACGCTGTTTGTCGACAATCTGGCGGTACTCGGCCCGGCAGTCGTGGTCCTCAACGCAGCCCTGCTGGCAATCGGCCTCGGCCTGGCACGGCTTTTCGCACTCGACGGCAAGCAAGCGACCGCAATATCCATCGAGACCGGAATCCAGAACGCGACGCTCGGCATCACGGTCGGTTCATTGATCGTGGAACAGGTTTCGGCCCTGCCGCCGTTCAGCCTGCCGTCGGGGGTCTACGGCATAACCATGTATGTCGTCAGCCTGCCTTTTGTTTTCTGGCGGCGGGGGCTGGCAGCATAGCTCTTATCTGGTTTCCGCGCCGTCCAGGGTAGCAGGCCTCGGACCGCCCCATGCCCAGTCGAGCAGTTCCACCGTGTGGACGGTAGGTATTCCGGCGCGGTCGGCAATCTGGGTGATGCAGCCGATGTTTCCGGCCGCAACGAGTTCGGCGCCGGTTGCCGCGAGGTTCTTCACCTTGCGGTCGCGCAGGCGTGCGGAAATATCCGGCTGCATGATGTTGTAGGTGCCGGCCGAGCCGCAGCACAGATGCCCCTCGCGCGGCTCGACAACGTTGAAACCAGCCTTGGCGAGAAGCGCCTTGGGCGGCCGGGTGATCTTCTGGCCGTGCTGCATGGAGCAGGCGGAGTGGTAGGCAACGGTCAGCCCGGTTTCGGCGGCAGGCTCGGGCAGGTCGAGGGCCTCCAGATATTCCGTCACATCCCTGGCGAGCGCGGAAACCCGCGCAGCCTTTTCGGCATAGGCAGGATCAAGCCGCAACATGTGGCCGTAATCCTTGATTGTGGTGCCACAGCCCGATGCGGTAATCACGATGGCATCCAGGCCGCCATTTTCCGCAGCGGAAATCCATGCATCGACGTTGCGGCGCGCGTTTTCAAGGGCTGCTTCCTCGCGGCCCATATGGTGCACCAGCGCACCGCAGCAGCCCTCCCCCTCGGCCACCACCACCTCGATGCCGAGGCGGGTCAGAAGCCGGATTGCCGCTTCGTTGATCGAAGGTTCGAGCACCGGCTGCGCGCAACCATTGAGCAGGACAACGCGGCCGCGCTTCTTGCCTTGCGCCGGGTGGACCGATGGGCGCGAAGATGGCGATGCAGGAGGAACGGACGCCGGCGCAAGCTTCAGCATCGCACCTACGGGCCGCAGCGGCTTCACCGTCTCCAACAGACCGGCGAATGGACGGCCCAGTTTCGCCAGCTTGAGCGCAGCCCGGAAGCGCGCGGGATAAGGCAGCACCGTTGCCAGCGTTGCCCGGATCAGCCTGTCGAAAAGCGGCCGGCGGTAGGTCTTTTCGATATGCGCGCGGGCGTGATCGACGAGATGCATGTAATTCACGCCTGACGGGCAGGTCGTCATGCAGGCCAGGCACGAGAGGCACCGGTCGATATGCGTGACGATCTGCTCGTCCGCCGGCCGGCCGTTCTCCAGCATGTCCTTGATCAGGTAGATGCGGCCGCGCGGACTGTCGAGCTCGTTGCCAAGCGTCACATAGGTCGGGCACGTCGCGGTACAGAAACCGCAATGCACGCATTTGCGCAGAATGCCTTCCGCCTCCGCAATGTGCGGATCGGCAAGCTGCTCGGCGGTGAAGGATGTCTGCACGTTATTGTTGCCGCTCTAGAGGACCCAGCTTTGCGGGTTCTTCATCGGCTCGTCGCGTGTCAGCGCCTGAAGGCCGAATATGCAGCGCAGAATGAACCACACCGCCGTCGCCAGCATCAGCAGGAAGCCGACAAGAACGAAAGCAAGAACGAAGCTGATCAACCCGTAAAGCAGACCGATCCAGAAAGTGCGGATCGCCCAGGTGTAGTGCGTCTCGATCCAGGCTTCGGCGCGGCCGCGATTTACGTAGGCCAGCACAATACCGATCAGCGGCGTGATGCCGATGATGAATCCCGCGAGATAAAGTATGTAGACCACCTGGACATTGGTCTTGCCCGGCTCGAGCCATGTGTCTGTCTGGCGCCCCGGTGGCGGCGTCTCGATCTCAGCCATCGCGGCCTCCTCTCGTCATTCGATCATACCTTAGCCGATCACGCTGTCGCGTACATTCGGCCAGGGTTGAGAATCGTACGTGGGTCGAACTCTTTGCGCAGCCGGGCAGAAAGTGTCGAAAGTGCAGTCGGCTGCGGATGGAAAACAGGCACCGAGTTACGGACATCAACCGGCGCGCGCAGCAGCGTTGCGTGCCCGCCGCCGAACTTCGCCACCGCCTGACGCACCAGTGACGCCTCGGCATCGCCCTC
Source organism: Mesorhizobium sp. Z1-4 (assembly GCF_004000235.1). Taxonomy (GTDB): domain Bacteria; phylum Pseudomonadota; class Alphaproteobacteria; order Rhizobiales; family Rhizobiaceae; genus RCIO01. Next base: position 455,948 of record NZ_RCIO01000001.1, read on the forward strand.
CATGCGCATCCATACGAGGCCGCCTTGCCAATCGTAGAAGACTGTCGCCGGGGCATGCTGGCGGATCGCCAGCGCCACGTCATGGCCGGCCGTCGGCGCAACGGATATGCGCCAGACCGGCTTTTCGGTTCCGTCCGCAAATGGCGCACAGTCGCGGATGCCGCGCCAGAGTGCGCGTGAGTTCTTGCCCGAATGCAGTTCGATTTCGCGGGCATCGGCGAACAGCTTCTTCAGCAAGTCCACCCGGCTTTTGACCGATGGCCCGAAACCCTCGACGCGCACAAGCGTTGCGGCATCGTAGCCAAGGCTGGTAACCGACCCGGCCACGCCTTCCGGCAAATGCGCAGCTGACGAAACCTCCGCACTCGATCCCATTGCTGCCGACATGACGACGCTAGCCTGCTCGTCGGTCAGGCCGCGCAGCGCCAGCGTGGTTTCGTCCTCCGCAGCCGGCAGCACCTTGAAAGTGACATCGGTGACGGCGGCCAGCGTGCCCCAGGAGCCGGCCATTGCCTTCGACAGATCGTAGCCGGTGACGTTTTTCACCACGCGCCCGCCGGACTTGAAAGCGTCGCCCCTGCCGGACACGGCGGCAATGCCGAGCACATGATCGCGCGCCGAGCCTGCCTTCAACCGCCGCGGACCTGCGAGGTTGGCGGCCAGCGTGCCGCCCAACGTGCCGCTTCCGCCACTGCCAAGGAGCGCGGAACAATCCATCGGCTCGAAGGCGAGCTGCTGCCCGTGCTTTTCGAGCAACGCCTCGATCTCGGCAAGCGGCGTTCCGGCGCGCGCGGAAAGCACCAGCTCCTCAGGCTCATAGAGCGTGACGCCCGTAAGCCCGGTGAGGTCGAGAACGTGTTCGGCCTCCACCGGCCGGCCGATGCCGCGTTTCGTGCCTGAGCCCAGCAGCTCAAGCGTCGTTTCCTCCGACACCGCCCATTTGACGGTATCGAGCACCTCGGCGGCGCTGGTTGGGGTGAATGTCGTCATGCAAGTTCGCCAGGGTGTTTGGCCGGTATCCCGATCTCGATCACGCGCGCGATTGCTTTGCGGTCGAACGAAACAAAAGTGTCAGCGCCCATCCCTGCGCCTGCTGCGGCAATCACCCCATCGGCGAAATCGCCGCCGGCGTCGAGCACGCGCAGACCGGCTTCTACCGCGACCCTGTCCACGATGACGGTTGCTCTGCTGATCATGCCTCGGATTGACGCCGCTATCCGCTCGCGGGGGAGCCCGAACGTGCCACCGAGAACCCAGACGAACTCGCAGAGCACGGGTAGCGGGAGAAAGACTGTGTCTGCTGCTTCGAGCAAATCAAGTGCCGCCTCAGCCTGCTCGATATCGTCGCGAACTATGACGCGCACGAGGACGTTTGTGTCCGCCGTAACCTTCATTTGATGAGGCCGGCCCAGCCCTTGCGGGTCGCCTCGTTCATCTCCTCAATGGTGGCAACCTTGTCAGTCTCACCTGCCAGCATTCCGTATACTTCTTTCCAGCCGCCTCCTGGTTTGGCCGCGCGCATCGCCAACTGCCCGCCCGGAACGGCGTCGACTTCCACCTTTTGCCCGGGCTGCACACCGAGGTGCTTCAAAAGCTCCTTCTTCAGCGTGACCTGGCCCTTGGCCGTGACTGTCAGCGTGGTCATGTCAAAACTCCATGCCTCCACCATCGAAAGTAAGGCAATTTTGCCTTACTTTCAATCTCAAAACCTCGGAATGTCCGGGAACGGGATCTGGCCGCGGCTGATATGCATGCGGCCGAGTTCGGCGCAGCGGCGCAGCTGCGGGAACACCTTGCCGGGATTGAGCAGGTGGTTGGGGTCGAACGCGCATTTGACCCGCATCTGCTGATCGAGATCGGCCTCGGTGAACATCTCGGGCATCAGGTCGCGCTTTTCCACGCCGACGCCGTGCTCACCAGTCAGCACCCCGCCAACCTCCACACACAGCCGCAAGATGTCGGAGCCGAAATCTTCCGCCTTCTCAAGCTCGCCCGGGCGATTGGCGTCATAAAGAATGAGCGGGTGTAGGTTTCCATCGCCGGCGTGAAAGACGTTTGCGACGCGCAGCCCGTATTTCTCCGACAGGTCGCGCATACCCGCCAGAACGCGCGGCAATTGCTTGCGCGGAATCGTGCCGTCCATGCAGTAATAGTCCGGCGAGATGCGGCCGACCGCCGGGAACGCTGCCTTGCGGCCCGCCCAGAATGCCGCCCTCTCCTCCTCCGAACCGGAAATCCGGCTCGTCGTGCAGCCGTTTTTGGCGGCGATTTCGGATACACGCTCGATCAGCCAGTCGACCTCGGCGCGCGGCCCATCGAGCTCCACGATCAGCAGTGCCTCGACATCGAGCGGGTAGCCGGCGTGGACGAAATCCTCAGCCGCGCGGATCGCCGGCCGGTCCATCATCTCCATGCCGCCGGGAATGATGCCCGCACCAATGATGTCGGCCACGCACTGGCCGGCAGCCTCGCTTGACGGGAAACCGACCAGCATGGCGCGCGCGGTTTCGGGCTTCTGCAGTATGCGCACCGTCACCTCGGTGACCACGCCAAGCAGCCCCTCGGAACCGTTCATGATGCCAAGAAGATCGTAACCCTCGGCGTCGAGATGCTTGCCGCCGAGCCGGATCACCTCGCCATTCATAAGCACCATTTCGATGCCGAGCACATTGTTGGCGGTGAGGCCGTATTTCAGGCAGTGCACACCACCGGAATTTTCCGCGACGTTGCCGCCGATCGAACAGGCGATCTGCGACGATGGATCAGGCGCATAATAGAAGCCGTCAGCCTGCACCGCGTGGGTGATGCCGAGATTGGTCACGCCCGGCTGCGCCACCACAACGCGGTTCGGATAGTCGATTTCGAGAATGCGGTTGAAGCGGCTCATCACCAGCAACACCGCATCCTCCAGCGGCAGCGCACCGCCGGACAGAGAAGTGCCGGAGCCGCGCGGCACGACACGAATGCTGCGCTCGTCGCAATATTTCAGGATGCGCGCCACCTGTGCCGTGGTTTCGGGCAGCACCACGACGAGCGGCAACTGCTTGTAGGCGGTCAGGCCGTCGGTCTCGAAAGCACGCATTTCGCGTTCGGTCTCGACAACCCCCTCGCCCGGGACGATCTGGCGCATGTCGGCCACGATGTCGGCGCGGCTGTCGAGCGTCGCTGCATTGGGTTTCGGCATCATGAGGCCGGACATGGACAATCCTCCAGACCGCTGGGCAAAGGCGCTTCCGTCACGCAGACCCAGCCGTTATAACGGCTGAATACCCAGTGGGTTAAGAGCAAATTGCCTTCAGCCCGAGCGAAATTGCGGAGTGACATTGACCCAAGCAGCATCGCCAGCACCCCGCGTCGGATTATTCGTCACTTGCCTCGTTGATCTCTTCCGCCCTTCTGTCGGGTTTGCCGCCGTCAAGCTGATGGAGGACGCCGGTTGCGTCGTGGATGCTCCGGCTGCGCAGACGTGCTGCGGGCAGCCGGCCTACAATTCGGGCGACAGGGACGACACGCGAGCGATCGCCGAGGCGACGATCGAGGCTTTCGAAGAGTTCGATTATGTCGTGGCGCCTTCAGGCTCCTGCGCAGGCATGCTGAAAAAGCACTATCCCGGGCTGTTCAAGGGCGACGAAGCGTGGGAAGCGCGAGCGCGGACCTTCAGCGACAAGGTGCACGAGCTGATCAGCTTTTTGACGGACGTGCTCGGGGTCACGCAGGTGCCTGCGAAAGCGGCGGGCAAGGTGACCTATCATGATTCATGTTCGGGCCTGCGCGAACTCGGCATTCACGACCAGCCGCGCAAGCTGGTGGCGAGCGTGAAAGGGCTCAAGCTCACCGAGATGGCTGACGCGGATGTCTGCTGCGGCTTCGGCGGCACTTTCTGCGTCAAATACGGCGAGATTTCCAATGCGATCGTGGAAGAGAAAGCCGCGAATATCGCAGGCTCCGGCGCCGACATGCTGCTTGCCAGCGATCTCGGCTGCCTCATGAACATGGCCGGCAAACTGAAACGGCAGGGATCGAATATCGAGGTTCGCCACGTCGCCGAGGTTCTGGCCGGCATGACCGATCAGCCGCCGATCGGGGGGAAGTAGCACGCGATGCAGATTACCTCGCCGACCTTCAAGGCAAATGCGCATGAAGCGCTGCACGATGCGCAGCTGCAGCGCGCGCTGGGCAATGTGCGTTCCGGCTTCATCGGCAAACGCGCGAAGGCAGTCGATGCGCTGCCGGAATTCGAGGAACTTCGCGACAACGCCAAGACGATCAAGGATCATGTGCTGGAGCATCTCGACATCTATCTCGAGGCCTACGAGAAGAAGGTCGAGGATGCCGGCGGCAAGGTGCACTGGGCCGAGAGCGCCGCCGAGGCGCGCGGCATCATCCTCGACATCTGCCGCATGAACAATGCGCGCACCGTGACCAAGGGCAAGTCCATGCTCACGGAGGAAATCGAGCTCAACGATTTCCTGGAAGCGTCGGGTATTCAGCCGATCGAGACCGATCTCGGCGAATACATCATCCAGCTGCGCGGTGAACACCCGAGTCACATCATCGCGCCTGCCGTTCACCTCAACAAGGACCAGGTGGAGAGTGATTTCCGCCGTGTTCACACCGACTTTCCCAAAGACCGCGACCTGACCGAACCGGAGCAACTTCTGTCGGAGGCGCGGCAGGTTCTGCGGCAGAAATATTTCGATGCCGATGTCGGCATTACCGGTGCGAATTTCCTGATTGCCGAGACCGGCACGTCGATCATCGTCACCAATGAGGGCAATGGCGACCTCACGCAGACGCTGCCGCGCGTCCATATCGTGCTGGCATCGATCGAAAAGGTCGTTCCGACGCTCGACGATGCGGCGCAGATCCTGCGCGTCCTGGCGCGCTCTGCGACCGGCCAGGAGATGAGCGTCTACACCACGCTGTCGACAGGACCGAAGCGCGCCAGCGATCCGGACGGGCCCGACGAATATCACGTCATCCTTCTCGACAACGGCCGCTCGTCCATGCTTGGCACCGAGTTCCAGGACGCGCTGCGCTGCATCCGCTGCGGTGCGTGCATGAACCACTGCCCGGTCTATCACGCGGTTGGTGGCCATGCTTATGGCTGGGTTTATCCCGGACCCATCGGTGCCGTTCTTACGCCGTCGCTTGTCGGCGTCGACAAGGCCGGCCACCTGCCCAACGCCTCGACGTTTTGCGGCCGCTGCGAAGCCGTGTGCCCGATGCGTATTCCGCTGCCGAAGATGATGCGGCACTGGCGCGAGAAGGAGTTCGAGCGCGGGCTCAACCCGGCGGTGGCGCGCTACGGCCTGAAATTCTGGCTCTGGTTTGCCAAACGGCCGCGCCTCTACCGGCTGACAACCTATCTGGCGATGCCGGTGATGGGTCTGTTCGGCGGGCGCAAGCGGCGCTACCGCTTTCTGCCCTTCGCCGGCGGCTGGGTTAGACATCGCGACCTTCCAGCGCCCGAGGGCCGGACATTCATGCAGCAATGGCGCGACCGCGATACCCTCAAGCAGGACGCGCACGCATGAATGGCCGCGACGCAATCCTGGGCCGCATTCGCAACGTCTTGAATGCAACCGACGCTGAAGACGACCCGCGAAGGGTCGCTGCTACAGCGCGCCTCGACTTCCCGCCGCGCGGCGTCATTCCGGCGCGTGGTCAGCTCGGGCTCGATGGCCGCGTCAAGCTGTTCAAGAAGATGGCCGAGGGTGCGGCCGCGACGGTGGAAAAGGTCACGTCGTCAGCCGATGTTCCGAAGCGGCTCGCAGCATATCTGCGCAAACACAATCTCGGCGCCAAGGTGCGGATGGGCGGCGACAAGCGGCTGCGCGCCATGCCGTGGGCGGAAGAACGCACTTTGCAGGTTTCGATCGGGCCGTCGGACGGGTCGGACGAGGTCGCCGTCAGCCACGCATTGGCCGGCATCGCGGAATCGGGAACGCTGGCACTGGTCTCGGGCCGCGACAATCCAACGACACTCAACCTCCTGCCGGAACATCACATTGTCGTCGTGAACGCCGCGGAAATTACCGGCGACATGGAGACGATGCTCGACATGCTGCGCGACAGTTTCGGCAAAGGCGCCATGCCACGCACGGTCAATTTCGTGACCGGCCCGTCGCGCTCGGCCGATATCGAGCAAACACTTCTTCTGGGGGCGCACGGACCGCGCGCACTCCACATCATCATCGTCGGGAAGTGACCGGCGTCCATTATCTCGACGCCAAAGGCCCGGCCGGAATGCGCATTTTCGCGGTCGGCGACATCCATGGCAGGCTCGATCTGCTTGAGGCGATCTCGCAACGCATTGCCGAAAATCTCGACGCCGACCCACCCGATGACTGGCGCATCGTCTATCTCGGCGATTATTGCGACCGGGGGCCCGACACGCGCGGCGTTATCGAACATCTGCTCAGCGAGTGCGGGGCAGATGCCCGTGTCGCGGCGCTGCGCGGCAACCACGACCAGGGATTGCTCGATTTCATCGGCGACGGCGATGCCGGTCTGTTCGTTCATCACGGTGGCGCCGATACCGCCGCATCCTACGGCGTATCGGCTGATTTCAGGTCTGAAGCAGGCCTGATCAAAACACGCGCTGCGCTCAGTGCCGCGCTTCCGCGCAGCCACCTGGCTTTCTTATCCGAGCTCCCGTATTCGGCCAGTTTCGGCGACTTCTTTTTCTGCCATGCGGGGATCCGTCCCGGTGTCGCGCTAAAGGACCAGAGGCCGGACGATCTGATCTGGATACGCGAACCGTTTCTCAACAGTCCCGAACTGCACCCGAAGGTGATCGTGCATGGTCATACTCCGGCTGCCGAACCGGAGATCATGCCCAACCGCGTTGGCGTGGACACCGGCGCTTATCGCAGCGGCGTGCTCACGGCGCTGGTGATCGAAGGCAGGGGAAAGAGGATACTAAGCGTCAGTGGTCAGTCAGGCTGATGCCGTAGCCGTCAGCCTGGGGTCGGTCGGCCGCCGCCTTGGTGGAATAGAAGCCGATCGCCGACATGGAGACCGCCGCGAGCAACAGCAAAGACAAAACGGCAGTTCTCATACTGACCATTCCCCAAATAACCCTCTACTTGATTGTGGACCGGCCATGGTTACCAATCCGTTCTCACATGGCCTCGAATGCGAGGCAATCGCCTAGGCCTGTGAGATGGCAGAAGCCAGTGACAAATGGATGTCGTGGTTAATCTGTTTTGGCCGCGTGCCAAAAATGCAACGGCTGCGCTTTCGGGTGGTCAATCAGGCGCCATTTTCGCAAGGTGCCGCGCAATCGAGCAGGACGTCCGCCGATGCCGCTTCAAAACCGCGTTGATCCGTTTGGCGACATTCTCACCAGGCCTGCGCGCGGCCTCTTCACCGGCAATCGCGGCGTGATCCACGACCCCGTCACCAAGACGCTGCGTAAAAGACGCTGGACATCGAAAGCCTGGATCATCTGCGACCTTGTTCATCCACGCGGTGCGACGCGCGAAGTGTTCGGCCGCAACACGCCGTCTGGCGGCGCTGGCTGGACGGAGCTGTTTTTCGCGGATGAAGTTACTGCCCTCGCCGCCGGTCACCGGCCCTGCTTCTACTGCCGCCGTGAAGCGGCAAAAAGCTACGCCGCCGCGTTCGCCCGGGCATTTGGACGTCAAGCTCCGAAAGTCCCCGAAATCGACACGCTGCTGCACAGCGAGCGACTGGCGGCGGGCGCCGATCCGCGCCCGATAACCGAAGCCGATGTGCGAACACTGCCCGACGGGGCGATGGTGGCGATCGGCTCGAAGCCCTTCGCGATGCGACAAGGCAAGCTGCTGCCCTGGAGTTTCGAAGGCTATCGCGGGCCGCCGTCGCTTTGCCGCAGCCTGCCGGCGCGTGCATTTCTGATCACGCCGCCGGCGACAGTCGGTGTACTGAAGGCCGGCTACCGGCCGGTCTGGCATGAGAGCGCGGGCAAGCGCTAACCGGCCCCGCGTTCAACCTGGCGGCTATAGAAAGCCAGTACAGCGGCAAAATATGCGGCAGGAACCGAAACGACGAGTTCGTCGCGCCGCCCGACGATCTTCACCGTGATGCCCTCGGCGGCGTAGATGTCCATATCGTTGCGCGACAGCTCGACCGCCACCGTCTCGACCGTGGTGCAATTGTATCCGCAATCAGTGCGCTCGCGGTCGAGCACCTTAGACTTCAGCTTCCGCCCCTTGGAATAGACGTCGCCGAGATAGACCCGTTTCGGAAACAGCCCGGCGATTTCGAGCGTGAAACGCGTCTTGCCGTCATCAATGCGTGCATGGACAGCATAAAAAGACAGGCGCGGCACAACGCCGTGCGGAACGATTGGCCCATAAACCTTCGTCCAACCGGTGTGCGGATCGGGCACCAGCTTGGTTTGCGCCAGGACCAGATTGTAATTCGCCGCACCGTGGCCCGAGATCCGGCCCGGTTTGTCGGCACCGGGCTGCGAGATGCAGCCCGTGAGAAACACGAGCGCGACAATCGCAAATACCGAACGCAAAGACATCGACCTGATCCCTGGAACCCCGGCTACGCCAACAACGCCGCCCTATACCGCCGCAACTTAGAATAAAACATGAACAAATAGTAAACATAAGCACTACAACATTGCAAGTTCTTCTTTCCGTTCACGCCGAATGCTCGGAAATTGCTTGCAAATTTCAGTCAGGTTCGGCCGCGACTCCGCTTGACCATTTGCGGTGCTCCGTCGCATCTCTGCAGCCATGCGTGCCAACTATAAACTTCAGCGACTTTTTGTGACCGACGACCTCGCCGCCGCAAGGCGGATCGGTCTCGACCGGCAACAAAGCCACTATCTTGCCAACGTGCTGCGCATGCGCGAAGGCGCCGAGGTGCTTGTCTTCAATGGGCGCAATGGCGAGTGGCTGGCGCGGATTTCGGGCGCCTCGTCAAAAAAGGCCGTGTCGCTCGACCTGATGGAGCAGGCGCGGCCGCAGCCGGAGCCGACCGACCTCCTGTTCGCCTTCGCACCGATCAAGGCCGGGCGGCTCGACTATCTGGTGCAGAAGGCGGTCGAGATGGGCGCCGGTGCGCTGCAGCCGGTGATCACACAGCACACCCAGCTGGCCAAAATCGGCACGGCGCGCCTGCAGGCAAACGTCATGGAAGCCGCCGAGCAGTGCGGCGTTCTGGCGGTTCCGCAGGTTCAGGAACCGATTTCGTTCGACACGCTGATTGCCGGCTGGGACGCGAGCAGGAGGCTGATTTTCTGTGACGAAGCCGCCGAAACTCACAATCCGCGACCCATTCTGGATAAGATCGCCGAGACGAAACTCGGTCTGCTGGTGGGCCCCGAAGGCGGCTTCTCCGATGCCGAGCGCACTCAGCTGCGCGCCCTGCCCTTTGTGACGCCGATCCCGCTCGGGCCCCGCATCCTGCGGGCCGACACCGCGGCGGTCGCGGCGCTGGCGGTGATTCAGGCTACGGTTGGCGACTGGCACTGATCGATCAGCAATGCGTTACCGAGCCGTCAGGATTTTTCACTTGATAGCACGCCGCGATTGCCGCAAGCAGGCGCTCGCTTGCTTGAAGGACTGAACGATCATGGCCCGCGATACCACAGACAGCCGTCCCATCGGCGGGCTTGACGATCTCGTCGGGTACCTCGCGGCCGGCTGCAAGCCGCGCGACGAATGGCGTATCGGAACCGAGCACGAGAAGTTCCCGTTCTATACCGACGGCAATGCACCGGTGCCGTATGAAGGTCCGCGGGGCATCAAGGCGGTTCTTGAAGGCATGCAACGCACGCTCGGCTGGGACCCGATCATGGATGATGGCCGCATCATCGGGCTTGGCGGGCCGACCGGCCAGGGCGCGATTTCGCTTGAGCCCGGCGGGCAGTTCGAACTGTCGGGCGCACCGCTCGAAACCATTCACCAGACCTGCCGCGAGGGTAATGCGCATCTGGCACAGCTGCGCGAAATCGCCCAGCCGCTCGGCATCGGTTTCCTCGGCCTCGGCGGCAGCCCCAAATGGACGCTGGCCGAAACGCCGCGCATGCCGAAATCGCGTTACGACATCATGCGCGCCTATATGCCCAAGGTCGGCAGCCACGGGCTGGACATGATGCACCGCACGTCGACCATCCAGGTCAATCTCGACTTTTCGTCAGAAGCCGACATGCGGCGCAAGATGCAGATCGGGCTCAAGCTGCAGCCGCTCGCCACGGCTCTGTTCGCGAACTCGCCGTTCACCGACGGCCATCCCAACGGCCTGCAGAGCTGGCGCGGCGATATCTGGCTCGACACCGACAATCAGCGCTCGGGCACCCATGAGGTGTTTTTCTCGCCTCAATTCGGTTTCGCCGACTATGTCGAGTGGGCGCTCGACATACCGATGTATTTTCTCATCCGCGAAGGCCGCTATCACGACTGTACGCACATCACCTTCCGGCAGTTCATGGATGGCGCGCTCGGCAACTCGCTTCCCGACCCCGAACCGACCATGGGCGACTGGACAAACCACCTCTCCACGCTATTCCCGGATGTGCGGCTGAAGCGTTTCCTGGAAATGCGCGGCGCCGATGGCGGCCCCTGGCGGCGGATCTGCGCACTGCCCGCCTTCTGGGTGGGGCTGCTTTATGACGAGGCGTCGCTCGACGCGGCCGAGACACTGGTCGCGGACTGGACGTTTGCGGAAGTTCAGGCAATGCGAGACGCGGTTCCGGCCGAGGCGCTCGATACGCCCATGAGGGGCGGCAGCCTGCGCGACATTGCCCGCGAGGTGCTTTCCATATCGCGCCAGGGGCTGCAGAACCGCAAGCGCCTCAACAATGACGGTTTTGACGAAACCGACTTCCTCGCGCCTCTGGAAGAAGTCGTTGCACGCGGCACAACCAGCGCGCAGGAAATGCTCAAATCCTACCGCTCGCGCTGGGATCACTCGATCGAGCCGGTATTCCTGGAATACGCCTACTAGTTTTCTCGCCTGCATCGGCAGTTTGCGCAGCAGCGCAGTTGGTCTACGCTGCTGAAAAGCACAGCGAGGAGACCACTATGCAGTCATTGTTCGACATGTTGACCAGCGCCCAGAACGGCGCCGCTGTGGAGCAGATGGCGCGGCAGTTCGGCCTCAGCCGCCAGCAGACCGAAGCCGCAATGGAAGCACTGATGCCGGCGTTCAGTCAGGGGCTGAAGCGCAACGCCGCCGATCCATACGGTGTCGGCGCATTTCTGTCGGCACTCTCAACCGGCCAGCACGCGAGTTACTATGAGGATATGCAGAAGGCTTTCCAGCCTGCTGGTATCGCGGAAGGCAACGGCATATTGGGCCATATTTTCGGCTCCAAAGATCTGTCGCGGGCCGTCGCCAAGCAGGCCGAACAGGCAACCGGCATCGGCCAGGATATTCTCAAACAGATGCTGCCGGTGCTCGCCTCCATGATCATGGGCGGGCTCTACAAACAGTCAACCGAACCGCAGCGCGCGCAGGCTTCCAGCGGCAATCCGCTCGGCGATATCATCGAACAGATGATGCGGCAGGGCGGCGCGCGCATGCCGCGCCCCGAGGCACCACAGCCTGGAATGAACCCGTTCGACAATCCTTTCGGCAAGGTGCTTGAAGGCATGTTCGGCGGCGCCGCCGGCGGTCAGGGCCGCGCGCAGCAAAGCCCTTATGGCAACAATCCGCTCGGCCAGATATTCGAGGAAATGATGAAGGGCGGAACGGGCCGTCAGGCAGCGCCCAAACCCAAAACCAATCCCTCGGGCCGCAAGCGCACGCCCTATGACGATCTTTTCGGCGACATGTTCGAAGCCGGCAGCCGCAACCGCGACGAATATCAGAAGAGCATGGAATCGATCTTCGACCAGTATCTCAGCGGCATGGAACGGCACCGATAGGTGCGAAAAAGCCCGGCTCCTTTCGGAACCGGGCAATGTGCAGGCGTTTCGGCTGGCGCCGAAGTGAGGGGAAGGGGAACCGCCTGCGAAAAGCAACGTGCCTCAGCAGACGCGGCGTGCCGCGTCCTCGGGCGTCTCGCACAGCGTTTCGCGCCGGCTGACAACCTGATTGAGATGCGCCGTAGGTTCGATATCGAGCCGGTGATGCCACACCATGCGCACATCATCGCGGGTCAGGCCGATATCGGCCAGTTCCCAGTCGGACATATCCCTGAGGCGGCGAAACTGGCGGCGGTTGTTCCAGTCGCGATAAATGGCGGCGGCCAACCCGGATACGCGCTTGGCGGCGGCAGTCCACGATGCGCCCGATACCAACGGTTCTCTGATTTCCGAAACAGCCATTGTCTTCTCCTGTGCATACGCCCGACGACAGCAGCCGCCCGGCGCTGGGAGGATGCGCCCGGGACGGATTGCGAAGCGGGTTGTCGCTTGAACAACCGCAATATCGGTTGACGCTATTGATTAGTCCAACGAATGTTTTTAATCTTTATCATCAAATCAGATGATGGTTTCGCCCATGGCTTCGCCTCTCGACCTCGATCAGATCCACACCTTCCTTGCGATCGCGGACACAGGTTCCTTCACGCGCGCCGCAGAAGAGGTCCACCGCACACAATCTGCCGTATCGATGCAGATGCGCCGCCTCGAAGAGCGGATCGGCAAATCGCTGTTCGCCAAGGACGGGCGCGTCAACCGGCTGACGGAGGACGGCGAGCGGCTGCTCGCCTATGCGCGGCGGCTGGTCAAACTCAGCCGCGAGACGCTTGCCGCCTTCGACGACTCCAGCCTCGAGGGCCAGATCCGGATCGGCATGCCGGACGATTACGCAGACCGTTTTCTGCCGGAGATCATGGGGCGGTTCGTGCGCACAAACCCGCGCGTGGAGCTTTCGGTCATCTGCGAGCCGACCGCCAATCTGACCGACCTGATCCGCCGCGGCAAGCTCGACATCGCGCTGGTTACGCAATGCGACGAGGCGCGCTCCAGCGAGGTGGTGCGGCGCGAGCCGCTGCTGTGGGTGGGATCGACCAGCCACATGGCACATGAAGAAGCCGTACTGCCGCTGGCGGTCGGGCGCGCGAGCTGTGCCTGGCGGCGCGCCGCGACCGAGGTACTCACTGCGCAAGGCCGCGAGCACAAGATCCTCTTTACCAGCTGGTCGGCGCAGGTGGTCATCGCAGCCGTGCTCGCCGGGCTGGCAATTTCGGTTCTGCCTGAATGCGCTCTGCGGCCAGGAATGCGCGTGCTGGGCGAGGCCGAAGGTTTTGTCACGCTTCCCGACGTGCAGATCGGCATCATGCGCGGCCACACCATGCGGCCGGAGATCGTCAACGCGATCGCCCGCCATATCGCCGACAGCCTGGACAATATCTCGGTTCCGGCGGCCGACGCAGTGCTCGGTTTCGATCCGGAAACGTCGGCACTCGCGCGGGCAAAATGGTCCAGGCAAAAGGTTCTGGAACCGAGCTGGTAAAGGAGCCGGGCCCGCAGGCCCGGCCCCAGAAGGCTATCGCCTCATGCGGACGGTCGCGTAAGGCAGGCCCTGATCGTCGGTCGGACTGCGGGAAACCTCAATGAACCCCAGCCCCTGATAAAAGCGCATCGCGCGTTCATTGAGGGCATAGACCTCGAGTTCAAGGCTCCCCTTGAGGTTCAGTGCGTGATCCATGAGCAGGCGGCCGACGCCTTTGCCCTGGCAGGTGCGATCCACAAACAGCCCGCCCACGAAACTGCCGGCAAGCCCGATAAACCCGACAGGTCCGGCGCTGTGCAGTTCGGCCACCCAGGTTTCGGATTGCGGCAGATAGTGTTGGGCCACCAGCTGCTTCTGTTCGATCAGCAGTTCCTCCGGCAAAAAAGCATGAGCCTCCGCCGAGGCGCCGTGCCAGATGTCGGCGAGCCGGCTGTTGTCGTCCGGCCGGTAGGGCCGAACATCGATAATGTTCGTCATTTCAGGATTCCATCATTTGGCGCGTCATGCGCGTGCGTTATCGTTCGGCCCGAAGGCCGTTCCCCGAAGGGTCAGATCGATCTCGACTTACAGCGCATAAAGCTCCTTCTGATGCTGGCGGTGACATAGTCCGGCAAACCGGCCGGGGCAAGTCCTGTCCACGAAATGGGCACAAGCGCTTGACGCCGCTCCCTCGCCGCGCCCCAATCGGGCATGAACTCAATACTCCCCAACGATTCGCCCACCAACGCCGCCGAGTTCACCGTGAGCGAGGTGTCGGGCGCGCTGAAACGCGTGGTGGAAGACGCCTTCGGCAATGTGCGCGTGCGCGGCGAGATCTCCGGCTATCGCGGGCAGCATTCCTCCGGCCATGCCTATTTCAGCCTCAAGGACGAGCGCGCGCGCATCGAGGCTGTGATCTGGCGCGGCTCCTTCGCGCGGCTGAAATTCAAGCCCGAGGAAGGCATGGAGGTGATCGCGTCAGGCAAGCTCACCACCTATGCCGGCTCGTCGAAATACCAGATCGTCATCGAACAGCTCGAGCCCGCCGGCGCGGGCGCGCTGATGGCGCTGCTGGAGGAACGGCGCAAGAAACTCGAGGCCGAAGGGCTTTTTTCGGCCGAGCGCAAGCGCCGCCTGCCCTACATGCCGCGTGTGATCGGGGTCATCACCTCGCCCACCGGGGCGGTGATCCGCGACATCATCCACCGCATCACCGACCGCTTTCCGCTGCATGTCGTCGTGTGGCCGGTGCGGGTACAGGGCGAAACGACCGGGACGGAAGTGGCGGCGGCGGTCGAAGGCTTCAACGCGCTTCCTTCCGGCGGTCCGATTGCCCGGCCGGACGTTCTGATCGTGGCGCGCGGCGGCGGCAGCCTTGAGGATCTTTGGGGTTTCAACGACGAGGCGGTTGTGCGGGCGGTCGCGGCGTCCGGCATTCCGGTCATATCGGCTGTCGGCCACGAGACCGACTGGACGCTGATCGACCATGCGGCCGACATGCGCGCGCCGACGCCAACAGGCGCTGCGGAACTTGCGGTACCGGTCCGGGCCGAACTCGAGGCGACCGTCGCCAGCCTCGGCGCACGGCTGCAAGGCGCAGCCTCTCGCGCCGCCGACCGGCGCAGGCAGGCGGTGCGCGCCGCCGCGCGCGCCCTGCCCTCGGTCGATTCGCTCCTGGCCATACCGCGGCGGCGCTTCGACGAGGCGGCATCGCGGCTCGAACGGGGCCTCAGCGAGAACACAGCGCGCAAGCGGGCACGTTTTGCCGGGTTGCGGCTTTCGCCGTTGATGCTGACGCGGCGACTCGGCGAGCAGAAACATCGGTCCCTCCAGGCAGAGCGGCGGCTGACAGCTTCGTTCCGCAGCATGGTGGGCAATGCGCGCGCACGTTTCGACCGCGATGCGGCGCGCATAACGCCGGTCGCCCTGAAGCGGCAGCTGGCGATCTCGTCGGAGGGCCTCGGCGTGCTCACAGCACGCGCCACCCGCGCCGAGGTGGCGAGGCTGGAGCGCCTCCGTGGCCGACTTACCCAATCCGCGCGGCTGCTCGAGACGCTCTCGCATCGGGCCGTGCTGGAGCGGGGCTATGCGCTGGTGATCGACAAGGATGGTGCGCTCGTCAAGCGCGCGGCCGCCCTGTCGAAAGGCGACGAGATCGCGGTCCGCTTCGCCGATGGCGATGTCGGCGCGCTGACGACCGGCGGCGAAACGGCTAGGCCGAAGCCCAAGCCCGCTCCGCAGGCGAAGCCGTCGGACGTGCAGGGCGATCTGTTCTGAGGGAATGGTACGGTTGGCTGGGGTCGAACCAGCGACCTCCGGATCCACAATCCGGCGCTCTAACCAACTGAGCTACAACCGCAGGGCTTTCGTTGGCGGTGCATAAGGCCAATCGCACCGAGATTCAAGCCATATCGGCAGGCGTTTGCCGCACCAGGAATTCAGGCAAAGAAAAAGGCCGGCGGGAGGAGGTGCCGACCTTTTTCTCTATGTCCGGCCAATGGGAGGAGGTATTGGCCTTTCATGCCGCGTTCCAGCGGGAGGAGGTGCCGGAAGCGCGGGATTGCTCCAGGTAACGCGTGTTAGGCGACCTGAAACTCCTTGACTGCCTTTTCGAAGGCGGTCTTGGCCGGCTTGGCAACGGACTCGGCGGCCTTGGTACCGGCTGCCTGCATGTCCTTGGCCTGCTCGACCATCATCTCGTAGCTCTTGCGCATGAATGCGGTCTGGAGCTCGAGGACTTCCGAGAGCGACTTCACGCCGACAAGGGCTTCCATGTGGGCGAGGTTGGCCTCGGCGCCGGCGCGCATCGCGGAGATCGACTTCAGTGACAGGTCGCCAGCTGCGGTCTTCGCGGTCTCGAAGGTCGATTCCCAGACTTTCTGGGCGTCTTCCATGCCGGTCTTCACTTTCGCGTATGCTTCTTTCGACTGCTCGACGCCCTGTTCGGCGAACACGCGGAACTGCTCGGTGGCCTGGCTCGGGTCGAAGGTCGGGAATTCGGCGGTTTCCGCCGTCTTTGTGGCTGCCTTGGTCATTTTCATTCTCCCTGTCGTGCGGTTGGGCACGTGGTGAATTCGATATGCAGCCTATATAGCGCAATTAATTGTGCAGTGCAATATCATTTGTTGCATTGCATCAAAGAAACAGCCGGGGCCGGTTAACCACGCCCTGAGGAAGGCACGCACGGGCCAAGCCAATTGTGGACTCTGCCGCGACCCTGATATTATTACCGATGTCTTAACGAAAGCGCGTAAGCCAACCGGACAGCAGGTTCCATGCCGCCACGGTCCTACTCATATCTCGATGTCTCGGCGCTCGATGGCGTGCGGGAAAAGATTGTCGAGGGCGCTGCCGCACTGGTTCTTCCTGCGACGTTGGACGAAGTGATTTGGGCAAACGGAGCGGGCGCCGCGCTGTTCGGCCACTCAGGTGTCGCGACATTCGTCGGCGGCGACCCCGAATTTGCGCCTGGCGCGAAGCGCCAGATCACCGCGACCCCCGGCTTTCCGGCGGTCCGCAGCGGGCGGCCGATCGCCGTGCGTCTTGCAAAGGGCGTTTCGAGCCAGACGGTGATGTTCCAGGCGGAAACCGTTGCGCTGCCGGACGGCGAGAAAGCCATCCTGCTTTCTGTACCCGACCCGCTCGCCGACACGCGAACCGCCGAGGAACGTGCCGGCCGCGCCATAGCCGGTCTTGCGACCGATGGCGGCGGCGTAGCCCTGGTCGACGCGACGGGCCGGATCACGGCCGCTTCGCGCGGTTTCGACGGCCTTGGGATTTCGGCGGGGACGCTGGAGGGCCTCGCGGTCGAAGTCGCGGGCGAAGCCGACCGTCTGGTCAAGCGGCTGGTGCCGACAAGCAAGGGCGAACTGCCGGCAGGAATTGTCAGGCTGGCAGACGTGCCTGCCCTCAGCCTGCTCATGATCGCCAATGACGCAGAGGAAGCTGCCGACGAAACGGCTGGCGACGCCGATGGCGGGGAAACCGCAGCCGCTCCGCCGGAAGAAAGCGCGGAGACTGAACCAGGCGGCAGCCAGGCTTCCAGAATCGACCCCGGCTCGCATGCCGAGACGAGCGAAGCCGGCAGCGACGGCACAGATGGCGATAACGAGCCCGAAGCCCCGGTCGACACAGCGCCTGCAACCGAGGGCGTCGTCCGCGGCACCGGCGAAGACAAGTGGTATTTCGGCAGCAACGGCGCACAAGCTGCAGCATCTTCAACCGACAGCCAGAAATCGCCGGCAGCAACGGAAACCGCGGCCAGCGGCGACACGATCGATGCCGATGAGATTGACACCAAGGTCGCCGGTGAAACCGCCGATATGGCAGCGGCGCCTTTGCGCTTCGTCTGGCGCACCGATGCGGAAGCCAAGTTCAGCGCCCTTTCCGATGAATTCCGGCAGGCGTTCGGGGCCGAAGCCACCGACATTGTGGGCCGCGACTTCGCCGATGTCGCGGAAGCGTTCGCGCTCGATCCCGACGGTGAAATAGCCGGACTGATGAACCGACGAGACACCTGGTCCGGCCGTTCGGTCCTGTGGCCGATCGCCGGTACGGATCTCGTCGCTCCGGTCGACCTGGCGGCGCTGCCCGTTTATGGCCGCGATGGGACGTTCGAGGGCTTTCGCGGCTTCGGCATTGCCCGGATGGGCGATGCAGTCGTCGACGATCACGCGCGCGGATTGCAGCTGGTCGGGGCCCTGCCCGAAACGGATGACGCCGGCGAGGTCGAAACAATCGTCGCGCCGGCCGACTTCGCGGCCGAAGACGACGACCCCTTCAAAGGCGAAACCCCCGCCCTTGCGATTGAACAGTCCCGGGAGCGGCGCGAAAACGACAAGGTGATCCGCCTTGCCGAGCGGCGCAACCAGCAGCCGCCAAAAGGCCTTTCCAGTGCGGAACAGGAAACGTTCCAGGAAATTGGCAAACGGCTCAAGGATGCCAGCAACCTGGATGAGGACGCCGAGGCCCGGGACGATGCCGCGGCGGCTGAAGAAGCGGAAAGCGATACCTCGTCCGACATCGGCTCAAACGAAGCACACGGCCTGATCGCCGGCAATGCAGGCGATGCGGATACCGGAGACGAAGCGGAAGAGCCATCGGCGGAGGCAACCGCTTCGGCGGCAGAAGAACGCTCCCCCGGCGACCACAGCGAAGACACGGTGCCCGCCAACAGCGATGAGACGTCCGAACCGGTGGAAGCCAAGGCTGCCGAAGGCTCCAATGCCGTGACCGGCGAAGCCGACGCTGCCGAAGGCGAGACGGACGGCGATGTCGACGCGGTTGCGGAAACACCCGGCGACAGTCCAGACGACACAATATCTGAGGTCGATGCCCCGGCCCGAGATCGGCAGGATGCAGCAGCCGATGCCGAGGTGACGCCTTCCGGCGAAACTGAGAACGCTTCGGCCGAAGCCGTCGAGAGCCCGGAGGCAGAAGCGCCAGCGGCCGTGGAGGCGACGAGCGGGGACAATACCCAAGACCAGATTCCGGATGGCGGTGCCGAGGGCGAAGAACAAGCCGGCGAAACAACGGGCTCCGACGATGCGCCTTCCGCCGATGCGTCGGACGAAATGCCGGCTGTCAATGACGCTACACGCGATGCGGACGGAGACGACGCCGCGCCCGGGAACGGAGAGCTTGCCGCGTCGAGTGAAGCTGCGCCGGAGCCTGCCGGGTCCGATGCCGGAGCGAGCGCAAAGCGCAAGGTCGGCTTGTCGGCCTTCCTGCCTTCGGCATTTTCGGTGGGCGGCATCGTTGATGCATCGGTCGGCATCGATTCCACCGTGCTGTCGCGGCTGCCGCTGCCGCTGCTTATCCACTCGGGCGACGAGCTGCATTATGCAAACCGCGAGTTCCTGACCCTCACCGGCTACCGGTCGCTCGCCGAGTTCGATCTCGCAGGGGGTATGGACGCCATTTTTGCCGGCTCCTACGAAGCCGACGGAACCAATGGCCAGACGCTGAAGCTGCGGGCGCGCGACGGCGACGAATTCCCGGTGCATGCATTCCTTCAGTCGATCGGCTGGCAGGGCGGCAAAGCCCTGCTCCTGGCGCTGCGCCGCGCCGACCCGCCTGAACCCTCCCCCCAGGGCGAACCTATCGAGGCCGGCAACCTCGAAACCCAGCTCGATGAACTGCGCACAATCATCGATACGGCGACCGACGGCGTGGTGATCATCGGCAATGACGGCACGATCCGCTCCGTGTCGAAGCCGGCGGAGGCGCTGTTCGGCTATAATGAAAACGATCTGCCCGGACGCCCGTTCACGTCGCTCTTTGCGATCGAAAGCCAGCGTCCGGCGCGCGAATATCTCGACGGTCTGGCGGGCAATGGCGTCGCCAGCGTGCTCAATGACGGCCGCGAAGTGATTGGCCGCGAAGCGCAGGGGCGCTTCATTCCGCTGTTCATGACAATCGGGCGGCTGCCGCATGAGAGCGGTTTCTGCGCCGTCCTGCGCGACATTACGCATTGGAAGCGCGCGGAGGAAGAACTTACCGAGGCACGCGCCGCCGCCGAACGGGCTTCCTCGCAAAAGACCGAGTTCCTGGCGCGTGTCAGCCACGAGATCCGCACGCCGCTCAACGCCATCATCGGTTTTTCCGAGCTGATGATCGACGAGAAGTTCGGGCCAATCGGGTCCGAGCGCTATCGTGACTATCTTTCCGACATCAACCGCTCGGGCAATCACGTGCTCGATCTGGTCAATGACCTGCTCGACATCTCGAAGATCGAGGCGGGGCAGCAGGAGCTCTCTTACGAAGCGGTATCCCTCAACGATGTGCTGTCGGAAGCCGTTGCGATGATGCAGCCGCAGGCCAACCGCGAGCGCGTGATCATCCGCTCGAGCTTTGCCTCCAGCCTTCCCGACGTGGTGGCGGATTTGCGCAGCATCCGCCAGATTGCGCTCAATCTGCTTTCGAACGCGATCCGCTATACCCCGGCAGGCGGGCAGGTTGTCGTCTCAACCGTTTATGAGGCCGGCGACATCGCCATGCGCGTTCGCGATACCGGCGTCGGTATGGCAGCGGCCGATATCGAGCAGGCTCTCAAGCCGTTCAAGCAGATCAACGCCCTGAAACGGCCGCGCGGCGACGGCACAGGTCTCGGGCTTCCTCTGACCAAGGCAATGGTGGAGGCAAATCGTGCCCGGTTCACAATCCAGTCGACGCCTGGCGAAGGCACGCTGGTCGAGATCACCTTTCCCTCCACCCGTGTTCTGGCGGACTGAGCTTGATGCTCCTCCGTCAATTTGCCGCAGTGGCTCAAGTGACTGAAAACCTGACAATTCTAGTTTAGAATAATTCTAAACAGCTGATTTTGTTATGATTTCCGTTGACGCGTGAGTGAATTTCTCCGAAATGGGGCCGCCTGCCGCATGAGCGGCCGGCGCATAACACCAATTCGGGACCTTGACCCCCGCAGTATTGGAGAGACCCATGTTCGTTTCTAAAGGCCGGCTTTCTGCTGGCATTGCCGGCGCAGCAATTGCGGCCGGCGTCGCTTTTGCGCCGGCCGCCGCCAGCGCCGAAGGCACCGTCAATATCTATTCCTATCGCCAGCCGGACCTCATCAAGCCACTGCTCGACGCCTTCACCGCCGAGACGGGCATCGAGACGCAGGTTCTGTTTCTGGATTCTGGCATCGACGAGCGCATTGCCGCTGAGGGCTCGAACTCGCCGGCCGACCTGATCTTTACAGTCGACATCGGCCGCCTGCAGGGTGCCAAGGACGCCGGCGTTACCCAGCCGCTCGAAAACGCCGCGATCAACGACAACATCCCCTCGCAGTACCGCGATTCGGAAGGCCACTGGTTCGGCCTCACCACGCGCGGCCGCGTGGTCTACGCCTCCAAGGACCGCGTCGAGCAGGACACGATCACTTATGAGGAACTGGCCGATCCGAAGTGGAAAGGCAGGATCTGCACCCGCTCGGGCCAGCACGTCTACAACATTGCGCTGTTTGCCTCGATGGTTGCCCATCACGGCGCCGACTATGCGGAGACCTGGCTTACCGGCCTGAAGGAAAACCTCGCCCGCAAGCCCGACGGCAATGACCGCGCCCAGGCGAAGGCAATCCATGCAGGCGAGTGCGATATCGGCCTCGGCAACACCTATTATGTCGGCCTGATGCAGAACAACGAAAAGGAGCCGGAGCAGAAGGAATGGGCCGCTTCGATGAAGGTTCTGTTCCCCAATAGCGGGGACCGCGGCACGCATGTGAACGTTTCCGGCATGGCCCTGGCAAAGCATGCGCCGAACAAGGAAAACGCGATCAAGCTGATGGAATTCCTCGCCAGCGCCGAGGGCCAGGAAATCTATGCGGAACGCGTTTATGAGTACCCGATCGGCCCTGGTACCGAACCGTCCGACACGGTGAAGGCTTTCGGCGAATTCAAGCCCGACACGCTGCCGCTGGAAGACATCGCAGCCAACCGCAAGACGGCATCCGAGCTGGTCGACAAGGTCGGCTTCGACGCGGGTCCGTCGAGCTGACGGCCATCCGCACATGTAACGACGAGGGGCTGGATCGCCGATCCGGCCCCTTGTGCGTTTTCGCAAACCGCCGTTCCGGGGCCCGGCGATGACCGCGCGCGCCCATCCCGCGGAAGGCGGCGGCGTGCCGCCGGTGCGCACCGTTGCACCCGGCCGCAACTACGGCGCACTCGCGCCCGCGCTCGTCGCAGCAGCGATCGCGCTCGTGCCCATTGCAGTGGTGATCGGCATAGCGCTTTCGGGCGACGGCTCGGACTGGCCGCACCTTGTCCGCAACGTGCTTCCGCAAGCCACGGGCGCAACGCTGCTCCTGCTGGTGCTTGTTGCGGCCGGAACCGCCTCGATCGGCGTAACAAGCGCGTGGATGGTCGTCGCCTACGACTTTCCCTTCCGCAAAGTGCTCGCCTGGGTTCTGGTATTGCCCCTCGCAGTACCGCCCTATCTCGCGGCCTATGCCTTCGCCGAGTTCCTGCACTTTTCCGGGCCGGTGCAAAGCGCGTTCAGGGCTCTCACCGGCCATGTGACGCCGCGCGACTACTGGTTTCCCGAAATCCGGTCGACCTACGGAGCCGCCATCGTGCTTTCGATGGTGCTGTATCCTTATGTCTATCTCACGAGCCGCGTCGTCTTCATCATGCAGGGCCGCCATATCGGCGATGCCGCGCGCACGCTGGGCGCCGCACCCCTGAAAGTATTGTGGGCCGTCCTACTGCCAGTCGCCCGCCCGGCCATCGTCGCCGGTGTTGCACTGGTCCTGATGGAAACGCTCAACGATATCGGCGCATCGAAATATCTCGGCGTGCCGACCCTTACCTACTCGGTCTACACGACCTGGCTCAATCGCGGCAGCCTGGAAGGTGCTGCGCAGATTGCCGTGCTCATGCTGATCATCGTGTTTGCGGTGCTCATGATGGAGAAGTGGGCACGGCGGCAGCAGCGCTTCCATGTCGGACGCGGATCGCAGATGAACGCCCGGCCGCCGCGGGTCAAACTGACGGGCGCCCGCGCGGCCCTCGCAACCCTTGCCACCGCCGCTCCGGTGTTCTGCGGCTTCGGCATCCCGCTTTATGTATTTGGCGATTACGCATCGCGCCGGCTTTATCAGCTCACGGAGCCCGACCTGCTCGACGCGCTCGTCAACAGCGTCATTGTCGCCACTAGCGCGGCTCTGATTACCGTGTTTGTCGCGCTTCTCCTGATCCACGCGGCGCGGCTCGACAAATCGCGGCCCGTTGCAGCTGTCACACGGCTGGCGATGATCGGCTACGCACTGCCCGGCACGGTTCTCGGCCTCGGGCTGCTTTTTACGCTGGCTTTCATCGACAATTCCATCGACGCATGGATGCGCGACATGTTCGGCGTCTCGACCGGACTGATCTTCACCGGTTCGGCCGCCGCGGTGGTGCTCGTGTGCTCTATCCGCTTCCTGGCGCTGGCGGAGGGTGCGGTACGAGGCGGCATTGAAAAGTTGCCACCGCACATCGACGAGGCGGCGCGCTGCCTCGGGCGTTCTCCCACGCGCAGCGCCACGACCGTTCTGCTGCCTCTGCTGCGGCCGGCGGTGTTCACGGCTGCTGTGCTGGTTTTCGTCGACACTGTGAAAGAACTGTCAGCGACCATTCTGCTGCGGCCGTTCGGTTTCAACACGCTGGCAACGTCGGTGTTCGAAGACGCCTCGCGCGGCGTGCCGGAGGATGGTGCTATGGCAGCGCTGGCAATCATCGCAACAGCGGTCATACCCGTTGTTCTTCTGTCGGGTGCGCTCACCCGCGACCGCGATGCTAATCTGTAAAAAAGAAGGCGCCCCGGAGGGCGCCTGAATAGAATTTCGTGGCTGTCTGAGCGGGCTCAATCACATGTCGAAATATCACCAATCTCGAGCGTGAATATCGGCGCCGTCCCGTTAACAAGTCCTTACCGCGCTGTTTAGAAATTTACGTTTCCGTACCCTCCGTGAAGTTGAGGTAAATTTCAGCGCTACCATTCGTTAACCTAAGGTGGCGTGGCCGGCCGCGCCGATGAGCGGCCGGGAACCTGCCCTGAAGGCCCGTCACGTCGCCAGCTTGGGGATATTGCGGTAGAGTTCGAGCGCCTCGGGGTTTGCCAGTGCTTCCTGGTTCTTGACCTGGCGGCCGTGGACAATGTCGCGTACGGCGAGCTCGGTGATCTTGCCGGACTTGGTGCGCGGAATGTCCGCCACCGCAACGATGCGCGCCGGGACGTGGCGGGGCGTCGCTCCGCTGCGTATCTTGGCGCGGATCCGAGCCTCGAGCGCCTCGTCGAGCTCCACGCCCTCGGCCAGCCGCACGAACAGCACCACCCGCACGTCATCTTCCCACTGCTGGCCGATGCAGATCGATTCCAGCACCTCTTCGAGCTGCTCGACCTGGTTGTAGATTTCAGCCGTACCGATACGCACGCCGCCGGGATTCAGCGTCGCATCCGAACGGCCATGAATGATCATGCCGCCATGCTCGGTCCATTCGGCGAAGTCGCCATGGCACCAGATATTGTCGAAGCGTTCGAAATAGGCGGAGCGGTATTTTGCACCGTCTGGATCGTTCCAGAACATGATCGGCATGGACGGAAACGCCCTGGTGCAGACCAGTTCGCCCTTCTCGCGCTCGATGTGCCTGCCATCATCGTCCCAGACGTCGGTTGCCATGCCGAGACCCGGACCCTGAATTTCGCCGCTCCACACAGGTTTGATCGGTATTCCCAGCACAAAGCATGCGGCAACGTCGGTACCGCCCGAAATCGAGGCCAGATGAACATCATCCTTGATGCCGGAATAGACGAACTCGAACCCTTCGGGCGAGAGCGGTGAGCCGGTTGAGGAAATCACCCGCACGGTCGAAAGATCATGCGTCTTTTTCGGCTCCAGACCTGACTTGCGGACAGAGTCGATGAACTTCGCCGACGTTCCGAAATAGGTCATCTTCTCCGCGTCTGCGTAGTCGAACATCGCGTTGCCGTCCGGGTAGAACGGCGAGCCGTCATACAGCAGCAGCGTCGCGCCCGTCGCCAGTCCGGTGACCAGCCAGTTCCACATCATCCAGCCGCATGTGGTGAAATAGAAGAAACGATCGCCGGGCTTGATCCCGGCGTGGAGCTGGTGCTCCTTGAGATGCTGCAACAGCATGCCGCCGGCCGAATGAACAATGCATTTGGGAATGCCGGTCGTGCCGGATGAAAACAGAATGTAGAGCGGGTGGTCGAAAGGCAGCCGCTCGAAGGTCATGGGCTGGGCGGCATAGGGCGCAATCGCCTGGTCGAGTGCGGTTGCCCGGCCGATCTGCGAAGCCGTCGCTTCTGACTTGCCGATATAATCGACAATCAAGGCAGCGCGCACCGAAGGCAACTGCTCCAGCACCTCCGCAATCTTGCCGCCTACATCAATGGTCTTGCCGTTGTAGTAGTAGCCATCGGCGGCAACGAAGACCGCCGGCTCGATCTGTCCGAACCGGTCGAGCACACCCTGGGTGCCGAAATCCGGCGAACAGGATGACCAGACAGCGCCAAGCGACGCCACGGCGAGCATGGCGGCGATCGTCTCGGGCATATTCGGTATCATCGCGGCCACCCGGTCGCCGGCTTTTACATCCTGATCCCGAAGGAATTGCTGGATGCGCGAAACCCTGTCGCGCAGCTCGTCCCAGCTCCAGCGCAGATCGACCTTGTCTTCGCCACGGAAAACGATCGCGTCACCCGATCCGCCACCCGCCAGCAGGTTTTCGGCGAAGTTCATTTTCGCTTCGGGAAAGAACCTTGCGCCCGGCATCTTGTCGCCGTCGGCAAGCACCGTTTCGCCACGGTCGCCCACAACCCCGCAATAGTCCCAGATGAGGCTCCAGAAGCCCTCGCGGTCCTCAATCGACCAGGTGTGAAGCGCGTCATAATCTTCCAGCGGCCGTCCGGCGCGCGCCGATGCCTGCTTCATGAAATCACCAAGGTTCGAGCTTTTCACCCTCTCCGGCGAAGGCGTCCAAAGCGGCTCTGCATGCGGCATCAGCTATTCTCCTCTCAGGCGGCTTGCTTATGGCGTGCGAACCAGGCGCGGGCAATAGGTTGAAAATACCAACAGGTCCTGCGTTTCATCCGACGCTGCCACTGTAAGGATGCGCCATCGCGAAGCCATAAATGCTTGAAATGCGTTGTGACTTGTTTAGGCAAGGAATGGGTTCCGGTGCCGATCAGGCACCGGTCAGGCAAACAAAGGGGCGTGATGCCGCAACCGGCGGTCAAGAGGCTGATCTGGCTGGGTGGAGCCGCCATCGTGCTTGCGGTGGCGCTGCTGGTTGCGCTGCCGTTCATCGCCTCGACCCAGATCGTCCGCGACCGTATCGCCCAGGAGCTGTCGCACTGGTCGGGCTACCAGGTGACTCTGGGCGCCGAGACCAGCATCGAGGTCTGGCCGGTCGTTACCGCGCGCCTCACAGACGTGACGTTCTCGGAATTCGGCGGCGGCGGCCGCCCGGTTGCCCGCGTCGACAGAATTGACGCCGCTCTGGCAGCACTGCCGGCGTTGCGCGGCGAGATCGTGTTTTCGCAGCTCCGCCTATTGCGGCCGACAATCACCCTGTCGTCGGGTAGATTGCCTGCGCCGCCGGCCGGTTTGCCGCCTGGCCGCATTGCAGATGCATTGACCGCAATGCGCTCGATCCTCGCCGAAAACGCGGCGGACCCCGACCTTTCGCAACTGCCCGGCGATGCGCTTCCCGGCGTCGAAATCGTGGAAGGCAAGCTTGCGGTACTGCACGACGGAAAGTCTGCGGAGTTGCTTTCAGCTGTCAGCGGCAGGCTGGCATGGCCCGCGTTCAACCGCGCCGCTTCGGTGACGGCTTCGGGTATCTGGCGCGGCGAACTTGTCGATATCTCCTTCGAGACCGCCCAGCCGCTTGCCCTTCTGGTCGGTGCTGCCGCTCCAGCAACCATCGGGCTCGATTCGGCGCCACTCAATCTCGATTTCAAAGGCACTACCAGCTTCGGCAACGACGGCTTCGTTCAGGGACAGGGCTCGCTTTCATCTCCTTCCCTCAGGCGCATTCTGGAATGGTCAGGCAACGAGATCACGCCGGGATCAGCGATCGGTGCCGTGTCGCTCGAAGCAAAAGTGAGCGGCTCGCTGCGCCGACTCAACCTTTCGGACGCCAGCGTAACGCTGGACGGCAACCCCAGCCGCGGCACGCTCGAAATCTCGCTCGGCGAAAAGATACCCACCGTCGCCGGCACGCTGGCGTTCCAGACCATCAACCTGCAATCATTCCTGTCGGCGTTCTCGGCGCTCACGCCGGACCGCTGGGGCCGCTACAGCACCATTGACGGGCAAGTTGCCGAGCAGATGAACCTCGACCTGCGGCTGTCCGCGGACACGGCCACCGCCGGCACACTATCCTTTACCGGTGTCGCCGCGACCGCGCAGATCAGGGGCGGGCTTGCAGCTTTCGATATTTCCGACGCGCGCGCATTCGACGGCGCCATACAGGCCGGCTTCCGTATCGACCAGCCGAACGCTGCCAGCCGTGTCGAAGTGCGCCTGCGCGGCGTCGGCATCGATCTCGGGGCACTCGCCCAGACCATGCAGGTCTCCTACCTCATGCCGATTGCACGCGGCGACCTGATGATCTCACTCAAGGGCGACGGCAACGACTGGACCTCGATCATGCGGACCGCGCAAGGGTCGCTGTCGCTCAATCTGGGAGCGGGCGCCATGGCCGGCGTCGATCTGGCGGCGTTTTCCGACAAAGCTCGCAAGGGCGAGTTCTTTCCGCTCAACGAAGCCTCGGGCGGCGTGCTCAACTTCGACAGCCTGGTGATGAAAGCGCGGGTGGAAAACGGCACAGCGCGGCTGCAGCGCGCCGAGGTGACCTCAGGCAATCAAAGGGTCGAGCTCAGCGGGCTGGTGCCCCTGCCTGGCCGGGGACTGGCACTCACAGGGACGATCGGCGCAAAGATGGAAGGCGATGAGAAAGATCCCGCACGAATGCAGTTCTTTGTCGGCGGGTCGTGGGACTCGCCCTATGTCTCGCCAGTCATTCCACCTGACCTGGAATAGACCTTAGCCGCCTTCCTTGCGCGCCGCCTGCTCATCGCGTGCGCGCTGAACCTCCCGCTGCTTGTTCAGCAATGAGGCGGCGATGACGCCCGTCGTCACAACCGCGATCAGGATTGTACAGACGGCGTTGATTTCCGGCGTCACGCCGAGCCTGACCTGGCTGTAGATTTTCATCGGCAGCGTGGTTGCGCCCGGGCCGGAGGTAAAGCTTGCAATCACCAGATCGTCCAGCGACAGCGTGAAGGCCAGCATCCAGCCCGAAATCACGGCCGGCAGGATAACCGGCAGCGTGACCTGGAAGAACGTCCGGACCGGCGTCGCGCCAAGGTCCATCGCGGCTTCTTCCAGCGACCGGTCGAAGGTCAGGAGCCTCGATTGCACCACAACGGCGACGAAGCACATCGAGAATGTGATGTGCGCCAGCGTCACTGTAAGGAACCCGCGATCGAGGCCGACTGCGACGAAAAGCAAAAGCAGGGAAAGGCCGGTTATCACCTCCGGCATCACCAGCGGCGCAAACACCATGCCGGTGAAAAGCACACGGCCGCGGAACCGCAGATGCCGGGTCAACGTGATCGCCGCCATGGTTCCGAGCACCGTCGCCACAGTTGCCGAAATCAGCGCAACACGGAACGTTACCCAGGCGGCGTCCAACAAACCCTGGTTCGAAAACAGCTCCACATACCATTTGGTCGAGAAGCCCGACCACACCGTCACCAGCCGTGATTCGTTGAAGGAATAGATTACAAGCAGCAGGATCGGCAGATAAAGAAACGCGAACCCTGCGACCAGCGACACCACATTGAACCGGGACAGACCGTTGTTCATAGCCGCCCCTATTCCTGCGCGCGGGCCTGCGCCCGCTGGAACAGCACAATCGGCACCACCAGTATCAGAAGCAGGATGATGGCCACCGCCGAGGCGAGCGGCCAGTCGCGGTTGTTGAAGAACTCGCTCCACAGCGTCTTGCCGATCATGAGCGTGCGGGACCCGCCGAGGAGGTCGGGAATGACGAACTCGCCGACAGCGGGAATGAAGACCAGCAGGCAGCCAGCCACGACGCCTGGCAATGACAGCGGGAAGGTGATCTTCCAGAAAGCCGACAAAGGCCGGCAGCCGAGATCCTGGGCGGCTTCGATCAGCGAATGATCGAGCTTCTCCAGCGCCGAATAGAGCGGCAGAACCATGAATGGCAGGTAAGAGTAGACGATACCGATATAGACCGCCGTGTTGGTGTTCATGATCACCAGCGGCTCGTTGACCAGCCCTATGTTGAGCAGCAGCTGGTTAAGCAGGCCTTCGGGCTTCAGAATGCCGATCCAGGCGTAAACGCGGATCAGAAAGCTGGTCCAGAACGGCAGAATGACGAGCATCAGCAAGGTCGGGCGCATCGACTGCGGCGCGCGCGCCATCGCATAAGCAACCGGATAGCCGACCAGCAGGGTCAGAAAGGTCGAAACCGCGGCGATCTTGAGGCTGGAAAAATAGGCCACCGAAAGATAGGGGCGCTCGAAGAAGTCGATGCTGAAACCGCCCTGGCAGAGATCCGCTCCAATGCCGATGTACCCCAGCAAGTCGCACATCAGGAGGTGATAGTTCTCCAAGTCGAACTCGGAGAGCCGGGCAAAGAAATCGCGCAGTCCTTCCAGGGCGGGTGTATATGGCGGCATCGATATCGCCAGGTCCGACAGCGATATTTTGAAGACGATGACGAAGGGGATCAGAAAGAAAAAGAGCAGCCAGGCGTAAGGTACGGCGATGACGACCCGGCTTGCGATTGCTGAGAAGATGCGCCGCATGGTTGTCGCCCTCACCGCGTCAGCACGACGCCGGCATCGGGAGCGAAGGTGATCCACGCCCGGTCATCCCAGGTCAACGGGTCTTCGACCAGCCGCGAGCTGTTCAACATCGCCGACTTGACCACCCGGCCGTCGTCGAGCTTGACGTGGTAGATCGTCATGTCGCCGAGATATGCGATATCCCACACCGCGCCCGACATCACATTGTCCGCCCCGGCTTCCGGCTTGCGGGATGCAACGCGCACCTTTTCAGGGCGAATCGCAAACGCCACCTGATCGCCGACCGCAGCGTCGCCTGCATTGTCTGCGGCGATCGTGAGGCCGTCGCCATAGGCGATGCTTGCCACGCTTCCCTGGCGCGCGCTGACGGAACCGTCGAACAGGTTCACGGAACCAACGAACTCGGCCACAAAGCGCGAGGCCGGTGCCTCGTAGGTCTCGGCCGGCGTCGCGACCTGCATTACCTCGCCCTTGTCGAGAATGGCGATCCGGTCGGCCATGGTCATGGCCTCTTCCTGGTCATGTGTGACGACAACGAAGGTGAGGCCCAGCTCCTGCTGGAGATCGGTCAATTCGAACTGCGTTTCCTCGCGCAGCTTCTTGTCGAGCGCGCCCAGCGGCTCATCGAGCAGGAGCACCTTGGGACGTTTGGCGAGCGAGCGAGCAAGCGCGACACGCTGGCGCTGCCCGCCGGAAAGCTGGTGAGGCTTGCGCTTGGCGAACTGCTCAAGCTTGACCATCTTGAGCATCTCGGCGACACGCGCCGCAATCTGGTCGCGCGGCATGCGGTCCTGTTTGAGCCCGAAGCCGATATTGGCCTCCACCGTCATATGCGGGAAGAGCGCATAGGACTGGAACATCATGTTGACCGGCCGCCGGTAGGGCGGAATGCCGCTCAGGTTCTGGCCGTCGAGAAATATCCGCCCTGCGCTCGGTTCCTCGAAGCCGGCGAGCATTCTGAGCAATGTCGTCTTGCCGCAACCCGAGGCGCCCAGAAGGGCGAAAAACTCGCGTTCATAGATGTCGAGCGACAGGTCGTTGACGGCAACGAAGTCGCCAAACTTCTTGGTCACGTTCTCTAAGCGGATATAGGGCGTGGCTGCCGGATCGTTCCAGGGCGCGAAGCTCCTCCGGATGCTGCCTAGCGACTTCATGATTTCCGTCCCGCCAGAATTGAAACCGGCCGCGCAATTGGCGCGGCCGGCAGAAGTTTTCTATTGGCCTGTCACGACGCGGGTCCACAGCCGTGTCATGAGCCGCTGCGTGCGTGGGTCAGGCGGGGTTGTCGTGAAGAGATTGTTGAGCGTTGCTTCGTCCGGATAGACCGCCGGGTCGCCGATCACGTCGGCTTCCAGGAACTCCTGCGAGGCCTTGTTGCCGTTGGCGTAGAAGACATAGTTCGATGCCTTGGCGATTACATTCGGGTCCATGATGTAGTTGAGGAAAATGTGCGCTTCCTCGACATTCTTGGCATCGGCGGGGATGGCCATCTGATCGAACCACATCTGCGCGCCCTCCTTCGGGATCGCATAGTCGACAGACACACCCTGGTCGGCCTCCGCGGCGCGGTCGCGGGCCTGAAACACGTCGCCTGACCAGCCGACGGCCACGCAGATGTCGCCGTTGGCGAGCGCGCTGATATATTCGGACGAGTGGAACTTGCGGATGTGCGGGCGAATCGACAGCAGCAGTTCTTCCGCCCTGGCCAGTTCGTCCGGGTCGGTGCTGTTGACGTCCAGCCCGAGATAGTTGAGCGCCGCCGGGATCATCTCGGCCGGCGCGTCAAGCATGAAGACACCGCAATCGGCGAGCTTGGCGATCATCTCCGGCTTGAAGATCACATCCCAGGAATCGACGCGATCGATGCCGAGCGCATCCTGCACCTTGCGGACATTGTAGCCGATGCCGGTCGTGCCCCACATGTAGTTGATCGAATATTCGTTGCCGGGATCGTAGCGCGCGGTACGGTCGGCGATCGTGCTCCACATATTGGCGATGTTCGGCAGCTTCGATTTGTCGAGCTTCTGGAACACGCCCGCCTGAATCTGACGTGCGAGGAATGTGCCGGTCGGAACCACGACGTCGTAACCGGTACTGCCGGCAAGCAGCTTGGTTTCGAGAATTTCGTTGGAATCGAAGACGTCGTAGACAACCTTGATGCCGGTTTCGGCGGTGAACTCTTCAAGGACCGACTCGTCGATATAGTCGGACCAGTTGTAGACGTTGACCACGCGCTCCTGAGCAGCAGCGGCCGCCGTAAACGCTACCACCGCGGCAAACGTACCCGAAACGAGGTATGACCTTCGTACCATCTTGTTCTCCCGTGTCAGTTCTTCCTGGCGCCCGTAGGATGCGGGCATGGCTTGGCTTAAGCCTATTGGCCTCATCGGCATGCGACAAGGCAAAATAAGCCCCGCGACATCATAGATAGGTGGTGCGTTCCAGCGGCGTGATTTCGCCCCAGAATGCCAGTATTTCGGCGCGCTTCAGGTCGCGGTAGACCTTGGCCAGCAACGGCCCCAACGCCCGGTCGATAAACTTGCTCCGTGCCGTCAGCTGCAGGGCATCGTCCATGTCGTCGGGAAGGTAGAGTCCGTCCTCGTCATACGCGTTTCCCTCCACAGGCGGCGGCGGCTTGAGGTTACCCTCGATGCCTTCCACCATGCCCTGCAAAAGCGCCGACATGACAAGATATGGATTGGCGTCCGCGCCGGCGATGCGGTGCTCGACACGCCGGTTCTCTTCGGTCGACACAGGGATGCGCAGTGCGACGGAGCGGTTGTTTTCGGCCCAGACGGCGCGTGTGG
Source organism: Mesorhizobium sp. Z1-4 (assembly GCF_004000235.1). Lineage (GTDB taxonomy): Bacteria > Pseudomonadota > Alphaproteobacteria > Rhizobiales > Rhizobiaceae > RCIO01. Next base: position 488,491 of record NZ_RCIO01000001.1, read on the forward strand.
GCGCGTATGAGCCCGGCGTAATGCGGCGAAACCCGTTCCAGGTGTTGATGAACAACAGAAGCGATTCCGGCATTGTCTTGAGCAGGCCGGCCACGGCAGCCTCCAGCTTGCAGCGGCCGTCGTCGCCCGAAAATATGTTGTTGCCTTCGGCATCGAGCATGGAAGCATGCACATGCATGCCGTTGCCGGCATATTCCAGGAACGGCTTGGCCATGAAGGTGGCGGTGAGACCGTGCGCGCGGGCGCAGCCGATCACAATGCGCCTCAGCATGATCACATCGTCGGCGGCACGAAGCGGGTTCGAGCGGTGTTTGAGGTTGACCTCGAACTGGCCGGGCGCAGCTTCCTTGATAATCGTATCGATGGGCAGATCCTGCGCGCTCGCGGCATCGCGGATCATGTCGAACAGCTCCGCGTGCTCGGCCAGATCGTCGAGACCGTACATTCTCAGCCGGTCCGGCCCGCCCGCGGCCCCCACAGGCGCCGGCATGCCGTCGTCCCAGTCCGTGTCGGGATCGAGCAGATAGAATTCGAGTTCGAAGGCAACGACCGGAAACAAACCCTTGGCGTTGATCTCCGCCACTTTGTGCTTCAGCACCTGGCGCGGATCGGCCATGAAAGGTTCGCCCTCCGGCGAGAAGGTCTGCAGCAGCACCTGCGCAGTCTTGCGCTTGGCCCACGGCACGATCGACAGCGAACCGCGCGTCGCACGGCAATAACCGTCCTTGTCGCCGGTCTCGATGTGCAGCCCGGTTTCCTCGACCTCGCGGCCCCACACATCCAGGCCGTGCAGCGACATCGGGAAATTGACGCCTTCCTGAAACGCCTTTTTCAGCGCATCGCCCGGCGCCCATTTGCCGCGCATGACGCCATTGGGGTCGACCATCAGAAACTCGACCGCCTCGATGTCGGGATGTTCTGCGATGAAGCTTTCGTATTCGGCCCGGTGCTCGGGGGATATGAAGCCATCCAGGCTGGCTGAATCGGAGGCATTCGGCCCCGCAATGTCGGGAGCCGTGGAAGGGGCGGACGTTTCGGCGCTGCCGACTGCCGTATCGTGCAAGATGAGCCTGTTCAGACGTTAATGACGCCGACAGGTTGGCCCGCCCGCGTGAGAGCTGTCAATGGCGGATGAGGTGCCGCTCAAAAAGCCTTAGAAAAGCGTGTGCTGCAGGGCTTGCATCCATTCCATAGTAGCGTTTGCAGCAGCTTCAAGCGCCTGCAGTAGCTGTCGGCCGTAGAAGGTTAGTGCAACCGCGACGGGCGTAAGCAAATTGTCGATTTGGGCGTTCGCTCTGTCCCTTAGCCATCTGCCGACCACAGACGCAAAGCGCCTGAAAACTACAACAGAGCGGGTCGGTAGATCGACGTCGGGTTCCCGTTTTTCAGCTTCCTCTCGCAGCGTGCTGATTTCGGCAAGAACTTCCTCTCTTTCGACATCCGACAACGGCGGGATTTCAACAGATTCCGGAGGATTGTTGTGCCCTATCATCGCTCGACCGACATGGTCTCTGAGCAGGCTCTCCAAGTCGTCTAGCCTTTGATGTAGCTCGCCTTGCAGGTCAGCTAAACTACGCTGAGTGGCTATTGCATCCTGATCCTCATACGCGTCGTCTTCGTCGAAAATATCGGGGAGCGGTTCATCAACACTGTAGATACCGTCGTCGTCTTGATCTGGCCTTGGGCTCCAATCGAAACCGTCGGATTGTATTTCATTGACCGCAACTTGCATGGTTTCCCAGTCAGAAACCTCTGAGAATTCATCCTGAATTGCATCATCTGCTGAAATGGGACCCCCATATATCCACTGATAGCCGCCTTCCCTGGACTGGTAGGGAAGGCGCATCGCAGGATCCTCATATTCGCTGTGAAACCAGCGTATCATTAGTTCGACTTTTCGCTGCTTCGAAAGGCGTCGAAACTGCGAGGCCGTGTAACTTTCTTCGCCTATTTCGTATGTTCGGCTGCTTGTTTGCATTGGCTTAGCGCGTTCGAGTATCGGGCCAATATGCGACGTTCCTGAACTGGCCCGCAAGCCGGTACTCGAAGTTCTAATCTATCTGCTTTCAGTGCGAGTCCGATACGCACCTACTTGCCTCGCTTACTGGAAATCGAAAGCGCTGAGCCCGGTGACCATCTCATCCAGCCCGAGCGGCCGCGTCACCGGCGGCTCGGCGCGGGCCAGACAGCCCTGCCGTTCGCACAGCCTGCACGCGGGTCCGATTGCAGTTGCCGGAACCACCGCCTGCTTGCCGCCCGAACCGGGCGCGGCGGCCGGCAAGGCGCTGCCATAAACGATCTCTTCCCTGAAGCCGATGTCGCAGGCGAGCAGCAGTGCCGTGCGCCGCGGACGCTCCGAGAACGCGCCCTGCGGTCCTTCCAGCGTGCGGGCAAGCGTCAGGAATTCCGCGCCGTCCGGCATTTCGACGGCTTCCACGATGATCTGGCCGGGCTGGCCGAAAGCCGCGTGCACGGCGAGTTTGGGACAGCCGCCGCCGAAGCGGGCCTGCGGAAAGCCGCGCGCCCCGGCGCGGCGAAACCGGTTTCCCGCATTGTCGACTTCCAGCATGAAGAACGGCACGCCCGCCGCACCCTCCCGCCCCAGCATTGTGAGCCGGTTGGCCGCCTGCTCGAAGGAAACGGAAAAGCGCGAACGCAGCACGTCGATATCGTAGCGGGCGCGCTGCGCGGCCTCCAGAAACGGCTTGTAGGGCATCATCAGAGCATGCGCCGCATAACGCGCGAGCTCGAAGCGGGCCAGCCGCCGCGCCTCGTCCGACGACAGTTTCAGCGCCTTCAATTCGGCGCCGACCGCCACCGACATGCGCATCAGCGACGCTTCCATTGCGACTTCGCGCAGCTGGTCGAAGGGCGACAGGCGTTCGGAGATGAAAAGACGCTGCGAATGCCGGTCATAACGCCGGCGCCAGTTGGGCATGGTGGCGACCGGCAGCACCCGCACCACAATGCCATGCTCCGATTTCAGCCAGGCCTTGAGCGCCGCCAGCAGGTCGTCGCCGGGTTTCAGCAGCGCAGTAAAGGCTTCGGCCTCCTCCTCGATACCCGCGAAATGGTTCGGACGCTTCTCGAAGGTCTCGCGCATTTCGTCGATCGGCAGCCGCGTGCCGGCGATCGATGTGGTGCGCCCCTCGCGCGCCAGAAGGTCGGAGAGGTCAGTCAGACGCTCGGCCTGTTCGCGGTAGGCGCGGAAGAGCTTGACCATGGCGGCCATCGCGTTGGGCGCGGCCTCCGCCACCTCGATCAGCTCGGCATCGCCCGGCAGTTCGCCCGCCAGCAGCGGGTCGGCAAAAACCTCGCGCAGTGCCGCCACGTTCGGCCCCGCATCCGCCTGCAGCTCCTCAGGCTCGACCTTGTAGACCGACGACAGCTTGAGGATGAGCTGCACGGTCAGCGGGCGCTGGTTGCGCTCGATCAGGTTGAGGTAGGACGGCGAGATGCCCAGCCCCTCCGCCATCGCGGTCTGGGTCAGTCCCTTGTCGTTGCGGATGCGCCGGATGCGCGGCCCCGCGAATATCTTCTGATCAGCCATTTTTACAGACTTTACACGTTACGTTCGCGATCGGAGTTTTACATCTTTTACAAATTTACACGCCAATCCTGTCAAAGACAACACAGGCTTACCCGATTTTGCACCACGATTTCAGGTATTTTCTCGATTATGACGCGCTGCAATGTAAAAAACATACCGAACGAGGCGCCCCAAGACCGCCTCATCAGTTCTAATTCAGCTTCGATCGGAGATCGCCATGACCGATTTTTACAACCTCGTTCCCTCTGCCCCCGAAGGCCGTTATGACGGCATCGAGCGTCCCTACGGCACCGCAGACGTGCAGCGCCTGCGCGGCTCTGTCCCGATCCGCCACACGCTGGCCGAGAACGGCGCCAACCGGCTGTGGAAGCTTATCCACGAAGAGGATTTCGTGAACGCGCTCGGCGCCCTTTCCGGCAACCAGGCCATGCAGATGGTCCGCGCCGGCCTGAAGGCGATCTACCTGTCCGGCTGGCAGGTCGCGGCAGACGCAAACACCGCGTCGGCAATGTACCCCGACCAGTCGCTCTACCCGGCCAATGCCGGTCCCGAGCTTGCCAAGCGCATCAACAAGACGCTGCAGCGCGCCGACCAGATCGAGACCTCGGAAGGCAACGGCCTTTCGGTCGACACCTGGTTCGCTCCGATCGTTGCCGACGCCGAAGCAGGTTTCGGCGGTCCGCTGAATGCGTTCGAGCTTATGAAGGCCTACATCGAAGCGGGCGCAGCAGGCGTCCATTTCGAAGATCAGCTGGCATCGGAAAAGAAGTGCGGCCATCTCGGCGGCAAGGTTCTGATCCCGACCGCGGCTCACATCCGCAACCTCACCGCCGCGCGGCTTGCCGCGGACGTGATGGGCACGCCGACGCTGATCATCTGCCGCACCGACGCCGAAGCAGCGAAGCTGATCACGTCGGACATCGACGAGCGCGACCAGCCCTTCGTTGATTACGATGCCGGCCGCACGGTCGAGGGCTTCTACAACGTCAAGAACGGCATGGAGCCCTGCATTGCCCGCGCGATTGCCATGGCGCCCTATTCGGACCTGATCTGGATGGAGACCTCCAAGCCCGACCTCGAACAGGCGAGGAAGTTCGCCGAGGCGGTGCGCAAGGAGCATCCGAACCAGCTTCTGGCCTACAACTGCTCGCCGTCCTTCAACTGGAAGAAGAACCTGGACGACGCCACGATCGCCAAGTTCCAGCGCGAGCTGGGTGCGATGGGCTACAAGTTCCAGTTCATCACGCTGGCCGGCTTCCATCAGCTCAACTACGGCATGTTCGAGCTGGCACGCGGCTACAAGGACCGGCAGATGGCAGCCTATTCGGAGCTGCAGGAAGCCGAGTTCGCGGCCGAAGCCAATGGCTACACCGCGACCAAGCACCAGCGCGAAGTCGGTACCGGCTATTTCGATGCGGTTTCCATGGCGATCACGGGCGGCACCTCGTCCACGACCGCGATGAAGGAATCGACCGAAACCGCACAGTTCCGCCCAGCGGCAGAATAACCAGACGATGCGGGCCGTCCCCCGGGACGGCCTCACGGGACACGCCGAAAGGAGAAGACCATGGCACCCAAGACACGCGTCAAAGAACGTGCCGAAGAGCAGTCTTCGGCAATGAACGGGGATCAGCAGGCGGCGATCCGCATGGTCGCCAACGACCTGCACCGTCTCAACCAGTCGGTCATGAAGGCGGTGGAATCAGGTGTCTCCGTGGAACTCGTGCGCTCCGCACGCCACCACGGCGGCAAGGGCAACTGGGGCGATCTGCTCATTCCGGTCGTCGTCGCCGGCCAGGCGGCCGCCGAATAGGCACCTCGACAGCAATGCAATCGGGTGCCGCCGGGTTCGTCCCGGCGGCACTTTTTTGCGCTAGGCCATATGTCCGGAAGCCCGGCTTGCAACCTCCGTTGACTCAAGACCGGACAGACCAATCTTCACCTGTGTTCCGTCGCACACCGACCGGCGCAATGCGCGGGCGGCATTCGATCCTGCAACAAGCAGCAACCCTTCCTGCACAAGTCTGTCGACACGGCTGCGCGAAAGACCCAGCTCTTCGGCCAAAAGCCGGTCCAGCCTGAGGGAAACAGGCTGCGGTACCGCAAGCGCGATGCACAGCACGGCCGGCCGGCACATGTCTCCCGACAGCATCGATTTCATCACGCTGACGCCTACAGCTCCCTTCAGCTGCGGCGCGTGGCGCCGCAGATCCTCAGCGTCCGACGCGAATTGCGCGACCAGCTCGGCGTCGTTCGCCACGAGCTTCGACAGAAATTCCGGTTCGATCGCGCCGACCGGCCGCCGCTCCAGCAGCGGGCGATTCCAGGTGCCCTCGCAGGTGGCGCATCTGTAGATCAGCCATGCGTCGATGCGTTTACCATTGGCGTTGACCCTCACCTTGCCGCCGGTGCGGAAGGGTTTGATCGAGCAGCATCGCCTGCAATGCAGCAGCGGTTGCGGGTATTCGTTCGCGGTGATCGTCCATTTGACGCAAAGAGTTTCGGACATGCCGGTTCGCGCTTCCAGTTGGGAAGCTCGCCAGGCGACGACCGACGACGCGGAGTGACAGGGAGATGTTCAAAGTGGCGGCCGGGCAGAAAGCCGGCGCGGTTCAGCCATGCCAAACCGGTCTCGAGCCGCCACCATGAAAAGCTTCATGCAATACATGCACGGCGGCGCGATTGGCGCTGCCGCGTTTTCGATGTGGAACTGGAGACCGGCGGTTACGTTGGCAAAGCTGGGCTGACCGTTGGTAATGGGATGCGGCTTTATAGAAGCTCCCAGGTGGAGAGGAAAGTGCTTTGACCCGGGTTGCTGGTGTCGCCTGCCCTTCCCATCCCCGCGCCGCGCCAGCTATATTGGCGCATCCGAAATAGCTCACTGGTGATTGATGCCGCCTGCAAAGAAGGAAGCTCGCCCCGCAAGTCGCGGCGGCAGTGTTCGCAAGCCTGCCTTTCTCAAAAGCCCACGCGGCGTGAAAAGCTGGAAGGAGGCGGCGGCGTGGCTGGAGTGGCGCGGCATCGAGGATGTCGAGTGCATCACGCCCGATCAGGCCGGCGTGGCGCGCGGCAAGATGATGCCGTCGAAGAAATTCACCTCCAATACCTCGCTGGCGCTTCCTTCCGCTGTGTTCATGACCACGATCACCGGCTCCTACCCCGAAGACGGACATGGCTTCACCTATCCCGAGCATGACGGCGACCTGAAGCTGATGCCCGACCTTTCCACCCTTTCGGCCGTGCCGTGGGAGAGCGATCCGACCGCGCAGGTGGTGTGCGACCTGGTTCATCAGGACGGCAAGGAGATCGAATTCACGCCGCGCAACGTGCTGAAGCGCGTCGTACGGGCCTATGAGGAGCGCGGGCTGAGGGCGATCGTTGCGCCCGAGATCGAGTTCTACCTCGTGCGCAAGAATCCCGACCCGGACTACCCGCTCACACCGCCGATCGGTCGTTCGGGAAGGCCTATCGGCGGCGGCCAGGGCTATTCGATCGCCGGCGTCAACGAATTCGACGAGCTGATCGACGACATTTACGAGTTCTCCGAAAAACAGGGACTGGAGATCGACACGCTGATTCACGAGGAGGGCGCGGGGCAACTTGAGATCAATCTGCGCCATGGCGACCCGGTGGAGCTCGCCGATCAGGTGTTCATGTTCAAACGCACGATCCGCGAGGCCGCGCTCAAGCACGACACCTATGCGACCTTCATGGCAAAGCCGATCCAGGGGCAGCCGGGATCGGCCATGCATATCCACCAGTCGGTGGTCAACAAACGCACGGGCCGCAATATCTTTTCCGACGCCAGCGGCGAGGAGAGCACGGACTTCCGCCATTTCATCGCCGGCATGCAAAAGCATGTGCCGTCGGCACTGGTCATGTTCGCGCCTTACGTGAATTCCTACCGCCGGCTGACGCGCGGCGCCTCCGCACCCGTCAACACCGATTGGGGCTACGACAACCGCACCACCGCGTTCCGCATCCCACGCTCGGACCCCTCGTCTCGGCGCGTGGAAAACCGCATTCCCTCCTCCGATGCCAACCCCTATCTGGCGCTCGCGGCGTCGCTCGCCTGCGGTCTCGTGGGCCTGATCGAAGCGCAAGAGCCGGAGCCCGCCGCCACGACCACCGTGAACGAGGACGAGATCGAGCTGCCGCGCAGCCTTCTGGAAGCAGTGGCCCTGTTCGAAGAAGACACCGCCCTCACCGGTATCCTCGGCAAATCATTCGTTTCCACCTATGCGGCGATCAAACGGGCCGAGTTCGAGACCTTCATGGAGGTCATCAGTCCGTGGGAGCGGGAGTATCTGTTGCTGAATGTGTAGGGCGTTTGGGGAGTGGTGAGTAAGGGAGTAGGGGAATATGGCCAGTCGGGAGAGGCCTGCACCTAGCCCAAATCTCATCAGAGAACTCGAAACCCACCTCATCGTTTCGCAGCGCATCGAAATCTTTGAAGAGAAGTCTGCTGCCGCAGTTGCTCCGCGAGTGCGAGAGCGTCGGCAAGTTGCTCAGGCTTCTTATTCGCAAGCTTTCTGGAGATACCCAATGACCCTACTGCCTTATTGCCCTACTGCCTTACTGCCCTGACCATGATCTCCCCCGGCCACTCCTGGTACGAAGCAACCGCTGGAAAGCGGCCGCAATATCCGGCGCTCGACGGCGATACGCGCTGCGACGTCGTCATCGTCGGCGGCGGGTTTACCGGCCTGTCGGCGGCCGTGCATCTTGCAAAGGCCGGGGTCGATGCGGTGCTCATCGACGCCAACCGCTTCGGTGACGGCGCGTCGGGCCGCAATGGCGGACAGATGGGCACCGGCCAACGTGCCTGGCCGGAGGAACTGGAAGCCGAGCTCGGTTTCGAGCGTTCCAGGGCGCTGTTCGATCTGGCCGAGGAAGCCAAGGCGCATCTGCTGGAATTCGCCGAGACCAACAAGATAGAGATCGACTATCAGGCCGGACAGATTTCGGCCGCACACAAACAACGCTATGTGCGCGACTACCGCGCGCACGCCGATATCATGGCCGAGCGATACGGCTACCCGCATATCCGCTTCATGGAGCGTGACGAGACTGCGGCGGCGCTCGGCACCGACCGCTATTTTGGCGCCGTGCGCGATACGGGAACCGGCCACATCCACCCGCTGAAGCTGGTGATCGGGACCGCCAAGGCGGCAAAGAAGGCCGGGGCGCGCATTCACGAGATGACGCCCGCGGTCGCGATTCGCCGCGCCTCGGGCAAGATCGTGGTCGAAACAGCGACCGGCAGCATTACCGCCGACAGGGCCCTGCTCGCCACCAACGCCTATGGCGGCGGGCTGGAGCCGGTGAGTGCGGCACATATCATGCCGATCGGCTCTTTCATCGGAGCTACCGCGCCGCTCGGCAAGGACAGCCCGGTGATACCCGGCGGCGAGGCGGTGGACGATTCCCGCTTCGTGGTGCGTTATTTCCGCAAATCGAAAGACGGGCGGCTGCTGTTCGGTGGGCGCGAGATATACGCGGTTACCGACCCCAAGGGCATGGCCGACCAGATCAGGCGGCAGATCGCCGAGGTCTATCCCGGCCTTTCCGATGTCGAGATCACCCATGCCTGGGGCGGTTACGTGGGCATCACCCTGCCGCGCAAACCTTTCGTGCGCGAGGTGATGCCTGGCGTTATCTCGGCCGGAGGCTATTCCGGCCACGGCGTCATGCTGTCGAACTTCACCGGCAAGCTGTTCGCAGAAAGTGTGACCGGCAACCGCGACCGGCTGAAGCTTCTACGCGAACTCAAGGTCCCGGCATTTCCGGGCGGCAGCTGGCTGCGCCAGCCGCTGCTTTTCCTGGCGCTCAACTGGTACGCTCTCAGAGACCGCATCTGAAGGCCGCTAGCGGCCGCAGACCTGACCACAGACGTAATTTTTCTCCAGCCTGGTGTCGGCTAGTGTGCCGGCTGAACGTCCTTGCCCGCAGAAAGGCCCGACATGCAGTACGCGATCCTTTGCTACAACCATGAAGAGATCACTTCCGCCTGGACCAAGGAGGAGGACGATCTGTGCATGAAGCAATTGCTGGCGGTTCAAGAGCCTCTGAAACAGCAGGGCAAACTCGGCCCGGTCGCTCGCCTCTTGCCGACCTCGGCGGCGACCACGCTGCGCAAGACCAATGAAGAACCGCTCGTCATCGACGGGCCTTTCGCGGAGACCAAGGAGCAGCTTCTGGGCTTCTACGTGGTCGACGTCGAAAATCTCGATGAGGCGCTGGGCATTGCCCGCGACCTCGCCAAGGCCAACCTCGCTATGGGCTCCTACGAAATCCGGCCCATACAAATGTTCATTCCAAACGAGCTCAAATGACCGACATTGCCTGGATCGACAAAGCGCTGACCGCTGCCCGCCCGCAGGCCATGGCCGCCTTGCTGCGCTATTTCCGCGACCTCGACACGGCCGAAGAAGCGTTCCAGGAAGCCTGCCTGCGCGCGCTGAAGAACTGGCCGAAAAACGGGCCGCCGCGCGATCCGGCGGCGTGGCTCATTTTCGTCGGCCGCAATTCGGGCATCGACACCATCCGCAAGAAAAGCCGGCTGACCGAGCTGCCGCCGGAAGACCGGATTTCGGATCTCGAAGATCATGAAGCCGGCATGGCCGAACGGCTCGACAATGCAGACTACCGTGACGACGTGCTGCGGCTGCTTTTCATCTGCTGCCACCCCGATCTGCCATCCACGCAGCAGACCGCGCTGGCGCTGCGCGTCGTTTCAGGGTTGTCGGTCAAACAGATCGCACGCGCTTTCCTCGTCAATGAACGGGCGATGGAGCAGCGCATCACGCGCGCGAAAGGGCGCGTGGGCAGCTCCAACGTCTCGTTCGAAACACCCGGCCCGGCCGAGCGCGCGGAGCGCTTCGCGGTGGTCGCCGCTATGGTCTATCTCGTTTTCAACGAAGGCTATTCCGCCACCGGCGAGGACTGCACGTCCCGTATTCCGCTGTGCGAGGAAGCCATCCGCCTTGCCCGACTTCTGCTGCGGCTCTTTCCCACCGAGCCGGAAATGATGGGGCTTTTGGCACTCATGCTTTTGCAGCATTCGCGTATGCCTTCGCGCTTCGACGCGGAAGGGCAGATAATACTCCTGGAAGATCAGGACCGGTCGCTCTGGAACCGGCCGATGATCAATGAGGGCCTTGCCCTGATCGACAAGGCGATGCGCCGTGCCGAACCCGGCCCTTACCAGGTGCAGGCGGCGATCGCGGCACTTCATGCGCGGGCGCCAACCCCTTCGGACACTGACTGGAAGGGCATCGACCAGCTTTATGCCACGCTGGAAGTCATGCAGCCGTCGCCGGTAATCACACTCAACCGCTCCGTTGCCATTTCCAAGCTAAGCGGCGCGGCAGACGCGCTGGCGATGATCGAGCCGCTGGCGCCCAAGCTCGGCAATTACTTCAACTTTCACGGCGTGCGCGGCGCCTATCTCATGCAGCTGGGGCGCCGGGGCGAGGCGCGCGAAGCCTTCGACATGGCGATTGCACGCGCAAATTCAGCCGCGGAAGCAGCGCATATCCGCATCCACCTCGACCGCCTCATGCAGGAAGGCGCGGCACCGGCAAAAAACTAGCCGGAGATGTCGGGTTCCAACTCATTCATGCGTCCTAGATGCACAACCCCGTTTCAAGGAGACCTGTTATGACCGATCACGCCAACGACCTCGTTCTGGAACGCCTCATCGACGCGCCACGCGAAAAGGTGTTCCGCTGCTTCAGCGATCCGAAACTTCTCGAACAGTGGTTCGCGCCGAAGCCCTGGTCGATCAAGGATGTCGATATCGACCTGCGCCCGGGCGGCGCCAGCAAGTTCACCATGCACGGCCCGGAAGGCGAGGCGTTTCCGGTTTCGGGCGTTTATCTGGAAGTCGTGCCGAACGAGAAGATCGTCACCACCGATGCCTATTCGGCTGGCTGGGTGCCCTCGGAAAACCCGTTTTTCACCGCCGTCATGACCTTCGAGGACGCCGGCAACGGCAAGACGAAATACAAGGCGGTCGCGCGCCACTGGCGCGCCGAAGACAAGGCGACGCACGAACAGATGGGCTTCCACGAAGGCTGGGGCCAGACGGCCGCCCAGCTTGAGGAACTCGCGAAGACCTTGTGATACCTATAGCGGCCAGAAGAACAGGATTGCCGGGACGGATACGACGATGATCAGCACTTCGAGCGGCAGGCCCATGCGCCAGTAGTCGCCGAAGCTGTATCCGCCCGGGCCCATGATAATGGTGTTGTTCTTGTGGCCGATCGGCGTGAGGAACGCGCAGGATGCGGCAACCGCGACACCCATGAGGAACGGGTCGGGGGAAACCCCGAGCCGTTCCGCAACCTGCATGGCGATGGGCGCTGCGATCAGGGCTGTTGCCACGTTGTTGAGGAAGTCCGACAGCGTCATCGTCACGATCATTACCGCAGCCAGCACCGCCCATGCCGGCAATCCGCCGGTCGCCGACACGATGAGGCCTGCGATCAGTGCCGTGCCGCCGGATTGCTCGAGAGCGAGGCCGAGCGGGATAAGGCAGGCGAGGAGCACCAGCACCGGCCATTCGACGCTTTCATACACTTCGCGCGGGCTGATCAGGTTGAACGCTGCATAAACGCAAACCGCGCCGGCGAGCGATATCGCCAGAGGCAGCAACCCGATCACCGACAGCCCGACAGCGACTGCAAACGTGGCGATCGCGAAGACCGCCTTGCTGCGCTGGATCATGATATGGTTTCTGTCGGCTATCGGCAGCACACCCAGCCATTCGGCGGCGTTGGCCAGCCGCCCCTCGGGACCGAGCAGCAGAACCACATCGCCCGGTTTGATCGTCAGCTTGCGTACGCGCTCGCGAAACCGCCGCCCCTGGCGCGACACGCCGAGCAAGGTCACGCCGCGGCGGTAAAGCAGGCGCAGATCGAGCGCGGTGCGGCCGGCCATGCGTGCGCCCTCCGGCACGATCGCCTCGATCATGGTCAGCGACTTTCCGGTCAGGCCGCCGTGATTTTCGGCACCCGCGGCCGCCAGTCCCGCGGCACCGATGAAGGTTTCGATGGATTTCGGATTGCCTTCGAGAACCAGAAAATCGTTCTTGCGGATTTCCTCGCCCGAGGCCAGGCCCGGCAGTCTTTTGCCTCGACGCACCAGACCGACGATCGCAACATCGTGCTCTTCGCTGAGTTCGTAGAGCTCTGAAACCTGTTTGCCGAGCGACTTGGATTTCTCCAGAACCTTGGCCTCGGCGAGGAAGCTGCCGGCCTCGGCCTCACCTGCCGCCTTCTGCCCGGTCTGCGGGATAAGCCGCCAGCCGACCAGCGCCACGAAGGCTATGCCGGCCACGGCGCAGACCAGCCCGACAGGCGAAAAATCGAACATCGAAAACGGCTCGCCCAGCGCCCGCTCGCGGAACTGGGCGATGACGATGTTGGGCGGCGTGCCGATCATGGTGATCATGCCGCCAAGAATGGTTGCGAAGGAAAGCGGCATCAGCGAAAGCGAGATCGCCCGCTTCGCCTTCTTCGCGGTTTCGATGTCCAGCGTCATCAGGATCACCAGGGCGGCGACATTGTTGATCACCGCCGAAAGTGCGGCCCCTGCCACCGACATGACGCTGATATGCGCCGGAAGCGAGCGGTCCGGCGAGACCACGAATTGCGCGATCAGTTCCACCGCGCCGGAATTCAGCATGGCGCGCGAGACGATCAGCACCAAGGCGATGATGATCACCGCCTCATGGCCGAAACCGTCAAATGCATGGTGCGCATCCACCACACCGCCGGCCACGGCGATGATCAGCGCCGCGAATGCCACCAGATCGTAGCGCACCCGGCCCCAGACCAGCATGACGAACACTGCGCCGAGCAACGCAAAGAGAAATATCTGGTCGCCGGTCATGCCGTCCCTGCCTGTCTGTCGGGATTATTTGGTTGCGCCACGCCGATCCAGGGCATGTTAGGGGTCAAATGCAGCGTCCGCCATCGACTTCAAGTGCCACGCCGGTGATGAACTCGGCTTCGTCGGATGCGAGCCAAAGCGCCGCATTGGCGATGTCGAGCGGTGTCGACAGCCGGCCGAGCGGGATGGAGGCGCGAAACTGAGCGCGCTTCTCAGGCGTATCCTCGCCCATGAATTTGGCCAGCATGCCGGTTTCGCCGGCGACCGGGCACAGGCAATTCACGCGGATGTTTTTCGGCGCCAGCTCGACCGCCATCGATTTCGTCGCCGTGATCGCCCAGCCCTTGGAGGCGTTGTACCAGGTCAGGCCCGGCCGCGGCCTCAATCCGGCCGTGGAGGCCGTCGTGATAATCACACCGCCGCCCTGCTTCTCCATCACCGGTACAACGACGCGGGCGGCGCGGTAGATTGCCTTCATGTTGACGGCGGTGATGAGGTCGAACTCTTCCTCCTCCACCGCCAGCATGTCGCCGTTCGGATAGGTGTAACCGGCATTATTGACCATGATATCGACGCGGCCGAAGGTCTTCATCGTCACGTCCATCATCTCGTCGAATTCGGATTTCTGCGAGACATCGGTCTGCACGCAGACGGCGTTGCTGCCGATCGCCTTGGCCACGCGCTCGGCGCCGCGGAAGTTGATATCCGCCACGACGATCTTCGCGCCCTCTTCGGCAAAACGCTTTGCCATGCCCTCGCCGAAGCCCGATGCGGCACCGGTGATGATGGCAACCTTGTCTTTCAGTCTTGGCATTCAGCGCTCCGTCGTTTGTCGATTGATTTCGGTCCCCAGTGCCTGTTCCAGGCCACCCAGATGTTTGTGGACCGTATTCCAAAGCAGGCTGGCGAGGACATCCTCGTAATCGTGCCGGTAAACATTCCCCGACCCGGCGATCTGCGTCCAGGGGATCGCAGGGTGGCGCGCCTTGATGTCGTCTGGCAAGCGACGCGAAGCTTCCGAAACGATTTCCAGGCAGCGCGTCACGGCATAGATCGTCCGCTCGTCGGCAGCAAAACTCTCAAGCGTGTGGCCTTCGACAAAACGCCTGGCAAGACCGATATTATGCAAAATCGTCTGCAGGATGCGGGCGGCGTCTTCAGAAGGCATATACGGTGTCGGCGAGTGCTGGCTTCCTGACATAAGACTTGAGGCCCTGCCGGTTCACGACGTCGACGGGCGCGTCGAACAAGCCCGCGATGAAGTCCTTCACATCGACATAGTCGAACACGCTCAGTTCGGCGGCCGGATCGAGATCAATCAGGATGTCGATATCGCTGCCGTGCCCCTGTTCGCCGCGCGCAAAGGAGCCGAACAGCGCAGCGTGGGCAACGCCTTGCCGGTTAAGTTCGTCTTTGTGACGCCGAAGCGTTGCGATGATACCGTTTCGATCCATGGGTTGAGGATAGTCCTCCGCCGGCCGGAGTTCAATTCGGCGCCTCAGCCGTGATTGAACACGATCGTCTTGGTGGCCGACATGTCGTAAAGCGCCTCGAAACCCTTTTCGCGGCCGTGGCCGGACTTCTTGAACCCGCCGAAGGGCAGCTCGATGCCGCCGCCGGCGCCATAGCCGTTGACAAAGACCTGGCCGGCGCGGACGCGCTTGGCGACGCGGTGCTGACGCCCGCCATCCTTCGTCCAGATGCCGGCGACAAGGCCGAATTCGGTGTCGTTGGCGAGCCGGACTGCTTCTTCTTCACCCTCGAAGGGGAAGAGCGAAAGGACCGGGCCGAATACTTCCTCCTGCGCAACCGCCGCCGCAGGATCGACTGCACCGAAAAGAGCGGGGGCGAAATAGAAGCCGCCTTCCGGTGCCTCGGCATGCACGCTGCCGCGCGCAAGCACCTCGATGCCGGCTTCCTCGGCAGCGGCAACGAAACCCGAAACCCGCTCCTTTTGCTTAGCGTTGATCAGTGCGCCGAGATCGAGATCGGCATCGTGCGGCCCCGCAACAAGCCTTGAAAAACGCGCCGTCAGTTCGCGCGCAACCGCTTCGTAGACCGGGCGCTCGATCAGGATGCGGCTACCGGCCGAGCAGGTCTGGCCGCCATTCTGGATGATGGCGTTGACCAGCACCGGCGCGGCGGCTTCCAGATCGGCATCGGCGAAGACGATCTGGGGCGACTTGCCGCCCAGTTCCATCGTCACACCGCGATTGTTGCGGGCTGCCGCCGACTGGATTGCGGTGCCTGTCAGGGGCGAGCCGGTGAAGGTGACATAGTCGACCAGCGGGTGTGCCGAAAGCGCAGCGCCAGCTTCCGCGCCATAGCCGGTCACCACGTTGAACACCCCGGCGGGGAAGCCCGCTTCCAGCGCCAGCTCGGCAATACGAATGGAGGTAAGCGAGGCGTCCTCCGCCGGCTTCACCACCAGCGTGTTGCCCATGGCCAATGCCGCGCCCGCGACCCGCGCCAGAATCTGCAGCGGGTAGTTCCACGGAATGATGCCGGCCACCACACCGTGCGGTTCGCGCAGGGTCAGCGCCGTGTAGCCGTCGAGGAATGGAATGGTATCGCCGTGCACCTTGTCGCCGGCGCCGCCGTAGAACTCGTAATAGCGCATGGTGGCTGTGACATCTGCACGGCCCTGGCGCGCCGGCTTGCCGGTGTCGCGCGATTCCAGAGCGGCCAGCTCATCGCCATGTTTCTCGACCAGGTGAAACAGCCGCGTCAGGCAGCGGCCACGCTCCACCGCAGGCATGCGGCTCCACGGACCCTCGTCGAACGCCTTGCGTGCCGCCCTCACCGCCCGGTCGACATCCGCCTCGTTCGACGCGGGGATGGTCGCGAAGACCTTGCCATTGGAAGGCGAAACCACATCGATGCGCTTGCCCGACAGCGCATCCGAAGGCTTGCCATCGATGATGTTCATGGCCGCGAGAGTTTCGGCGGCCGCCTGTTTGCCTTGGCTTCCCATGCGAATACCTCTGGTGCTTCGCTTCGTCGCAAGGCTAAGCTGCGCCCCGCGAAAACAGCGCTTTGATGCGTTGTCAAAGGTGAAACCCGGCGCCGGGCGCAGTGTCAAGGCCGGTTGGCCGATGCAAGGGCACTGGCTAACTTAAATCGATTAGATTATACGCTGCACTGCTTCGCACCGAATGTTCAACCGGCCACGAAGGTGGGATCAATATCATGACCAGCCAGACAATCCCGGTCGATCCGTTTGACTTCATCGTCTTCGGCGGCACGGGCGACCTGTCCGAGCGCAAGCTGATCCCGGCGCTTTACCAGCGCCAGCGTGCGGGCCAGTTCTCGGAACCGACGCGCATCATCGGCGCGTCGCGCACCAAGCTGTCAGGCGAGGAGTTTCAGGCCTTCGCGCGCAAGGCGATCGACGAACATGTGCCCGAGGCGGATCGGGACGCGCGCGAAATCGACGCCTTCATCGCACGGCTGAGTTATGTGCCGGTCGATGCCAAGACCGGCGACGGCTTTTCCGAACTGGCCGCCCTGGTGGGCGGCAGCGAGGCCGTGCGGGTTTTCTATCTGGCGGTGGCGCCGGGCCTGTTCGACGATATCGCGCAACAATTGCAGGGCTGCGGCCTCGTCACGCCTGCATCGCGCATCGTCGTCGAAAAGCCGATCGGCCGCAGCCAGGCCTCGGCGCGCGAACTCAACGACGCGATCGGCCGTGTCTTCGATGAACACCAGATATTCCGCATCGACCACTACCTCGGCAAGGAAACGGTGCAGAACCTGATGGCGCTGCGCTTCGCCAACAATCTGTTCGAGCCGTTGTGGAAATCGGCCCACATCGACCACGTGCAGATCACGGTCGGCGAGACCGTCGGGCTGGAGGACCGGATCAGCTACTACGACCGCGCCGGCGCACTGCGCGACATGGTGCAGAACCACATTCTGCAGCTTGTCTGTCTGGTCGCGATGGAGCCGCCCTCCTCGCTCGACGCCGACGCGGTGCGCGACGAAAAGCTCAAGGTTCTGCGCTCGCTCAGCCGTATCAACGGCGGCCAGGCCAGCAAGTCGACGGTGCGCGGGCAATACCGCGCCGGCGCATCTTCCAGCGGCGCGGTGAAGGGTTACGTCGACGAGCTCGGCTCCGAAAGCGACACGGAAACCTTCGTCGCCATCAAGGCAGAGATCGAGAACTGGCGCTGGGCCGGCGTGCCCTTCTATCTCCGCACCGGCAAGCGGCTCGCTTCGCGGGTTTCGGAAATCGTGATCGAGTTCAAGCCAATCCCGCATTCGATCTTCGAGGAAAGCACCGGGACGATCTCGCCCAACCAGCTGGTCATTCGCCTGCAGCCCGACGAAGGCGTGAAGCAGTGGATCATGATCAAGGATCCCGGCCCCGGCGGCATGCGGCTGCGCCACGTCTCCCTCGACATGTCGTTCGCGGATTCCTTCGAAGACCGTAATCCCGATGCCTATGAACGGCTGATCATGGACGTCGTGCGCGGCAACCAGACGCTGTTCATGCGCCGCGACGAAGTGGAAGCCGCATGGTCGTGGATCGACCCGATCCTTGCCGCATGGGAGGAGAACCGGCAGCCGGTGCAGGGCTATACCGCCGGCACCTGGGGGCCGTCGGGCTCGGTTGCGCTCATCGAACGCGACGGACGCACCTGGCACGAGAGCACATGACCGCACCCTTCAAACAGCGGCTCAAATGGAACGAGTTCGCCTCGCCGGATGGCGTCGCTGAGGCTCTGGCGAAGACGGTGGGGCAGGCGCTCAAGCAGGCGATCGCCGAACGTGGCAGAGCGACACTCGCGGTTTCGGGCGGCCGCACGCCGAGGCTCATGCTCCAGGCCCTTTCCCTGGCGGCAATCGCCTGGGAGAAGGTGACCGTCGTGCTCGTCGATGAACGTTTCGTTCCGTCCGGCAGCGCGCGTTCGAACGAAAAGCTCGTCAGGGACCACCTGATGCGCAACCGGGCCGGGCGCGCAGCCCTCATGCCGCTTTTCCGGGCAGATGCTTCGGTGGAAGAAGCCGCGACGCTTGCGAGCGTCGCCGTCGACGCGCTTCCACTGCCGCTCGATGTCGCGATCCTCGGCATGGGACCTGACGGGCACACCGCCTCGTTCTTTCCGGATGCGCCAAACCTGGAGGCCCTGTACGAAAATGCCGAGGGCCGCACCGTGCTGCCCGTCCACGCGGAAAGCGCAGGCGAGCCGCGGCTGACCCTTTCGATGCAGGTGCTGGGCGCGGCGCGGCTTCTGGCCGTGCATATTGAAGGCACCGAACGCAAAACCATCCTCACGCAGGCCGTCGCCGACGGCAAACTTCCGATCGCGCGGGTACTCGCCGCGGCCGCGAGCGCACCGCAAATCTACTGGGCCCCCTGAACTCCGGACCGGACCATGACAGCCAAACGCGAAATCCAGACCGTAACCGACCGCATTATCGAGCGCTCGAAACCCGGACGCGAAGCCTATCTGGACCGCATCGCCAGCGCCGCCGGCAGCAGCGCCCATCGCGGGGTACTCTCCTGCGGCAACCTTGCCCACGGATTCGCGGCATGCGCGGCGGGAGACAAGGCCGCGCTCACCGGCGACCGGGTGCCGAACCTGGGTATCATCACCTCCTACAACGACATGCTGTCCGCGCATCAGCCGTTCGAGACCTTCCCCCAGCTGATCAAGCAGGCGGCGCGCGAAGCCGGCGGGGTTGCGCAAGTCGCTGGCGGGGTTCCCGCGATGTGCGACGGCGTCACCCAGGGCCAGCCCGGCATGGAGCTGTCGCTGTTTTCGCGCGACGTGATCGCCATGTCGGCGGCGGTTGGGCTGTCGCACAACATGTTCGACGCCGCGGTCTATCTCGGCGTCTGCGACAAGATCGTGCCGGGGCTTGTCATAGCAGCGCTCAGCTTCGGCCATTTGCCGGCTATCTTTATCCCGGCGGGTCCAATGACGTCCGGCCTTCCGAACGACGAGAAGGCGCGCATCAGGCAGCTTTTCGCGGAAGGCAAGGTCGGCCGCGACGAGCTCCTGGAGGCGGAGTCCAAGTCATATCACGGCCCGGGCACCTGCACCTTCTACGGAACCGCCAATTCCAACCAGATGCTGATGGAGATCATGGGGCTGCACTCGCCGGGCGGCACTTTCGTCAACCCCGGCACGCCGCTGCGCGAAGCACTGACGCGCGAAGCCGCCAAGCGGGCGCTGGCGATTACCGCGCTGGGCAACGAATACACGCCTGTCGGCCAGATGATCGACGAGCGCTCCATCGTCAACGGCATAGTCGGCCTCAATGCCACCGGCGGTTCGACCAACCACACGATCCACCTGATCGCGATAGCGGCGGCGGCAGGCATTTCGATCACCTGGCAGGATATTTCGGAGCTTTCCGATGTCGTGCCGCTACTGGCGCGCGTCTACCCGAACGGGCTGGCAGATGTGAACCATTTCAACGCCGCCGGCGGTCTTGGCTTCATGATCCGCGAGCTTATCGACGCCGGGTTGCTGCACGAAGACGTGCGCACCGTGTGGGGCGGCGGGCTGCGCAACTACGCTGTCGAGGCGCGCCTCGGCGAGGACGGTAATGTCAGCCGAGCGCCGGCGCCGGCAACCAGCGGCGACGCCAAGGTCCTGACCACTGCAAGTGAACCGTTTCAGCCCAACGGCGGGCTCAAAGTACTCAAGGGCAATATCGGCAACGCCATCATCAAGGTCTCCGCCGTGAAACCGGAAAAGCGCGTCATCGAAGCGCCTGCGAAGGTGTTCGACAGTCAGGCCGCGCTTAACGACGCCTTCAAGGCCGGGGCGCTCACCGGTGACTTCATCGCCGTCATCCGGTTCCAGGGCCCCAAGGCGAACGGCATGCCGGAATTGCACAAGCTGACAACCGTGCTCGGCGTGCTGCAGGATCGCGGACAGAAGGTGGCGCTGGTCACCGACGGGCGCATGTCGGGCGCGTCCGGCAAGGTGCCCGCGGCGATCCACGTGACGCCGGAAGCGCTCGACGGTGGCGCAATCGGCAGGATACGCGACGGCGACATGGTGCAGCTCGATGCCGATGCCGGCACGCTCGAGCTGCTCGTCGACGCCTCCGCGTTTGCGGCCCGCACGGCGCCTGTGCCCGACCTGTCGGACAACCATTTCGGCTTCGGCCGCGAGCTGTTCGGCGGGTTTCGCGAGCGCGCGGCACGGGCCGACCGGGGCGCGGCTGCCTTCTAGCGGCAGTTGCTCCCGGCAACCCGTCCTGCAAAAGATAAAATACAGAGCAATTCCGCAAGCAAACCCATAAAATAACATACCATACTGCACCGAAACGAAATCTTGACGACCGCCACAGATAATTCGGCCGTATGGATATGTTTCGCAACTTCCTGCGCTGGCAGGTGATCGTCCGGACCCTAGTCGTTCTGGTTTCGGCCGGTACCTTTCTGCTTTACGGCAACTTGATTGCAAACCACATCATCAAATCGGAACGCGACCGCCAGCTGAGCGAACTGGCGCAGTTGGCTTTGCGCAAATCGGAAGCGATTATCAGCAAGAGCGCCAGCGCGTTGCACGATTTCATCGCGCGCGGGGCGATCGACTGCAGCAGCGAACCGCTTCAACGCGTCCGCTTCTTCATCTATCGCGACAGCTATATCAAAGACGCGCGCATCGTACGGCCTGACGTCACCATGCTGTGCGCGGCGTTTACCGAAACAATCGAGTTCGACCGGGGTTGGGTCACGGGTTCGGATGCCCTGCCTTCGGAAGGCGACACAACCGTGCGCCTGTTCCAGGTCAGGCAGTTCATGGCGACCCCGCTGGGGATCGTCATCAATATCGACGACCAGATCAGCCTTGCCGGCATAATGCCGATAGACGGAACATTGCTGGATGTAATGCCCGATAGCCTGCGGGATTACAGCATGGTTTCGCTGTCACTGACCAACGGCGCCGTTCTGTCCCGCCAGGGCTCCTGGAGCAATCTCGGCCGGACAAGCGACACATATGACCTTACCGTCGAGTCTGAACGGTTTCCGATACGCACCACCATCAGGGTCAACAAGGCCTCAATGACAAACTGGAACCCCGCGCCATTCGTCCCGATTCTGATATCGACAGGCATTCTGGGCGCTATTTTCGGTCTGCTTCTGTCGCGGAATCTTTTCCGGCCCAAGTCGAGGCTGGAGGAATTCGACATCGCGCTCGCGCAGGGGCAAATCACTCCGTTCTTTCAGCCGATTTTCGAACTAGACAGCGGCACTATCACCAGCGCAGAGGTACTTGCGCGCTGGGTAACGCCGGACGGTACGATCATCCCGCCGGTGCGCTTTATCGACCTGGCCGAGGAAAACGGCCGCATGCCTCAAATGACGTGGCATCTTCTTGCCACGGCGCTGAAAGAGATGCGGCAACTCATGGCCGTCAACACGACGTTTTGTCTGTCGATCAACATCGCACCCTCGCACTTCCTTGCGGCGGATTTCGTATCCAAACTACGCACCACCGTGGCCTCAGCCAATTGCGCCCCGGAGCGGGTGATGCTCGAGATAACGGAGCGTGAGGAGTTTCCAGACCTCGACGCTGCCGCTGCGATCGTGGAGCAGTTGCGCGGCTATGGCTTCAAATTTGCGATCGACGATGTCGGGATCGGCCACAGCGGCCTGTCACAGATCCAGCGGCTTCGCGGAGACCGATTGAAGATCGACAAGTTCTTCGTCGATTCTGTCAATCATGACGTCGTGTCGTCTTCGATGATCGGAATGCTGGTTCGTCTTGCCGAGGAACTGGACATGGATGTCGTTGCCGAAGGCATAGAAGACCGCGCCCAGGTCGATGCACTTCTCGCTTGTGGAATTCACAAGGGACAAGGCTATCTCGTGTCACCCCCGGTGGCGGCCAGGCACTTCATACAGCTCGTTGCCAAGCACAACGCCGGTCCGACCCAGGAGCTGGCCACTGCACGCGCGGCTTAGGATGGAGCTCGACGCCAGCGAACCGTGACGGAGCGTTGCGTCAGGCGATGTCCGTCGTCACTTGTCCCGTGAAAGTAACTCAGTTCGTATCCTCCCCGGCGGTAAAGCAGGCGAAGCGGTTGCCTCGGTCACCTGCAACGTCGCCGCCACCAGCCGCGCCGCCATGGCCCGATCCGCGAAGAACGGTCCTATTGCACTGAAATCGGCACGCGCGCGACAACCTTGCGCCCGCCTGCTGCCTCCAGCACGTAGCGGATATCGTACTCGCCGGCTGCCTCCGGCGCAGTCAAAGTGCCGGTTTTCCCGTCCTGCGACATGTCGGTGTAGAAATAGGCGAGTTCTCCGCTCACCTCGGTGTAACCTCGCGGAACCAGATCCACATAGTCTCCGCCGGAATTCGGCCCCGTCCATTCGAATGCGAAGCTCGTTCCCGCTTCGACTGCTTCGGGCGCGGCGATACTCGCCTGCGCCGGAGTGAGGACCAGCGGTTCAGCGGCGAGAACGCGCCTTCCGTCAGGGCCTTCGAGCACATAACGCACAAGGTAGCTGCCGGCGTCACCGGCGGTCTTGACGCTCGCACTTTCGCCGTCGGAAGAATTCTCAACGTAGAAATATGCCAACTCACCGCTGACATCGGTGTAGCCGGCCGGCACGAGGTCGATATAGTCGCCAGCTGCGGCAGGGCCCGTCCAGTTTATGTCGAGCACGGTTCCGGCCATGACCGTCGGCTGGAAAGCCAGGCTTGCCCGCGCTTCGACAACGGTGAGAGGCACCTCGGCGAGCAGCTTGCGGCCGTCGGGCGCCTCCAGCACGTAACGCAGCGCGTAGTTGCCTGCGTTTCCCGGCGCGCGAATGGAGACCGGGTTCCCGCTTTCGACATATGCGTAGGACAGCTCGCCGGAAAACTCGGCATAACCGGCCGGCACGATATCGATGTAATCGCCGGCCTGGCCCGGCCCCTTCCATGTGACCTCAAAAGCCTTGCCGATCGGTACGGTCGCTGGCGCCACAAGCGCGGTATCGCTGTCGGCAACATCGATGGTCACCGCGGCAAGAACATGCCGCCGGTCCGGTCCTTCCCAGACATAACGCAGCGTATATTGGCCGACCTTCCCGGGCGCACGGATCCGGAGTGGCGATCCCGCTTCGACATAGGCATAGGCGAGTTCGTTGCCGATCTTTTCGGAGCCGAGCGGCACAATGTCGATATAGTCACCTTCCGCTCCGGGGCCCGACCATTCGACATCGAGCGGTGCTCCGATCGAAGGCGTGCCCTTTGGCGCAACCGTCGCAGGCGGCAAGACGACCTCAGCCGCCTCCTCCTTGGGAGCAGGCTTTGCCGCCACCGTGTCGGTCAGCGCATCGCCAAGTTCGGCCTCGTTGCCGGCCTGAATATAACGCCCACCCGTTTCCTCGGCGAGGCAGGCCACCTGCCTGCCTTCCTCGCGGCTGAGACCGAACCCGACGACATGGGCGGTGAAATCAACGCCCGTATTCTCAAGCTCGACGCCAAGCGCGCACGGATCGGCGTTGCAGGTCTCGATACCGTCCGTGATGAGCACGACAGTCGCCCTGTCTTCGGTATAGCGCAGAGCTTCGGCGGCCTGTTTCACGGCTTCCGAAAGCGGCGTCTTGCCCAGGAAGCGCAAATCATCGGCGGCCTCCGCAATCGCGGATGCCGACCCGGCAGCCGGCGGCACCAGAAGTTCGATATCGGAACAAACGCCTTTCTGGCGGTGCCCGTAAGCCATCAGCCCCAGTTCAAGGTCGGCGGGCAGGTCGCCAAGAACGCTGCGCAGCGTTTCGCGCGCAATCTGCAGCTTGGGCCGACCGTCGATCTGCCCCCACATGGATCCTGAGGCATCGAGCACGATGATTGCCCGGTCGGCGGCGTTGGCCGGGCTTGCAAGTCCGAGAAACGCGGCAAGGCCGGCAAATGCCATCGGAAACTTACGCATGTGTACTCCTGATATCTTGATGGGTCCGGTGCAGGGGAGCGCCGGCGACTCACACCTAATCAGCACCGCGGGGAGCGTCAATTTCATTTCCGTGCCTATGTCGGAAAGCGCACGCACCAGCCGTCCTTGTGTCAGCAGCAAGGAACGATCCACTCGACGCACGCCCGGTGCTGATGCAAATAGGCGCGCTGACACAACCAACCGAATGCCCGGAAAGGCAAGATGAACGACGCAAAATCACCCCTTGGCGGCAGCGCCGCAATTGCCGCCGCAGAACTCGCGATCTCGGCCCGCGGGCTGGTCAAGCATTTCGGCGACGTCAAAGCCGTCGACGGCATCGATCTCGAGGTGCCGCGCGGTACGATCTTTGCGATTCTCGGTCCCAACGGCGCCGGCAAAACCACCTTCATGCGCATGCTTGCGACGCTGTCCAGGCCGGACCGGGGCGAAGCGAGCATCATGGGGCACGACCTCATCGCCGAACCCGATGCAGTGCGGGCCGCAATCGCAATGACCGGCCAGTTCGCCTCTCTCGACGAAGACCTGACCGGCCGCGAGAATATGATCCTGCTCGCACGCCTGTGGGGCTTTCGCGGCAGCCGCGCATCGCGCCGGGCCGACGATCTGCTTTCGGCATTCGACCTCGCCGATGCCGCGCACAAGCAGGTGAAAGACTATTCTGGCGGCATGCGCCGGAGGCTCGATATCGCCGCGTCACTGATCGTCACGCCGGGCGTGCTGTTTCTCGACGAACCCACTACCGGCCTCGACCCCAAAGCGCGGCAGGGTGTTTGGCGCATGATCCGTCGCCTGGCGGGTGCAGGCGTTACCGTCCTGCTGACCACGCAATATCTCGATGAAGCCGACCAGCTCGCAGCCCGCATTGCGGTCATCGATCACGGCAGGAAAATCGCGGAGGGTACCAGCCGGGAGCTCAAGGCGGCGACGGGATCGGGGTTCCTCAACGTAACGGTCGCCGACCAGGCCCGGATTGGCGATGCCATGCGATTGCTTGAAGAGACACTTGGGGCACAGCCGCACGAGAGTGCGGAAGGCGGGCAGATTTCCGTACTTGCCAACACCGCGGGCGCTGCCAACGGGGCTATCGGCAAGCTGCTCGCAGCCGGTATCGACCTCACCGACTATTCAATGGGGCAGCCGAGCCTCGACGACGTGTTTTTCGCGCTCACCGGCCATCCGGCCGAAGCCGACCAGACACAGGAAGCAGAGCCAGCATGAGCGACACAAACGCAGTATTGAAACTGGGCACCGCGGAGCGCCCAAGCCCGCCATCGGCATTCTCAAACGCGCTGGTATTCGGCTGGCGCGCGATGCTGAAATTCAAGCACCTGCCCGAACAGCTGTTCGATCTGGTGATGACCCCGATCATGTTCACGCTGCTGTTCACCTTCGTGTTCGGCGGCGCGCTTGCCGGTTCGACGGCCGACTATCTGCAGTTTTTCCTGCCGGGCATTCTGGTCCAGACCGTCGTCTTCAACTCGGTCTATTCCGGCATGGGTCTTTCGACCGATCTCAGCAAAGGCTTGTTCGACCGCTTCCGTTCGCTGCCCATCTGGTCGCTTGCACCGTTTGCGGGGCTGATGGTCGGCGACGTACTGCGCCACCTGATCGCCGGTATGATCATCCTGACAATCGGCCTCATTCTCGGCTACCGGCCCGAAGCCGGTGTCGCCGGCGTCGTGGGTGCATTTTTAATGCTGATCGCGATCGGTTTCGGCATGGGCTGGGTCTTCATCGTTCTCGGCCTGCTCATTCGCACACCGACCACGGTCATGACCGTCGGTTTCAGCTTCCTGTTCCCGCTGGTGTTCGCGTCCAACATCATGGTGGAACCTGCCACCATGCCGGGCTGGCTGCGCGCCTTTGTCGAGGTCAACCCGGTGTCGCTTATGACAACGGCCCTGCGCGGGCTCATGGGCGGCGGCATCACCGCATCCGAAATCGGCCTGGCGCTGATCGCACCTGTCGTGCTGACGCTGCTGCTTGCGCCGCTGACGCTGTGGATTTACCTGCGGCGCGAATAATGCCCAACGCCGGTAACCTCCCGGGCCGGTGCCCGGGAGGTTTGTGCGTCCCGGATCAGCCGCGGCCCGAAAGCATCGGCTCCGTCATCGCGGCGGAGTATGCGCGCGCGCTGGTGAGATAGGCGTCGTAGCTCTCGACCGTACGGGCGACATCGCCGCCCTGGGCGACAAGTTCGGCCTTCACCTCTTCCCAGGCGCCGCGCATGGCGGTGACCACATCGTCGGGGAAGTTGAGGAATTCGACACCCTCATCCTTCAGCGACTGCATCGCCTGGGCGTTGAAATAATCGAACTGACCATGCATCTCGAGCGCGGCCTGTCCGGCCGCAGCCTCGCAGATGGCCTGCAGGTCGGGCGACAGCTCGGCCCATGCGTCCTTGTTGAACACCACGGCCACGCCTGCGCCCGGCTCGGCAAAGGCCGGCACGTAACACAGATTGGTGACACGCTGCAGGCCGAAGGCCTGGTCGAGCATCGGGCCCACCCATTCGGCCGCGTCGATGGCGCCCGACTGCAGCGACTGGAAGATTTCCGTCGGCGGCAACAGCACGGCGTTGACGCCCAGCTTGCGCAGCATCTCGCCGCCAAGGCCGGCGATGCGCATGTTGAGGCCCTGCAGGTCGGCCAGGCTTTCGATGCGGTTCTTGAACCAGCCGCCTGACTGCGTGTTGGAGTTGCCGGAATAAAAGGGTTTCATGTTGCGCTGGGCGTAGATGTCATCCCAGATTTCCTGTCCGCCGCCCCATTTCAGCCACGCAACCTGTTCGTTGGACGTCATGCCGAAGGGCACGCCTGTATACCAGTGAAGCGCGGCGTTTTTGCCCGCGGCGTAGTAGGTGGGGCCGTGGCCTACCGGCGCATTGCCCTGCTGGACGGCGTCTTCCACGCCAAAAGGCGGCACCAGTTCGCCGGCGCCATAGACGGTCAGTTCGATGCGACCGTCCGACATTGCCGAGACCAGTTCGGCATAACGTGTCACATTGGTGCCGACGCCGGGTGCGGCTTTCGGAAAGGCCGAGGCGAGGTTCCACTGGATCTTGCCCTGCGCGACAGCCGGTGCCGCAAGGGTCGTAGCGGCGGCAAGACCGGCGCCCGAGGCAAGGAATGTTCTACGTTTCATGCGTTCCTCCAAAGGTGAAAGCTATCCGAAAATCTTTGCCGGCAGCCAGGTGGCCAGTTCCGGCACCGCGACCAGCAATGCCAGCGCCGCAAGCTGCAGAAGCACAAACGGTATCACGCCACGATAGATCGCACCTGTCGAGATGGAACGCGGAGCCACGGAGCGGAAATAGAATAGGGCAAAGCCGAATGGCGGGGTCAGGAAGGACGTCTGCAGGTTCATCGCCAGGAGCACCCCGAACCAGACCGGCGAGATATCCGTGCCCAGGATCGCCGGCCCGAGCAGCGGCACGACGATATAGATGATCTCCACCGCCTCGAGGATGAACCCGAGCAAAAACACAACCGCCATCACCACCATCAGTGCGCCGAACTGACCTCCGGGCAGCGCTTTCATGAGCTCAGCCACCAGATGGTCGCCACCGAATCCGCGGAACACCAGCGCCAGCATCGACGCGGCGATGACAATGCCGAACACCATGCCGGATATCTTCACCGTTTCGGCAAGCACCGAGGCCAGCAGGCCCGAGCGAAGCAGCTTCGAACCGGCGGCCAGCGTACCGGCGGCGATCAGCACCGCGGCCAGCACCGCCAGCGCGCCTGCGGGGGTGTCGGCGCCGGCCCGGCCGAGGCCGAGGATACGCAGAGCAACCAGCGCGAAGGCAGCGACGCCCGCCGCCACCAGCACGGCACGCAGCATCCGGTTGCCGGTGGACACGAATGCCGCCATCAGGAGCGCGCCTATGGCGCCAAGCCCGGCAGCCTCGGTCGCCGTCGCGACGCCGGCAAGGATCGAGCCAAGAACGGCGAGAATCAGCAGCATGGGCGGCAGGAAGGTGAACAGGATTTCGGCCACCGGAACACGCTGCCGTGTCGCCTGTTTGCGCGTGCCCGGCGCGGACCGAAGCACGACCAGCAGATAGGCTGCGTAAAGCGCAACAAGCACCAGGCCTGGCACCAGTGCGCCGGCAAACAGGTCGCCGACCGAAACCGCGGCGGGTGCGAAATTGCCGGCCTTCTGCTGCGCCTCCAGATAGGTGTTGCCGATCTGGTCGCCCAGAAGCACCAGCAATATCGATGGTGGAATGATCTGGCCAAGCGTTCCCGACGCGCAGATCAGCCCGCTTGCGCGATGCTGCGGAATGCCGGCCTCCAGCATCGGCTTCAGCGCAACCAGCACCAGCATCACCACGGTCGCGCCGATGATGCCGGTGGCGGCGGCGATCATCGCCGAGAACAGCAGCACCGAGAGCCCCATGCCGCGCGGGCTGCCGCCCATCATGCGGGCAAGAACGCCGAGCATCTTTTCGGCCAGATTGGAGCGCTCGAGAAAAACGCCCATCAGCACGAAAAGCGGCACAGCCATCAGCAGGCTGTTGGACATGATGCCCCAGATGCGAGCCGGAAAGAAATTCAGGAACGAGAGGTCGAAGGCGCCGAACAGACTTCCGATGACGGCAAACACCAGCGGCACACCCGCGATCGCCAGCATGGCCGGAACACCGCTCAGAATGCCGGCAAAGAGGCCGAGGAACATCAGGATGAGGAAGAGTTCCTGCACCGTCATTGTCCGGCACTTTCCCCGGCGCCGCTGCGCAGCGCAGCGGCAATGCCCTGCACGATCATCAGCGCGGCCGAAACCGGAAGCGCGGTCTTGACCAGAAACAGGCCGCCCAGCCCGCCGGTTTCGACCGAGGTTTCGCGGATCGACCAGCTGTAGCGAAGATCTGGCCAGTTAGCCCAGATAACGAGGCCGAAGACCGGCACCAGGAACAGAACCAGCGCGACGAAATCGGCCCGCCTCAGATAGGATGGCGACAGCATTTCGGAAAACACCTCGACGCGGACATGACCGCCGCGCGCCAGGCAGGCCGGCACCGACAGAGCCAGGAACACCGCGAAGGCGTAGTTCGCCAGATCCTGCAAGGCGATACTGCCTGCCGCGAAGCCGTATCGCAGCACAACGACCGTTAGAACGACAACCGTCAGAACCGCCAGCGCCGCCATGCAGGCGAAGCTGGTCATGCGGTCGAGCGCGCCGGCGAAACGGAGAAACAGCTTTCTGGCGCGCTCCAGCGGTGTCATGCGGCACCCAGGCCAGATGCGCGCCAACGATGTCCGCCCCAACCGCACACGCTCATCTCAATATGTCGTCCTGCGTTCCTCGCTCGGCGGGCGGCCGAACTGAAGCCGGTAGCTCTGGGCGAAATAGGAGTGCGATGTGAAGCCGGTGGCAATCGCCACGTCGAGGATCGGCATATTGGTCTGGCGCAGCAATTCGCGCGCCCGCTCCAGCCTGAGCCGCATGTAATAGCGGCCCGGCGTCATGTTGAGATGGCGCAGGAAAAGCCGCTCCACCTGGCGCACCGAAAGCCCTGCCGATTTCGCCAGTTGCCCCGCCGACAGCGGCTCGTCGAGATTGTCGGCCATCAGTTCGACGATCCGGCGCAGCTTGTCGGACTTGCCGGTCAGGTCGCGCTCCGGGCCGATGCGCTGGCGGTCGCTCGCGGTGCGGATGCGCTCGTGCTGGAACTGGTTGGCGACCTCGTTGGCAATGCCTGCACCGAAATCGGCGCGCACGATTTCAAGCATCAGGTCGATCGAGGTGGTGCCGCCGGCGCAGGTGTAGCGCTTGCGGTCGATCTCGTAGACGCCGCCTGTGCATTCTATGTCGGGGAAATGTTCCTTGAAGCCGGCGCGGTTTTCCCAGTGGATCGTGCAGCGGTAGCCGTCGAGCAGACCGGCCTCCGCGATCAGATGCGCGCCGACCGACAGCCCGCCCAGCGCGCCGCCGCGCCGGCTCCAGGAGCGCAGCGCGCCAAGTAATTTGCTCTTGCCGGGAAACTCGGTCGTCAGGCCGACGCAGACAAACAATATGTCGGCTCGCTGTATGTCCGTGACCGAATAGTCGATCTTGATCGGCAGGCCGTTGGAGGCCATCACCGCCTCGCCATCGACCGAAACCGTTGTCCAGGAATAATAATCGTAACCGATGGCGCGATTGGCCGAGCGCACGGTGTCGATCGCCGCGGCAAGCGAGAACATCGAAAACTTGTCGACCAGCAGAAATGCGAAATGCCTGCCGGCTTGCGCGGGTTCGTTCATGGCCGCCGGTTCTAGCCGATTGGTCGGCAGCCGACCAGATGCGGTGTTGCGAGGCGAAAGGGCCAGGCATCCGGCCCCTGATTGTCAGAAGCGCGGTGGTGTTTTGCCCGCGGCGCGGTAGGCCGAAGTCACCGTCGCCGCCATCAGCATGGCGATGGTCATCGGGCCGACGCCGCCCGGCACCGGGGTGATCGCACGGGCGATCTTTTCGGCTTCCTCGAACGCGACATCGCCGACGAGCCGCGTCTTGCCTTCGCCCTTCTCGGGCGCCGGTATGCGGTTGATGCCGACATCGATCACGGTGGCGCCCGGTTTCACCCAGTCGCCCTTGACCATTTCCGGGCGGCCGACCGCCGCCACCAGTATGTCTGCCCCGCGCGCCACCGCCGGCAGATCGGCGGTGCGGCTATGGGCGATCGTCACGGTCGCGTTGGCGGCGAGCAACAGGTTCGCCATCGGCTTGCCGACGATGTTGGAACGGCCGATCACGACCGCGGACAGACCGGAGAGATCGCGACCGCGTACCCGCTCGATCATCAGCATCGAGCCGGCAGGCGTGCAAGGCACGAACGCCTCGTCGAGCGCGCCGGTGCCGAGCCGGCCAACGTTGATGTAATGAAAACCGTCGACATCCTTGTCCGGCGAGATCGCCTGGATCACGGCGTCGGCGTCGATGTGGTCCGGCAGCGGCAGTTGCACCAGAATGCCGTGGATGGCGGGGTCGGCGTTGAGCTCAGCGACCAGCTTCAGCAGATCGTCCTGCGTCGTGGTGTCGGCATCCAGATTGTGCTGAACGGAATGAAATCCGCATTCCTTGGCGCGGCGGCCCTTGGAATTCACATAGACCTGGCTTGCCGGATCCTCGCCGACCAGCACAACCGCGAGGCCGGGCGTAATGCCGGAACTTACGAGTGCTGCCGTAGACTCGATCACTTTCACCACGACGCTTTCGGCAATCGCCCTGCCGTCAATGATCTCTGCCATCGCTGCCCTCCTCGTCGTCTGGTCCGCACCCGGGGCATATTGCCCGCGCCCCAGGATTGCAATGGCATGGAAACGCCGTTTAGGCGCTCATATCCGACAAGCTGCCGCGCCGCGCAATTGCCTTGTCGGCGCCTGCTCTATAACCAAACTGGCAACACGGAGGTTCGACATGGCGGAAAAGCGCGTGATCCTGGTCGGCTGTGGCAATATGGGCCGCGCCATGCTCGAGGGCTGGCTCGATGCCGGCCGGCTGAAGCCCGGCCAGGTGGATGTGGTCGAACCCACGGACGCACTGCGCGAGCACGCCACAGCACTCGGCGTCAATGTTCACGCTTCGGCCGAGGGCCTGGCACTGGCGGGCGACGCCATCGTCATTCTGGCCGTCAAGCCGCAGGTCATCGTCAAGGTGGCAGAGGGCTATCGTGGCTTCGCGCAGACAGGTGCGACCTTCGTTTCGATTGCCGCCGGCACGCCGGTTTCCGCACTTGAAGGCGCACTGGGCGCCGGCACGGCGATCATCCGCTGCATGCCCAACACGCCGGCTGCGATCGGCAAGGGCATGATGGTGGTCTACGCAAACTCGCACGTTGCGTCGTCCACGCTCGACGAGGTGAAGCTGCTGCTATCGGCCTCCGGCATGGTCGAGACCATCGACGATGAGGAACTGATGCACGCCGTTACCGCGGTATCCGGCTCCGGCCCGGCCTACCTGTTCCACTTCATCGAGTGCCTGACCGCAGCCGGCGAAAAAGCCGGCCTGCCCGCTGAAACAGCAGCACAACTTGCCATGCAGACCGCCTATGGCGCCGCTTCGCTGGCGGCGGCCAGCGACGATCCGCCTTCGCGTCTTCGGGAACAGGTAACCAGCCCCAACGGCACCACTGCGGCAGCACTCGGGGTGCTGATGGGGCCTATGGGGACGCTGATGGACGAAGCAGTCGAAGCGGCGCGGAAGAGGTCGGAGGAACTGGGGAGGTAGGGCGAGCCGCCTCGAACCTCGGCGCGTCGTCGCGATGACGAAGCACATCTATTCTCCCCAATGGTGGGGGAGAGGCAGTCACCCCGCCAAAACCAGCTCATCCTGCCTTTGCCGCAGCTCGACCAGCTTCGATGCCGGGTCGGGGGCAACGTTCGCATAGGTCAGCAGCTCGCCCTTCCTGACCGCCGCAGTCACCTTGCCGCCTTCGAGCACCCCGCACGGAACCGCCTGCGACTGGCGCGCGTCGGGTACGGTCATGATCCAGGAGCGGTACATGTATTCGCCAATCGCATCGAGCGTTTCGCCGGGCTTGAGATCGCGCTTGGCGAGCGCGCAGACTTCTGCGACTGGCCGGTCAAGCGGCACCATGTCGGCCTTGCCGTAAAGCACGGCCCGGGCGCAGGTCAGCGGCACTTCGAGGCTGGTGAGATGATAGGGCCGGAAAAAAGTGTAATACGGACCGGCGCCGAGCTTGAGGTCGTTCATACGCTCGCGCAGGCGCGGATGGTCCATCTCGGCGATCACGAAGACGCCCGGCGCCACACCCTTGCCGATGGAGAAGTCCACGCAGCCGGTGCGTGACAGCACGCCGCCATCCGCAACCGGGCACAGTACCGACGAAAGTTCCTCGCGCGTGGCGGCCGGGCCGTGCATGCCGGGTTTGTCCGGAACCAGACCGGTCGCGTTGGCGATCGCCGCCATTTCGACCATCGTCTTCGAACCGTCGACGAACTCGACCAGCATGCGCGGGTTCATGTTGCGCCGCCGCGCCTCCTCCTCGTAATCGTCAGGCGTTGCATCATGGTTGAGCGGATTGTTCTTGCCCTTGCCGGCAGCAACGATGTCATGCCCCATCGCCGACACGAACTCGATCAGCTCCATGCAGGAAGACGGCTCATCGCCCGCCCCCAGCGAATAGACGACATCGAGCTTGCGCGCCGCATCCTTCAGATAGGCGCCGATGGTGACATCGGCCTCGACATTCATCATAACGAGGTGCTTGCCGTGCTCCATCGCGGTGAGGCCGATCTCGGCACCGACGGCCGGCTTTCCGGTGGCATCGATCACCACATCGACCAGGTCGCTGGTGGCAGCGAGCAGCGGATCGCCGACGATCGCTGTCTTGCCTGCCTCTATCGCTGCCAGCACGGCACCGGCGCTGTCGGCCTCGACCGCGCTTTCGGCCGCCCTGCCGGCTATCGATACCGCCTCAAGCCCGCGACCGGGGCGCGTGTCTGCAATCGCCGCCAGTTCCAGACCGCGCATGCGCGCCACCTGGGTGACAATGTCGGTGCCCATCTCGCCGCAGCCGATCAAACCGATACGGACCGGCCTGCCGGTGTCGGCTCTGATTGCAAGGTCCCTGGCGAGGCCCACGGGGGATACGTTCGTCATTTCTCGTCCTTTGCGCTACCCATCCAAAGACGGAGGCGTTCTGCTTTGTCAATCTGCAGCCGGGCAGCGCCGGCATTAACCCTCGATTAATCATGACCTTGAAGAGATTGCACATTCCGCTGTTTATGGCTGCATATGGCAGGCGCCTTGCATGACCGGGGCCATGCACAATCGAATGGTTCAAAACGTGACAGCCAATATGCAGACCAGAATGACCGAATGGCCGACCTCCACGCTGGGGCGGCTTCCCATCGTGCGCGCGGACATCGCCACGACGGCTGAGGCTTTCGTCCGGGAGTCCCTGGACAAACGCGGCAAAGCGGGACGGCCGTTCTATTCGACCTCCGCCAACGGCCAGGTTCTGGCGATGTGCGGCAGCGAGCCGGAGTTTCTGGACCTGATGCTGGCGGCCGACCAGATCCACGCCGACGGCATGCCGATGGTCACCTATTCGAAGCTGTTTTCAGCCAATCCACTGCCGGAGCGTGTCGCGACGACCGATCTCGTGCAGGCGGTTGCGCGCGAGGCCGAGGCCAAGGGAGCGACGTTCTATCTTCTCGGTGCAAAGGAAGAGGTGAACCGCAAGGCCGTCGAGATGCTCAAGGCAGATTATCCCGACCTTGTTTTTGCCGGGCGCCGTAACGGCTATTTCACGCGGGACGAAGAAGACGCGGTGGTAGACGAGATCAATCGGGCCGCACCGGACATTTTGTGGGTCGGCCTCGGCATCCCGCTGGAGCAGCAGTTCGTGGCACGCAATATCGAGCGGCTTACCAATGTCGGCGTGATCAAGACATCCGGCGGCCTGTTCGACTTTCTGTCCGGCAAAAACACCCGCGCCCCGGGCTGGATGCAGGCGGCCGGTCTGGAATGGGTGTATCGCGCCTGGCTGGAACCGCGGCGGCTGGCGATGCGTTACATCACCACCAATCCGCAGGCCATTTCCGCGCTGTTCCGCCATTCGGCCTGAGCGATGCGGCGAGGCGCAATAGCGAAAACGGCGCTCTACGGCGCAATCGCCGCCATTGTGCTTGTGACGACACCGGCCGCGGCTGCGTGCAAGCCGCCCGAAGGCTTTCCCAACCCCGCCCTCGTTGCCACCATGCAGCGTGGCGTCAACCTGCCGAACTGGGATCATCCGGACCCAGCGGCACGTCCCACTACGGAACAGCTGCGCGCGGTACGTGGCCACGGCTTCACCCATATCCGGCTGCTGGTCGAGCGGCCGCCTCTCGCCGACGGCGAAGCCCAGCAGGTATTCGCTCAAGAGCTCTTCGAGCAGATCATCCTGCTGCTCAGCATGGACTACACCGTCAGCGTCGATCTGCACGCCGGCCATCTCGCGGAGCCATATCTGGCGAAAGGCCCGGACGCGGCGCGTGCGTTCCTGTCCGACATCTGGCGGCGGCTGGCGCCTGTGATACGGGTCTTCGACCGCGAGCAAGTTGCGGTTGAATTGCTGAACGAGCCGCCAGCGAATTCCGAGGTCTGGGAGGAGACGGCACGGGGCCTTGTGTCCGACATCAGGCAATGGTTGCCGGACCACACGATCATTGTCGGCCCCGCCGGCCCGCAGCGCTTCGACGCACTGGCCCAAATGGAGCCGCTAGCGGACAAAAACATCGTCTACGCGGTGCACTATTACGACCCGTTCCTCTTCACCCATCAGGGCGCGACATGGGGCGGGCCGGACGACCCGCTGCAATATCTTGCCGGATTGCCCTTTCCCGCGCATCTCGACGACGAGGCCGTACAAGCCAACATTTCGGCACTTGAGAATGGCGGGCGGTCGGACCTGGCCGGCGAACTGGCAAAGCAACTCAGACAGCCATGGACGGAGGGCGGCATCGCCAAGGCGTTTGCGAGCATGGCGGATTGGCGCCAGCGCACCGGGCAGCCGGTGGTTGTGAACGAGTTCGGAACGCTCAGCTTCGTTGCACCGCGGCAGTCGCGGCTTGCATGGCTCGCTTCCGTCGGCCGCCAGGCCGAGGCGGCGTGTATCGGCTGGACGCACTGGGATTTTCAGGATGGTTTCGGCCTTATGGACCCGGAAACCGGGCTTCCCGACCCTGGCGTGATCGAAGCGCTGGCCCCGGCCAAACGGCAGGATTACTGAGCGCCGGGCGCAAAGCGGTTTTCGACGAAACCGGCCAGGAGTTTCATTTTCGGGCGAATGACACTGCCGTCGATCGTTTCAATCCGGCCGTTGCCGTTCAGCGTGTGCAGCTTGCGGCCCGGCCATTCCGCGCAGGGGCGCAGCACGGTCTCGACCGTCTGCCCGAAGCTGCGTGTCGTCAGCCTGTCCACCCGCGCCAGGCCAAGTGCCGCGCCATAGCCGTTGCGGCAGTCCTGGACCGGACGCCAGAGCGCGCCGGCGCGCACGACCATGTTGCCGGCCGGGCGCGCGCAGCGGTCATCGACCAGAAGCGGGTTGCCGCTATGCGGCTTCCAAGGGCCAAAAAGCGCCTGGGCGTGCCAGATCGCCAGCGTGTCGGAATAGCCGCCGACGCCGTCGCGGACCACGGCGAACATCCAGTAACGCCCGCCATGGCGGATGACCGTGGCATCGGCAGCTTCAACGCCGGAGACCAGCACGGCCTCCTTTCGCCAGCCGGACGGAAAGGCGGTCGCACGGTAAATCGAGATTTCGCCCGACAGCGAAGCCTCGGGGATCATGTAGACTTCGCCCTCCTCCTCGATGAGGAAGGGGTAAGAGAGATGCCACGGTTCTTCCAGAACCACTTGCGCATCGCCCGGTTCGCCGCCGTCACCGAATGCAGCAACCGAAATCACGCCTTTGCCGGTCTTGTGGTCGAGGTCCTCGAAGAAGAGATAGTCTTGGCCTGCACGACTGAAAGGGAACGGGTCGGCGTAAAAATGATCGCCGGGGTCGGTGAGCACCTGCCATTGCCCGCCGCCGAGGTCATGACGTGACCAGACATCGCTGCCCTCTACCGCCCTGCGCCAGCCGACCCGCCAGTGCGGCGCATGGCAGCACAGGCGATAGGCAGCGCGGGCGGCGGCCTGCGCCACCGTCCTCGCGCCATAGCGCGCTATGTTGGCGGTCGAGATCTGCCTGACATCGCGTGATGCCGGATCGGCCAGCTGCGCGCTGGCGCCGAATATATTGTGCGCCTTGACGATCAGCGGGATGACGCGAGACCACACCGCCTCCATGGCCCCGCCGACGCCTTCCGCAGCTTCCAGTGAGGCCATGCCGGACGCAGCGATGCGCGCGTCGCCGTCACCTCGCGCGGCCGATATTTCCACATAGGGCGTACCGCCGAAAAACAGCGCGGCGGCGAGCGCGGCTTCACCCGTTGCGCCATTGAAGCGCGGCTGGAGCACCAGCGTATCGGCAGGCCATATTTCCGCGGTGTCGTGACGCAGATCGACAACAACGTCATAGGCCGGGGCAGCGTCTGCTTCGGCCCGATCGGCGATTTCCGCGCGGTCGATTCGGTCGCTCCAGCGCGGACGGCTGCGATGCAGCACCATGCGCTCCAAAGACAGAAGGGTCATCAACGCCGAATTGTCCGAAGGTCCGCCGGCCAGGCGGATGCGCACATCCGCCCCCCAGTCACGGGCAAGCCGGTTTGCCAGCAGCGGCACCCAGCGCGCCAGCGCGCCGGCTTCGACGACGATCAGCGCCGCAACGGTCTTCTGGCGAGGTTTCATGCGCCGCTGCTTGTCGGGGCCGCGCCAGCGATGGCGGCAGGCTTTGCCTTCGCCGCTGTGTGGCCGTTCTCGATCAGGTCGCGATAGGCATCGACCATCGCCTCGAGCGAGTGCCGCCTGGACAGTTGCCGGCCGAGTGCCGACAGCCCGGCCGACCGGTCACGATCCGACAGCAGTTCCTTGACAGCCGCCGCAAATGCCGCCTTGTCCGCCGTTTCGACAAGCGACGCGCACGGCACGCCATCGACCTCCAGAACCTCGCGCAAAACCGGGATGTCGTTGGCGACAACAGGCACGCCCGACTGCGCCGCTTCTACCGCAGCGAGGCCAAAGGTTTCGGCGCTCGATGGAAATACGAACAGGTCCAGCGCTGCGAGGAAATCTCCGACGCGCTCCGGTTCCATTTCGCCGGCGAAATGGACACGGTCCTCAATGCCAAGCTCACCAGCGATGCGCTTCAGGCGCCCAGCGTCAGGCCCCTGTCCGGCAATCGCGATATGACATTTTGGAAGCGCGGGCATGATCTGCAGTGCATGGTCGAGACATTTCAGCGGGTGGAGCCGTGCGACCGAGCCGATCACTTTGGCCCTTGGCGGGAGACCGAAAACGGCGCGCGCAGCGGTCTTGCCGAGCTTCGAGCTTCGCCCGGCAAATCCGTGCGGCACCAGCACCATTCGGCGCGCATAGGACGCCGGATAGCCCTGATAGTCCTGCCAGGTCTGGCGCGAATTCGCGGTGATGACATCGTAAATGCCCATGCGGCCGATCCAGCGATCGACCTTGCGCACCGCAGGACTGATCGTCGCCGGCGCGGAGACGTGATTTGCGATGACACGCGGTACACCGGCCAGCCGCGCCGCTGGAGCGGCAACGATATTGCCGAAATGCTGGAACGTCAGCACCACGTCGGGTTTCAGCCGGCGCATCGTCCTGAAGAGCCGCCAGAGGAAGCCGGCAAGCGCCAGTGGACCCGACGGCCGTTCGCGGCTGACGAAATGCACGCCGGGCATGTCGTCGAAGGCTGCGGTCTTGCGGTAGAGAAACAGGTGCTCGATCTCAAAGGCCGGTTCGCCGCCGCGCCTCACCTGCGAAAGCCCCTCGCCCAGCAAGCGCGATATTTCCTGAGCGCCGGCCATTTCGGCCTGCGTCTGAACAAAAAGAAGCTTGAGTGGCCGGTTGCGCGTGCCGCTGGTCATAGCCGTCCGCCGATTGGGTTCGAGGCCGCACAGTGTCCCAGCCAATGGTCAAGAAATGATTGCCTGGAGGGATATACGGTTTCTTGCGGCCGCACCGAGAATCATGCCGGCCAGTCCGAGAAACAGCGCCAGAGCCAGCGGCGCAAAATAGGCTTCTTCCTGGAAAAGACCGTTGACGACCATGGACATCAGGCCCAGCGCCGCCGCGGCATGGAGGTTGTTGCCGGTAATGCGTGCAAGCTTCATCACCTGCCAGGCTGCCCAGGTGTAGAAAGCGATGACCGCAAAAGCGAACACGCCCATCTGATGCAGCAGCACGGCAACCGAGCTCTCGACGGCAAAGGGCGTGCGCCCGTTGCCCTGTGCTGCCGACCAGTCGATAGTTTCAAAATCGGGAGACAGGTTGCCACCCGAGCCAATGCCCCAGCCGACCGGGTTGAGCGGAAAGTCGGAAAGACCCGCCATCAAGCCAAGCACGTGATAGTCCTCGATGTCGAGGCCGACGAGAATTCCGAGCACGGCGTAGGCGCTCAGGGCGATACAAGTGGCGACAAAGCCGATGCGCGCACCGAGCAGGCGAAACACGACCCAGCCCGCGCCGACCAGAAGGAACACGATCAGCGGCCCCTTGGCGTTACAGAGCACCATCAGAATGAACAGCAGCGCGGCAAGGCCGAAGCGCGCGCGGTACAGGCAGAAAATGCTGAAGAACACCAGCGCGTAGGCAAAACTGATCGCATGCATATTGGGGCCGAAGAGGCGCAGCACTTCGATCTCGAAATCCGCCAGCAGCGGCGAGTTGAAGGCTGCTATGCGGAATGTGTCGACAAGCCCGGTCGCAACCAGACCGCTTTCGCGTGCCGCCTTGTCGTACGCCAGTGTGATCCAGTTGGCGTCGCCGGCGAGCTCCCAATAGGCGCGCCCGTTGGTTGCGGCCAACCAGAAGTCGCGTCCCAGAAACTCAGTAAACCCGGCAATGATTGCCAGCACGGCCAGACCGGACAGGGCCGCGCCGATATTGATATGGCGCTGCGAGAAAAGAACCAGGCATACCTGAAACAGAAGCAACGGCGTCACGATGTTGCGCAGGTAGATGACCGCTGTCATCCCGGTCCGGGAATAGCCGTAGATGAAATAGATCCCGATGATGAACAGCAGCGAGATGGAGAATTTCAGATACGGGTCCAGCAGCCGGTTGCGCTCTCCCCAGCTGGCCAGAAACCGGACCGCGGTGACCAGCCACACCGAGGCCAGCGTCAGGAAGTTGTAACCCCTGATGATGTCGAAATCGGCTGTCGAAATCTGGCTTGCGAGGAGCGATACGATTAGGTTCTGAAACAGAAACGCGAACGGAATCGCGACAAGCGCCGCCTGCGGCATTCGCAAGGCGCACGAGCCTGCAATTATCAGCGCCGAAACAATGCCGACCGCAGGGTGGAGCACATGCAGCGTGAGAGGTATCGCCACCACGGCAAATGCTATGGCCAGCAGCGCCATCGCCTCCAACGCCGCAGCGAGGGCGGTGCCGGCGCGCAGCGCGCGACCGTTCCCGGCAGATTGTGCGTAAGAGGTGTCGGCGATCGTCATGTATATTCCGGTGGCTCAGGGCAGTTTCCTAGCTGAACCCGATCCACACTAGAACCTATCGTCTCACCGCGAGGTTAACCGCGCATTCAACATTTCTGTTTACGCATTGGTCATAGTTAGAACTTTGCAGGTTGCCTGCGGGCGGCAGCGATCAAGCAGGAGTGCTGAATGCGTTCGGAGTGGGATATGCCGCGCCCGGCAGAGCACATGACGAGCGAACGGCAGCGAAGCCGTGCATTCGACGCGCCCGCAAATGACGGCGGTGGGCGCGACGGCATCCTGGAGCCCATAGCGCTGATCTCACTCCTTGTCCGCAAGGCGGTTCCCATCGGCATCATTGCCGGATTGATCACCGCCGCATGTTTGGCGGCGCTGCTTGTTTACCCCTTTCCGTACAAGGCGACGGCGATCGTTCTCGCCGACCCGCGCGAGCAGCGCGTCACGCTGCAGGAAGACGTTCTGCCCGCCATCGGTGCCGATGCCGCGGTGCTTGAAAGCATGGTCCAGATCGTAAAGTCGGACGGGTTCCTCCTCGCCACAATGCAGGAACTCGGACTGACCGGCGAAAACGCCGCCGCGGACCGGTCCGGTCAACTCGAGGCCCTCGGCAAGTTCCGCAAAGGGCTCTCCGTGGAACGCAAGGGCGCAACCTATCTGGTCGAAATTTCCTATTCGGCCAAAAGCGGCGACGAGGCCGCACGCATCGCCAACGGCGTTGCCACCGCCTTTGCCGACAGCCAGAATCAGTCACGCAGCTTGGCAACCGAAAACGCAGCCAAATCCCTGGCATCCCGCCTGGTCGAGCTGCGCGCAAAACTCAACGCCTCGGAAGAGGCCGTGGCGAAATTCAAATCCGAAAACGGCATTGTATTCATCGATCAGACCAATACGCTGCAGATGCGGCAGCTCACGGAACTCAGCCAGCAGATGGCGCTTGCGACCACCGCGACCGAGGAAGCGCGCGCGCGCTACGACGAACTGAAGAACGGCGGCAGCATTGCAATCTCGTCGCAACAGAGCGGCGAAAGCAGCCAGCTGTCGTTCCTGAGGCAGCAGCGTGCCGAACTTGCACAATCGCTTGAACAGCAACGTCAGATCTATGGTCCGCGGCACCCGCGCATCATGCAGACCCAGCAGATGATGCGGGGCCTCGACAGCCAGATCGCGGCGGAGCGGCGCCTGCTCGAACAGCAGCTCAAGGCGACGCTGGACGTGGCGGCCAACAAACAGGCCGAGCTCGAGCGGCAGATCGCCTCGCTCAGCTCGGGGGTGAACCTCACCGAGGCGGCGCAGGTGCAACTGGATGCACTCGAACGCGAAGCAGCCGCCAACCGCGACATCTACCAGCAGTTTCTGGCCCGCAACAAGCAGACAGACGAACTGGCGCTGCTGGTCGAGGACAATGTGCGCATCGTCTCGGAGGCGGTGCCGCCGCTGCGGTCAACGCGCCCTTCCCTTTCGCTGGTTGGCCCGGCAATCGCGATGCTGGGACTGATCATCGCGACCATTGTCATCCTCGGTTTCAATTTTGGCGCGATTACCAGGAAGGCGATGCGGATACGCAACCCGCAGCGTGGAGAACGCAATCCGGCACCGGCATTTGCCGTGAGGCCGAAAGCCCGCGCCCCGCGCAAGCAACCACGCAGCGAACCACTGTCGCTGCTGGAGGGCTGGCATGGCGACGAGACCGAAGCGCACGATCCAGCCGATATGTGGCGGGGACTGCGGGACCCCGGGCGCGGGGACCGGCATGCCGGTCGGGTTTCAAATCGGGACTATCGTCGCGCCGGATAGCCAATCCGGGCCAGCCTGTCCTCAAACGGCACATTTTCCACGGAACCTTTCGCGCAGCCTGTATCAAGACGGCAGGCGGCACAGCCGACAGCGTTTGGATCAACCGTTCCGTTTCGGTCGGCAAATGGCGCAAAATCGGCCTGCAGGCCCTCTTTGGGGCGACGGCAGACACCGAACTTAACCAGCCATTAACCGCCCCATCAACGCAGCGCGCCGAATAACCGGTTCGGCACGGTTTTCGCGGTACGCAAGCATACATCGCGGCCTTTGTATCCAACTGGGACAGGGACGCTATCCGGAACTTCGGCACACGACCGGGCGCCGGCAAGGAAAACGTTAGAGGAGCGCATCAAATGAACTCGATGGTCATGAACCGGGACATCATCACCAACTGGGCACCGCGCCATGAACGCCTGTTCGGCCGCGAACTGGTCCAGCTTCAGCATTCGCTGCGTGAAACGGGCATGTTCACCCGCGACGCAATCGCCAAGCTCATCGACAATTGCCCGGCCGGCGATCTCGGCCTGGAATCCATGTGCGTGGAAACCGACCGGCCCGACCGCATCTACGGTGTGCTCGACGGCGCATCAGGCAAGGACGCAATCAAGGCCATCGAGAAGGGCCGCATGTGGATGAACCTGCGCCGCGTGATGGACTGGTCACCCGAATACAAAAAGCTGCTCGACGAAATCTTCGACGAGTTCGAAGCGCGCATGCCGGGCTTCAAGACCTTCAAGCGCAACATGCACATCCTGATTTCGTCGCCGAACGCCAAGGTGTTCTACCATGCCGACATTCAGGGCCAGTCTCTGTGGCAGATCGAGGGCGTGAAGAGTGTCTATCTCTATCCGCGCTCGGAAGCTTTCATGAGCCCGCAGAGCGTGGAGAAGATCCTGCTGCGCGAGACCGACGAGGACCTGGAATACCAGAACTGGTTCGACGACTACGCGACCAAGGTCGACCTGGAGCCGGGCAACATGATCACCTGGCCGCTCTACGCGCCGCACCGGGTGCAGAACCACGACTGCCTGAACATCTCCGTCGCAATGGAACATTGGACCAAGCCGATCTGGAACTCCTACGCCGTGCATTACGGCAACGGCGTGCTGCGCCGCACGGTGGGCGTCGGCACAAAGACCACCAACGACTACGGCATGCATGTCTATCCGAAGGCTGCGGCTGCGTTCATGTGGAAGAAATTCGGCGGCCAGATCGCCGGCGACGTTGTGAAAGCGCGCCATTTCCGCATCGATGCCTCCGCGCCCGAGGGCCGCGTAGACATCGCTTAAGAAGCAACCGCCGCCAAAGGAACGCCGTAATGCTGCATACTGCCCCCAGTGCTTTCTCCGGTGAGGTCGAGATCGGCGTAGAGCCATCGTTCGACTTCCTCACCGAAGAATATAGCACGCTTTTCAAGAGCAGCTGCGCGTCGGCGTTCCAGGCCCCGCACTGGCTGGCCGGCCTGCACACCAGGCTAGCGCCGGAGCTCGGTGCGCAACAGCACACGGTCACTGTCCGCGCGAAGGCCGACGGCACGCTCCTCGCCGTCTTTCCCTTCGTGCGGCAGTCGACTGCCGGGATCATAATCGTGCAGCCGGCGGATTTCGGTTTGTGCGACCGCAACGAACCGGTTGCGTCCCGCGAAACGCTGGAAATGCTGGCGGGTTCCGCGGAGCATATCAAGGCGCTGGCGGCGGCACTCGGCAGGCCGGACCTACTTCTCATACGCAAGGTCTGGGAAGAGAGCTTCGACATTACACGCCTC
This sequence comes from Mesorhizobium sp. Z1-4, assembly GCF_004000235.1. Taxonomy (GTDB): domain Bacteria; phylum Pseudomonadota; class Alphaproteobacteria; order Rhizobiales; family Rhizobiaceae; genus RCIO01. The sequence goes on from NZ_RCIO01000001.1 coordinate 532,475, forward strand.
TTCGGCGGCGCACGCGCCCTGCCCGCACCCAACAGCGCCTTTCTTTGCGAAACCGGCGAGGAATTTGCCGGCTGGAAGCAGGAGCTGCGCAAGAAGTTCACGAAGGAACTCGACCGGCTGCAGCGGCAGACCGCACGCGAAATCGGCACGTACCAGCATCGCGCTGTCACCGATCCAAACGAAATCAAGCTCGCATTCGAGTTTCTGCGGCTGGCGCGCCTTGGCCGTCACAAGGGCGATGTGCTCGAGGACGACCGCTTTTACGAATTCTACCGCGACTACGCGATCGAAGGTGCGCGGACCGGCGAAGCAATCACCTATGCAAGTTTTGTCGATGGCTACCCCGTCGCGGTGCTTTTCGGCCTGACGGGCGACGGCGACTACCACGCCGTTCTGATCGGTGCCGATTTCGGCAAGCTGACGCGGCAGTCAACGGGCATCCAGCTCCTGTACCGCGTCATCCAGATGCGGATTGCGCAGGGCTACACCGTGTTCGACATGGGGCTTGGCGACCCTGGCTACAAAGCGCATTTCCGGCCGCGCACCGTCAAGGTCCGCAATGTCACGAAGCCGATGACGCCGACCGGCCACGCTATCGCGCTGATCTACAATCGCTCGAAGCCGCTCAAGGACTTCATCAAAGGGATCCTGCCGAATGTCCACTGACAAGACCGGCACGCAATATACATTATCCTCGCTCGCCGCGAAGCTGAGCGCAGGACTGCGCGCGCTGGCGGCAAACCCGTCGATGCGCGGCATTGCAGGCGTGCTGGTGCTGAAGGCCTCCATGATGGTCTTCAACTTCGCTCTTATCGCGCTCGCCGCAAATGTGCTGCAGGAAACGCAGTTCGGCATCTACTCGATCCTGTTTTCCGCAGTCGGCCTTGTCGGCATCGTCGCGACGGTCGGACAGCAGATATTGCTGATGCGGAGCTGGAACGAATATTCGGCCAATGACGACGCAGCCACGCTGAAGGGCGCCCTGAAGTTCAGCGCGCTGTTGTGGCTTGCCGGCACAATGCTGGCGACCTGTATTTTCTACTTCTGGGCCGATGCGTCCTACGGCGCGGCACTTGCGCGCGCGGCCACCGTTTATCTCGTTCTCTATGCGGCCATTCAAACCACCGCGCACCTGTTGAGGGCGTCACGCGGCGTCGGTGTCGGCGACGGCTACGGCAATCTGCTGCCGGTGCTGCCTGCGATCGGTTACCTGGCATACGATCTTGCGACACATTCGGCGGCGGACGTTTCCACGGTCCTGTATCTGCTGGCTGGCGGATCGGCGGTCGGACTGGCAATTCACGCTTTCGCCTTCCGGCGCCGTCTATCGGCGCGCTTTCCGGATTTCCGCAAGGTCCGTTCGCGCAGCGAAACACGGGCCTGGGCCGGACGCTCGGCGCGCCTGTGGCTATCGACCGGGCTCGAAGCGGCCAATCAGTTTCTCGATGTGATCGTGATGGGCATACTGACCACGCCCGCGATAGCCGGCGGCTATTTCGTCACGACGCGCTTCGCGAACATTTTTGCATCGGCATCGGACGGCATGCATCTGTTTGCGAGCCGGCATGTGCCCGATCTCTATTACCGCCGCGAGTATGAAAGCCTGTCGCGTATCCTAAACCTGATCGCACTGATGCTTGCGGCGATGATCGCAGTCGGCATCATCGGAATAGCGCTGGGCGGCAAATTCGTGCTCGGCCTCATCAGCGCCGACTATGTGCAGTATTTCCCGGCGCTGATCGTGCTGTGTCTGGGCACCGCGGCGGCGGCGGCGGCACAGCCCTGCGCGCCGATTCTGATGCTGACGGGACATGAGGGCCGGTACCTGGCGATCATAGCAACCAGTGTGCTGCTGCGGGTTGCAGGCTTTTTCCTGCTGGTCCCCTCCTACGGGATCATGGGCGCGGTGACGGCATCTGCGCTGTCTTTCGTGGTTCTGGCGGGTGCGCTCAGCTATTCCGCACACCGTCTTGCGGGTTTCGACGGCTCGGTGCTGCGGCTTTTTCGTCGCAACACCGGAACGGCGCAACCTTTGGCGGCCGAATAAACAAACTATCAATATTGGACCATTACTAGGGGATATCTTGCATCGACCGTTTCGGGGCAGGGCGACAGCAGGAGCAAAGAGGGGGCGCTTTGGCGCAAGTCAACATGAATGCTCATTTCAACAGGCGGGTGGGGCCTGGTGAAACGATCGCAATCGGCATCGAGAACGGTCTCGATTTTACGTCGGAGACGTATCGGCAACTCTACGCAAGATCGGATGTCACGGGCTTCCAGAGCCCGCTATGGCTTAACCGCCTTTATGGCACTCTGGTTCCGGCAGTTTCTGCCGAACCATTTATTGTCACCGTCCGGCGGGGCGCAGACCTGACCGCGGTCATGCCGATGGTGGTCCAGAGAGCGGCCGGCGTAACAATTCTTCAGGCCGCCGATCTCGGTGTTTCAGACTACAACGCGCCGGTTTGTTCCGCCGACACGCTCGCTGAGCTTGCAGGATCGGATACGGTCCGCAAGACGCTCGCGCAGTTGATTTCCTTCGCCGATGTCCTGTTCCTGCGCAAGGTGGCCTGCGACGTGGATGCGGTTGACCGGTTGTTTGGCGGCACCACACGCTCGGCTTCCGAAAACAACGCTTTCGTCATCGACCTGGCACCCGGCGAATTCGACGACTGGCGCCGCGAAAACCTGAAGAAGGGCTTCCGCAAGAACATCGACCGGCGGCGGCGCAGGCTCAACGAAGAACATGGCGCGGTGGACTGGCAGACCTTCGTGGAGCCGGACGATGTCGCCCGTGCGATCGATTTCATCCGGGCCGAGCGAACGGCCAAGTTCAAGGACGATATCCTCGCCACCGACAGCTATTTCGAATTCTACAGGGACTGCGCGCTTGCCGGCGCGGCAAGCGGAGAGACTGTAACGTCGGGGGTCGTGGTCGACGGCGAGCTGGCAGCGGCGGATTTCGGCGTGATGGGCAAGGATTGCCTGCACTCGATCCTGTGCGCGGCCGATGTCGAGAATTTCGGCCAGTACGCTCCGGGCATCCAGTCGCTCCACGATCTTATCCGCGAGCGCTTCGAAAAGGGCGACAGCCGCTTCGACGCGGGTATCGGCAATTCTCGCTACAAAAGTGACTTTTCCGCCCGCGAGATCGCGCTGGAAAACCTGTCGCTCTCGCTCAGCGCCAAGGGGCAGGCCGTGTCGACGATCTATCACCGCGCCAAGCCGCTGAAGAACTTCCTGCGCAACATCGTGAAGACGGTGCACTAAGCAGGCTTGCTGTGGTGCGAAGCTGGTGCTGCCGGAGAGATTTGAACTCTCGACCTCTCCCTTACCAAGGGAGTGCTCTACCCCTGAGCTACGGCAGCTCCGCGAAAGTGCGGCGCTTCTGCCACAACCCACCGGCCAGCGCAAGGCGGATGCGGCGAATTGCGCAAGCTCGTGAGAATGTGCAAATGAACCCGGCCGGTCCGGACTGCGGCAGAACCAGCAACGGGCGGCGCCGTGAGCGGCAGATAGACGGGGAAGCACCGGAGCCGATGAACCACAAACCGCCAAAGGACCCACGCAAGGACCGCCTGGCCAAACAGCTGCGGGCGAACCTGCAGCGGCGCAAGGAACAGGCGCGAGAACGCTCGTCCGACGATGCCGACACTGCCGGCGCAGTTGAACCGGACCGGGATCAGCCTTTGCGCGGCTCCGACACAGGAAAACCATGATCGGCGATAGACAGTCCGCGCCGACCGCCTGTTCTTGAACCAACCAATTCATTGGTCTAGACCGGCACACCATTTTAGTGCGGCCCATATCGCGGCCGGAAAGGCGCAGCATGGACCGGATCAAAATCGTCGGCGGCAACCAGCTTAACGGCACCATCCCGATATCGGGCGCCAAAAATGCCGCACTGCCGCTGATGATTGCCGCACTGATGACGGACGAAACGCTGACGCTGGAGAACGTCCCTCACCTTGCCGATGTCGAGCAGCTGATCCGCATCCTCACCAATCACGGGGTCGACTATTCGGTGAACGGCCGCCGCGAGGAGCAATCGCAGCGCTATTCGCGCACAATCCACTTTACCGCCCGCAATATCGTCGACACCACCGCGCCCTACGAGCTCGTGTCGAAGATGCGAGCCAGCTTCTGGGTGATCGGGCCGCTGCTCGCCCGCATGGGCCAGGCCCGCGTTTCGCTGCCGGGCGGCTGCGCCATCGGGACGCGCCCCGTCGATCTCTTCATCGACGGACTGAAGGCGCTCGGCGCGGACATCGATATCGACAATGGCTATGTGAACGCGACGGCGCGCAACGGGCTTGTCGGCAACAGATATGTCTTCCCGAAGGTTTCGGTGGGTGCGACCCATGTGCTGATGATGGCCGCCGCCATGGCCAAGGGGCAAACGGTGCTCGAGAACGCGGCGCGTGAGCCCGAGGTCGTCAATCTCGCGGAATGCCTGAACGCAATGGGCGCCCGCATATCGGATGCCGGCAGCAGCACGATCGTCATCGACGGCGTGGACAGGCTTTCAGGCGCACAGCACCGCGTCATCCCCGACCGCATCGAAACCGGCACCTACGCGATGGCCGTGGCGATGACCGGCGGCGATGTGCTGCTGGAGGGTGCGCGTGCCGACATTCTGGAATCCGCGCTCGACACCATTTCGCAGACGGGAGCCGAGATCACCCAGGTGAACTCCGGCATCCGCGTCCGCCGAAACGGCTCGGGCATCAACCCCGTCGACGTGACAACAGAGCCTTATCCCGGCTTCCCCACCGACCTGCAGGCCCAGTTCATGGGGCTGATGACACGGGCGCGCGGGCGCTCGAAAATTACCGAGACGATCTTCGAAAACCGCTTCATGCACGTGCAGGAACTGGCGCGCCTCGGGGCTCGTATTTCGCTTTCGGGCCAGACGGCCACGGTGGACGGCGTCGAAAACCTTCGCGGCGCGCCGGTGATGGCGACCGACCTGCGCGCCTCGGTTTCTTTGGTGATTGCAGGGCTGGCAGCCGAGGGCGAGACCATGGTTCACCGGGTTTACCATCTCGACCGCGGCTTCGAACGGCTGGAAGAAAAACTGGCGCATTGCGGCGCGCAGCTGGAGCGGGTCGGCGAATAAGGCCGGCAGGCGATGGGCCCGCTAGTTGCACCGCAACACAAGAACGCCTAACACAAAACCTGAAACCGCAGCGAAGAAGCGTGTTCCGACATGCAAGCCCTCCGACTTGTCGCCCTTGACGGGGAAGACCTGAGTATCGTTTCCGCGCATGTTCAGGATGCCGTGACCAAGGTCGGCGAAATCAAGTTCGATGCCGCAGACAAGCAGCTCGTGCTGCCGGTCAACCGCTACGCCTGGGAAAAGAAGCGCGGCCTGTTCTCGCGGCGCGGCGAACGGCGGCGCAGCGTGCTGCATTTCAAGCGTGTGCTCGGCGTGCGCGCCAGCGGTATCGACCAGTCGAAAGGCGATACCGTTCTTTCACTGCTGGCAATCGAGTTTGCGCCTTCCGATTCACCGGCCGGAACCATCGAGCTGACCTTTGCGGGCGGCGGCGCAATGGCGCTCGATGTCGAGGTGATCGAAGTTCAGCTCGCGGATGTCGGCGGCGCCTGGGAAGCCGCCGCGCGCCCGCGGCACGGCGTCTAGGACAGGTCCGTTGGCAGTTCGTCTCGACAGCACCAGCCCGGACTTCGAAGAGCGTTTCGCTGCGCTGCTGGCGGCCAAACGCGAAGTATCGGAAGATGTCGATCAGGCCGTGCGCGACATCATCGAAAGAGTGCGCAGCGATGGCGACGAAGCACTCATCGAATTTTCCCGCAAATTCGACCGGGTCGATCTCGGCCAAACAGGCTTGCGGGTCACCCGGGCCGAGATCGAGGCGGCGGCAGCCGAAATCGATGCCGAGACACGATCGGCTCTGGAAACCGCCCACCGGCGTATTCGCGCCCATCACGAGCGGCAGGTGCCGAAAGACGAACATTATACCGATGCGCTCGGCGTCGAGCTCGGCTGGCGCTGGAGTGCGATCGAGGCGGTCGGCCTTTACGTGCCGGGCGGCAGCGCAAGCTACCCGAGCTCGGTGCTGATGAATGCGGTGCCGGCCCGGGTCGCCGGTGTGGAACGCATTGTCATGGTGGTGCCGTCGCCCGGCGGTGTCATCAATCCGCTGGTGCTCGCGGCAGCCGACCTCGCCGGTATCGACGAGATCTACCGCGTCGGCGGCGCACAGGCCATTGCGGCGCTGGCTTACGGCACCGAAACCATCCGTCCCGTCGCCAAGATCGTCGGCCCGGGGAACGCCTATGTCGCGGCCGCCAAGCGCCGCGTGTTCGGCACCGTGGGCATCGACATGATCGCCGGACCCTCGGAGGTACTGGTTGTCGCCGACGGGCAAAACGACCCCGACTGGCTCGCGGCCGATCTTCTGGCGCAGGCAGAACATGACACGGCGGCGCAGTCCATCCTGATGACCGACGACGCCGACCTCGCGGCAGCAGTCGAACAGGCCGTCGAGCGGCAGCTCGCACTGCTTCCCAGGCGCGAAACCGCCGCAGCAAGCTGGCGCGATTTCGGTGCCGTGATCTTGCTCGGCTCGCTCGATGAAGCGCCCGCGCTTGCGAACCGGATCGCCGGCGAACATGTCGAACTCGCGGTCTCCGACCCGGAGGCACTGGCTGCCCAAATCCGCAATGCGGGCGCGCTGTTCCTAGGCCGACACACGCCGGAGGTAATCGGCGATTATGTCGGCGGGTCCAATCACGTTCTGCCGACGGCGCGTTCCGCGCGCTTTTCGTCGGGCCTGTCGGTTTCCGATTTCGTCAAACGCAGCTCGGTTCTCAAGCTCGGGCCGGACCAGCTGCGGGCGCTCGCCCCCGCGGCGATCAGGCTGGCGGAGGCCGAGGGGCTGAGTGCACATGCGCGATCCGTCGCGCTTCGGCTGAACTAGGTCCGCGCGATGGCGGAGCAGCTTCCCGACAAGGCCCGCCTCATCGACGTCGTGCTTGACGAGTCGATCGGACGTTCCACGCCCGATATCGAACATGAACGGGCGGTGGCGATCTTCGATCTGATCGAAGAAAACAGCTTCGGCCCGGTCGGTCATGACGGGGGGCCGTTCAAGCTCAAGCTGTCGCTTGCCGAATCGCGGCTGGTGTTTGCCATCAGCGACGAAGCGGACAGGCCGGTCGTCACCCACATCCTTTCGCTGACGCCGTTCCGGCGGATCGTGAAAGACTATTTCCTCATCTGCGAAAGCTACTACGAGGCGATCCGCACCGCCACGCCGAGCCAGATCGAGGCGATCGACATGGGCCGGCGCGGTGTCCATAACGATGGCTCGCAAACATTGATGGACAGGCTTGCGGGCAAAATCGACATGGACTTCGACACTGCGCGCCGGCTGTTCACGCTGGTATGCGTGCTGCACTGGCGGGGTTGAGAATGACCCGTGGTTCCTTGCCTTTCCACGCCAGCGCCGGGGACTGATACCGGCATGGGGGGAGGAGACAAACAGGAGCTGCCCGGTTCCGTGCTTTTTCTGTGCGGCATGAACTCCGTGCGCTCGCCGATGGCCGAACAGTTGGCGCGCCGGCTGCTGCCACGCTCTATCTTCGTCGCCTCGGCCGGCGTTCGTGCCGGCGAACGCGATCCTTTCGTGGACGCTGTTCTGGCGGAAAAGGAGATGACCCTCGGGGAGCGCCAGCCGCAGATGCTGGAAGACCTCGAAGACAGCTATTTCGACCTCATCGTCACGCTATCGCCCGAAGCCCACCATGCGGCGCTGGAACTGACGCGTTCGCTGGCGGTCAATGTCGAATACTGGCCAACCGCTGACCCGACGGACGTGCGCGGCACCCGTGAGCAGATTCTCGACGCCTACCGCGGCGTGCGCGACCGCCTAGAGACCCAGTTGAAGGCAAGATTTGGCGCGACGAAGCGCTCGCGGACGGCGGGATAATGCGTGTTCACAAATCTGGGCTAATCGTATAGGTTCCGCGCAAATTCCGGCCCGGCGCCGGATTTTCTCTTAAAAAAGGTATGGAATGCCGAAGGAAGAAGTACTCGAATTTCCGGGCGTGGTGACCGAACTGCTGCCCAATGCAATGTTCCGTGTGAAGCTGGAAAACGAACACGAGATCATTGCCCACACGGCCGGTCGCATGCGCAAGAACCGTATTCGCGTCCTGACCGGCGATAAGGTTCTGGTCGAGATGACCCCCTACGACCTCACCAAAGGCCGTATCACCTATCGTTTCAAATAGACTTTCGAGCGCGGGCGTTGCGCCTGTGACGGGACACCGATGAGCGTATTCCAGAAACTGGTGCTGGCATCCGGGTCGCCGCGCAGGATCGAGCTGCTGCAGCAGGCCGGCATCGAGCCGGACCGGCTGATCGCAAGCGAGATCGACGAAACGCCGAAGCGGGCCGAACATCCCGCCTCGCTGGCCAAGCGCCTTTCGCGCGAGAAGGCCGAACGGGCACTCGAGATCTACCGCAAGGACCCCGACGAAGGCGAAGCCTTCCTTGTGGCCGCGGACACAGTGGTTGCCGTCGGCCGGCGTATCCTGCCCAAGGCGCAGCTCGCGGAAGAGGCGGCAAACTGTCTGCGCCTGCTTTCAGGCCGCACGCACCGGGTCTACACCGGCGTGTGCGTGATCGCGCCTTCGGGCAAGGTGCGGCAGAAACTTTCCGAGACGCGGGTGCGTTTCAAGCGGCTCTCCCGCGAAGAGCAGGAGAGTTACCTCGCGTCGGGCGAATGGCGCGGAAAGGCCGGCGGTTACGCCATTCAGGGCCTAGCCGGAACGTTCGTGGTCAAGCTTGTGGGCTCTTATACCGGCGTCGTGGGCCTGCCGTTGCATGAAACGGTCAACCTTCTGGTCGGCGACGGCTACAAGGTGCATTTCGCCTGGTTGTCGGCGCGGAGCTGAGGTGGTGGCGGGCGCACAGCCGGAAAAGGTAACCCCGCTCAGGCCACGGCGCCCCTGCCCCGAATGCGGGCAGCCCTCGGCGCGCGACACCTATCCTTTCTGCTCCAAACGCTGCAAGGACGTGGATCTCAACCGCTGGCTTTCGGGCGCCTATGTGCTGCCCGGACGCGAGGAGGAACCCGGCAGCTCCGAGGATGGCGGGCAAGGCTGAGGCCCTCGAGGGGCCATGGATGCGCCGGTTGCGCTTTCACGCCCCTGCCCTTCTGAGGTTGCTGGCGCGCCGGCGTCTTCGCGGCGCGCCTCGGCGCCAATACTGCGTGAATTCACGGTCCGCGCACGGCCATTTCCCGGCGGCCGAGAACAGCGCTGGACAGCGTGAAAACACGTGCTATAACGCGGCCCGCTTCAGTGGAAAACCAACACCGCAGGCCTTCACCGAGACATCGCTCCCGGCGGCCCGAAGCCCGGATGCCCAGGTAGCTCAGTTGGTAGAGCAGCGGATTGAAAATCCGCGTGTCGGTGGTTCGATTCCGCCCCTGGGCACCAGACAACCTTCTCCTCGCTGAACATAACTTCTCAGAAACCCTTGTTTTTCAAGGCTTTCAGCGATCCTATCTGACCTTAGCTGAACACGCCTACCCCTTGCTTCGCATCAAATTGGGGGTATCGTGTGGGGGTATTTTGAAACCTGCGGGAGGCGATACCCCCAAATGCCCCTGTCTGAATTCAGCGTCCGCAATGCCAAGCCGCGCGAGAAGCCGTACAAGCTTGCCGACAGCGGTGGCCTCTACCTCGCCATTCAGCCCAGCGGCTCGAAACTCTGGCGGCTCAAATACCGGTTTGCGGAAAAGGAAAAGACCCTCTCCTTCGGTCAGTACCCGCTCGTCTCGATCGCCGATGCAAGGCGACAGCGCGACGACGCGAAGCGCCAATTGCTAGCTGGCACCGATCCCTCAATGCAAAAGAAGCTGGATCGGATCGCGGCCACAACTGCAGCCCGTACCACCTTTGGACTGATTGCCGAGGAATACATCCATCGGATGAAGGCGAACGGCGCAGCCGAAGGAACGATCGCTAAGACTGAGTGGCTACTTCTGGATTTGGCGAAGCCGCTCGCAAAGCGACCAATCAAGGAGGTCACTCCGGCTGAAATCCTTGACCTTCTGCAACGCATTGAAAAGAGCGGTCGGCGCGAGACCGCGCGCCGGCTCCGGGGCACGATCGGCGCAGTCTTTCGGCTGGCGGTCGTGACACTGCGAGCAGAAGGCGACCCCACAACCGTTCTCCACGGCGCACTTCAACCGCCGAAACCAACCTCCCGACCTGCGATCACAGATGAGCGCGAGTTCGGCAAACTGCTTTCCGTGATTGACGAGTACGACGGTTGGCCGACCATCAAGGCGGCACTTCAGTTCCTCGCCCTGACGTGTGTGCGGCCAGGCGAAGTGCGACACGCTCTGCGTGGAGAGTTCGATCGCAAGAAGGCAATCTGGCGTATACCGGCTGAACGGATGAAAATGCGGCAGCCGCATGATGTGCCACTCTCCCGGCAGGCACTCCAGGTTCTAGAAGAAGTGTGGCCGCTGTCCGATCCTGACGGATTGGTTTTTCCATCGATCCGAACAGCCAGGAAGCCCCTGTCCGACAACGCGCTCAACAGTGCGCTTCGGCGCATGGGCTATTCCAAGGATGAAGTGACAGCCCACGGGTTTCGGGCCAGTGCCAGCACGATCCTTAACAACCGAGGCTACGATCCCGATGTCATCGAAGCTGTGCTGGCACACCAGGATCGGAATGCCATTCGTCGCGCCTACAACCGTGCGTCGTATTGGGATCAGCGAGTGAGGCTGATGCAGGAGTGGGCCGATCTTACGGATAACCTAGCAGGCGGTAATCTGACATGAGATAATTTATCTCGTTTCGAATAATAACTTAAAGCTAAGATACAGCCCTTCCACGTTTAGCTTTGCCTTCTTTATTAAAAATATCGTATCGTCTACGACCTCGCGGGAAATATTGTAAACTGGATCAATCCCGTGCCCGTGATCCTCTCTTTTCTTATAATACTTAGATATGTCATACCCTAGGCGAAAGGCACAAAGTTCGCGTCCGCGTGTTGATAGATAATCATGCAAGTCACGGTGTTCTTCTCCAGAAATTGACTCGCGGGCTTCAACCATCAGCTCCCATTTCGAAACAGGTGGCTCTCGATAGAGCCAATATGTCAGCGATGCAGCGCGCTTGTATTGGCATGGCTCACCTCCTAGAAGGCGCCGAAAATTGTCAACCTCTTCCAACCAAAATTCGTGGGCTAATGCTAAGTTTCGCTCGGCAAACGAAATCGCGATGCCGCTGTCCTCGGCCATGTATTCGTAGTACCCCTTGACCAGGGAGCAAAAATAGTCGCCGGACTCCATTCTGCGGAGTTCATCACCTTTGAATGAAAACGCCATTGTTGAGTGGACCCGCCTAGACGAAAGAAGCAAAAAAAAGGAGGCCTCAAGCCTCCCCTGAATGCAATATGCGCATTCAGTTATCTGCCGACAACCTTGTCTTTGTAGTCTAAGACCATTTCGTGGTCGTCCGGAATCGTGATCATCCCATTGGCGGACAGCCGTGGCCCCAGCTTTCTACCGCTTGTCTCCTTGCGATCGACAGAGGAACCAACACGACTTACGCTATTCGTTTGACCTAGCATCTCCATTCTCCTCAAAAGAACTCTCAACCCTAAGTGTTGCAAAAATACAACACATTGTCAACAGGTTGCCTGTTGACAACTAGGTGGGTTTTCGATGCCCAAAATTAGTATGTTGGTCTACCTTGCACATTCTGCCCGCTGCCTACCACCGCGCGCCAAACGGCGCGCACCGTCTGGTACGTTGAAATCTAGCGCGAAGTACTTAATGTTTGGTTTGATTGATGTCAATCGGCCACGCAAAATTCGATGGTCGGTCGTGTCTCTTGCGATCTCTCCGTCACTTGCAGCACGTTACAGCAGACAGGGTGGGCAAAGACACTAAGCTAATCATCATAGCACAGCGGGCCAAAATCTGGTCACGCCTCAGCCTCGACACACATGGCGTATGCCACTTGCCGGCAGCTTTTACCATGTCAGGATAGGTGCGACCATGATTTAGAGCGCGCGGGGAGGATGAATTGGAAAAACTACTAAGGGCTGCAACGATTGCCAACATCATTCGCAAATTGAATCAGAACAAGGGCCTGCACGAACGGTCGGCGATCCAGCACTTCGTCGAGTTAGAATTCGATCAACTAAAGAAATCCGGCATAGACCCATCCTCGATGAGGATCGATGCTGCAGACTTCAAAGCCCAAGATGTCGCCGACCCTATATTTTTACAGCAAGTACGCGAAATCCGTCCACACCTATTTCTGATAAATTCCCAGTTTGGGACATTGGGACGACTAGTAGAATTTATTGAATCTCTAAATATTCGTTTCTCAAGGAGCATCGTATTTGGCGAATGGGATATGATAATTGTTATCTGGTCAACAAATAATGTTGCAGAAAAACTTCTAAGTAATATCGAATCGCAATCACTATATCGCGTTCAGTATATGACTTGCGGAAAATGTTCATATTCTTTTGGCGTACCAATAGATATAGATAAGGAAATTGTTAACACGGAACTCGTTGAACCGTCGGATACTGATGACGCATTAATCATTCCCCCCGATTCACAAGCCTTTCTCAGGCGATGGTGGGAGCATGTTGAAGTGCCCGCTGCTCAAATATTCGCGTATGTTGGTATTAGCGTCTCTGGAACAACCGAAGAAATAGGATCCGAAACACTCCTGGAGAGGCTGATGAAAGTGCCGTTGATTCGGCTGAGTGTCCTGGATTTTTTCGAAATCGAGCAAGGACGACCATATCATTTCATCGTGAAAGTCGCTGTTAGCAACGTTGGGGAGTTGGACGAGATTACCGATGCGATTGGCTTCCTTCGACTCGGGAGGGCGAAGTTTGATGGTGCAACGTTCGTTGTTGCCTCCGACCACACTGTTCCTCCATCACCATTCGGTACTCAGATTGGCCTGTTGGAAGACACGCCCAATTTCGATGGCTTGAGCGAAGCTGCCACCTCCTTGCTGGCACGTATTGGCCCAGGTGCGCCCAAGGAGTTTAACGCACTTCCGCCGGATCGCCAGCTGCTCGTATTGAGTTGCTTGATGGAAATTGCGGGAGAACTCCACCGGGAGCCGCAGTGGGATGACATACGAGCAGAAGAGCTCAACGGAATATTTGAGAGCCTGGCGGCTGGAATTCTGAAGAGTGACGGCATCACCTTAACAGGACCTGCGGTGAGCTTGGGCGTTTGCATCGAGAGATACGCCAAGCACGTGTTTAGGAGAACTGTGGAAGCTGTCTATGACAAAGATTATGCGGCAGCACAGGAGGAATTGAGGCTGCCCACAAGCGATTTTCGAAAGATGTCTCTGGGCAAAATACACACTGGATTTCAAAGCATGGCTAAGAGTGACAAGTTTGAGTTTATGGCAGAATCGTTGAGTCAATCGCGCTTGGATTTGCTGAATAGATTCTCATCTTTTAGAAATAATTGGGCACATGACGGTGCTTCGGCACACGCTTCCGTACAAAGTCAGATTGAGAACGTTCGCAGAATGTTTGGCGATGGTCTGAATGTCTGCCGCTGGCTGGGGGGCGCGATAGTTCCGAAGTTGGAGTTGCATCCCTCTCGCGGTGCGGAGGATGTTCGGGTGCCACAAATTCCGACACCTGTTGCCACAGGGCGAAAAAGCGGAATTTTCCTTAGTCACTCTACCAAAGATCGAAGCCTGGCAGAGAAAATTGCGCGTGGCGTGCAGGCTCTCGGAAGGGACATATGGTATTCGGATTGGTCGCTTGGTCCGGGAGATTCAATCGTTCAAAAGATTTCTGAAGCACTCAAAGCGAACGATACGCTGGTTGTGCTTCTAAGCAAAAGCGCTGTTGAATCGGCTTGGGTTAGTCGCGAATTGAACAGCGCGTTGATGGACAAGCTCTCGGGACGAGACATACGAATAATCCCTGTCTTGGTCGAAAAATGTGAAATCCCGACAATAATCAAAGATATCATGTACATAGATATGTCTGTTGACTACCAAGAGGGATTGATAGAACTACTTAATTTTCTTCGAAAACATAAACTATAATTTCGGCATATAATAGGGAAACGAGAAGCACCCGCTTTCGCGGGTGCAAGGTGAGTGTTGCCCTCAATATTCTTCGGCCAACATGATCGTCATGACCCGCCGGGTCTTCGCGGGATCAGTCGGATCATCGGAGTGGTAGAGCATGGATGGATCGAAATAGTCGATCTTCCAGATGACGCGGAGGCCATCGACTTCAACCACGGCGCAATCATGCTCACCGTATGGATCGTTGTCCGACGTGAAGTTTTGGAACTCCGCCACCGCAACAATCACCTCCGCCCAGACCCTCCTGTCCAAGGCGGCGATGCCGCGCGATACGGTCACCATGCCACCTTTGTGGAAGCGGCGTAGATTGTCGTTGAGGGCAGCGATCACTCTGCTCTCGGAAACCAAAGAACTCATGGAAAGAACTCCTTCTCTCTTCCGCTTGGCTCGACCATTCGAGCGAAGCGGCGAGCGAACGAGCCCTGACGCGACAATTACGGTGGTGGCAGTGTCCGGGCGGAGAACGGCTTGCTCTGCACCCCGTCCACCATCAGCTTCATGAACACCTCGTGGTTGGCGAGGTTCACCAGATCGCGAGGTCGCGGAATATCCTCGCCGAACTGGCGCGCCAAAATTGCCGCGTCGGTTGCGCCGACGCGGAAGGATATGAGCGTCCCGACATTGCCCAGGATTGCTTCGCGCACGTTTGGCTCGATGCGGGAAAAATGCTGCGTAGTGAGCACAAGGCCGACACGGTACTTCCGCAGCTCTGACAGCATGTCCGCGAAGGCGGAAGTGGTGAAGGAATGGAACTCGTCAACGTAGAGGAAGAACGGTCGCCTTGCGACTTCAGGCTGGTTCTGGCGGCTGTATGCGGCGCGGGCGATGCCGGACACGATCATGCCACCGAGGACATTAGAGATATCCGCTCCCAGCCGTCCCTTGGCCATGTTTACGATCAGCATCCCGCCCTGGTCCATGATCTGGCGGAAGCGGAGCGGCTTCTCCGGATCGCACACTGCCTTCCGCACAACAGGATGCGCTAGGAAGGCACCGAGCTTGTTGGCGATCGGCGAAACGCCGTCCAGCGTGAACTGGTACCGCAGCTTGCCGTATTCGACGGTCCAGAAGTGCCGTACCTGCTCGTCGGAGATCCTGGTCACCACCTCTTTCCGGTATTCTTTGTCCAGAAAAAGCGGGAGGATATCCGCGAGCGTGGCGTTCTCCTTCTCCAGGAGCGCCAGCACCGCAAAGCGAAGCAGGTGTTCCATACGGGCGCCCCAGGCGTCTGGCCACTGCTTCTTCAGCATCTCCACCAATCCGGAAGCCGCGACCGGCCGCAACTTGGCCGACACCTTGGACAGCGGGTTGTATCCGCATGGACAGAATGGATCGACGGCGTTCCAATATGTGGCGTCCTCACCAATCGTGTCGGCTACCTGTTCGGCTAGATCGCCGTGCGGGTCGATCAGGCAGAAACCGCGTCCCTGCTCTATGTCCTGGCGGACCAAAGAAGCGATCAGGGTCGTCTTGCCGGTGCCGGTCTGACCGATGGCGAACAGGTGAAAAAGCCTATCCGGCTGCCGGATGCCGAATGGCTGACCATCTCTGCGGCCAAGCGTCCTGCCGAGGGTTGTGATCTGATTGCGATGGAACACATAGGCATCGTATGCCCGCCGAAATGAGGACCATAGAAGTCGAAAGTTGCTGGCTCACCCTTAACTCTCAGACTGACTGTTCACCGCATCGTTGATGTGTTCGAACTCTGCGGACCTTGCCGCTGTCATCAACGCCCGTATTCGCTCGCCCTGCAACTTTCCAGTCCTTCGAGAATTGTCTCGAGAATGGGCACACTTCAGGACAGTTTTCTAGAAGCTGAAAATACAACCGCTATTGGCCACGGTTTTGGTCTGACTGGTTCGAGACATAGCTGATTTCAGCCTGTCCCTTTCCCGGACATCGAACCAGTATGCAAAGGAGTACGAGCGCTTAGTAGCGCAATTCCGGGAGTCCTGTACAATCTGCGACATGGCAGAGCGGCTAAAAATCCAACGAATTGTCTTCCGCGCTGGAAGTGCCCCAGGACAGGCGCCACTAGACATTGCTACACCCAACGTCACCGTACTTGTTGGGCCCAACAACTCGGGAAAGAGCTTAACACTTCGGGAACTGGAACAGTGGTGCCAAGGCTTCAACCCCCAATTTTCAGTAATTGATCAAGTGGAGGTTGCACTACCGGACACACATGATGAATTGAGATCGATGCTCAGCGTTCATGAGGCAGAACCGCCTCCGAACCAGCTTGCCCAAGCTGGGCACTTTTGGGTTGCGCGCCCTGTAGTGCGGCATGGCGAACAAGCGCTACACCAGCAAGTTGGCGAGGCCGACCTATCGCAATGGTTTCAAAATATGAATTTGGAACCACTTCGACAGGTCTTTGTCAGACTTTTCACGTTGCGATTGGATGGGAGAACGCGGTTCGACCTGGTTGAGCAAAAAGGTGCCGGGCCTCTCGAAGGGAATGCGCAAAATCACCTCTGGGCATTATTTGTAGATGATGAAGGGCGCGAAAAGGTCCGGCAGTTTACTGAGGAAGCCTTTGGGAAACACTTTGTGATCGATCCTACTGGGATGACCCATTTTAGGGTGCGTCTCAGCGATCGAGCGCCTCAGTCAAAGGCCGAGGAGCAAGCATTGGACGCTACGGCAAGAGCCTTCCATGCTGACGCGCCGTTAGTCTCAACTCTTGGCGATGGTCTACGCACCTCAATCGGTTTGGTCTCGGCGGTTATGAGTCTGTCTCAACGCATTCTTCTCATTGATGAGCCAGAAGCGTTTCTTCACCCGACGCTTGCCAGGCGCGTCGGCCGAGTTCTGGCAAGTACCGCGCGAGAGCGAGATGCGTCACTTGTGGTGGCAACCCACAGCGCCGACTTTCTGATGGGCTGCATCCAGGCAACGCCAAATCTCCGTTTGGTACGACTAACCTACTCAAACAACCAGCCGACCGCGCGTTCGATCGAGCCTTTAGAGATTGTGACTCTAATGAACGATCCCCTACTGCGGTCAACGAACGCGCTACGTGCTCTCTTTCACCGAGGTGTAATAATCGCCGAGGCGGACGCGGACAGAGCCTTCTATGAAGAGATCAACTACCGCCTGGTTGGCAGCGGACGTGGCGTTGAAGATGGTCTCTTTTTGAACGCTCAGAACTGGCAAACAATTCCACGTATCACAACACCGCTGCGCCGATTGGGGATCCCCGCAGCCGCTGTTTTCGATTTCGATGTGCTAATGGATGCGGCCTTTCACCTCGTTTGGCCTTTACTCCATACAGACGCTGGAACGCTGCAAACACTTCAAAACGAAAGAGTTGCTGTTGCACAGCTTATGAACGCAGCGGGACGCCAAGCCTGCAAAGCTAGCGGATTAGGTGCATTTCAAGGAGCAGATCAACAGAGAATTCAGGCCTTTATCGCTCGCATGGCAGAATTCGGCCTCTTCTTTGTTCCTGTCGGTGAACTTGAGTGTTGGCTCCAGAACCTCGGTGTTCAACGCACAAACGACAAGCCAGCATGGCTGACCAATGTTTTCACTCGACTTGGTGCTGATCCGAGCGCGCAAGGCTACATCGTCCCAGGCAACGATGATGTGTGGGATTTCGTGTCGAGCATCGAGCGGTGGGTGGCCGACCCACAACGACTAGGTATCCCTGCTTAGTCGGCTACTCATGAAAGGCAGGCTCGTCTTCCCATGGCCACTCCCCAGTTTCCACCATACGGTCGAAGATGCGTTTGCAGAGCGCAATGTACCGCTCCAACTCAGGTGAGATATCGGGATTGAGTTCATCAGATTCCATCCGCCAAAGCTATCAGGCGGCGAGCTCTAGCGAATCTTCCGAGTCATCAAATTGTGTGGTGTGATTGCGAATATCTTCCAGTTCGGCCATCGCCTCCTCGGCGTCTTTCGACCTAATGGCGCTTACTAGCTGGTCGTATTGCTCCTTCTGCAACTTTCCAGTCCTTCGAGAATTGTCTCGAGAATGGGCACATTCCAGGACAGCTAGCGCATCCTGTGCTGCCCTGAGCCAATTTGACGGCTCTAAATATACGGTTTTGCCGAGCACGGTTCGGTTCGAGGTGGCGATTTCGACGATCTGCCGTTTTTCGTCCGGTTGAGCGAAAACGTAGTGTTCTGCAAGGCTTTTTATACGTTCGAGAAATGACCTCACCTGGGTTGGGCTGACCGTCTGCCGATCAGCTTCAGCCAGCTTCCCTTGGAGTTCGGCCTGCTCCAGCAGAAGGGTTTCCTTCCGGCGATTGAAGGTGTCCTTGTCGATCAGGCGGTCGAGGAGAGCGTCGGTCAAGCCGTCCATACGGCTTTCCAGTTTTCGCTGCCGCAAAGTAAGAGCCTTGCGATCGGTCGGATTGCTAAGTTTCGCTGTCCACCGCTCCACCCTCGCCGTCGTTGCAACAATCGCGTCTTCAGGGAATGCGAACTGGCTGAGAATGGTCGAAACGGCTTCCTCCAATGCCTCCTCGCGAATGGAGTTGCTGGGACAGTCCGGTTGCTGGCAGCGGTAGTAGACGTGGCCTTTCTGGCGTTCGGGGATCATCGACCAGCCACAGCGCCTGCAACGGAACAAGCCACGATAAGTGTGGTTGTGGCGCGTGACCTTTTTCCCGGCCTTCCCGTTTTTCACTTCCTGTATGGCCTTGTAGGTCGCCACCGAGACCAGCGGCTCATGGATGCCCTTGAAAGTTTGGCCGCTTCGACCGATGCGGATAATGCCGGCATAGAACGGATTTCTAAGCAACGTTTCAACCGCGCCCTTCGATAGCGGTCTGCCACCGTCGTTCCGCAACCCCATCTGCTCCAATTCTGTCTGGAGTTTCCTGATGGAGTGCTGGCCTCCGGCATAGAGTTCAAGAGCACGCTGCACGAGCGGCCCGCGTTCAGGGTCGATCGTTTTCACCTTGCCGCCTCCATTGTCGAGGTAGCCGATCGGTGCCTTGAACGGGTAGATGCCCTGCTTGAGGCGGCCATAGAGACCTTTGATGGTCTCATCGCGAAGGTTGCGGATGTAGTCGGCGGCGATGACCGCCTGGATGTCGGCCGTGAGCCGACCTCCGCGCGAGCGAAAATCAATGTTCTCAGCCGCGAAGTGGACATCTACGCCAGCGTCGGACAATTCACCGATCTTCGCCCAGTCAGCAAAGTTTCGGGCTGAGCGATCGATCTTGTGCATGACGACGCCATCGGCGCGGCGCTTGCGCAGTTCCCGCAGCATGGCGTTGAACACCGGACGACCGCTCTTGGCTGCCGTTACTTTCTCTTCGAACCACTTGGTGATCGAGATATCGCTTCGCTCGGCGAAGGCGATAATTGCGTCCCGTTGGGCTTCAAGCGATACGCCTTCGCCTTGCTTGACCGTTGATACACGGACGTAGCCAAAACACTTTTTCATACATCGGTTGGATTACCCTCAGAATCTACCACATCCTCGAAATCTGGCGAATCGGACCAAGGCCATTCGCCGGTCTTGACCATGCGTTCGAAGATACGTTCGCAAAGCGCCAGGTAGCGCTCCAGCTCCGGCGGGAGTTCGTTGTGATTTGTTCGGTTTTGCATGCTGTCAGCTTAGCGAGATGACAGTCATGAGCTAGAAGGCCATATGTGGCTCGATCAGCAATTTTCGTCTTCTAGTATTCGGATGCTGGTCGGCTAGATTTGTCCATACCAACACCATCAAGATCACCACGCTCGCTGACGACGCCGGACCAGGGCTATTCAAAACAAGCCCTGGGGAGAGCGGAGGAATGTGAGCGTGGTGATCTTGAAAATGCGGATGTCGAATGCACTGGCTTTTGCATCGGCAGCTATCCAAATATGCCAAGCTGAATTGCAGCATCGGGCATTGCTTTGGACCTAAAATGCGCGGCGCTAGCTTCATGCCGCCAATGCCACCTGAGACCACGAACGCCTCGCCTATTTGGCCAGTCTAGGATGTTCGCCAAGCCGAAGAACCCTGTGATTGCGATGACTATCGCCAAGCCTGTCCTCCTGACTTCAGCGTCGCAGGTCGCATCGATAGGCAGGGGGCTGCCATGCGGTTGACCCCTAAGCCACCAGTTCTTCAAGGACACGGCCGGATGCCGACATGGCCGTGATTATCGGGCCTTTGAAGATTGAGCGCACGATCGCCCGTTCGGAGGCGGTGTAAGACATGCAATCCATGACAATGATATCGGGTGACTTTTCAGCAAGCGATTTCGCAGCCGCTTCGATGGCCTCCTCAGTTGATCCGGGGGCTGCCGCCTCGACGACGACTTCGACCCCTTCGCGCTGCCATTTGCGTGTGAGGTGTCCGGTCTGTTCAGCGAGCGGGATCAGCAGGCCCAGACGTCCCTTAGGCAGGGCCGCCGCAGCCAAACCAGACAGTATGCGTACCGGTTCGATTAACCGCACTTTGCTATCGAAGGCAGGAAACGCGCCGGAACAGCAGAGTAGTGAGACTTGGACACCGCTCGCCTCAAGCGTGTTAAGGCAACTGCCCACGAGACGGAATATTTCCTGTTTGGAAACATGAATATCTGTTCCGTCAGGTAGCGTAGTGAACAGTGTATCATTATCGTCTTTCGGGCTCAGGGCGGCAATTTCGGTGCTTGATAGTCCATCAAGGGTACCAATTTGCACGATGCGTATGTTTGACGAACAACCCTGTAGCAGCTCTTCGGTCAAGCTCGGGCGGGGCGTTTGACCAATTACGATCAGCCCGATAGCCGGATCCTGCATTCTTGTCACTCCTTCAAAACAACGAGATCTGACTGCGCCCAGGACAAAGACACAGAGGTGCCGACGTCCATCACAGGGACTTCGGACCGATTAGAGACCTGTGCAAGGACACGCTGGCCAGCGCGTCCGATCCGGACCCGGTAGAGAACCGATCCGCCGAGGAAATTCACATTTTCGATTTTGCCTGGAATTCCGTCCCGGGCTGCGTCGGCAGGGCGGACTGTCACCCGCTCGGGGCGCAGCGCCACAGTGCAGGCCTGGTCAACTCCCAGAGGAGGCTCGATCGGTGTACCGTCGTCCAGCTCCCATGCGCCACTGACAGCCGATGGTGTGCAAGTCAGGACGTTGGCGTCACCGATGAAATCGGCCACGAAGCGGCTGTGCGGTGCGTTATAGATTTCGGCGGGTTTTCCTATCTGCTCTACCTTGCCTTCATTCATCACCGCTAGGCGGTCAGACATCGCCATGGCTTCTTCCTGGTCGTGCGTCACGAAGACCGTCGTTAGGCCTAGTGTTCGCTGGAGCTCTTTGAGTTCGAACTGCATTTGCTGGCGCAGTTTTTTGTCGAGCGCGCCGAGCGGTTCGTCACACAGTAGTACGGCGGGCTCGATCACAATGGCTCGCGCGAGGGCCACGCGTTGCTGCTGCCCGCCCGACAATTGGTCTGGGCGGCGCTCGCCGTATCCTCCAAGCGAGACCAGCTCGAGCGCCCAAGCCACCTTGCGGTCAATCTCGGCCTTTTGCATGCCGCGCATCCGCAGGCCAAATCCCACGTTTTGCTTAACCGACCGATGCGGAAACAGGGCGTAATTCTGGAATACCATGCCCATGTCGCGTTTGTGAGCCGGAACTCCGGTGATGTCGCGTTCGCCCAGCAGAATCTGGCCCGAACTCGGCGCATCGAAACCTGCGATCAGCCTCAGTGTCGTGGTCTTGCCGCATCCGGAGGGGCCGAGAAGAGAGAAGAACTCTCCTGCCTCGATCCGGATGTCGATGTTATCGACGGCGCGGACGGCGCCGTCGAAAACCTTGGTTGCCTTTCTTAGGCTGATGCTTGCGCTCATGCACGGAAAATCCGGGCTACGCGCGCGTCAATGGCATCCTTGTTGGCATTGTACCATTTCCAGTCGACCTGAACGAGCGTCGCCACTTTTTCAGGTGTCGTCAGCAGACGGTTCTGGAATTGGTCTTCGAGAACAACCTTGCTGTTGGCGGGTGAATACCAAACGGCTTCAGCCATGGTCTTCTGCACGTCAGGACGCAGCATGAAATCGATGTATGCATATGCCAGCTCCTTCTTCTTTGTGCCCGCGGTCACGCTTAGAACCTGTTCCAGCGCGAGCACACCCTCCTTGGGAGAGGCGAATTCAAGGTCGGGATTTGCTTCGAGATTCCGGAACACACCACTGTCATGGATGATTCCGAGCGAGACCTCCCCGCCGAGGAGCATCTTTTCCATCGAGCCGGTGAAGTCCACGAGTTTGACGGGTTTCAACTTCTCTAGCGCGGCATAGGCCGCTTCGAGATCATCTGGACCTGATCCGTATATCGAGGCCGTCATGGTCAGGAAAGCCTGACCAAGGCTGTTGACCGAGATCACATACGCGCCGCGCCTGTCGGCGTATTGCTCAAGCCACAAGTCGGTCCATGACGCCGGCGGTGCCGAGACTAAATCCTTGCGGTAGCCGAGCCCAATGGCAGAAGTGAACATAACGACGCCTGCGACTTTGTCGCTCTTCGCGTAATCATATAGGTCGGCCATATTCGGGACTTGGTCCGCCGGCACCACAGGCTCTATCAGCCCCATCTCCGCAGCGGCCCACTGTTCGTTGTTGTTGGTATGAAGTACGTCGTAGATCGGGTCGCTGCGCGAACTTGCCTGCAACTTGGGCAGAAATGGGAAGCTCGTATCGCGCTGCAGCTTGCCGCCAGTTTCGGCCTCAAACATCGCAGTCAGATTCTTGTCGAACTCGTCACCCCATTTGCCGCCCCAGCCAGTGACGTTCAGCGTCACAGCCTGGGCATTTGCGATGTATGGAGTGGCTAACACCATCGCGCCGGCGGCCACACCGGTCGACAACAGCGTGCGTCTGGTCACTTTCTTTTCCAACATTTTTTTCTCCTGTTGGTTGGTGGGCTAAAGTTTTGCATAAGTCCGCAACCCGACAGTTCGGTCGAGACCGATCACCACCACAATCGCGAGCAGGATTGAAACGATGGATGCGGCCGCGATCGTTCCGTCGAGAGCGAAGCGGAGGTAGTTGAACAGCGTGATTGGGAGTGTCTCGGTTCCCGGGCCGACGAGGAAGAGTGAAACCGGAAATTGGTCGAACGACACGATGAAGGCGAATATTCCACCGGCGATAACACCGGGCTTTATCAGCGGCAGGGTTATCTCGAAGAAGACCCTCGGGGGTGATGCACCGAGATTGGTTGCGGCCTCTTCAAGCCGTGTATCGAAGTTCGCAAGTACCGCCAGAGTGGTGCGCACAACATAGGGCGTTGTGATTATGGTATGCCCCATCACGAGCCCCCAGAGCGGCCGGCCGACATCAATCAACACATAGGTCTGGAACAGAGCGAGCCCTGTCAGGATCGCGGGCAGCATCAGCGGGGAGAGAACGAAAGCCGTAATGGTGGAAGCGCCGGGCAGGTTGCCGCGCGCCAGCGCTAGGGCCGCAGTGGCGCCAAAGAACACCGCTAGTACTGTTGTGTAGGCAGCTACTTCAAGGCTCAGGATGAGGGCCTGAGTGAAATCAGACGAAGCGAAGAATTCCCGAAACCAGATCAGCGATACGCCCTCGGGCGGGAAGTTGATGTAGGGGGCGGGATTGAGCGCGAAGACGAAGACGATGGCAATCGGAGCCAGCAAAAAGAACATCGTCAGAACGTTGATCGCTTTATAGAGAAACCGTCCCATCTGCTCACCTGCCTCCCGTGACAGACATGATGGTGCGGTTGTAGGCACCCACTAGAAGAAGCGAGATCACCAGAAGAATCATGCCGAGAGCGGCGGCGTAGCTGACGTTGAACGAGGACGACACCTGCTGATAGATCATCACGGGCAGGGTCGTTACCTGGAAGCCTCCCATTAAGATTGGTGTCACGTAGCTGGAAATCGCGAGAGAAAAGACAAGCAGGGATCCTGCGATGATTCCCGGCAGCGACAATGGAAGGGTCACCTCTAGAAACGCGCGGAACGGCGTTGCACCCAGGCTCACCGCCGCATGCTCCAGGCCGACATCGATGCGTCCGATGACACCCGTCAATGTCAAAACCATGTAGGGTATGAAGATGTGGGTGAGGCCCACGATAATGCCGAACTCGTTGTACATGAGCGGCAGAGGTAGCTCTATCCAGCCCAACCAGCTGAGCGTCTGGTTGATTACACCGTTGTCCGCCAGAAGCGTCATCCAGGCAAAGGTCCGAACTACGATACCTGTTAGCATCGGAGTTAGGACGGCCATAAGCAGGATCGCATGCAGCGCTCGGCTGTGGACACGGGCCATCAGATGCGCGATCGGGTACCCGATAGCGAGCGCAGCAACCGTGGTCCAAAGGCCGATGCGCAAGGTCGCCCAGAGCACCTCCCAATTGTACCAGTCCCCGGCAAATCGGACGTAGTTACGAACCGTAAAGGACACATCCTCATCGACTACTGGGTTACCGGTTAGGAAGCTCATGAGGGCCATGAGACCTATCGGCAGGACAAAAAATAGTGAGAACAGTAAGGCACACGGCACGATGAGGAGACCGAGCATGTTGCGTGCGACCCAACCAGCCCCAGACCCACCTACCTGGCGTTCCGTCTCAGAATTGGATGCCAAGGTCGACGTCATGCTGACAGTCTCCGGTCGAAGACTAGGTTGCCGATGCGACCCGCGCCTCTCTGAACCTCCGCACATGGCTCGGAGTTAGACCCGATGTCGGCGGGTTCCGACCCTATGCTTCGGACCAGACCAAAGACGCACCCTTGCCAGGTTGTAACTTGTTGAACCTGGCCCTTTAGTGAGGCGAAAAGCCTGTCAAGAGTAACTTTGTAGGCGTGGGTCATCGCATTCATGCGCTCCGATTGGCCTTCAGCCTATGCGCTTTGCGACTTCGCACAATACGGGTGAACCCCTAGGTAGCGTTCCCGCGAAGGTGCTGTAACGGAAGGGTGATCCAAATGACGCAGCCGCCATGTCGACCGCATCCGTTGCGCTACTCCGCTGACTCTCCTCTTTCGCCTAATCGAAGCTTCCTGAGGTCGACCTGCGACCTACTCCTGCCTTCTTGTCGCCATGGCCTGCTACTGTTCGTTGTATATTTCGCCCGGCGCGACTAGAGGAATTGCCGGACGAAACTCGCGACCAATCCCCGCGCGTGCAGCACGTGGTTAGGTAGGGCGGCTCGTAGTTCGTCTCGCATCGCTCGCGAGTAGCCCATGCAGTGCATCACGGTCACCTTGCAGTCCGCAATTGAACCGACGCGCGACACAA
The DNA here is from genome assembly GCF_004000235.1 of Mesorhizobium sp. Z1-4. Taxonomy (GTDB): domain Bacteria; phylum Pseudomonadota; class Alphaproteobacteria; order Rhizobiales; family Rhizobiaceae; genus RCIO01. The sequence goes on from NZ_RCIO01000001.1 coordinate 557,836, forward strand.
GCGACGCACTGTCATAGGGCGAAGCGGCTACAAAGCGCGTATTCCCAGCTTGGGAGCTCTGCCCGAACAGCGACTCGATCTGGTTTTGGTATGGGACCAAAATACCGAGGGGGATGTTTTCCGCTCTAAGGGCGTCAATTGCGCTGTTTACGACCCGCTGGGCTTCAATGATGGGCGTGTTCGCGGGTGGATTTATGCGCGTTCCGGTGCACAAAAGGACGATCAGGTTGAAACCCAATGTATCGACCCGTGAAAGCAGGTCGGCTAGGCGGCGTTCAGTGCGATCGACCGAGACTGAAATCTCTTTTCCGTCAAAACACCGGGTGGCGAACTCCGGTTCTCCGGGAGCGGCCTTCATTGCGTCCAGAGCCACGCCTTCTAGTCCGTCAAGTACGCCGAACTCCGCGATTTCGATACATTCGGGCGAGCGACCTCCGATGATATCTGAGACCATCTCGGGGACGATGTCTGGTCTCGGGCTGTAGCCGATCGTAACGAATGCGATGCGAAGGACAGGGGGCATGTCGACTCCAAACCACGACGTGGCTCCACCCTAGATACCTGACCAAACCACGCAATACGGGCAAACCCCTAGCGTCAATCATAGCCTGCCTTGACGATCAACCTGATGAGTGCCCCGGACGAGGGTACCTGCATTTTCCGTAGGATGTTCGACCGATGGATTTCGACGGTCTTGTGACTGATGTCGAGTTGCCTTGCTATCGCTTTATTCGACAGTCCTTCGCAAACAAGTGACATAACCTGACGCTCGCGCGCTGTGAGGTTTTCCAATCGCGAGGGGAGGCCAGCCATCTGGCCAGCGACCGGTGACAGAGCAAGACTGCCCAAGATCAACCGAATTGAGTTCATCACGATCCGGCGTGGCAGAATGACCGGTTTGCCGGTCAGCTGGGCGATAGTTAACCGGTCTGATTCTCTGTAGCCCACCGAATTCAGCACTATATAGGCGCAATCCTTGAGCGAGACCGCCGCCTTGGTTAGCTCTTCAATGTCCTGATGTGCTGCGTAAGCATATCGCGTATCGAACAGCGACAGCGCCGGCATCTCCACTTCATCAATCTGGCGTTCGAGGGGAAACACGATCCCAACCGTATCGCCCTCGGCAGCCAAAGAAATTACTGCGGCATCAAGAGCGCGCTGTGCGTTCACGGTTGGGCAGGTGCTTTCGAATTCGCGAAATATCCCGGTCGACATCAGCACCACTAGCTCGAAATCACTTTTGGCTATAGCTGCGAGCCGATCGTCGACGAGTTTGCTGATCTTGCGTCGCGACAAGTTGACCCACGATCCGCTCGCGAGCCGCGCGACCACAGTCGCGTGTCCCGTCTCCGTCAGGAACTCCCCGATCTCGGAGTCGCTCAAACTGTCTAGAAGCCCGATCTCGGATATTGTTGCCTGCACCCCCAACCCGTCTCGGAGATCAGGCAGAAGGTCCTGCCGCGGCGACTGACCGAGTGTGATGAACAGTATCCGCGGGGGCCGCTCTTCGTTTCGCAATGCAGCTCCTCGGAACTGTCTTCTCCGCTTGGCAACAACCTCGCATTGTCTGAGCCAGCGCTGCCGTCATTCAAGAGCCTCTCACAACTCCGCGGCACGAACAACATTGTCATACGCCTAGGGGCACACCCTTATACACGCCACATGGTCGCTGAGGTAGCGTCGCACGTGTTACGCGGAGGCAGAGATGGCAGAAGTATTCCCCAAAGAAAGCATCGACGCCCTGGCCATAGGTGCCTGGATTCTCGGTACCGGTGGAGGAGGAAGTCCTTATCTCGCGCAACTCAACCTCAAGCACCTTTATGCGCAGGGGAAGCGTTGCCGACTGATCCAGCCTGAAGACTTGGCCGATGACGACATCGTCGCCGTCGTTTCACAGATGGGAGCACCTTTGGTCGCGCAGGAACGGCTTGTCGACCCAACGTACCTCGCCCGTGCGGTCAGGTTGATGGAGGAGTACCTTGGCCAACGGTTCGCGGCAATCATGGCTGTCGAGATAGGCGGCGGAAACGCCTTCTCGCCCTTCCTCGCTGCCGCGTTACTGGACCTGCCGGTGGTGGATGCCGACGCGATGGGACGCGCCTTTCCCGAGGCGCAGAACACCAGTTTCGCGATCGGCAACCTAAAAATGTATCCGCTAAGCCTTGTCGATTGCCGCGACAACGAGGCCATCGTATCCAAGGTGCCCTCCTGGATCTGGATGGAAAGGATTTCGCGAAAGATCACCACCGAAGTTGGTTCCATTGCCGCGACCTGTAAAGCGCCGCGGACCGGGGCGGAAGTGAAGGAGTGGGGAATCCTCCACACCGTAACCAAGGCGATCGGGATCGGAGAGGCCGTTCTCAAGGCGCGCCGCGTTCACGCTAATCCGATCACATCAATTCTCGACCAGGAAGGCGGCATCCAACTTTTCGCCGGGAAGGTGACTGACGTGGACCGCATCACCACCGGGGGATTCCTTAGGGGCAGCGCTCAATTCGCAGGGCTCGGTGAAAGTCAGGGACAACGATTCGTTTTAGAGTTCCAGAACGAATGGCTGGTGGCGCTAGGGAATGACGAACCTCTAGCGATGTCGCCCGATCTGATCTGTGTCCTCGACACTGATAGCGGCGAGGCGATCGGAACGGAGACCGTCCGGTACGGTCAACGCGTGACCGTCGTTGTGCTGCCCTCGCCCGATATCTTGAGAACTACGCAGGGGCTTGAGAACGTCGGTCCCCGCGCTTTCGGCTACGACTTCGATTACAGATCGGTATTTTCACAATGAAACGCATCGGAATTGACGTCGGCGGCACCAACACTGATGCCGTCTTGATCGACGGGACACGCATTATCGCTTCGATGAAGGTCCCGACTACCGCGGACGTGATGACCGGTGTCGTCAACGCGACGCGCGGCTTGATGGAGCGTGATCCGAGCTCCGGCGGCAGCCGAGGGCAGACCGTTGATGCGGTGATGCTAGGTACTACACATTTCACCAATGCAGTGGTCGAACGTGCTAACCTCGAGCGGATTGCGGTGATCCGGATATCGCTGCCGGCCGCCGCCTCACTGCCGCCCGGGGTCGACTGGCCAGCCGACATCCGGGAGACGGTGAACCCAATGATATTCATGGTCGATGGCGGGCACGAATACGACGGCAGGCCGCTGGTACCGCTGGATCGTAAGGCGATTGCCAAGGCTGCCTACCGGATCGCGGATGCTGGCATTAAGAGCGTCGCGATCGTTGCGCTGTTCTCGCCACTGACGACCGCGTGCGAAGAAGAAGCCGCTGACATCGTCCGGTCGATTGTCCCGGACGTTCGCATCACCCTATCCAACACGCTCGGACGGATCGGTCTGCTCGAGCGCGAGAATGTCGCCATGTTGAATGCCGCGCTGCAGGCCATCGGCCGGAAGACCGTCGATGCCTTCGGAAAGGCCTTGTCAGAAGCGGGGATCGACACGCCGTTTTATTTGACCCAGAACGATGGCACTGTGGTCATAGCCGAAGTCGCAGCGCAAAGCCCGGTTTACTCCTTTGCCTCTGGACCAACGAACTCAATGCGAGGCGCGGCCCTGCTGACTGGTCTGCAGGATGCGATCGTCGCCGACGTTGGGGGGACGACCACCGACATTGGCTGCCTAGTCAACGGCTTCCCTCGAGAGGCGAACAACATAGTCGAAGTGGGCGGGGTCCGGACGCTGTTTCGGATGCCAGACCTTCTCCCGATTGGACTCGGCGGCGGCTCCATCGTCGACCTAGAAACCGGACGCATCGGTCCACGCAGTGTGGGCTATCGGATCACTGATGAGGCCCTCGTGTTCGGTGGCACAATCCTCACAGCGAGCGATCTCGCGGTGGCGGCCGAACGCGCCGACTTCGGCGATCGCAGGCGCGTACGCAAGCTTGATTCTGGGCTGGTGCGGCATCTATTAGACCGAACGGTCACGATGTTGGAAGAGAACATCGACCGGATGAAGACCTCGGCCGACCCGGTCGATCTGATCGCTGTCGGCGGCGGGGCCTTCTTGGTGCCCGACAAGCTCGCGGGCGTCGCGAGAGTTTTAAGGGTCGAACACTCGGATGTAGCAAACGCCATCGGCGCGGCAATGGCGCAAGTCTCAGGCGAGATCGATCAAGTCTTCAGCGGCGTGTCTCGCGATGTAGCCCTCGCTGAAGCAGAAAATATCGCAAAAAGCCGTGCGCGCGAGGCAGGTGCGCGACCAGACAGCCTCAAGACGATCGAGGTTGAAGATATTCCGCTAGCCTACTTACCCGGCGGCTCCCGCAGGGTTCGGGTGCGCGTGGTCGGCGATATCGCTTATGGGGCATGACCAGCAACGAGTTGTCATAGGCGCATGCTCGGCGGTACAACAACAGTTCCGGTGCTCTACCGCCAGCAGCCTGCGCAAGCCTAACTACCGCGGTGGATGCCGCCGTAGCGAACGTTGCTTGACTTCAAGCAACGCAGTCGCCGCCTTTTTTTGGCGGGCCAATCTCAGCAACCATGGCTCCACCATGGCGGAAGATATAGTGGGCCCTCGTCCGGTGGCAATGGAATTTGATCTTCCCATCCGTGAAAAGCCCCCTCGATACAAAACCGGCCGTGCAGTGCTTATCCACATGCGCAGGCTGATGCTGCAACTTTGGGTGCCTATTGCCGCTCATGCGCAGCGGTTATGCTCGAGTAGTACCATTTGCCGTTCGTACCCACATCGTTGCAGTTGTCCGAAGTTGAAAACCGGCGATCGCGGCACGAGGTCCGATGCGTGGTCCGGGACGGATCGGCTGGTGCGTTTATCAGCCTAAGTTCTTTTCACAACTATGAAGAACCAAAGCATTGCCCTGGACCTCAGGGCGTGGCGCCGAAAGGCTGGCCTCTTGCAGGCCGACGTGGCGCATTTATTGGGGATCGAGCGGGCGCGCATTTGCGATATGGAGAAAGGTCGTCTCCTGCCAACCGCCGATCAACTGGTCGCGCTCTCGCTCATCTACGGCAAGTCGCTTGATGCGCTTCTTGCCGGCTTCCTTGATGAGACGGTCGATAGTTTAGTCGAACGGCTTCAAAGACTGCCGGCTGCGGCGAGCACAGGCGAGAAGCCAGGCTTCAACCGGGCCCACAGGCTTTCCGATCTATCCCGCCGATTAGAAATGGTAGCCAACCGGACGGTATGAGACGGGCCAAAGTACTGGGTATTGCCGCTGGTACCGGGCGGATCGCCTATGTGTTTCTTGTCGGCAAGCAACTCCGCTATTGGCATGTTTCCTATTCAGCCAGCTACTCGCCGAGCGATGCGGCGAGCCATGCCAGAGGATGGATAGCGCAGATGCAGCCGGACGTTCTGGTTATCCAACGACGCGGCAAGGGCTACCGGAAAGGCCGGCAAGCCGGTGCAAATATGGAAGCCATTGCACGAGTTGCGGAGCAGCAGGACCTGATCGACATCGAAGTGGAGAAACGGCGTCGGTTCCCAAACAAATATTCTGAGGCAAAGGCTCTCGCAACGCGGTTCCCAGAACTACAGCGGTGGGTGCCCAAGGCTCGGCGGCTCTGGGATCCTGAGCCGAAGAACATCACGATCTTCGAAGCGCTGGCGCTAGCGTTAGAGGTCGTCGATCCTCATCCAGAGCCCAAGAAGCCGTGACCATAGTAGCACCTCGAGCGGCGTCTTCAGGCGCCGCTTTTTGTTAGTGGGCGCAATCGCCTCGCTTGATCACCCGCACCTCAAGGTTTGGGATGCCCCATGCTTTGCGAAATCCCCGCTCGGCGATGAATGCTTCATATGCGGCACGCTTCAGAGCAGTGCTGGATAAGCGTGTTGTCGATCTCCGATGTGGATTCTTGAATTCGCATTCGAGCGCGTAGAAACGATATCGTTTCTCTCCATCAATCAGGTGCTCAATGCCGTACAGTGCGTCTGGGATCAGGTGCGTTGCCATCGGCTTCGTAGCAGATGGCATATGCGGGTTGGGCCGGATCGTTACCGGAGCGGCGAGCGGATGCCTTGGTGCACCTCGATCCGCTGAGCGTGCTGGCAGTCGTTCCAATATCTCATCGACCGGCACGAAACGCTGACCCGGCGCTTTCCGCGTCTCCAATTCAGCCTCTACCAGCGCGTCGACGATCATCATGGCATGCTCGAACTGTGGTGCGGGGCTTACCTTTGCGCCAACCGAAAAGGTAACGGCGCGTGGCGGTGGTTCTCCCTGACTATAGAGCAAAGCCAATCCCTTTGAGGAGAGTTCGTACACGATCGGCTGATAGCGTGCGTCGAACCGACGCCATTGAGCCGTCGGCCGGTTGATCAACCCAGCCTCATGATAGAGATCGCCCAGGCGCTCGATGAACCGGTTTTGGGACTGGGGTTGGAGTAGTGAAGCGAGCTGCGTAGCCCGCAGATATCGGTAGCGGTGCAGCAATTGCAGGATGGCAAGATCACGCTCAGTAAAGAATAGCCGCTTGCCCCTCGCCACGCGACGAAAGCGGGTCCGGCGACCGATGCTATCTTTGGCCAATTTCTGCATACTGCACGATCAGGGCATCAGCAGAGTTGGGTCAACGTGCGCTATGTGGCACAAAGGTCGGTGAGGCGCCGAGTTGGACAGGAATATTCAGCGATCACATTTTTCCTGAGTGCGACCGATGTCTTGGCCGGGGTCGGATGTTGATACTGAAGCTCTAGGATGCCAACGGCGGCAATGCGGACAAAGCTACCATTGTTCTTGCCCGACGCGATGTCGGCAATGGGGCCGATCACGGACTGGCAGCTTTCAGACCGATAATGGGCTCAAGCGTCCAGGATTTATCGCGGCCATCCTCCGGGCTCCATCGGTTCACCGGATGAGTGACTCAAGCGGGACAAGGAAATCTCGATCTGAGCTTCAGCGCGTCTTTTCAAGAGTTGATCGAGCACCGCCAGGTCGTTGAGCAAATCTTCTGGATCGCGCTTGCGCGCACCGCGCAATGCATCTTTAAGCCAGTCGCTCATTTTTGGATGCGACAGTACCCACTCGATGCGATCATCCGCATCTTTCAAGTACCCTGCAAGCGACTGATTTCTGGCCATCCCGTTCCCTCCGTAGGATCGTGCATCATGGATTGCAGCCCAGACACTGCCCAGGATCTGCGGTTCTCGGTTCAGCGGGCCGCTCGATACGATGCCCGCACCCCGAACAGGTCGACACCTCCGCGCGCAGCGCGTGAGTCGGCTCTCCGCACCAGGCGCAGGGCAGTCCGTCGAGACGTTCGGTGACCGCGAAGCCAGGGCGCGTGCAGCGCGGACAAGCGCTGCGGTAGCACCGCACAAGATCGATTGTCGCGCGCTTGATCGCGCGCATCCGGGTCGGGTTGCGGTGCGCGCGCATATCGGTTTCGACATGCGCCGCGCCGCACAGCGCTAGCGCCTCCGACACGCTCTGGCTCAACTCAGGGAAGGTCCAAGTGTCCTTGCGAAGGTATTTCTCCGGCGCCGGATTTGCGTCCGACAGGCCGATAACGATCAGGCCATGCTGGGGAAAGCCAATCCTCTCGGCGAAAACCCTCGCGGCCTCGACGGTCTTGACTGTCTCGTGGGAAAAGTTCGTCGACAGGTCGGCGTGATGGCCGATCAGTTCAAGACCTGACTCGCGGTCTCGAAGAACAACGATCTCGCGTCCGAGTGGTACGAACGGGATGAAGGGATGCGGTCCAAAGCTGCCCTCGCTGGCGATTGCGACTTGCGCTTGTCGGTCATGTTCGAATGAGGCCTCGATCTTGGCGCGCGCCGCGCCAAGCTGGCTGCCGGTCCGCTCGATCTCGCGACTGAAGGTGCCGAACCGGTCGGTATCGAACCCCGCCGGCAAGACGATCTGGAGGCCCAACCCGCCTTCAAGCAGCGGGCGGATGACCCGCTCCTTATCATGCATGGTGGCGAGGATCGCGCGCTTGTATGCAACGGAGAATTGAGACGCAATTTCCATCTGCGCGACCGCCATCAGAAATAGCCCTTACGTTTCTGGCGCTCAAGCGAGCGGGCGCCGTCACGGTCCGACGGCCGGCCCTCACGCTCCGAGGCGCCGGCGGTCAGCGTCTCGCGGACGACGGATGCGAGGTCACGGGCCTCCGAGCGAATCGCTGCGGTGACCAGCCAGCAGCCGAGCGTCCGAAATCGCACGGTTTCAGTTGTGGCGTTTTCGCCGGGCTGCAATGGCAGGCGGGCGGGCTTGTCGACGACGATCAGCGCGCCGTCGCGCTCGATCACTGGCCGTGGTTCGGCAAAGTAGAGCGGCGCGAGCGCGTAGGTCCAGATGTCCGTTTCGGTCCAGTTTGACAGCGGGAAGACCCGCAACGACTGGCCCTTGCTGAGCCGCGTGTTGAAGATTCGCCAAAGTTCGGGGCGCTGCTGGCGCAGCTCCCAGCCATGATGTTCGTTGCGCACCGAGAAGATGCGTTCCTTGGCCCGCGACTTCTCCTCGTCACGACGCGCGCCGCCGAAGACGATGTCGTTGCCGCCGCGATCGAGCGCCTGCTTCAGCGCGTCGGTGCGCTTGGCGGACGTGTAGGTGTCGCCATGCTCGAACGGGTTCAGACCGGCCGCACGGCCCGCCTCGTTGGCGTAGACGACGAGTTCTAACCCGTGCCGTTCCGCGAAGGCGTCGCGGAATGCAAGCAGCGAGCGAAACTCCCAGGGCGCACCGACATGGAGCAGCGGAAAAAGGGGCGGCGACGGATAGAAGGCGCGCACCGCCAGGTGCGCGAGAACTGTCGAGTCCTTCCCCGCCGAGAGCCGCATCACCGGGTTGCGGCCTTCGGCGACGCCCTCGCGCAGGATATGGATCGCCTCCGCCTCGAGCCCGTCGAGATGCGAAAGGCGCGATTCTGTCTGCGTCGCCGTCACGCGACCGCCTTGAGCCGACGGGCGACGGTTGCGGGTTCGACCGGCTCCCATTCAAGATCGCCTGCATAGCGCCAGGCGAGCCGGCCTTCGCCGTCCATCGCGAAGAGGTGGAGCCAGCGATTGTCGAACAGGGCGCGCACCCCTTCGTGGCGCTCCAGGATGTCGGTCATCGCCTCACGCGGCGCCTCGATGCAGACCGAAAGGCGCAGCGGATCATGAACGTAATCTTCGCCGTCATGCACGGACTGCCAGGGCAGCCCGGCGCGCATATTGCCGCCATTGCCCTCGAGGACGCCGATGCCGCCGACAACGTTGTGCAGCAGCTTGTTGCCCGATCCAAAGGTCCCCGGCGCGACGGTTGACCCGTAATATTGCAGGCTGATCCAACTGGCGACGACGACCGGCGCGGTCATGATTAGTTCGAGCACGCCGAAGCCGCGCTCACCGTCCTGCTTCCAGTCATAGTCGTGCAGGAAGGCGCGACCTTCGAGGCTCCGGCCGGCCGTGCGGGTCCGTGGCGCTGCAATGAAGGCCTTGCAGCCGGCGAGCGCCCATTCGGGCCGGACCTCGGCCCAGTCGCGGGCGCGCATGCCGATATCGCGCTCGTCGCCAGCGCGCGGCAGGCGCAACGCGCGTTCGCCGCGCGTCACCTTGCCGGCGGCTTCGAGCCATTGTCGGACTTGCTTGAGATCAGCAGCATGAGCGTCGGCCGCGACGTCGCGATCGTAGAGCGTAACCCGGTCGGTGGTGGTGTCGTGCAGCGCGGCGACGAACAGCGTGTCCTCTGGCACCGTGATGCCGCGCCCGACCAGGCCTTCGCGGACCTCGCCGTCGTTCAGGAGCCCGGCCAGCAGGCGCGCGTTGACCTCGCCCGAATACCCTCCGCAGGCGCCGCAGTGCAGGCCACTCGCATGGGGGTTGTTGACGACGTTGGCGCCGTGGCCCGCAAGCAGCACGACCCGCGCGAAGCCATCGGTCAGCGACATCGCGCGGAGCACGGTCTCGGCCGCACCGATACGGGTTTCGAGATCGAGCTCGGGGTCGAAGCGCGGCGGCGGATCGTTCGGAACCGGCGTCGGGCTGAGGCCGAGCCCGTCGCGCACCAGCTTGCCGATATAGACCGGCCCCATCGCCTCGACGAAGGCGAAGGATGAGACGGCGGCGAGCTTGAAGCGGCCCCACGCACGTTTCGCCCGGGCCTTGTAGCGAGCTGCGAGATCGTCGGCCTCGTTGTCGCCGCCGGAGGAGGATGTCACGGTCGGGTTGAACAGCACCGGCAGGCGCAGTTCCTCGACATCGGAGGCGAAGCGCCGATGCTTGGCGAACAAGCCGAAGAAGCCGGCAAAGCCGAGCGTGCGGGTCGACGGGTCGACCGCTTCGAGCGCGCGGCGGAAGACCTCGGAGCGCACGTCGATGCAGAAGGCCGCCTGTATCGCGGGCCGGTCCTCGTTGGTATCGGGCGCCGGGCCGGCGAGCGTGTCGGCGAGGCCGCGCTGGGCAGCACGTTCCGCCGCCTCTTGCAGGATTTCGTCGACGATACCATCCTCGGTCGGCGCGATGGCCGCCTCGTGGGCAGTGCGCGTCGCCGCCCATTCGTCGCCGATGGCCGTCTCGTGCTGCGCGAACAGCGCCTCTTCCCAGAGCAGCCGGATCGCCAGCAAATCGGTGATCGTCGTATCGGACCCCTCTGCCAGTTCGGCGCGCCACAACTCATAGCGCGCAAACTGCGCCCAGGCGCCGAGCGACAACAGCAGCTGGTGGAAATACGTAGCGAGGGCTGCTTCGCCGAGGCCCAATCGTTCCACTGCGCGCGCGATCACTTCGGTCGGTTTTTCCGCCGCATCCGCCACGAAAGCCGCGAACCCGTCGAGGCCCATGATCTCGGGCGTCAGATCGTGGCTCGCGTAGGCGCGCCAGGCGGACCATGCCGACCGGCCGCGCGGCGCCACCCACAGCGCCTGCCCGCGGTCGAAATAGCCCCCCGCCCAGACACCGACGCGATCGGCGACAATGCCTGGCCAATCTATGCCACTTGCCCTAGACGCCAGCTCGGCGACCGTCGGTAGCGTGGCGAGCGCCGAAGGTTCTTCAGCGGCCGCTGCCTTCAGCGCCGCGACGTGGCCCAGCTTGGGGGAATGCGGCGAGGCGGAAAGCGCCGCGGCGAGGTCGTCATCCTTGATTTCGGCGGCGGCGATCCGGTCCAGGTACCAGCTCCGTGGCATCGTTACCGGGATGCCGCCGACGCGGGCGAGCCGCGCACCGGTCTCCGCGAGCGTTCCATTTGTCTGACCCAGAAAGGGATTGACAGCGACATAGGAGGCGAGTGGCCAGAGCGGCGGGATCTGCCGCGCTGCCGCGTCGCCAGCGGTTTTGAGCGCCTGGAGGTCGAGGGATATGTTTTTGGTATCGGCTTTCATGAGTTCATCGTCTCCAGAGGGTCAGGATGGGCGCCGGGCAGACCAGTTGCGGACCAGACGGTCGAACACCGCATTGGCGTAGAGGCCGTTCGACAGGTGCACGCGCAGACCCGCCGCCGCCGGGTGGTTCGACCAGAGCGGGAACATCGCCTGCGCGAACGCGACAAGGCCGAAGCTGACCAGGGCGAGCACGATCAGCGCCCATTCGAGCGGCCCGGGCGCGGGCGTCGTCGGCAGCGTTCCGGCGGTCAGCCATTCGGCGCCGGTCTGCAGCGCGAAGTAGCTGACCGAGGCGGCGACGGCATAGAGTGCGGTGCGCCGGGTCAGCACCCGGGGCGCGGCGTCGGCGAGCCCTTGCGCCAGGAGATAGGCGACGCCGAAGATCAGGATCGCGCCGAGCGCGATCGCCTGCGGCGACTTCGTTTCCAGGCCGAAGCCGAAGCCGATGACCGCGTAGATCGCCAGCGCTAGCGCAAAGGCGCGCAGCACCGCCCAGCCGTTCGGGACCGCGATCGGGCCGGGCCGGCGGATCGACGCCACCAGATCGACAGCGTTGCCGGAGGCGAGGAAGGCGTGCGCCTTGTAGAGCGAATGGGCCACGATATGGAGAAGCGCCAGCGGGAACAGCGCCAGGCCGCACTGCATGATCATGAAGCCCATCTGTGCGATGGTCGACCAGGCGAGCGAGTTCTTGACCGCCGACTGGGAGAGCATGGCGAGGCCGGCGAAGAGCGCGGTAAAGCCGCCGACCATCACCAGCACCGCCAGCACACCGGGGCTGAGCAGCATCACGTCGGCGAAGCGGATCAGCAGAAAGCCGCCGCCATTGATGACGCCGGCATGCAGCAGCGCGGAGACTGGCGTGGGCGTCTCCATCACCTCGGTCAGCCAGCCATGGATTGGGAACTGCGCCGATTTGAGCATCGCCGCAAGTGCGAGCAACCCGGCGGCCCAGGTTACGCCGGCGGGCATGACGCCATCGCGCGCAGCGGCCAGGATGGTGGCGATGTCCAACGTGCCGTACCCGATGGTGAGAAGAACCGCCGCGCCGATCAGCGCCGCATCGCCAACCCGCGCGACGATGAACTTCTTGCGCGCCGCCCTGACGGCCTGGATGCGGTTCCCATAGAACAGCAGCAGCCGGTGCAGGCACAGGCTGGTTGCGATCCAGGCCAGGACGAAGTGAACGAGATTGCCCGCCTGCACGAGCAGCAGCACTGCGGCCAGCGTCGCCGCCATCCAGCCGAGAAACGCGCCCTGCCGCGCCTCGCCATCAAGGTAGGACGCCGAATAGCGCAGCACGATCCAGCCGACGAAGGCCACTAGGACCAGCATGGTCGCGCTCACCACGTCGAGCCGGATTGAGAGGCCGATCCCGCCGAGGCCTAAGACCGGTCCGGTGTGCGCGCCCTCAGCGACCAGAAGCGCCGCCGAAGCGATCGCGGCGGCAAGCGCCACCAGCGCCGCGCCCTCTGCGAGCTTCGGGACGAGCGGCGGGCGCCGGCCGGGTCGCAGGGAGGCGATCAGAGACGCCAATATGAGAATCGCGGGCGCAATTAAGGGGGTGAGATAATAGTCCATGGGCAGTATGCTTTCCAAAGCGGTTCCGTGTTGCCTCCGTTGTATCCTGCGCCCTACTACCAAGAAAAATACATTGTTCTGGGCATGTCGTTCTGTTTACATGAACGATATGGCAGAGCTGAACTTCCACCATCTGCGCTATTTCCACACCGTGGCGCACGAGGGGAACCTGACCCGCGCGGCCGAACGGCTGAACGTCTCGCAGTCGGCGGTATCGACGCAGATACGGCAGCTTGAAGATCGGCTGGGCCAACCCTTGTTCGAACGGCGCGGCCGGACCCTCTTCCTGACGGAGGCAGGTCGCATCGCGCTCGATCACGCCGACGCCATCTTCGCGGTCGGCGAGGAGCTTCTGAACACCCTCGGCGAACGGCCATCCAGCCGGCTTCAGGTGCTCCGCGTCGGGTCGCTGGCAACGCTCTCGCGGAACTTCCAGATCGGTTTCCTGCAGCCACTGCTTGGCCGCGACGATGTGGAGGTGGTCATCCGGTCCGGAGCGCTCGGCGATCTGCTCCAGAATCTCGAAGCGCACCGGCTCGATGTGGTCCTCGCGAACATCGCGCCGCCGCGCGACGCAGCCACGCCGTGGATATCCCATGCGATCGCCGAACAGCCGGTCAGCCTCATCGGGACGCCAGAGCGGATCGGCGCAAACGATGCATTCGAGGACCTGCTCGCGCGCGAGCCACTCATCCTGCCGACCGTCGAGAGCAGCATCCGGTCCGGCATCGACGCGCTGTTCGATCGCCTACGTATCCGCCCCCGCATCGCCGCGGAGGTGGACGACATGGCGATGATCCGCCTCCTCGCCCGCGAGGGAGCCGGGCTCGCCATCGTGCCGCCCATTGTCGTCAAGGACGAACTTGAGAGCGGCCGGCTCGTCGAGGCGGACCGGTTCCCGCAACTAAGCGAGACCTTCTATGCCGTAACGCTCGCCAGACGATTCCCAAATCCGCTTTTACGAGATGTCATCTAGCATAGCGGTTCAGTTCGTGCCGCAACGTAGAAGGGCGTCGGAAGCGTCTGATTGGGGCGGCAATGCTTTCTGATCGGTACGGCGGCAGTGCCGGGTTGAAAGCCTCGAAGTGGGCTTGTTGTCAGAAATACATTCAGGCGCCGACCATGCACTTGAATTGCTCGAAAACGTTGCAATTGTCAGCTTTCCGGCGGCATGAAACCCTCGATCAGGCTGCCGGGAACGCGGTAGGAAGCTCAAACTGGATCGCAATGGTCGAAAAGGCGATCACGCTGATACTACCAGGCGCAGTGTCCGCTTTCTGCAGGCGGGCGGAGCCGATGAACGATCGAGTTGGAGGGCGCAAAGCTGCCATTCGCATTGTCGATACGAAATACGACTTTGGGCTCGAAGCTGTCATTCGCTTCTGGCTTGATAGAAGACAGGAGCTAGGGACGCGCGGCTGCCCTTGTCGTTGCAGCCGGCATGGCCGAGTAGGAGTGCCAAGGTCCACAGAATAGGTCGCCAACTGAATACCTGAACTAGTCCCATCTCATCGGTTCGCCGCTGTCGAGTTGGTCTTCCGGCGGGGTCGGTTCGTCCCCGGACTTAGATTCGTTGTTGTCCTCGCCCACCTCCGAGTGATGCACGGCATACTTCTCTCGCATGAGGGCGCGTAGCTCTCTCCGTTCATCACTGTCCATGCGCCGCGCCCGCTCCATGCGCCCGGCCTCGATGCGCATAGAGACCGCCTGTTTAGTCACACCCTTGATGAAGGCGGCGAAGGACAGCCGATCTTGGTTCTCGATCATGCCGGCGTCTGTCCTGAGATCACCCGCTAAGGCGCGCGCATCCTTTGACGATACCCCGCCGGCGAACTTGATGGCCGTATTGGCCGAGATCGCCTCGTGGAGCTTGGGCTCAAGCTGCCCAAGATATTGATGGCTCAGGATCATGCCGACGCGGTTCTTGCGCGCTTGGCTGAGGATGAGGCCGATGTTGCGGTCGAAGTAGTCGCTTGCCTCGTCAACGTAAACCAACGTCGGGAGGCGTTTGGCCTTCGGCAGGATGGCCCGCTCCTGGGCCGCCTGTGCGATCATGGCGATGAAGAAGCGCCCGAATATCTCGGTCCCGTTTTCCTTGAGCAGATCCTTTGCTGTGTTGACCAAAATGACCTTGCCGGCATTCATCTCGGTGAACAGGTCGAGTTTGTTCTTCGGATGCGAGAACATGCGCTCGAAGGTCTGGTTCTCGAGGATGCCGTAGAGGCGGCGAAGAACCTGGCGGCGTGTTTGGGTGAACTCCTTGCCCCGGAACTCATTGTCGAAGAAGGCACGTGCCGAGCCTGTGAGCTTGGCGATGTATTGCTGGTAACGATCGTAGCCGTCGTCTTCGAGCAACTCGCGCAAAGTGTGGATGGTGGCGCCGGGGATGTGTAGTAGCAGGCGGGTTATGTAGCGGAAGATTATCGTCTGCTTCTGCGTCATGCCCGCGTCGAGCAAGGACCCAAGCACGAAGTCGTAGAGTTCGAGGATGGAGTTGGTCAGCCGCTCGCGATCGAGTGGCGAATAGGCACCGAGCCGGCTTTGCCCGACATCAAAGAGGTTGAGTGCTACGGGGTATTCGACATCGGTCGGATCGATCAGGCAGATGCGGTCATGCAGCGGACCACCTGGCGCAAAGACCTGCATGCCGGCGATTGTGTTGATGAGGTCGGCCTGGCTGTCGATGACAACAATGGTGGCCTCGCCTTTCGCGACAGCATCGAGGTCGTGGAGGATGAGCGTCTGTAAAGCCTGTGTTTTGCCGTGGCCTGAACCTGCGACGATGTGATGATGTTCAAAGCGAGTCTCAAGCGGAATCGCGATTGGAACAGAGACGTCGAACAAAGCTGGTAGCGGTGTGCCGCCAAGATAGGTGGCGAGCAGCTGAGTGGGTGGCATAGTCGGTGCGCGGCTCGGCAGTTTGACCGAGCGGTCGCGGATTGACGCTTCGCCGGGAACTGCGCCCGACGCAGCCAGCAAATTGAACTCTAGCCGAGACTTGAGTGCTTCGGTCAAACCCAGCTCAGCCCAATCCGGGGCGAAGGCAAGCTGAACCATATTCTCGACCGCTGCTGGCAGTTCGTTGACATTGTCGAGAAGCGGCGTGTCAAAAACGATGTTAGTGTCATCCGTCGGCGTGGGCGTCAGAAGCGAAGGTACCGCGATCACCAGCGACTCGATCAACGTAGTAACCATCCCGGCGAGCAGGCCTGCCACCTCGTCCAACTGATCAAGCCTTGCCGCCAGTTTGAGAATGCCGTCTTCGGCTTCCCAGATCGCCGATCGCGCTGCCAAACCTTCGGCGGCGACCTCCGGCAAAACAAAGAGCTCTTCATACTGAATGAGACGGTAGATGGCGCCGGCCAGCGGCTCGAAGTAGACGCAGGCCGTGACGTCGATATCTTCGTCAGCGAACTGCGAGAGTGCGACAATGGCAACGTGTCTTGCCAAAGACCCAATGCCTTCTTCGGTGTCCAAGCCGGCATCAGCCAATTGCTCCCCTGCCTGGACCGACATGGCTTCGATCTTTCGCCGCGCGCCGGACTTGCCGACCTCATCGAGCGTGCGTTTTGCTAGCCGCTCGAATGTGCCGCGCAGACCGAAGCCACGATAGATCGGATGGTCAGGCACTGGAGCCACGCAGGACGATGAGCTTGGCCACTTTCTTGTCGAGTGCGGCGATCGGAATGATCTCGCGATCGTTCCAGTGCTTGGCGCTTTCAAGAACCTGCCTGAGATAGCCGCAGGTGTTTTCCAGGAACGCTTCCTTGTGGATCAGCTCGACCACGCTGTCGCATGGGAAGGAGCGACCACCGTTGAGGAAATCGCTGACCAGGATCTGTTCGCGCATTGCGTTGAAATAGACCGCGGTCATCAAGCAGAAGACGAGGAAGGCGATTGCTATGGCCGCGCCAAGCGACATCAGGAGCCAGGCCAGGCCGAACGCTACGATTGCGACCAAAGCGGCTGGACGGATCGACTTCTTCAGATCGTCCATCATGTCAGAAGCCACAATGACGGCCCGCTCGAACTTGTAGGTCTTGAGGAGTTGTTTCTCCTCTTCGTCCAGTTCGAGTTCTGCATGCAGGTGGAACATGACGCCGGTACCCAGCCTCAAAGGTACGAGCGAAAAGACTGCGCCTTTTTGAGCGCGTCCGAACAAAAGCTTCATAGAAGCCCCCTCCCCAATACTGCGCCCCAGTCCAATTTATCGAGCGCACTATTTTGGTCAATGTGAAGTTTGCACGATGAGGAGGGACTACAGGGTGGAGATGCACGACAAGTGCATTAATCACAAAACGCCAGCTTCGAAAAATGAGCCAATATGTTCTTCAATGAGCATCAGTGTGGACCCTAATATCGCTCGATTGCTTGGGGATACAGTATCCCCCTCAGTATCCCCCTCCGTTGCCAGCGTCGGTTCAGCCGCGTATGGCACTTGGAGGGGCATCAAAGGGACACATTCAATGACCGAAGCAATAAGCAAAGAAGAGCTGGTCGAGCATGTCACCGATATCGTCGCAGCCTATGTGTCGAACAATCCCGTTCATGCTTCGAACCTGCCAGATCTAATCGAGACCGTGCGTGCAGCACTCACCAAGCTGTCGGATGGCGAAGCGGCGAAAGAAGCAGAAAAGCCGGTACCTGCAGTGCCTGTGAAGCGGTCTGTTCAGCAGGACTACATCATCTGCCTGGAGGACGGGAAAAAGTTCAAATCGCTAAAGCGGCATCTCGGTGTCCACTACGACATGACGCCTGACGAATACCGTGCGAAATGGGGTCTCCCCTCCGACTACCCGATGGTTGCACCGTCCTATGCAGCAGCGCGATCAGAACTCGCGAAGTCGATGGGGCTCGGTCGCAAGCGCAAGGGTGCAGCCAAAGGTCGTGGCAAGCGGTAGCCGGCTTCCCTTCAAAGCCCTCCCAGGTCTGGCCGGCAACCTCGACTTAAATCGACGCTATGGAACTCAATTCAACCAGATAGACGGGGCCGCGGTTGCCTGTTTTCTGACCGTCACTGCCCTGTGCTCCCGCAGTGCCGGCACTGCCGCTGTGGCCAGCTTTTGACGTCGGGCAGCCCGGCGTGAACCCACCGGCTCCTCCCGGTGCGCCTGCATTTCCACCTGCACCGCCAGCACCCCCTGCACCAGGCGCGCCACCCAAATTGTAGATCGAAAACGCGAGGGTCTTCTCAAGCGCACGCTTTGTGCCGGCAAGCCAGATGGCGCCGCCATTTCCACCATCACCGCCGCTGCCGCCTGTTCCACCGCGACCGCCATTTCCGCCATTCCCGCCATTCCTTGGCGGCAAATTACAAACCCATGCCATCTTGATTTTCTCCTTCAGGGAATCGGGAAATCGTCGTCATAACTGTAGCCTTTGTATCCGTCACGGCCTCGGCCACCGGCTCCACCGTTTCCGCCCGCACCAGCAAATCCGCCATCTACTCCGGTGGCGTGAAAAGAGACCGGCGGCTTGCCCGGCGTCGGCTCCTTGCCATAGTCAATCGCGTCCACAAGAAGCACGAATGCTGGCAGTTCCCTACCGGCGTTGCCGTTGTTGCCAGGCGCACCGTCAGCGCCGTCAAAACCATTGGGATGTTTGTTGGTTCCCGCCGCGCCGTTCTGCCCGAATGCGCCGCCCTTACCCGACCATACCTCGTAGCGGGGGACCAATATCTTGCTTTCAATCGAACCGTCTTGAATGAAAAGACGTTCGGCCCAAAGGGCAACAAACGCATCGTCCGGCGACCCGATCTGAAGCGTTGCACCTGGATGGAATACCACAACGCTGGCGCGCAATATGTTCTGCGGAACCTCAGTACCCGGCTGGACATCAAAGCGCGTCAGTATTTCGACGGCGCCAATGGCTTCCGTGATTTCTGTTGGCAACGCCGTTGAGCTCGCAAGCTCGCGTTGCGGATGCGGATCAAATCGTTCCATTGGTCCCTCCCGACAGCCAATCTGTGGCAGGGACCATCATGGATTCGACGTCGCTGGCCCCAGCAGATCGGCGAGCCAGAAGGATGCTATAGCTGCGGAGACCGCGAAATTACGCGATCGCATAACCAGCATCTCAACTGCAAATCACGCGGACGGCATTGCCGACCGAGACGGACGGCAATGTATTTCGATCAAATTTCCATGCCTTCCACGACCGACAGGCTGGTAAGGATATAGCCGACGCGATCGTTCGGGAGCCGCACCGAAGCGAGTGTCCAGGTGTGGCCGAATGGATCGTCCTGGCGACTGTGAACGGTCTCTACAATCGCGCGCTCGGCATAGAGCGCGCACATGCTGCCATAATCTGATGGTGTAAGCGGATCGCCTTTGACCAGCCGCTGCATGAGCGTGATCGCTGGATCGGCTTCCACGCAGAACATCGTGTAGAGCGGCGTATCTTTACCCACGACGATCTCAGAATTGGCGGAAGCGGATGCTGTGAAAGCCGCCAGCGCGGCGGCCGCGATTGCAAGGCGCATGGTTCATTCCTCTGGATGCGAGTGAGGCTGGCCAGAGGACGACGGCAATGTTTGGTAAATAAAAACGCACGTGATCAGCGCTATTGCTTCTGTTTGTTTCGTTCATCACTGAAAACAGAATGGACAAAATTGTTCTCATCTCAATTTCGTGAGACAATACAGGGAATTATTATTGAAATTTTGCAGTCGGTCAGCTAGACATGCCGCCTGTCTCCCAGGGTGGGAGGCTGTAGGATGGCGGCCCGGTAGGCGTGTGAACGAAATTGTCCATTTTGTTCACCGAGGGGCAATCTAACTGGGCTTGATTGGTTCGTAAGCCAACCAAGAAACCGCCCCGATAAACCCTATATGACTTCGACACCTTGGCGTTCAGAGATGCCGTTCCAACAGCACCGCAGCCTCTATGCAGCGGACGGCCGGCGTAAATACCTCAACTCCGATGAGAGGCGTGCTTTCCTCGATGCTGCGGCACGGGACGATCATGAAATCTGTACCCTTTGCCTGACGCTGGCGTACACCGGCTGCCGGATATCGGAGGCGCTGTCGCTCACGGTTTCGTCGGTTCAGTCGGGGGAGAACCTGATCGCTATCCGCTCACTGAAGAAGCGCGGCAAGGTGGTCGTGCGGGAGATACCTGTCCCCGCCGAGTTGGTCAGGCTGCTGCTTGAAGGTCGCGGCGGCGAACATCCCGATACGCTCCTTTGGTCCTTCGGTCGCACCTTCGCCTGGCGTAGGGTGAAAGAAGTAATGGCAAGGGCTGGCGTCACCGAACTTCATGCCTCTCCACGCGGGTTGCGACATGGGTTTGCGGTTTCCGCAGTCTTGGCCGGCGTCCCGCTCACTCTCGTCCAGAAATGGCTCGGCCATGCAAGTCTCACAACCACGGCAATCTATTCAGATGTGGTCGGTCCCGAAGAGAGAGAAATAGCGAGGAGAATGTGGTCGTAACCGCACTTGAACGACCGCTTTGTGTTTTCGAGCCGGCAGCTTCAAGACGCCTCCCGAGCTATAAGGGCAAAATGCCGCGTCCCATGATCTGCTTCAGTGAGTCTGGCGACGCAAAGAGATCACGTCTAGCCCATCCAACTGAATCGATCAACAAACGTAGGGTGACCTTAGCGCCCAAAGCGGATAGCGTTTGAACGGCGTCAGAGGCCAAAACAGCGCGCGGGCTTTTGGCTTTTGGAGACCCCCTCAGCTACGCTATCACCGCCCCGAGGGTGTCGAGCGAAAGCATCTGTTAACCATATGAGCCAACACGATATTATTGATACTCAGTCATTTGTCTCCTTCTTGAAGGAGCAACAAATGCCAGTTTCATTTGACGGTTGGGTATCAGGCCGCAGCGTACGAACCCTAGCCACCAATTCCGGTGCAAGTGCGCTCGCATTTCAAAATTGGAGAAAATTCAAAGAAGCATTTGCTCCAGAATTGATCGCAAAAGCCGTCTCCGAAAGTGCCGTGAGCGTCAAGCGCTGTCTTGATCCGTTTGGGGGATCGGGGACTACCGCGTTGGCTTGCCAGTTTCTTGGCATTATGCCCTACACCTTCGAGGTCAATCCATACTTGGCCGATCTAATAAAAGCGAAGTTGACCACCTATGACATGGGCACATTGGCCACCGACTTTGCTGACGTGGTGCGCGAGGTAAACCGTCTCAAACCTGATCTGCATAAACTGTATGAACACGCCCCAGAGACACTTATTGAACCGGGAAAGAACGACCGTTGGATATTTGATCTTGAAGTCGCCGAACGCATTGCCTCATACCGGTTAGCAATTGATGCACTTTCGAATAGGGATAACGCGCGCTTGTTCAGGGTATTGTTGGGCGGCGTATTGATTGATCTTAGTAATGTTTTGGTGAGCGGGAAGGGGCGCAGATACCGCAGAGGGTGGAACAAAAATCACAAGCACCCGAGGCAGGTTGATATTCTTATGTTGCGGGCGGTGGAGGCCGCAATCGGAGATATTGTCCGCCATGCCGAAAGGAAAGAACTTCGCTACAATCTAACGGGCGGCGACTCCCGAGAACTCATCAAATCCGCACCCGAGGTGGATTTGGTCCTTTTTTCCCCACCATATCCTAATTCTTTTGACTACACGGATGTTTACAATGTTGAGCTGTGGATGCTGGGATATTTTGCAGATTTCTCTATCAACAAAAAACTGCGCCTGGCAACTCTGGCGTCTCACGTTCAAATTAGTCGGCCGTTCGCGCATGCACCTCGGAATTCGGCTAAGCTTCAGCGTACATTGTCTCGTTTAGAGGAGGTTCGAGAACAGCTCTGGGACAAACGTATTGTTGATATGATCGGCGGCTATTTTGCCGACATGCTCAATATAATGCAGGGATCATCCAAGGCTCTTGCCGCCAATGGTGAGATTTGGATGGTGGTAGGCGACAGCAAATATGCAGGTGTACCAGTGCCTGTGGCGGACATTTTGTGCGAACTGGCACCAGATGCCAATTGCTCCGTGCTGCGCAAGGAGCCCTTCAGATCAATGCGTACTTCTGCTCAGCAAGGTGGGAACGAGGAACTTCCTGAAACCCTTCTCGTTTTAAGACGGATGTGACGAAGCTCCATATGTTTCATTTCGATGATCATCCGAAGAGCCATACATTCGATACCGTCGCAGCTCTATGCCCGCCGTTTTCGCAGGAGCCGCAATTGGCTCGAGACACCCGTCGTTGTCACAGTGAGCTACTGTTCTCATATCAAAGCAGCATAACATAGCTAGTTCAGCATTTTGTTCGTTCTTGTACGCGATTGCTTGCTTTAGCCCTTTCTCAACCGCCTCCCGGCGCACCGTTTCAGACACAGGATTATCACCAGAGGTTCGAGACCTCAGAACTTTTAGCTCCATAACAGCATGATGAATTTGGGTATTTTCTAACGTGGGATGCTTCGAGACAAGCATCAAGTCACAGCGGCCTTCGGTGCCCGGCTTCTCAAACTCACACGAATACGGCGCCTGAAATCCCACATTGATAGCTATCTTCATCCAGTTCTGAAGAAACGCCTCGGTCTCCGGACGCGGAACATATTTTGCTGGGTTGCTCCAAGGGCCTTCAGGGCCAATCTTAGCATCAGGAGTTCGTATTGATGTTTCATAAAAGCGTTGAAGCACCCGATCGAGCGCTTCGATACTAAATTCATGCTGCCAAATTAGGAAAATTTGGACCGTGTCGGCATCGCTAATCCCATAAGGATAATACCTGATTTCAAAATCCGTCGCATTGGGATCAAACAAAAAAATCCGGGAATTTCCCAAGCCGAGATCTTCTATTTCCTCAAATATTTCTGACGTGTTCGCATGCGAAAACGAATGTCTGTAGGCTCTCCTAAAGGCTGGCCCCGCGATCCAGAGACTTCCAGAAAATGCTATAGAACCATTATCCACGATGGGTTCTCGCTGAGCCGACAGTTGTTCCGCATCAGCTCTTGAGCGATCCGAAATGAGGAAGGCACTCAAGACCTTTCTATCGGACGAAAAAGCATCATTTCGAATCCGTGCAGATACGGCCTTGGCGATCGCTTGGATCGCTATCCGGTCTGAAGGAACATCGATTTCTGGGTCCACACCTAGATTTTCATGCGCAACAGACACCATTTCATCAACGTCCGCACTGCCCAGCGGATTGGCATCGTTTGGATCGACAAGTCTTCGGGACGACAATTCGTTACTATCTGGCTTTATGGAGTTAGGCTGTGCCATGCAGCCTCCGCTCGAGGTATCGCATATATACCTGAAGTCTATCCCCACGTGTTGAGCTTACTCCCTTCGCAATGGACTGCTCAAATGCTTGAATTGCATACGCAGAGTAATTTGCACGGCGCCATTCTGAGAAGTCGATTACATCACCGGTTCCGGTGCGCTGATCTGACCAAGTTGCATCGAAACCGACCAGGACTTCGATAGGTTCACTGATCTGACTGGCAGCGATAGCCAACCTTCGAAGAAACGCCATGACACGCCGCTCTGAAGAAAACGAAGCAGCTACGTCTATCAATGGTTTGGTTGCTTCAGCATTGAGAGCGAATTCGCCTTCAAGCCGCCAGCGCCCCTCAATGAACGAGTGACCAATGTTGTGAATTGTGACAAGGCCGAGTCCGACCAGATGGTCCAACTGTTCCTGAAGTTCAGGGTAGAATGGTCCTCCTCTTCGCTTAAGGATCTTTCCTTCGTAGCTATCAAGGGACCAGACCGGCCCGAGAACGTTCGCCAAGAACGCGAGAGCATGGAACCGCATTATCGGCACGGGACTAATGTCCGCTACCTCGCATGCATCAAGTAACAGCAGCAACCGCAACCGATCATCATAGCTGTCGTGGCGATGATCAGTCATTCAAATCCCCAAGGTTCTCAATGACTTCGTTCAAAAACTGCTCATACTTAGGCCGATCCGCTCGTAGCGCGGCGTTATCTGCTGCTAGATGGATCAGGTCCACTATTCGACTTTTTCGAGTTTGTGGCTCGGGAATGCGCTCAAGAAATGAGGTCACAAGGTGCTTGCTAGGCAAATACGAGGTAATGATCACCCTGTTCGTTGGCGTAGCCCATGAGAATGCGGCCAATTGATCACCAGCGCGATGAGCAAACAGAAAATCCAATGACGCTTCCGGGGCGTCCACCACCAAAGACGACGAATGATCATCGGCAGCAATACTCAGAAGAGCCATACGGAAGGCCAGATCGACAAATTCAGCTTGTGAAAGTGACACATCGCCAGGTTCGTCACGAATAGTCTCGCCGGCAGTCGCCCCGCCAGTCATCGCCAGGCGAAACGCCGGAAAAGTAAAACGGGCACCGTCGCCGCCCTGTCCAACCTTCGCCGATACAGTTTGGTAAACTAGCGTGGCACTTTCTTTCAGAAACAGTTGCAGGTATTCTGAAAAGGCATTCGCAATATCGTCCTGTAACTTCTGCACACTCTGAAGCGCCTCTGATACCACAGCCTCAAATCGCTTTTCGGCCTCTTTCAATCTATTTCGGTCTTCCGTGGCAACCGCCTGGTAAGAACCAATTTCGTCGTTCACTGAACCAACTGCCGCCCGTTCGGTAGGGATTTTTCGTAGAATTTCCACAAGCTCTCGATCAACGGCGATCCTTCGCATTTCTAGATCAATGTACTCACTCTCAGACGCCTCAAATCGCGCCTGAGACTTCTCCATCTGCTGCTCAGCCTCAGTGATTTGCTGAGTTGCGAGTTGCAGCTCTTCTTCGAGCCTTACAATTCGAGCTTTGTCGACTTCACTTACCGAAACTACTGCCTCTTGATCCGCATGTTTACTGCCGCAAACTGGGCAAAGACCCTGTCGAACACGGTCGTTGAGTTCTGCAGCCGCAGGCGACGGCTTTGTGTTGCAAACCAAACACCGGCCATCAGCGAGCAGATGGCCCAGTACATAAAGAGCTGTTTCCTGCGTCGGACTCAACCAATGGCGAAGTGCCTCAATCTTGATGCGTTCCAGTTCTCTCAGAAGTGAGTCACGACTTTCCAGTGCTTTTAGGCGTGCAAGCCTCAGCGCCTTACGTTCCTCATCCGCTTCAATGCGTTCCGCCGTCGCATTTTCTAACTTGTCCCTAATTGCGTCCGCTTCTGCGATCTTTATCGTTCTTTGGGCCTCGGCCGCCTCAGCTTGATCAGCTTGCCTTTCGGCTTGCGACGCACGATCCTTAAGCCGCTTAATCATTTGATTGGTGTTTCGCAGATTACTATCCGCTGAAATCACAGCCTGCTGGGCTACTGCATATTCCTTCGCTCGTGCAGGCGGCAGCATGAGCACACGGAAAATTTGGCGTTGCGCACTTGGATCCCAAACCAAAGCACGTCGGTCTTCCATCATGAAAATCAAAAAGCGCAGAATGATCAGCACATCAAAGAAATCGCCTACCCCAAACAAATCGCAGATTGCGCGTTGATAGGCTTTCTCGTTGGCCTCCCTGCCAGTTGGCTCTGGAAGTTCAACGCTCTCGCCGTCCACAGCCAGATCGACAAGCGCTAAGTCAGAGAGTCGTCGTGTTAAGGAAATAGCGCGTGGACCAAAATCAACACTGAGAGTTGCTTGAGCTCTACCCGCGCCATCAGCAACGCGGGCTCCAAACACCTGCCGCTCGCGCTTTGTCAGCGGCACCGCGCGTGCTCTGATCTGACCAAGCTCGGTTTCTGAGGTAGCGGATGGCAGGTCAAATGGACCTGAAAGAGAGCGGAACAAAATTCCAATCAGGGTTGTCTTGCCGCTACCATTCACACCCACAATTAGATTGGGGCCAGCTTGAAAATTGATCTTGAATGGTTCGTCGCACGATGACGGATAAAGCTCGTAGTTTGTCAAAGTCAGAGACTTGAAGATGGGGAACTTTATCATTCAGCTCATAGGCCTTGGTTATTCACGAATACAGTTGCCGCAAGTTGGGCTTAAACAAGCGTGGGCTCGTACCAAACCATCCCGTTCCATCGCATTCAAGCCTCGTGCCGGGTTCAACCACGAGAGCCACCCAGCGTTCGGCTTCCTTGGGCTGTAACCAGCAGCCTAAAACGCACAATTGTGCGACCGCCTCGACCAGCCCGGAGCTATAGTGAGCCCATTTCACGAAATGCCGCTAACTTGGTGACAAGATTAATGGGTACCGATGGGATCAAACCTGGGTTCCGCTGATCAAGAGAATTCGAGCTTTCACACGCAATACCGGAGAATGGGTGGACCGCCCGGCCGGACGATCCACCCGCTCCTTGTTCAGGAGAGTCGAGCAGGCACTTCTCGACGGTCGATGCGTTGTTGAAGCCAGTCGAGCACTTCATCCTCAACCCAGCCAACCCGGTTCTGGCCCAGCCGTATCCGCTTTGGGAACTGGCCTGCCGCCTCCAGGCGAGCAATGTGTTGTGGTGAATACAGGACCATCTCCTTCACCTGCCGTTTCGATAGTATCCTCATCGCGAGAACTCCTTGTTTGGGAGCATCGCGATGCCCCGGTGGTGACAAACCCCGAGGGATGGATAGAGTAGCAAAAGGCATTCACATTGTCGCGAGCGGTTTGTTTTCGGAATCGAACCACCGGAACGCGTAGATTTGGGGGTATATTCGGGGGTATTTTTATATTAGCGATCTACTAATATTTTTTTCTTTTCAAACATTTGAACAACAACATCGATTCCGCCCCTGGCACCATTTTTTTTCGCTCACGCCAAACCCGCTAGGTTCGCTGGCTCCGCGGGGGCGGGCGAAAGCCCGGGCCGCAGTCGCGGCCTTGTTCCGGTTCGAGGATACTCCTCTCGGCGCGCAAGAAGCTATTGCCGAGACAAGTGCCGCCACATCGTCGGTATCCAATAATGCATGTTCCGTTGCGATCGACCGGCGCAACGCGCTTTGAATCGCAAATGAAGTGGCGTTCCTTCTGCTCGATACAGAAATCGGTCCAATAGGCGGCTTCTTATCGAATGTTCCCACCCCGGACGTGACCGGAGAGAAGAACGAAGTCGATGAAAGCAGCCCTATTTACCCATCGCCATAAGGACATATAGAACTGAACCGCAACCTAGCCACCGACTAAGAAAATTCTGACGATTGATAGTATACGCGACGAAATGTATACGCGTCATGCCTGCTTCCGATTGGGGAGAGCGCAGTTGAAACCCTACATTTCTCTTGCCGCCGTGTTTCTCATTTGCTGCGCGGCGCCCCACGAAACGCGGGCGGACGACTATCGCATTACAACCGTTGGCGACGACGCTGCGTCCGCGGTTCAGCGCATGGCCGATCGACTTCAAGCCGACGGCAACGGCGCAACGCTGTCCTTTCTGCCAGGCTTGGCAAGCGCCGGGGAAATGCTCAACGTCCTTGATGCCGGCCTCGTTGACATCGTCGTGGTGCCCTTTCCCTTTGTGCCGGCTCTCGCCCGATCGCCGCTTCAAGAACCGTTTATGGCGCGAGACGCGATAGAAGTTCGCAAGGCTATCGATTCCGAGGTCGGCGCGTTTGAAAAAGCCGAAGTCGAACAGGCCGGATATCGTGTCCTCGATTTCTGGCATGTATCGTCGTCGATCTTCGGTTCGACGAGACC
Source organism: Mesorhizobium sp. Z1-4 (assembly GCF_004000235.1). Classification (GTDB taxonomy): domain Bacteria; phylum Pseudomonadota; class Alphaproteobacteria; order Rhizobiales; family Rhizobiaceae; genus RCIO01. Next base: position 585,259 of record NZ_RCIO01000001.1, read on the forward strand.
GGTTCTCGAGGTTCAGGACCTCCAGGGGTTGAAGGTTCGTCAAGGGGCAGAAGATGATGGACAAACGCTGCTTGCGCTTGGCGCCGCGCCGGTTACTCTGGCGTTCGGCGAGGTCTTCGCGTCACTGCAGGCCGGAGCGATCGATTCAAGCGCCGTACCGCTAAACGAAACGAGCGTTGCCCTAGGGTTTGCCGACATTGTGACCAACTATGTCGACCGCCTTTATGTGCCGAGCCTTTATGCCGTGCTGATCAGTGAGGAGCGATGGGCTGGAGTTCCTTTTGCCGACCAACACCATCTAGCAAAGGCGGCTGAGGAAGTGGGCGAAAGTCTCGTCGACAAGCTCCTGCAACAAGCTCAGGCTTTTCGCACGCAGGGACTGTCGCGTGGCGCGGCATTTAACGGATGGGCAGTGCAGGACGTCGAACAAGTCAGGCTCGCCAGCCTGTCCGCCATCTCCCTCGACAGGCCAGTTGATCGAGAGTTGGTCAATCTGGCATTTGCCAATGCCGCGGCCGACCCAGTGCCGCCGCCAGATGCCGCCGAGCCGCGACCTGAGGCGGAGATCATCCTTCTCTATGCGACTGACAGGGTGCGCGTCGACCTGCAGCGCCCGGATACTGCATACTCGTCCGATCGCAGACTTCGCGGACATGATTTCGGTGTAGCCAACGTTAAGCTCAAGGCCGGCCGGAAATTCGGAAACGACCTCGAAGACGTGTCCTCAATCGAGTCCCTCACCGCACTTGGTGAGGGTGCATTTCTCAACCGCCTGCGCATGAACGCTGATCGGCCGGTCGTCATCTTCATACACGGATACAACAACTCGTTCGCGGATAGCATCCGGCGCGGCGCCACCATTCAGGAGGACATAGCCGCCAAATCAACCGTCATCAGCTACACATGGCCGAGCGACGGGGAACTTCTAAGCTATGGCTATGACGAGTCTTCGACTGACACGGCGGAGCAAAACTTCAAGCTGTTCATGGATAAGATAACCGGCGCCGTCGATGCGGAAAATATCAGCATCGTTGCGCACTCGATGGGAAGCCGTTTGCTGACAAAATATCTGGCAAGTCTCCCCGAACGCGGCATCGACGCCAGATGAAATTCAACGAAATTATCTTCGCTGCCGCCGACATATCGACCAGCTTTTTCAGGCAAAAGGAGGAAGCTCCGTTCGATCCGAACGCGCCGATATCAAGCTACGCGCAGCGCATCACGATCTACTCCTCCGAACATGATCGGCCTTTGGGATTGAGTAGGAAGCTTCACCGAGATCAACGCCTGGGGCTGGCCGATCAATCGAGCATCTATGTGGAACCCGATATTATCGCGATTGACGCCTCGCTCATCGACCCGGCCAAATGGTATCAGAAGTTCAGCTTTGCAACCCGGCACTCTTACGTCTTTGACAAGGAGGCCGGCGTACGTGACTTGACCAGGCTGCTCAAGGGTGAAGATTCGGCTGCGCGCCCTGGCATGGCCCGGCGAATGAAAAACCAGTTGGAATTCTGGGTTCTGTCTCCCTAGTGAGCTGGAAGGCGCCATTTTGTGCACTGCCGATGAAGCCCGCTATCGTAAGTTGAACCTGGAATTGGACTGACCGCTTCCGGCCTCAATTCAGATACTCCACGTATCGGCTCCGCTCGTCTGCCTCGCGCCAACGGCGGCTTGACCAGACCGACCCACCTCTGCGCTCGACGATCTCGAAGAAGAAACCTTCGTCGTAGTTGCGCCACCTCAGGCCGAAAGGCATGCCGAATGTCTGAGCCGGCCTAATGGTGATATCTCAGCGATATCAATGTCGCTCATGCGACCGAGGCCTTATATCCGTGACGGCATATCTTCGGCGACCGGCTGCCCCGCCAATGGACATGCGCCGTTCAGGCGCCGATCCCCAAAAGAGCGCCCGCAGACATCTCCTGCTCCCCACGCTCGATTGCATGAACGACAGCACTCAGTCTTCGCAGGTGCGGCACGGGCACATTGCTGTTGCCAGCCAGCCGGATAACTTCATCCACGAGGCCATCGATCTCGGTCGGGCGCTTGTGCAACGCGAGATCCCGCCAGATCCCGGTGCGTGCATTGTCGTGGCCGCCCCAATAGCGCCGCTGCGCGTCCCACGACGCCTGCTGCGCCTCGCTATCGACGGGTGAACCAAGACGAAAGGCCTTCGGGTCGAAACCGTCAGTCGTCTCCACCGAAACGCCCAGTTTCTCGGCAACAGCGACCGTTTCGCCGCATAACGTGGCCAGAACGGCGCGGCGCTCGGGATCGGTATAGACGTCGGGTACATCAAGATCGGTGATCGCGGTGCCGAAATAGACCGCGCCCAGAGCCATCTTGGCCCACAGGAACCCGAATATGTTGCTTGTCGCCTGAACAGGCTGCTGGACTTCGAGAGTTCGCGCCAGATGTGCAAGTCGCTCCGACATGCGCCCGTCCAGTTCACCCAGCTTGAAACTGCCGGTGCCGCCGTATTTCACATGGCCCGGCTCGACGTAGAAGCCGCCGAATGTGAGATAGGCGCCGATGACCCGATCTTTGCCCAGGGCGTCGGCCAGCTTGTATTCTTCAAGGCCGTTCTGCAACGATACGACACAACCCTCGGGGGCAAGTACGCGCTGCAGCAAAGGCAGAGTGTCGTTGGTGTGGCGGGCTTTCACGGCAAGCAGCACCGTATCGTATTTGCCGGCTATTTCTTCAGGCGTCGCGATGTCTGCCTGAACTGTTGCTTCCAAAGCGCCGGAGAGCCGCAGCCCGTTGTTGCGTACGGCGTCGACATGTGCCTGGTTGGCTTCGGCATAAACGACATCATGGCCGGCGCGCGCCAGATGCACGCCGGTGATCGCACCGATCGCGCCGGCACCCACGATCAGGAAACGGTCACTCATCGCAGCTGCCTCGTCAGCGGCATGTGCGTTCGCCCGCAATGGGTGCCGCCGGTCACTTCCAGTATAGCCCCGGTTGTCCATTCGGAGCGGCCGCTGGCCAGGAAGGCCACTGCTTCACCGATGTCCCCGGCACTGCCGGTGCGACCGATTGGCGTGCCGCGCAGCGTGAGGTTCACGTAAGGGTGCGCGTCATCGCTTTCCTCGGTCATTACGTTATCGAGGACGAGACCCGGTGCTACCGCATTGACGCGAATTCCATGCGGGCCAAGTTCGGTTGCGAAGATGTGCGTCATGATCTCGACGGCCGCCTTGGAACCGCTGTAATGGCCACCGCCGGGGCGGCCGCTACGTGCGGCCCCCGAGGAAATGTTGACGATCGATCCCTTCACGCCGGCGTCGATCCAGCGACGCGCGATTGCCTGGCAGGTCAGCATCGTGCCGCGCGTGTTGACTGCAAAAACACTATCCCATTCCTCGACGCTGACTTCGAGCAGGGGACAGTTGGGAAAGATGCCGTGCGTGTTGACGAGAATGTCGGGAAGGCCGAGCGCCTGCTCAGCCTCGCTGATAAAGCGGACAACATCGTCCGGCTGGGACTGGTCGCCTGAAACCGCCGCCAGCTTTCCGGGATAGATCTTCTCGAGTTCGCCGTTAACACGGCGCACTGATTCAGCATTGATATCGGCCAGAACGACCGAAGCGCCTTCCCTGAGGAAAATCTCCGCCGTCGCGCGTCCCAGCCGTCCAGCGCCGCCGGTGATGAGTGCGACCTTGCCGTTCAACAATTGTGTCATGGAATGTTATCCCCTGGAGACGCCGAGCGCCTGCTCGATATGTGCGGCTGCCTGGCGCAAACCGAAGGCAATGCGATTGCGCGCACGCGTTGCTCCGACGAACAGGAACTTCTCATCGTCCGAACCCGGCTCGACCGATGCGAGCAGTCTCACCGGCCGCAGAGACGGGTAAGGCGGAGCATTGATTGCCGGGTCCTGTTCGAAACGGTCGCACTCGGTGTAATCGAGCGGCACCAGCGCCCGCGACACGGCAATCAGTGCTTCGTTGAAACGGTCGGCGTCGTCCTCCCCGGCTTGTGCAATTGCCGCGTTCAGACGTTCGGCCAGGCCTATCAGCCGTTCCGCACCCTCATTCAGCTCCGTCACATCGAAACGATCGCCAACCAACTGCACAATCGAACCGAGCTCGGACTGCAGGTAGCGGCCGTGTTCGGCCCAGTCGAGCGGCAGGATCGGGTCGGCGAGAAGCCGCCATACGGTATGCAGATAAATATTGGTGTCGCGGACGAGGATCTTCTCATCCATCTTGTCGAGCAGGTCATCGGGGGTGTGCCACCACCAGCCGGTTCCATGTCCGAGCCGGTTGCCGCCGCCAAACACGGCCGCCGACGCATTGGCTTCGCCGGTGGCGGGCTGCTCACTCATATTGCCGTAGATCGCGGATACGCCGATGCCCCAGAATGATTGGTCGCCGGCGCGCGCCATGCGGCGGTTGGTGAAGTCCTGTCCAGCCTGTTCGCGCAGTGTTTCGACCGCCAGGTTGCGGAGCTCGGCAGCAGCCGTCGTATCGGCGACCACCGTGTTGCCCTTGCCGCCCGTGGAATCGACATTCACATGTACCAGCGCGCGCTTTTCCAGTTCCGCCCAGTTCTGCTCGGCGTACCAGGTCGACCCCGAATAGCGGCCCTGCGAATGCCCCGACCAGAAAACTATGCGCAGGCCGCGCTGCCACTTGCCGCGGTTCTCCGCGCACACGCGACCCACTTCCATCATGGTGGCGTTGGCGCCGCCATTGTCCATGACGCCGTAATACCAGGTGTCATGATGGCCGGTGAAAAACACGAATGGCTCGTCCGCACCGCCGGCTGGTCCGGCCATGTCACATACGAGGATCGGCGTCTTGCGCCAGCGAGTATCGACGTCGGCGTACACGGTGAGCGCCAGGTCAGGCGAGGATCGCAGTTTGTCGCGGATCGCGGTGCCGGCGTCGAGTGGCACGGTGACAACGACGGTACTCGGCAGGTTACCTGCGGTGTCATAGGTCGGGCTGCCCCAGACCGGCGAAATGCACATCTCATGGACATGTTCATGCGGGCTGACGTGCACTTGGCCGACCGCTCCGGCAAGGCTTGCACGCCGCGACATGACCGGGTTGGCAATGCCGTCTACAAGTACCAGTTTGCCGCGAACATCCGTCGTGGCGAAGGCTTCTTCGGAGCCACTGCCAAGGTCGACGATTTCGGCTTTTAATCCGTCGGCGGGCGCCGATTGCGAGAAGGAATGGGTGATGCAGCGCAACGTGTCACCGGCCATCTCGACGCGTGCCTGGCCAGGCAGGCTGATGTAGGCGTCATGCAGGATGAGTTCGGTATCGAACCCGTATTCCTTCATCCGTTCCTCGACATAAGCGAGGCTTTTCAGTTCTTCCGGCACGCCCGATTCCTTGCGCCATTTGGCGAATTCCTCGAGATGCCGCCACATGCGCGGGCCATCGACGGCCGCAATGAGGGATGTCGGAACTTCGGCTTTCATTCGGCGGTCTCCCTGTCCTGCCGCAATAGGCTTGCCGGCAGTTCCTTGTTGCGCATGAAGATGCTGAGCACGGCGACGATCATCAGCGCGAAGGCGATCAGCACGCTGGACAGCGCCGCGATGGTCGGGTCCTGCCATTTCTGCAGGTAGAGGAACATCTCGATGGGCAGCGTGTTGTCGCCCGCCCGCACCAGAAACAATGTCGTCTCCACCTGGTCGAAAGATGTCACGAAAGCGAACAGGGCCGACACAACCATGCTGATTGAAATCTGCGGCATGGTGATCCTGAAGAACGTACGCAGCGGCCCGGCGCCCAGATCCATGGCCGCCTCCTGCTGGGTCCAGTCATAGTTGGCGAGCGCTGCCGTCAGCACGGCGGTTACAAAGGGCAGAACCACCACCACATGCGTAGCCACCAGGCTGAAATAGGTGCCGTACATGCCGATGCGGATAAAAAACATGAATACGGCGACGCCGAGCACGATATTGGGCAGCACTATGGGAGAAAGTAGTGCAGCCTTTGCCATATCGGCCCAGCGTCGCCGGTAGCGAACGATGGAGTAGGCGGCCATTGTGCCGACCACCATGGCCACCGCAGTCGCGGTCAAAGCAAGGATCACGCTGCGCAGCGCAGCGAGGTAGAACGATTCCTGCTGGAACAGGTTTATGTACCAGCGCGGCGAGAAGCCCTCGGGCGGGAACACGTTGTAGGCCACGGCCGAGAAGGAGTTGAGCACAACGACTGCAAGCGGTGAGACCACAAACAGCGCTCCGAGAACCGCAAAGGCTCCCAGCAGCAAATAGCGATAGTGCGGAAGGCTTCTGGTGGCCATCTCAAACCTCGCTGTAGCGCAGGAGGCGGTTGGAGATCAGCACCGTAACCATTGCCAGGGCAAGGAGCACGATGCCGCCAACCGCGGCCAGCGGCCAGTTGATATCGGCGGTTGCAGTGTAAATCTGTAGCGGCAGCACCAGGACCCTTCCGCCGCCAAGCAGCGACGGCGTGACGAAGGCGCCGAGCGCCAGCGTGAAGCATATCTGCATCCCGGCCAGCAGACCGGGCAGCGTGAGCGGGAACGTAATGCGGCGGAAAGTGGTCCACCACCCGGCGCCAAGGTCCATCGACGCCTCGCGCAACGTCGGGTCGAGCCGCGTCATGGTGGAGAAGATCGGAAACACAACAAAAGGCAGGAACACGTGAGTCAGACTGATCACGACACCGGTAAGGTTGAACACCAGTTTCACCGGCTCCGGGAAAGCGAGCACTGTCTGCAGAAACCAGTTTATCGGACCCTGATCGGCCAGCAGCACCGTCCAGCCGTAGCTGCGTACGACAACGGAAACCAGGATGGGCGAAAATATGATCAGGCCAAGCCAGCGTTTCAGAGCCGGTGAATTGACCCGCCAAAGCGCATAGGCGAGCGGATAACCGACCAACGCCGAACAGAGCGTGGTGATCGCCGCCATCTTCACGGTGTCGAAAATGACCGTGTGAAAATACGGGTCGGTGAGGAAGTCGATGTAGGTGGCGAGTGAAAACTCGTCGATCAGCCTGCCACGTTCGAACGTGTAGACGCTGTACTGGAAAAAAACCAGCATCGGCAGCACGAAGGCATAGGCCATGATCAGGAATGCCGGCAGCAGAAGCAGCCATGGCACGGCGCGTCGGCGCAGTGGCTCCTTTGCCGGCAGCAGCGGTGCAGCGGCAGCTTCAGCCATTGCCGTTCTCGTCCGCGAAAACCGTAGCCGCGCCACCATCCCAGCCGATGTGTACCGTCTCGCCCAGGCTGTGGGGGGCGCTCGTCCCGTCATGCGGCGCTTCCACCGTCAAATCGGTGTCGCTGCCTTCCAGGGTCACGACATATGTAATGCTGGATCCGGAAAAAATGACGTCGCGAATAGTCGCCTTGCCGGAGACGTTCTGCTTCTTCGCCTCGGGGCCGACACGGATGCGCTCGAAGCGCAGCGACACGATGCCCTTCTTGCCGCTCAGCTTTTCTGTAGTCGGTACGGTGAATTTGAGGCCGCCGATCGCGACGCTGGCTTCCTTTGCGCTGCTTTCCAGTATCTCCACGGGGATCAGGTTCGCGTTGCCGATGAATGAAGCAACAAAACGGGTGGCCGGGCGGTCGTAGATTGCCTGGGGGCTGTCGAGCTGGTCGATGCGGCCCTTGTTCATGACGGCAATCTGGTCCGACATCGTCAGAGCCTCGCCCTGATCGTGGGTCACATACATGAACGTGGTGCCCACCTCGCGCTGGATGCGCTTCAATTCAAGCTGCATCTGCATACGCAGTTTAAGGTCGAGGGCGCCGAGCGGTTCGTCGAGCAGGAGCACCTTCGGCTGTTTGACGAGTGCACGCGCCAGCGCCACACGCTGCATCTGCCCGCCCGACAGCTGGCGCGGCTTGCGCGCCGCGAAATCCGTGAGACCGACCAGTTCAAGCGCCTCGCCGACGCGCTTGTTGATCTCCGCGCGCGGCCTGCGATCGATCTCGAGCCCGAAGGCAACGTTCTGCGCCACGGTCATGTGTGGAAACAATGCCCAGCGCTGGAACACCATATTAGTGGGCCGCGCATAGGCAGGCACATTTTGCATGCTCTGGCCTGCGATGAGGACGTCGCCGCGATCCGGCCACTCGAAACCACTGGTCATGCGCAACGTCGTCGTCTTACCGCAGCCCGACGGTCCGAGCAGCGAAAAGAAACTGCCCTGCGGAATGGAGAAAGATATGTTGTCAACGGCCAGAAAGTCGCCAAAGACCTTGCTCACGCCGTGAAATTCAACGTCGGACGTCATTATGCGGCACCTTGCGGTTCGGATGCGGGGTGCATGCTTTTTGTCCGCGTGCACCCCGCGCCGATTGTCAGCGGAGTTTGAACTTGACCTCGCGGTCCCAGCGTTGGCGCCAGTCAGGCGTCATCTCGGCGATATGCGAATAATCGGGCACGATCGCGTCCTTGGCTAGGTCCAGGTTCAACGTCGGATCGTTCTCCTGCTCTTCCGTGGCGCTTGCGCCCTCAACCACCGGAATGGAGAAGGTGAGCTGACCGTAGCGACCGGCGTTTTCAGGCGACAGCAGCGTGTTGACGAGGTCAGAGCAGACCTTCCGCTCGGCGTCGTCAACGCCGTTGGCGACGGTCAGGAAGATGGGGAAGGCGATAGCGCCCTCATCGGGGACGGCGAAGCCAAGCGGTGCGCCTTCCTCGATCCAGACATGTGCCAGCGAAGAAAACCACGGTGCGATCCAGGCATCGCCCGCCACTAGCAGGTTCTTCAGCGCATCGTTGGAATCAACCAGCGCCTTCAGGTTCTCCGCATTGTCCGACCAGGTCTGGAAACCCGGATCCATGTTGCGCTCGTCGCCGCCATTCAACATCGAGGCGACCACCATCATGCGCGTATCATAGTCGAACATGGTGACCCTGCCGCGATACTCCTCGCTCCACATTGCGGACCAGGAGGTCGGCGGCTCCTTCACGGCATCCTTGTTGTACAGAATACCGATACCGGACATCTGGTAGCCGACGCCGCGATTGTCCGGCCGACGGAATTTTTCGATCACCTTTTCCATGTTCGGAACAAGAGCGGGATCGAGCGATTCCCACATGTCGTCGACGTCGCCCTTGGTCATGGAGTCGACATTGAAAAAGCCGCAATGAACCAGCGGATCATCAGGTGTGGTGCGGCGCGCGGCAACCATCTTGGGATAGGTGATGGTGTTGTTCGATTCCAGAATATTGATGGTGACGTGCGGGTTTTCTTTCTTATAGGCGTCGATGACTTCCATCGGGACGACGCCCTGGTTGGACCCGGCCCAGATGAAGAAGGTGATTTCAACTGGCTCTTGCGCGGACGCTGGCGCAGTGGTGAGCGCGGAGCAGCCCAGCAGGGCCGCGGCGAGGGCGGTGCTTCGAAATGCGGTTTGCTTCATGACAGACTCCTTTTCGCTCGGACATTGAGCGATTGTCGTTCCCCGACGATGTGGCGGCCCCCAGCAGGCCGCAGACCCGTTATATGCGCAAAAATTCGCTATGGAAATACGCAATTAGCAAAAATTCGTACACAGACTACGCATATCGTCATTTGTGATTGCGATTTTCTACGTAAATCGCTATTGGGAGGAATATGAAGGTGCAGACAAAAAAAGCAGTCTTGGACAAGGTCGACCGGCAGATCATCGCGGAACTGGCGCGGGACGGGCGACGCTCCTATCGAGAGATCGCTAGGTCGCTCGAAATCTCCGAAGGCACCGTGCGAACGCGCATGGCGCGCCTGCAGGATGACGGTCTGATCCGTGTCACGTTGGTCGGCAATCCATTGGCGATGGGCGTCGGCGTTGGCGCAATGATCCTGTTGCGTGTCAAGCCGGGCTATGTGCGCCAGACGGCCAATGCGCTGGTTGCGTTTCCCAACGTGCGTTTCGTCAGTCTTTCCTTCGGAAAGGGGGACGTCATCATCCAGACCCTGCACAAAGATGTCGCCGACCTGCACCATTTCGTCAGCGAAACAATTCCAGAGGCTGCGCCGGAAGTGGTGAGCACTGAAACGCTGCAGCTAGCGGAAGTCCTTAAGAGCTCGTGGACCTGGGGCGACTGGTTCGAATATCTGCGCGGCGATGTGCAGGACGACGACCAACTCCCGCCAGAAACAACGGGCTGAGCACCGAACAATAGAGGCAAGCAGAGGCAGTTCATGGCGTTGGTCAACGGAGCGGCATTCACGACCCGGCCGGAAATCCAGGGAACGTTCGGCGTGGCGGCGTCGACGCACTGGCTCGCGAGCGCCGTCGCCATGGGTGTTCTGGAGCGCGGCGGCAACGCGTTTGATGCAGCCGTAGCGGCAGGATTCACACTGCAAGTTGCCGAGCCTCATCTGAACGGACCGGGAGGCGAGGCACCGATCATGGTTTGTCCCGCCGGCAGCCGGCGGCCTCGGGTGATTTGCGGACAAGGAGTGGCGCCCGGCGCTGCCACCATCGAACGCTTCACTGATATGGGGCTCGACCTCGTGCCGGGCACGGGACTGCTTGCGACCTGTGTCCCAGGTGCGTTCGACGCATGGATGCTGCTGCTACGCGACTACGGCACGATCAGTCTGCACGAGGCGCTGGAACCGGCATTGCACTATGCCTCCAATGGGGTCCCGGTTCTGCCGCGCATATCGGACACCATAAGTTCGGTCGCGGGGCTCTTCAGAAACTGCTGGCCGGGTTCGGCGGCGCTCTATCTGCCAGGCGGCAAGGCTCCGGCGAAGGGCACATTGCTGCGCAACGAGGCGGTCGCGGGCACCTATGCGCGCATACTGGCAGAGGCAGAGTCGGCGGGCGGTGCGCGCGAGCGGCAGATCGAGGCTGCCCGCGCCTGCTGGTACCGGGGTTTTGTCGCAGAGGAAATCGATCGTTTCGTTCAGTCGGGCGAGGTTCTGGATGCTGATGGGCAAGCTCACCGTGGTTTGCTGACCGGCGACGACATGGCCCGATGGAGCGCCAGCATAGAGGCACCTGTCTCCGGCAGCTTTCGCAACTACGAAATCTTCAAGTTCGGGCCGTGGAGCCAGGGACCGGTGCTGCTGCAGCAGCTGGCGCTGCTTGAGGCCTTTCCGCTCGAAGAGCTGGATCCGACCGGGCCGGAATTCCTGCATCTGGTGATCGAGGCTTCCAAACTGGCCTTCGCCGACCGTGAGGCGTTTTATGGCGATCCTGACTTCTCGGATGTGCCCATACAGCACCTGCTGTCCGAGGATTATGCAAACCAGCGGCGCCCGCTGATCACCGAAGCGGCGTCGCATGAACTGCGGCCGGGAATGGTGGCCAATGAAGACGCCTGGCTGCGCCACCTTTCCGCCGTCAACCAGCGCGACGCGATGTCGGCGGTCGGAGCGGGCGAGCCTACGGTGGGCGATGTGGTGGCCGAGCGCGGCGACACCGTGCATCTCGACATTGTCGACCGTTACGGCAACATGGTGTCTGCTACGCCCAGCGGCGGCTGGCTGCAGAGTTCTCCGGTCATCCCGGCACTCGGGTTTCCGCTCGGTACGAGAGCGCAGATGTTCTGGCTCGAACCAGGTCTGCCCGCGTCGCTCGAGCCTGGCAAACGGCCACGCACAACACTTTCGACGTCGATGGCCTTCAGGGATGGCGAGCCGTACATGGCCTGGGGAACACCGGGAGGCGATCAGCAGGACCAGTGGAGCACCCAATTGTTTCTTCGTCATGTTGTGGGCGGGAAAAACCTCCAGGAAGCGCTTGAGATGCCGAACTGGCACAGCGACCATTTCCCGGCTTCCTTCTGGCCGCGCGCGAGCCGGCCAGGCGTGGTTGTCGTCGAGGGACGCACACCACCGGAGACCATCGAAGGGCTTCGCGCGCGCGGCCATGTGGTGGAAGTCGGGCCGCCATGGTCCGAAGGCCGGCTTTCTGCGGTATCGCGGGTAGGCGGAAATCTGAAGGCGGCTTCGGACCCAAGGTCCATGCAGGGCTATGCGGTGGGGCGGTAGCAGATGGCCCGTACAGTCGAATACACCGCCTACGGCCCGGCGCGCGACGTTCTAAAGATCGTTGACCGAGACATTCCGGAGCCGACCGCCGGCAACATTCTCGTGCGTGTGATGGCATCGGGCGTCAACCCTTCGGACGTCAAGAAGCGGGGCGGCTGGGGCAATGTCGCTTCGCCCACACAGCCGATAGTGCCGCATGCCGACGGCGCCGGTGTGGTGGAGGCCGTCGGACCGGATGCCGACCCCTCCTGGGTCGGGAAGCGGGTCTGGATTTTCAATGCACAGGGGAGCGCAGGCTACGGGCTCAAAGGCGGGCCGGAATCGGGCACTGCATGTGAATACACGGTTGTTCCGCCGACTTGCCTTGCTCCGTTGCCCGATGAAGCGTCCTTTTCGACCGGCGCATGTCTCGGTGTGCCGGCGATCACCGCACACTATGCGGTGTTCAGCGATGGCCCGGTCAAGGACAAGCTGGTTCTGGTGCAGGGCGGCGCAGGCGCTGTCGGCGAGCTCGCCATTCAGTTCGCGGCGCGCGCTGGCGCGAAGGTCATGACCACCGTTAGTTCGCCGGCTAAAGCCGAAATTGCGCACCGAGCCGGCGCGGCGTGGTGCATAGACCGCAAGATGGAAAATGTCACCGAGCGGGTACTCGCCTTAACGGATGGCGGCGTGGACCGCATCATCGAGGTGGATTTTGGCGCCAATGCCGCGCTGGATGCCAGCATATTGGCCATCGGCGGCTCGATCGCCGCCTATTCCTCTCCTTCGGACCGCCATCCAACGATGCCCTATTACGAGCTTCAGATGCGCGCCGCCGTCATTCGGCTTATCTCCAACGTTCGCATCCCGAGACCCCGGATCGATGGGGCAATCGCTGCAATCAATGAAGGGCTGAGTGAAGGCTGGCTTTCGCCGACGATCGCACGCGAATATGCGCTCGCCGACGTCGCGTTGGCACACGAAGCGGTAGAGCACGGTCGAGCTATCGGCCAGACTGTCGTCGGCGTTCGGACAGCATAGCCAAAAACTGCCCCAAACCAGGGCGCGCTCCGGCACTCCGGCGCGGCGTTCATTTGCCGCCGTGAGAACCTAGAACCTGACTCCGAGTGTAGCCCTGCCCTTGTGAGCCTGTCCGGCGCTGCCGAACTGACCGCCGTAGCTGAGGTCGAGATTTGCGCTGCCGGGCAGATTGACGCCAAAGCCCGCCTCAACGATGAGCGCGCTGCCCGACACCGGTGTACCGGAGACCCCGAAAGGCGTGCCGCTGCCGAAACCGTTGGACGCCTGCGGCGCGTTCCCGAATGTCTGGCGCCAGCCGATGCCGCCCGAAACCGTCGCCAGCACATTGTTGAAGGCGAACAGTGTCTGCGCCCGCACGCCCAACTCGGTTACGGCTGTGGTGTGCGAGGCCGGCGCCACAGACAGAGCAGCACTTCCGCCCGCCTCACTGAACCTGGCTGTCATAGTGTGCGCGATGCCTGCACGTGCATATGGCGTCAATGCCGATCCGCCCCGGCCGAAGGTCGTGTTGACCTCGCCGAATGCCGAGATCGTGCTGGCTCCGTAGTTGCCCGTAAGCGTCTGGTTGATCCCGCCGACGCTGATATTGCGCGTCGAGGAAACCATGCTGCGGGTGTAGGCCGCCCCCAAGGCAAAACCGGTCCTGCTGCCGCTCCTGCCAACATAAGCGCCAACCGACAAGTCCGCGCTGGACAAAGACGTGTTGCGCGCGGGAAGCGAAATGCCGGTGTATCCGGCACCGGCGAAGCCGCCGAACAACCAGCTTCCATTGCGCATATCTGCGCCCGCAAGGAGCCCGCCACCGGTGTTGCTCATTGTGGCGGCATTGGTGTTGCCCGTCAGGTGGGAAAACCCACCGAATGCCGATACCCAGCCCGCCTTGGAGCGTACCTGCCCACCCATCTGCCTGACGGGGAAATAGCCAAGAGGCTGGATGTTCTCGCCGGCACCGGCAAATGCCCGTTCAATCCGGTCGAGGACATCGGAACCCATCCTGATGCCGTTGCCGGAAAGGGCACCCTGGGTCGCTGCGAAACCCTCACCCGAAAGCTGGTCGAGGCCCGCACCCGCCGCTGCGTCGGAAAGCCCCAGTACCGCGTCATAGACAGTGTTGCCCGCACCCAGGCCAAACACCGCCGCCCCGGCGGCACATTGGTTGGCGCTCATGCCTGTCTTGCAGAACGACGATGCCGCAAGTTGGGAACTAAGCAGCACGTTCATCGCGTTGTAGCTGAGCGAGAAATTCAGGAAGGCAAAATCATCGGTGACGGCCGGATCGAAAGTGCCGGTGACGCCGCCTGTCGCGGTGGCGATCGTGTAGGTGCCGGGCGCGTAGGCAGCGCCGTTGTCGGCGCCATTCTCCGGTTTAACATGCACTGAACCACCGTTGATCGTGATGGTTCCAGTCGCGTTCAACCGGTCGTTGTGGGTGCCGGCCACAAAGCCACCGTCCTTGATCTCGACCTCATAGGTCGAGCCGGGCGCGAAAGTGGCATTCACTACATTGGTCGTTCCTATTGAGTTACCCGGGGCAAGCTTGGCGCCAGCGGGTATGTTCAACGCGTTCAGCGTGCCATTGCCACCCACCGTTCCGCCGGTGATGTTCAGTGCTCCACCGTAGTTCGAATTGATGATCAACGTACCACTGGAGATACCCAGAGTACCGCCGAAGCTGTTGCCTATGATCAGGGTGCCACCGGTTACAGTCGCGGTTCCAGAAAAGCCGGAGGCGTCGCCCGTAAGCTCAGTCCTGCCCGCCATTTGTTCGATGGAGCCTCTCCCAGCCGGACCGGAAAGATCTGAAGACAATGTGAACGGCGTCGCTACCCCACCGGTATGATTGAGCACAATCTTGCCGGTTCCGGGCCCGAACTGGATCGTTGGCGTGTCCAGGATACCAGGCGCGCGTGGAGCATCGCCATCGGCAGCGCCGACATTCAGAAGACCGGTAGCGCCGGCGTTGTAGAGACCAAGTCCAAGCCTGGTCGTCATCTCCGCCTTACCGCCATCTGATATCGTTAATGTGCCAGTACTCGACTTGGAGCTGAACAGGTCATTGCCACCGAGGTTGACCAGGTTTGAACTCCAGCGGGAGTTGCTGCCGGTAATGTTGACGCGACCTGTGGCGCCATTTTCCCTGCCAATAATAGCGGTCTGATTCGTGACAAGACCGCCGCCGCTGACCGTCAGCGCGGCGTTCGTGCCTGCACCCATGAACAGATGTGAGCTGATTGCCCATTTGGAGCCTGAGCCAGTGACGGTTACTTCGCCACCTGACCCGGCACCGAAAGCGACATACCCGCTGGCCCCGGTGTTTACGGTTCCGCCTCCGGAAATCAACATGGAGCCGGTTCCGCTGCCGCCGACGCGAACGTTGTTCGAAACGCTCAGCGTGGACGCACCATCGACAGTCACGGTTCCACTGGAACCGGCGTTGACACCCAGATAGCCTTGAGCGGCATTCGTGACTGTTCCACCATTTAGGATGTTCAAGGTCCCGGTGCCGGTATCGCCAACCGTCAGAATACCTGCTCCGACATCCAACGGGTTCGCCAGCGTGCCACCGCCTGCACCATTGACGCTCTCAACGGCACCGCCGTCGATCGTCACCTGTGCCCACGCGCTGCCGATTGTACTTTGCAGGGCGATCAAAGCCGTGCCGGCAACAAGCCTGCAACGCATACGACCGGCTGTTCTTCCGGCTGCTCCTTTGGAGCACTCCGCCACCACGATCACGCGCCCGAGCGCCTTCGACAACATGTGCCGATAAACCCTGTTCATTCCTGCGTCCCCACGCCCTGCATGCGACGCGCAAAACAGAGTCAAACCGGATCGACGACGCGCACCCAAAGGCGCGCTACCCCAGATTGGGAGGGACAATGGAAGCCCCTACCCCGAGGCACAACTCGTTCAAATGTGCTAATTGACGTGACTTGGCGGCCCTGCTAGCCGATTGGACTTATTTGACTTTCCGCCTCGATAGCCGGTGCGGTTGCCTGTCCCCCCAGTTAGTACATACGTGCTAATGGCGGCTGCCCTGCACTGCTGCTAGGACGAACCTCGGCCACTCAAGGTTGAGGAACATGACCGGTCAGCACATCATCCTTGCGGATGATCATCCGATATTCCGAGAAGGACTGCGCAGGCTGGTTCTGCGCGCCCTGCCGGGTTCGGATGTGCTTGAGGCAGGGGATTTTGCCAAGGTGATCGCATTGGCGAGCGAAAAGCCCCCGGGGCTTTTCGTGCTTGACCTTCACTTCCCGGGATTTGCCGCTGAAACGTCGATCCGTCGCCTCCGCCGCGACTATCCCACAAGCTCGATCCTTGTGATCTCGATGAACGACTCGGACGCCACAATTAAGCGGGTGATGGCGCAAGGCGCGGACGGCTTCGTTTCCAAAGCGGCAAGCCCGGAAGTGATCGGCAATGCGGTTGCCAGCGTCATCGATGGCGAAATCGTGGTCGTCGATGCCGCCATGGCCTCCGCTTCGCATATCGACCAGGACGGCGCAGCCACCGAGCGCCTTTCACCGCGCCAGCGCGAGATTCTGACGCATATCTCGCTCGGCCGCAGCAACAAGGAGATTGCACGGGAGCTTGGCATCTCACCCTACACGGTGCGGGTGCACGTATCCGCGCTGTTCAAGTTGCTGGGCGTCAGCACCCGTGCCGCAGCAGCGGCGACGGCCAAGGAGATGGGCCTTTAGGTCAGCCTTCCACCCGCAACGGGTGTATCAGCTTCCAGGCAAATGCGGGTCAACGCCGCTCGCAACTCCGGCGGCGCGACTGGTTTTCCGAGGACCGGGATGCCGGCCCTGTGAATCGCCGAGAGGGTGGCTTCGTCGCTGCGTCCGGTCAGTACGATGGCAGGCAAATGCGAGCCTATCCGGCCACGGAGTTCGGCTATGATCGTGAGCCCGTCCTTGCCTGTGCCCAGATGCATATCGGTCAGGATTGCGTCGTATTCGCCTCCAATTTCTTCCTGACCCATCCACGCGGTGACCTTGCAGCCCCACCTTTCCAATAGACTGGCGGTTGCCAGCCGTACCTTTTCATCATCCTCCACAAGGCAGATCCGCCTGCCGGACAGCGGATGGTTGAGCACCGCGGGCGGCGGGCCGGCGTCAACGGGCGCAACGGGCTCAAAACCGGAAATGAGAACAGATGTGCCGATGCCGAGTTGCGATGCGAGCGTGACATCGAGGCCAAGCAGGCCTCCGAGGCGCCGAACGATCGACAGCCCCAACCCCATGCCCTCGACGGTCGGAAGGTTTTCGTTGATCTCCAGTCGAACATACTCGGAAAAGACTGCCTCCGTATGAGCTGGATCGATACCCGGCCCGGTGTCGGATATCTGCAGGTTGGTGTGCCTTCCGGCTCGCCGCAGGCCGAGCAGTATCCGGCTTCCGGGCGCATATTTGAACGCGTTACTCAGTACGTTCTGAACCATCGTGAAAAGCAGATTCGGATCGGTCTCGACCCAGCATTTGGTGGGTACGAAACGCAGCGTGCAACCGGCCTTCGACGCAAGCTCGCGATTCTGGTGAACAACGCGCCGCATAAAGGCGCCGAGATCGACCGGTACGGGCCGGGGCTCAACGCCACCGGTTTCGATGCGCGAGATGTCCAGCAGCGATGCGAATAGATTGGTGACGGAATCGACCGATTGATCGACACTTGCCAGCATTTGTTTCTGTTCGCGCGACAGGCGCGTTGCCTTGAGACTTGCCGTCAGCAGACCAATGGCATGGATCGGCTGCCGCAAATCGTGACTGGCCTGTGCCAGAAACCGCGATTTGGCGAGGTTGGCCTCCTTGGCCTCAAGATTTGCAGCCTTCAAGCCGGCCAGCGCCACGGTCAGTTCCGATACCTTCGCATCAAGCGAGAGCGTCAGGTCGTGATTAGCGGTGAGAAACCGATGCATTCTCAGCGCGAGAATTGACAGGATCATTGCATACAGCAGCATCATCAGAGCTATCGGCAGATCGGCCAGCACCCCGGACTCAACGATGTGAGCCACGCCAAGCACAGGCACTGAGGACCAGATACTCGTGAGTGCGGAGCGAAGAACCGCATGCTGAGACGAAACCGCGCCCAGCGCAGTACCGCCAAGCGCGAGCGAATAGACCGCCAACAGGTTGAAGCTGCCCGCAGTCACGCCAAGCGCTCCCGCTGCCCAGACAAGTCCCACCGCGCCGGTAAGAGCCGTATGGGCATAACCTGCCCGGATGAGGCGCTCGTCGGAATATGCGCCCGTGGCATGCGCGCGGCACAGGAAACCGAGCGTAACCGAAAGCAGCAGCATTGCACCCAGCCACAAGAATGGCCAACGCGCTTCCGGCAGCGCCGAAACCATCATGGAACTTGTCAGCAGAACAACGCCGACATGGACCATCCAACCCTGGAAGCCCAAGTCAAACAGATAGCGGAGTTGCCAGGGTTCAGTTTTGAGAAATGCACTTTTGCGCACGAAGTCAGTCTCGGGCGAAGGAGTTTGTGTTTTGCCATCGCCGGAAACTATCGACAACTGTGGGCACGAACCGGCCGCTTCCCTTCGCTTGGAAGCTCGCCGAGGAAATTTTCTTAGCCGAAGATATTTTTCGTCACCAACTATGCAATTGGCCGCACCGGCTTCTCATGTCGGACACTCAGACTTTTTTTCTACTTAAATCAAAAGCCGACAGCGTAGCGCAACGCCTAAAGAAATAGCATCGAACCGCGAATTTCATGCTCCGTCGTGTAACACGGCAACCTGCCACGTGACGCAACTGGCCAACAATTGCCGGCGCCTATCAAGAAGGTAATGATCGCGATCGCTCGAGCATCCGTACGAGGTCCACCTGACGGCGCGCGCCGGTCTTCTGGAGAGCCGACTTGAGCTGATTTCTTACAGTGTGGATGCTGACGGAGCGCTCGGACGCCAGTTCCTTCAGCGTCCGACCGCCGGCAACGCCAAGCGAAACGGCCATTTCCGCGACCGTCAGACCGTGAAGCTTCGCAAAGGCCTTGTCGGCTGAATGGTCGTCAGGGACCGGACTAATGGTGATCAGCAGGCAGATGCGCTGATAGGCCAGCACGAGGGGGAAAAGTGCGATGGGATGCGCATCCGGTTCGAACTGCGCAAAACGGACAATGTGCGACGTCGCGCCAGAACCTTCTTCTACGGAGATCGTGGCAGCGACCGGCGTCTCGCCGCGCAACATCGCAGCCAGACACCATTCCAGCGTACCTGCCGCTTCAGGGTTGTTAAAGGTCGCGCGCCCCGCCCGATCGTCACGCACCACGGCGCCGTCGCGCAGCATCTCCTGGCCACCATCGTTGGCATATAGAACGAAGCCGCTGTCAGCCAGCAGTAGTACCCCGGCTCCGCCGCGGACTAAGCCCTTGCGCAGCAGGTCCAGTTCAAACGATTGCCCGGCAAGTGCCCGGCTGATCTCGAATGCCTGCTGCAGGTGCGGAGTGAGATGCCCGATCGTTCGGAGCCACGGTCCCTCCAGCCGTGCCTCGTCCTTGAGCCGGATGTTGCCGCCAAAGGCCAGCATGCGGGTCTGGTCCCTGAAAAGGAGCGCACCGCCGCCTGCCGCCACATTTTCCTGGGGGCGAACCCAATCATTGTAGAACTCGGTTCTGATCAGGTCCGCTTTGGGACACATCCATTCGGACGGCAGGACGGTTCCGGGCTCGCCTCTTGCGAAGCCCGCCGCCCAGGCATTCATCGTTCCATAGTAACTGCCATAGGATTCGATGTAGTCGGGATCGTATCCCGACGACGTCAGACCTAGCGAAATTCCCGCCGGAATGTCGAAACCGAAAAGATGTGTCTTCACGCCACCGGTGACATGCGTCAGCTCGACCAGAAAATCCTCCCAGCGGCTCTGGTCAAGCACGGCGCTGTATATCAGGGATGTCAGTTTCTTGTAGGACGCAATACCAATATCGGCATCAGCCACTGCTTCCACCCCCGGCAGACAAACACAGTAGGCGACAGCTTAGCCATTTCTAACCGACGCTCAATGCCCGGTATGCAAGAGGAATCGGCCTGACGACGTTCGGCAGCGCGAACGTCATCCGAAAGCGCGGAACGTCACCATATTCTGGCGGCTATGATCCTGTGTAGCGCTCGCCGCACTTGGATATCCATTGCCGGCTGGCTGCGATGGCTCCATCGGCTGCCAAGGCGCGCCTCCACAACTGGTTTCCCTCGAATACCACCGCCAATTCTACGCCGGACGCGGCTGCGCCGAGATGCTCGGCGAGGCGATAGGCGATATCCTTTCCGTTGAAATTGGACATCGTCCCGGTGTGCGAGAGATAGAGCGTATGGCCGACATATTCCTCGGCTGGCGACCCGTCCACCGCAACCATCAGGGAAAGAGGAACCTTAACTTCGCCGGGTGCGCGTTCCTCGTCAATCAGGGGTTCTGATTCCGATCCTTGGAGTGTCAGCCCGAAGCCGACCTTGTCCGACTCGCAGGTCAGGATAAGAGTGACGGCAGGTTCATGCATTCCGAATATCTCGGCCTCTTTGTCACTCAAATAGCGCCAGGTATCCCTCGCAGCCGCAGGAGCTGAGAAGCTTGCTGCCAGGACGATTGCTGCAAGCAGCCGTACCGATGTCACTACCACGATGCCTTCCATCCCCTTGACGGTTTTTCCATCGCTCAGCGCCAAGACGCCAGCCACCATGATCGGCAGACTAACTCTGCGAGCGTATCCGGGCATGAACCAAATGGATCATGCGAAAACCCTGTCGGCCCATTAAATCGCATCCAGGAATTCGTGAAACGGGCTGGTTCGGTGGAAGGAGGCTGCCCGTTGCTGTTGGTTGCAACAGGAAGCCAACAATCCGCGCCCTGCTTAACGCCAGAGCGACCCGGACGGGCAAAGCCACAAAGGCAGACGGCGTAATGCGGTCACGACCAGGCCCGTATTCAGGGACTTCGAACACGTAAGGCTTCAGGCACCGGCGCTGGCCACCGCTCGCGAGCTCGCGCATCTGACGCCCGGAAGGGCTGTAGGAGACAAACGCATGGCGATCAGAACGTTCTTGGTGATTGTGGCTCTGCTGATGGGTCCGATTTCCGCGGCCCATGCGGACGGCATGCGGAAGCTGATGAGCCAGATGCAGTTCGGCGAGCAGATAGCGGCAGAGGAGTTGCGGGCGGCCATCTCAGCTGGCGCGGACGTCAATGCCCAGTACATGGGGGGCTGGACGCCGCTGACGCTGGCCGCGTCCAGTCAGACCAATCCCGAAATAGTGCGCACGCTGGTCGCGGCGGGGGCGGATCCGGCAAAACCCGCATCGACCGGCACGACGGCGATGGGTTGGGCCATTGGCGAATCGAAGATCCCGGCAGCGGTTCTCGAGGCACTGCTCGGTGCCGGTGCGGATCCCGATGCTGTCGTCGAGCCATATTACGGCAACACGGCACTCCTGCACTCGGTCTTCCACCGACGGGCTGATTATCTTCCCCTTTTGATCGCTGCCGGCGCCGATTTGGAAGCCCGCGATTCGGACGGCAACACACCGCTGCACCTTGCCGCGACGCTGGCTTCGTCATCACCTGAAATCGCTCGCGCGTTGGTTGAGGCAGGTGCCGACACCGAGGCGCGAACCGCCGGCGATGTGCTGGCGGGCCGTACCGCGCTTATGAAAGCCGCCTGCTTTTTTGAAGCCAATCCTGCTTTGGTGAGGGACTTGATTGCCCTTGGCGCAGACCCGATGGCCGAAACGCCGGGAATCCTGGCCAAGACGGCTCTTTTCGAAGCACTGAGCTGCTCCGGCAGCACGCCGGAAATTGTTCTCATGCTGCTGGAGGCCGAGCTTGCCGCCAATTCGGAGTTCCTCAACGACGCGCGGGTGACAACGAAGGCGTTGGTCGAGGCGGCTCGATGGAGCAAGAAGCCCGAGATTGTACGCGTATTGCTTGAAGCAGGCGGTGACCCTCAACGGGCTATGAAAGCGGCCGCCGAAAATCCCGCCATGCAGGGTTTCGACTGGGCCCCCTATCTCCAAGGCAAGTGAGCCACGCGTGCCGACCGGGACGGCGATGTAATGCGCCGGTCGATTTTCCGGGCAAGAACATTTGGCGCTTTGGTGGCAGCCGTGCTGTTCGCGGGGGCAGCGCAGGCCGCCGAACCGAGCTGCGAAACCCTCAACCGGCTTTATGACAATCGCTACGTTGGCGATTTTGCGATCGATTGGGAGACGTTCGAGATCGGCTTTTCTCTGCCGCTGTTCGACTGTGTCGAGGGGGACAAGAACTATGTCCTTGCAAAAGCGATATATGACCTCGAGCGGTTGCGCCCCTCCAGTGAAAATGAACCCGATTGGTATGCCGAGGTCTCTGCCTTACTCATAGAGCCCGGCAACATGATCCGTTACATTCCTGAGATTGACCTCGCGCCCAACTCTACGGCCCGCACTGTCCGTGATGGCGATCAGGCGGCGATCTTTATTCTCGACACCTACGTGCATTCGACCGAGAGATTGCGGCCTGCATATGTGCTCGTTCACGAGGCCTTTCATTTGCGGCGCGATGACCCAGGCCATGTAGTCTGTGTGGCGGGGGTAAACGCGGGCAAACGCGTTTGCGATGAGCGCCTGGGCGGCCCGGCAACTTTGTCCAGAGGCAGCGGCAACAGCCACGAGTTCCTCTTCCTGCTGGACGTGCGTGACAGCGTAGCCGCAACGCCGGAAATGAAGCAGAACGCGCAGCAACAGCTTCAATACCTCGCCGACAACATGTTCAATTCTGTCGATGCGGATGCTTCTCATCGATACGGCTTGAAGAACCGTTAGTTCATCAGAGTTCCTCGGCGCAAAGATGCGCGGAACAGCGACATCGATTCCGCTCCCGGGCACCATCTCGGCAAAACCAGAAATCTACCAGGGACCCCGCGTCGGTCGGCGTTTCGACGATGTTTCTCGTCGCGACCTAGAGCGACCCTCCTTACCCGATCCGTTCAGCTTCCAAAGCCGGAAACCCGAGGCGTACCGACAACTGGCGGCCGGCCTTTTGCACGGCGGGTACATACAGATCATCGAAAGCGTCCCCGCGGAACACCGATTCCGGTCCCGAGATATCGATCGACGCCACGACATTGCCTTCCGCGTCGCGCACCGGTGCGGATACGGAGCAGCCTCCGGCTTCGGCGATGCCGTGGCTGATCACGATCTTGCGCTTCTCGGCTTCGCGCACGGCTTTGCAGAGCGCTTCGCCGTTCGCTGGAGTCAGTTCGGTGAATGACCGCATTCGGGTTCGCGCAAACATCGCGCGTATTTCATCATCGTCGAAATCGGACAACAGGTGCCAGCCCAACGGCGAAGCGTATGCCGGAAAACGGTGACCGACATTGACATTGCTGAGGTAGCCGAGCCGCGACTGAATGCAGTCGAGGAACAACACCTCGGTGCTCTCCAGAATTGCCAGATGGCTCGAAATACCGGTTTCTTCGGTCAGCGCTTCCAGCACCGGCCGCGCCGTCTGGATAAGCGACTGCCCGGCCAGATAGGAAAATCCCAGGTTGAGGACACGCGCACCCAGCGTCACGCTGTGGCCGCCATCGGCGTCTTCCACGAAACCCATGTCCTTCAGCGTATAGACGAGACGAAAAACCGACGACCGGCTCAAGCCCATCTCGCGGCCAATCTCGCTGACATTCATCGGCCGTTCCGCTTCGGCGAGAATTTCCAGCACGCGGAGGCCGCGGAAAAGCCCGGGCACGAAATACGTGTCGTGATTCTTGTGCTGCTCGCTCATTTCAGGACCATGCCGTTTGCCCGCAACATTTACCACAGACCAAACGGGCAATCCCACACGAACTGCCGTCCTTCAGGCCTTTGCTCCCTGCGTCTGCGATCCTGCCCGTGCAAGCGCGAGGCTGGCAGCCGTCGCACCGAGCGCCAGCCCGGTCATGACCAGCGAGCTGGCATACGGCCCCACGGTTGCCCAGAACAGAAGCCCGCCGCTGATCAGCAGACAAGTGCGTGCAAGCCAGCTCACCGGGCCGCGCCAGTATCCGCCGACCACGATTGGCAGGATGTAGAACATGATCAGCGCCAGCACCGTGTCGAAAACGACCTCGGCAATCGACGGATCGATAAGGCTCGAAAAGGCAAACATGAAGGGAATGATGTAAAGCGCCTTCGCGATCTTCATGCTCTCCCAGCCGGTTCGCATTGGCGGAGCGTCGGCGATCCTCGCTCCGACAAATGCGGTCATACAGATTGGAGGCGTGATCGTGCTGTCCTGCGCGAACCAGAAAATGATGAGGTGTGCGGCCAGAACGGATATTCCCATGTGCTGCAGAGCACTGGCGCCCAACGCCGCGATGATGACGTAGGACGCTGTCACCGGCAGGCCCATGCCGATCACGTATGACATCAGCCCGATCAGAACCACAGCTATGATCGCGTTTCCGCCCGACGCACCGATGAGGATGGACGTCACTTTGGTGAGAAGTCCGGTGTGGACGATCACAGCATAGATGATCGCAGCGCTTGTGATCAGCGCCGCGATTGTCAGCACCACGCGCGCAGCTGCCTCAAGACCCGTCAGCAGTTTCGACGGCGTTATCCATGTCGAACGGCGGACGTAGGAAATAACCACCGTCATGACCACGCAGGCCGCGGATGCGTAAAACGGCGTGAAGTTCATCAGCAACAGTGCGATCAGCACGAAGATCGGCACGAAGATATGCCCGCCTTCCGCCAGAACCGTGCCCAGTTTCGGCAACTGGTCGACGGGCATGCCGGCCATCCCGCGCTCAGCGGCTTTGATATCAACGTAGAAATAGATCGCCGCGTAGTAGAGAAGTGCGGGCGCTACCGAGTAGAACAGGATTTCGACGAGCGGTATGTCAGTCAGGCTCGACATAACGAAGATGCCTGTTCCCATCAGGGGCGGCATCAGACCGCCTCCTACCGATGCAACCACTTCGATCGCCCCCGCTTCATAATTGCGGAAGCCGAGCTTCTTCATCATCGGTATCGTCATGGTGCCGGTGGTGGAAACGTTCGAGATCGAGCTGCCCGAGAGCATTCCCATCAACGCAGAACTGATCACCGCTATTTTCGCCGGGCCACCGCGACGGTGGCCGGAGATCGCAGCCGCAAAATTGGTGAAGATCCTGTCTCCTCCAGACAGGCGCAAAAAGACGCCGAACATCAGGAAGGTGAAGATGAAAGTCGCAACCAGTCCGGTGATGAAATTGAAGATGCCTTCGGCATCCATGTACATCGTTTCGATAAACCGCTCAGGCGACATACCGGCGTGTTTGAAGATGCCCGGCCATATCGGGCCCGTGAGCGCATAGACAATAAAAACAAGATTGAGGACGACTATCGTCGATCCAACGCTGCGGCGCGTGGCTTCGAAGATCGTGACAAGTGCCACGATGCCCATCAGGAAATCGGTCGTGGGAACCTGGTTGTAGCCGACGAAACGGTCCAGCCAGCCGTCGGCGCTCCAATAGGCCCACCCGAATGCGGCGAGCGCGGCCAGCGCCAGCACCCAGTCCAGAAGGCTGGGATTGCTGGCGTGGCTGGATTTCCAGGCCGGGTAGAGAAGCAGCGTCAGCGGGATCGCGAAGGCGAGAAACAGGCTTCTGGCCTCGATCTGATCCGGCGCTACGGTGAAAGCAAAGTAGAGCGTGAGGCACGTCAGAGTGGCGCATACCACCGTGACTGCGGGCCGCAGCAGACCGCCGGGCTGGCGTTGCTCTCGGGGAAACGTCTGGTCCCGATCCGCTTGCGCGCCTTCGTAGTATCGCCTGAGCATGTTGTTCCCCCCGAGAAAAGGGTGCGCACAAGGCGCACCCTCAGGCAGCTACAAGAGTTCTTAGTTCCAACCGCGCTCTTTGAAGTAGCGCTCGGCGCCCGGATGAACCGGAATGGGCAGCCCTACATGCACTTCTTCGGGGCTCCAGCGGCTGAAGCCGCCATAAGCTTCGATCATCCGGTCGTGGTTTTCGGCGAGCGCCTTGACGACACGATAAACGATCTCGTCGTCCATCTCCGCGGTCGTCAGGATTACGGTCGACAGGTTGACGGTCGGGATGTCCTGATCCTGTCCCTCGTAGGTGCCTGCCGGGATGACAGAAGGCACGTAGCCCCACTTTTCGACGAGCGTGGCGCGGACATTTTCGGGCAAAGGCATGATGCGGCCGTTTCGCGCAGCGACGGCCTGCTGCATGTCGGCGGAATTGGTGCCGACGGTATTTGTATAGATATCGATCTGGCGATTGGCGAAGGCATCCGCGAGGCCCTGCTGTGCACCTTCCATGACGGAGCTGCCCTGTGCTTCCAGACCGTCATAGTCATAGCCGTATTCCATCAGGATCTTTTCCTGCGCGAAGAAGTTCGACGATCCCTTCTGGCCAACGCCAATGCGAACCGTGGCACCGTCCTTCAGCTTGCTGAGAATGTCCATGTCGACACCCTCGGCGATCACCAGATGAACGGTGTTCGGCACGAGGTTTGCCACGGCGCGCAGATTGCCGAAGCCCTGGTCTGGATAGACTTCGTTGCCGCCCTCGTATGCAAGCTTGAGGAAAGGGCCATACGAGAGGCCGAACTGGGCCGCACCGCTGCCGACCGCAAGCGGGTTGCCAACCGCACCCTTGCCGGGGACCGTGGTCATGGGCTGGCCAACATAGGACTCGTTCACGATGTCCGACACCATGGCCGCGGTCGGATACCAGGTTCCGGTCGGTCCGCCGGAAATGAACGTTGCAATGTCGTGTGTATCCTCCTGGGCATTTGCCGGCCCAGAAATACATGCCGCGACCGCAACCATTGCGACGCCCAGCTTCGTCATCATATTCATAGTTCTCACTCCCTTAGTTGAACCGAACGGCGGCGGTCGCTGTTGTTCCTGACCGATTTCGCCGTGTGATTGATCGTCGCCAGGCCATGTAGCATCCCCTGCTATCTGGCATCGACGAATTCGCTGTGTGCGCCTCCCATTGGCCGCGCACTCTTGCTGACATTCAGGATGGCGCGCGCTTCCTCAGACGAAGCGATCTCGCCGCCGAGGTCTTCGACGATCGAGACCGCCTTGGCGACGAGTTGCGCATTGTCGCGGCACAGCTGCCCCTTCGAGATGTAAACGGTGTCCTCCATGCCGATGCGGACATGGCCGCCCAGAAGCAGGCTCTGCGCAAGCATGGGGAACGCCCACCGCCCGACGCCGAAAGCGGCCCACTGGACACCTTCGGGAAGCGCTGAAACGAGAAATGCCATGTTCTGGGGCGTGGCCATCGCTCCAAAGCGAACACCGAGGACCAGCTGAACCATCAGCGGCAGATGAAGCTCGCCGGTATCGATCATATGCCGCATCAGGTGGAGATCGCCGGTGTCGAAAATCTCGATCTCCGGCTTCACACCGCTGGCATAGATGCGCCGTGCCATGGTCTGGACGCTGTCCGGCGAATTGATGACGCTGGCTTGCCCGGACCACATCGTATTGAGGTCGAGCGTGCAGATATCCGGCCGCAGCGCCTCGACATGCGCGACGCGCTTTTCCGGTACGCAGAGCGTCGAGCCCGGCGCGGCCGATCGCGGATCGCCGGGCGACGGGATAAATCGCCCGCCCTCGCCGGTCGTCAGGTTGATCAGCACCTCCCGGTTCTGGTCGCGAATTCTGCCGACAAGCTCCTCATAGAGCTCCAGCCGCATCGAGCCCGCTTTAGTCTCCGGGTCGCGGACGTGGAGATGGACAATGGCCGCGCCCGCCGACGCCGCATCCAGGGCAGCCCGCGCAATTTCGGCCGGTGTGACGGGCAGGTTCGGATTTTGCGACGGGCTGGTCAGGTTGCCGGTAACGGCCGCCGTCAGGATTGTCTTGCGCTCAGCCATTTTATGCGACCGCCTCCAGAGTGTCGGACAGCGCCTCGCCCAGACGTCCGACAATCAGGTCGACTTCGGCGCGCGTAACCGCATAAGGCGGCGCCAGAAGAACATGGTCGCCTGCGTTTCCGTCGGCGCATCCCTGCGCCGGGTAGCAGAGCATGCCATGGGAAAGCGCGGCAGCCTTGAGACGATTGGCGACAGCATCCTCTTTGGCGAAGGGCGTTTTCGTCGAGCGATCCTGAACAAGCTCCAGCGACCAGAACAGGCCGCGACCGCGAATGTCGCCGACATGGGAGTGCTGGCCGAAGACGGCACGCAGCTGCGTTTCCAGGTAACGCCCTGTTTCACGCACATTCGACAACAGGTCGTCATCTTCCATCACGTCCAGAACCGCGAGCGCGCCGGCACAAACCACGGCGTGCGACATATAGGTATGTCCGTTCCAGAGCTGGCCCGACCCGCGCCCGATGGCATCGCAGACGTCCTGCGAGGCAATCACCGCCGCGATCGGCTGATAGCCCGCGCCGAGCCCCTTCGCCATGGTGACCAGATCGGCGTGTACGCCCTCCTGCTCGAGGGCAAAGAGCGTTCCCGTGCGGCCGGAGCCGCACATGACTTCGTCGGCCACGAACAGGACGCCGGTTTCGTCGCAGATTTCGCGGATACGCCTGAAGTAGCCACTGGCCGCCGGCTGGCTTCCCAGCGTCGCGCCGACAATCGGCTCAGCCACGAATGCGGCAACGTTATCCGCGCCCACCTCGGCGATCTTCTCAGCCAGCTGGTTGGCCATGCGAAGGCCGAACGCCTCCTCGGTCTCCCCTTCCCAGCGGAAGCGGTAGTCGTAGCAAGGGTCGATATGATCGCAGTCTGTGAGAAGCGGTGCGTAAGGTGCGCGCCTGCCGGCGTGTCCGCCAACCGAAAGCGCACCCAGGGTGTTGCCGTGGTAGCTGGACCGGCGTGAGATGGTCCGTCCGCGCGAGGGCTGGCCGCGCTCCAGGTGATACTGACGCGCAAGCTTTAGCGCTGCTTCCATCGCCTCCGAACCGCTGCCCAGAAACATCGCCCGGCCGTTTCCGGTTCCGGGCGGCGCAGCCTTAATCAGCCGCTCTGCCAAACGTTCGGTCGGTTCGTTGGTGAAGAATCCGGTATGGGCAAATGCGGCCTTGCCCAACTGCGATATGATCGCGTCCCGGACACGATTCTCGGAATGGCCGAGGCAGGAAACCGCCGCGCCGCCGCAGGCATCGAAATAGCGTTTCCCATTTGAATCAATGAGATAGTTTCCCTCACCCCGAACCATCGTGGGCAGGGAATCATCGAATTTTCGGTGCAGGACGAAGCTCATGCCAAACCGTCTTGTATATCAAACAGTGTTTTGTATATTAGACAAACTGCTTCGATGCAAGGTGCAGTTTTCGAAGGAAGAGCCTAAGCTCCACCCATGACCCACGCATTTGACTCGCTGAAGGTGCTCGATCTGACCCACGTGCTCGCTGGGCCGTTCTGCGCTTATCAGTTCGCACTGCTGGGCGCTGACGTGATCAAGATCGAGCCGCCGGCCAATCCGGATTGCGCACGTGGCCGCGGCCCGGACGCAGGGCTGAACGCGGCTGGGCTCGGCCTGACCTACCAGGTTCAGGCGGCCAACAAGCGCGCGCTGGCTCTTGATCTCACCCAGCCGCGTGGCCGCCAAATTCTACGGCAGCTGGCTTCGCAGGCAGATGTCCTGATCGAGAATTTCTCCAACGGCTCGCTCGACAGGCTGCAATTGGGGGCAGACGACCTGCGCAAGGAATGGCCATCGCTGATTTATTGCTCGATCACCGGCTATGGCGATGCGGGACCCCGGGCACAGACCGGGGCTTATGACAATGTTATCCAGGCCGCATCAGGCGTCATTGCCCAAAGCGGCGGCCACAAGCCCGGTCTTTCATTCGTCGACTACGCGACCGGCTATGCTGCGGCATTCGCCATTTCGGCCGCGCTCGTCAAACGCGCAAACACAGGGGTCGGCTCCGCCATCTCCGTTTCGATGCTCGAAACTGCGCTTTCGATGATGGCTCCCGAGGCGGCGGCTCTCGACTTCGCGGCCGGTCCGGCGAAGCGTCGCGAAGCCGGCATTCTCTCATACGAAACAGCCGAGGGAACGCTGGTTCTGGGTGCCTTCACGCCGGCGCAATACCGAAAACTGGGCGATTGCCTCACCGCCATCGGCATCTCGATCCCGCCGCTCAGTCAATGCAATGATTGGCCGGACGTGTGGGATCATTCCGGGGAACTCGAGCCTGCGCTCGCTGCTGCCTTCAAGACGCGGCGGGCCGACGACTGGGTCGATATCCTCCACGCCAGCGACTTGCCCGCCGAACGGGTTCAAACGCTTGCCGAAGCAATTCGGGCGCCGCAGATCGACGCGCGCGACTATTTCGCCGCGCATCCGGCCGCTCGCGATATCCGGCTGCCGCTGGGCCCCAGTCGGTTTTCTGACGGCGGGCCGGCGATCAGGCGCGCGCCGCCACGCCATGGAGAACACACGGACGAAATTTTGACCGGCTTGGGCATTTCACGCTCCGACATCGCCGCGCTCAGGGCTGAGGGTGTTGTGTCTTGAGAGATCGTTTCGAGCCGGTCACCCCGAGCATATTTTCTTCACTTCCCGAAGAGCATCACTATCGCGGCGCTCCCTCGCCCTGGGCCGCGATGACACGACCGGGCCAGACCCTTCACTCGTTTCTGGAGGCGCCCTTTTTCGACGCGAATGGCGACCTCTGGCTCTCCGATGTGGCTTGCGGCCGTGTCTTCCGTGTTTCCCCGGATGCCCGCTGGCACGTTGAACATGCATATGATGGCGCGCCCCACGCGATGCGCCATCGGGCGGACGGACGCGCCCTTGTCGCAGACTATTATCGCGGCCTTGGCTTTCTCGACGGGAACAACTTTGTGCCGACTACCAGCGGGCTGCCTGACAAGCCCTTCATCGGTCTCTCCGACATGGCGCAGGACGCCGACGGCAATTTCTGGGTCACCGATTCCGGCCGCAGCAGCTTGTCGGACCCGACGGGATGCCTGTGGCGATTTGAAAGTTCGGGGCAACTGCGGCTCGTGCTTTCGAACATCCCCTACCCCAACGGCGTCGCCCTCTCGCCGGACGGTGTGCATGTCTATGTCGCCGTGACCCGAGCCAATCAGATCTGGCGCATCTCGGCCGCTTTACCTGCCTCCGACCCGCCGATGGCAGGCGTGTTCCTGAACCTCTCCGGCGGCCTGGGGCCGGACGGGCTGGCCACGAACGCGATGGGCTGGTTGGCGATCGCGCAGGCACAGGCGGGCCGCGTCTACGTCACCGACAGCCTCGGCGACCCGATTGCGGAAATCCGCCTGCCAGCCGGGCGCTGGACGACTTCTGTCGTCTTTGCGCCGGACAACCCACGACGTCTTTTCATCATCGAAGCCGAGCACGGTTCGATCTATTCGGCAGAACTGTAGACACAAGGACAAGAAATGAACCGTGACCAACTTCAGGGTTTCGTGCCCGCTGCTGTGACGCCGTTCTCCGACAGCGGCGAGATCATGTTCGACGCCTTTGCGGCCGTGCTCGACTTTCTGATCGCTCGCGGCGCGTCGGCCATTTGCGTAGCCGGCGACAACGGCGAAAGCTGGGCCCTTAGCGCCGCTGAGCGCGGGCTTCTGGTGCGCTTCGCCAAAGATCATCTCGGCGCAGACACTCCGGTGATCCTGGGTATTTCCGCGCCAACGATGAAGGGTGTGTCGGAGTATATAGGCGCGGCGGAAGAAAACGGGGCGGATGCGCTTTTGTCGATGCCGCAGACCTACGTGCTCAAGGCATCGGATGACGAACTGAAGGCGCGCTTTGAAAAGATTTCTGCGGCCACCGACCTGCCGATCATTCTCTACAACTCACCCCGTAGGGCGGGCATCAGCCTGAGCGTCGATCAGATCGAGAACCTCTGCAACGCAGCCAACATCATCGGGCTGAAGGAGTCCCAACGCGACTTCTTCCACCACAGCCACCTCCTGCAGCGGCTGGCAGAGCGGATTTCCGTAATGACCGGACCGTCGCATTACATCCTGCCGGCGTTCGGGCTGGGCGCGCGCGGCTTCATCGCGACCGGGCCGGAGTTCATTTCGGCCCGGCCCTCCGATTTGGCCGAGATTGCCCTGGCGCCGGGTTCGCAGGCCTTCCGGCAGGCTCACAACGAACTGACCACGATCTATGAAACGCTGATGCGCGTCGGCACCTGGCCGTCCGCACTCAAGGCGACGCTGGAGTTGATTGGCGTGCCGGCAGGCATTCCGCGTGACCCGGTGCTGCGCCTCGGTCCCGCCGATACCGATGCGCTGCGTGCAATGCTGGACAGCCTCGGACTCAGGCGCCAATGACCTCCGCTTCAATGCCCAAGCGAACCGACGCCGACCTGCGCTTCCGGTTCAACGGAACCGAATATTCCGCGCGCCCAGGAGAGACCCTTGCGGCTGCGCTTCTGCGCGCCGGAGTTCCAATGCTGAGCGAACCGGCAAGCGACGCGCGCGGTGCGTTCTGCTGGATGGGCTGGTGCCAGGAATGTCGCGTGCGGCACGAAGGGCGCTGGGTCGAGGCGTGCCGGCTTTTCGTTCACGACGGTCTCGAAGCGCACGGCAGGCGGGCTGACGATGCAGGATAGCTGGGACATTGCAGTTCTCGGCGGCGGACCGGCAGGCGGCGAGGCAGCGCGTGCCGCCGCGGCATATGGAGCTCGCATTGTCCTGATCGATGAACAGGCAAGGCCCGGCGGTCAGGTTTGGCGCGCAAAGGATACAGCGCGCGAGGACGTTGGCGACAGCTCCGAAACGGCGGCCGGCAATCTGCACCGCGCCAGGCTGGAAAAGAGCACCGTCACTTTTCTCAGCCAGGCGCGCCTTTGGCACATCGAGCGGGCGGAGGACCAATGGCATCTTCACCTACTGGTCGACGGCTGCAGCCAACGCCATGCCGCGCGGAGCGTCATCCTTGCCCCCGGCGCGCGAGAGTTCGTTCAGCCCTTTCCGGGCTGGACCACACCTGGCGTATTCGGCCTGGCCGGCGTCACGGCGCTGATGAAGTCCCAGCAGTGCCCGCCAGGACGCCGCAGCGTCGTATCAGGCGGCGGCCCGCTCGCCATTTTCGCGGCGTCGGAAATTCTACGGCTGGGCGGTGAAGTCGCAGCGGTCGTTACGCCGAATTCAAAAGCGGAATGGCTGCGCTGCTGGCCCGAATTCATGGCCAACCCTTCCCTCACTCTTCGTGGCGCAGAGATGATGATGCGCCTCAAGCGTGCCGGTGTGCCTATCCTTTGGCGCCATCTGGTGTCCCGCGCTTCAGGCGACCCAACATTGCGCGCTGTGCAGGTAACGCCCTGCCACGCCAACTGGACACCACGCGGAGGCGAAAGCGCAATCGAAGCCGACGCACTGTGCGTCGGGCATGGACTGGTGCCTAATTCCGAAGTCGCGGTTCTGGCAGGATTGACCCCTCAATATGACGCCCAACAGGGCGGCTGGATTGCCGCCTCCGGTCCCCTGGGCGAGACCGAACTCCCCGGCCTTTATCTCTGCGGCGACGGCGCCGGTCTGCGCGGGGCAGCGGCATCGCAAAATCAGGGCGCACGGGTGGGCGAAGCGGCGGCGATGGCGCTGAACGGTCAGCGCCCCGGCAAGACCTCGCACCGGACAAGCGCTGCCGAACGGTTCGGCCGTGCGATGACCCGGCTAGCAATACCGCAACCGGGACTGGCGAGACTGACCGATGCTGACACCATCGTGTGCCGCTGCGAGGCGATCCCGCGCCGAAAGCTTGACGCGGCGATCGATGCCGGCGCGACCAGTCTGGATGCGCTCAAATCCGCTACCCGCTGCGGCATGGGCCCTTGCGGCGGCAAATACTGCCTGACAAATGCGGCCCGGCTGATCGGCGAGAAGACCGGCAAGCAGCTTGCAGACATCCCGCCGCCAGTGCCTCGCCCGCCGCTGTTCCCGCTTCCCGTCGATGCCGTCGGAGCTGGTTTCGACTATGACAACCTTCCCATTCCGGCGCCCGCTCCCCTATGAATTCGAAATACGACATAGCGATCGTCGGTGGCGGCATCATGGGCTGCGCAACCGCGCTGCGCCTGGCCGAAGGCGGAATGAAGCCGGCGATTTTCGAAAAAGGCGATCTGTGTCAGGGCGCGTCAGGGGTCAATGCCGGCACACTCAGCCTTCAGATCAAGCGCGTACGCCTGATGGAATATGCGCTTCGCGGCCACGAAATCTGGGAGAGCATGGGCGATGCCGTCGGCTTCCGCAAAACCGGCGGGTATACCCTCGCGTTCAACGGCCGCGAGGCAGAGCTGCTTGAGCACCGCCAGAACCTGAAGCGCGAAGCCGGCGCTCCAATCGAGTTCGTCTCGACCGACGATCTGCGGAAATCCGAACCCGGCATCGCACACAGCGTTGTCGCCGCCTCCTATTGTGCGGAGGACGGCTACGCCAATTCATCGCTCACGGGGCAGTATTACCGCGCACAGCTGAAAGCAGCCGGCATTCCGTATTTCGAGCGCAGCGCCGTCGATGCAATCGAGACCGACGGAAAAGGCTTCACGCTGAAAATCGCGGACACTGCCGTATATGTGCCCCGGCTGCTTCTCGCGGCAGGCGCATGGCTGGGCCCGCTGGCTGCAAAGCTGGGTTTCGATCTGCCTGTAAGAGCGCGCGTAAATACGGTGTCGGTAACGGAGCGGATGCCCCCGCTATTTGCAACCGTGATCGGTCACGCGACCGGCCTTTTGACGATGAAGCAGAAACCCAATGGCACGGTTCTGATCGGAGGCGGCTGGCAGGGGCTTGGCTCGCCGGAAACAGGCCGGGGTCGCGTGAACGCGGAAACTCTGGCGCCGAATGTGGCGCTGGCCTGTCATGCCGTGCCGGCACTGAAGACCGCCCGGCTTCTGCGCAGCTGGACCGGCTTCGAAGCCAACGTCCCGGATTTCTATCCCGTGGCCGGTGCGGTACCCGGCGTCGAAAACGCGTTCATGCTGGGCTGCGTTCGCGGCGGCTTCACCATCGGCCCCTACATCGGCCAGCTGATGGGCGATTACATTCTGGGACGCACTCTCGAGCGGCCGCTGTTCGAGACCGGCCGAAAATTTGAAGGAGCAAATTGAATGTCGACCGCAACCTCTGATCCCGCGCGTCTCGACGGCAAGACGGCCGTCATCACCGGTGGCGGAACCGGCATCGGGTCGGCTGTTGCGAAGGTTCTGGCCTCCGCCGGGGCGAATGTCATCGTGGCGGGGCGCCGCGCTGAACTGCTGCGCGTTGTGGCGCAGGCGACAGGCGGCCATGCCGTGACCTGCGATGTTCGGGACGCAAACGATGTTGCAGCCCTTATGGCAACAGCAGTGGATCGTACCGGGCGCCTGGACATTCTCGTCAACAACGCCGGGGTGCCCGGCCCCATTGCCGACGTCGCGGATGTCGACATGGACGCCTGGCGCGGCTGTCTCGAGATCAATCTCTTCGGCGCAATGAACTGCCTTCAGGCAGCCGCCCGCATCATGCGAAGCCAATCATCCGGATCGATCATCAACATGTCGTCCCTGATGGGTTTGCAGGGATACCCGATGCGCACCGCCTATTGCGCTTCGAAATTCGCGCTGGTCGGTATCACCCAGGCGATGGCGCGCGAGCTTGGGCCGCATGGCGTGCGGGTCAACGCGCTGCTTCCCGGTGCGGTGTCGGGCGAGAACATGGACGAGATCGTTGCGCGCCGCTCGAAAGCCGAGGGTCGTCCGGCCGCCGATATCATCCGCGACAGCTATACAGACCCCTCCGCGCTGAAGCGCTGGGTCGACCCGGAGGAAGTGGGACGCGCCACCCTTTTCCTCGCATCGGATCTGTCATCGGCAACGACCGGCGAGACGATCAAGGTCGACTGCGGCCGGTTCTGATCGCAGCGCCGGGTCCTTTGGAGAAGGCACCGCATCGCCAAGGTCGATGGCAATGACCTTGGGCAATCCCCGTGCATACAGCCGGGCATTTCGCCCGACCCATTGACTCCGATGCGCCGCCGATTAGTGTCGCCACCGGTCAAGGTTCTTTCGACTCGGTTCGACCGGGCTGAAAGCTAAGAGGGAATCCGGTGCCCCGTCGGGAAATCCGGAGCTGACCCGCAACTGTAAGCGGCGAGCCGCTTTGCCGATCAACGTCACTGGCCCGAAATGGCCGGGAAGACAGGCAAAGCAGCGACGACCCGCAAGCCAGGAAACCTGCCTGACTGAATAGAGTTCCGTGGTCGGGGATTGCCACAGGAGCGCGCGCTCAAGCGGTCCGTGTGCGACCTCTTCAAGCGCCGTTTCCACTTCCCCGTCCGCAACAGGTCGGGGATTTTTGCTTTGGGACTCCACGAACACACCGGAACCGGCACCGCGCGCGGCGGCAAGGCCGTTCTTCTGCTCGCGAAGTCGGCCTTTGCCGCGGCTCCGCATCGGGAGATGCAACGCATTGCGGCCATGGTGGGCCTCATGCCGGGCGTGACGAAAGCTCTTTGCTGCTTCTCCGAGCAGGGTTCGCCGTCGCTTCGCGACGCGCTGCGGACGGTAAGCGGCGGTTCGTTTGCGACGATCGTGATCGTTCCACTGGTGCTCCCGATGGAACCGAGCTTCCACAACTGGCTGACGCGCTCGCTGAAGCGCTGGCAGGCCGAGGACGGCTTTGCCTGGCCGCAGGTGCGAATAGCGCGCGACATTGCACAGAGCCTTCATTTCGAGCCGCTGCTGGCGGCGCTTGTCGCGGGCACGGCGGCAGAACCGCCTGTCCTGCCCGATTCCGTTCACAAGCCGGAAGGCTCGCTGGTGCCCGCGCAAAAGCGGCGGGTGCTCGTCTGCGAAGGTGGCGCCTGCAACGCGGCCGGCGCCGATGTGATCTGGGGACACCTGCGCAACCGTCAGGTCGAGCGCAAGCTGCGCCTGACCGGCGACGGCACGATGACGGCCAAATCGACCTGCCTCGGCCCATGCAATCTCGCGCCCGTGCTGCAGGTGTTTCCTGAAGGCACCTATTACGGCGGCGTCACCGAAGCCGCTGTCGACCGTATCGTCGAAGAGCACCTCGTCGGTGGGCACGTCGTATCCGATTTCGCCTACGCACCGACCGGCCGCAAACAGCGGCTGCGCACCATTCACCCAAAGAACCCTGAGAAACCCAAAATCTAGGAGAGGTCACATGAACCGCATTCCGCGACGCGCATTCGCAGCAGCGGCCGTATCGGCAGCCGCATTGCTGACGGCGATGGCACCGGCTTCCGCACAGGAGGCGCTGAAGGTGGGCGCCACGTTCCTGCTCGGCAGCACCGATCCAACCGCCGGCTCCGCCGGCTGGGCGCTCGCCAGCCATGGCATCGGCGAAAAGCTCTTCATGGTCGACAAGGACGGAAAGCTGGTGCCAGAACTGGCAGCGCGCGCCGAACGCAGCGGCGAGCTTGAATGGACCGTCACGCTCCGGTCCGACCGATATTTCTCCGACGGAACCCCGGTCACCGCCGCGGCAATCGGCGAGGGTTTCACCAACACATTCGAGAAGAGCAAGACGGCGGCAGCGACGGGCGGCAAACTCACTTTCGAAACGGTGGACGGACTGACGCTGAAGGTGACCACGGAAAAGCCGGTGCCGCTGATCCAGGCCCTGTTCGCCGAATGGCCGCTGGTTGCCTATACGCTGAATGACGCTGGCGAAGCGGTTTACACGGGCCCCTACGCCATCGCGGAGCTGAAGGCAGACTCACATCTGGAACTGGCACCGAACGCGCATTTCGACGGCACGGAGCGTTCGCCGATCACGCTGCGCAAGTTCGGCGACGCCCAGACGATGGCACTTGCCTTCGAGGCAGGCGAACTCGACCTAGCGTTCGGCCTGCCTTCGGAGGTCCTTTCCCGGCTCAAGGCCAATGCCGGCCTGACCGTAAAGAGCTTCCAGGTCGGCTACCAGTATTTCGGTTTTCTCAACATCGCCCGCCCCGCATTTTCGGACCCAATGGTGAGGCAGGCCGTCGATCTCGCCATCGACCGGGATCAACTCGTAGCCGCAATCAATGGCGGCCAGCCGGCGACCGGGGCCTTCGCACCCTATTTCCCGTTCGCCCCAATCGAGCCACGAATGAGCGACCTTGAAAAGGCGGCCGGTTTGCTCGACGAGGCCGGCTGGACATTGGGGCCAGACGGAATGCGCGAGAAGGACGGACAGCCGCTGAGGATCGAGGCTTTCGCCTATCCGCAGCGCCCGGACCTCGTGACCATGCTGCCAGTGGTGAAGGCCGCACTTGCCAAAGTGGGCATCGATGTCGGCACGCAGGTGGTCGAGAACCTGAACGAGGTCGCGGCCTCGGGCGAGTTCGACATCTTCCTGTGGGCACAGCACACAGCGCCGAGCGGCGATCCGGCCTTCTTCCTCAATTCGATGCTGCGCAGCGACGGACCGCTCAATCACGCGCGCTACGGAAGCGACGAATTCGACGCCATCATTGCCGGCTTTTCGACGTCCGGCGATATCGAGCGTCGCGCCGGGATCGCGCTCGATGCCCAGCAGAAGCTGTTTGAGGACGTGCCGGTGACGTTCCTCGTCTCGCCGGCCTGGCATGTCGGCGTTTCAGAGCGGCTGTCGGGCTACGAACCGTGGGGCTCGGATTACCACGTCATTCGCCCGGATATGGGCGAGACGCGGTAGCAACCTCCTTGACCGCCCATATCGTCCGGATCGGCCTGCGTTCGGCCGCCAGCCTGCTGGCGGTCTCGGCGCTGGCCTTTCTTGTCGTGGCGTTCATGCCGTCCGACCCGGTGATGATCGCAATCAGGGCGTGGAACCTGCCGGTCGACGAAACCACCATCAGCGCACTGCGCACCGAATGGGGCCTCGACCGGCCATTTCCGGCGCGCTACCTGTCGTGGCTGGCCGATTTCGTGACAGGCGACTGGGGGCGATCCTTCCGCACCGGGGAGCCGGTGCTTGACGAATTCTCGTCTCGCCTGCCCCTGTCGCTGGGCATCGGCCTCGGCGGGCTCACACTCGCAGCCTTCGCCGCCATTCCGCTCGGTTTTGCCGCCGCACTCAAGCCTGATGGCGTAGCGGACAGGCTGAGCCGGCTGCTTGCCATCACCGTGCAGGCTGTGCCCGCCTTCTGGCTCGGGCTGGTGCTTATCTGGGTGCTCGGCGTCCAGCTGCGGCTGATCAGCCCGTTCTCTGCCGGCATTGATGTGATGGCACTTGCCGGCGGACTGGTAGCGCTGCACTCCACCGGCATGCTTGCCCGCGTCTACCGTCGCGATCTCATCGAACAGACCATGCAGCCCTATTACCGAACGGCACTCGCCAAGGGGCTGACGCGCCGCCAGGCTCTGTGGCGCCATGGTCACAGCAGTGCGCTCTATGCGCTGCTTTCGGCCATGCGCTCCGAGGCCGGCTGGGCGATCGGCACGACGGCGGCACTGGAAGTGCTGTTCGGGCTGCCGGGCGTGAGCCAGTTTCTCGTCCAGAGCATCAGCGCGCGAGACCACTCCGTGCTGCTTGCCTACATCATGGTCGTTGCCGGCTGGATGCTGGCCATGAATGCGGGCGTGGAACTGGCCATGCGACGGCTCGACCCGCGGGCGGCCCGATGAAGGCCAGGTTCCTCCTGTGCGCCGCGATGGGGCTTTTCATCGTCGCAGGCGGCTTCTGGCAGCCGCACGATCCCGACGCCGTCGACATGACCTTGCGCCATGCATTGCCTTCGTTCGAACACCCGCTCGGCACAGACCATCTCGGACGCGATCTCGCTTCACGCATGATGATCGCCGGCTGGCGAACGGCTTCAGTCGTGCTCGCGGTCGGGGCGATCGGTTTTGTCGGCGGGTCGCTGGCCGGTACGGCGGCTGCGATACTGGGCGGCTGGCGCGAGC
This sequence comes from Mesorhizobium sp. Z1-4, assembly GCF_004000235.1. Classification (GTDB taxonomy): domain Bacteria; phylum Pseudomonadota; class Alphaproteobacteria; order Rhizobiales; family Rhizobiaceae; genus RCIO01. The sequence continues at coordinate 625,017 of NZ_RCIO01000001.1, forward strand.
AGATCACCCTGCGCGCGGCCGAACTCTTCATCGTTGTGCCAACGCTGATCTGGGCGCTGACCGCCGCGGCGATCTTCGGCCTGTCGCCCGTGACGGCCGGCATTGCGCTCGGCCTCGCCGGTGTCGGCCCCTACGCGCTGTTGTCCAACTCGCTGACGCACCGCGTCCTCGGCCAGCCCTTCGTACACGCCGCCCGCGGCCTGGGCGTATCGTCGCCGCGCCTGATGGCGCGCCATGTGTTGCCAAACACGCTGCCGCTGATCTTCGTTTATGTAGGCAGCCAGGCGGGGCAGGCAGTGGTTGCCTACGCCTCGCTCGCCTTCATAGGCCTCGGCTCCGACCCGTCCAAACCGGACTGGGGGTCGATGCTGTTCGAATACCGCATGTTCGTATTCGATCACCCCATGCTCATGATCTGGCCGGGGCTGGCGATCGTTGCCATGACGGCGCTTCTGAACTGGGTGTTCGAGCATCGGCCCGGCAGTTGAGCTCAGCCGCAAGGCAAGTCCGCATCTAGATGCAGGCTTCGAACAGTGCCTTCACGTTGTCGCCGGTCAGTTCGACCGGATTGCCGCCGCAGCTCGGGTCTTGAAGCGCCATCGCCGTTAGTTCGTCGATGCGGTCGGTTCCGACGCCAAGTTCGCCCAAGCGGCGGGGAATGCCGAAACTGTCGTTGAACGACTGCACGAACTCGCGGAAGCCATCGAAGCCGCCATCGATGCCGAGATAGGCGGCGGCGTGGCCGAAGCGCTCGGCAATCGCCGGCGCATTCAGGTCAAGCACCGCAGGCATGCAGACCGCATTGGTCGTGCCGTGGTGCGTGCCATACACCGCGCCGATAGGGTGCGAAAGCGCGTGGATTGCGCCGAGCCCTTTCTGGAAAGCGGTGGCGCCCATGGCCGCGGCGCTCATCATCTGCGCGCGTGCCTCGAGGTCAGTGCCGTCCGCATAAGCGCGCGGCAGATACTCTTTCACCAGGCGCATGCCTTCCAGCGCGATGCCCTGGCTCATCGGATGATAATGCGGGCTGGAATAGGCCTCCACACAGTGCGCAAAGGCATCGAGCCCGGTGCCGGCGGTGAGGAATTTCGGCATGCCGACCGTGAGTTCGGGATCGCAGATCACGACTGCCGGCAGCATCTTCGGATGGAAGATGATCTTCTTGGTGTGTGTCTCGGAATTGGTGATCACCGAGGCGCGGCCGACCTCAGAGCCAGTACCCGCCGTGGTGGGCACCGCCACAATCGGTGCAATCGCATTTGCATCGGCGCGGGTCCACCAGTCGCCGATATCCTCGAAATCCCACAGCGGACGGGTCTGGCCGGCCATGAAGGCGATCACCTTCGCGAGATCGAGCCCGGAGCCGCCGCCGAAGGCGATGACGCCGTCATAACCGCCGTCGCGATAGGCGCGCACGCCCTCTTCCGCGTTCCGGTCAGTCGGGTTCGGATCGACTTCGTGGAAAAATCCGCGTCCCAGTCCGGCCGCTTCAATGAGGTCGAGCGTGCTCTTCGTGATGTCCATACCGGCAAGGCCGCGGTCGGTGACCAGAAGCGGCCTGGAGATGCCGGCCGCCTTGCAGGCCTCGGCGATTTCGGAAATTCGGCCCGCGCCGAAGCGGATTGCGGTGGGGTAAGACCAGTTGCCTCGCAGAGACATTCTATTGTGCTTTCTTGAGATGATATGATTTGGGGCGTGTCAGGTTCTGGTAGCCGATGACGGACAGACCGCCGCCGCGGCCGGTATCCTTGCAGCCGGTCCAGCACAGTGCGGGATCGAGATAGTCAGCCCTGTTCATGAACACGGTGCCGGTTTCGATACGGTCGCCAATGCGTGCTGCGCGCTCGACATCGCGGGTCCACAGCGATGCGGTGAGGCCGTAGTCGCAGTCGTTCATCAGCGAAACCGCTTCGTCGTCGTCCCTGACCTTCATGATGCCGACGACCGGACCGAAGCTCTCCTCGCGCATGACGCGCATGGAGTGATCGACATCGGTGAGGATTTGCGGCGTGAGATAAGCCGCGCCATCATCCTCGGCAAAAGTCTCGATATGCGCCCTGGCGCCGGCTTCCAGAGCCTCGGCGATCTGCGCCCTCACCTCGCGCGCGAAGCGCACATTGGCCATCGGGCCGATTGTCGTAGCTTCGTCCAGCGGGTTGCCCAGCTTGTAGGCTTTGGTGATCGCGACCGCCTTTTCAACGAACGCGTCGAAGTGCCGTTCGGCAACATAGATGCGCTCGATGCCGCAGCAGCACTGGCCGGAATTGTACATCGCCGCGTCGACCAGCGTGGCAGCCGCCGCGTCCAGGTCGGCATCGTCCATCACATAGCCCGGGTCCTTGCCGCCAAGCTCGGTGGCAACGGCGGTGAAGGTGCCGGCCGCGGCTCGCTCCATCGCCTTGCCGCCGCCGACGGAGCCGGTGAAGTTGACGAAATCGAAGGCGCGTGAGGCAATAAGGCCGGAGGTCGTATCGTGGTCGAGGAAGACGTTCATGAAGACGTCTTCCGGCACGCCGACGGAATGGAAAGCGCGGGCCATGCGCTCGCCGACCAGCAGCGTCTGCGTTGCGTGTTTCAACACCACGACATTGCCGGCAATCAGCGCCGGCGCGATGGTGTTGATGGCCGTCATATAGGGGTAGTTCCAGGGCGCCACGACGAACACCACGCCATGCGGCACGCGCCTGATGTAGCGGCGGAACTGCGCGTCGTCGGCAACCTTGATATCGGCAAGCGCTTCTTCGGCAATCGACGCCATATAGGAGGCGCGCTCGGTGAAGCCGCCGAACTCGCCGCCATAACGCACGGGCCGGCCCATCATGTGCGCAAGCTCGGGCACGATCTCGTCATTCATCGCGCCGACGGCTGCAACGCCGGCCAGCACCAGATCGATGCGCTCGCGCATCGGGCGCGCGGCCCAGGCGGCCTGTGCTGCGCGCACGCGGGCAATGGCGTCGGCAGCCTCGTCTTTCCCCATCACGGGGCGTTCGGCAAACACCGATCCGTCGATCGGCGAAATACATTTCAGGGTCTCAGTCATGATGTTTCCGGTTCAGGCCTTCTCGAAGCCGCGTGCAATTTCATAGTCGGTGACGACACGGTCGAAGTCTTCAAGCTCGACCTCCGCCGCGCGCACATAGTGGTCGATGACGCCGCTGCCGAAGGCTTCGCGCAACATTTTCGAGCGCTTCAGCGTAGCGGCGGCGTCACGCAGGGTTCTGGGTATCTGCTTCGCCTTCGCCGCCTCATAGGCATCGCCCTTGAGCGGCGGCTGCAGCTCCAGCTTCTCTTCTATGCCGGCGATGCCCGCAGCCAGAAGTGCGGCCATCGCCAGATAAGGATTGAGGTCGGAGCCGCCGATGCGGCATTCGGCGCGCACCGCCTTGGTGCCTTCGCCGCACAGACGGAAACCCGCCGTGCGGTTATCGATCGACCAGACGATACCTGTCGGCGCAAAGGTGCCTTTCTGGAAGCGCTTGTAGCTGTTCACATAAGGCGCCAGGAAGCAGGTCACGTCAGGCGCATATTTGATCATGCCGGCGAGATACTGGCACATCAGTTCCGACATGCCGTAGTCGCCCTTCGGATCGTAGAAGGCCGACTTGCCGCCTTTCCAGAGCGACTGGTGGATATGCGAGGACGAGCCTACGCGGTTGTGATGCCATTTCGGCAGGAAGGTCGCCGAATGACCGTTCTGCCATGCGATCTCCTTGACCGCGTGTTTGGCAATCGTGTGGTGGTCCGCCGTTGCTAATGGTCCGTCATAGCGGATGTTGAGCTCCTCTTGCCCAGCCTCCGCCTCGCCTTTCGAATTTTCCACCGGAATGCCCGCCGCCCGCAGATGGTTGCGGATCGGACGCATGACGTGCTCTTCCTTGGTGGTCTGGAAGATATGGTAGTCCTCATTGTAGCCGCTGATCGGTTTCAGATCGCGGTAGCCCTCGCGGCGCAGTTCGTCATAACCCTTCTCGAACAGGAAGAATTCGAGCTCGGTGGCCATCGCCGCCTCGAAGCCCATGGCCTTCAGCCGCGCGATCTGCACCTTCAGTATCTGGCGCGGCGAATGCGGCACCGGCTCATGCGTGTGGTGGTCGAGCACGTCGCACAGCACCATCACAGTGCCTTCGAGCCACGGCACCGGGCGCAATGTCTCAAGGTCGGGCTTCAGCACATAATCGCCATAGCCCTGCCGCCAGCTCGTCGCGGCATAGCCGTCCGGCGTTGCCATTTCGAGGTCGGTCGCCAGGAGATAGTTGCAGCAATGCGTTTCTTCCCAGGCGCTTTCCACGAAATGCTCGGCCACGAAACGCTTGCCCATCAGGCGGCCCTGCATGTCGACCATACAGGCGAGAACCGTATCGACGCTGCCATCGGCGACGCGTTTCTTCAGCTCGTCGAAACCAAGCATTGCAGTCATTAAGCTGGCCTTTCTGCCACTTGCGGTTCAGCCGGGCGCCAGAAGCGCCCGGCCAGGTTCTTGAATCCGACGTTAGCTGTAGCGGTAGGGCCGCCCTGCCTTCTGCATGTCGGAATTGTACTTGCGGAAGATCTCGACGATCTTGGCCTTGGTTTCGGACTCGGCCGCAATCTCGTCCCAGAACTTGATCGCAGCATTCTCCACCTGCGCCCATTCGGCATCCGGGATCGACGTGAGCTGCATTTTGGTGCCGTTGACGCGAAGATCTGCCTCGCCGCCCCAGTACCACCACTGGCGGTAGTAGTGGCTCTGCTCCATGCAGACCATCAACAGCGCCTGCAGGTCTTCCGGCAGTTCGTTCCAGCGCTCCATATTGGAGAAGAAATGGCCGATCCAGGCACCGGAGATGTTGTTGGTGAGGAAGTAGTTGGTCACGTCAGCCCAGCCCACCGTGTAGTCCTCGGTGATGCCGGACCAGGCGATGCCGTCGAGCTCGCCGGTCTGGACGGCGACCTCGATGTCTTCCCAGGGCAGCGTTACCGGCACGACGCCGAACTGCGCCAGGAAGCGGCCTGCGGTCGGGAATGTGAAGACACGCTTGCCCTGAAGATCGGCCAGCGAGTTGATCGGGTCCTTGGTGGCGAAGTGGCACGGATCCCACGAACCGGCGGAGATGTGCTTGACGCCCACCTTCGCATATTCCTCTTCCCAGATTTCCTTCAGGCCGTACTGGTTGAACAGCACCGGCACGTCGAGCGAATAGCGCGAGCCGAAGGGGAAGTAGCCGCCGAACACCGTCACCTCGGTCGGCGAGGCCATGGAATCGTCGTCGGACTGCACCGCGTCGATCGTACCGCGCTGCATGGCCTGGAAGAGCTCGCCGGTCGGCACCAGCTGGTCGGCAAAGAACAGCTCGATCTGCATGCGGTCGCCGGCGATCTTGTTGAAGGTGTTGATGGCCGGAACCACCACATGTTCGGCAAGTGCGGCGCCGGCATAGGTCTGCATGCGCCATTTGATCGTGGACTGCGCGATTGCCGGCGCAGCGAGGGCGGTGGCGGGCGCTGCGAGTGCTGCACCCTTGATGAATGTGCGTCTTGTGGTCATCGATGTTCTCCTCTTTGCTTGAGCGTGTTGCGCTTCTTGTCGTCGCTTATTTTCCGTAGACATATTCAGGCAGCCAAAGGGCTATCTGCGGAAAGGCCATGATGATCGTCAGCGCCAATATCATGACGGCGACGAACGGAATGATGGAACGGTAGATATCGCTGAGCGCGATCTCGGGCGGAGACATCGCCCGCATCAGGAACAGGTTGTAGCCGAAGGGCGGCGTCATATACGCGATCTGAGTGGTGATGGTGTAGAGCACGCCGTACCAGATGAGATCGAATTCCAGGGCGCCGACCAGCGGGATGTAGAGCGGCGCAACGATGACCAGCATGGCCGTGTCGTCGAGAAACGTCCCCATCAGGATAAAGCTCAGCTGCATCAGGATGAGGATCATCCAGGGCGAAAGGCCGAGCCGTTCGGTGAACAGGCTCTCGATCGCTTTCACCGCGCCCAGCCCGTCGAACACCGCGCCAAAGGCGAGTGCGGCAAGGATGATCCACATGAACATGCAGGTGATGCCAAGCGTGTTCTTCACCGAGGTCTCGAAAACCTGCCAGGTCATGCGACCCTTGAGCACGGCGGCCATAAAGGCTGTGATCGCGCCGATGGCCGAGCTTTCCACCAGCGATGTCCAGCCGTTCACGAACGGGATCATCATGGCGAAGAAGATGGCGAGCGGCAGCAGACCGGCGAGCAGCAGGCGGTATTTCTCACGCGGCGGCAAGTTGCGCTCTTCCTTCGACAGTACCGGCCCGAGCTCGGGATTAATGCGGCAGCGAATGGCGATGTAGAGCACGAACATGCCGGCCATCATCAGGCCCGGAATGATGCCCGCGAGCCAGAGCTGGCCGACCGGCTGGCGCGCGATCATGGCGTAGAGCACAAGCACCACCGAAGGCGGCACCAAGATGCCGAGCGACGACCCTGCCTGAATGACGCCGGTCACCATGCGCTTGTCGTAACCGCGACGCAGCAGCTCGGGCAGCGCGATGGTGGCGCCAATCGCCATGCCGGCGACAGAGAGGCCGTTCATCGCCGAGATCAGCACCATCAGGCCGATCGTACCGATGGCCAAGCCGCCGCGCAGGCCGCCCATCCAGACATGGAACATGCGGTAGAGATCGTCGGCGATGCGGCTTTCCGAAAGCACATAGCCCATGAACACGAACATCGGCACTGTGAGCAGCGGGTACCAGCGCATCAACTTGATCGACTGCGAAAACGCGATGTCGAATCCGCCGCGGTCGCCCCAAAGCGCCAGTGCGGCGATGACCGCGACAAAACCAATCGCACCAAAAACCCGCTGGCCGCTGAACAACAGCAGCATCATGGACGCGAACATCAGCAGCGCGATCATCTCGTAGGACATGATCAGGCCTCCTCGCCGCGCAGATGCATGATGTCCTTGGCGAGTTCGGACAAAGCCTGCATCAGCATTAGAAGCAGGCCAAGGCACATGATCGCCTTGATCGGCCAGAGGTAGGGTCGCCAGATCGTGCGGCTGCGCTCAAGCGTGCCGATGTCCTCGGAACCCGTGATCAGGCCGGCAAAGAACGAAAGCGGCTCGGAACCGAAATAACCGAGCGAATAGGCCGTCGAGCTGATGCCGCCCCACAGCATGACCACGAGGTAACCCATCAGGCACAGCACGGTGACGGCATCGACCGCAGATTTCCGCTTCAGCGACCAGTTCTCGTAAAAGAGGTCCATGCGCACATGCGAGCCGGTTTGCACTGCGTAGGGGCCACCGAGAAAGAAGTAGGCGATCATAGCGAACTGCGCCACTTCCAGCGTCCACAGTGACGGCCGGTCGCCGAACTTGCTGAGTGTCGACCAAAGCAGCACCGCCATCATGACGAAGATGCCGTACATGACGATGCGGCCCACACGCAGATTGATGGCGTCGACCACGGCGACATAGCTGCGCAGGAACCTCACTTGGCGGTCTCCCCGAGCTGCGGCTGGCGAGGCGTCGCCAATGCGGCCTCGAGCCAGCGCGCGAGATAAGCAGCCATCGCCAGGCACTGCTCCGGCGTGGCGATGAGATCGTTGCGGATTTCGATCATCACGTTGTTTATGCCGCGCGGCAGTGCATGCCGCTTCAGTGTGTGGGTGACGCCGTCGCCGGGACCATACGGCTCGTTACGGCGGATGTCGTAGCCCTCAGCCATCTCCAGCATTGCATCGGCGAAGCGGCTGTCGGCGTCGTGGAGCACGCCGATTTCGACGTCGCGTTGCACGCCGTTGTAGACCGGCGTGAAGCTGTGAAGGGTCACGATCACCGCATCGTCGCCGCGTTCGTTCAGCACCTCTTCAATGCGCTGCTCGAAAGGCCGGTAATAGATGTCTGTTCGCAGCCGGCGGTCGGCTTCGGTAAGATCGGCGTTTCCCGGGACGGTGTAGATTTCGCTTTTCGCCGGCATTGCCCCGCTCGCCTCGGGCGGGCGGTTGCAGTCATATACGAGGCGCGAAACGGTGCTGTAGACGAGTGCCGCGCCTAGCCGGCCGGACAAGGCCAGCGCCGTCTCCATCGCGCCCGGGTCCCAGGCAATGTGGCTGGTCAGCGCATCGGCCTCCAGCCCGAGATCGTGGAACTCCGGCGGGATACGGGAACTGGCGTGCTCACAGATCAGCACAATGGTATGGGCCCCGCCCGGATTGGCGGTCCTGACCACATCGTCTTCGGCAAAAGCTCCGGCCGGTAGCTGCACGCACGATCTCCCTGGATGGGCCAATGTTCGTCGTGTCGCGCGGCCGAGTCAATTCATTTCGTACAAATATTTTCAATCGTCATGTTTCTGTGAATTTTTTGACAGAAGTGCGCGGAACGCTATACGCTGCGCGTCGATGCACAGGGAGTGGACGCAAGTGAGCGCGAAGACGGTTGCGGAAAAGCTGCGCGCGGGCACCGACGATCTGACCCGGTCCGAACGGCAGCTCAGCAGCGTCATCCTGCAAAATTATCCTGTTTCCGGCATGGGCACGATCACCGCGCTTGCCGAGGCCGCCAACGTGTCTACTCCAACAGTCGCGCGGCTTGTGCAGAAGCTCGGCTTTTCCGGCTTTCCAGACTTTCAGCGAGCGTTGCGCGCGGAGCTGGACGAAAAGATCTCCAGCCCGCTCACCAAACGCGCCACCTGGGTGGACGACGCGCCCGATGCTCACATCCTCAACCGCTTCACCAAAGCCGTGATCGAAAATATCGGGCAGTCCATGTCGACGATCGACCCGGCGGATTTCGACACTGCCTGTACGCTTCTGAGCGAGCCCAAGCGGCGGGTCTTCGTGGTCGGCGGACGTATTACGCGTACCCTTGCAGACTACTTTTTCCTGCACATGCAGGTCATCCGCGACGATGTGGTTCATATCGCGTCAAACTCGAACGCATGGCCGCACTACATCCTGAACCTGAAACCGGATGATGTGGTCGTCATCTTCGATATCCGCCGCTACGAAAACAGCACGCTGCGGCTGGCCGAACTCGCCAGCGAGCGCGGCGCGAGCATCATCCTGTTCTCAGACCAGTGGGTTTCGCCGATCGCCCAGCATGCCGAAGTCTGCTTCAAGAGCCACATCGCGGCACCGTCGGCCTGGGATTCCAACATCGCGGTGATGCTGATCGCCGAAATCGTGATTGCCGAGGTACAGGAGCGCAACTGGAAAGAAACCCGTCAGCGCATGGAGGCGCTTGAGGAAATGTTCGACCGGACGCGTTTCTTCCGCAAGTTCTGACCGGTGCCGCTCTATGTGGCGTCCCAGCCTTGCCTGATATGGCGGTAGCCATCGCGATAGACCGCCTCCGGGCTTTCGGAGAAGTCGCGCCATACCTTGGTGGCGGCTGCAAGGTCCGGCAAGCCGCGCCCGAAGGCCTCGATGGTAAGCCAGTCGTCGTAGCCGCTTGCCTTGATGGCCGCGAAAGTCTCGGCCCACGGTATGTTGCCCCTGCCCGGCACACCTCGATCGTTTTCCGAAATGTGCACATGAACGATGTTGCGCAGGTTGCGGGTGAACGCGCCGACCGGGTCGGTTTCCTCGATATTGGCGTGGAAGGTGTCGTACATCGCCTTGATGTTGGGATGCCCGACATCTTCGACCAGCTGCGACAGATCATCCATCGTGTTGACCAGATAACACTCGAAGCGGTTCAGCGCTTCGAGGCCAAGCGTTGTTTTCCTGTCGGCAGCGTAGGGGCCCACCGCCTTTAACGCGTCCACGGCGCGCGACCATTCCGCATCGCTGGGGCCCTCGCCGCTGAAATGGCCGAGCGTGGAATGCAGCGGTCCGCTCACCTTGTCCGCGCCGAGCGCCGCGGTGCAGTCGATGACCCACTTCAGACGGTCGATGCCGGCCGCGCGCTCGTCCGCATGGGGCGAAATCAGGTTCATCGCCGGGTCGCCCATTGCCGCCACCGCGGTGCGCTCCAGGCCCAGATCGTCAAGCATGCCGCCGAGCTCGGCAAAATATGCCGGCTCGCCTTCGAAGACCGGCACCTCCACGCCATCGAAGCCGGTCGCCTTGATGTCGCGCAGCAGGGGAACATGGTCACGCGTCAGATGCGTGGTCCACAAGAACATGCACATCCCGATTTTCATGACCTGGCCGCTCCGCCGTACAGCTATTCGATCAAAGTGCGAGCTTCGTCCATTTCGCATTCGCCTTTGCCGACTTCACGCAGGCGTCCACAAAGGCAACTCCCTCGACGCCGTCGGCGGCGGTCGGGAAGATGACGTTCTTGTCGAGTTTGCCGGATTTCGGGCGGGCGGCGCGGATGGCGCGTGCTGCCTCGGCATAGATGTTGGCGAACCCCTCAAGATATCCCTCGGGGTGTCCGGGAGGTACACGCGAGACGCGGGCCGCCGCGTCTCCAGCGCCAGCGCCACCACGCGTTATCAGCCGCTTTTCCTCGCCGAACGGCGTGTACCAGAGATGGTTGGGGTGCTCCTGCTCCCACTCCAGTCCGCCCTTTTCGCCATAGATGCGGAGCTTGAGCGCGTTTTCATTGCCGGGCGCGACCTGGCTGGCCCAGATCATTCCCTTGGCGGCGGGGGCCGCACCCTTTTTCTTGAAGCGCAGCATGATGTGCGCGTTATCGTCGACCCGGCGGCCCTTCACGAAGGCGTCGAGGTCGGCCGACAGCGCATCGAGTTCCAGCCCGGAAACGAAGCGCGCCAGATTGTAGGCATGGGTGCCGATATCGCCGGTGGCGCCGCCGGCACCGGACTGCTTGGGGTCGGTGCGCCAGGAGGCCTGTTTCTGCCCGGTCTTTTCGAGATCGTTGGTCAGCCAGTCCTGCGGGTATTCCGCATGCACGAGACGGATGTTGCCGAGCTTGCCGGACTGCACCATTTCGCGCGCCTGCCGGACCATCGGATAGCCGGTATAGTTGTGGGTGAGCACAAAGAGCTTGCCGCTCTTTTTCACCAGGGCCGCAAGCTTCTTTGCGTCGGCCAGTGTCGAAGTCAGCGGCTTGTCGCAGATGACGTGAATGCCGGCTTCCAGAAATGCCTTGGCAGCGGGCCAGTGTACGTGGTTCGGGGTGACGATGGCGACCGCCTCGATACCGTCCACGCGTTTCGCCTCGGCCTTCGCCATCGCCGCGAAGCTCGGATAGGACCGGTCCGCCTCGATGCCGAGCTCGGCTGCGCTCGCCGCCGCGCGCTTGGGATCGGACGACAGCGCGCCGGCCACAAGCTGAAACTCGCCGTCGATCCGCGAGGCGATGCGATGTACCGCGCCGATGAAAGCGCCCTGCCCTCCGCCGACCATGCCAATGCGGATCGGGCCGCTGCCCTCCTGCGATCTGGATGCGCTGACCATCTGGTGCTCCTTTGAGGCGGGTTAAGGGTGTAGGGGAATAGGGGAGTAGGGTTAGACCGGCAGCGGGCTATCGGACCAAGGACCTTGGTAGAGACAAAGCTCCATCTGCTATTTCCCTGTTCCCATACTCCCTTATTCCCCTATTCCCCTAGATTCCCATCATCTTCCTGAGTGCGGCCTTGTCGGTCTTGCCGCCGGCGAAGTCGTCGAAGGCAACGTCGGTCACCTCTATGATGTGGGCGGCGATGAAAGGTGCGCCTTCGGCCGCGCCCTGCTCCGAACTCTTGATCGCGCATTCCCATTCGAGCACCGCCCACGACGTGTAGCCATACTGCGCGAGCTTGGAGAAGATGCCGGGGAAATCGACCTGGCCGTCGCCCAGCGACCGGAAGCGGCCGGCGCGTTCCATCCAGCCCGCATAACCGGAATAGACGCCCTGGCGGCCCGTCGGGTTGAACTCCGCATCCTTCACATGGAAGGCCGAAATGCGCTCATGATAGATGTCGATGAAAGCCAGATAGTCGAGCTGCTGGAGCACGAAATGCGACGGATCGTAGTTGATCATGCAGCGCTTGTGGCCGCCCAGCGCATCAAGGAAGAGTTCGAAGGTCGCGCCGTCGAACACATCCTCGCCGGGGTGGATCTCGTAGGCATAGTCGACGCCGTTGTCCTCATAGATGTCGAGGATCGGTTTCCAGCGCTTTGCCAGCTCGGCGAACGCTTCCTCGATGAGTCCGGCCGGCCGCTGCGGCCATGGATAGAGATAGGGAAAGGCGAGCGCGCCGGTGAACCCGACAGAGACGTCGAGCCCCATGTTGCGCGACGCCTTTGCAGCCTTCGTAACCTGATCGACCGCCCATTCCTGGCGGGCCTTCGGATTGCCATGCACGCTCTCGGGCGCGAAAGCATCGAATGCGGAATCATAGGCCGGGTGAACCGCAACCAGTTGACCCTGGAGGTGCGATGACAACTCTGTCACCTCGACGCCGGCGTCGGCACAGATGCCCTTCACCTCGTCGCAATAGGCCTTGGAAGATGCGGCCTTGTCGAGGTCGAACAGGCGCCCGTCCCAGGTCGGTATCTGCACGCCCCTGTAGCCGAGATCAGCCGCCCATTTGGCGATCGAGGGGAGCGAATTGAACGGAGCCGCGTCCCCGGCAAATTGCGCCAGAAATATCGCGGGGCCTTTCATCGATGCTGGCATGAAACTGTCCTCCCAGATGTTTCGTCCGACCGGCAAACCCCGCATCTGGTCCGGCCAATTCGCCGGGCTATACCTACGGAGCGGCACTTAAATCGTTTCATCTGGTATTACCAGCCACACGCCGCAGGTCAAGAGATGACCGGGTGCAGTTTGCGCCCATTCCGGCCATTCACAGCGCATTATATGCCTGTTTTTAGCCAATCCATCGGGTACGCCGCAAATTTCCGGCATAGCTTGCGAACACCTGCATAATACGATACTGGATTTTCAGCAGCCGAAATTGGTCTAACCAGATTGAGGCGGCAGAGAAAATCTAGCGGCCTGACCACGGGATCGAGGACCGCGGCCAAACCGGGAGGAATTGGGTCATGCACCTTTCAACGCACAACTGGATGCGCGCCGAACCACTGGAAGTCACGCTGAAGCGCATCAAACAGTTCGGCTATGAATCGATCGAGATTTCCGGCGAGCCAGAACAGTACAAGACGAAAGAGACCCGCGCCCTTCTCAAGGAGCATGGCATTCGCTGCTGGGGCGCCGTCACGCTGATGCTCGGCGAGCGCAATCTGGCCGCGAAAGACCAGGGCCAGCGCGAGCGGTCGGTGCAGTATGTCAAAGATGTGCTGACCATGGTGAGCGAGCTCGACGGAGAAATCATCACGCTGGTGCCTGCGACTGTCGGCAAGGTGGTTCCTGACGGCACCGAGGAAGAAGAATGGGGCTGGGTGGTCGATGCCACGCGCGAGTGCTTTGCCCACGCCAAGAAGGTCGGCGTCCGCGTTGCGGTCGAGCCGCTCAACCGTTTCGAGACCTACCTGTTCAACCGGGGCGAGCAGGCGCTTGCGTTGGCGGATGCCGTAAGCCCCGAATGCGGCGTATGTCTCGATGCCTATCATATTCACATGGAGGAGTTCGACGTCGAGGAAGCCATCCGCAAGGCCGGCAAGCGCCTGTTTGACTTCCACGTCGCCGACAACAACCGCTTTGCCGCGGGCGTCGGCACGATCGACTGGCCGAAGATCGTCGGCATTCTCAAGGACATCGGTTACGACGGTGCGCTGACCAATGAGTTCGTCGCGCCGGTAGACCGCACGCCGGCCAACCGCTACCCCGACATGGTGGAGCGCAATCCGGTGGATATCTCGCCCGAGCAGCTGAAGTTCATTCAGGACCACGGCTCGAGCCTGCTCACCGAGAAGTTTTATACCGACCAGATGCGCATCACGGCGGAAACGCTTCTGCCGCTGATGAAGTGATGGCGCGCGCGGCGCCCAAGCGCGCCGCGGCCCGCACCGACATGGTGAGTTTATGATGCGTATCCGGACCGTCAAAGCCTGGTGGGTACAGATTCCGATTGAAGCCAGCCGGCAGCATCGGAGCGATTTCGGCCAGCTCAAGACCTTCGATGCGGCAATCGTGCGGATCGAGACCGACGACGGCCTCGTCGGCTGGGGCGAAGGCAAGAACGCCGCCGGCAGCGCCGGCAAATACGGCACGCTGGTTGCGCTCATCAATAACGAGATCGCGCCGGCGCTGATCGGCCGGCACGCCGGCGACATAACCGCCATCTGGGAGATGCTGTACAATGGCGTGCGCAGCGAGCTTGCCTCGACCTCCGGGCACGCAATGCCGGAGCTCTCACGCCGCGGCCTCACCATCGCCGCCATCAGCGCAATCGACATCGCGCTGTGGGACATTCTCGGCAAATCGCTCAACCAGCCGGTCTGGCAGTTGCTCGGCGGACGCAAGGCGGAACGTTTGCCGGCTTATGCCTCGGGCGGATGGGCCGGCGTCGACACAATCGGCGAACAGCTCGCCTCCTATGTCGAGGCGGGCGGCTTCAAGACCGTGAAGATGCGGGTAGGCGCCATGGATGGCGCACCGCATGCGTCGGCAGCGCGTGTGCGCGCGGCGCGCAAGGCACTGGGCCCCGAGGTGGAGATCGCGGTCGATGCCCATGGCACCTACACCGTGGCCGACGCCAAGCGTTTCGTGCATATGGTCGCCGATTGCGACCTGGCGTGGTTCGAGGAACCGGTGATTGCGGATGACAAGCGCGGCGCCGCCGAAGTGCGCGCCGCAGGCCCGGTTCCGATTGCAACCGGCGAATCGGAAGCGACACGCTTTGCCTTCCGCGAACTTGCGCTTCTGCGCGCGGCCGACATCTTCCAGCCCGATCCCGGTTTCTGCGGCGGAATCACCGAGGCCATGCGCATCGGCGCCATGGCGAGCGCCTTCAACCTGCGCTTCGCTCCGCATCTTTGGGCCGGCGCGCCATGCTTCTTTTCCGGCCTCCACATCTGCGCGGCGTCCCCAGCAAGTTTCGTTATCGAATATTCGCTTGGCGCCAATCCGATGATACATGACCTCGTGGAAGAGACTGTGGACGTAGAGGATGGTATGGTGGCAATCCCCGACGCACCGGGACTTGGCTTCACCATTTCAGAATCATTTCTGAAGAAACACGCGCAAAGCTGCTGACATGAAGGAAGACGGGCTGCTGCCAGAACTGGCGGCGTATCTTTACACACACTCCGATCCGGAGCGGGGGCGCACGCCGTCGGAGCGCGAGCTGGCGGAGCATTTTTCAGTCAGCCGCGGACAGATACGCGAGGCGCTGGCGATACTGGAAGCCATGCGCATCGTGGAGCGGCGTGCAAAATCGGGCATCTACCTCACCACCAACGACACCAGCGTGGAAGCGCTGGCGCTTTTTGCCAAGGCCGGGCTGCCGCTCGATCCGATCCAGATCTACGAAACGGTGGAACTGCGCAAAATCCATGAGATCAAGGCGGCGGAGCTTGCCTGCGAAAGGGCAACTGACGAAAATTTCGACAGGCTGCGCGAAATCCTGAAGTCTTCGGAAGAGAAGCTGAAGACAGGCGAAGCCCTGTCGCGCGAGGATCGCGATTTCCATCTGGAGATCGTGCGCGCAACCAAAAACAGCGTCTTTTACCGCATCTGCAGCATCTATTACGTGCTGGGCGAACAACGCCTGCCGGTCTACTTCTCCGATCCCGAACGCGGACACAGGTCGCACCAGGAACACATCCAGATTTTCAACGCGCTTGAGCGCCGTGACGGCAACCTGGCGCAGGCACTGATGAGCTCGCATCTGCAAGGCGCGGAAAGCTACTGGAAGGGCCTCATCAGCGGCACAGATGCGCCATCGCCGGTCCAGGCCCTCGAAAAGGCCTGAAGCATTGGCGGAGATTTTCTCCACACATAATCTGCACCCCGATGCGGTGGCCATGCTGGAGCGAATGGGCACGCTCACTTTCGCGACACGGCCAGACCCGGATACTCTCCTGCGGGAAGGCACCGGCGCCGATATCCTCATCGTGCGGGCGCCTATCCCGCCGCAGCTGTTCGAGCGGGCGAAGAACCTGCGCGCGGCAATCCGCCATGGTGCCGGCCTCGACATGATCCCCATGGAGGCGGCAAATGCTGCGGGCGTGCTGGTCGCCAATACGCCCGGCGTCAATGCGCGCACGGTTGCCGAGTTCGTGTTTTTCGCCGCCATGGCGCTGCTGCGCCGGTTCCGCAACACCGATCATGACCTTCGCAGCGAGGGCTGGACAGTTGCCCGCCGCCAGGCCGACCTGACCCGCGATCTGCAGGGCCTGACACTCGGCGTTGTGGGTCTCGGCAATATCGGACGCAGGGTCTGCGAGATCGGCCATCACGGCTTCGGCCTCGACGTTCTGGTTCACACCCGTACACAAAAG
This sequence comes from Mesorhizobium sp. Z1-4, assembly GCF_004000235.1. GTDB lineage: Bacteria > Pseudomonadota > Alphaproteobacteria > Rhizobiales > Rhizobiaceae > RCIO01. Next base: position 641,293 of record NZ_RCIO01000001.1, read on the forward strand.
GATGCGCCGGCCGGCGCGCGCTTCGCCGAACTCGACGAACTCGCATCGCAGTCAGACGTGATCGCTTTGTGCTGCCCGCTGACCGACCGGACGCGCGGCCTTGTCGACGCGCGTTTGCTTGGCCTGATGAAGCGTGACGCACTTGTCGTCAACATCTCCCGAGGTCCGGTCGTCGACGAGAACGCGATGCTGGCCGCACTGCGCGAGAACCGCATCGGCGGCGCGGCGCTCGACGTATTCGCGACACAGCCTCTACCGTCGGACCATCCCTATTTCGGCTTCGACAACGTGCTCATCACCCCGCATATGTCCGGCATTACCGAAGGCAGCATGCGGCGCATGGGCGTCGGCGCAGCACAGGAAGCTGCGCGCGTTCTTGCCGGCGAACTGCCGCTTAATTTCTGCAATCCCGAAGTGCTCGGCGACTACCGGAACAGGTTCCCGGAATAGAAAAGGGCGGCAGCCGCCCTTTTGCGCAGACAGCTGCCGCCCGGCGCGGATTGCCGTGCGAGGGAGGGCGCCCGTCAGGCGCTGTGGCGCAGGCTCAACCCGCTGGTTTTGTCGAACAGAATCACCTTCTCCGGATTCCATGAGAAGCGAACAGTCTCGTCGATGGCGAGCTTGTCGCGCGCCGATGTCGTGAGGCGAATGACGGCGTCGCCGGCACGCAGCGTGACGATCTTGGCGACGCCATGGTTTTCGATGTCGTGGACGGCACCCTCGGCCGGCGCACCGGCTTCGAGGAACATATCCTCCGGGCGTATGCCGAAGGTGACCGGCCGGCCGTCAGCCGCCTGACCGGCGAATGGCAATGCAAAACCCGCATCGGCAACCGCCTCGCCTTTCGACACGGAACCGTCGAGCAGATTCATCGGCGGCGATCCCACCGAGCGCGCCACGAAGGTGTTGCGCGGGTTGGCGTAGATCTCGGACGGCGTACCCACCTGCACCAGCTTGCCGTTGTCGAGCACGCCGATCCTGTCGCCCATCGACATCGCTTCCACCTGGTCGTGCGTGACGAACAGGAAGGTCGCGCCCAGGTTCATCTGCAGGTTCTTCAGTTCGGTGCGCAGCGCCTCGCGCAATTTTGCGTCGAGCGCCGACAGCGGTTCATCCATCAGGAAGACGCGCGGCTGGCGCACGATTGCGCGACCGATGGAAACGCGCTGCATCTCGCCGCCGGAAAGCCGGTCCGTCTTGCGGTCGAGCAGGTGCGTGATCTGCAAAGTCTTGGCGACCCGGTTGACGCGTTCGTCGATGTCGGCCGCATCGACGCGCCTGATCTTCGACTTGAGCGGGAACTCCAGGTTCTCGCGCACCGTATAGCGCGGATAGAGCGAATATTGCTGCAGCACCAGCGCGACATCGCGCTCGGCCGCGCCCCATTCGTTCACGTTCACGCCGTCGATCAGCACGTCGCCCTCTGTCGGCTTTTCGAGGCCGGCGACAATGCGCAGCGTGGTTGTCTTGCCGGCACCCGTCTCGCCCAGAAGCACGAAGAACTGACCATCCTCGATCTCAAGATCGAGCCCGCGCAAGGCCGTCTTCGCGCCGAATACCTTGGAGATGTTTTTGAGTGCGATATGGGCCATGGACTAGAGCCTTATTCCGAGCGACTTGCCGCTTGCCGTGTCGAAGAAATGCGCTTGCGCGGGGTCGATGCGCGCATGCACCTTTTCGCCCACCTTGGGCACGAAGCCGGATGGCGTGCGCGCCCGGATCATGCCTTCGCCGACCTGAAGATCGACGATATCGTGAGAGCCGAGAGGCTCGATGATATGCGCTTCCAGCGGCACGTATCCGGGTGCGGCTTCGTGCGACACGAGCACGCCTTCGGGGCGAATGCCGACCGACAGGCCGCCCGAAGCATGGCCGTTCAGCCTCGACACCAGCTCACGCGGGAACTCGAACCCGGCATCCTTGGGATCGATGCGCACGCGGACCGTGCCGCCCTCATCGCTGACACTGGCCTCGGCGATGTTCATCACGGGGCTGCCGACGAATTGCGCGACGAAGAGGTTTTCCGGGTGGGCGTAAACCTCTTCAGGCGTACCAACCTGCTGAAGCACACCCTCATGCATGATCACGATACGGTCTGCGAGGCTCATCGCCTCGACCTGGTCATGCGTGACGTAAACCGTGGTCGAACCCTGCTTCACATGCAGGCGCTTGATTTCGGCGCGCATCTCCTCGCGCAACTTTGCGTCGAGCGCGCCGATCGGTTCGTCCATCAGCATCGCCTTGGGCTGGCGCACCAGCGCGCGGCCGATCGCAACACGCTGCATGTCGCCGCCCGAAAGCGCGGAAGGCTTGCGTTGAAGCAGATCGGTGATGCGCAGCACGCCTGCAACCTCGCGCACCGATTTGTCGATATCGGTTTTGCTCAACCCGGTCGCACGCAACGGAAATGCGATGTTCTCGTAAACGCTCATATGCGGGTAAAGCGAGAAGGACTGGAACACCATCGCGATATCGCGGTCGGAGCATTTGAGATGCTGAACCGCCTTACCGTCGATGAGGATGTCGCCCTCGTCGATGGTCTCCAGCCCGGCAATTGCGCGCAGGGTGGTCGTCTTGCCGCAGCCCGACTGGCCGAGCATGACGATGAACTCGCCGTCGGCGATCTCAAGATTCATGTCCTTGATGACCTGGTTGGACCCGAACCACTTCTGGACGCCACGAAGCTCGATATGGGTCATGCCTTGCCCTCGCGATGGTCCGAGACGTCGAACGCCTCGTCTTCCACATCGTCATCGCTGCCGATCGAGCCCGGCCCGATATGTGACGTGATGATGAAGCCAACCAGTCCGACGATGATGATCGTCACACCGTAGCGGTGCAGGAAGAAGTTCCAGGGCTGGCACAGCGCCACGATGCCGAAAATCATCAGCCACATGGAGCCCGGCTCGAGGAACCGCCTGTTCAACTCGCGAAAACTCATTTGCGTATCGCTCCGAAGCTCATGCCTCTCAGCAGATGGTTACGCAGCAGGAAGGTGAAGATCGCCACCGGCAGCAGGAACAGGAAGGTGCCAGCCGCGATCACCGTCCAGTCCGGCAGGCCGGAACCGACCTGGCTTGGAATGAAGGGTGGCGCCGTCTGTGCGGTGCGCCGCGTCATGATCAGCGCGAAGGCATATTCGTTCCAGGCGATGATGAAGCAGAACACGGCGGTCGCGGCGATGCCGGTCGCGGCCTCGGGCAGAACGATCTTGAAGAAGGCTTCCATGCGCGTGTAGCCGTCGACGAGCGCTGCTTCCTCGTATTCGCGCGGTATCTCGTCGATGAAGCCCTTCATCAGCCACACCGAGAAGGAGAGGTTGAAGGCTGTGTAGAGAATGATCAGGCCGATATGCGTGTCGTTGAGCCCGAACCATCGGTACATCAGGAACATCGGGATCGCGACGACCACGGGAGGCAGCATGCGCGTCGACAGTATGAAGAACAGCCAGTCCTGTTCGCCCGCGACCTTGAACCGCGAGAAGCCATAGGCGGTGAGCGTGCCCATGCCGACGGCGAGCACGGTCGAAACCACAGCAACGATCAGCGAGTTGGCGAAGCGGCTCGGATACCCCGAAAGCTGCACATTGCCCCTGCCGTCGCGGACGATCTTTTCGCCGCCATCGAATACCAGCCGCTCCCACCATGGCGCCGCCGCGTACTCTTCGGGCGTCGGCTGCTCGCGCAGCTGAGAGCGGCGCAGGAAGAGCTTCACGAAGGGGGAAATCTCGGGCTCGAACATGACCGTGGGCGGGATCGTGGTGGCCAGGTTGCGCGGTTTGAACGCTGTCGACGTGATCCAGTAGATCGGCGCCAGGAAGATGATCGTCACGATGAGGACGGAGGCAATCGCAATCCGGTTCAGCGCGACTTCGGAGCGTGTCTTTACGGCGGCCATTCTAGCGCTCCTTCACCTTGTTCAGATACTTCACGTAGATGTTGGTGATCGCCACGACCATGATCAGCATGATGTAGGCGAGCGCACATGACATGCCGGTCTGCCACTCCTGGAACGCCATCTTGTAAAGGCGGATCGAGATCACCTCCGTCGTCGGCTGGCTGGTCAGGATGTAGGCCAGGTCAAACGTCTTGAACGCTTCCATGGTGCGGAAAATGATCGCGATCATCAGGATCGGCGCGACCAGGGGCAGAGTGATGCGGAAGAACGTATAGAACGGGCCGGCGCGGTCGATGGCAGCGGCTTCGTAAAGGTGCTTGGGCACCGCCGAAAGGCCGGCCAGCGACAGAAGCATCACGAAGGGCGACCACATCCAGATGTCGGTGATCGCGACGGCGTAGAGCGCGACGTCGGGGTCCGAAAGCCATTCGAACCGGTCGAGCCCGAACGCATAGTTGATGATGCCGAATGACGGATCGTAGAGCAGCTTCCAGAACAGTCCCACCACCGCCATGGACAGCATCATCGGCAAAAGCAGCAGCGTCGTGATGAAGCCCTTGAACGGAATCGACCTGTTGAGCAGCATGGCCACGCCGAAGCCAACTACCACCTGGCCCGCGACCGAGACGATCACATATTTCGCGGTGATCGCGAAGTTGCGCCAGATGAAGGGGTCGTTGAGCAGCGCCTTGTAGTTCGCCAGACCGACGAAATTGGCCGGCGCGTTGGTGGAGGCGCGGAAATCGGTGAAAGAATAGCCGAGCGAATACAGCAGCGGAAAAATGTTGAAGACGATCAGGAAGACGATCGTTGGAATGATGAACATATTCCGGATCGTCAGATCGCTCCAGCCGCGGCGCGCCGCGCGCGACTGCGGATCCAGCGTCGTCATTGCCATACTGGCCAAACCCCAATCCTCCCACTGCGGTTTGCGGGATTGCCCCGCCAAATGAAGCGAGGGGGCAGCAGGCTGCCGCCCCCTCGCCTGTCACCCCCGCATCAGTAGCGGTCGTACTTCTCGAAGGTTGCCTTCCAGTCGGCGGCCAGTGCGTCCAGCGCGTCCTTGGCCGTGCCTTCGCCTGCCGTGATGAACGGGTAGATACGCTGGTTCATCTGGATCAGCAGTTCGGCATATTCCGGCGTCGCCCAGAAGTCCTTCACCTTGAACATGGTCTGGTAGAAGGCCTCGTTGTAAGGTGTGGCGTTGCGGAACTCCTCCGATTCAAGTGTCTTGGCGTGGGCGGTGTAGCCACCGAGTTCGGCCCAACGCTTCTGGACGTCATCGCGGATGAACCATTCGAGGAACTTCATCGCCTCGTCCTTGTTCTCCGAATAGGAGACCACTGAAATGCCCTGCCCGCCGAGCGCGGCAAACTGGTGGCCGTCCGGTCCCGTGGGGTTGGCAAAGAAGCCGGTTCCCGCCGCATGCGGGTTGGAGGCCTCGTTCACGAGGGCCGGGAAGAAGGCGAAGTAGTTCATGCTCATCGCGGCCAGGCCTTCGGTAATGGCCTGGTTGTTTTCCACGAAGAAGGTCTTTGCCCAGCCGGGCGGCGTGAACTGATAGAGCTCACGATAGGCTTCGAGCGCCTTGACGTTCTGGTCGGAGTTGATGATGCCCTCGACCTCGTAAGTGGCGTAGTTGCCCAGCTCGCCGCCGTAGGAGAAGATTGCGTTCTCAACACCCATCACCAGCGCGTCATAGGAATTGTCGGTGTAGATGGCGACGCCGTAGCGGTTCTCGTCCGGGCGATGGAAGAATTCGGCGATATCGCGAAGCTGAGCCCAGTTTTCGGGCGGAGCGAGGTCGTAGCCGTATTTCTCCTTGAAGGCGGCCATTTCGGCCGGATCTTCGAACCAGTCCTTGCGGTAGGACCAGCCAACGGCGTCACCCTCAGCCGGGATCGACCAGTATTTGCCGGAGTCGGCGGGATATTCGGCGTAATATTTCACCGTCGCCGGAGCCATCACCTCGTTCAGATTGTGCTCGTTGAAGAACTCCGTCAGATCGACATAGTGGCCGGCCTCGGATGCGGCGCCGGTCCACTGCGAGTCGCCGACGACCATGTCATAAGCGGAACCGCGTGCATTGAATTCGGTGAACGCCTTGGTCTGGAAATCGGACCACGGCGTGGTTTCAACGATAACCCGCACGCCGGTTTCGGCCTCGTACTCGTTGACGAGTTCCTGCAGGTAGTTGGCCGGATCCCATTCCGCCCAGAAAATTGTCAGCTCCTGCGCGAACGCGGACGTTCCGCAGGCAAGCATGAAGCCGGTACCGGCGAGCAGGCCGGTTAGTTTCTTGCGCATGTCCTTTCCTCCCTTGTGAACACGGCCGGCATTGCCCTGGCCCTGTCTTTTGGCGACTGCCGAAGCAATTCCTCCCGCTTCGTCTTCGCCTCAATCGATCCTGTCATCGCGATCGGATGCAGAACCCATTCAACTCTGACCTTCACCCTCAATCTGGTATTACCAAATGTCAGGGTGCGTCAAGCCCCCTCCAAAGGTATCAATCTACGGCGATAAGCGGCAATTTCGGTTCAGCTGTCCGAAATTCGGCATATTTCTGCAGAAAATCTGCCGAACAGCGCGCTGATCGCTTCATACAGGAGGGAACGCACCGTCGCCGTAAGTCAACAAATCTGGTCTAACCAATTTTGCGATCCACATCATTTGGACGCCTTGGCCGCGATTGCGGCCCGCACCAGAGATTGCGCGGCCCAGTCGATGACCGACACGGCTGCCTTGTCGTCCAGACCCCATATGTCCTTGAGCACGACGAGCATCTCGATGCCGTAAAACAACGACAGCGCCTGTGCGAGCCTTTCGGCATCCTCGGGCGGCAGCGTTCCGGCTAGCGGACGGACGGCATCGCGCAGCAGGTCAACGCGGTGGCCGCGGGTAAACCGGGGCTCTCTGTTTTCAGCGCTGCCGGTCGCGGCTTCAGGCTCGAGCGACAGTTTGAGTGCGGCGCGAAAGGTCGCCTCGAACTCGATGATGCGCGGCATCGAGGTGCCTATCAAATCCTCAACGCGGCTCTCGACATCCTGTGAGGACGATTGCCAGTCAAGGATCGGGCCCAGCGCTTCGTCGACAACCGCATGCACAAGCGCCGCCTGGCTCGGAAAGTAGCGATAGGCCGTTGCGCGGGAAACCTCCGCCGCTTCCGCCACTTCGGAGACGGAAGGCGTCTTGCCCGCCTGCATCAGCCGCGTCGCGGTTTCGAGCATGAGCCGCCGCGTCCGGGCACTCGGGCCCTTCTTGGCCTGGCCGGCAACTTGTTGACGTGAGACTTGCATACCAATATGATACGTACGTCTCAAAAAAGATGCAACCGGTCTCGCGACCGGGTTCGGGCGGAGGAGAAATGGGGCGCGTCTACGTCGTCGGCACGGCCGACACCAAAGGCGAGGAGATGGCATATCTGGCGGGCGTCATCCGCGCTGCCGGGCGCTCTGTTGCAACCATCGATGTCGGGACGCGCAATCCGGCAATCCCGGTCGATGTCACGGCGGAGAAGGTTGCCGCCCACCATCCTGATGGCGCCACAGCTGTGCTCGGCATTGATGACCGCGGCACGGCGGTTGCCGGAATGTCAGCGGCGTTTGCAGCATTCGCCGAAACGCTCGACGACGTTGCCGGCATGATCGGTCTCGGCGGTGGCGGCGGCACGGCGATCATCACCGCCGGCATGCGTCGCCTGCCCTATGGCGGGCCCAAGGTGATGGTGTCGACACTCGCATCCGGCGACACCGCGCCCTATGTCGACGTGTCCGACATCATCATGGTGCCGGCGGTGACCGACATTGCCGGCCTCAATCGACTGAGCCGCATTATTCTACACAATGCCGGACAAGCGATCGCCGGCATGGCTGGCGCACCGGCTCCTGCCGCCGACGACAAGCCCTCGATCGGTCTCACAATGTTCGGCGTCACCACGCCCTGCGTGACGGCCATCGCCGACCAGCTGCGCGCCGATTATGACTGCATGGTTTTCCACGCCACCGGCACTGGCGGCCGCACCATGGAGAAACTCGCCGACAGCGCAATGCTGGCCGGCGTCATCGACATCACGACGACCGAGATCTGCGACCTGCTTCTCGGCGGCGTGCTGCCGGCGACCGAAGATCGCCTCGGCGCGATCGCGCGTACAGGCATTCCCTATGTCGGCTCGGTCGGCGCGCTCGACATGGTCAATTTCTGGGCGCCGGACACTGTGCCTGCGCACTATGCCGGCCGCACGCTCTACAAGCACAATCCCAACGTGACGCTGATGCGCACTTCAGTCGAGGAATGCGCCCGCATCGGCTCCTGGATCGGCGAGCGGCTCAACCGGTGCGATGGACCCGTGCGCTTTCTCATTCCCGAAAAGGGCGTCTCGGCGCTCGACATCGAAGGCGGTGCGTTTTTCGATGCAGACGCCGACGCCGCCCTCTTCGAAGCGATCGTGGCCACGGTAGAACAAACCGACAGGCGCCGCATCGTCCGCCTGCCGCTCCACATCAACGATCCCGAATTTGCCGAGGCGGCGGTCGCTGCCTTCAAAGAAATCGCCTGACAACGAGGTCGCTTCATGCCGTCCATCCCCCGCAAGGAAATCCTGCAACGCTTCCGCACCATGATCGCGGCAGGCAAACCGATCGTCGGCGGCGGCGCGGGCACCGGCCTTTCGGCGAAGTCGGAGGAAGCAGGCGGCATCGACCTCATCGTGATCTACAATTCAGGCCGCTACCGCATGGCGGGGCGCGGGTCAGCCGCCGGTCTGCTTGCCTATGGCAATGCCAATGAGATCGTGAAGGAGATGGCGGTCGAGGTTCTGCCGGTCGTCAAACACACGCCGGTGCTTGCCGGCGTCAACGGCACAGACCCCTTTGTGCTGATGCCGCAGTTTCTGGCCGAGTTGAAAGCGATGGGCTTTTCCGGGGTGCAGAACTTTCCGACCATCGGCCTCTTCGACGGCACAATGCGGCAGTCCTTCGAAGAGACGGGAATGGGTTACGGGCTTGAGGTCGACATGATCTCGGCTGCGAACGCGCTCGACCTTTTGACCACGCCTTATGTGTTCAATCCCGACGAAGCCACCGCAATGACGAAAGCCGGCGCCGACATCATCGTCGCTCATATGGGCGTCACCACCGGCGGGTCGATTGGCGCCACCTCGGCGAAGTCGCTCGACCAGTGCGTCGCCGAAATCGACGCGATCGCCGCAGCCGCCCGCAAGGTGCGCGACGATGTGATTGTGATCTGCCATGGCGGCCCGATCTCGATGCCGGACGATGCCGGATACGTGCTGAAGAACTGCAAGCTGTGCCACGGCTTCTACGGCGCAAGCTCCATGGAGCGGCTGCCGGCCGAAGCCGCCATTCGCCAGCAGACCGCCGATTTCAAGAACCTGCCGATGAAAGCCTAGCCGGGAGAAGAAGCATGAGCGCCGAAAATGAGAAGTTCGTCTATCCGAAAGATGTCAGCGCATTCGGGTTCGACTGGGGCCGCCTTGCGCTCACCGTCGCACCGGAGGTGAACGGTGCAGAGCGCTTTTCCGGCGGCGTAGTGGATGTGAAGCTCGGCCAGGGCCATGCGCGCCACAACCATCCGGGTGCGGAAGAAATCATCTTCGTTATCTCCGGAACCGGCGAACAGATGGTGGAAGACGAAGACGGCAATCCGGTCACGCGCCAGGTCGGGCCGGGATGCACGGTCTATGTGCCCGAGAGCCGCTACCACTCCACCCTCAACACAGGCTCGGAGCCGATGCAGCTTTTCGTGGTCTATTCGCCGGCCGGACCGGAGCTCGCATTGCGCGACCAGCCGGATTTCAGGCTGCTGGCACCGGGCGAGTAGTCGCTCCCAGTAATCGCATTGTGAGTGCAAACAGCTTCGTATTCCGCTAAGCGCCGAAGCTGACCGGCGGCCGCCAATCGAATCACGCCGCCGGCACTTCACTGCGGAACCCGAAAAATGAAAAACGGCATCCTGCTGGCGCTGCTCGCCTACGCTACATATGCGTGGAGCGACGCGGCAATAAAAGCGCTCGGCGGCAGCATGTCGGTCTTCCAGATCGGCTTCTTCCAGCTGACGATCGCCGGCAGCCTGCTGGTTTTGCTGACGCGCCCAGAAGGCAATGGCTGGCGCGATTTCTGGCGCATGAACCATCCACTTCCGGTGCAGGCGCGAGCGATCATCGGGCTGGTCGCGGGCGTGATTGGCGTCTACGCCTTCACAACGATCCCGCTTGCCGAAGTCTACGCACTGGCTTTCCTTTCTCCGCTGTTTGTCACCATTTTATCCATGGTGTTCCTGAAAGAGCAGATCGGCCCTTGGCGCTGGGCAGCAGTGATCGTCGGTTTTCTGGGCGTTCTCGTGGTCGTTCGCCCCGGCTTCCGCGTTCTCGAACTCGGGCACGGGGCGGCGCTGATGATGGCGGTGTTGAGCGCGGCCAGCATCATTCTGCAGCGATCGCTTGCGGCACGCGAGCGCACGACCACGATACTCGGATATCTCATCCTCTACGCCGTGCTGTTCAATGGCGTGGCCACTGCGGCGACGGGCTTCAAGGTGCCGCAATGGAACGAAGCCGCAATCCTGCTGGTTACGGGTGCCGGAGCTGCGGCCGGCCACATGTTTCTCATGCGCGCCATCAGGATGGCGCCGGTCAACCAGTTGGCCCCGACTCATTATTCGCAGATCGCCTGGGCCGTGCTTCTGGGCGCTGTGCTGTTCGGCGAGAAGCCCGACGTCTGGTCGCTGGCCGGCCTCGCCGTGATCGCGTTTTCAGGACTGCTGATTGTGGCGCGCGAGCGCATCCGCCTCGGCACAGTTCGCTGGAACCCTTTCGGCAGGACCCGGCTTTAGTTTAGCTCCCGCCGCGGTTCCAGCCGCGGCCGCGCTCGCCGAACATCTCGTAGCCGTCGGCAGTCACCGCAAGCGTGTCCTCAAGCTTGATGAAGCCGCGCGCGGGGTGAAGCATGGTGGTTTCGACCGAAAGCACCATGCCGGCCTCGAGCGGGCGCGCGGCATCGACGCCTTCATAGGTGACCGGATGGTTGGTCATCAGGAACGGCACCTCGTGGCTGATCAGCCCCATGCCGTGGGCAAAGAAGTCGGTGTACTGGGCGACAGGAGACGACTTAAGCCGCTCCTGGCCGGCGATGACAAGGGCGCCGCCCGCCGCACCCGCTTTCACTTCGGCGAATGCCGCCTGCTGGACAGCTTCCACCTCGCCCAGCAAATCCTCGAGCTCGGCGTCGGGCTCGCCCAACACGCCCATGCGGCACAGGTCACCGATGTAACCTTCGTAATTGCCGCCGGAATCGATGGAGAGCACCTCGCCCGGGTTCCACGCCTGGTCGGACGATGCCCGGTTGTGGCTCCCGCCCAGGGTCAGAAGGCAATATTCGAAATGCAGGCCGCGATTGGTTTCCTCGCGCCGCAGATGCTCGATGATCTCGGCCTTGGTGGAGCCTTCGCGCGCGACCGAAATCGTTGCCTGCATGGCGTCGGTGATCATCTCGGATGCGTGCTTCAGCTTGGCGAGTTCTGACGGCGACTTGATGGCGCGCAGGCGCTCCAGCACACCGGTCGCGTCTACGAATGTCGCGCCTTTCAAGTTGCTGGTGATGCGGTGGTAGGCGTCGATGGGCATGAAACCCGGCTCGATGCCAATCCGGGCATTTTCCTTGCCGATCTTCTTTACATGCGCCACCGCGAGGTCGGAGGCTTCCGCCGTGTTCCAGCAGGATGCATGCAGGGTTGGCGGCCAGAACGGACGGTTTGCATGTTCACCGCCTTCCATGCGGTTGGCGATATAGGCGCTGTGGTCAGGCCTGCCCTTCTCATAAGCGACGATTGGCAGGTAGCGGCTATGGCCGATGGCATCCATCGCAACAAAGAAGATGAATCGGTATCCGCCGAGCAGATATTGAGCATTGTGTTTGGAGGTCGTGAGCAGGACGTCAATGCCGGCTTCATCCATCAGGCGGTCGAGCCGCTCGGCATCGAAGGGAACGGCAAGCCGCTCTCCGGCAGCAGTCTGATCGTTCATTTGCATCCTCCCAAAGCCGGCCATCCCGGCGCCGGCACGGCCTTCCTATTGCATGCGATCCTATACGTCAAAATCTGGTAGGACCAGATTCAAATTTGCGGTCCCTTGCCGCACTCCCAGCGAAGTGCGCCCGGCCGATACCTGCCAATGACACTCTAGTTTAGAACTCCTCTAACCTATTGATACGTTAAGGATTTTTATCGAGTTTAATTGACAACCCACCTGTGCGGACATATTTCCGGTCTGCTGCATATGGTCGGGAGACCGGCCATGTCATGGAGCTGCCACAAGTCAGCCCCACACTGTCTGGAACGAAACTGCCGCGGCGCGCATGCGCCCCAAGTAACGCACCGATGCTGATCTGCCACTGCAATCTGATCACGGAAAAAGAGATCGAGCAGACGATCCGTTCACTGCTTGCCGCAGACCCGTGGGGCCTGATCGTGCCGACGAAGGTTTACCACGCGCTCCAGAAGCGGGGGCGCTGTTGCGGCTGCTTCCCCAGTGTGGTTGAAACCATCATCCGCGTCACCGAGGAATTTCATCGCGAACTTGGCGAAGAGGCGGCGGAAAGCGTAACGTTCCTTGACCGCGTGCGCGGTCTTCGAAGACAGAATGAGGAAAACCATGAAGGGCGACAAAAAGGTCATAGAGCGGCTTAACGAGGCCCTTTTTCTGGAGCTCGGTGCCGTCAACCAGTACTGGGTGCATTACCGGCTCCTCGAAGACTGGGGTTACGGCAAGCTGGCCGCCAAGGAGCGCGCCGAATCCATCGAAGAGATGCATCACGCCGACAAGCTGATCGAGCGCATCATCTTTCTCGAAGGCCATCCCAACCTGCAGAAGGTGGGCCCGCTGCGTGTCGGCCAGAACATCAAGGAAGTGCTGGAAGCCGATTTGGCGGGCGAGCACGATGCGCGCGCCTCCTACAAGCAGTCGCGCGATATCTGCAATGAAGCCGGCGACTACGTTTCGATGAAGCTGTTCGAGGAGCTGCTGGCCGACGAGGAAGGCCATATCGACTTCCTCGAAACGCAGCTCGAACTGCTGGAGCAGCTCGGCGAAAAGAAATACGGCCTTCTCAACGCCAGCGACGCCAACGAAGCCGAGTAGGTTTCTTTCAGACCAGTCCGGAAAGGGCGGCCCTTGCGGCCGCCTTTTCTATGACCGCAACCAGCTTTCCCGCCGCCTCGCCGGAGAGCCCCTTGTTTTCGACGATCACGGAGCCGGGCAGGTCGGCGATCAGCGTAGCACGATCGAGCCGCGCCAGGATATCGTCACGCGTTTCGCGTCCGCGCGATGCCAGGCGTTCGGCCAGCATTTCGCGTGGCGCCGTTACCTGAACCACGACGACGTTTTCGTAGCGTTCGGAGATCGCCGCGAGGGCCCCGCGCGAGCTGTTGGCGACAACCACGCCGCCGTCGGCGATGACACGGTCCACGTCCGCGGGCAGGCCATAGCTCAGCCCGTGCGCCCGCCAGGTCACCGAAAAGCTCCCGGCCGCCTCGGCAGCAGCGAATGCCGCCTCGTCCATGGTGTCGTGATCTTCCGCCGAAGCGTCCGCCGCACGGGTAATCACCCGACGCGCAAACACGGTATCGGCACCGGCGGAACTGCTGCGCAGCATCTCGCGCGACAGGTTGAGGAGCGTGTCCTTGCCGGCCCCGCTCGGTCCGACAACGGCGATGAAGACACCGGGTCCGATCGGCAGCCGCGCCAGCGCGTCGGCGGCTGGGCCGGCCAGATCTTCGCAAGCGTCATAGGGCATGGAGACCTCAAGCATTTTCGAGCTGCGCCATCGCGCCAAGCATATGCGACGAGCGTACCATGAACGGCGCTCCAGGTTCAGGCTCGACAAACAGCGTCAGCGCATCGACTTCGAGCGGCTCGTCGAGCAGCGGACCGAAATGCGCGTTGATCGCATGCTCCACCCTGTTTGCCTGCGCGCCGGCAACGCGGCCTGTCAGCGTCATGTGGAAGCGGAAGCTGCCAAACACATAGGGGTAACCCCACAAATAGAGGTTCTTCAGTTCCTCCGGCGCCAGCCGGTCGGGGTTTTGTCTTTCGATGTCGCGTTCCGTCATCGGCGCGCGGTAGATGTCGAAACCGGAAACGATATCGCCGGCGAGGCGGTCAAGCGCGGCAGAGTGCTCGAAGGGTGTAATGGCGAAAAAGCCGTCGAGACGCGAAAGCGTGACGCGCGGCAGAACCACCGGCGCCGTGGTGGAGGCGAACTGGTCGAGCGCGGTAAGCAGTGATTGTTCGGTCTCGCCTTCGGCCAGCGTGAATGGCGATTTCAAGGTCGCATGGAAGCCGTAGCGGCGGGGCGCGGCGGTGTGAAATGCGACCTCCTCCGCGCTCAGGCCACCGGTCATGCGCGGCTGCGCGGCCGCAGCGCCGAACGGATCGCGCCCAAGCCACGCGGCAGCGGCGCGTGTCAGCGGGTCGTTTTGCGGCGGTGTGAAGTAGATGGCGTAGCGCATGGGTTCCTGTTCCTGCCCTTCGCGCTGCACTAGTTGATTTGCGTGACAGATTGACGAATCCGTGCCGCTTACTGGATCACGAATGGGCCCTCGGGTTTACGGCGCGGGCTGGGCACAGCTCTGGTCGCCCACCCCTTCGCAGGGAACGAATGTGAGCGCCTCGGACTCTGCGCCGTCCGACCACACGACCTGAACAGTCACGGATTTCGCTTCGCCCGGCGCAAGTTCGATCGCGATCGCCTCAAGACCGGCGTCGGATGGCAGGCTGAACGGCAGCGCCGGCACGCAGTCGACCAGCGGAAAGGTCCGGTCCAGCGCCTCGGAATTTACCGAATAGCGGATTTCGGAAAGCCGGCAGTGCATGGTCTGCAGCGGCGTGAAATAGACCAGCTGTCGGCCTCCGAACTCACGGAACTGGACCCAGCCGGAAGCTTTGTTGGCATCCAGCATGGCCTGATAGACCGCGACGGGCGGCAATTCCTGCGCGGCGGCCGGCAATGCCAGGCTGGCGGAGAGGCCAAGAGCCATAACTGGAACGATGCTGCGTTTCATGCCGTTCACCTATTCTTCGACCCGACAATTCTAGCCGCTGGCGACCGCGCCGCGCAAATGGCAAGCCACCTTCGTCACGCTGCTTTCACGCCATGTTGAGGAATGTCCACGCCCGTTTCATTTGACCCGTTCCACCTCGCCATGCTCAATCGCGACCACTTTTTCCGGGAATACCCAGGGGGTTCGATTGAAGAAACTGCTTGCCGCCGCCGCGCTGATCGCCGGCCTCACGACATCCGCACTCGCCGAGGATCCCGATCCGGCCAAGTGGGACACGGTCGTGGAACAGGCGCGCGGGCAGAAGGTCTATTTCAACGCCTGGGGCGGGTCCGAGAGCATCAACGCCTATATCGAATGGGCCGGCAGCCGGATCATGGAGAATTACGGCGTCGAACTCGTCCATGTGAAGCTCGACGACACCGCCAATGCGGTCGCCAAGGTGGTGGCGGAGAAGGCGGCCGGCCGCAACGATGCCGGCACGGTCGACCTCATCTGGATCAATGGCGAGAACTTCGCCTCCATGAAGCGGCAAAGCCTGCTGCTTGCCGGCGAATGGGCAACGAAGCTGCCCAACTGGCAATATGTCGACATCGAAAACAAGCCGACGATCCTGACCGACTTCACGATACCGACCGACGGCCAGGAAAGCCCCTGGGGCATGGCCAAGCTGGTCTTTTTCTATGACGGCGCCCGCACGGATGCCGGCACCCTGCCGCAATCAGCCGACGGACTTCTCGAATGGGCGAAGGCCAATCCGGGCCGTTTCTCCTATCCGCAGCCGCCGGATTTCATCGGTTCGTCATTCCTGAAGCAGGTGCTGAGCGAAAAGGTCGTTGACCGCTCGGTCCTGCTCAAGCCCGTCGTCGAGGAAGAGTTCGACGCTGTGACGAAGCCGCTGTTCGACTATCTCGACCAGCTCCACCCAGTGATGTGGCGCAGCGGCGGTGCCTACCCGCAGAATTATCCGGCCATGCGCCAGCTTCTGGCCGACAGCGAGCTCGACATCATCTTCGCATTCAATCCGGCGGAAGCCTCAAGCGCCATCGCCAATGGCGAACTGCCCGACACGGTGCGCTCGTTCACCTTCCCCGGCGGTACGCTCTCCAACACGCATTTCGTGGCGATCCCCTACAACGCGGCGGCCAAGGCCGGTGCGCTGGTGCTGGCCAACTTCCTGATCTCGCCCGAGGCTCAGGCGCACAAGCAGGACCCTCAGGTCTGGGGCGACCCGACGGTGCTCAATGTCGGCAAACTCGATGCCGAAGACAAAGCAAAGTTCGACGCGCTCGACCTCGGCATCGCAACGCTTGCGCCGGAGGATCTCGGCCCGGCGCTCGACGAGCCGCATCCGACCTGGTTGGACCGGCTGGAGACGGAGTGGAAACGCCGCTACGGGGTGGCGAACTAGATTTTAAGAGCGCGGTTTTCACAAACCGCGCTATCCTGCTCCCATGTTCTCAAGGCTCGGTCCGCCGCTCACCATTCTGCTATTGGCCGGGCCGGTGTTCGCCGGACTGGCCGGGACGCTGCTCCCGGCTTTCGGTTATCTGCCGGCGCTTGGCGGCGATACATTCGGCTTTGGCCCGTTCGCGGAGCTTGCCCAGCAGACAGGCATCTGGCGTTCGGCCTGGATGAGCTACTACACAGGGGTTGCCGCCGCTGCGGTATCGCTACTCCTGGTTCTGCTGTTTGTCGCCGCATGGGCCGGCACACGCGCCTTCGCCACCATCCAGCATCTCGTTTCGCCGCTGCTTTCGGTACCGCACGCGGCGGCTGCCTTCGGCTTCGCCTTCCTGATCGCGCCCTCCGGGGTGCTGTCGCGCCTTGCCTCGCCGTGGCTGACCGGCTGGGAGCGACCGCCGGACGTCATCATCGTCAATGACGGGGCGGCGCTTTCGCTGATCGCCGGGCTGGTGGTGAAGGAAGTGCCCTTCCTGCTGCTTGTGACGCTCGCCGCGCTGCCGCAAGTACCCGTGGAGCGAACACGCAAGATCACCGCGCTGTTGGGCTACGGCCGCATTGCCGGCTTCATCTATGCCAGCTGGCCGCAGATCTACCGCCAGATCAGGCTGGCAGTGCTGGCCGTGATCGCATTCTCGGCCTCGGTGGTGGACGTCGCCGCGATCCTCGGGCCGACGCTGCCTGGCACACTCGCCGTGCGCCTTGCCGGTTGGATGAACGACCCGGAGATTTCCATGCGGTTCCTTGCATCCGCAGGGGCGCTGCTGCAGCTCGGCGTAGCGGTGGCGGCGATCCTGACCTGGATTGCGCTGGAGAAAACCCTCGGCCCTCTGGTGCAGGTGATGGCGCAGGCAGGCTACAGTCTGCGCCGCGACCGCTGGTTGCGGCTGGCGGTTCTGTGGCTGATGGCGCTGGCGGCCGGCATCGTTTTTGCCGGGCTTGGCGCACTTGCCATCTGGTCGGTCGCCGGCCTCTGGCAGTTTCCCGACGCGTTGCCAGACAGCGTGACGCTTAAGAGCTGGATGCGTGCTGCGCCGCGCATAGCGGGTCCACTGCTCACCACATGTATCGTCGCAGTATGTGCGACCGCGATCGCGGTGGCGCTGGCGATGATGTGCCTTGTGCGAGAAGATGCGACCGGCAAACGGGCCACGCGTTTCGCGCTGCCGCTCATCTATCTGCCGCTGGTCGTGCCGCAGGTGGCGTTCCTGTTCGGGTTGCAACTGCTCTTCATTCTGTCGGGCACCGTGGCCAGCCTGCCTGCGCTTATCTTCGCGCATGTCGTGTTCGTGTTGCCTTATGTATTTCTGTCGCTTTCCGACCCCTGGCGCGCCTTCGACAAACGCTACGAGGCTGTTGCCGCAGGCCTTGGAAAATCGCGCAGCACGATGCTGTGGCGCATTCGTGCGCCAATGCTGCTTCGCGCCATCCTGACCGCCGCCGCCGTGGGCTTTGCGGTCTCGATCGGGCAATATCTGCCGACGCTGCTCGTCGGTGCCGGCCGCCTGCCCACGATCACCACCGAGGCCGTCGCGCTGGCGTCCGGCGGCAACCGCCGGGTGATCGGCGTCTATGCGTTTCTGCAGATGCTGCTGCCGCTGGCCGGCTTCGCCGTTGCAACGCTGGTTCCGGCGCTGCTATTCCGGCGCTTTCGCGCGATGCGCGCATAATCCCGGAGGCGACGTAGTTGAACGACAAGGGCTTGCGCCTCGACGATATCCGGATCTCGCTCGGCGGCACGCAGCTTCTGTCGATCACGCACACGATCGAACCTGGCGACGTGCTCACCGTGATGGGGCCGTCGGGCTCGGGCAAATCGACCTTGCTCGCCTTCATCGGCGGCTTTCTCGACCCTGCATTCGAAGCCTCGGGCAGTGTCTTCATCGACGGCGAAGACCTGACCTCGATCGCTTCGGAAGACCGCCATGTCGGAATCCTTTTTCAGGACCCGCTGCTCTTTCCGCACATGACGGTGGGGGGCAATCTCACCTTTGCGATCCCGTCCAGCGTCCGTGGCCGCGCGTTGCGGCGCGATATTGCCTGTCGTGCTCTCGAGGGTGTCGAACTCGCCGGCTACGAGGACCGCGATCCCGACACGTTGTCGGGCGGGCAGAAGGCGCGTGTCGCGCTGGCTCGCGTTTTGATTGCGGAACCGCGTGCGCTGCTTCTCGACGAGCCGTTTTCCAAGCTCGATGCGGCGCTGCGCCAGCAGATGCGGGACCTGGTCTTCTCGAAGGCACGGCAAAACGGCCTGCCGACGCTTTTGGTTACGCATGATGAGGCGGACGCCGCAGCCGCCGGCGGAACCGTGATCCAGCTCGGCAATTGATCGCGATGGCGCTGCCTGACCTGCCTGTTTCGGCGGCCCTGCCCGAGCTGTCCGCCGCGCTTGAGAGCGGCGGACAGGCTGTGCTCGTCGCACCGCCAGGTGCCGGCAAGACGACGCTCGTGCCGCTGCATCTGCTCGATGCGCCCTGGCTCGGCGATGGCATGATCGTCCTTCTTGAGCCGCGCAGGCTGGCTGCCCGCGCAGCGGCCCGGCGCATGGCCGAGCTGCTCGGCGAGAAGCCCGGCGAGACCGTTGGTTATGCGATGCGGCTCGACCGCAAGGTCTCGGCGCGCACCCGTATCCTTGTCGTCACCGAAGGCGTCATGGCCCGCATGATCCTCGACGATCCCGAGCTTTCCGGTATCAGCGTATTGATCTTCGACGAATTTCACGAGCGCTCCCTCGACGGCGATTTCGGCCTGGCGCTGGCGCTCGACGTCAAAGGCGGCCTACGCCCCGATTTGCGGCTGCTCGTCATGTCGGCGACCATCGACGGCGCGCGTGTGGCCGAGCTTTTGGGCGGCGCGCCTGTCGTCACCAGCGAAGGCCGCAGTTTTCCCGTCGACATTCGCCACGACGAACGTCCGGCCGGGGAAGCGATCGAGGCTGCGATGGCGCGCGCGATCCGTACGGCGATCGCGGAGCAGGAAGGCAGTATTCTCGCCTTTCTGCCGGGACAGCGCGAAATCGAACGCACCGCCGAAGCGCTCGCCGGCCGGCTGCCGGCCAATGCCGACATCACTCCGCTCTTCGGCGCCATGGAGGGCGGAGCGCAGGATGCCGCGATCCGCCCCGCAGCTACCGGGCGTCGCAAGGTCGTGCTCGCCACGGCCATCGCCGAAACGTCGATCACCATCGAGGACGTACGCATCGTCATCGACAGCGGGCTCGCCCGCCTGCCGCGCTACGAACCTGCAAGCGGCATCACGCGGCTGGAGACGGTACGCGTTTCCCGTGCATCGGCCGACCAGCGGGCCGGACGTGCCGGACGTACGCAACCGGGTGTCGCGATCAGGCTATGGCGGTCCGAGCAGTCGGCTGCCCTGCCCGCCTTCACGCCACCTGAAATCCTGCAGGCGGACCTGACCGGCCTTGTGCTCGACTGCGCAGCGTTCGGCATCGCAGATCCGGCCGGCCTCGCCTTTCTCGACGCCCCTCCGGCACCGGCACTGGCCGAGGCACGCGCGCTGCTTACCAGCCTGCATGCCATCGACGCCGATGGCCGCATCACCGAGGCCGGAACCGCGATGCGCAAGCTGGCGCTGCCGGCCCGGCTTGCTCACATGGTCGCCGAGGCGGCGAAAAAAGACATGGCACTTCAGGCGGCCGAGCTCGCGGTGCTGCTCACCGAACGCGGTCTTGGCGGCAACGATCCCGATCTCGAACACCGCGTGACGCGCTTTCGCAGCGACCGCTCGCCCCGCGCCATGGCTGCCAAAGGGCTCGCTGAGCGGCTGGCGCGTGCGGCCGGCGGCGGCAACAAGCCCTCGGCCAGCGCCGGCGAACTCCTCCTGCATGCATGGCCCGACCGGGTTGCCAGGGCGCGCGGTGCGGCCGGCCACTATGTGCTTGCCAATGGCCGCGGCGCGATGCTCGACGAAACGTCGGCACTTGCCCGCCGGGAGTGGCTGGTGGTCGCCGATTTGCAGGGCGGCGCGAAGAATGCACGCATCACCGCCGCGGCGGCGACCAGCGAAGACGAGATACGCTTGGCGCTCGGCGACCAGATCGAAAGCACGACGGCAACATCCTACGACCCTCAAGCTCGCGCCGTCAGAACGCGACAGACCGAGCGGCTCGGCGCCGTCACGCTTGGCGAAAGGCCCTTGCCCGCGCCTTCGGGCGAAGAAGCCAATACGGCTATCGTAGACTTACTCAGGGAACACGGTCTCGGCCTACTCGACTGGAGCAAGGAAGCCGCGACACTGCGCGCCAGGCTCGGCTGGCTTTACCGAGGGCTTGGAGACCCCTGGCCGGACGTCTCGGACGAAACCCTGCTCTCAGGCCTCGACACGTGGCTTGCGCCCTTTCTGCCCGGCGAAGCCTCGTTCGCGCGCATTAGCGGCAAGATCGTCGAACAGGCGCTTGCCGCGCTTGTCCCCCCAGGCGAGCATGGCCGTTTCGGGCAACTGGCGCCGACACATTACGACGCGCCCTCCGGAAGCCGGCTGCCGATCGACTACGAGGGCGAGCAGCCGGTGCTCGCGATCCGCGTGCAGGAGCTTTTCGGCCTCCATAAGCACCCCATGATTGCCAACGGGACGGTACCGCTGACCCTTGAGCTTCTTTCACCCGCGCACCGGCCCTTGCAGACGACCCGCGACCTGCCTGGCTTCTGGGCAGGTTCCTGGAAAGACGTGCGCGCCGAAATGCGCGGCCGCTACCCCAAGCACGAATGGCCGGAAGACCCGGCGAATGCACAAGCCACCAGCCGCGCCAAACCGCGCAAGTAACTCGCTTTAGAGCTTGGCCGAGCGGCCATACAATCGCATAACAGGCACATGTCCCACGAGGTTTCGACCCCCGATCCGTCAACCGTTTACCGGCTCAGGCTGAACACGCTGATCCGGCTGCGGTGGCTGGCCGTCATCGGCCAGACCGTGGCGGTACTCGCGGTTGCCTTCGGGCTCGGCTTTCCCCTGCCCGTCGGCCCCTGCCTGGCGCTGATCGCCAGTTCCGCCTGGCTCAACCTGTTCCTCTCGTTCCGCTACGCTGCGACCCACCGGCTCGAACCGAAAGCTGCGCTCGGTATCCTGACCTTCGACGCGCTGCAGCTCGGCGGCCTGCTGTTCATGACCGGCGGGCTAACCAACCCGTTTGCGGTTCTGATGGCTGTTCCGGTGGTGATTTCGGCCACGTCGCTGCCGCGCAACTTTACCGCCCTGCTCGGGGTCATCGTGGTTGCCGCCACAACCGTGCTTGCGTTCTTTCATCTGCCGATCCCCTGGTATCCGGGCACCCAGCTCATCATGCCGCTGGTTTTCATCGCCGGGGTGTGGATGGCTGTGGTTTCCTCGATCGCCTTCACCAGCATCTATGCCTATCGCGTCGCCGAGGAAGCGCGGCTGCTGGCAAATGCGCTTGCGGCGACCGAACTCGTGCTGCAGCGCGAGCAGCACCTTTCGGCGCTCGACGGGCTGGCCGCGGCGGCGGCGCACGAACTCGGCACACCGCTTGCCACGATCACGCTGGTGGCAAAGGAGATGGAGCGCGCGCTCGAAAACGATCCGCGGTTCAAGGAAGATGTCAGCCTGCTGCGCTCGCAGAGCGAAAGATGCCGCGAAATCCTCAAGCGCCTGACCAACCTTTCCTCCGAAGGCGAAGCGCATCTGGCACGCATGCCGCTCACCTCGCTTGTGGAAGAAGCTGTAGCGCCGCATCGCGAATTCGGCATCGAGCTGCGGCTTGAGCCCGGGAATTGCGAAGGTCCGGAACCGATCGGCCGCCGTAATCCCGGTGTGATCTACGGCCTCGGCAATCTGGTCGAAAACGCAGTCGATTTCGCCCGCACCACCGTGGTGATCCGCTGGGAATGGAGCGCCGAAAAGGTCGCCATCTCGGTCACCGACGACGGGGCCGGTTTCTCGGCCGAAATCATGGACCGGATCGGCGAGCCATATCTGACGCGGCGCAGCGGCGTGAGTTCCGGCGGAGGGCTCGGGCTCGGACTGTTCATCGCCAAATCGCTGCTGGACAGGTCCGGCGCGGCCATTGCCTTTTCCAACGCATCGGAGCCCGGCATGGGTGCTGTCGTCACGGTGGAATGGCCGCGGAGCGATTTTGTCAGCGGGCCTACCGCCTCGTAATGCTGGACTTGCCGTCAAATATGGCTAAACAGGCCCGAAATGCGCATAATCGGCCAGGAAAAAGAAGAAACCTCCATGTCTGAGCCTCAGGATACGAATGCAGACGTCGCGCTGGGCGCCGACCGTTCCCTGCTGATCGTAGAGGACGACCGCCCCTTTCTGACGCGCCTTGCCCGCGCCATGGAGAGCCGCGGGTTCACCGTCGATACGGCGGAAAGCGTCGAAGAGGCGCTGGCCAAAGTGAAAGCCGGAGCGCCCGCCTATGCGGTGGTCGATATGCGGCTGGGCGACGGCAATGGCATCGACGTCGTGGCGGCCATCCGTGAGAAGCGCGGCGATTCGCGCACCATCATCCTCACCGGTTACGGCAATATCGCCACGGCGGTGACGGCGGTGAAGCTTGGCGCGGTCGATTATCTGGCCAAGCCGGCGGACGCTGACGATGTCTATGCCGCACTCGTCAATACGGGCGAGCGCCCCGACCCGCCCGAAAATCCCATGTCGGCCGACCGCGTCAGGTGGGAGCACATCCAGCGTGTCTACGAGATGTGCGACCGCAACGTTTCGGAAACCGCGCGGCGGCTCAACATGCACCGCCGCACATTGCAGCGCATTCTGGCAAAACGGGCGCCGCGGTAAGGCAACCGGCATTGCCGGCAATCGCAGTTTTCCAACTGCCTGCAGCCGATGGCCTAGTCGCCTTCATTCTCCAGCGCAGCCACCGGCACGCCGGCCATTTCGGCCGCTGTTATGCGCGCCGCGCTCGCGCGTGCAAA
This sequence comes from Mesorhizobium sp. Z1-4, assembly GCF_004000235.1. Lineage (GTDB taxonomy): Bacteria > Pseudomonadota > Alphaproteobacteria > Rhizobiales > Rhizobiaceae > RCIO01. The sequence continues at coordinate 664,635 of NZ_RCIO01000001.1, forward strand.
GCGCAGCGTGAGCGCCTTGCGGGCCGGCGCTGCGAGGCGGTGCTCCGGTGCTTCGCGCAGGATTTCCGCGCCATAGCCATCGGACAGGATGAAACCGCAATCGTCGGGGAATATCTCGGCCGGTACGCCGGGATGGGTGGCAAAGAAGAACCGGTCGCAGAAAGCCCGGTATTCAGGCCATTTCCGGTCGACCCGGAAATCCTCGATCGAGGATTTGACCTCGATAATCCAGATTTCGCCCAGCCGGCTGAGTGCCACGAGATCGGCGCGCCGTCCGGTTTTCAGCGACAGTTCCGGCAGCGTGACCGCACCGGTTTGAGACAACAGCCGCTGGACGCCCCGGCGCACAAGCAGCGCGCGGTCGGATTGGCGGCCGTCGGCCAGCGGGTTGGCGGCGAAGGGAGATACAATCGGCATCAAACGACACTGCCACAAAATGTTCTTGTTTTGAACCCGTCGAGTCACATGGGGTCTTAATGTTTCCGCGCCAGTTCTTCCGCCGCCAGCGTCTCGTCGATCATCTGCTTCAGCATCGGCAGGTCGGAAAGCGTGAGCGCCAGGGCGATTTCGCCTCCGCCCTCAAGCGCCAGAATGATGCCCGGCTGGCCATGCTCGTTGAGGCCGAACGTCATGCCGGTCGTCTGCAACGCCTGGGATGACGGCCGTTCGTTCCCTGGCAGATGCTCGGTCGCCTTGCCGACAAGGCTCGCAAGCGCGGCAATAACGGCGGGGGCGACACCCGCGTCGAACTCGAGCCCGAACATTTCCCTGTCGGCCGTTCCCAGCAAAAGCGCGACCGACTTGCTTTCAGGACGGGCCTCGCCGCTGAGAACGCGCACGAATTTCGGCGCCGTGTTGACGATTTCGGTCAATGATCGCTCCTTCTGATGCCGGCCGTTGAAAACGCTGAATGCGCCTCACCCGGCCTGAGGTGGCGCCGGAACGCAGAAATGCGAGGAAACAGGCAGTCGCAGCCTCACATTTCCGTGAGCTGTTGCCGATTTGCAATATCAACGCCGCAACATTCCCCGACGTCAGCGCATGGACGATTATTCGCTTGGTCGACCTGAGGCCGCGCATTAACAATAATGTCGAAAATACGGCTCGAATCGAGCCAGGGTCACATCAGCCGGGGGAACAGGATTCCAATATGAAAATCAAAACGATTCTGGCGGTTGCCGTTGTGGGGTTCGCGACCGCATTGGCTGGCTGCACAAGCGGGCAGGTTTTCACATCCAGCTACCGCACCGTACGAGATGCGGGCTATCAGATTCCTCCGGTGCCGGTCAGCCGGCTGGATCGCAAGTATCACCGGCAGGTGGTCAAGTTCGAAACCAAGGAAAAGCCCGGCACCATCATCGTCGATACAGGCGAGAAGTTCCTCTATTTCGTCATGCCGGAAGGCAAGGCCATGCGCTACGGCATCGGCGTCGGACGTGACGGTTTCACCTGGTCGGGCACGCACCGTGTCACCCGCAAGGCCGAATGGCCGGGCTGGACCCCGCCTGCGGTGATGCGGGCGCGCGAGCGTGCGAAGGGCAAGATCCTGCCGGCATACATGCCGGGCGGTCTGCAGAACCCGCTTGGCGCACGCGCCATGTATATCGGCTCCACGATCTACCGCATCCACGGCTCGCCGGAATGGAACTCGATCGGACGCAACGTTTCGTCCGGCTGCATCCGGCTGATCAACCAGGATGTGATCGATCTCTACAACCGCGTCGAAGTTGGTGCGAAGGTCATCGTCAAACGCTGAGCGGCGGACCTGCTGCACAAAAAAACCGGGCCTTCGAGCCCGGTTTTTTTGTGCGCCGCGGAGCGTCCGATCCGCGTGTGAAAGAGTGCTTCCTCAGACGATCTGCTCAACCTGCTGCACTTCGGGTACGAAGTGGCGAAGCAGGTTCTGAATACCGTGCTTCAAGGTGGCAGTTGACGAGGGGCAGCCCGCGCAGGCGCCCTTCATATTGAGGAACACGGTGCCGTCGCGGTAACCACGGAAGGTGATATCGCCGCCATCCTGAGCCACCGCCGGGCGCACGCGTGTGTCGAGCAGTTCCTTGATGGTGAGCACGATTTCCTTGTCTTCGTCCTCGAAGAATTCGGAGCCCTCATCGGCGGCGGTGTCGTTTTCGGTGCCGTCGGCCATGACCGGCATTCCGGACATGAAGTGCTCCATGATCGCACCCAGAACGGCCGGCTTGAGATGCTGCCAGTCGGGTTCGTCTTCCTTGGTCACGGTCACGAAATCGTAGCCGAGAAATACGCCTGTGACGCCCGGCACATCGAATAGGCGGCCCGCCAGCGGCGACGTTTCGCGGGCGCTGTCGGCATCGCGGAAATCGGCTGTGCCCGACCGCATGACTTCCTTGCCGGGAAGAAACTTGAGTGTCGCGGGATTCGGGGTTGCCTCGGTCTGGATAAACATGGCGGACCCATCGCCTCCTGGTTCTTTTGAATAGTTCTAAGTAAGCTCAAGCGGGCGCCGTTTCAACCCGCCTGGGCGTCACATCTCGGTCATCAGGCGAGGCTGTCGATATCCTCGTCGGTCAGGTTCTGCGGCACGACCGTGACCGGGATCGGAAACGCCGCCGCCTTGCCCGCGATCGACGAAACAAGCGGGCCCGGTCCTTCTTTCGCGTTGCCGGAGGCCAGAACCAGGATCGCGATATCCTGGTCCTCTTCGATCAGCCGGTGAATCTCCTCCACCCGCGACCCCTCGCGAATCGCGACCTCCGGTTCGATGCCGACGCGCTCGCGAACCTTGCCGGCGTGCTGCTCCAGAGCCGCTGTGGCGACCGATTGGGCTTCCTCGCGCATGATCTGCTCGACGCCGAGAAACTGCTGAAAATCAGCGGTATCGATGACAAAAAGCAGGACCAGAACGCCGCCGGTCGATTCGGCGCGCCGCGACGCGTAGGCAACTGCCCGCTCGCACTCTTCGGTTTCGTCGATGATCGCGAGAAACTTGCGCCGGTGGCCGGCTTCCCTGCTCAGGCGTTTGGATACCATTGGCGCCCCTTGTCAGTTTTCCTCGTGGCGGGCCAATCTGCCACCGGACCAGGCTGGCAGCAAGCTGGTCCGATGGCTCGTTGAACGCCGGTGTCTCTCCGGATAAGGAAAGATCAGTTCCCCAGCAGGCCGATAATCTTGCGCGCCATCGCCAGCGTTTGCTCGGCTTCGGCCGCGGCGCGTTCGCCGCCTGCACGCAACACGCCGTCGACATATGCGTGGTCGGCCGAAATTCGGCGCATTTCAGCCGCGATGGGTGCCAGCTTTTCCACCGCAAGCTCGGCAAGCGCCGGCTTGAACTCGGAAAACTGCCTGCCGCCGAAGTCCGAAATCACCGCGGCGCGCGACGTTTCGGCGAGGGCCGCGAAGATGGTGACGAGATTCTCGGCTTCAGGCCGGCCTTCCAGACCCTCCAGTTCGGAGGGCAGCGGCTGCGGATCGGTTTTTGCCTTGCGCACCTTCTTGGCGATGGTATCGGCATCGTCGGTCAGATTGATGCGCGACAGGTCCGAAGGGTCCGATTTCGACATCTTCTTGGTGCCGTCCCGCAGGCTCATCACCCGCGGAGCCGGCCCCTCGATCAAGGGCTCAGTCAGCGGGAAGAAGCCATTCACCTTTTCCTCGCCGACCATCATCTCCACGCCCAGGCCCAGCTCCGCGATACGCTCCGAGAAGTCGTTGTTGAACTTCTGCGCAATGTCGCGCGTGAGTTCCAGGTGCTGTTTCTGGTCGTCGCCAACCGGAACATGGGTGGCCCGGTACGCCAGAATGTCTGCCGCCATCAATGTCGGGTAGGCAAAAAGCCCCACGGAGGCGTTTTCGCGGTCCTTGCCGGCCTTTTCCTTGAACTGGGTCATCCGGTTCAGCCAGCCCATGCGGGCGACGCAATTGAATATCCAGGCCAGTTCGGCATGCTGCGCGACGCGGCTCTGGTTGAAAACGATGTGTTTTTCGGCGTCGATGCCGGCGGCAAGGAAGGCCGCCGTTACTTCGCGCGTTGCCTTTTCCAGCTCGGCCGGCTCTTGCCACAGCGTGATCGCATGCAGGTCGACGACGCAGTAGATGCAGTCGTGGTCGTCCTGCAGGGCGACGAAACGCCTGATGGCACCGAGATAATTGCCGAGATGAAGGTTTCCGGTCGGTTGAACGCCGGAGAACACGCGTTCTTTGAAGCTGGTCATGATGATGTTCCGTGGCTTGTGGAGGGCCGTTTCGCGCGCGGCGAAAATCGGTGCGCGGCTTATGGACGAGCGTCAATCACTAATCAAGTCGTCTTGCGCCGCCGCCGCAGCAGACCGGTCAACTCGCGTCTGTCGATGGCGCCGGTGCCGATGGCGATAACGAAATAGGCGGCCGCGGCGCACAGGATTACGGCGGTCACCGCCAAAACCCGCACGCCAACCAGCGCGTGGCCGACATAGGGCGCGATCGCATCGGCGGAAATCCACACAAGCGCGCCCATGGCGGCGCTGGCGACAGAAAGCAGCGCAACGCGGCGCATGGTGCCGCCAGACGGACGGAAATCGCCACGCCGCCACAAAGTGCCGGCAAGCAGCACGAAATTCACCCACGCCGCGAGCGACGACGCGGCCGCGATCGCGACATGGCCGTAATAGGGAAACAGCGCCAGGCTGGCACCGATATTGACGACGACGGTGGCCAGCGCGAACCACATCGGCGTGCGCATGTCCTCGCGGGCGAAAAACCCCGGCTGAAACACCTTGATCAGCACATAGGCCGGCAGGCCGGACGCGAACGCCGCGAGCGCGGCAGCCGTCATGATCGTATCGGCGCCGGTGAATTCGCCACGCTCGTAAAGCACGTTGACGATCGGCCCCGGCAACACCATCAGCCCGACGGCGGCAGGCAGCGTGAGCGCCAGCGCAAACTCCAGCGAGCGGTTCTGCAGATGCAGCGCATCACCGGTGTCGCCCGCCCGCAGCGAACGGGCAAGCTCGGGCAGCAGCACCACCCCGACCGCGGTGCCGATCACCCCGAGCGGCAGCTGGTTGATGCGGTCGGCGAAGTTCAGAAGGCTTATGGCGCCATCCTGCGCCGACGCAATGATGCGCCCGACGAGAAGGTTGATCTGCATGATCCCGCCGGTCAGAACGGCGGGCCCCATCAGGATCAGCAGCCGCTTTACGCCGGGCGAAAGGGCGGGCGGCTTGAGGCGCAGCGCAAGACCTTGCCGCCGCACGCCGGCGATCAGCAGGACAAGCTGCAGAACACCGGAGGCAAGCACGCCCCAGGCTAGCAGCAGGCCCGTCTCGCGCGCAGCCGCGCCAGTGGCCAGCGCTACGAGCAGAATGCCCACCAGAATGACATTCAGCAGGGTCGGCACCAGCGCGGCGAAGAAGAAGCGGCGCATGGAATTCAGCACGCCCGACAGCATGGCGACCAGCGACATGCACAAAAGGTAAGGGAACATGATCCGCGTCATCAGGACGGTGAGATCAAACTTCTCGGGCGTGTCGGAAAAACCCGGCGCGATAACCGAGCCGACAAGAAAGGGCATGAAGATGATGGCGAGCGCCGACAGCGCTATGAGGAGCGTAAGCAGTACCGACAGCACATCTTCAGCGAATTTGCGTGCGGCTTCCAGGCCGCCGCCCTCGAGCTCCTTGGCGAAAAGCGGCACGAAGGCGGTGTTGAACGCACCTTCGGCGAAGATGCGGCGGAACAGATTGGGAAACAGAAAAGCGGCGTAAAACGCATCGGCAACCTGGCCGACGCCCAGAACCGCAGCGACGAGTGCCTCGCGCACGAAGCCGAGCACCCGGCTCGCCATTGTGGCGCTGCCGACACTGGCGAATTTGGTGATGAGGCTCATGTTGTGCTGCTCATTCTGCAGCCTCTGAAACGCGCGAGCGGCCATTTGCGGACGCTGCATTTCCTTCCAATGTCTCCAGCAGGCCATTCCTGACCGCGGCCATGCGGGTTTCGCTTTCCAGTTTCTGGCCGGTCAGGTCAGTCACGTAGAAGGTGTCGATGACCTTTTCGCCGAAGGTGGTGATGTGGGCCGAAGCGATGTCCAGCGAGAGGTCGGATATCTTGCCGGTGATCTCGGAGAGAAGTCCCGGCCGGTCGAGGCAGGTTACCTCGATCACCGAAAAGCGGTTCGACAGCGCATTGCGGATCTCGACCCGCGGCTCGACTCTGAAGGCCTTGGTGGAGCGTTTGGGCCTGGAACGCTCCTTGATGACCTCGGGCAAGTAACGTTTGCCCGACAGCACGCTCTCGATCAGCTTGCCGACACGCGCGGCACGCCGGCGCTCATCGTCGTCGAGATCGAATTCACGGTTGATAAGGATGATGTCGAGCGCACGGCCGTCGGAAGTGGTGAACACCTGCGCGTCGACAATATTTGCGCCGGCGGCCGAACAGGCGCCGGTGATGACGCTGAGCAAGCGCGGGTGGTCTGGTGCGAGCACAGTGATCTCGGTCACCGCCTCGAAGGTCAGCGGGCGGCTCATCGTCGCCAGATGGCGGCCCTCGCTGTCGGCCTCGCGCACGAAATTCGCCTGCCGGACCTGATCTTCAAGATCGACAGTCAGCAGGTAGTTTTCATAGAGCAGCTTGAGATAACGCTTGCGGTCCTTTTCCGGCCAGTCGGACAGCGCTTCCGACAGGCGCATGCGGGCCCCTTCGGCCCGCTCGTTGCGCGACATTTCCGAAAAACCGCCGCGCAGCAGAAGCTCTGTCTCGAAATAAAGCGTGCGCAGCAACTGGCCCTTCCAGCCGTTCCACACGCCCGGACCCACACCGCGGATGTCGCACACGGTAAGAACCAGGAGCAGTTTCAGCCGCTCGACCGACTGCACCACATTGGCGAAATCCTCGATCGTCTTGCGGTCGTTGAGATCGCGGGTCTGCGCTGTCATCGACATCAGGAGATGATGTTCGATCAGCCAGGCGATCGTCTCGGTGTCTTCCTTGCCAAATCCCATATGCGGGCACAGCCGGCGTGCTATGCGCGCACCGGCGGTCGAGTGGTCCTCCGGCCTGCCCTTGGCGATATCGTGAAACAGCAGCGCCACATAAAGCAGTTTGCGGTGCTCTTTCAGGTCCGGCATCAGCGAATGCGCAAGCGGGTGCGTTTTTGCAGCGTCGCCGCGCTCGATCTCGGAAAACACACGTATGCAGCGCAACAGATGCTCGTCCACCGTGTAGTGGTGGTACATCGAGAACTGCATCATCGCGACAATCTTGTTGAAGTCGGGAATGAGCTTGCCGAGCACGCCCGCCTCGTTCATGCGCCGCATGTTGAGTTCGGGATCCCTGCCCGACGCAAGCAAATCCATGAACAGCCGGTTGGCTTCCTCGTCGCGGCGCAGATTGCGGTCGATCAGTTTCAGCGAGCGCGTGACAAGCTGCATGGCGTCGGGGTGGTATTCCAGCCCGTGCTTGTCTGCGAGCCAGAACAGCCGCAGCAGGTTGACCGGGTCGCGCTCGAAGACCTGCGGGTCGGAAATCGTGATGCGGTGGTTGTCGACCAGAAAATCGGACGTGCCGGCCAGCTTGCGGCGGCGGCGCGAAAAACTCGAAAACAGGGAGAAGCCCGGCACCTGCTTGGCCTGCTCTTCCTCGAGCGCGGCGCAGAAAATGCGCGTCAGGTCGCCCACGGATTTCGCGGTCAGGAAGTAATGCTTCATGAAACGCTCGACTGCCGACAGCCCGGGATGGCTCTGATAGTCCAGCCGCTCGGCAATTTCGCGCTGGATATCGAAATGCAGCCGCTCCTCCGCCCGGCCGGTGAGGAAGTGCATGTGGCAGCGGACCGCCCACAGAAAGTCCTCGGCCTTGCGGAACTGGAGATACTCCTTGCGGGTATAGACGCCCTTTTCGACCAGCTCCTTCGCCGTCCTGACGCGATAGAAATATTTGCCTATCCAGAATAGCGTGTGCAGGTCGCGCAGCCCGCCTTTGCCGTTCTTGACATTGGGCTCGACCAGATAGCGGCTCTCGCCTTCCTTCTCGTGGCGCTGGTCGCGCTCGGCAAGCTTGGCCTGGACGAACTCCGGCCCGGTCTCGCGCATCACCTCGTCGTCGAACCGTTCGAGAAGCTCGTCATTCAGCTCTGAATCGCCACAGATGAAGCGCGCTTCCAGAATCGACGTCCTGATCGTCATATCGGTACGCGACAGGCGGACGCATTCGTCGATATTGCGGGTCGCGTGGCCGACCTTCAGGCCAAGGTCCCAGAGCAGATAGAGCACATATTCGATGACCTGCTCGCCCCAGGGCGTCTGCTTGTAAGGCCGCACGAACAGAAGATCGATGTCGGAGCCCGGCGCCAGCGTGCCGCGCCCGTACCCGCCGACGGCGACCACTGCCATGCGTTCGGCAGCACTCGGGTTGCGCGAGCGGTAAACATGCACCGCCGCATATTCGTAAAGCGCGGCGATGATCTCATCCATCAGATGGGAAAGGCGCGCCGCACAGGCCGTGCCGCCGCCGTCTTCGCCCAGCAGGCGCTCGGCTGTGCGGCGGCCCTCGGCCAGTGTGGCCTTGATCAGCTCGACGACATCGGCGCGTGCCTCCGTACCGCCGCCCTCGCCGCCATGGTTCGCGGCAATCGCCGACAGTCCTTCGCGCAGCGCTGCGCGGTCAACGATAAGCTCGAGCTTGAGGGGAATTTTGGCCATATGTTCAGGTCGTTGCGTCGGCGGCTTCTATAACGCCAATTGACGCGCTGCGATATGGGGCCCGCGCGCGGCTATTTCGAGGCCGCCTTCAGCCGGTAGAGCGCTTCGAGCGCTTCGCGCGGCGTCATCTCGTCGGGATTGAGACCGTCGAGCTCGTCTCGAAGGCTATCGCGCGCGGCGGGTTTTGCCGGTTCGCGGGAGACAACCGCGTTGAAAAGCGGCAAATCGTCGGCGAGCGATGCGGTCGTTCCCGTCACCTCGCCTTCTTCCAGCCGGTGCAGAACGTCGCGGGCGCGCTCCACCACCGGCTGCGGCAGGCCGGCCAGCCGCGCGACCTGCACGCCGTAGGAGCGGTCGGCCGCGCCCTTGGCGACTTCGTGCAGGAACACCACCTCGCCGTCCCACTCCTTGACCCGCATCGTCACGTTGGCGAGCCGGTCGAGCTTGTCGGACAGCGCGGTCATTTCGTGGAAATGGGTGGCGAAGACTGCGCGGCAGCGGTTTTTCTCGTGCAGAAATTCCACCGTCGCCCAGGCGATGGACAGACCGTCGAAGGTCGCTGTGCCGCGGCCGATTTCATCCAAAATCACCAGCGAACGCTCGCCGGCCTGGTTGAGGATCGCTGCCGTCTCGACCATCTCGACCATGAAGGTCGAACGGCCCCGCGCCAAATCATCGGAAGCTCCGACGCGGCTGAACAGCCGGTCCACCACGCCGATATGGGCGCTTTTGGCCGGCACGAAGGAACCGGCCTGCGCAAGCACCGCAATCAATGCGTTCTGGCGCAGGAAGGTCGATTTGCCGCCCATGTTCGGGCCGGTGAGCAGCCAGATCGCGCCGTTCTTTGCCTCACCCTGAGGCGACAGATCGCAATCATTGGCGACAAAAGGATCGGCGAGCTGTTTGCGCAGCGCCTGCTCCACCACCGGGTGGCGGCCCTGCTCGACGATGAAGGCCAGACTGTCGTCCACCGTCGGGCGGCGGTAATCGTCGGCTTCTGCAAGCACCGCAAGTGCGGCAGCCACGTCGAGCTCGGCGAGTGCCGCCGCGACTTTGCGGATCGCGTCCGCGCAGGCCGCCGCCTCCGCCACCAGCCTGTCGAACACGCCGTGCTCGATCGTCAGCGCGCGGTCGGCGGCGTTGGCGATCTTGGTCTCCAGCCCGGCCAGTTCGGTGGTTGTGAAACGCATCGCATTCGCCATCGTCTGGCGGTGAATGAAGCGCGCTTTAGCCTCGTCGGTGCCGGTCAGGGTGCCGTGATGGTTGGCCGTAACCTCGATGTAGTAGCCCAGCACATTGTTGTGCCTGATCTTGAGCGAGCGGATGCCCGTCTCCTCGATCAGGTCGCGTTCCATCGCTGCGATGACGCGCCGGGATTCATCGCGCAGCGCACGCACCTCATCGAGTTCGGCATCGTAGCTGGAGCGCACGAAACCGCCGTCGCGGCGCAGCAGCGGCAGCTCGTCGGCAAGGGCGGCTTCGAGGTGGCCGGCGAATTCCTGCGGCGCGGCCCGCAAATCGCCGAGCGCGTCGGCAATGCCCGCCGGCAGCTCGGCGGCGCCCAGCAAAGCAGCGATCTCCGCACCTGCTGCCAGGCCTGCTCGCAGCGCCCCCAGATCGCGCGGACCGCCACGCCCCAGCACCAGCCGAGAGAGCGCACGGGCAATGTCGGGGGCGGCCTTCAGCGAAACGCGTAGCGCTTCGCGGGTCCGATCCTCGTCGACGAACCAGCTCACCGCATCGAGCCGCGCATTGATAACGCCGGGATCGGTCAGCGGCGCGGTCAGGCGTTCGGCGAGCAGCCGCGCGCCGCCGCCTGTCACCGTGCGGTCCACCGCGGCAAAGAGCGAGCCTTCGCGCGCACCGGACAATGTGCGCATCAGTTCGAGATTTGCCCGCGTCGCCGCATCGATAAAAAGCGAGGCCGCCGCATCTTCGCGCGCCGGCCGTTCCAGCGGCGGGCGGGCGTCGATCTGCGTCTTCTCCACATAGCCGATCGCTGCAGCGATCGCCGCCAGCTCGGCGCGGGCGAAAGTGCCGAACCCTTCCGTCGTGGCGACGTCATAGAAGCGGGCAATGCGGCTTTCGGCGAGCGCGGAATCGAACATCGGTGCCGGCTGCGGCACCGCTATGCGGCCAAGCACATCGAACACCGGTCTGAGTTCGGGATCGGCGAACACCGCGTCGGCCAGTATCAGTTCGCGCGGGTCGACCCGCAGAATGTCCGACAGCAGCCGGTCTGCCGCGCTTTGCATCACGCGGAAAGCACCGGTCGAAATGTCGATCCAGGCGAGCGCGAAACCGCCGTCGTCCGTGCCTTTCACGCGCGCCAGCGCCATCAGCATGTTGGCCTCGGCCGGCGCGAGGATTTTCTCCTCGGTGATCGTGCCCGGCGTGACGAGCCGCACCACATCGCGGCGCACCACCGACTTCGAGCCGCGCTTCTTCGCTTCGGCAGGGTCTTCCGTCTGCTCGCAAACAGCGACACGATGGCCGGCGGCAATGAGCTTTTGCAGATAATCGTCGGCGGCATGCACCGGCACACCGCACATCGGGATATCTTCGCCCTGATGTTTGCCGCGCTTGGTAAGCGCGATGCCCAGCGTGCGGCTCGCCATCTCGGCGTCGTGGAAGAACAGCTCGTAGAAATCGCCCATGCGATAGAAGAGCAGCGAATCCGGATTGGCCGCCTTGATCTCGATATACTGCTCCATCATCGGCGTCGCGCCGACGGCAGAGAGCGGCGCCGGCGTGGCACCCTCGGTCTTGCGATGGATCGGCGTTTCGTCGTTCACGGAACCGGAATTTCCTCGATCAGGCCATTCCTGCTTGGCGCTTCGGCGAGCAAAAGTGTAGCGTTAAAGACGGTTGACGCACAAACCTCCACAACAAGACCAATACAAACATCAAATCGCGCTCAGGATTCGCACGCTCCCAAATGCCAGCTAAAGACATCAAGGACGCCGAAGGCCCGTCGGTCACCACCGAAGAGGCCCTTGAATTTCACGCTTCCGGCCGGCCCGGCAAGCTCGAGGTGAACCCGACCAAACCGATGGCGACGCAGCGCGACCTGTCGCTGGCCTATTCGCCGGGCGTCGCGGTGCCGGTCAAGGCGATTGCCGACGATCCTTCGCGCGCCTTCGACTACACGACGCGCGGCAATCTGGTCGCGGTGATTTCCAACGGCACAGCCATTCTGGGCCTCGGCAATCTCGGCGCGTTGGCGTCGAAGCCGGTGATGGAGGGCAAGGCGGTGCTGTTCAAGCGCTTCGCCGATGTCGATTCCATCGACCTGGAAGTCGATACCGAAGACGCCGAGGCCTTCATCAACTGCGTCAAACTGCTTGGGCCGTCCTTCGGCGGCATCAATCTCGAGGACATCAAGGCGCCCGAGTGTTTCATCATCGAGCAGCAGCTGCGCGAGCTGATGGACATCCCGGTCTTTCACGACGACCAGCACGGCACCGCGATCATCGCCGCGGCCGGCCTCGTCAACGCACTCGAAATCACCGGCCGCGACATCAAGACGACAAAGCTCGTGTGCAACGGCGCGGGCGCTGCCGGCATCGCCTGTATCGAACTCGTCAAGGCCATGGGCATGCCGCCCGAAAACGTCATCCTGTGCGACACCAAGGGCGTGATCTATCAGGGCCGCCAGGACGGCATGAACCAGTGGAAATCCGGCCATGCGGTCAAGACCAAGGCACGTTCGCTGGCCGACGCGCTCGACGGGGCGGACGTGTTTTTCGGCCTGTCGGCCAAAGGCGCGCTGACCACGGCCATGGTTCAGTCGATGGCCAAGAACCCGATCATCTTCGCGATGGCCAACCCGGACCCGGAAATCACGCCGGAGGAAGTGGCCGAAATCCGCACCGACGCCATCATGGCGACCGGCCGGTCGGACTATCCGAACCAGGTCAACAATGTGCTCGGCTTTCCCTACATCTTCCGCGGCGCGCTCGACGTGCGTGCAACCACCATCAACGACGCGATGAAAGTGGCGGCCGCGGAGGCGCTGGCAGCGCTGGCACGGCAGGATGTGCCTGACGACGTGGCCGCCGCCTATCGCGGCAACCGGCCGAAATTCGGCCCCAACTACATCATCCCGGTGCCGTTCGACCCGCGCCTGATTTCGGCCATCCCCGTCGCGGTTGCCAAGGCGGCGATGGATTCGGGCGTTGCGCGCCGGCCGATCCTCGACTTCGAGAAATATGCGCAGGAGCTCTCGGCGCGGCGCGACCCCATCGCCTCTACCCTGCAGCGCATCTACGAGCGCGTGCGGCGTCAGCCCAAGCGCATTATTTTCGCCGAGGGCGAAGAAGAGCAGGTGATGCGGGCCGCCGTCTCCTACGTGAACCAGAAGCTCGGCACGGCGATCCTGCTTGGCCGCGAGGAGCAGATCAAGGAAACGGCCCGCAATGCCGGCGTCGATCTCAACAAACCCGGCATCGAATTCATCAACGCGCGGCTGTCGCGCCGCAACCAGATCTATGCCGATCACCTTTACGAGCGCATGCAGCGCAAGGGTTTCCTGTTCCGCGACTGCCAGCGGCTGATCAACAACGACCGCAATCATTTCGCCTCCTGCATGGTGGCGCTGGGCGATGCCGACGGAATGGTAACGGGCGTGACGCGCAACTATTCCACGGCGCTCGACGATGTGCGGCGCGTGATCGACGCCAAACCCGGCCACCGGGTGATCGGTGTGTCGATCGCGTTGTGTCGTGGGCGCACCGTGCTTGTGGCCGATACTGCCGTGCACGACATGCCCAACTCGGTACAGATCGCCGACATCGCCGAAGAAGCCGCCGGTTTCGCGCGCCGCATGGGTTACGAGCCGCGCGTCGCGCTGCTTGCCTATTCGACCTTCGGCCACCCGCAGGGCGAACGTTCGGAGCGCGTGCAGGAAGCGGTGAAGATACTCGACCAACGCCGCGTCGACTTCGAATATGACGGCGACATGGCCGCCGACGTGGCGCTTAATCCGAGACTGCTGAAACAGTACCCGTTCTGCCGACTGTCAGGCCCGGCAAATGTGCTGGTCATGCCGGCGTTCCACTCGGCATCGATCTCGACAAAGATGCTGCAGGAGCTGGGCGGTTCGACGGTGATCGGCCCGCTGCTCGTCGGCCTCAACAAGCCGGTGCAGATCGTGTCGCTGAACGCAAAGGACAGCGACATCGTCAATATGGCAGCGATCGCGGCCTATAACGCCGGCGCGTGACCGCGCAGGCAAAACACACGCATACCGAAGGCAGAACTATGCAACTCAACGTCTATCTGGCGGGTGAAATCCACACCGACTGGCGCGAGACGATCATCGAAGCCTGCAAGGGGCTCGACATCGATTGGTACGGGCCCGTGACCGACCATGACGCCTCGGACGATTGCGGGGTGGAGATATTCGGCGCCGAGAACGACAAATTCTGGCACGACCGCAAGGGCGCGCTTCTGAACGCCGTGCGCACACGGACCGCCCTCGACCGCGCCGACGTTCTGGTCGTCTGTTTCGGCGAGAAATACCGGCAGTGGAATGCGGCTTTCGACGCAGGCTATGCGGCGGCGCTCGGCAAGCCGGTCATCGTTCTGCAGCCGCCCGAGTTCGACCATGCGCTCAAGGAAGTCGACGCTGCGGCAAACGCCGTCGCGCGCACGCCGCAAGAGGTGGCGCGGGCGCTGCGTTACGTGGTTTCGGGCAAGCTGTAAGTTCAAAAATTCTGCAAGCGGGTCTAGACCCGGATGCAGAATTTCACCTTTGCGACGGCTCAGATTTGGCGATAACTGAATAGCCCTCTGACAAACGAGGGCCACGAAATGTCACTGCTTCAGATCGCCTATCTGCTGATTGCCTTGTCCTATGTGATAGCCGCAGCGGCTCTGTTCTGGTCGCATTAGCTAGCCAGTGCCGCCGCGCCAGCCGGACCGGCGCCTGCCAGACATGCCGGCCAGTCAAGCCAGGAAGCGTTCGGCCTCGGCGCCGTAATAATTGATATAGCGCGGCGAAATCGATTCCACGCGCAGGATCATGAAGACGTCCGTCGTGCCGAAATCGTAATCGACGACGCACCCGTCTCCCACCTTGGCGCCAAGGCGCATGTAACCCTTGATGAGCGGAGGCATAGCGGCGAGCGCCGTGCGCACATTGACCGCCTCCTTGGGCATCAGGTCCATCGAAACATGGCGCGAGGGCCGCGCCCTGACGTCCCACTCGGGAAGCGGACGGCATTCATGTTCCAGGAAAGAAAGCGCCTGTGCGTGGGCGGCCGGCACCGTACCGTGGAAGGAGGCACAACCCACCATCACGTCGATATCGTGATGGCTGACATAGACCCAGATGCCCTGCCACAGCGCCTCGATGGTGCGCTTGGAGCGGTATTCGGGCAATACGCAGGAGCGGCCGAGTTCCAGAAAGCGCTGGCCGCGCTGGCGAACGACCAGCGAATCAAGCTCGAATTCATCGCTGGAGTAGAAGCCGCCTGAAGCGTAGGCGAGTTCGTCGCGCAGAAGCCGGTAGGTGCCGACGACCCTGCTCAGCTCCGGGCCGGGGAGCGCCGTGTCGAAGACCAGCAGATGGTCGCAGATATCGTCAAAACGGTCGGCGTCGCGACGGTCAAGAACCGCAGCCGCGGTCGAACGCGCACCAAGCTCTTCGTGAAAGACGCGGTAGCGCACTTCCTGCGCGGCCGCGATCTCCTCCGGCCCGCGCGCCAGCCGGACCTCGAGCGAACCTATGCGTCCGAGCGGCAAACCCCGTTCGAAGGCATGGCCGAAACGCATATTCCCTGCATTGACGCCGGCTTCCGCATCAACACGCGGGAGAATTGCGCTGCGCATGGTGATTCTCCTCACATCGCGTGGCCGGGACATAGATCACGCACTGCGACACTACCATGACAATAACGTTTGCCGGTCGTGCTCACAAGCGGAGGCCAGGCGCGGGCGCGGCACAAACCGGCGGAATCAGGCGCTGGCGTGCTGCTCCACCGCAGCCACAAGATCGGCTGGGTCCAGGGGTTTTGTGAGGAAGCCGTTGGCACCGCGAACCAGCACGGATTGCCGTGTTTCGTCCTGGCTGTCGGCCGAAAGCACGAGCACCGGTATCGGCGGAAAACCATTCGTTTCCTCGTGGCGCCGCAACCCGGCGATGGCATCCATGCCATCCATCACCGGCATGTTGAGGTCCATGAGAACGACATCGAACCGCTGCCTCGACCCGGTCAGCGCCTGCAGCGCGGCGCGGCCGTTGGGCACCACCTCGACACGGTGACCAGCCTTGGTCAGCGCGGAGCGCGCAAGCAGCGCGTTGATCTGGTTGTCCTCGGCAATGAGCACGGATGCGCCAGTTGCAGGCTGTGCCTTCAATTCGACACCCGTCCCGGCCACGACGCGCCCGGCCTGCCCGGCGCTATCCTGCAAAAGCAGACGCAGCAGGGTGTCGCTGCGCACCGGCCTTGGCAAAAATGCCGCATAACCGCCGCCGCGGAGTTCCGCCAGCCGACCGCGGTCGGACGGGGTGATCAGGGTGATCGCCTTGCCGTCAGGAAGTAGCCTGCGCAGGCTCTTCAGGCTTGCGCAATTCGGCCGTTCGAGCGCCGAGTCGATCAGGATCGAGGCATATTTGTTGCCTTCGCTCGCCAGCCGGATCGCCTCGTCAATCGATTTCGCCGTATCGACGACACCGCCGAACGCTTCCACCATGCGGGCAATGGCATCCATTTCCATCGCATTTGCGGAGACGACCAGGGCGCGCGTGCCGGCAAGTGCAGAACCCTGCTCGATCGACGCCGGCGAGGCTTCCTCGAGCGGAAGTGTAACCGTGAAGGTAGCACCCTTGCCCGGCGCGCCTTCCACTTCGATGCGGCCGTTCATCGCCTCAACGATGCGAGAGGTGATCGCCAGACCGAGGCCTGCGCCGCCATGCTTTCGCGTCGGGCTGCCGTCGGCCTGTTCGAATTCCTCGAATATCCGTTTCAGATCGCTCTTTTCGAGCCCCGGCCCGGTGTCCTTGACGCGGATTGTGAGCGTGCGCTCGGACCCGGAACCGGAACCGGCGATTTCCACGAGCACCCCGCCCGTGTCGGTGAATTTTATCGCATTTCCGACCAGGTTAAGCAGGATTTGCCGGAAACGGCCGGGATCGATCATCGCCGTGGCGGGTACATTCGGCGCGACAAAGCAGCCGAGGCCGATATCCTTGGCGAAGGCGCGCGCAGCCAGCAGTTCGACCGTGTGTTCGGCGAGCTCGCGCGGTGAACTCAGCCGCAGTTCCAGCTCCAGCCTCCCCGCCTCGATCTTGGAAAAGTCGAGCAGGTCCTCGATCAGCGCCAGCAAGGCACTGGCCGATGTCGAAATCGCACCGACATAAGTGTTCTGCTCCGGCGACAGATCGGTGCCGCGCAGCAGCTTTGCCATCCCCATGATGCCGTTCATGGGGGTGCGGATTTCATGGCTGACCGTGGCCAGGAACCGGGATTTCGCCTTGCTTGCCGTTTCGGCGCGCTCACGGGCGCTGTTCGCAGCCAGTTCGGCGCGCTTGCGGTCGGTGATGTCGCGCGCAATGGCACGGTGCGAAACGGCTTCGCTTGTCTGGTCCCGCACGGAAAGTTCAATCCAGGAATACCAGCGCGTCCCGGCTTTGGTGCGGATTGCGACATCGGTCGAGCTCAGATACTCGCCATCGTTGAACGCGGCATCCATGACAACGCCGATGTCGATGCCGACCTCGGCAAGGGTCTTGCCCTCCAGTTCTTCCACCTTGCGATCCAGCAGCGCCGCCAGCACACGGTTGGCGTAAACGATACGCCCTTCGCGGTCGCGGTGGACAACGATATCGCCCAGAGCATCGACGAGACCTCGGAAGCGTTCCTCGCTTTCCTCGAGCTCCCAGAGGCGGTCGGCCAGTTCTTCGATTTCGCGCTGTTCGCGTTGCTGCGCGTTTGCTTCGACCGCCTGCGAGCGGGCCGCCATGCTGCGCATGCGGGCGACTGTGCCTGCTCCCAGGACGCCCACCGCCGCCGCCAGCGCCTGCAGCAGAAGCGGCGCCCCCGCATATACGCTGAACCCGGCAGCTGCCACGCTTGCCGCGACCAGGGTTGCCTGCATCGCGATATCGAGCGTGTTGGTTCCGGCGCCCGGCAGCATCTGCACGGGCAGCCGGTGTTTTGGGTCATTGCGGGTGTTTTCGACACGCGAAGACGCCGGCGTTCCAGACGCCGGCTCGCGCGCCGTCCCCGCCAGGTCGAGCTCCGCCAACATAGGCAGGACGGTAACAGGCAGGCATTAGAGAAGCTTTTGGCAGTTCGCTCAAATTTTAACGGTGCGCCAAATCGTTTCCCGCGGCGGGCTACATCTCCACCACAACGCGGCCGCGCACCTTGCCCTCGACAATATCGCTGGCCGCCTGCGTGATCTCCTCGAAGGAAATCCGCTTGGAAAGCGCGGCAAGCTTCTTGTGGTCGAGATCGTTGACGATGCGCTTCCAGGCCTCGACGCGCAGCGATTTGGGCGCCATGACGGAATCGACACCAAGGAGCGAGACCCCGCGCAGGATAAACGGCGCGACGGATGCCGGCAGGTCCATTCCCTGCGCCAGCCCGCAGGCTGCGACCGCGCCGCCATACTGGGTTTGCGCCAGGACATTAGCCAGCGTGTGGCTGCCGACAGCATCGATACCGCCCGCCCAACGCTCCTTGCCGAGCGGTTTGCCGGGCTCGGAAAGCTCGGCGCGATCGAGGATCTCGGCCGCCCCCAGTTCCTTCAGGTAGTCGGCTTCCGATGCACGCCCCGTGGAGGCGATCACGTGGTAACCCAGCTTGCCCAGAACAGCGACGGCGACTGAACCGACACCGCCTGCCGCCCCGGTCACCACGACCGGGCCGCGCTCCGGCATCACGCCGTGGCGTTCCAGCGCCATCACGCAAAGCATTGCCGTATAACCCGCAGTGCCCACGGCCATCGCGTCGGCCGCGCTCATGCCGTCGGGCAGCGGTACCAGCCAGTCGCCCGAAACGCGGGCGCGTCCGGCATAAGCGCCGTAGTGGGTTTCGCCCACGCCCCAGCCATTCAGCACCACCTTGTCGCCCGGGTGCCAGTCGGCATGGTCCGAGGCCGTCACGGTGCCGGCGAAATCGATACCGGGGATCATCGGCCAGCGGCGCACGACAGGCGACTTGCCGGTGATCGCCAACCCGTCCTTGTAGTTCACCGTAGTGGCTTCCACCGCAACGGTGACGTCGCCTTCCATCAGTTCGTCCTCGGTCATGTCGACGATTTCGACCGATTGCGACTTGTCTTCGTTGCGCGATACGCGGATGGCCCTGAATGTCTCTGACATATCGTTTCCTGCGTGTTTGGCGGGTTCGTTGGAAATGTGCGGCGCGGCGGGCGCCGGGTCAACGGGCTGCGGTTCGGCGCCCGGCGCTGCCGCGGCTTCGGCACGGGTACGGCGACGCCAGTCGACAACTTCCTGCAGGATCACGAACCCGGCGCCCACCGTGATGGCGGCGTCGGCAAGATTGAACACCGCGAACGACCAGCTCGGCGTATGAAAAAGCACATAGTCGACGACATAACCGAGCATGGCGCGGTCGATCAGATTGCCAAGCGCGCCGCCCAGAATGAGCGCGAAGCCAATGCGCGCAATCCACTGATGCGCGGCAGATTTGAAGGCCAGCCAGGCGATGAACGCCAGCACCGCAAGAACAAGTCCGATCAGACGCCAGTCGTCTGCGCCCGCGAACATGGAGAATGCGACGCCGGTGTTGTGGGTGCGAAAGAGCGACAGGAAAGGCAGCAGCACGATCTGCTCGTGCATACCCATGCCGGCCTCGACCAGATGCTTGATGATCTGATCGGCCACCACCACGACGGCGCCCAGCAACCCGTAGCCGAAGAGCGGCCGCATCAGCCGGTCACCTTCAACGCGGCACGACGAACTTCGTAGAGCATCACACCGGTCGCTACGGAGAGATTGAGCGAATCCGCCCTGCCCGCCTGCGGGATCAGCACCAGCCGGTCGCATGCCTGTGCAAGGTCATCGGGCAGGCCCTGCTGCTCGTTGCCCATGAGCAGGATCACCGGGCCGGCATAATCCACTTCACGGTAGTCTACCGCACCTTTGAGATGCGTGCCGACCATCATGCCGCCGGCGCCTCTTCGCCAGTCGAGAAATGCGGCGGCGTCGCACTTCGCCAGCCTTGTCGCGAATATGGAGCCCATGGAGGCGCGCACGGCCTCCAGCGAGTACGGGTCGGTCGTGTCGCCGACGAGGATCACGCCGGCTGCCCCCACAGCGTCCACCGTGCGGACGATGGTGCCCAGATTGCCGGGATCGCGCACCCGGTCGAGCGCCACCCAGACCTCGCCCTCCGCCGGCTTTATGTCGGCAAGCGGCTGATATCTTTGCTCGAAGACCGCCAGCACCGCCTGCGGGTTGTCGCGGCGCGTGATACCGGTCAGCACCTTTTCGCTAACTTCCAGCACCAGACCGCCGGCGGCAACGGTGCGTGCCGCAACCTTGCCGACGGCAGCATTCGCCTTTTGAGACTTGGCGATCACCAGCGTGCGGATCTCCCAGCCGAGATCGAGCGCCTCGATGACGAGTTTTAGCCCCTCGGCCATGAAGGTGCCGCTCTGATCGCGGTATTTCTTCACGCCAAGCGCGCGAATGTCCTTCACGATCGGGTTGGCCAGGCTGGTGACTTCCTTCACCTGGCCGGGGGCTCCCCTGCCGCGCTGCCCGCTCATTGCGCCACCCATCGCGCAAACATGGAGGTCGACAGCGCCCGGCCTGCAGTTTCCTCGCGGATGATCAGTTCGCCCGATTCCACCACGCCGCCCTTGCCGGCCATAGCGCCGCGCAGAAGGCCGTGGATGGAAAAGAAGGACGAACGCACCGCATAGGCCGTCAGCACCATTGCAAGCGCCCTGTCGCTCAGTATTTCGCGGCACAGCGCCACCATTTCCGGCAGATCCTCGAAGAGTTGCCAGACCTCGCCCTTCGGGCCGCGCCCGAATGCCGGCGGGTCGAGCAGAATAATATCGTAGCGGTTTCCGCGGCGCACCTCGCGCTCGGCAAAACGCATCGCATCCTCGCATATCCAGCGCACCGGCTTGTTTTCCAGACGTGCTATCGCCTGGTTTTCGCGCGCCCAGCCGATCGCCTTCTTGGAAGCATCGACATGGGTGACCTCCGCTCCGGCTTCCGCCGCCACCAGCGAGGCAAGCCCCGTATAACCGAACAGGTTGAGCACCTTCACCGGGCGGCCGGCAGCGCCGATGAGCCCTGCCATATGGCGCCAGTGCGACGCCTGCTCGGGAAAGACGCCGACATGGCGGAAGGAGGTGAAACGGCCGAGATAATCGATGCCGTCATGGCGCATCGGCCAGGTTTCGCCGAGCGGCTGCCTGGGAAAACGCCAGCGTCCCAGGCCCTCCTCGTCGGTGTCGCCGGTGAAGACGGCATCGACGTTCTGCCACACATGCTGCGGCAGCGCGCGCGGCCAAATCGCCTGTCCCTCGGGGCGCACCACACGGTATTCACCGAAGCGCTCGAGCTTTTCGCCGTCGCCGGAATCGATCAGCGCATAGTTTTCGTCAGGCCCGACCTCCAGAATGATCGGCAGGCGCTCGGCCGGAAGCTCGCCCTGCCTGAAAGCAGGCCGCTGGCGTTCGCCGCCAACGGGCCTTGCCGCCGCCTGCTCGGCGGGGGGCTGGTTGCGCCCCGGCGGGCGGTTGCCGCGCTTCCTGTTCCTTGCTGGCTTCAAGCAAATGCTCTCCGGCTGGTCGCGGCGCTTTTGGCATAGGCCCGGAAGGCGCGCAACGGTTCGCATTGTTGCCCGCTGCCCCGCTTTCAGCCAATTTGGCGCATAGAAGGATTTCCGCGGCATTGGGAATGCAGGACGGGTTGGGCGGAATGAGCATTCGAATGTGTCTGCGGGCTTTGGTGTCCGCCGCCTTTGCAATTGTCTTGATCGCCGGCCAGAGCGACAAAGCTTGGGCAGCAGCGGTGCTTCTCGACAGCAAGGAAATCGCGCGCCGGGAGGAAGCCAAGCAGGCGGATCGCGCAGCACGCGAAGCCGAGCTCAAGACACTGCTCGACTCGCTGAGCACAGCTCCGACGATTGGTAGCAACGCAGGCAGCAACGGCCAAAAGCGGGTCGCGCTGGTTGTCGGCAACAACGACTATGCGGAGCTGAAAGACCTCGACAAGGCGGTCGGCGATGCCGGCACGATCGCCGATGCGCTCGAAGGTCTCGGTTTCACCGTGACCATGCTGGAAAACATGAACGTCGACGATTTCGACGTGGCGCTGTCGGCATTCTACGAGAGCATCGGCGAAGGCGATATCGCCTTCTTTTTCTATGCCGGCCACGGCATTGCGGCAGAGGGCGTGAACTATCTGCTGCCGGTCGACATGCCGGAAATCAAACCGTCGGAAGTGCGTCGGGTTGAGCGCAACGCAATCGATGCGACGCGCATCGTTTCCGAAATCACGGCGCGCGGCGCGCAACTCGCCTTCGTGGTGCTCGACGCCTGCCGCGACGATCCGTTTCCGCAGCACGACACGCGCGGAGCGTCGCGGCTTGGCGGCCTTGCGCGCATGACGCCCGACCCCGGCGCATTCGTCATCTATTCCGCTGGCACCGGCCAGACCGCGCTCGATCGGCTTTCGCCGCAGGATGAAGACCCGAATTCGATCTTCACACGCAAGTTTCATTCGATCCTGACGACGCCGGGCATGCCGATCGTGGAAATCGCCAAACGCACGCAAGTGGAAGTGAAAGCGCTGGCAGATCGCGTACGCCACGACCAGGCCCCGGCCTATTACGATCAGGTGATCGGCCAGTTCTATTTCCGCAATCCGGAGCCGAAGCTCTACGGCCTCGTCATCGGCATCGATGAATACAACCGCGCGCAGCAATTGCGCGGCGCGGTGAACGACGCGCGCTGGGTGGCCGGCGCGCTGCGTGACGCGGGGGCCGCCGACGTCATCGAAATCACCGACCGGGACGCGCGGCCGCAATTCATCGAATTCGCCTGGAAGCGTCTCGTCGATCAGGCGAAGCCCGGCGACACGATCGTGTTTTCCTATGCCGGCGCCAGCTCGCACGAAAATGTCGAGGGCAAGCCGGAGGAGCCGGACGGGCGCGACGAATATCTGGCGCTCGCCGATTTCGACTGGAATGTACTGCATCAGGCAGGCGAGCGGCCGGAAGCTTCGGCGGTTCTCTATGACGATGTGCTGACCGGCTGGATGGAAAAAGCTGCGGCGAAGAACCTCAACGTCATTCTGGTGGTCGACGGCTGTTATGGCGGTGGTCTGCTTGACCGCGAGTTTGCCAATGTCAGCTTCATCGGCGGCAGCGCCGAGGACGAGGTTGTGCTCGAGTATGAAGTCGCCGGCGAGTACCACGGCATCGTCAGCGCGCTTTTCTCCGACGCGATTGACGGCGCGGCCGACCGCAACAGCGACGGCTTCGTCTCACAGAAGGAGCTCTTCGCCCACATCCAGGCCCGCACCTTCGACTATGTCGGGTTCGACCAGACGCCACAGTTTTTCCCGGCCGTCGAAAGCTCGTCGACCGACCTGGCGCTGTTTCGCATCGGAAGCGCGAAAGCGCCGAAGGAATAAGTCAGGCGAGCCGGCCTGCGACGTAGATGGCGGCAGCGAGATCCTCCAGCGCCGCACCTACCGACTTGAAAAGTGTGATCTCATCCGCCCCGCGCCGGCCTTCCACTTCGCCGCGGGCGAGCTGGAACAGATCGCCGGCAATCGCCTCTTCGGCAAGCGCCCCCGAGGAAATCGCCTGGACTATGTCGCCCGCCTCTTTCAGCGCGCCGCCGCGCGTGTCGACATAGACCCGCGCCCGGCGGATCGCATCGTCGTCGCTTTCGCGCATGGTGGGCGAAAAGGCGCCGACCAGATCGACATGCGTGCCTTCTTTCAATGCAGCGCCGTGGATCAGCGGCACGGTCGAGATCGTTGCCGCGGTGACGATGTCGGCATCTTCGAGAGCGGCATCGATGTCCTCGACCGCGCTGGCCTGAAAACCTTCTGAAGCGAGGTCTGCCGCCACACGCTCGGCGTTGTGCGGCGTGCGGTTCCAGACCGCGATTTCGCGGATTGGTCTCAGGGCTGAGTGAGCGCGTGCCAGATAGGGTGACAGCGCACCGGCGCCCACCACCAGAAGGCGGCTAGCATCGGGCCGCGCCAGATAATCGGCGGCGAGTGCTGAGGCGGCAGCGGTACGCCAAAGCGTCAGGCTCGCGCCGTCGATCAATGCCTGCGGTTCGCCGGTGGTGCCGTCGAGCAGCAGATATTGCGCCATTACGGCCGGCTTGCCGATCTTATTGTTATCGGGCGAAACGCTGGCGATCTTAACGCCGATATGGCCGCTACCCTCAAAGCCGTCGGCGGCAAAGTCCGTCCATGCAGGCATCAGAAGCAGCGTCGTCGCTTCGCCCTGCGGCCGCTCGACGGTGTGGTGGTGCCGCACGGGCTGGATTGCGCCAAGGCGGAAGGCATCGCGCAAAACGTTGATCAACGCGCGAAAATCCAGCGTCTCATTCACCTCGGCTGCGGAGATAATGCGCATTCGGGCAAGCGCTACGCGTTCGGTTTCGGCAGCGCGGTGGTAGACACTTGCGGCGGCTGATTGCGCAAGCTGCGGACCTCCGCGCCACGCTGCCGCGCCAGCTTGCGGTACTGGCCCTGTCGAATCCAGGTAATCACCGCGCCCAGCATGAGCCCCAGCGCCAGCGCCGCGAACAGGAACACGAACAGCGGCAGGTGAACCGTCAGCGCCGGGTTGCCGGGGTTGAAAGGATCAATTGTGAAGGGGACCGAGGTCCGGTTTGCCACGGCAAGGGCGATCAGCACCACGGCCAGCGGCAGAAAAACAACGAAAACGAGAATCCGGTTCATTGCGCGTCCATCACTTCAGGAAGTCGGTCCCGGAGCCGGCCTCCCGGTCGGGTTGCCTAACTACTGCCCCCGTTGAGGCGCTCGCGCAACTCCTTGCCGGTCTTAAAGAACGGAATCCACTTCTCCTCGACCTCGACGGACTCGCCGGTACGGGGATTGCGACCGACGCGGGCCGGCCGGTTCTTGACCGAGAATGCGCCGAAGCCGCGCAACTCGACGCGGTTGCCTTCGGCAAGCGCTGTGGTGATTTCCTCGAAAATCGCATTCACGATGTTTTCTACATCCCGCAGGAAGAGGTGCGGATTGCGATTAGCGATGGTCTGCACGAGTTCCGACTTGATCATAGCCACCCCTCCTCGTTTGAGCGCCTTTGCCGCGTAGCGGAATGATTTTTAAGTGTTTATTCTGTTCAACGAGCTGTTTCAGGGTGCCAGACCGACACCAGACCGTCAAGGAAGATACGGTCCGCGCCGACCTCGGAGAGCAAGTCGCCACCGACCGGCAGTCCGAGCAGGCGCGCAATCGCGGCGGTCGCGCTACCGGCCGTAAGCCATGCCTGAGCGCCGGTATCGGCTTTCCATTCGATGACTTTCAGGTTCTTGGCGAGCCCCTTGCCCTCAAGCCAGGCACGCGCCTCGTCTTCACCGCCAAGCGAGTCGACCAGTTTGTTTTCGAGCGCCTGGCGGCCGGTGAAAACCGAGCCATCGGCAAGCGCCAGCACCTCGGCGCGCGACAGCGGCCGGCGCTCCTCCACGAGGCCGACGAACCAGTCGTAACTGTCCATGATCATGGCGCGGATCATTTCCCGCTCCTCGTCGGTGGTCGGCGAAAACGGCGACGGCTCTGCCTTGAGCGGCGACGACTTCACGCCTTCGAGCTTGACGCCGATCTTGTCCATCAGGCCGGTAACGTCGGGGAATTGGAACAGCACGCCTATCGACCCGACGATGGAAGACTGGCGCGCGACGATATGATCGCTCGCGCTTGAAATCATGTAGCCGGCGGAAGCGGCAAGTGTTCCAACCTGGGCGACAACCGGTTTCTGCGCAGAAATCTTGCGTACCGCCTCGTAGATTGCCTCGCCGCCGGCCGTTGTTCCGCCCGGTGAATCGACCGCCAGGATTACGCCTTTCACAGTCTGCGATTCCGCCACCGCCCTGAGGCGCTTCAGCAGTTCCTCGTCGTCGGTGATGGTGCCCTCGATGCGCACCTTGGCGATGTGGTCGGTGGCTTTTGGCCCTAAGCTGTCGGCGAAAAGGCCGAAACCGGACGCAATGATCGCAATCGCGGCAATGGCCAGTGCAACCACACGCCAGAAGGTAAGCTTGCGGCGCAAACGGCGGCGATCGATGATCTCATCGGCGGTGTTGGGCATGTCGGGCCTCACAGGTGAACCAGAGCGCTGATGTAGAGCATCGCGGCCTCGGGTTGAAGGGCCGCAAGCGGCCGAGTTGACGCGCCATCGCGCGCGTTCCTTCCTTTCATCCCAAAATAACCATAATGGGGTATAGGTTTCGGCTTCAATACGGTCGCCCGGGCTGAGCGGCCGAATGACGACATGTCGGGGGTTGCTTCACCTCTCAGGTTGGACAATCTCGAGCGCGGCATGCGATTCGTGGCGGGGCGCAGATGACAGATGCATCACATTCCAGCATGACGGCCCGCCTCAGGGCCGCGGTGTTTGGCCTGACATTCGGCGCCGCAGCCGCCGTTACCCCGGTGCTTGCGCAGGACAATGGCGGCAATGGCTTCGTGTTGTCCGGCAACTCGCCCATCGAGATCGTCAGCGACAGGCTGGAAGTGCGCGAAATCGACAATACCGCGGTTTTCACCGGCAATGTGTCGCTGCAGCAGGACAATTTCCTGCTGCGCACGGTGCGGATGGTCGTCCACTACGTTAATTCGGGCGGCAGCTCTGGCGCTGCGGGCTCGACACAGGTCGAGCGGATCGAAGCCGAGGGCAAAGTCTATATCAAGTCGGACGAACAGGTGGCGACAGGCGACCGCGGCACTTTCGAAATGGCCAGCGGCATGATGGTACTGACCGGCAGCGAAGTGGTGCTCACCGAAGGCGACAATGTGGTGGTGGGATGCCGCCTGACAATGAATACGCGCAGCGGCGAATCCCAGATCGACGGCTGCGGTCGCGACACCGGACGTGTACGCATGCTCTTGCAGCCCGAATCGGCGGAGAACTGATGCTGCGGATGCTTTCATCCGGCGGCAAGAGCGACGCAGCTGTGAACGCACCCGACCAGGAAGCGCGGCGCGCTGCGTTCAAAGGCACGCTCGTCGCCAGCAAACTGACCAAGAGCTACAAGGGCCGCAACGTCGTCGCCGGCGTTTCGCTCGCGGTGCGGGCCGGCGAAGCCGTCGGGCTGCTTGGGCCCAATGGAGCGGGCAAAACCACCTGCTTCTATATGGTCACCGGCCTGGTTCCGGTCGATTCCGGCAACATCTTCATCGACGGCTACGACGTGACGGCGATGCCGATGTACCGGCGTGCGCGTCTTGGCATCGGCTATCTGCCGCAGGAAGCGTCGATTTTCCGGGGGCTTACTGTCGAGGGCAATGTCCGGGCGGTGCTCGAAGTCACCGAAAAGGACCGCCAGGCGCGCGAACGCAAACTCGACGAGCTGCTTGAGGAGTTTCATATCGCGCATCTGCGCAAGGCAATGGCGATTTCCCTCTCGGGCGGCGAAAGGCGGCGGCTGGAAATAGCGCGGGCACTGGCAAGCAACCCGAATTTCATGCTGCTCGACGAACCCTTTGCCGGCGTCGACCCGATCGCGGTGGCCGACATCCAGCAACTCGTGCGTCACCTGACGCAGCGCGGCATCGGGG
The DNA here is from genome assembly GCF_004000235.1 of Mesorhizobium sp. Z1-4. GTDB lineage: Bacteria > Pseudomonadota > Alphaproteobacteria > Rhizobiales > Rhizobiaceae > RCIO01. The sequence continues at coordinate 692,061 of NZ_RCIO01000001.1, forward strand.
TCCTCATCACCGATCACAATGTGCGCGAAACGCTCGGCCTCATCGATCGCGCCTATATCATCCATACCGGCAAATTGCTGACCCACGGAACGGCGTCGGAGATCGTCGCCAACGAGGACGTGCGCCGCTACTATCTGGGCGAACGGTTCAGCCTCTAACCCGACTTCTTCCCTGCCTCGGAACGCCCGATCGCAAGTGTAACGCTGCGGTAAGGCCTTTCGGTTAGCTTGACATGCAAAAGCCGGGCCAGTTTCATCCCGGTGCCCTGATCGGCAATCGACCAAGGCTTTGCGTGCGTTCGCAGGAGTGGTCAGCGGAAGATGGCACTTTCGGCCAAGCTTCAGTTACGGCAGTCGCAATCACTTGTGATGACGCCACAGCTCATGCAGTCGATCCGGCTGCTGCAGCTGACTCATCCCGAACTCGAGCGCTTCATCGACGAAGAAATCGAGCGCAACCCGCTTCTCGACCGGGGAACGGACGACAGCAACCCCGTTCCGCCGCAGGACGCCGAAGCCGCCGACAGCGCGGAATGGAACGCCGAGGAGACGGAGTGGAGCTCCGAAGCGATGTCGGAGACCTTCGACAGTTCCATGGAAAACGTCTTCCCGGACGACCCGGGGCGTCGCGAGCAGGTCGGGCCGGATCTGAGTGCCCAATGGAAATCAGCCGGCGGCAGCGGGCGCGAGACAACCGGCAGCGGCGAGGGCTTCGACCTCGATGCCATGGTGGCCGCGCCGCAGTCGCTGGGCGACGTTCTGCTGGAGCAGATCGCCTTTGCCTTTGCCGATCCGCTTGAGCGCAACATCGCCGCCGCCCTCGCCGACGCGGTGGACGATGCCGGCTATCTCGATGGCGATGTCGAAGAATTTGCCGAGCGGCTCGGCGTCGAAGCACCTATCGTGGAAAAGGTGCTTGCCGCGTGCCAGCGCTTCGACCCGGCGGGCGTGTTCGCGCGCAATCTCGCCGAGTGCCTGTCGCTGCAGCTTGAGGCGCGCGGCCGGCTGGACCCGGCAATGAAGGCGCTGACGGCGCATCTAGAGCTGCTCGCCAAACGCGACTTCGCCGCGCTTTCGCGTATCTGCGGCGTCGGCAGCGACGATCTCGTGGACATGCTGGCGGAAATCAAACTGCTCGATCCGAAACCCGGCCTCGTCCATTCGAGCGGCACCAGCGAGCCGGTGATCCCGGATGTGGTCATATCTTCCGCGCCCGACGGAAGCTGGGCCGTCGAGCTCAACCCCGACGCCTTGCCAAGGGTCCTGGTGGACAACGCTTATTACGCCGAGGTTTCCGGCCGAACCAAAGATGCGCAAGGGCGCGAATTCCTGGCCAACTGCCTGCAAAGCGCCAACTGGCTCACCCGCAGCCTCGACCAGCGCGCACGCACCATTCTCAAGGTCGCGACCGAGATCGTACGCCAGCAAGACGCCTTTCTCGTCCATGGCGTGCGGCACCTGAAGCCGCTCAACCTGAAGATGGTGGCCGACGCGATCGGCATGCATGAATCGACCGTCAGCCGCGTCACCGCCAACAAATACATGCTCACGCCGCGCGGCGTATTCGAGCTGCGATATTTCTTCACCGCAGCCATATCGTCGGTCGAGGGGGAAGAAACACATTCTGCGGAAGCCGTGCGGGCGCGCATCCGCGAACTCATCGACGCCGAAAAGCCCGTCGATGTGCTGTCTGACGATGCGATTGTGGACATTCTGAAGAAAAACGGGGTCGATATCGCCCGCCGCACCGTGGCCAAATACCGGGAAACGATGAACATCCCCTCTTCGGTGCAGCGGCGCCGCGAAAAGCGCGCATTGGCGCGCCATGCTCATTGAGCGGCACGCCAAACCACGGTTTTCCACCGTCTGAGGCGCTTCGTTGACAAGCGCATTTTTAGGGAATAGAAGCCCGCCCGCAACCGGGATAACCGGCATGAAGACGGGTCAGCATGTGAACGGCCTGTCGGCCCGGAGTGAATAAATCCGAATTGGTGCTGTGCGGGATTTCCCTTGGCGGGAGATGACCGGTATGGTTCAGCACAGACAAATTGCCGTGCTTACAGGATCGTCGGTCTGAAATGAATTTGCGCATATCGGGCAAGCATATGGACGTCGGCGATGCGTTTCGCTCCCGGATCGAAGATCGCATCGACGACGCCGTTAACAAATATTTCGATGGTGGCTACACCGGCCATGTAACGGTCGAGAAAGCGGGATCGCGTTTCTCAGCCGACTGCCTTGTGCGGCTCGATACCGGAATCGTGCTACAGGCCACTGGCCAGGCACAGGAACCACAGGCGGCGTTCGACGCCGCCGCGGAGCGCGTCGAGAAGCGCCTTCGCCGCTACAAGCGGCGGCTGAAGTCGCATAGCGGCGCAAGCAAGGAGGCTACCGAGTCGATCGATCTTGCCTACCGCGTGATTGCGCCGGTGGCCGACGAAGACGACGAGGTTCCCGAGGACTACGCTCCAGCCGTTATCGCGGAACAGACGGTCGAACTGCGGACCATGTCGGTTGCAGAAGCCGCGATCGAACTCGATACCAAGGACAACCCCGTCTACATATTCCGCAATGCGGGCAATCGGCATGTGAGCATCGTCTACCGCCGGCCCGACGGAAATATTGGCTGGATCGACACAGCATCGGCCGAAGGCCGGTAAACCAACCCGTTGCGGCCCGCCGCTTGCCGAGCGGGCCGGACAAGGGCCAAGTCAAAGGACCCGATTATGGATCTCAGCGATCTGATCGATGTTTCGGCAGTCATGCCGACCCTGAAGGCCAATTCCAAGAAGCAGCTTCTGCAGCTGATGTCCGAACGCGCGGCGGCCATTACCGGGCTTCCGGAGCGCGAAGTCTTCGATACCATCCTGCAGCGCGAGCGCCTGGGTTCGACGGGCGTTGGCAACGGCATCGCCATTCCGCACGGCAAGCTGCCGGGCGTCGACAAGATTGTCGGCGTGTTTGCGCGGCTGGAGCAGCCGGTCGATTTCGAGGCGCTGGACGATCAGCCTGTCGATCTCATTTTCATGCTGCTGGCACCCGAAGGCGCAGGCGCAGACCACCTGAAGGCGCTTTCGCGTATTGCGCGCGTGTTGCGCGACGCCGAAACGGTGCAGAAAATCCGCGGCACCAGCGACGCGACCGCGATCTACACGTTCCTGTCGCAGACACCGGCATCTCACGCCGCCTGAGGCGCCTCGCTGACGTCATCCTCGCCCTGTAGCGAGGCCGCCAGTCGGAATCTTTCACGAACAGCTTCGCCGCCCAGGCGTGGATATCATCGCAGATCCTCGGGACAGGCCCGAGGATGACGGGTGAAACCGAAGCCGCTCACCCCGGCGGAAACGAACGCGCCCTAGTGTACGCTGACCGGTGTCAGATCGTTCTGCATGGCGCCGGCAAGCGCGCTTGCCTGTGCATCTGCCAGCAGAATGGGCGTGCCGTTGGCCGCAAAAACAGCCCAGAGCCTGGTGCCGGGCGCCATTTCGGGCGCGTCGGGGAAACGTTCCTTTAGTTCGGCGCTGTCGAATTCGCGAAGATAGGCCACGGTGCCTTCGCCAAGATGCGCCAGCTCCTCTTCGGAGAGGACATTTCTGGTCTCAAATTCAGTCATGCAAGCCTCCTTGCGTGCAGGAAGTCCCTTCTGACCAACCCGCTACAGAGCTTAATTTCGTGCGGGGCTGTAATCAGTCTCGCACCGAAATGTTGATTTTTCGTACCAGCTTCTCGGGCTGGGGACGGTCGAGGTCGATGGACAACAGACCGTTCTTCAGCTCCGCGCCGGTGACGCGCATGCCTTCGGCCAGGACGAAGGTGCGCTGAAACTGCCGGGCGGCGATGCCGCGATGCAGAAATTCGCGCTCGGTGTCGTCGGCCTGGCGGCCACGTACGATCAGCTGGCTCTCTTCGGTCGACACGTCGAGCTCCTCGTCGGAGAACCCGGCCACTGCAAGCGTGATGCGCAGCTTGTCGGTGCCGCCTTCGGCGCCACGGATGCGCTCGATATTGTAGGGCGGGTAGCCGTCGGCTGATTTGGCGACGCGCTCGAGCGTCTTTTCCATCGTATCGAACCCCAGAAGCAGCGGGCTCGAGAAAGTCGACATACGTGTCATACCGTGTCCTCAAAGAGCGACGTGGACAGACGCAAACCCTTGTGGCGTTTTCGTCTTTGACACTGATATGGTCCGCCGCAATTTCGAGTTCAAGGGCAAGGAGTTGGGTTGAACATGAGCGGCGCGCGCAAGATCATTATCGATACGGACCCGGGGCAGGACGATGCGGTGGCGATACTGCTTGCGCTGGCCAGCCCGGAACTCGACGTCGTCGGGATCACCGCGGTCGCGGGCAATGTGCCGCTTTCGTTCACCGAAAAGAACGCCCGCAAGATCTGCGAACTCGCCGGCCAGCCGGAAACACCCGTCTTTGCCGGTGCGGACCGGCCGCTTGAGCGGAAACTCGTGACTGCGGAGCATGTGCACGGCAAGACCGGGCTCGACGGCCCCGAGTTACCTGAACCCGCAATGCAGCTGCAGGACAGGCATGCGGTGGATTTCATCGTGGAGACGCTCATGGCGGCCGAACCCGGGGAGATCACACTCTGCCCGCTCGGCCCGCTCACCAATATCGCACTGGCGCTGCGCAAGGAGCCGGCCATTGCGCCGCGCATCCGCGAGATCGTCCTCATGGGCGGCGGCTTCTTCGAGGGCGGCAACATCACACCGACGGCCGAGTTCAACATCTATGTCGATCCGGAAGCGGCCGACATCGTTTTCCGCTCCGGCATACCGGTTACCATGATGCCGCTCGACGTGACCCACAAGGCGCTCTCGAGGGCCACGCGGGTCGAGGCCTTCCGCGACATCGGCAACCGTGCAGGGACCGCCGTCAGCGAGATGCTGTCCTTCTCGGAACGCTTCGACGAGGAAAAATACGGTACCGACGGCGGCCCGCTTCACGATCCCTGTGTGATCGCCTGGCTGATCAGGCCCGAGCTGTTCTCCGGCCGCGACTGCAATGTGGCAATCGAGCTGAAGTCCGAGCTGACGCTCGGCATGACGGTCATCGACTGGTGGCAGGTCACCAGCCGTCCGCACAATGCGCATGTGGTTCGCGACATCGACGCGGACGGCTTTTTCGCGCTGCTGACCGAGCGGCTGGCAAAGCTGCCCTAGGCCGAAACCCCGGCTAGCGCGGTATCGACCTCCGCGGCAAGTGGAATGGCGGGCTGCGCGCCGGGCTTGAGGCAGGCGAGCGAGCCCGCCGCGGCTGCGCGGCGCAGTGCATCGGCCAGGCCAAGGCCGGCATCGAGCCCGGCTGCCAGGTAACCGCAGAAGGTATCGCCCGCCCCGACCGTGTCGACTGGCGTGATCGGCAGCGCGGGCACGCTGAACTCATCGTCCGGCGTCACGGCCAGCACACCGTCGCCCCCGAGCGTGACGATCAGCGCACCTCCGGTCCTGGCCACGAATGCGCGCATGCGCTGTTTGCGCTCGCCCGCTTCCAGACCCAGCGCATCGGCATAAAGATCGAACTCGGTTTCGTTGGCGACGACATAGTCGGCGCGTGGCAGGAGCGGTGCCGCCGAAGCCACGAACGGCGCCGTGTTGAGCACCGACACCGCGCCTGCCTTGCGCGCGGCGCCTAGGGCCGCTGCCACGGTCTCGACCGGGATCTCGTGCTGCAGAAGCAGATGGTCGCCGCGCGTAATCGGGCTCCCGGCCAGATCGCCTTCGGCAACCAGCCCGTTCGCACCGGGCACCACGGCAATCATGTTCTCGCCGTCGCCTCCGACAAGAATGAGTGCCGTGCCGGTCGCCGTTTCGGCTTTTTTCACGCTGGAGAGGTCCACGCCTGCCTCGTCCAGCAGTGCCAGCGCTTCGCCGGCGAAGGCGTCCTTTCCGACCGCGCCGACCATGCATACCCTTGCGCCGGCGCGGCGCGCGGCGAGTGCCTGGTTCGCTCCCTTGCCGCCGGGGGCGGTCGCGAATTGCGAGCCCGGTACGGTTTCGCCTGGCCCGGGCAGCCGCCCGACATTGGCAATGAGATCGAGATTGATTGAGCCGACGACGATGATCATGAACGCACCCGTTAGATTCGCGCCGCCAAAAGAGCAGCTGCGCGCCGCTTTGGCCAGTGCCGCTATTCACATCGCACAAGGACCTGCGCCTGGTAACTGCCGGCCGGAAACGTTCCCGCGGCTCGGCTCGCCGTGAGATCGACTGCGACCGTGTAGGTGCCGTTGACCAGCCGCGTCACGACGGCCCCGCTGACCGGCGCTCCGCCATCCACCGCATAGGAGGAAGCGTAGGTGACGCTGTCGCCGCCACCGGCCGGAGCCGACAGAAATGCAGCAGGCGGCGGCGCGGACAGTCCGTAGCAGTCGAGCAGATTGAGGATCGAACAGACCAGCGAGTCCGGTTCCACGGTAACAACCGCCGCGTTACCGCCAGCCTGGTTAGAGGCCAGAACATTGAGGGCGCCGTTCGTGGTCATCGTGCCTGCGTTGACCACGGTGATCGTGCAGGTGCCGATGATCGCCGCCTGCGCCTGCGGGCCGAGTGCTGCCTGCAGCGTCATGCAGCTCACCAGCCCGGCAAGGCTGCACCGCCTCATTTGTCGCGGCCGCTGGACCAGCCTTCATTCGCCCAGCCGGCGTCGACCTGCTGGGCGCCGCCATGCCCCATGCCCATTTTCAGCATGCGGATTTCCATCTCCAGCCGCTGGATCTCAAGCGCATACAGCCTTGAACAATCGATGCGGGACGGGCGCCGTCCCAGCGGCACCACGACACGGCCATAGGTCGCCATGCCCTCGGTGGCCGAGCGCCCGCCAACCACGCCGACATCGAGATATGCACCGCTGCCTGAAATCGAGGAGCGGCAGGTCGTGCCGTCCGCGGCACGCACCTCGTCCTGGCCCTGCGGCAGAGACACGCCCGGCAGGGTGAAGCCGGTCTGGTTGAGATTGTAGACGTCGTTGGCCGCCGCGGGCGCCGAAACCATGGCTGCCAGCGCCGCCAGCAGCGCTACATGCGCCGCGCGAGAAACTTTCCACATATCTGCGCCTTTATCTGAGTTTGCTGCCCTGGGAATGGAACGCTTTCGGTACAGATACGCACTTTGCGGGACGCAGCGCCCTCAAAGGGCACAATGACGAGAACGGGGCGCGACGCCTGCCCGCCGAGCATGAAACTCGACGGCGTAATGCGGGCCGCGACTGGCGCGAAATCCTGATCGTAGACCCGCACCTCCACGCGAATGCGATGGCCGTAAGGGTTGGCGGGATGAACCCGCACGGCAAAGACGTCGGTGAAGCTGGTCACCACGCCGCGCATCGGGCTCATCGACTGGCCGAGCGCGGGCAGCGCGGCGAACAAGAAGCTGATAGCGAGAGCTATTCGCATCGCACTGTCACCGTCGCCTGATAGTTGCCGGAGGTGAAACGGTCGCTGCCGCCCTTGGCGCCGACCAGATGCACGGTCACTGTCGAGAGGCCCGGATCGTTCAGCGTGGTGGAACCGCCCGTCTCGGCGACCGTGTGCGTGCCGGCGGCGGAGTAGGTCGGGGTCCAGGTGGTTGCCGAAATGTCAGCCGGTGGCGCGGTCACCACCGTGACCGGGTCGACGCTCAGATCGACACCACCGGTGGTTGCAAGCGTGACACTGCCCGACGCGCCGCCGCCAAGCTTCGAACTCAGCGTCTGCAGGTCCGGGCTCGCCACGAGCGTGCCGTTGGAGACGATGGTCAAAGTGCAGGTCGGCGCGATCGTGGCGTTGAACAGCACGTTCTGCGTCGCAGCTATCGCGCCTGCGCCAGCCAGGGCGATCGAGACAGTTGTTGCCAGAAACAGGCCGGCGCGCATTGTTTGCACTCTTAAGTTGTATATCAACCCTAGTGCAACCTTAGATATTTTATGGTTAAGCCATGGTTAAAGCCGCGAGGTCACCCCGCGGCGAGTTGGCCTGCCTCCCAGCCCAGGATCGCGCGTTTGCGGGTCAGCCCCCAGTGATAGCCGGTCAGCGCGCCGGATTTGCCGAGCGCGCGGTGGCACGGCACGACAAAGGAAATCGGGTTCGCTCCCACCGCCGCGCCAACAGCGCGGCTTGCGCTCGGCGAACCGATGGTCTGGGCGATATCGGAATAGGCACAGGCCTTGCCCATCGGGATGCGCAGCAGCGCTTCCCACACCCGCACCTGAAAGTCGGTGCCGATGAGCACGACGCGCAGCGGTTCCTCCGAGCGCCAGCGGCCCGGTTCGAAGATGCGCGCCGCGTAAGGCTGTGTGGCCGAAAGGTCCTCGACATAACCGGCATTCGGCCAGCGGCCGCGCATGTCGTCCAGCGCAGCGCGCTCTTCGCCCGGATCGCAGAAGGCAAGACCGGCCAGGCCGCGGTCGGTGACCATCACGAGCGCAATGCCGAAAGGCGATACATGCCAGCCGTAGCGGATCACCAGACCTTCGCCGCGCAGCTTGTAGTCGCCAGGCGACATCGCCTCGTGGGTGACGAAGAGATCATGCAGGCGGCCCGGCCCAGACATGCCAAGTTCATAAGAGGCGTCAAGCAGCGGCATGCCTTCGCCGAGCAGCCGCCGCGCATGGTCCAGCGTGACCGCCTGCAGAAAGCTCTTCGGCGACAGCCCGGCCCAGCGGGTAAACAGCTTCTGCAACCCGGTCGGCGTTTCGCCGACATCGGCAGCGAGCTCTTCCAGCGAAGGCTGGTCGCGATAATCGAGGCTGATCTTCTCGATCACACGCCGCACGATCTCGTAGTCGATGCCTTCAGGCGTGATGTCGTTTTGAAGAATTGCTGTCATTGCGTTCATGGTCGTTCTCCTTGTCCGCACATATCGCGCGCATGAGAGCCGACCGCCACCCGATTCCTGACTATCTGCCCTTTGCTGTCGCAAGAGCGCGGCCGAAGGCCGACGCAAAGCTTTCCCGGTCGTCCGGGTTGAGAAAACCGCCGATGGAGACCTGGCGTCCTTCGGCTTCGACCGCCATCCGGGTGATGCCGATCTCTTCATGGCGGCGCACCGAAAAACGGGCCCAGAACGGGTTGAAACTGTGTGCCTCGGCGCGGCCGGACGGTGCAACCTTGCGGATGTCGAGGCTGGTGCGCGATACCGTCACTTCCTCGCGCGCCCTTGCGGCCCGATAATTCCAGCGGAAGGCGAAATAGATCGCCAGAACGTCCAGCCCGAAAAAACCGAAGACCGGCCAGGCTCCGATCCGCCAGAAGGCGATGCCAATACCGATCCAGATCGCGATCAGCGCGCCCATCAGCACCGCAAAGCCCCGCTTGCCCAGCGAGCGGTGCGGTCTCAGCAGCGCGCTGAAAAGCGTTTCGTCGGCGGCATGACTTGTGGCCATAACCCGGATTATAGAGGGCGCATGACAAAGCCCAAGACCAAAAGACAGCCTGCGGCAAAAACCACCGCACAACGCAGCGGCGCCAAATCCAAGCCGAGGCAGCGGCGCGCGCCTGCCACACGCTACAGCCCGGCGGAGATCGAGGAGATCTTCCGCCGCTTTTCGGTGCAGCGGCCCGAACCGAAGGGCGAGCTGGAGCACGTCAACGCATTTACGCTGCTGGTGGCGGTGGTGCTGTCGGCGCAAGCAACCGATATCGGCGTCAACCGCGCCACGCGCGCGCTGTTTGAAATCGCCGAAACGCCTCAGAAGATGGCGGCGCTCGGCGAGGAAAAGGTCGGCGAACACATCCGCACCATCGGGCTGTGGCGCAACAAGGCGAAAAACGTCATCGCGCTGTCACAGTCGCTGATCGCGGAACATAACAGCGAGGTGCCGGCCGACCGCGATTTGCTGACCAGACTGCCCGGCGTCGGGCGCAAGACCGCGAATGTCGTGCTCAACATGGCGTTCGGCCAGCCGACAATGGCGGTCGACACCCACATTCTGCGCATTGGCAACCGGCTTGGCCTCGCGCCCGGCAAGACGCCAGAACAGGTGGAAGCGACGCTGGTTCGCGTAATCCCCGAATATTATCTGCGCCACGCCCATCACTGGCTCATCCTGCACGGGCGCTATGTCTGCAAGGCGCGCAAGCCCGACTGCGAAGCCTGCGTCATCGCCGATATCTGCAAATGGCCGGAGAAAAGCTGCAACAGCCCGGCACCGCTGGTGGAGCTTCAAACCCCGTAGCCGCGGGCCATCATCGCCGCGAAGCCGATCACCAGGGCGAGCACCAGCACCTCCAGCCAGAGATAGCGGCGGGTCGCCGCGATTTCGGCTTCGGGTACGGCATAGTCGGGCTCAGCTGCCGCCCTGTTCCAGCGAATGATACGCAAAGTGGGCGGAACGGAGAGCAGCCCGACGATCAGGAAGGCGCCCATCTTGGCCCAGAATACGTGATTGTAGACGTAATATTCCCAGCCCTTCAGCCCGAAATAGACACGGGCCACGCCGACGACGATGATCGCGCCGGCCAGTGCGCCGTAATAGCGGTCGATGCCGCCAAGCAGTTTCAGTTGGCGCCGGCCGATTCCCGGCCGCAGCAGCGCAATTTCGGCGGCAAGAAGTGCTGCGATCACAAACACCAGCCAATGGTGCAGGACAGCAAGTAGCAGGTCCGTCGTCATTTTCCCCTCCCCGGCCCTTGGGCCAACGTCTAGGCCCGCGCGCGCGAACGCTCCGCAGCCGACACCATCTTGTGCAGATGAACCATCATCGCCGCTGCAAACAGCGGCGTCAGCAGATTGACCAGCGGTATGGCCATGAAGGCCGCGATCACGATACCGGCCAGAAACACCGTGCCGCCATTGCGCCGGCGCATCGCCTTGGCGTCGGGTTCGGAACGGAAACGCATCGCCGCGAATTCGAAGAATTCACGCCCCAGCAGATAGCCGTTAACGAGGAAAAACGCCGCGATATTGACGCCGGGCACCAGAAGCAGAAGCAAGGCGCCGAGATTGGCGAGAAGCACGACCCCCAGAAATTTCGCCGAAAGCACGATGCCGCGCACAAGCGGTACCGCCTTGCCGGGCGGGTCCTGCGGATAATCCCGCGCCTCCACCACTTGCGCCACATCGTCGATGAAAAGGCCCGCAATCGCCGCCGTTACGGGCGCGATCAGGAATGCCAGTCCGACGGCAATGCCCAGTGAGGCAGCAACACCCGCCAGCACGCCGAACCAGCTCGTCCAGTCGGGCATGCTGGGCAAAAACGCGTCGATCCACGGGAATACAAAGCCGGTGAGCACACCGCGCAACGCCAGCCAGGCCAGCACCAGCAAAAGCAGCGTCAGGCCCAGCGACTTGAAGAACACGCCGCGGAATTCCGGCGTGAGCAGGCGCGAAACTGCGGCGCGCGCGGCGTCTAGGATCATCGACAGGCTCCCTTTTGCGTTTTGCACATAGGTGCGCCAACGGGCCGCTGCAACGCGCGGGTTTGCAAATGCCGGTCCAGCGGCTAAACCCGCGCGGGGATTTTCACTGCCACCGCCCGGAGACCTTCATGGCCAAGTATGACGTGCTGTGCATCGGCAACGCGATTGTCGACATCATTGCGCGCTGCGACGAGACGTTTCTCGCCGACCACGGCATCATCAAAGGGGCGATGAACCTGATCGACGCCGAACGCGCCGAACTGCTCTACAGCCATATGGGACCCGCGATCGAGGCCTCGGGCGGAAGTGCCGGCAACACGGCGGCCGGCATTGCGAGCTTCGGCGGCAAGGCGGCCTATTTCGGCAAGGTGTGCAACGATCACCTGGGCCATATTTTCGCGCATGACATCCGCGCGCAGGGTGTTGCGTTCGACACCCGGCCTCTCGACAGCGAACCGCCGACCGCAAGGTCGATGATCTTCGTCACGCCGGACGGCGAACGCTCGATGAACACCTATCTGGGAGCCTGCGTGGAGCTCGGCCCCGATGACGTGGAGGTCGAAAAAGCCAGCGGCTCCAAGGTGGTCTATTTCGAGGGCTATCTCTGGGATCCGCCGCTTGCCAAGGAAGCGATCCGCATGACGGCGCGCCATGCGCACGGCGCCGGGCACGAAGTGGCCATGACGCTGTCCGATCCGTTTTGCGTCGACCGCTACCGGGGCGAATTCCTGGAGCTGATGAGGTCGGGAACCGTCGACATCGTGTTCGCCAATGAGAGCGAACTGATATCGCTTTACCAGACGTCGTCATTCGAGGAGGCGCTGAAACTCGTTGCCGGCGACTGCAAGCTTGCCGCAGTCACACGCTCCGAAAAGGGCTCGGTCGTGGTGCGCGGCGATCAGAAGGTCGTGGTCGACGCCATCGAAATTTCAGAGCTGGTCGACACCACGGGTGCCGGCGACCTTTACGCGGCCGGGTTCCTCTATGGCTACACGCAAAACCGTAGCCTGGCCGATTGCGGCAAGCTCGGTTCGCTGGCTGCCGGCCTCGTGATCCAGCAGATCGGCCCGCGTCCGCGCCAGAATCTGCTCCAGGAAGCCGAACAGCGCGGACTGGTCTAGGGAATATCCTCCGGCCTGCGGCCCGGCCGGCTGCGGTAGGGCGGGATAGACCAGCCGAAACGCAACGCTCCGCCCCGGATCGCGAACGCGGCGGCGAACCCGAGCAAGGCCGACAGAAAGAGCTCGACATCGAATATCGCGGCCGTCGTGTAGACACCGGCACCGGCAAGTGCTGCCGTGACATAGATTTCCGGCCGCAAAAGTACACTTTGCTCACCAGCCAGCATGTCGCGCAGAACGCCTCCGAAAGTGGCGGTCAGCACCCCGGTCACCACCGCGACCAGCGGCGAGCCCGTCAAGGTCAGCCCCTTCCAGGCGCCAAACACGCAATAGGCGGAGATGCCCACCGCATCGAGCCACAGGAGGAGTTTGTAGCGCGACTCAAAAAGATGCGCAGTGAAAAAGACGGCGACCGCAACCACCGCCGGTATGATCAGATAGTCGGTGTTCTCGACCCAGAAAACCGGCGCGTCGAGCACGATGTCGCGCAAGGTGCCGCCGCCGATCGCGGTCACGCCGGCAAAGAACAGGAAGCCGACAATGTCGAGCTCCTTGCGCGAGGCAGCCAGCGCGCCCGTCGCAGCAAACACGGCAATGCCCGCATAGTCGAAAAAGACGATAGGATTCATGCGCCCCTCCGCGGCCTTTAGTAACCGAGAGGTGGCGCTGACGGTAGTCAGGACGTCGTTCAGGCGTCCTTTTCGGCTTCCGGCGCGGGCGGGCCGGGTTCGGCTGCCTCTGCGGCTTTCGGTCCGCCCTTGGATACGCCGACCATGGCAGGGCGCAGTACGCGGTCGCCGATCACATAGCCGGTCTGGACCACCTGCACGACCGTGTTCGACGCCACGTCCTCGCGCGGCACCTCGAACATTGCCTGGTGGAAATTCGGATCGAACCTCTCGCCTTCGGGATCGAGCTTCTTCACGCCGTGACGTTCCAATGTCGAATGCATTGCACGCTCGGTCATCTCCACGCCCTCGATCAGCGCGGTGAACCCCTGATCGCCCGCTTCGCGCGCTTCCTGTGGAATCGCCTCGATAGCGCGGCGCAGATTGTCGGAAACCGACAGCATGTCGCGGGCGAAATTCGCAATCGCATAATTGCGCGCATCATGAACGTCGCGGGTGGTACGGCGGCGCAGGTTTTCCATCTCCGCCGCGGCGCGCAGCCGCGCGTCCTTCAGCTCCTCGTTTTCAGCCATCAGGCGCAACAGCACCTCGTGATCGTCCACGGGCGCTTCCGCCGCTTCGGCGGCGGCGTTGGCTTCCGAAACAGACGCCTCGGTGTATTCCTCGTTCATATCGTCCTTGCCGGGCGCAGGCTTGTTGTTGGGCTCGTCGCTCATCGCCTCGTCCATTATCTCGGGAGTTGTCACATTTGCGCCCGATATCGAGGTTCGGCGCACGAAAATCAAGAGCAGGTGGGCCCGGGACGGCGAGCGCGAGGCAGATCGCCCGAGAGACAGCTTCTAACCGGGCGGAAGCCCCGCGCCGCCAAGCGGCGCAGTCACGATCTGGCTTTCAAAGCCGGCGATCAGCGGACGCCCCACCGCGATCGCGGCCTGAACTTCGGGAAGCTGGAGCGAGGCGCGGTGGCTGGTTTCGTCCTGCCAGACCTCGGTGATCCACAACGCATCGGTGTCCACGACATCGTTTGCGATGATATAGCTCAGGCAGCCGGGCATGGTGTCGGTGCCCTGAAGCAGAATTGCCGCCAGTTCGTCGCGTTTGCCGGGCTGCGCCCGCATCTTGCCAATCAGACCGTACATTTCGTCCTCGCAAATGGAAGTCAGCGCAACAGCCGCGAAATCACCTGTGCGGTGTAGTCCACCATCGGCACAATACGCGCATAGTTCAACCTGGTCGGCCCGATGACGCCCAATGCGCCAATGACGCGTGAATCCTGATCCCGGTATGGCGCGACCACCAGCGACGAACCCGACAGCGAAAACAGCTTGTTTTCGGAACCGATGAAGATGCGCACGCCGGCACCGCCCTCGGCGAGATCGAGAAGCTGAATCAGTCCTTCCTTGGTCTCCAGATCCTCAAACAGATGGCGCAGCAGGTCGAGATCGGCCCCATCGCCGATATTCTGGAGCAGATTGGCGCGCCCGCGCACGATCAGCCGTGCAGGTGCAGCTCCTTCCGCGCCGGCCCAGACCGCCAGACCGCGTTCCACAAGGTCCTGCGACAGCTCATCGAGAGCAGCGCGGGTTTCGTCCTTCAGCCGCGCTATCTCCTGCCTGGCCTCGGCCAGCGTGCGGCCGCGAATATGCGCGTTGAGGAAGTTCGACGCCTCATGCAGCTGCGACAGCGTCACGCCCACCGGCAGGTCGAGCACGCGGTTTTCGACATCGCCATTCTGTGCAACCAGCACGGCCAGAGCCTTGCCGGGTTCGAGCTGGATAAACTCGATGTGCTTCAGCGCGAGTTCGCTTTTCGACGCCAGCACAAGACCTGCGCCGCGCGACATGCCCGACAGCATCTGGCTCGCCTCGGTCAGCATGTGCTCCAGCGTGCGGCCATTGCCGGAGGCCAGCACCTGCGCCTCGATGACGCGGCGTTCCTCGTCGGAAAGATCGCCGATTTCCATGAAGGCATCGATGAAGAAACGCAGGCCAAGCTGCGTCGGCAGGCGGCCGGCGGAAATGTGCGGCGAATAGATGAGACCGAGCTGTTCGAGATCGCTCATCACATTGCGCACGGTGGCCGGCGACAGCGACTGCGGCAACAGGCGCGACAGGTTGCGCGAACCCAGCGGGTCGCCGTCGCGCAGATAGTTTTCCACGATCGCCCGGAAAATCTCGCGCGAGCGCTGGTCAAGCAGCTGGGCGCCGGGCTCGGTCGCTGGCATCGTCATGCGTGGTGCTCGAAATTCGACATGTGACAAAGATATAGACGGGCATTGGAGGCACGCAAGCGCCGCGGTTCCGGCATCGTGCCGGTATTTGAGCTGTTTGGCTTTGCATCGCCGGGCACGTGAGCTACAAGCCCCCGCCTAAATCAATGACAGCGGGTGAACCTGAAAATGCGGCCATCGGGGCGAAAAGCCGACGAAATGCGCGCCATCTCTTTCGAGCGCAACATCTCCAAACACGCGGAAGGCTCCTGCCTCGTCAAATTCGGCGACACGCAAGTTCTGTGCACCGCCAGCCTGGAGGAGCGCGTGCCGCCATGGCTGCGCAATGCCGGCAAGGGCTGGGTGACGGCCGAATACGGCATGCTGCCGCGCTCCACCGGCGACCGGATGCGGCGCGAGGCTTCTAGCGGCAAGCAGGGCGGGCGAACGCTCGAAATCCAGCGCCTGATCGGCCGTTCGCTGCGCGCGGTGGTCGATTTGAAACAGCTCGGCGAAGTGCAGATCACCGTCGACTGCGATGTCATCCAGGCCGACGGCGGCACACGGACCGCCGCAATCACTGGCGGCTTTGTCGCGCTTCACGACTGCATCTCGTGGATGGAACAGCGCAAGATGACCACCGTACAGCATGTCATCAAAGACCATGTAGCGGCGATCTCCTGCGGCATATCCAATGGCGAAGCGGTCATCGACCTCGATTATATCGAGGACTCAGCCGCAGAGACCGACGCCAATTTCGTGATGACCGGCAAGGGCGGCATCGTCGAGGTTCAGGGCACCGCGGAAGGCGAGCCGTTTTCGGAAGACCAGTTCAACCAGCTCATGGCAATGGCGAAAACCGGCATTGCGCGCCTCGTCGACCTGCAGAAGATGGCGCTCGGTTAGGCTCAAGCGGCCATGACCCCCTCCGCCATACTGGAAACGGCGATCTACGCGGATGACCTCGACGCCGCCGAATCGTTTTATGGTGGTGTGCTGGCGCTGGAGAAAATTTCCCGCGCCGGCAACCGTCATGTGTTTTTCAGATGCGGAAACAGCGTGCTGCTTGTCTTCAACCCGGCCGAGACGGTGAAGCCGCCTGCGCCCGACGCCAGGCTGCCCGTGCCGCCGCATGGAACGCGGGGCGACGGGCATGTGTGCTTCCGCGCCAGCGAGGCCGAGATCGACGGCTGGAAAAAGCGGCTGAGCGAAGCCGGTGTCGCGATCGAAGCGGAATTCGAGTGGCCGCAGGGCGGACGTTCCATCTATCTGCGCGACCCGGCCGGCAATTCGGTCGAGTTCGCCAATCCGGCCATCTGGGGGCTTTGATGCGCAAACTCGAAGGCAAGGCGATTGTCGTCGCCAGCCACAACAAGGGCAAGATCGCCGAGATCGTGGAGCTGATCGCGCCTTATGGGCTCGACGCCAAATCGGCGGCCGATTTCAACCTGCCCGAGCCGGCCGAGGAAGGCACGACCTTCGAGGAAAACGCCTATACCAAAGCGTTCGCTGCGGCGTCTGCTACCGGCCTGCCGGCACTCTCCGACGATTCCGGCCTTGTGGTCGACGCACTCGACGGCGCGCCCGGCGTCTACACCGCCGACTGGGCGGAAAAGCCGGACGGCTCCGGTCGCGACTTCCTGATGGCGATGACCAGGGTCGAAGATGAACTGAAAGCAAAGGGCGCCAGCGACCCCGCGCAGCGCACGGGCCGCTTCGTTGCCGTGCTGTGCATGGCCTGGCCCGACGGCCACGCGGAATATTTCCGCGGCGAGGTCGAGGGAACGCTGGTGTGGCCGCCAAAGGGCGACAACGGTTTCGGCTACGACCCGGTGTTCAGGCCGGACGGCTATGAACAGACATTCGGCGAAATGAGCGCCAGCGAAAAACACGGCTGGGAAGCCGGGCGCGGCGATCTCGGCCTTTCGCACCGGGCACGCGCCTTCGCGCGCTTCGCGACCGCGATGCTTTCAGCGCAATGAACGACAGTTCGGCCGATCCCGGCTTCGGCCTCTACGTTCACTGGCCTTTCTGCGCGGCCAAGTGCCCCTATTGCGATTTCAACAGCCATGTCCGCCACCAGCCGGTGGATCAGCCGCGCTTTGCAGCCGCACTGGCGCGCGAGATGGCAGCGATCCGGCAGCGCACCGGGCCGCGGACATTGACCTCGATCTTTCTCGGCGGCGGCACGCCGTCGCTCATGGACCCTGCAACCGTTGGCGCCGTGCTCGATGCCGCTGCGGCCAACTGGGACATGCCTGCCAATATCGAAATCACGATGGAGGCGAACCCCTCCTCGGTGGAGGCGGAGCGCTTCCGCGGCTATCGCGACACGGGCGTGAACCGTCTTTCGCTCGGCGTGCAGGCGTTGAACGACACCGATCTGCGTTTCCTCGGCCGGCTGCATAATGTGGAGGCCGCGCTCGGCGCGATCCGGCTGGCGCGCGACATCTTCCCGCGCATGTCCTTCGACCTCATCTACGCCCGGCCGGGGCAGACGCCGGAAGCATGGGCGGCGGAACTCGGCGAGGCGATCGGCTACGCCGCCGACCATCTGTCGCTTTACCAGCTCACCATCGAGGAAGGCACGCCCTTCTTTGCGCTGCATGCGGCCGGCAAGATACCGGTGCCCGATCAGGACGCCGCCGCGGCGCTTTATGAAATCACCCAGGAGGTGACCGCCGCGCATGGGCTACCCGCCTACGAGATTTCCAACCACGCCCGTCCAGGCGCGGAAAGCCGGCATAATCTCGTTTACTGGCGTTATGGCGAATATGCCGGCGTCGGCCCCGGCGCGCATGGTCGCTTCATCGAAAGCGGCAAACGCGTCGTTACCTTCACCGAAAGATCGCCGGAGGGCTGGCGCGACCTTGTGGAAGCGAAAGGCCACGGCGTGATCGGCGGCGAAACGCTGACGCGGCCGGAAGAGGCGGACGAATTTCTGCTCATGGGCCTCAGGCTGCGCGAAGGTATCGACCTCGTGCGCTACGAAACGCTTGCCGGCCGGCCGCTGCCGGCCAAACGCATATCCGATCTGCGCGACGACGGGCTGGTGGAACCGCTCGGCAATTCGCGGCTGCGCGCCACACCTGCCGGCATGGCCGTACTCGACGCGGTGGTTGCCGACCTGGCGCGTTAGCTGCTCTTGGCCCTGCGTCAGCCGCCGCCCAGCAGACGGCCCATGGAGCGGTCGTAATCGCCACGCAGGCAGCCCAGCGTGTAGGGGAAGTCCCAGGTCGCGTGATAGTGGTACATCTCCACCCGGCGGCCGTCCCAATCGACTTCATGCGTGTGGCCGTGACACTCGTCGAGATCGGACGAACTCAGCGCCTCGCCGCCAACATCCTTGCGGCCGAAAATGCCGAAACCGTCGATCGCGTAGCCAACCAAAGCCGAGTGCCCGTCAGACTGGGTCTCGGTATCAACGCAAGTGGAAACACTGTGGTAGTGATAGACGCCCGTGCGCTGCGGGTGGCCCTGGCATTTGTCCTGCGTTTCCCAGGCGACCGCGTCGCGGCCGGGTTCGTCGAGTGGGCTGAACAGCACCGTACCCGAAAGCAGAATTCCCACCGCGCCTGGCAGACATTTGGGCTGGCCGATTTTCGGCTCTGCCGGCAGCGTGAAAGAGATGCTCTGTTCTTCGATGCTGTTCGGGTTGCGGTCGTATTTGTAGGCTTCAGAATTCCGGTCGACCGGGTAAACGCCTGTGCCGTGATTGGGCAAATCGTTGGTTGAGAACACGCGGTCGCTGCCGCGCTTTTCAATCGCGAATTTCGGGTTCCAGGAAACGTTGCCGGGCACGATCGCCTTGGCGGTCAGGTCATAGGTGCCGTCGCCGTTGAACCACGGGCCCTGCTTGTACGCGCCGCCCGCCGTGGGATCGACCCGGCACGCCCATGCCCAGCCGACCCTGGCGCCGCTGTCGGTAACGTAATCATCGCCCACCGGAAGCCGTTTCAGATCCACCTCATGCGCGGACGCGCCTCCACAGGCCATCCCTGCAAAGACCGCCGCCGCGACGGCACCCGCAGCAAATCTCAGCGTCGATTTCAACATTCTTTGTCCCTCTCTTGCCCTGAAGGACCCCCTCCCGGTCTTTTTCGCATCCGGCGTCCCACGGATCAAGAACGCGGCTTTGCCGGCCAATGTGCGCATGCCATAAGTTCGGCCATGAAACCGGCATCCAACCCAGAGCCCGGCCGCGGCTTCATGATCGGCCAGGCGCCAATGCGCGCAAAGCAGCTGGAGCCCGCGCTCTATCTGGTCGCCACGCCGATCGGCAATCTGGGCGACGTTACTTTGCGGGCGCTCGAGGTGCTGGCTGCCTCGGACGTGCTTGCCTGCGAAGATACGCGCGTGACGCGGGTGCTTCTGGAGCGCTACGGCATCCGCCGCAGGACGACCGCCTATCACGAACACAACGCCGCGGATGCCGGACCGCGCCTCATTGCCGAACTCGAGGCCGGCAAAAGCGTCGCGCTGGTCTCGGACGCCGGCACCCCGTTGATTTCCGATCCCGGCTTTCGCCTTGTGGATGCCGCTGTGAATGCCGGCATCAAGGTTGTCCCCGTTCCAGGTCCATCGTCGCTATTGGCCGCGCTTGCGGCATCCGGCCTGCCTACAGACGCATTCTTCTTTGCCGGCTTTCTTCCTGTAAAGAATGGACAACGTAAGTCGATACTTACTGAAATGACAACCATCCCGGGAAGTCTGATCTTTCTGGAATCGCCGCGCCGGCTCGCAGCATCGCTCGCTGCGATGGCGGAGGTTTTCGCAGGCCGCCCCGCTGCCGTCTGCCGCGAGCTTACAAAGGCGTTTGAGGAAATCCGGCGCGGCTCCATCTCCGAACTTGCCGCGCACTATGAAAGCGCCGGTGCGCCAAAGGGCGAGATCGTCATTTGCGTAGGCCCGCCGGCGGCGGGGACCGAAGCACGGAGCCAGGACGACATCGACAAGGTGCTGCTTTCGCTCGCCGCCGAGATGCCGGCCGCCAAGGCAGCTGCGGAAGCGGCGCGCATGACCGGCGGCCGAAAAGGCGACCTTTACCGCCGCCTGCTCGCGCTCAGAGACGATGGCCAACAGGCCTGAAAAGCTCGCCGCCTACCGGCGCGGACATCGCGGCGAATGGTTCGCCGCACTGGCGCTTTCGCTCAAGGGCTTCCGCATTCTGGCAAGGCGCTACCGCACGCCTGCGGGGGAGATCGACCTTATCGCGCGGCGCGGCAATCTGGTCATCATGGTCGAAGTAAAGGCCCGGCCCACTCTTCTGGCCGCGATGGAGGCGGTGACCTACAGTGCGGAACGGCGCATCGAGGCTGCCGCCGATTTGTGGCTCTCAAGGCGCTCGGATTATGCCAAACTGTCGGTTCGTTTCGATCTCGTCGCCATATTGCCGCGCCGCTGGCCAGTTCATGTTCCGAACCTGTTTCAGGGACGCGACTAGGAGGTTTCATGGCCACCTATGACTACGTCATCGCCGGCGGCGGTTCGGCCGGCTCCGTGCTGGCCGCCCGCCTTTCGGAAGATCCCGCGGTTTCGGTCTGTCTGGTCGAAGCCGGCGGCGACGGCACAAGCGCCGTCATCCGCATGCCGGCGGGAGCGGCCGCGCTGCTGCCGGGTTATCTGAAGGGCGGCAACTGGGCTTTCCAGACCGAACCGCAGGCCGGGCTCAACGGGCGACGCGGCTACCAGCCGCGCGGGCGTGCGCTCGGCGGCTCAAGTACGATCAACGCCATGCTCTATGTGCGCGGGCATCCGTCCGATTACGACGAATGGGCCAATCTCGGCTGCGAAGGCTGGGACTGGAAAAGCGTGCTGCCCTATTTCCGCAAGGCCGAACGCAACCAGCACGGCGAAGACAAGCTGCATGGCGGCGAAGGGCCGCTGCAGGTTGGAGACCAGCAGGAGCCGAGGCCTGTCACGCATGCGTTTCTCGAGGCCTGCGAACAGAGCCAGGTCAGGCTCAACAAGGATTTCAACGGTCCAAGCCAGGAGGGTGCGGGGCTTTATCAAGTCACGCAGTTCTTCGATGGCGCAAAGCGCGGCGAGCGCTGTTCGGCGGCAGCGGCCTATCTGCACCCGCAGATGGAGCGGCCCAACCTCACCGTCATCACCGGCGCGCATGCCAGCAAGGTGGAACTCAAACGCAAGCGCGCGGTGGCGCTGCGATACCTGAAAGGCGGCAAGGAACACAGGGCCGAGGCGAAGCGCGAGATCATTCTGTGCGGCGGCGCGTTCGGCTCGCCGCAATTGCTGCTTCTGTCCGGTATCGGCCCCGCGGTGGAGCTTGCCGCGCATGGCGTGCCGCTTGCGCATGAACTGCCAGGCGTGGGGCGCAACCTGCAGGACCATCTCGACTTCATTCATCTGTGGAAGTCGAAAGACCGCGACATGATCGGCATCAGCCCGCAAGGCACGCTGGCGCTGGCCAAAGCCACGCAGCAATGGCGACGCGACGGCACCGGGCTACTGACTACGCCCTATGCCGAAGCCGGGGCGTTCCTGAAATCCGACCCGGCGCTCAAGCGGCCCGACCTGCAGCTTCATTTCGTCATTGCGCTTGTGGACGACCATTCGCGCAAACTGCACATGGGGCACGGCTATTCCTGCCATGTCTGCGTGCTGCGCCCTTTTTCGCGCGGCGAAGTCGGCCTGCAAGACGCAAATCCCCGATCGGCGCCCCGCATCGACCCGCGGTTCCTGTCCGACAAACGTGACGCGGAATTGCTTCTGAAGGGCGCCAAGATCACGCGCGATATTCTGAGCGCCCCGGCGCTTGCACCGTACCGCGACCAGCAGCTCTACCTCACAGGGGAAGAGACCGACGCCGAACTGATGGAGCACATCCGTGCCCGCGCCGACACGATCTACCACCCGGTCGGCACCTGCCGCATGGGCACCGGCAGCGATGCCGTGGTCGATCCGCAATTGCGCGTCCGCGGCATCAAGGGGCTGCGCGTCGCCGACGCCTCGATCATGCCGACGCTTGTCGGCGGCAACACCAATGCGCCAACGATCATGATCGCGGAAAAGGCAGCTGACCTGATCCGAAACGCCGGCTGAGCGCTTTCGCCGCCCCCGCATTGCATGTGCGGCCGGCCATCGGTGCTTGACTTCTTGTGCCGGAGCCACAACATGTCGCTCATGTATATGATCGACCACCGCCGCTTCACTTTCTGCAGGGTGTGCCCTATCGCGGGCACCTGACCCCCGGCCCGGTCGCGTCGCGCCCCGGCCGCGGGGCATCAGACAGGCTCGCATTCCTGCGTAATGTAGCCTGATCTCCAAAGCGGCAATCAACCACCAGACACAGATCGCAGAGACGCCGACGATGCGTCCCGCGAGTACATTTATCGCCAGGAGGCTCGAAACATGGCTTCTGAAAACAAGAATGGGCGCAAGCCCGCCATTACCCTCACCCGCAGCGACCACGAGCGGCTGTTTCGGCTGGCGCAATCCTATTCCAGCCGAAACCACGACGTCGCCGAAGTGCTCATGGAGGAGCTCGACCGGGCGCGCGTGGTCAAGGACGACCACAGCCGCACCGATTTCGTGCGCATGGGGTCCACGCTGCGGTTCACAAGCGACCTCGGCGAAGACCGGACCGTGACGCTGGTCTTCCCCGCCGAGGCAGATATCGCGGAAGGAAAAGTCTCGATTCTCACGCCCATCGGAGCGGCCCTGATTGGATTGTCTGCCGGACAGTCGATCGACTGGGCTTCGCGCGACGGCCGGGTTCATCGGCTGACCGTCGAAAGCGTGGAAACGCCACGGCAAACGCCGCCATCGGAGACCACGGCCGAATTGGAGGCCGCGCCGTGATGGGCCTTCCCCCACCCAGCCGCCTCTCGCTGTTCGGAGGCTGCCTGATCGCAGGATCGTAGCCCCTGCGCCGCCAAGCGCGGCCAGGGGATTTCTCCTTTTTGTTTCAACGCAACCGCCCTGCCGGGACGGAGCGATGGAGAACTGCGATGACAGACGACATATGCATGCTGACGACCAAGGACTTCACGATACTTGAGGTGATGCGCGAACGCTGCCTGGGGCGCGACGATCCTCTCGCACCCCTGCTGGACAGGAAGCTCGAATGCGCAACGGTCGTGTTCAGTGACGACATTCCCGAAAACGTTGCCACGCTGAACAGCCGGGTCACATTCCGCGCCGGCGACAACGATCCCGATACGCGGATCCTGTCACACGACCAGATGCAACATGCGCCTGTCGGCATGTACCTGCCGATCAACTCACTACGCGGGCTGGCGCTGCTTGGGCTAGGCGAAGGGCAGGAAATCGTTCTGCCAGGCAACCACGGCGTGCAAGAGCGTATTGCGCTGCAAAAAGTACGATACCAGCCGGAGGCGGCGAAACGCGAGCGGACGTCCGAAGCTCTGGCCGCGCAAGCATTCCGTAGGCCAAAACTTACTCTTGTCCATGACGCAACCAGGGATTTGAAGCCCTCGCCCGGTGCCGGGCCCGACGGGTTCGGCGGTCCGGGCCCGACAGCGGCATGACCATAACGCCAGCGGCGCGGCGGGTTTGCCGCCGCGCCGCTGCAAGGCCGGGCGGATTTGCCCGGCAGTACCGGAATCAGCAATCGGAAAGATCATCATGAAGGTATTGGTACTGGGGGGCGGGGTCATCGGCGTCACGACCGCCTACTATCTCGCGCAGGCCGGGCACGAAGTCGAAGTGATCGAGCAAAGCGAGGGGCCGGCCACCCAGACCAGCTTTGCCAATGCCGGCCAGATTTCGCCCGGCTATGCCTCGCCGTGGGCCGGGCCGGGCGTTCCGCTGAAGGCGATGAAATGGCTGACGATGCGCCATGGCCCGCTGGTCGTACGCCCGAAGCTCGATCCGGCCATGTGGACGTGGATGTTGCGTATGCTGCGCAACTGTACCTCCAGCCGGTATGCCCTCAACAAGGCCCGTATGGTGCCGCTCGCCGAGTACAGCCGCGACTGCCTGCGCGATCTGCGCGCCGAGACCGGCATTTCCTACGACGAGCGCAGCCTTGGCACGCTGCAGCTCTTTCGCACGCAGCGGCAGCTCGACGACGTCTCGAAGGATGTCGACGTTCTGCGCGAATTTGGCGTCGACTATGAAGTTCTGGACCGCGAAGGCTGTATCGCCGCCGAACCCGGATTGGCCAATGCATCTACCGAATTCGTCGGCGGCCTGCGCCTGCCTGGAGACGAGACCGGCGACTGCCAGCTGTTCTCGGCGCGGCTTGCCGATATGGCGGCCGCCAAAGGGGTCCGCTTTACCTACGACACACAGTTCCTCCGCTTCCAGCGACAAGGCAGCACGGTTACGGGCGCGGTCACCTCGCGCGGCACGCATAGCGCTGACGCCTGCGTGGTGGCCCTGGGCAGCGGGAGCCCCGCAGTGGCCAGAACCGTAGGCGTCAAGCTGCCCATCTACCCGGTCAAGGGATATTCACTGACTATCCCGATCCGCGAAGAAGGCGCCGCGCCCGTATCCACCGTCATGGACGAAACATACAAAACGGCGATCACCCGGCTTGGCGACAGAATTCGCGTCGGCGGCACCGCGGAGCTGACCGGTTTCGACCGTACACTCGGTCCCGCGCGCAGGGCCGCACTTGAGCATTCCTTTTCGCAACTGTTCCCGGGCAGCGGAGATTTGTCCCAGGCGACCTATTGGTGCGGACTGCGGCCCATGACGCCGGACGGGCCGCCCATCGTATGCGCAGCACCCGTCCCCGGCCTTTTCATCAATTCCGGCCACGGCACTCTTGGATGGACCATGGCGTGCGGATCAGGCCGGGTCATTGCCGATATCATCGGCGGCGGGAAACCCGACATAGACCCGCAAGCGCTGAGTTTCAGCAGGTACCATCGCCCCTAGGCAGATGGGAGCCGGCTAATTATACTGGAGATCCGAGTGTCGCTTGCAAAGTCGGCCAGCGCAAATCCGAGCCGTATTTCCGATCTGTCGCAGAGCGCCGTGGCGCCTTTGTCCGAAAGAGCGATGCGCCATGTATCGTAAGCCGTGGGTTGCCCAGCGGCAAAGACGGTGCAGCGCAAGATAGCCAGATTTGCGCGGCCTTTCGGGTCGCGCACCGAACGGTAACGAATGATCCCGAGCCCGGCTTCGTGCGCGGCATCGGCGAGACTAAGACACGCCGCGTAGTCGCTCGGATGGGTCCAGCGCTCCTCGTCGGCACTGAAGGGCGGCACCATCAGGTCGATGGCCTTCTCCGTTGCGTAAGCTGCTTCGAACGCAGTGAATTCGAGCGGATTGCGCGGCCAGGGCGTATCGGGGCTCTCGGCGAAGAACAGCAGGCGGTAGAATACCGTCTCCGCGACCGCCGTTTCGGCTGCATCGCTGGCGTAGAAAACGCCCGGCGAATAGCCCTCGCGGCGGAAGCGCGAATTGCCCGGGTAGCGCCCGCAGCGGAAAGGCGTTGCGAGCAGATAGTGCAGGCCGGCGCATTCGGACGGCACGGGCGGCTTGGTGCGCTCGATCTCTTCTTCGAGCAACGCCTGCTCCTCCAGCGTGTCGACGAGTTTCATGGTGGAAACGCGGTGCTGCGCTTCCACCAGCCGCCAACCCGAACCCGCGGCCGGCCGGGCCTCAGACCGGAGCGCGGCGGGCGTCCAGATAGGCGAGGACATGGGTCAGCCCGTCGATGGTGCGAATGCGTGAAAGCGGTGCGCCGCCAAGCGCGGTGTTTTCAGCCCGCATCCAGCGCCGCGAAACGGCATCGTCGCCGCCGGCGATCGCATCCAGCGAGCGGTAGAGCCTGATGAACAGCAGCGCCAGCTCATAGGGCTTGCCGGTCAGCCCTGCCTGGCCCTGGCCTTTCTTCAGCCGCGACAGCGTGGCTTCCGAAACGCCAATGACGGCGGAAAGCTCCTTCGCCGACATGCCGAGCAGGTCGGCGGCGCGCAGCATCGCCTTCGACACCGTCGCGCGACGGTCGCTCGATCCTGCGTCTGGCTGCAATTGCGCTAACGCCATCTCATTTCCTTTCACATGAAAGAAAATATAGATAATGTTTCATGTGAAA
The DNA here is from genome assembly GCF_004000235.1 of Mesorhizobium sp. Z1-4. GTDB lineage: Bacteria > Pseudomonadota > Alphaproteobacteria > Rhizobiales > Rhizobiaceae > RCIO01. The sequence goes on from NZ_RCIO01000001.1 coordinate 718,395, forward strand.
TCAACTCACCGCGCCGTCACGCGCATCGGCAGGCCGCCATCCGGCTGCGTCGTCAGCTTCTGCACCGGCCAGGGTTTGGTTTCGGGCAGCGTGTCGAAACGGTAGCGCGACATCAGCACAGCCAGAATGATCATCGCCTCCTGCATGGCGAAGCTGGCGCCTATGCACACGCGCGGGCCGGCGCCAAACGGGAGATACTGGAACCGGTCCATCTGCTCCCGCGCGCCAGGCTGGAAGCGCTCGGGCAGGAAGGCGTTGGGCTTTTCCCAGAGCTTGCGGTGGCGGTGGATCGTCCAGGGCATGATCAGCACCTGGGCGCCCTTCACGATTTCCAGCCCCTCGTAGCGGTCGGCCTCGATTGCTTCGCGGTTGATCGAGGGTGCGGGCGGGTAGAGCCGCATCGCCTCTTCGAAAGCGGCGCGGGTGAGCGGCATTTTTTCGAGCCATTTCGACGGGTCGGGCTCGCTCGCCACGACAGCGTCGATCTCGGCCTCCACCGCTTCGCGTTCCCAGGGCGCTTCGGCCAGGCAATAAAGCGTCCAGCCCAGCGCGCGGGCCGTCGTTTCGTGGCCGGCACCTATGAAGGTGATGATATTGTCCTCGATCTCGGCGCGCTGCAGGCCGTCCGGCCCTTCGGCGCGCAGAAGCAGCGTCAGGAAATCGGTCGGCACGGCATCCGGATCGCCACGCATGCGGCTTTCGCGCATTGCGATGGTGTCGGAGACAATTTTGCGGAAGAACTTCATCACCTTGCGGCCGCGAATGCGGGTGATGCGCGGCAGCCAGTCGGGCGCTGCCAGAATATCGAGCGGGTCGACGCGCGCCATCGTCTCGAACAACCGGTCGATGTGATGCGCAAACGAACCCGGTTCGCCCGCGATCTCGTTGGTGAACAGCGTTTCGGCCAGAATATCGTAGGTGAGCATGGTCATGTCGCGCGCCATGTCCACCCTGCCCGCCTCGCCTTCGTAGCGCGCGGCAAAAGCCTCGCTGCGCTCCAGCATCGGCCTGGCGAATGTGTTGATGTGGCGTGGCGTGAACACCGGCGCCATTGCCTTTCGCGAGCGCTTCCACACATCGCCTTCGGCGGTCAGCAGCCCGTCGCGCAGGATCGGCCGCAGGATCTTCTGGCGCACGCGCGCCATCCTGTAGTTGGCGGCGTTCTCCACCAGCACATGGCGCACGAGCCCCGGATCGTTGGCGATCACCAGCGGTCCGCCGACGCCGGTGCGGATCGAAATCCAGGGCTGGTTGTAGGACGGCTCGCCCCACAGCTCGAGCGGGTTCTTGTAGACGATGCCCATCATCTGGATCAGCGAAGGCGGGCTGGTGCGCGGCGTTGGCGCCGGCGGCTCGAATGGCTGCGGTTTTGTGTCCATGAAACGTCTCCGGCCGACCCCGTCAATCTAGGGCCGGCCGGAGCAAATGTCAGCGCTGCCGCGTCGTTTTAGTCAGGATCGCTGCCTTCCGCCTTGGTCTCGTCGGCGATCTTCGGCCGGAAATAACGGCCGACGATCAGCGGCGCGATGAAGCCCAGTATCGCCAGCGTCCAAAGCCCGATCGCCAGCGGCGAGGCAACCAGTGCGGTCCAGTCGCCATCGGAAATGGTGAGCGCACGGCGCAGGTTCTTTTCCATCTGGTCGCCCAGAAGCACGCCAAGGATCACCGGCACCAGCGGCACGTCCAGCTTGCGCAGCACCCAGCCGAGCACGCCGAAGATGATCATCACCTGCAGATCGAAGGACGATCCCGAAATGCCGTAAATGCCCACAAAGGAGATCATTGCCACCGCCGGCATCAGATATTTCGGCGGCACCAGCAGCACACGTACGAACATCGTCACCAGCGGTATGTTCATCGCCAGCAGCATGAGGTTGCCGATGAACAGCGCCGCGATCAGGCCCCAGACGACATCCGGGTTCGACTGGAAGAGCAGCGGGCCGGGCGTGATGTTGAGCGCAAGCAGCATGGCCAGAAGCACGGCCGTGGTGCCCGAACCCGGCACGCCCAGCGCCAGCATCGGCACCAGCGCGCCGCCGGCGGCGGCGTTGTTGCCGGCCTCCGGGGCGGCCACACCGCGCGGATCGCCCTTGCCGAAAGTGCCCTTGCGGTCGGAATAGCGCTTCTCGAATGTGTAGGCGATGAAGGAGCCCAGCGAGGCACCCGCACCCGGCAGAACCCCGGCGATGAAACCCAGCACCGTCGAGCGCGACATCGCACCCCAAGTCTTGTTGAGCATCGACATGGGCGGCGTCACACGCCCGATTTTCATCGATTCCGCAGTCGCCTCCGCCGCCGTCCCACGACGCTCGAGAAACACAAACACCTCCGAAAGCGCGAACAGGCCGACGATCGCCACCAGGAAATCGATGCCGTCATAAAGATGCACTTCGCCGAATGTGAAGCGCGGCACGCCGGTCTGTCCGTCAACGCCGATGGTCGCGATACCCAGACCGAGCGCGGCCGCCAATGCCGCCTTGGCCTGGTTGCGGCTGGCGATGCCGCCAAGCGTGGCAAAGGCCAGCGTGAACAGGGCAAAATATTCGGCTGGACCGAACAGAAGCGCCACCTTCACCAGCTGCGGCGCTAGGAAAACCAGACCCCAGGTGGCGAAGAACGCACCGACAAACGAAGCGATGCCCGACAGCGCCAGCGCTTCGCCAGCCATGCCCTGTTTGGCCATCGGGTGGCCGTCGAGCGTCGTCATCAGCGCCGGCTCGTCGCCCGGAATGTTGAGCAGGATCGATGAAATTCGGCCGCCATACATGGCGCCGTAATAGACGCTGGTGAGCAGGATCAGCGCCGGTGCCGCCGGCAGGCCGAGCGTGAAGGCAAGCGGAATGAGAATGGCAACGCCATTCGAGGGACCGAGGCCCGGCAGCGCGCCGAACACGGTGCCGAGAAAGCAGCCGAGCAGAGCCAGGCCGAGATTCTGCCAGGTGAGCGCGACGGCAAAACCATCTGCGAGAGCGGAAAGCGTTTCCATGATCAGAACCCCCAGGGGCCGCGTGCGAGCGACAGGCCCAGCACGAGATGGAACATGACATAGATGCCGAGCGAGGTGACAATGCCGGCGATAACAGCCGCAATCGCGTGCGCTCCCAGACGCCAGGCCAGAAAGGCGGCGGCAACGGCGGTGGACACGACAAATCCCGCCTCGGGCAGCGCCATCGTGTAGCCGACCATGACCGCGACGGCGAAGCCGATCTCCGCCAGCCGGCCGATTGCCGGCCACTCAGGCTCGGTATCTGGACGCCAGATGAAATAAGCCGCCGACAGCAAAACCACCGTGCCGATGATGAGCGGAAACGCCTTCGGTCCAACGGGGTCGGATAAAAAACTCTCTTCGATGATTGTGGCCCGCCAGATGTACAGAACACCCAGCAAAAAGGCACATGCGCCCAATATCCGGTCGCTCATTGTCGTGTCCTCCCCACGCCAAGATACAATTCGGCCCCCGCTGCCACAAGAACTGCGGGGGCCGAAGGGAAATCCTACTTGAGGATGCCGATCTTCTTCGAAAGGTCGGTGATGGATGCTACGGATTCGGCAACGAAAGCCTGGAACTCATCGCCGCGCAGGTTAAGCGGGGCTAGGCCGTTCTGTGCCATGACCTCTTTCCACTCCGCCGAATCGTAGACCTTGCCGACGGATTCGACCCAGTAGTCGTAGGCGTCGTCGGACATGCCGCCCGGCGCGTAGAAGCCGCGCCAGTTGGCGCCAACCACGTCAATGCCCTGCTCCTTGGCCGTCGGGAAGGACGCGAAGTCGCCTTCCAGGCGTTCCGGTGCAAGCACCGCGATCACGCGAATGTCGCCGGAGTCGACAAAACCCTTGGCTTCCGAAGCGTCGCCGGTGAAGGCCTGCACGGAACCAGCGAGCAGCTGCGTCACGGCCTCGCCGCCGCCGTCGAAGGCAACATATTTGATGACACGGACGTCATCGATGCCGGCCTTGTTGGCTGCGAGCAACACCTTGAGGTGATCCCAGCCGCCAACGGCCGAGCCGCCGGCGATCGACACGGAGGTCGGATCGGCCTTGATCATGTCGATCAGCTCGGGGAGCGTCTGGACCGGCGAATCCTTGGCAACGGCGATGATGCCGTAGTCGGCGCCAACCGAAGCGACCCAGCGAACCTGATCCATGGTGTTGCCGGGGTATGCGCCCTGCGCGAGGCGCGTCGAGGTGGCCGAAGATGCCGCAACGATGAGGTTGTTCTCGTTGTTGCGCTTGTTGACGACCTCGGCGTAAGCGACGCCGCCGCCGCCGCCGGCGAGGTTGACGACCTGCATGGTGCCCGGGACGAGCGACAGATCCTGCAACGTCTTGCCGACCTGGCGGCAGGTGAAGTCCCAGCCACCGCCCGGGTTAGCAGGTGCGATACATTCGGTGTTTGCGGGATCGAAGGCAAAAGCCGACGTAGCCAGTGACGCCGCGACCACCGCTGCGGCCGCAGTTATTTTTGCGAATTTCATATCTTCCTCCCATGAGCGACGAGCGCATTGCGCGCCCGCTCAGGCAGTTCCTATAATCAGTCCAGCTGTCATGAAGCTGTCAGCGGGAGGAAATGTGCGGCTGCTTGTTGTTGAAGATGCTGGCGACGTCGCCGACGCCATAACGGCGCGGCTGTCCCGCCACGGCCATGTCTGCGACAAGGCCGGTACGCTGGACGAGGCGCGGCAGCTGATTGCCGTGCAGCCGCTCGACCTCATTATTCTCGACATCAACTTGCCCGACGGATCCGGCTTCGACCTCGTGCGCGAACTGCGCCGCCAGGGCAACGAGACGCCGGTGCTGGTGCTGTCGGCCCGCATGGGCGTGGATGACCGTATCGACGCGCTCGATTCAGGCGCCGACGATTACCTGGTTAAACCGTTCGACCTGCGCGAACTTGAGGCACGCGTGCGTGCGGTGGCGCGCCGGCGCCATGGCGAGACGGACGCGGTGCTTGAGGCCGGCGATATTCGTTTCAACACCGCGACCCGGCAAGTGACTGTGGGCGGGACGGCATGCGAACTCACGCGGCGCGAGCAGACGGTGCTGGAAATCCTGCTCAATGCGCGCGGGCGCGTCATCCCGAAGGAGGACCTGCACGCACGCCTGTTCGGCCTCGACGAGGAAGCCGGGCTCAATGCAGTCGAGGTCTATGTTGCGCGGCTGCGCAAGAAAATCCCCTCCGATTCGCTCGACATACGTACCCTGCGCGGTCTCGGTTATCAGGCTTTCGTGAAATCGAATGACACCCGCATCTGAGGCCCTGAATACGGCGCGGCCGGCGCGGCGCAAGCCGTCGCTTGCGCTCAGAATCGGCGTCGCCGTCACGCTGGTCGTTGCGCTGGCCGCAACGGCTGCGCTGTTTTCGGCCTGGCGTTATGGCTGGCAGGCCGCTAACGAGGCGTTCGACCGGCTGCTGACCGGTGCGTCGCTGCAGATCGTCGAGCGCATTGGCGTGGTCGACGACAGCATCGTCGTCGACATTCCGGCCTCGGCCTTCGAACTTCTGGCACTGGCGCGGGAAGACCGCGTCTTCTATCGCGTCATCGGCCCTGACGGCACAACTCTGACCGGTTATGACGACCTGCCGGCGCTCGAGGTGCCGGAAGATGGCGGCACCGAAATCTACGAGACGCAATATTCGGGCGAGACGGTGCGCGCCGCCGTTACCGGACGGCAGCTTGTGGAGCGCAATGTCAGCGGGCTGGTCACGGTCGTCGTTGCGCATACGATGCGCGAGCGCACGGTGCTTGCGCATGATATTGCGACCAAGGCAGCGATCCTGGTCGGCGCAGCCTCTCTGGCCATCATCGCGCTGGCGCTGGCCGGCGTGCTTTATGGCCTTTCGCCGCTGACGCGGGTGGAGCGGGCATTGCTGTCGCGCGATCCCAACGATCTGTCGCCCTTCGAGATCGAGACGCCGCGCGAAATCGAGACCGTTGTCGATGCGATCAACCGGTTCACACGCCGTCTCGACCGCCGCATAGGTTCCGTGCAGGCGTTCGTTGCCGATGCGGCACATCAATTGCGTACACCGATCACCGCCATTCGGGCGCAGGCCGAAATCGCGGCGGAAGAGAAAGACCCGGAGCGGTTGGCGCGGCTCAACAAGCGTATTCTCGACCGTGCGATCGGCGTCAGCCGCCTTGCGGACCAGCTGCTGAGCCATGCCATGGTGACGCACCGCGCCGACGCGGAGCCGCGCGAGCTGCTCGATCTCAGGCGCATTGCCATGGAGGCGGAAGAAGAAAGCCAGAGGCTCGGCGATGCCGACCTGCCGCCGCCGAAACTCGATCTACCGGACGAGGAGGTGCTGATTGCCGGCGACCGGTTCAGCCTGCGCGAGGCGGTGAAGAACCTGATCAACAACGCGCAGACGCACGGCAAGGCGCCGGTTTCGATCAACGTGCGCATGCTCGATGGGTTTGCCCGGGTCAGCGTCAGCGATTTCGGCCGCGGCATACCGGCAGACAGGCGCGACCAGGCCGGTGAACGGTTCCGCGGCGGCGGTGCGTCCCGCACGGGAGCGGGGCTCGGCCTTGCCATCGTAGCCGAGGTGGCGCAATCGCATGGCGGCAAGCTCGAGTTCGCCGACCTGCCCGGCGGCGCTTTCGAGGCTGCGATCATCTTGCCGACAAAGGCTGATCAATGATGCGGTTCGTCGTCCCTGTGCTCGCCTGCCTCATGCCTTGCGTGTGCGCGGCGGAAGACTATTCGTTTCCAGCCATCGCCGATGAAGGAAGCCGCCTCGTAATCGGCAGCACCACCGATATCGGTGTCATACGGACCGTGATCGACGCCTTTCAGGTGTTAAATCCAGGCATCGCCATTACTTACCGCGAGGAAACAACCCAGCAGCTATTCGTTGAGGCGGGGGAAGCCTGCGCGGGCAACCGCCGGGCCGACGACCTCATCATTTCGTCGGCAATGGACCTGCAGGTGAAACTGGTCAACGACGGCTGCGCCAGCGAGATCGCAGCCACCGCGCTTACCGCCCTGCCCGACCACGCACGCTGGCGCGACGAGCTGTTCGGGCTCACCTACGAACCGGCGGTCATTGTCTACAACCGCAAGCTGATCGCGCCGTCGGAAGCGCCGCTCGACCATATCGCGCTCGCCGACCTTCTGCGCCAGCCCGACCGTTTCCACGGCAAGATCGGCACCTATGATATCGAGCAGTCCGGCGTCGGCTATCTGTTCGCGACCTTCGATGCCGCGCAGTCTTCCACCTGGGGCCGGCTGATCGAGGGCATGGGCCGCAACGCGGTTCAGCTGTTCTGCTGCACCTCGGACGTGCTCGACCGTGTCGCCGACGGGCGGCTTGCCATCGGCTACAATGTACTCGGCTCCTATGCGCTGACGGAGGCCGAACGGTATCCCGACATGGCAATCGTGGTGCCGAGCGACTATGCGCTGGTGCTTTCGCGTGCCGCCTTTATCCCCGTCGGCGCTTCGAACAGCGGCGACGCGCTGAAGTTTCTGGAGTTCACCCAGTCGCCCCAGGGGCGTGCCGTGCTTGACCGGGACGCGCGGCTGTTTTCGCCCGTCAATGGCGCCGAGCAGCTGCTCGACGTAGCGGGGATGGCTGAAAACGCCCACCAGTCGCTGCGCCCCATCCCGCTCGGCACATCGCTTCTGGTGGGCCTCGACGCGATGAAGCGCCGGCAGTTTCTGAAGCTTTGGCGGGACTCGCTGGCGACCGGCCGCGACTGAGGCACGGCCCGCGAAATTGCCGCCCGGCCGACTTGCCATCGCCGCATTCGCGGGCAAGATGTTCCGCGGGCTTGGGTTTTTGATGCGCTTTATCGTCGGATTTCTGTTTTTTCTCCTGATCGGCAGCTGCGGCGCACACGCAGAGCGGCGTGTGGCGCTTGTCATGGGTGCGGACGGCTACGAAACCATCCGGCCGCTGGACAATGCAGTCTCCGACGCCATCGCCATGAAGGACGCACTGGAGACGCTTGGTTTTGAGGTGTTCCTCGAAACCGACCGCGACCTGAGGCGCATGCGCCGGGCGCTGGAGGATTTCGTCTACGACGCGGAGAAGGCCGACGTCGCGCTCGTTTTCTTCGCCGGTCATGGCGTCGAGATCGACGGGCGCAACAGACTGTTGCCGGTGGATGCCGACGCAAGCTCGCTCGAAGCGCTGGAAAAAAGCACGCTGGCGCTTGAGGAGGTCCGCGACACCGTGGCCGAGATTGCGCCGATCGGCCTGATCGTGCTCGATGCCTGCCGCGACGACCCATTCGGCGCGCCGGGCGATGCCGGAGGGCGCGGAGCAACCGCGTTGTCCGCCCCTGAGTTGCCGGCGTCGGTGAAACCTGGCCTTGGCCGCATGGGGCGTTCGGAAAACGTCCTGTTCGCATTCGCGGCGGCACCGGGCGAAACGGCAGCGGACGGGACCGGAGACAATTCGCCATTCACCGCGGCACTGACCAAATACCTCGCCACGGACGGGCTCGAAATCCGCTCGGTTCTGACGCTTGTCCAGCAGGAGGTTTACGACAGGACACGCGGCCGCCAGCTCCCTTATGTCGAGAGCGGTCTGCCGAAGACGTTCTTTGCCTCGACCTCACGCGATGAACTGCCTGAGCGCGAGCGCCTGTTGCTGGCGATGGCGGATGTGACGCCGCAGATGCGCGATGAGGTCGAGCGCATCGCGGCGGAAAACGACATGCCGCTCGCGCCGCTCTATGGCGCTCTGGTCGGATCCGACCTGGTCGGGCTTTCCATCGACGACAGGCGCGCCAAGCTGACGGAAGCGGCCGTGGCCTTCGGCGAAACCCGCAACAGGCTGCGGCTATTGTCGTCAAGCGATCCCCAGGTGACACAGCTGCGGCTTCAGGCCGAGGACAGCCTGTCCCTCGGTGCGCTTGCCGAAGCGGGCGATCTACTTGAGCACGCCATCGCCATAGACGACGAATCTCGGCGCACCGTCGGCAATGCCTTTCTGGAAAGAACATTGTCGCAGGCGGCCTCGCTGCAGGCGCGCGCCGGCGTGGCGCGAACCGCGCTCGCGCATACAGCTGCGATCGCCGCATTGGAGGATGCCGCCGAGCTTCACCGGCAGATCGCTGCGCTCGACGTTGCCGACGGCGCGCGCGGCGACCGCAACCTGCTTCTGATGGAACTCGGCAATCTCTACAGGCTCGTCGGCGATACGACGAAGGCGCTCGATGCGTTCCAGCGCATGCGCGATGCGGCGACCCGAAGAGCTGAAGCCTCGCCGGAAAATCCGGCTGCAAGACTTGACCTATCGACAAGCCACAACGGGATCGGTTCGCTCCTACTGGCGCGCGGCGATCTCGCCGGTGCGCTGGAGGCTTACCGGGAAGCCACTGCCATTCGCGAGCGCCTCGCCGCCGCGTATCCCGACAACTACAGCCTGCAGGGCGACCTTTCCGAGAACCTGAGCAGACTGGCCCGCGTGCTGGCCGAGCAGGGTAACCGCGCCGAAGCACTCGATTCATACGGGGCCAGCCTCGCCATTCGCCAGCGGCTGGCCGAAATCGATCCCGGCAACGCCGACTGGAAGCGTGCACTCGCAATCACTCACAGCCGCATGGGCGATCTTCATGCGACGTTCGGCGACTTGCGCCGTGCAACTGCCGACTATGAGGCGAGCCTCGCGATCTCCATGCAGCTGGCGGACCAAAACCCGGTCAACACCGACTGGCAGCATGGGCTTGCGCTTGGTCATGCCAAGATGGGCGATGTGCTGGCGAGGCAGGGTTTTCTCACACACGCGCTGACAGCCTACCGCGCCAGCCTCGATACGCAGTCGCGGCTCGTTGCGTCTGACCCCGCGAACACGACCTGGCAGCGCGATCTGTCGGTGATGCAGAACGAAATCGGCAACGTGTTCGCAAAGATGGCGAACTACGCCGAGGCGCTGGCTGCCCACCGAGACAGCCTTGCGACCCAGGCGCGGCTCGTCGCGCTCGATCCCACCAATACGACCTGGAAACGCGATTATGCGCTAGGCCAGGTAAGTTATGGTGATCTGCTGTCGGCGACCGGCGATCTTGACGGAGCGCTGGCTGCCTTCCGTGCAGGTCAGGCTCTGCTGCAGCAGCTTGCGGCGGTCGATCCCGGCAACATGTTCTGGCAATGGGATATCGCCAGCGGCCACGACCGCATCGGCGATGCACTTCTGGCGCGGCGCGACCCGGAAGGAGCCATAAGCGCTTATCGGAGCGCACTAGAGATTGCCGAGCGGCTCGTTGCGGCGGATCCCGGCAATATGGAGCTGCAATTCAGCCTTTCGTCGGTCCATATCAGCATCGGGGATGCGCTCAGCCAGGACGGAAACCACGCCGAAGCGTTGAAAATCTACGAGGCCGCGCTTGCTGTTCGCCAGCGGGTGGTCGCCTCCAATCCCACCAATTCCGGCTGGCAGCACGGCCTCGCAATCGCATACGAGAGGGTTGGCGATGCGCGGCGCAGGTCGGGCGATGCTGCCGGTGCACTGGCGGCATACCGCGCCGATCTGGCAATCATCGAAGGCCTGGCATCGGCGGAACCTGCCAACGCCGCCTGGCAGAACAGCCTCTTGCTGGTTCAGGTCAGGATCGGCGACGCGCTCAGGGCGCGCGGCGACCGAGAAGGCGCACTGGCGGCCTATCAGGAAGCTCTCGCCATCCGCGAACGCCTGGCCGCCGCAAACCCCGGACAGGCCGTGCTGCAACATCGCCTTTCGGTTCGCCAGGTCGTCGTCGGCGACATGCTGCGCGAACTGGGCAAGCCGGAAAGCGCGCTGAAATATTATCGGGCCAGTCTGGCCATTCACGAAACGCTTCTGGCCGCCGACCCGCACAATGGCGCGCGCCAGCGCGACCTGCTCATTTCGCATTACAAGATCGCAAAAGCCGGGGGCGAACCGCATAAGCATTTCCGCGCCGCGCTCGACATCGCCGAAAGGATGGAAAAGGCCGGTCGTCTGGCGCCAGCCGACCGCTCGATGCCGGACATTTTGCGGGCGGAACTCGACGCGCTCGGCGCTGCCGCCGACTAGCCGCCGCGCAAATCCCGCCGGCGCTGCGCTGCCGCCCCGTGCCGCGGGCATTTCCTCCCCACCCAAATCGCCGGCAAACCTTCCAAAACGGGGCCTGAATCCCTATATCTTGGGGACCTGAATCAATGCGATTCGCCGCACTTTGACCGTGCTGCCGCGCAAACGCCTCGCAACGGATATTCATGACCGAAACGCCCGACACCGCGCCCAGTGCCGAAGCCGACTACGGCGCCGAATCCATCAAGGTTCTCAAGGGCCTGGACGCGGTGCGCAAGCGCCCCGGCATGTATATCGGCGACACCGATGACGGCTCGGGCCTGCACCACATGGTCTACGAGGTGGTCGATAACGGCATCGACGAGGCGCTGGCCGGCCATGCCGACCTCGTCACGGTGACGCTCAACGCCGACGGGTCGGTGACGGTCATCGACAATGGCCGTGGCATTCCGACCGACATTCACAAGGGCGAAGGCATCTCGGCGGCCGAGGTCATCATGACCCAGCTGCATGCCGGCGGTAAGTTCGACCAGAACTCCTACAAGGTTTCCGGCGGCCTGCACGGCGTCGGCGTGTCGGTGGTCAACGCGCTGTCGTCGTTCCTGAAGCTGAAAATCCGCCGCAGCGGCAAGACCCACGAAATCAACTTCACGCACGGCGTGGCCGATGCGCCGCTGGCGGTTACCGGCTCCTACACCGAAAACAAACAGCCGGGCGAATTCGACGGCCGCAGCGGCACCGAGATCACCTTCCTGCCGTCGACCGACACCTTCACCAAGACCGAATTCGATTTCGCCACGCTGGAGCACCGTCTGCGCGAGCTCGCATTCCTGAATTCGGGCGTGCGCATCGTTCTTACCGACGCACGCCATGCCGACGTGAAGAAAGTCGAGCTGCATTATGATGGCGGGCTCGAAGCCTTCGTGCGTTATCTCGACCGCGCCAAAAAAGCGCTGATCGACGCGCCGATCGCCATTTCGGGCGAGCGCGACGGCATCACCGTCGAAGTCGCCATGTGGTGGAACGACAGCTACCACGAGAATGTTCTGGCCTTCACCAACAACATTCCGCAACGCGACGGCGGCACGCATCTTGCCGGCTTCCGCGGCGCGCTGACCCGCCAGGTCACCGGCTATGCCGACAAGGCCGGCCTGACCAAGAAGGAGAAGGTCTCGCTCACCGGCGACGATTGCCGCGAAGGGCTGACCGCGGTGCTTTCCGTAAAGGTGCCCGACCCGAAATTCTCCTCCCAGACCAAGGACAAGCTGGTCTCGTCGGAAGTCCGCCCCGTGGTGGAAGGCCTGGTCAACGAAACGCTGGCCGAGTGGCTGGAAGAGCATCCCGGCGAAGCCAAGATCCTCGTCGGCAAGGTGGTGGAAGCCGCCGCCGCACGCGAAGCCGCCCGCAAGGCGCGTGAGCTGACGCGCCGCAAGGGCGCGCTCGACATCACCTCGCTGCCCGGCAAGCTGGCCGACTGCCAGGAGCGCGACCCCGCCAAGTCTGAAATCTTCATCGTCGAGGGCGATAGCGCCGGCGGCTCGGCCAAGTCCGGCCGCAGCCGCAAGAACCAGGCGATCCTGCCGCTCAGGGGCAAGATCCTCAATGTCGAGCGCGCGCGCTTCGACCGCATGCTCTCCTCCGACATGATCGGCACGCTGATCACCGCGCTCGGCACCGGCATCGGCAAGGACGAGTTCAACCTCGAGAAGCTGCGCTACCACAAGATCATCATCATGACGGACGCCGATGTCGACGGCGCCCATATCCGCACGCTGCTCCTGACCTTCTTCTTCCGCCAGATGCCCGACCTCATCGAGAAGGGGCATCTCTACATCGCCCAGCCGCCGCTCTACAAAGTCACGCGCGGCAAGTCGGTGCAGTATGTGAAGGACGAGCGCGCCTTCGAGGAGTTCCTCATCGGCTCCGGTCTCGAGGAAGCCTCGCTCGAACTCGCAGATGGCGAAGTGCGGGCGGGCGAAGACCTGCGCGCCGTGATCGACGACGCGCTTGCGGTCCGCACGCTCATTCACGGGCTCCATTCGCGCTACGACCATGCGGTGGTCGAGCAGGCGGCGATTGCCGGCGCGATGAGTGCCGCCGTGCTTGCCGATCCGGCGCAGTCGCAGGAGGCGGCCGACTATGTCGCGCGGCGTCTCGACATGATCTCGGAAGAGACCGAGCGCGGCTGGGAAGGCCGGCTCAACCCTGCCAATGACGGCACCGGCGGCTATATTTTCGAACGCACCGTGCGCGGCGTGAAAGAGACGATCGTGCTCGACGCCTCGCTGATCGGCTCGGCGGATGCGCGCGCGCTCGACCGTTATGCCGGCAAGCTGCAGGGTGTCTACACACGCCAGCCGACGCTGCGCCGCCGCGACACCAGCCAGGTGATTGCCGGCCCGCTGGCGCTGCTCGACGCGATCTTCGCCACCGGCCGCAAGGGCCTCACCATGCAGCGCTACAAGGGCCTGGGCGAAATGAACGCCGAGCAGCTGTGGGAAACCACGCTCGACCCGGAGGCGCGCTCGCTGCTGCAGGTGAAGGTCACCGACGCAACCGACGCCGACTCGCTCTTCTCCCGCCTGATGGGCGACGAGGTGGAACCGCGCCGCGAATTCATCCAGGACAATGCGCTGTCAGTGGCGAATCTGGATGTGTGAGCGACGCTAGTAGAACTGCAACCGGCATCGCTACCAGCCACGCAGCCGGCGCCGTACCTTCGCTTCGGTATCTTCCCACTGAGCCTCGCGCTCGTAGGAGTCCGCGATACTGCTCAGAACGTTCGCGACATACGGAAACTCATATCCAAGCTTCGTTGCCCAGCCTCGGTATTTCGCCGCAAGCTCGCGTTCTTGGTCACCGCCTTCGCCTCGCCAATGAACGCCGCGGCTGTTTCTGGTTCCAACCTGGAAACCGCTACTGACTTCAGGCGAGCTCATCCATTCCAGAGCATCGCACACTGCACGGCATGGCCAGACACCATCGTCATCGGCAGGCGCCTTGCAAAGTAGTTGCCCGATCCGCCCGTCGGTGACATCAGCCCTCGCCAATTCGTTGGCTTGCTCGCGAACTGCCATAAGCCAGTCCCTAAGTTTGTCGGGCTGAATCACCCCGTTCTTATCCGTTCCCGGAATCTTTCGCATGCGCTCCAGCAGGTGGAACGCCGATCGCGCCATGTCAGCGCCGCGCTCGGGATCGACTTGAAGCTCTTCCGGATCGTCACTTTCATCGTCGCGCTTGAAGACATAGGCGATTGCTTGAACGAACAGACTCGGCGATTCCGCGATCTGATTCTCCAGATTAGGAATGCCATGTTCCGAGTCTTCAAGTACGCGCAGATAAATGAACTCGAGTTGCGCCATCTCGTCGGGCCTAATCCCGGGGCGACCGTTGAGTTCCTTGATCGCTTCACCAATGTCATAGGCGGACAGTTGGTGTGTAGTTACGCTCTCGGGTTCGGTCGTGGCCAACGCACGAAGCAGGCGTTTGAGGCGAGATGTTTCTATCTTTTTCCAATCCAGGTGGAGAACGTTGAATGCTGCCGCTGGCCTATCGACCTCCAATAGCCGGTCGACAATTTCATTGACTTCGTCCGACCGGTGGTCGGCCCAATATGCGTTCACCTGCCGCCAATAGTCGCTGCGGAAAGCCTCAGGCTTGGCGTCCATCAACCGCCAAGTTTGCTCGCGAAAGGGCATCGACAGGAAAAAGAAGAGCACTTCATCCTGTCCAAATGATTTCTCCACCTCAGTTGCCAGGAATGATACACGGTCTTCGTCGAGCTTGCCCCGAAGCAGGCCACCCAGGCAGTCCGCAAATTTTGCTCGCAACTCCCCGGACGCGGCAGTGACACAATTCTTCGCGAACTCTGCCAGTGCCTCCCGGCCCTTCAGAAGCTCGACCATCAACTGGCCGACAATGTGAGGTGCGCCACTTCCCGCAACCAAATGCTTGATGCCGTCAAAACCCCGCGCTTTCCAGATTTCACGCAACGCTTCCAGCCGCTGATCATGGATCAGTTTGTGCCGGTTCTCGAAGCTGAAATCCTCGTCCTCGTATTCGCCATAAGACGGTTCGATCCAATGCGCTGCAAACAGCCACGCATGGCGGGCAACAAGATCGTTGGGTAGCAGCTTCTCGAGAACCTTTGCTGCGCGATCGGCGTGGGCCTTCGTTATTCCTCTCTTGCGGCTTCTCCTGGATAGCGTATGACGACGGATGCGCTCGCGCATTGTCGCCTTGGCGTCTTCACTCGCCGTTCCATCCGCCCACTTTTCCACCAAGTCCCAAACCTTGGCTTGATCTTCCGGTGCGAGAACGGTCAGCCGTTCAATGAGATCGCCAAGAGTCGATTCATCATGGTTGGGCCAACCCAACGCAATATCGACCGCGCGCAGAACGAATTGGTTTCGCTCACCCACCGTAATTGGCTGGCCGGCACCGGAGGCGTCGGCACGCCAACGCGGACGATGATTATAGTGGCCAACCTCCGAATGAGCCCGAAATTGTGCCATACAAATCTTCCAGCCGACATCGGGGTATCGCTTGACCAGTAGATTGAGCGCGCTGATCCGATCGACCAGTCGGGCAGCTGTTTGCGGCATCCATGATCGAAAGATCGATCGCAGCGTTTCCTCAGGCTTGTTGACCCAATTGTCGTCGATCTTCGGTCGCGACAACTGCGCCAGAATGTCTATGACCCGCGTCAGATGGGCCGGGTCCCATGCGATATTCTCCAATGCCCACAGCAGGCCAGTACGGGCCGGACTGCTTCCAAAAACCGAGTTGTCAACCGGCTTCAAGAGGCCGAAAATAACTGGCGCGGGACTCGCTAGGTCCTCCTCCAATAGCCGCAAGAACACGTGCGGGGCGGCCTCGGCATAATTCGGCAAATCGCTGTTTTGTGAGTGGAACTTGTCGAGCGAAAGTGGCTTCATGAGGCTGCGGACCAAGGCCTTGACCTCGCTGTCGGCGTCGAACCCAAGCCGCTCAAAGAAGAGCGTGTTACCGTGAACGGCAAGCAAGACGAGCGTCTCGCAAACCCCACTTCTCAGTGCTGACGAATGATCGCGTACCTTGCCATAGACACCCGCCATCCAGCGCTGATCTTCCGGTAGGTCAAGTGCGGGGTCCCGCTCAGACAAGACGTATTCTGCAGCCACCAGGAAGTCGCGAAGGTCCTTGTTAGTGATCGACCCAGCGATGGCAAACAGCGCATCAATCTTCGACGTCACGCCGCGATACTGGCCCGCGGACCAGAGAGGTGGATCATCAAACTTCAAAAAGCGCGGTATCTCGGCCTCAAAAGCGTCGTATTCGATTCCGGCCAGAAGCGAGACCACTTCTCGATCCGCCTTTGAACTGGCATGCCACGCGCCGATGAGGACAGCAGGAATGAGCCTACGGGCGACATCGTCGTTCTGCGCCCATTCCGGCGTTCGAATGCTGCCAGGATGATGCAGACGGCGGCGGAGTATCGTGGGGGAGCGGGCCGACTCGCGCGCGAGGCGATCGGCGGCATCTCCCTCGATTCCCATGTCTCCCAGTGCCTTCTCAAAATCCTCCGATCTCAGGAGGTCCAGACTTGCGTCGGGGTCGGAGTCCACGGCATTGCGCGGTCGAACGATAACGCAGTGGAACTTCTTGAACAGGGGTGCCAGCTCCCGCTCGATTTCGGGCTGCTCCGCAATGGCGACGAATGATCCCGAAGATGCCTTCGACATCATTCGCACGGCTTCCACTGTATCAAAGACGATCGAATCGTCCCCGGAGCGCGGAGCCGTCATCTTTTCGGAATCAACTAGGCAAGCCAGAAAGGCCAGTGCCTCTGCGCGGGAATCGGCGGCAACCATGAACGGCCTGCTGGGTGGCTGGCTCAGCCAGCGCGAGAACGTCTCCGCGTAGCTGTTAATGGCCGGTGCGAAAAGTAGAGGCGACAATTCATAGTCGCCTGCCGGAGCCCAATTAGCCCAACACTGGCTGAGCGATCGATACCCGGTCGTCGGCTTTCCGAGCCGCTCGGCCAACCAAACCTGAACAGGGGCCGACTGTTCCAACCACTGTTCGATATCGCTGGCATCAAATGCCTTTACATCTTTCCACTCCCCCAGTGCTTTCTTCGCCTGCGCCCACTCCTTCTTTGCCGGCCAGTTGCGCGGCGTGAAAAAGACGAAGGTGGTTTCCGTGCGTTCCTTGGCAGGAATTGACGCAACCCGCGCATCAAAATCCCCGTCGGCCTTGGTCTTGGGGTTCTTGTTGCATCCGAACTCCCATCCTGATTTTCCCTGTGGAATCCAAGGGGTCGGTGAACCGGCCTCAACAAACCCGTCCCATCCCTTGCGCTCTGCATTATCAAACGCGGGAAAATCAACCGTTGTCAGATCAAGGCCTGTCGAATTGACGAGCCTTCTCAGCAAGGCGGGCAGTTCGGACCTTGCAGCAATGTCATCCGCCCATGCGGAAAGTTCTGCCGCTTTGGTCAAGGCGACCGTCGGCGTGTACCCACGGATCACGACAGGCTTGCTTGTATCTTCCTTGGCCCGCGCGTCGAAGCGGCTCTGCATTTCGATGAGCTTGTTTCGATCTGCACCAAACGCTTTCTCAAGTCGCGCTGCCATCTCTGTTGAGAGCGCTGCCTTGCCGTTGAGAAAATTCGAAAGGGCCGGGCGGCCGACACCCAAAAGTTTTGCCGCGTCTTTCACCGTCACGTCCCGGGGAATGACGTGCTCCTTTACAAACGCGCCGGGATGGCCGGCATTTGCAGGCATTTCGAGTCCTCTCGCAGCTTGAATTGGTGTAAACTTTAGCCAATTATATCGTGTTGCGTCACACGCTACAAGTTCTTTCTTTGTACTGAATTAGTGCTGAATTGGGCGAGGATATTGCCTGCAGTAAATGTCGCCCAACCCTTTGCCCCGCCTGACAATCGCATTTTTCGCCCGCCGATTTATCCCCGCCCTTTCCACCTCCATTACGCTTCTCCGCAGTTCTTCTCGCGGGAACGCCGATCATGTCGGAGCGGGCGCTGGAGGCGATCAATCGACAACGAGGCAGGCATGATGGAAGGCGCAATAGAGCAGGAACGGGCGGCGCTGATGCGTATCATCACTCTGCTGCTTGCGCTGGCCGGTCTGGCCGAGCGCGCGGCCGCCCGTTCGCCTGCCATGCGCGGTTTCGTGCTCTGGGTCCTGCGCCGTGCCGAGGCCGTGGCGCGGGATTTCGTCGCCTGCGGCCACGATGCGCCATCGATGCCACCGGCGGGCACGCGCCCGGCGGACGCGATGCGACTCGCCCTCAGCCTTCGCAGGCTCGCGCGGCAGCTAAAACGGCAGATAAAACGTCAGGCCAAGCTGTTGATTGCGGCCCGTAGCGCGGGCTCCGCCGGGACACACGCGCGGCAACCGGTGCCGGCCATACACGACGTCGCGCATGCACTGACCATGCTCATGGGCCTCGCCTGGCCGATCCCCGCGCCCGACACGTCATAACCGGGCGAGGAAGCGATAGAGCTCGAAATTCTGAAAGGTGAGTGGGTCGTCAGCGCTCAGGCATGGATCCTCGGGTCAAGCCCGAGGATGACGACCGCTATTCGCCGCGATGGCACACGACCGAAGGCCGAGCGCGCGACTGCGCGCCGCAAGCCGCGATGCGCAGCGAAGCATAGCACGCAATACGGAGAAAGTTCGGCGCCCCCGCGGGGCCGGTGACCCCGGACGTGTTCCGGGGGAACTCGGCGTGAGCGAAATAAAGCGCCTAGCGGCGGCCGCCGGCGGCGGATTTCTTCTTGGGCAGCAGGCCTTCGCGCTGCGCCTGTTTGCGGGCCAGCTTGCGCATACGGCGCACGGCCTCGGCGCGCTGGCGCGCGCGGCGTTCGGACGGCTTTTCGTAAGAGCGGCGTGCCTTCATCTCGCGGAACACACCTTCGCGCTGCATCTTCTTCTTCAGGACCTTCAGCGCCTGGTCGACATTGTTATCGCGTACGAGAACCTGCAATTGTTCGTCCTTCTGTTGGGCGGCAAAAAGAGATGCGCCGCCGGCATGGGGGTCAGCCGCTTCGGTATCCGAGAGAAACGACAAGCAAAGGCGCGGGAAGCTTCCGTGAAGGCGCCGCCACCTCGAATCGGCGGCGCGGAGCCCGCGCAACGTGGCCGGAACATAGGGTTTCAGGCGCGAAAGGCAACCCCTGCGGGACCAACAATCGGGCTTTGGCGGGGCAAAAAACGCCCCAATTACAGCCGGCGAGGGCGGGATTCAGCCTGCGGCGCGGCGGCGCCAGGCATACCCGCCGGTCTTGTCGGATGCCTTCGCGGTCGGCTGATACTGATGCGCGATGCCGCCCGTCTCGCCCTTTTCCAGCCGCTTCAGCGTCGCCGGATTGGCGATTTCGAGTTCCGAAAAGCCGGTACGGATCATATGCGCCACCTGGTCGATCAGCACGTCGCCGGCCGCGCGCAGCGGCCCCTGATAGCCGTGGCGCGTGCGCAAGAGCTCGGCCTTGGAGTAGCTGCGCCCGTCGCCAAAGGCAGGGAAGGTCAGCGAGATCAGCGCGACATCTTCCAGAAACGGCAGCAGAGCATCCAGCGCTTCGCCGGGCGCGACCTCGACGCCGATGCGGCCGGCAAATTCGGCGCGGCTGTTGTCGCCCAGCGCCAGGAACGCGCCAAGCGGCAGCAGGTAGCGCCCATCGCCAGCATGTGCCGGCAGATCGTCGACGCGCTGCCAGCTGTCGTCGCGAAACCCTTCGGCCGGCGTCCAGAGCCGGGTGTCGTTCTGTTCGGTCATGCTCGCCTAGTTCTGCCGTGATGAGAGCGAGCTTTCCAGCCCGGTCAGGTGAATGCCGCATTCGGTCTTGGCCTGCCCCGCCCAGCGGCCGGAGCGCGCATCGCCGCCGGCTTCCACCGGCTGCGTGCAGGGGAAGCAGCCGATCGACAGATAACCATAGGCCACCAGCGGGTTTTCGCGCAGATCGTGCGCGCGCATATAGGCGGCGAGATCTTCGGTGGTCCAGTCGGCAATCGGGTTGATGCGGATGCGCTCGCCCACCGCCTCGAACACCGGCATCGTCGAACGCGTTGACGCCTGGTGGCGCTTGCGGCCGGTGAACCATGCCTTGTAAGGCTCGACGGCACGCGCCATCGGCTCCACCTTGCGGATGTCGCAGCAGGCCGTGGTGTCGGACTGATGCAGCAGCCCGTCGTGATCGCCCGCAAGCAGTGCGTCGTCCAGCGGGTGGATGATCTGAACGTTGGTCAGGCCCAGATCGTCGGCGAGCTGGTCGCGATATTGCAGCGTTTCGCCGAAATGCTTGCCCGTATCGAGAAAGGCGACCGGCACCGAAGGGTCGACATCGGCGATCAGCTTCAACAGCACGGCCGAATCCGCGCCGAAGGACGACACCACGGCGATCTCGCCGGGAAACCATTCGGTGATGGCCCGCTTGATCAGCTCATGCGCGTCGAGTGCGGCAAAACCCGCCTCAAGGTCGGCCGCTCTGGCGGCGGCGCCTGCGGCGTCAGGCTGCGCGAACTTCACGTCCATAAAGCGCCTCCTTGAACGGTGCCGCGCCCAGCCGACGATAGGCGGCGAGGAAGTCTTCGGCCTTGTCGGTGCGCTTGGCAAGATAGGTCTCGACCACGGTCTCGATCGCGTCGGTGATTTCCTCCGCCGCGAAGCCGCGCCCGACGATCTCGCCGATCGAGGTGTTCTCGTCGGCCGAGCCGCCCAGCGTGATCTGGTAGAGCTCGGTGCCCTTCTTCTCGACGCCAAGTATGCCGATATGGCCGACATGGTGGTGGCCGCAAGCGTTGATGCAGCCCGAAATCTTGATCTTCAGATCGCCGATTTCCTCCTGCCGCTCCTGCGCGCCGAAGCGCGTGGAGATTTCCTGCGCCACCGAAATCGATCGCGCATTGGCGAGCGCACAATAATCGAGGCCGGGGCAGGCGATGATGTCAGTCACCAGCCCGGCGTTGGGTGTGTGCAGGCCGATTGCAACCAGCGCGTCGTAGACGGCCTTCAGGTCGGCGCGCGCGACATGCGGCAGGATGAGGTTCTGCTCGTGGCTGACACGGATTTCGTCGAAAGCGAGCTGTTCGGCGAGATCGGCAACCGCATCCATCTGCGTGTCGGTCGCATCGCCCGGCACTTCGCCGATGCCCTTCAGCGAGATCGTCACCGAGGCGTAGTCAGGGTGACGGTGCTCGTGGACATTGCGGCGCAGCCATGCGTCGAAGCCGGCGTCTGCCTTGCGCTCAGCGGCGACAGCCGCCCAGCCATCGGCACGCTCGGCAAGTGCCGGCGGTGCGAAGTAGCTTTCGATGGCGCGGATGTCGGCCTCGGGCAGCTTCAGCTCCTCGCCGGAAAGTTTCAGCGCCGCGAACTCCGCTTCCACCTGCCGGGTCAGCTCCTCGGTGCCGGTTTCGTGCACCAGTATCTTGATGCGGGCCTTGTACTTGTTGTCGCGGCGGCCGTTCAGATTGTACACGCGCATGATCGCGGTGGTGTAGGTCAGCAGGTCTTCCTCGGGCAGGAAGTCGCGGATCAGCTTGGCGACCATCGGGGTGCGGCCCTGTCCGCCGCCGACATAGACGGCGAAGCCAAGCTTGCCGCTGTCGTTCTTCTTCACATGCAGGCCGATGTCATGCGTCTGGATCGCAGCGCGGTCGTGCTCGGCACCGGTCACCGCGATTTTGAACTTGCGCGGCAGGTAGGAAAATTCAGGGTGCACGGACGACCACTGGCGCAGAATTTCCGCGTAGGGCCTCGGGTCCGCAAATTCGTCGGCAGCGGCACCGGCGAAATGATCCGCGGTGACATTGCGAATGCAGTTACCCGACGTCTGGATGGCATGCATCTCGACGCTCGCCAGCTCTTCGAGGATCGCGGGAATGTCCTTCAGCGCCGGCCAGTTGAACTGCAGGTTCTGGCGTGTGGTGAAATGGCCGTAGCCCTTGTCGTATGTGCGCGCGATATGCGCCAGCATGCGCATCTGCTTCGACGACAGCGTGCCGTAGGGGATCGCGATCCGAAGCATGTAGGCGTGAAGCTGCAGGTAGACGCCGTTCATCAGCCGCAGCGGCTTGAACTGATCCTCGGTCAGTTCACCGGCCAGCCGGCGCTCCGCCTGATCGCGGAACTGGGCAACGCGCTCAGCTACAAAGGCATGATCGAACTCATCGTAACGGTACATGGTTTCTCTCTTTCAGGCGGCGCTTTCAGCGCCCAGCCATGCCTGCTTGCCGAGGTCGCGGCGATTGGTCGGGCCGGCGGCGCGAATGCGCTCGCGCAGACGGATCGGAACTGCCTTGCCATCGACCATTTCGACATCGACGAAATTGACATCGACGACGAGATTGGCGGCGATTCCCTGCGCGCCGATGGCTTCCATACGGGCCTCCGCGTCAGGATTCGCCGCGACATCGGCATGGGCGATGGTCTCGGCCCAGCTGTGATCGGCGGCCAGCCACACGGCCTCGCCATCGACGAGACGATTAGCGGTGAGGATTTTCATCGCGAGGCTCCACAGTCGGCGGTTACATTGCGCCGGGCGGCGATCGGCTCCGAGCGGTCGAAGCGAGCGCCGGCAACCGTGTCGCCGATAATCGTCATCACCGGACCGGTAAGTTCCGTGCGCTCGGCCAGTGCCGGGAGATCGGTCAGTGTTCCGTGCAGCAGGCGGCGGCCCGGCTGACCGGCGTTTTCGACAACCGCGACGCCGGTGTCGGGCGAGAGGCCAGCCTTGATCAGGCGCAGCGCCACGTCAGCAGCATTGGAGCGGCCCATATAGACAGCGACGGTAGCGCCATCGATTGCAAGACGCGCCCAGTCGGGCAGGCTGGCGCCTTTGAGATCGTGGCCGGTGGTGAAGACCATCGAGGAAGCAACGCCGCGCAAGGTGAGCGGCAGCTCGAAATCGGCGGCAGCGGCAAATGCGGCCGTTACGCCCGGCACGACTTCATAAGAGATATTGGCGTCGCGCAACGCCTGCATTTCCTCGCCGGCACGGCCGAAGACCAGCGGATCGCCGGCCTTGAGGCGAACGACACGCTTGCCGGACAGCGCCAGCGAAACCAGCAATTCGTTGATCTCGGCCTGCGATTTGGAGTGGCAGCCCTTGCGCTTGCCAGCTGCAATGCGCTCGGCGTCGCGGCGGCCGAGCGAGACGACCGCTTCGGGAACCAGAGCGTCATGGACGATGACATCGGCTTCCATCAGAAGCCGGTGCGCGCGCAAGGTGATCAGGTCTTCGGCACCCGGGCCAGCGCCCACCAGCGCGACATGGCCGGTGGCTTCCTCGGGATGAAGCAGGAGCTGATCGGCGGCGCGGCGGGCGCTCTCAATATCGCCTTGCTCGACGTTCCGCGCGGCTTCGCCGGCAAAGAAGGCGTTCCAGAAACGGCGGCGGGGCTGACCCTTTTCAACCAGCTGCTCGGCGAGGGAGCGATAGCCGGTTGCAAGTGCTGCAAGCGCACCGAGCGACGGCGGCAACAGGCGCTCGATGCGCGCCCGCACCTTCTGGGCGAGAACGGGGCCTGCACCTTCCGTACCGATCGCGACAGCGAGCGGCGCGCGATTGACGAGCGCCGGCGTGAAGAAATCGCAGAGTTCGGGGCGGTCAACGGCGTTGGCGGGAATACCGGCCGCCCGCGCGGCCTCGACCACCCGGCGGTCGGCGGCTTCATCTCCGGTCGCGGCAAAGACAAGTGCTGCGCCTTTAAGTAAGGCTGCATCGAAAGGTTGGCCGAGCAGCGCGATTTCGTTTTTCGCCAGCCAGTCGGCGAAAGCCGGCTCTACCTGTTCGGCAACGACGACCAGCTCCGCGCTCGACTGGGCAAGCAGCCGCGCCTTGGCGAATGCCTCCTCGCCGCCGCCGACAATGATGACAGCACGGCCAGCCACCCGCATGAAGACGGGAAAAGCATTCAGTTTGTGAACAGGCTCAAGCGCGCCCAACGTAGTTCTCCTTGTCGGGCGGCATCATCGTGCCAGGCAACAGATTTCAGAAGGTACGCGCTGGCGCGCCAGTGGGCGGCGCGAAATCGGTTTTCTCCGCGGATCGTGAAACGCGAAATGCGATTCCCGTAAACCGGCCGCGACGAACATTCCAGGCCGGAATTCCGCCTTTGCTACTGCGGCATCGTGCTCAGATGCGAGAGCAGTTCGGCGACATTGCCGGCGCCGTATTTCTTCAGAAGCCGGGCGCGATATGCCTCGACGGTGCGCGGCGAAATCGACAGCGTGCGCGCGATTTCCTTCGAGGTACGCCCCTCGCCCAGATGCATGACGATCTGACGTTCGCGCGTGGTCAGCTGCCCGACGGGACGATAGTCGGACAGGTCGGCGAAGCTCCACACGGCTTCACGCAGCGGGTCATCGTCGGGCGTGAGCGTGTGCCCCCTCACCCTGCACCAGAACAGCGAGCCATCCTTGCGTGCCATGATGCGCTCGTCCGAATAGCGGTTGAACCGCTTCAGCGGTTCGACGCCGACATCGCGAATGCGCACGAACTCCTCGATCGTGGGATAGAGGATCGCGAAGGATTTATCGAAGAGCTCTTCGCACTTGTAACCGAACATCCCGGCAAATGCCGGGTTGCAGGTTTTGATCATTCTTTGCGCCGTCATCACAATGCCGATGGGCGAGTGATGGAAGGCTGCAAGGTTCAGTTCTTCGCGTGTGCTCGACATGCGTATTTATACGATATTGCAGTGCAATCGACCCCTTGCCGATAATACAGGCCAGCTTGCAGCACTCCAAGAGTTCATCGCTCCGGAGTGTGCCGGCAAGCTGCGGGAGGAAAGCCAACATCGCCAATCGCGCCGCCATTCGGGGCAGCGCGCACCCGGCGTTCCATTCCGCGAACAACCAATCTTGCGCACCGGCCATGCCGACGGGACCGGCTGCGCATCCGGCATTGTTACGTCGCGCTTCGGAGGAATGGCTATGAAAAAGCTCTTTGCCGCACTGACGCTTACCGCCGCCGTGTTGGCCACGCCCTATGCGGGCGCGCAGGACGGCCCGGCCAAAATCGCACTGGTTCACGGGCTGTCCGGCTCGGCGTTCGAGGTGTTTTCCAAACAGACCACGACGGGGTTCAACCTCGGTCTCGAATACGCCACCAACGGCACCATGGAGATCAAGGGCCGCAAGATCGAGGTTATTGAAAAGGACACCCAGTTCAAGCCTGACGTCGCGCGCTCGGTGCTCGCCGAAGCTTATGGCGACGATGACGTTCTGATCGCGGTGGGCGGAACCTCGTCCGGCGTGACGACAGCTATGCTGCCGATCGCGGAGGAATATGAGCGCATCCTTCTGGTCGAGCCTGCGGTGGCGGACTCGCTTACCGGACCGGATTCCAACCGCTACGTCTTCAAGACCTCACGCAACTCGTCGATGGACATGCAGGCGCAGGCGCTGGCCCTGAAGCCCGACGCGAACCTTTATGTCGCGACGCTGGCGGAAGACTACGCTTTCGGCAAGGACGGCATTGCCGCCTTCAAGAAGGCGCTCGAAGGCACCGGCGCAACCGTGGTGACCGAAGAATACGTGCCGCAGAAGACGACCGATTACACCGCAACCATCGAACGGCTGTTCAACGCGCTCAAGGACAAGGACGGCCGCAAGGTCGTGCTGATCTACGTCGCAGGTTCGGGCGACCCGATGGGTGCGCTGGCCTCGGCCGAGCCGGAGCGTTTCGGCATCGAGATTTCAACCGGCGGACACATCCTGCCCGTGCTTCCGACCTACAAGCGGGTGCCCGGCATGGAAGGCGCGATCTACTACTATTACGAAGCGCCGAAGAACGAGATCAACGACTGGCTGGTGGCCGAGCACCAGAAGCGCTTCGGCAGCCCGCCCGACTTCTTCACCGCAGGCGGCATGGCGGCGGCACTCGCGATCGCCAAGGCGCTGGAAACGGCGGACGACTGGGAAACCGAAACGCTGATCTCGACCATGGAAGGCATGAGCTGGGAAACGCCGAAGGGCACCATGACTTTCCGGCCTGAAGACCACCAGGCGCTGCAGTCGATGTTCCACTTCAAGATCCGCGTGGACGACAATGTCGACTGGGCGATCCCGGACCTCGTGCGCGAGATCAAGCCCGAGGAAATGGATATCCCGATCGGGCGGAACAACTGAGCAGGGCAACAGGTGAGTAGGGCAGTAAGGCAATAGGAATTTTCCACCTGGCCACGCTGCCCTACTGCCCTACTGCCTTATTGCCCTCGCGACCCTGCTGACAGGCGCTCAACTTCGATGACCCCTTCTCTTCGCACCGAAAACCTGACAATACGCTTCGGCGGGCATGCCGCGGTGAACGATGTCACCTGCGCGTTTCAGCCAGGCGAGCTGACGGTCATCGTGGGGCCGAACGGCGCCGGCAAGACGACGTGGTTCAACCTCGTGTCGGGTCAGCTCACGCCAAGCGCGGGGCGCATTTTCAAGGGCGACGAGGAAATCACCCGGCTTTCGCCGTCGGCTCGCGCCGGCATGGGGATTGGCCGCGCCTTCCAGCTCACCAGCCTGTTTCCGAAACTCTCCGTGGAAGAAAATGTGCGGCTTGCCGTGCAGGCGAACCACAAGGCCGGTTTCCAGATTTTCCGCCGCGCCGCAGCGCTGACCGAGCTGCGTGACGCAGCGCATGAGTTTCTCGCCCGCGCCAGACTTCAGAACGTGGCGCACCTGCCCGCGGCGACGCTGCCGCATGGCGACCAGCGCAAGCTTGAAGTGGCGATGCTGATGGCGATGCAGCCCGACATCTACATGTTCGACGAACCGACCGCCGGCATGTCGGTGGACGAGGCGCCTGTCATTCTCGACCTGATCGCCGAGATCAAGAAGGACAGCTCGAAGACGATCCTGCTTGTCGAGCACAAGATGGATGTGGTGCGCGCACTCGCCGACCGTATTGTGGTGCTGCACAATGGCGAGCTGATTGCCGACGGCAAACCCGACGAGGTGATGGCGCTGCCGATCGTGCGCGAAATCTATCTCGGCATTTCGCAGGAGAAAGCGGCATGAGCGACGCGATCCTGCGGCTCGACGATGTGCACACCGACATCGCGCAATACCGTATTCTGCACGGGGTGAGCTTCGATGTGCCGGAAGGCGGCGTGCACGTGCTTCTTGGCCGTAACGGCGCCGGCAAGACAACGACGCTGCGCACGATCATGGGGCTCTGGCGGGCACGCTCCGGCGCCATCGTCTTTCGCCATCACGACATCACGGCGGTTCGCACGCCCGACATTTCGCGGCTGGGCATTGCTTATGTTCCGGAGAATATGGGCATTTTCGGCGGACTGACGGTCGAGGAAAACATGCGGCTGGCCTCGGCCACCGGCGCGTTCGACGCAGCAAGGCTCAAGCGGATCTACCAGCTGTTTCCGGCCATGGAAAAGTTCTGGGACAAGCAGGCCTTCGCGCTTTCGGGCGGCCAGAAACAGATGCTGGCGATTTCGCGGGCGATCATCGAGCCGCGCGATCTCATCCTGATCGACGAGCCGACCAAGGGGCTGGCGCCGTCGATCATCAACGCGATGATCGAGGCATTCCAGGAAATCGGCAGGGATACGACCATCCTGCTGGTGGAACAGAATTTCCATTTCGCCCGCTCGCTGGGGCGTGGCGCGACGGTGATCGACGACGGGCGGATAGCCTGGAACGGCTCGATGGAAGAACTCGCGCACGACGAAGCGCTGCAAACGCGGCTGCTCAGCCTTTCAATGGCGGAGGCGCATTGATGGACACGCTGAACGCAACCTTTTCGCGGCTGGGCGGCGTCTATCTCCTCCCCGTCATCATGGGCGTGCTGGCTTTCGTGCTGATCGGCAGCCCCTCGACCTGGGTAACGCTGACGGTTGCCGGGCTCGCAATGGGCATGATGATCTTCCTCATGGCGTCCGGCCTGTCGCTCGTGTTCGGGCTAATGGACGTTCTGAATTTCGGCCATTCTGCCTTCGTATCCTTCGGCGCCTTCATCGCCGCTTCGGTGCTGGCCGCGCTTGGCTCCTGGCTGACGGGATCAAGCGTAGCGCTCAACATGATTGCGCTGATCATGGCGATCTGCGCTGCAACCGCCTTCGGTGCGGCGGCGGGCTGGTTTTTCGAGCGCGTGATCGTGCGGCCGGTCTATCGCGACCATCTGAGACAGATCCTGATCACGATGGGCGCGCTGATCGTGGCCGAGCAGCTTCTGCTCGCCATCTGGGGCGGTGCGCCGGTATCGGTGGCACGACCGGCGGTGCTGGAAGGTTCCTTCGTCTTCGGCACGATAGCCATCGAGATCTACCGCGTGTTCGCCTTCCTGCTCGGGCTCCTCGTCTATGTCGCGCTTTATCTCGTGCTCAACCGCACGCGCATCGGGCTCCTGATCCGGGCCGGCGTGGAAAACCGCGAGATGGTGGAAGCGCTCGGCTTCCGCATCGACCGGCTCTTCATCGGCGTCTTCATGGCGGGCTCCGCGCTGGCCGCGATGGGCGGGGCGATGTGGGCCGGCTATCAGGGGCTGATCACGCCGGCACTCGGCGGCGAGATGCTGATCATCGTCTTCATCGTCGTCATCATCGGCGGGCTGGGTTCGATCGAAGGGTCGCTGCTCGGCGCGATCATGGTGGGGCTCACTGCAAACTATGTGGCGTTTCTGATGCCGAAGCTGGCGCTGGCTTCCAACATGCTTCTCATGATGGCGGTGCTGCTGTGGCGGCCCTATGGCCTGAAACCGGCGATCAAGGGGTGAGAGAATGATCAGCCAGCCCCTTGCGAATGATACCATTTCAGCGCCCGGGATGAGCAAGGCCCGCACCGGGCGCATGATCGTCTATGCGATCGTCGGGCTGATCGGGCTGGCGCTTTTGTTCGCGCCGTTCCTTTTCCCCGAAGTTCGCAGCCAGGAAGTGGCAGCGCGTATCTGCGTCTTCATCGTGCTCGTTGCGAGCTACGACCTGCTGCTCGGCTACACCGGCATCGTCTCCTTCGCACACACGATGTTCTTCGGCCTCGGAGCTTATGGCGCGGCGATAGCATTGAAGACGATGGGGCGCGGCTTCGACGCGATCCTGCTCGGCGGTGCGGCCGGCGTTGCGGCAGCACTTGTGCTCGCGATCCTGATCGGGCTTCTGTCGCTGCGCGTGAAGGCGATCTTCTTTGCCATGATCACACTTGCCGCGGCCTCGGTGATGCTAGTGCTGGCCAGCCAGCTCTCGGACTTCACCGGCGGCGAAGACGGAATGACCTACCAGATCCCGCGCTTCTTCTCGCCTGCCACCAAGCTGCTGACCGACGCCGACGGCAAGGTGTTGCGTATCTTCGACGTGGCGCTCGATGGCAAGATCGCGCTCTACTATTTCGTCTTCCTGACTTCGCTGGCACTGTTTCTCGTCATGGCGCGCATCGTCGCCTCGCCGCTCGGCACCGTGCTCGAGGCGATCCGCGAAAACGAGCTGCGAGCAGAAGCAATAGGCTACCGCGTCGTGCTTTACCGCACCGCGATCTTCTGCATCGCCGCCGTCATCGCGGCACTCGCCGGCATCGTGCGGGCGGTGTGGCTCAAATATACCGGGCCGGAGGTGGCGCTTTCCTTCGCCATCATGATCGACATTCTGCTCATGGTCGTGATCGGCGGCATGGGAACACTGATCGGCGCGATTATCGGCGTCGTGATCATGAGCCTCGCGCAGTTCTATCTGAAAGACCTGATGCAGGTGGCGGCGGACGCGACGAGCGGCGTTCCGCTGTTGCCCGAACTGCTGAACCCCGACCGCTGGCTACTTTGGCTCGGCGTGCTTTTCATCCTTCTCGTCTATTTCTTCCCGGCGGGCATCGCCGGCACACTGCTCGGCAAAGGCGGCACGAAATGACCCAGCCGAAATCGACCTATATCCCGGCGGCAGGTTTCGAAATCCATGTGACTGAGTGGGGCAAGCCGTCGAATCCCGCACTGGTGATGTGGCACGGACTGGCGCGCACAGGCCGCGACTTCGACGAGGCGGCACAAGCGCTCAGCGACAGCTATTTCGTGATCTGCCCAGACACCCCCGGGCGCGGCCTCTCGAGCTGGGCCAAGGACGCCTCGACCGACTATTCGTATGCGCGGTTTGGCGACGCTGCCATCGAACTGTTCGATCATTACGGCATCGACAAGATGCGCTGGGTGGGAACCTCGATGGGCGGGCTGATCGGCGTGACCCTTGCCGGCGGGCGGCTGAAGGATCGCATCACCCATCTCGTGATCAACGATATCGGTCCCGACATTCCCGAGGCCGCCACCGGGCGCATCGCCGACTATGTCGGCAATCCGCCGGCCTATGACACAATGATCGAGATGGAGACCTGGCTGCGCTCAAACTATGCGCCGTTCGGTCCCAATTCCGATGCCTTCTGGCGGCGGATGGCTGACACGTCGGCACGGCGGATGAGCGACGGCCGCATCACGGTGCATTACGACCCGCAAATCGTGACCCAGTTCACCTACCACAAGGCCGATCTCGACGTGTGGGACGCTTACGACGCGATTGCCGCCAGGACGATGCTGTTCCGCGGCATGATATCGGATGTGCTGCCGGCGAGTGTGGCAGCGCAGATGCAAGCGCGCGGGCCTAAGCCCGAACTTCACGAATTTGCCGGCGTCGGCCACGCGCCAACGCTGGCAACCGACAAAGAGATCAGGCTGCTGCGGGACTTTCTCGCCAGCTAGGCGCAGCTCAATTGCCGAGCAGAATGTCGAGGATCGATGTCACCCGGCTGCGCGGCGGGGCGGTTTCGTTTTCGCCCACGGCCTCGGGTGGGATGGATGCCGTGCGATCACTTGAAATGAGCGTGCCGATATCGTCGCGGCGCGCGAAGTTCGGCTGGACAGCCGCGCCGGACCAGCCCGGCAGGGACGCGACGGGAATGCCGCTATGGGCAGCGGCCATGTAGTCGTGCCATGCCTGTGCGGGAAGCGAGCCGCCGGTGACCTTCTTCGTCGGCGAATTGTCGTCGTTGCCGAACCAGACGCCGGTCGTCAGATTGGCGGTGAAGCCGACGAACCAGACATCGCGCGAGCTTTGCGTGGTGCCGGTCTTGCCGGCGGCGGGCCAGCCGAAATAGGCCTTGCGGCCGGTGCCTTCTTCCAGCGTGCGCGACATCATCGTGTTCATCATGCCAACGACGCGGGCATTGACGACGCGCGGAATGCCGCCCGAGCGGCGCTGCCACAGCACCTTGCCTTCAGGCGTCGAGACCTTCTCGATGAAATGCACGAATGGCCGGTAGCCGCCATTGGCAAACGGCACGTAGGCGGCGGTGAGTTCCAGCGGCGTTACTTCCGATGTGCCGAGCGCAATCGAGGCGTTGTTGTTGAGATCGGATTCAATGCCCATGCGATAGGCAGCTTCGATGACGCTCTTAGCGCCGACCTGGCTGACAAGGCGCGCAGCAACGGAGTTCAGCGACCGCGACAGCGCGAAGGAGAGCGAGACATCGCCATAATATTTGTCGTTGAAGTTTGACGGCGACCATTTGCCGATGCGCACCGGCGCGTCGCGCACCATGGTGTCAGGCGTCATGCCGTTTTCGACAGCGGCCATATAGACGAACGGCTTGAAGGCGGAGCCCGGCTGGCGGCGCGCCTCGGTCGCGCGGTCAAACTGGCTGTTGGCATAGTCGTAGCCGCCGACCATGGCGCGCACCGCGCCGGTATTGTCGAGCGAGACCAGCACGCCCTGACTGACATGCAGCTTCTTGCCGTTTTCATCGATCAGCCGGCGAATGGTATTCTCGGCGACTTTCTGCAGGCCGAAGTCGAGCGTCGTTTCGACCACCACATCGCTGGTGATTTCACCAATCAGGCCCGGAAGCTCCTCCATTACCTTGTCGGCGACGTAGTGCTCCGCGCCTGTCCAGAACGCAGTTGCCCGCGTGGCCGGCGCGCTCATCGCCGTAGTCATCTGGCTGTCGTCGATCATGCCGGAATCGCGCATGGCCTGCAGCACGACCTGCGCCCGCTTTTCCGCAGCCTTGGGGTCGCGGGCGGGCGAAAGTCGCGACGGTGCTTTGAGAAGTCCGGCCAGAAGGGCCGCCTCCGACAACGAAACGTCGCTGGCAGGCTTATCGAAGTAGCGGCGCGAGGCCGCCTCCACGCCATAGGAGCCCGAGCCGAAATAGACCCGGTTCAGATACATTTCGAGGATTTGCTGCTTACTGTGCTTGTGCTCCAGCCAGATCGCGAGCAGGACTTCCTGAACCTTGCGCTCGACCGTACGGTCGGGCTTCAGAAACAGGTTCTTGGCCAGCTGCTGGGTGATAGTGGAGCCGCCCTGCGAGATGCGCCCCGTAGTCAGGTTTTCGAATACCGCGCGGGCAAGGCCGATCGGATCGATGCCGAAATGGGAATGGAAACGGCGGTCTTCGATCGCGATGACGGCTTCCGGAATGTAGGGCGACATTTCGTGCAGGCCGACGGCTTCGCCGCCGGTCATGCCGCGATTGGCGACCAGCGTGCCGTCGACGGAGACGATGCGCACATTGGGCGGGCGGTCAGGGATTTCCCAGGTCGTCATGGACGGCATCTGGGCGCCATACCAAAGCACAACCCCGGCAGCAGCGATGCCTGCCCAGATTCCGAGCACAACGCACCAGTAGGTGACCGTCTTCAAAAATCCGAACAAGCCGCCGCCACGTCTTGTGCGGCGGCGCGAGCGGGCGGACGAACCCGACTTCTTGCGCGGCCGGCGCGCCGGGGCCGCGCGCCCGCGCGCACCAGCGGAGGCCGACGATGGCCTGGTGCCGCGTCCAGGCACATCCAGCCGCGGCTCGATCCTCGTGCGGGGCTTCTTTCTACGTGTCATGACATCCCTTGCAGCATCGCGCGCGATACGCACGAAACGCCGTCCCTCGGCGAAATTAGGGCGACCTGTTTAAGGGGGCGTTAAGCTTAGCGGGTGCGGCCTGACCCGGCGTTAACGGAAACGGCACGCGCCACGGCTAGAATCGCGCGACAGAAATGCCCGCAGGAAGTCATCGAAATGTCAGCGTCCGAAAGCTCCCGCATACCCTGGGTCGATACGGCAAAAGGTATCTGCATCATCATGGTCGTCATGGTGCACGCGACGCTTGGCGTGGAGGTCTATGCCGGCGCCGAAGGCTGGATGGGCAAGGTCGTTTCCTTTGCCCGGCCCTTCCGCATGCCGGACTTTTTCCTGATTTCGGGGCTTTTCCTCGGTCTGGTGATCGACCGGCCCTGGCTGCGCTACATCGACCGTAAGGTCGTGCATTTCGCCTATTTCTACGTGCTGTGGCTGACCATCCAGTTTGCATTCAAGGCACCCGGCATGGCGATGGAGCAAGGGCCCCTCTACGCGCTGTCAGCCTATGCCGAAGCTTATATCCAGCCCTTCGGCACGCTATGGTTCATCTATATCCTGCCGCTGTTTTTCCTGGTGGTGAGACTGACCAAGACCCTTCCCGCCTGGCTCGTGCTTGCATGGGCTGCGGCGCTTGAAATACTGCCCGTCGAAAGCGGATGGATCACCTTCGACGAGTTCTGCGGGCGCTTCTTCTACTTTTATGCCGGCTACCTGTTTGCCACGAACATCTTCGCAATCGCCGACTGGGCACGCGAAAACGCCGGCAAAGTTCTCGCCTTCATCGCCGTGTGGGCGCCGTTAAACGGCATTCTTGTCTTCACGCCGGCGCCGGAAGCACTTGCCCTATTCGTTCAGCCGGATATCGGCCATTCCGGCGCGACGGGCGGCATCGCCGAACTTCCATTCGTATCCATCATGCTGGCCAGCGCGGGCATTTTCGTCGTGATCAGCGTTGCGGCGCTGATATCAGGGCATCGCTGGAGCGCCTGGCTAACCTGGCTCGGCGCGCATTCCATCGTCGTCTATCTGGCGTTCTTCCTGCCCATGGCGGTGACGCGCACGGTGCTGCTGAAGACGGGCATCATCGCCGACATCGGCACGATCTCGCTGCTGACAACAATCGCTGCGGTGGCCGGTCCGGTCATTCTCTACGCGATGGTGAAATGGAGCGGCTACGGTTCGTTCCTGTTCGAGCGGCCGGACTGGGCCAAGATCGACCGTCCCAGCAATCGATCCGACAAGTTGCAGCCAGCGGAATAGCTGGCGCGCCAAAGCAGAGGATGCAACCTTGACCACAGCGTCCGCGACCGCGTTCCGCTATCCGGCCTACCGCATCGCCCTGCATTGGGGCGTTGTCGTACTGATCCTAACGCAATGGCTGACATCGGGTGCGATTCACAGGACGCACGGAACACTGCTGCCACCCTCTGCCACCGACCTTTTGCTCCACGCCATTCACAACTACTCCGGAATGACGATCGGACTGCTCGTCGGTGTCCGCGTTCTGCTGCGCATTTTCCGGCCCGTGCCGGCGCCGTCCGGGCAGCCACAGATGCTACAGCGCTTGTCCGGAGCTGTTCATTGGGGATTGTATCTTTCCCTGATGGCGCAAGCCGCAACAGGTTTTGTGACGGCCTATCTGTGGGGTGGTGCAGGCCAGGTCCATGTCCTGTTGTGGAATGTCACCTTGGCACTGGTCGCCATTCACGCCGGGGCGGCACTTCTGCACGCCGTGCGGCTGGACGGTGTGCTTTCGCGCATGCTGCCGGCGTTTGCAGGGTTGCGCATGCGAGCCAGCGAGGCAGATCCCGGCTGAGCCACGCGGCTACCGGGCTCTCTAGCTGTGGGCGAAGATGTCTTCTTCGTCCCAGCCCATCAGATCGAGTTTCGCCCTCGTGGGCAAAAAGCGGAAGCAGGCGTCGGCCTCCTTCGCCCTGCCCTCGCGCTCCAGCCGCTCCACCAGCACATCGCGCAGCCGGTGCAGATAAAGCACGTCGGACGCGGCATATTCCAGCTGTTCGGGGCTCAGCGTTTCTGCCGCCCAGTCAGACGATTGCTGTACCTTGGACAGGCTGATGCCGAGTAATTCCGAGCAGATGTCCTTGAGGCCGTGGCGGTCGGTGTAGGTGCGGGTCAGCCGCGAGGCGATCTTCGTGCAGAACACCGGCTGCGGCATGACGCCAAAGGTGTGAAAAAGCACTGCCAGATCGAAGCGGCCGAAATGGAACAGCTTGGTCACCTTCCGGTCGCGCAGCAGGCTGACGAGGTTCGGAGCCTTCTTCTGCCCCCTGGATATCTGGATCACGTCGGCGGTACCGTCGCCCGGCGAAATCTGGACGACACAGAGCCGGTCGCGCAGCGGGTTAAGCCCCAATGTCTCGGTGTCGATCGCAACCGCATCGACATCATAGTTTGCGAGGTCGGGCAGGTCGTGGCGATGAAAACGAATCGTCATTGGGCAGCTCCGGCTTGGTTGTCGGCCTGATTAGCCGGATGCCGGGCACGGAGCAATGCGCACAGACCTTTCAATCCTTTTCGTTCAGGTTCGAAATCAGCCGCTGGAGTACGGAGAGGGTCGTCGCCATCTCTTCACGCGAAATTCCGCGCCCGGCGCGGCCGATCATGGCTTCGACATGGCCAAGCATGCGCGGGAAGAGGTGCTCGGCTTGCGCCGACAAACCAATCAGGGTGCGGCGGCGATCCTTTTCATCCGCCGCGCGTGTCACCAGCCCCTTGCCGGAAAGCGTGTCGAGAAAGCGTGTCACCGTCGTGCGATCGCGCATTGTGAGCTCGGCCAGAGCCCCTACCGTCAGCGGCCTACGCTCCCGCAGCACCATCAGCAGGGCCCATTCCTCCGGCGTGATGTCGATCCCGTCCGCCGCGAAGGCGCGCTGAAGCTCGGCGCGGAAGAGGAAGGCGGCGCGGTTGATCCAGTATGGCGGCTTGTCGACAAATGAGTTCATAGCTATTATGTGTATATTACACCTATTTGGCGGACTGATACCGCCAAACTGCTGAAAGCGGGAAAAAATGACAAACCACGACCTCGTCAGACTGAAAGATGCCGGCACTTTTCCAAAGGTTTCGCTCACGGAACCCAACGGCCGGGGTTATGTGCTGCTTGCGGGCGAAGTCGATCGCCGTCCGCCGATCGGCTATTTCATCGAAAGCGCCGCCAAGAAGCGCCTGATCGCCGACATCAAGGCGCTGCTTCCGACGCTGAAAACGCATGCCGCTGTCGAGGAAGCGACCCTATTCAAGGCGCTGCTCATTCCGCCAGGACGCGGAGCTTTTCTCGAGAAGCGGCCAGATGTGCATATTGCACGGTATGACGTTGCGCTTCTGGTAAGGGTCACGACGCCGGAAGAAGCGGCCACAGTGGCTGCGCTGCCTGAATTCGCCGCCATTGAAGCCCGCATGAACGAGGCGGCAAAACACTGCTACCGCATGGTGGGCGCCAATCTAAGGCGCATCGGCGAGGTGGATCACAGCCGAGACGGAGTGTTCCTTCTCAACTATTTCTTTGCTGCCGACGAAACCCAGAATCTGGCCGTGTGGGATTACACGGCCGGCTGGTTCCAGGACCAGACCGGCCTCGACAATTCGGTGCTGACGCGGCCACTCGACCAGCAGGGTGCACGGTATACGATCATCAATCACTGCCGGTGGGACAGCCTAAGCGACATCGTGCCCTCGCTGCTCTTCAAGCGCAGCTTCGGCCGCTATGTGCTGGCGCATTTCGAGGCGAACGATACCGCCGCAATTCCCATCCT
This sequence comes from Mesorhizobium sp. Z1-4, assembly GCF_004000235.1. Taxonomy (GTDB): domain Bacteria; phylum Pseudomonadota; class Alphaproteobacteria; order Rhizobiales; family Rhizobiaceae; genus RCIO01. Next base: position 755,015 of record NZ_RCIO01000001.1, read on the forward strand.
CTACCGGCTGGCCTGACCCGGCCTACGACGCGATCGCATCCAGAATGCGCGCCCAAGAGCGCTGCCCCTTGTGGAAGGACGTGACGTTGTACTTCTCATTGGGCGAATGGATGCGGTCGTCATGGAGACCGAAGCCGACCAGCAGCGAATCCATGCCGAGCATCGACTGGAAGTCGCCGACAATGGGAATAGAGCCGCCCATCGCAATGGTGAGCGCGGGTTTGCCCCATTCGTCGGAGAGAGCGGATTTCGCGCTTGTTACCATCGGCGAATCGAATGCCAGCTGAATGGCAGGCCCGGAGCCGTGCTTTTGAAACTCGACCCGGCAATCGGCCGGCAGGCGCTGCTCGACGAAGGCGCGGAACGCGGCCCTTATCTTCTCCGGGTCCTGCTGGTGAACCAGCCGGAACGACACCTTGGCCGACGCCTTTGCGGCAATGACGGTCTTGAAGCCGTCGCCCTCGTAGCCACCGGAGATGCCGTTGAACTCGGCCGTCGGCCGCGCCCATACGAGTTCCAGAACGGACCGGCCCTTTTCGCCGGAAGGGACCGAAAGTCCAATCTCGCCGAGAAACTTCTCGGCTGTCATGCCGAGCTTGTCCCAAGACTGCTTGACCTGGACAGGCGTTTCCTCGACGCCATCGTAAAAGCCGGGGATCGTGACCCGTCCCGTCTCGTCATGCATGTCGGCCAGGATTTTCGCCAGGATGCGGATCGGGTTGGCCGCGGCGCCGCCATATTCGCCGGAATGCAGGTCCCGGTCGGCGGCATGGATCGTGATCTCCTCGCCCACGAGGCCGCGCAGCCCGGTGGTGATGGCCGGCGTCTGTGCGTCCCACATGCCGGTGTCGCAGACCATGGCAAAGTCGGCCTTCAGCTCATCCGCATTGGCCTTGAGAAACGGGTGCAGCGACGGCGAACCGGACTCCTCCTCGCCCTCGAAGAGAAGCGTCACCCGGCAGGGGAGAGAGCCGTGGACCGCCTTGTAGGCGCGGCATGCTTCGACAAACGTCATAAGCTGCCCCTTGTCGTCGGACGAACCGCGCCCGGTGATGACACGCACGCCATCGACCTCCTTCACCGCCGGAACAAAGGGATCGTCGTTCCAAAGCGACAGCGGATCGACCGGTTGTACATCGTAATGTCCATAGAAAAGAACGTGCGGCGCATCAGGCCGCGGGCCGTCATGGTGACCGACGACCATGGGGTGGCCTTCGGTATTGCGCACGCTTGCTTCGAAACCGATCGACTTCAGGTCTTCCGCGAGCCATTCGGCTGCGGCGCGGCATTCGGACTTGAAGGCCGGATCGGTCGAAATCGAAGGGATGCGAAGCAGTGCAAAAAGACGTTCGAGACTGGCGTCCAGATCGGTGTCGATCCGGGCGAGGACGGAAGCGAGTTCGGACATGAAATTTCCTCGGAATGCAGGAGCGTAGAATTGCTGGCGATCCTATCTCCGGCTGACGGGAAAAGGAAAGGCGGTAGCAGCTCGGCCGGAAAATCAGGCGTCGGCGAATTCGAGATCGACGATGGCAACCAGTGCAGCGAAGACGACCGGCTCAAGATGCTCCTCGCGTGCGCCGAGTTCGCCTGCTCCCTCAGACACGAACACCCAGTCGTGGGTCGCAAGAAGCCCCTTCAGCCGACCGACCATACCGGCGGACCTTTGTCCGCCGCGCGGCAGCCGCACGAGTTGGCCAAGCGGTTTGTCGCCCGCAAGGCAAAGATAGGTGCAATTGCTGCCGTTGAGGACCGAACGCAATATTTGCCGGGAGACCGATGCAGGGTCCACGAACTCGGCGAGCACGTCATTCTGCGCGGAGGTCAGCCGGATACCGGATTTCAACCCGCCGCGCCGCGAAGCAACAGCGACAACCGCGCCGCCGGCGTCGATGAGACGCCACGTCCCCGGCTCGCGCGCCGACCAATCGACCGTCAGGGCCTGCCCGTCGGCGCCGCGGCATTGCGCACCGCCCCCCAGATGCGGCTTTTCGAGGTCGAAAACGATGCGCGGCTCCGCAATCTGGCCGTTCACATCGGAACAGACAGCGTACCGGACCGCAATGCCGGCGGGCAGATCCGCCGCGCCGGACCGCTGTTTCAGAAAACGGAGATGTGTTGCCATCAATTTATGCTCCGCCGGACAATTTTCGCGCCGAATATGCCGGGAAATGGCAAGATTTCCGTTAAGCAGCACAAGCGTATCGAACAAAAAAGTGCCGCCGTGGTGGAGGGGGAACCACGGCGGCGTTACTTCAAACTGGACGGCAGCCCGGAGAGGGGGATGAGGCTGCCGTCTTAGATGTCCGGGTAGGCGGGGGACGGGCCTATGTCCGGACCCGGCGAAAATTGCCGATGACTAGGATTTGTGACTGCGATGATGGCGATTCAAGGGCGTCAACATTACAGTTGTGTAACGAAGGCGTGAGCATGCTGCACTGCGTCAGGAGCGTTGTCAGGAACGGCTCTTAGCAATGGACACAGCGGCGAGCGCAGGCTACCCCTTCGCCCCATGGCAAAAGGCGATCATCTCTTCCTCATTGACGGTTCCGGCTACATTTTCCGCGCATACCACGCGCTGCCGCCGCTGACCCGCAAATCCGACGGCCTGCCGGTGGGCGCGGTGTCCGGCTTCTGCAACATGCTGTGGAAGCTGATGCTCGATGCGCGCAACACCGATGTCGGCGTCGTGCCGACCCATCTGGCGGTGATTTTCGACTATTCGTCGAAGACGTTCCGTCATGAAATCTATTCCGACTACAAGGCGAACCGCTCCGAGCCGCCGGAAGACCTCATTCCGCAGTTCGGGCTGATCCGCGAGGCGACCAAAGCCTTCAACCTGCCCTGCATCGAGCTGGAAGGATTCGAGGCCGACGACCTGATCGCCACCTATGCCCGGCAGATGAGCGAAGCGGGCGGCGACACCACGATCATCTCTTCAGACAAGGATCTGATGCAGCTCGTGACCGACCATGTCGGCATGTACGATCCGATGAAAGACCGTGAGATCGGCATTTCCGAAGTGATGGAGAAATGGGGCGTCGGGCCCGACAAAATGATCGACCTGCAGGCGCTCACCGGCGACTCGGTCGACAATGTACCGGGCGTACCCGGCATCGGCCCGAAGACAGCGGCGCAGCTGCTGGATGAATATGGCGATCTCGACACGCTGCTTGAGCGCGCCGGTGAAATCAAACAGCAGAAACGCCGCGAAAACCTGATCGAACACGCCGAAAAGGCGCGCATTTCGCGCGAGCTGGTGCGGCTGAAAATGGACGTTCCGGTCAAGGAGACGATCGACCAATTCGCGCTGCAGCCGCCTGACGGACCCAAGCTGATCGGCTTTTTGAAGACGATGGAATTTTCCTCGCTGACCCGGCGCGTTGCCGAGGAAACGGGCGCGGAAGCCGGCGAGATCGACCCGGTGCAGGTGAAAGTGGAGTGGGGCAGCGACGCGCACGGCCCAGATGTCGGCTCCGGCAATACCGAAAACACAGCCGACGGCGATGGCGCCAACACGTCCGGCGAAAAGGAATATGCGCCGGCGGCCCTTGCTGCGAAGCGGGCTGAGCAGATCGTTGCGCAGGACGTGGATAACGCTGGATACGAGACCGTGCGCGACGTCGACACGCTGCAGAAATGGGCGGAGGAAGCGCGGGAGCTCGGGCATTTTGCGTTCGATGTCGAGACCACGTCGCCCGATCCCATGCAGGCCGAGCTGGTCGGTTTCGCGCTGGCGATCACACCCGGCCGCGTGGCCTATGTGCCGCTGGCGCACAAGGACCGCGACAGCGATTTGCTCGGCGGCGGGCTGGTGGACGGCCAGATAGCGGTGCGCGATGCGCTTGCCGTGCTCAAGTCGGTGCTTGAGGACCGCTCGATCCTGAAGATCGGCCAGAACCTCAAGCAGTATCTCGTCGTGATGAACAGGCATGGCATCGACATCGTCAACTATGACGACACGATGCTGCTGTCCTATGTGACCGACGCCGGCTCGGGCGGGCAGAACATGGAAGCGCTCGCCGAGCGCTGGCTCGGCCACACGCCAACCGCGCTCAAGGAACTCACAGGCAGCGGGCGCAGCGCGGTCACTTTCGACCTGGTGGCGGTAGACAAAGCCGCCGCATACGCAGGCGAAATCGCCGACGTTACGCTGCGGCTGTGGCTGGCGCTCAAACCGAGGCTGATCTCGAAGGGGCTGGCGAGCGTATATGAGCGCCTGGAACGCCCCCTCGTCAGCGTGCTTGGCCGCATGGAACAGCGCGGCATCTCGGTCGACCGGCAGATCCTGTCGCGGCTTTCGGGCGAATTCGCACAGAGCGCGGCGGCGCTGGAAGACGAAATCTACGAGCTTGCAGACGAGCGCTTCACCATTGGCTCGCCGAAGCAGCTCGGCGATATTCTGTTCGGCAAGATGGGGCTTCCCGGCGGCAGCAAGACCAAGACCGGGCAGTGGTCGACCTCCGCGCAGATACTTGAAGAGCTGGCGGCAGAAGGGCACGAGCTGCCGCGCAAGATCGTCGACTGGCGCCAGGTCACCAAGCTGAAATCGACTTATACGGACGCCCTGCCCGACTATATCAACCCGCAGTCGAAGCGCGTTCACACATCCTATGCACTGGCCTCGACCACGACCGGACGGCTTTCATCGTCGGAGCCGAACCTGCAGAATATTCCGATCCGGACAGTGGAAGGCCGCAAGATCCGCGCCGCCTTCATCGCAGAACCCGGCAACAAGCTGATCTCGGCCGACTACAGCCAGATCGAACTGCGCGTGCTCGCCCATGTGGCCGACATTCCGCAGCTCAGGAAAGCGTTCGAAGACGGTGTCGACATTCACGCGATGACGGCATCCGAGATGTTCTCCGTACCTGTGGAAGGCATGCCGCCGGAAGTGCGCCGCCGCGCCAAGGCGATCAATTTCGGCATCATCTACGGCATTTCGGCTTTCGGCCTTGCAAATCAGCTCGGCATCGAACGCTCGGAAGCGAGCGACTACATCAACAAATATTTCGAACGCTTTCCCGGCATTCGCGACTACATGGAAAACACCAAAGCGTTCTGCCGCGAGCACGGCTATGTGGAAACGATATTCGGGCGACGGGCGCATTATCCCGAAATCCGCGCGTCCAACCCGCAGCATCGCGCATTTTCCGAACGCGCTGCGATCAACGCGCCGATCCAGGGCTCGGCCGCCGACATCATCCGCCGTGCGATGGTGCGTATGGACGCCGCTCTCGACAACGCCAAGCTGACGAACGTGCAGATGCTGCTGCAAGTGCATGACGAACTGATATTCGAAGCGCCCGAAGCGGATGTGGAACCGGCCATGCCCGTGATCCGCGACATCATGGAGAATGCCGCAATGCCGGCAATTTCCATGGCGGTGCCGCTGCATGTCGACGCCCGCGCCGCCGACAACTGGGACGAGGCGCACTAGACGGCCAGATGTTCGCATTCGACCCCGCCTATCTGCCGGTCATCGCGTCCTTTGCGCTCACCTCGTTTCTGATCGAGCTGACGCCTGGGCCGAACATGGCCTATCTGGCGCTGGTTGCCTCCTCGGAGGGCCGGCGGCCGGGCTTTGCGACGGTAGCCGGGGTGGCGCTCGGGCTTGCAGTCATCGGCGCGCTGGCCGCGTTCGGCGTGGCGGAGCTGATACAGGCATCGGACGTTGCCTATGACGCGCTGCGCTGGGCAGGAATTGTGTTTCTGCTCTACCTCGCATGGGACGGCTGGCGGCAAGGCACCGACGTTGTATCGCCAACCGGCCAGTCAGACCGGCGCTATTTCATGCGCGGGCTGGTGACCAACATTCTGAACCCGAAAGCCGCTGTGTTTTATGTCGCCGTGCTGCCGACCTTCATTGAGCCGGCTCTCCCAATCATGCAGCAGACGATGCTGCTGACAGCGGTCTATGTGCTTGTGGCAACTTTAATTCACGCAGGCATCGTAGCTGCCGCAGGTGCACTGGAGCCCCTGCTCAACGATCCCCGGCGTGAAATGATGGCGCGACGCACACTTTCCCTGCTGCTTGCCGCAGTCGCCATCTGGTTCGGCTGGTCCACGGCGCGGTAGCGGCGGCGGCGCCTCCCCAATCCCGCCCCATTCCTGTAGAAGCTGAGCACGGCTTGGGTTTCTTTGGGTTGGGAGATTTGAATGAGAATCGGGATTTGTGCGCGCACGCTCGCGGCCACCGTGACGCTGCTTGCCGGCGGGGCGGTGCTGACTGACGCGGAAGCGCGCACCAACCGCGCCGTTCTGGTTGCGGTGACCAAATATCCGAACGTACAGGGCGCCGACCTCGTCGGCCCCAACAACGATGCCCAGCTCGTGCGTGAATATCTTACCACCAGCGCGCCGGTGCCGTTCGCGCCCGAAAACGTGACCGTGCTTGCCGACGGGCTCGAAGGTGCGACGATCTCGCCGACACGGCAGGCCATTCTCGACGCGCTGGCCGAAGCCGCCGCGAAATCCGAGCGCGGCGACTTCGTTTATCTGCATTTTTCCGGCCACGGCATCCAGCAGCCCGCTGCGGATGTGACCTCAGAGCCAGACGGGCTGGACGAGGTGTTCCTGCCCGCCGACATCGCACCCTGGGTCGACCGTTCCAAGGGCATTCCTTCGGCCTTTCCCGATGACGAAATAGGTGCGGCGGTGCAGGCGATCCGCGACAAGGGCGCGTTCGTGTGGATCGTCATCGACGCCTGCCATTCGGGCACGGCGACACGCGCGCTCGACGGCGACGTGACCAACCGCAAGATCGATCCCGATCAGCTCGGCATTCCCGAACAGGCCTTTACGGATGCGCTGAAAGAAGCCGCCGGTGCATCCACCCGCAGCCTGGAGCGCGAGGAAACCCGCGCGCTGGCACTTTATGCCAAACAGACGGCCGGCGATGGCGATGCCTCGCCAACCGGCGCGGAGGCTATCGCGCCCGGCGGCATGGTGGCGTTCTTCGCCGCCCAGACCGTGGAGACCACGCCCGAAATGCCGCTGCCGCGCGGCAGCGAGGATGCAAAAAAACTCGGCCTCTTCACCTACACGCTTTTTTCCAAGCTCGCACAGAACCCTGCCATGAGCTACCGCCAGCTCGGCCAGAGCGTGATGCAGGAATACGCCGCGCAAAACCGAACACGCCCGACGCCGCTGTTCGAAGGCAATCTCGACACGCCGGTGTTCGGCACGTCGAGTGGCGAATTCGTGCAGCAATGGCGCGTAAAGATCGAGCCCAGCGGCATGACCATTCCCGCCGGCACCCTGCACCGGCTGGCGCCAGGCACGCGGCTTGCGCTGCTCAATTCGCCGGCCGACGCCATAGAAGACGCGATCGGTTATGCCGAGGTGCGCTCCGCGCAGTCGCTCACGGCAAAGCTCGGCACGGTGGAATTTGCAGGCAATGCAAGGATCAACCCCCGCGACGTTCCAGACGGTGCCTATGCGCGCCTGACAGAAGTAGCGTTCGACACCGAACTGGTGGTTGCGCGCCCGGCGGCGAGTTCGACGTTTGCCGGAGAAGTAGCGGCCAGCAACCGATTGCTCGATGAAATTGCCGCCAACGAGGACACACCGGTCAAAATCCGCCTTGTCGACCCCGAGGACGATGCCGACCTGAAGATGGCGGTTCTCAGCGAGCAGGACGTTGCGCTGCTGGTGGCCGACGCCGGACCGGGTGCCATGTCGGCGACAATCGACACCGGCACACGCAACGCGATCAGCGACGCGCCGCGGCTGTGGTTCCTGCCGCCGACGGCAGAGATTTCGCTCATGGAAGGCCGCCGCCCACCCTCGATCGGGCTGCAGGGCAGCACGCAGGAGGGTCTCAAGACCGAGGTTGCCGACAATCTGACCCGGATATTCCGCGCCACCAACCTCGCGCGTCTCGCAGCCGCCAACAATTTCGACGACAGCGAGTTCGAGGTCGCGTTCAAAGTGAAGCCAGCGGAAAGCAACGAACTGGCCCCCCTGGAAGCAGCGACCACACCGGTGGTGCATCCGGGCGACCAGGTGCATCTGGAAGCACATAACCGCTCCGGGCGTCCCGTCGATATCAACGTACTCTATATCGGTTCCGACTATTCGATCAGCCATATGTATGCCGAGCGGCTGCATGACGGCGCAGACGTCGAGCTGCCGCTGCTTCAGTTCAACGACGAGAGCTTCGGCGTAGAGCGCATGGTGGTGGTGCTGACGGAAGGAACCGCAATCACCACCACGGAAGACCTGAGCTTTCTCGCTCAGGAAGGCGTGCGCGTGATGACGCGCTCGGCGGCGCATCCGGAAGGCTTTGCAGGCCTGCTGCGCGACATTGGCGATGCGCCCTCGACACGCGGAGCGATGAAGCTTGGCCAGGCGCCCGCTTCGAAGGGTGCGGTGCTGATCTACCCGCTCGAGAATAAGCCAACCGAATAATGAGCAGCCTGCCGCCGCTATCCAAAAGTCGCGGCGGCGGCTATTTTCACCGCAGCAGCCGCAACCGGACGAAATCGAATGCTGAGACGAACGATTGCCGCATCGCTTTCGCTGATGCTCGCCGGCGCCCACGCAAGTGCGGCGGCAGAGCAGGCATGCGGGCTTTGCGCGAAATCGGTCGTCATTAATTCCGCGCTGGCCAGCTGTTTCCTGGAGCAATACCCGCTGCTTGAAAGCCGTTCGGCTGCGACAGTGGCAATCAATCTCGAAGACTGCGAAGAGGAACGCGGCGTGGTGGCTGCACTCAAGGGCCCCAGCGCGGCCGGCTCCGCGCAGCCAAGCCGGAAGTTCTTCCTGTCCCTTTCGCAGCTTGTGTGTCTGAAGCGAAAGCTGGAAGACCCGGAAACGGAGCTCGACCCCTCCGCGCAGATCGATCTCGGGGATTGCTGATGACGAGCCTCGGGCCCGCCACCGCGCAACAAATGAGCCGGCGCGCATCGCAGACCGAACCGGATTCCGATCTGGAAAACGGCGACGACAACCCCTTCAAATCCCGTGACTGGCGCGTCTGGTCCTATGCCTGGTCCGGCTTCGCGGTGCGCGTGCTGATCATCGTCGGCGGCATTTTCTCGGTGCTGCAATATCTCGACACGCGGGAGGAAAACCGCGTCGAGCGCACGCTGCAACTCATCGAGCTATGGGAGAAGCCGGAGTTTCAGGCCGCGCAGCAGGCGATCGGCGAACGGCTCGATGCGCTCAACGCCCAGTTCGGCGAATTGCTCGACAAGAATGCGACCGCTGCGGAACGCGCCGTCTATTTCGACCGCCTCGGCGTGGCGGCGATGCAGTCCGATGGCGGCACGATGCCAGCCGATACGTTCCAGGCGCATTTCGACCGCATGCTCTATTTCCTCAACCGCATGGCCTTCTGTGTCGATGGCGGCTTGTGCTCGAAGGAGGTCGTGGACGGATATTTCGGCGATTTCGCTTCGTCGTTCTGGGCATATTTCGGCGGCTATATCACCGAGCAGCGCGGCGGCGTGGCGCCGAACTACGGCGCGCCGCTGGAAAAATATGTCGCGAGCCTGAAGGGCTAGGAGCCAGCTCCGATTCAGACATGGGTCATGGCTGACCTACTGTGCTGGTTCGGCTGACCCCGCCTTCTCCAAATGAGCTAAGATTCGGAACGCCAATCCGAATATGAACGCCCACCAAAACGCGCTGGCCAAGATATCCAGAGCGCCGATTGCATATGTGGCAATCAGCGTTTGATTGAAGGTCCATGAATTCTCGACCGCGATGCTCGCAATATATTCGAATCCGAATTTCGACAGGAAGCGCCAGCCGACGTCACATATGGCGGAGGCAATCCCAAGCGGGATGAACTTCTCGGCCAGCCAATCCTTCATCCGCACCTCCTCCGTGTTCTCACGAAGGAAATTCTAGCATGTGGTGCGCGTCATTCCCATTTTTACTTTGGAGATATCAATCTTTCGTGCTGCTCGAAATATTGACAATACAACGGAATAAAAAAGGCCCGCCGAAGCGGGCCTCTTTTCAACTCTGTATTTCCATTCAGCCGTTGGCGGCTGCGACCGCGCGTTTCGCCATCACCACGACGAGATTGGCGCGGTAGTCGGCCGAGGCGTGGATGTCGCTCATCAGTGAGCCGGCAGAAACCGACACGCCATCGAGCGCCGCGGCATCGAAGGATTTCGAAAGTGCCGACTCGACTTCAGACGACCGGAACACGCCGTCATCGCCAGCGCCGGTGACCGCAGCCTTTACGCCGCCACCCGAGCTTGCCACGAACACGCCGGTCATGGCGTAGCGCGAGGCCGGGTTCGGGAACTTGGCGTAGCCGCATTTGTCGGGCGCGTTAAAGGAAATGGCGGTGACGATCTCGTCTTCATTCAATGCCGTTTCGAACAGGCCGGTGAAGAAATCCGCCGCAGCGATTTCGCGCTGGTTGGTAACGACCGTTGCGTCGAGCGCCAGAAGAGCTGCCGGATAATCCGCCGCCGGGTCGTTGTTGGCAACGGAGCCGCCAATCGTGCCCATGTGGCGGACATGCGGATCGCCGATATGCGCCGCCAGATGGCACATGGCCGGGCACACTTTGGCGAGGTCGGCATTGCTGGCGACTTCGGCGTGGGTGGTGGCGGCGCCGATGGTGACCGACTTGCCCGAAACCTTGACGCCTTTCAGGTCCTTGATGTGACGCAGGTCGATCAGGTCGGAAGGAGCGGCAAGCCGCTGCTTCATCGCCGGAATGAGCGTCATGCCGCCGGAAACGAATTTGCCGTCATCGGCCTTCTTCAACAGACCGGCCGCCTCATCGACGGAGGAAGCGCGGTGATAATTGGTCTGATACATCTATTTGTCCTCTTGGCTCGCGGGCCGCGCCTTCTGGCGCAGGCCCTGCGGTTGCTTCCTCAATCTCAGGCGTTCAATGCTGCCCACACCTTCTGCGGCGTGGCCGGCATTGTCAGATCGTTGTTGCCGATCGCGTCGGTGATGGCGTTGATGACCGCCGGCGGTGAACCGATCGCGCCTGCCTCGCCGCAGCCCTTGATGCCGAGCGGGTTGGACGGGCACGGCGTGTTCGAGGTCGAAACCTTGAACGAGGGCAGATCGTCGGCTCGCGGCATGGTGTAATCCATGTAACTTGCCGTCACGAGCTGGCCGGAGCCGGCGTCATACTGGCAGCCCTCAAGCAGCGCCTGGCCAACGCCCTGGGCGATGCCGCCATGAACCTGCCCTTCCACGATCATCGGATTGATGATGTTGCCGAAGTCGTCGGCGGCCACGAACTGCACGATCTCGGTGCGGCCCGTTTCAGGGTCGACCTCAACCTCGCAGATGTAGCAGCCGGCGGGGAAGGTGAAGTTGGACGGGTCATAAAACGCGCCTTCTTTCAGGCCCGGCTCCATGCCTTCGGGCAGGTTGTGCGCGGTATAGGCAGCCAGCGCCATCTGGAACCAGGGCACTGTCTTGTCGGTGCCTGCAACCTTGAGTTCGCCGTTTTCGATGACGATGTCGCCCTCGTCCGCCTCAAGCAGATGCGCGGCGATCTTCTTGGCCTTGGCCTCCACCTTGTCGAGCGCCTTGGCAATGGCCGACATGCCGACCGCGCCGGAGCGCGAGCCGTAGGTGCCCATGCCCATCTGCACCTTGTCGGTGTCGCCATGGACGATGGAAACCGAATCCAGCGGCACGCCGAAACGGTCGGCGACAAGCTGGGCGAATGTGGTCTCGTGGCCCTGGCCGTGGCTGTGCGAGCCGGTCAGCACCTCGATAGTGCCGACGCCATTGACGCGCACTTCCGCACTTTCCCAAAGGCCGACGCCGGCGCCGAGCGACCCAACCGCGGCAGACGGCGCGATGCCGCATGCCTCGATGTAGCAACTCATGCCGATGCCGCGCAGCTTACCGTTCTTCTTCGCGGCGTCGCGGCGGGCGGCGAAGCCGTCATAGTCGGCGGCTTTCATCGCGGCGTTCAATGAGGTTTCGTAGTCGCCCGCGTCATAATTCATGATCACCGGCGTCTGATACGGAAACTCGCGGATGAAGTTCCTGCTTCTGAAATCGGCGGGCGACATGCCGACCTCGCGCGCTGCGGTCTCCATAATGCGCTCCAGAAGATATGTCGCCTCCGGCCGCCCTGCCCCGCGATAGGCATCGACGGGCGCGGTGTTGGTGTAGACCGCCCGCACGTTGCAGTGGATTGCCGGGATCACATACTGGCCAGACAGCAGCGTCGCATAGAGATAAGTCGGCACCGCGCTGGAAAAGAGCGACATGTAGGCGCCGAAATTGGCGATCGTGTCGACCTTGAGGCCAGTGATCTTGTTGTCAGCGTCGAGCGCCAGTTGAACCTCCGTGACATGGTCACGGCCATGCGCATCGGTGAGGAAGCTTTCTGTGCGGTCGGCCACCCATTTGACCGGCACGCCGGACTTCTTGGAGGCCCACAGGCAGACGATCTCTTCGGGGTAGATGTAGATCTTGGAGCCGAAGCCGCCGCCGACATCTGGCGCGATCACACGCAGCTTGTTTTCGGGCGCCACATTGTAGAACGCGCTCATGACGAGGCGCGCCACATGCGGGTTCTGCGAGGTTGTCCAGCAGGTGTAGTGGTCCTCGGCTTTGTCGTAGTGGCCGAGCGCCGCGCGCGGCTCCATCGCATTTGGCACCAGCCGGTTGTTGACGATATGCATCGTCGTCACATGCGCAGCCGATGCAATCGCCTTGTCGGCAGCTGCGGCGTCGCCGATCTCCCAATCGTAGATCAGATTGTTGGCGGCCTCGGGATGAAGCTGCGGAGCGCCATTCTTCAGCGCCGAAACAGCGTCCGTGACCGCGCCTTTCTCCTCATATGTGACATCGACGGCCTCGGCCGCATCGCGCGCCTGGCCCTTGGTGTCCGCCACTACGATGACCACAGCGTCGCCGACATAGCGTACACGATCCACCGCCAGCGGCGACCAGGCGCCCATGTTCATGGGCGAGCCGTCCTTGGAGTGGATCATCCAGCCGCAGATGATGTTGCCGATACCGTCTGTCTTGAGTTCCTTGCCGGTCAGCACGGCAATGACGCCAGGCATCTTTTGCGCCGCGCTTACGTCGATGCCCTTGATCTCGGCGTGCGCGTGTGGGCTGCGCACAAACGCGGCGTGTTTCATGCCCGGCACGACCATGTCGTCGACATAGCGGCCGGCGCCGGTCACAAACCTCTTGTCTTCCTTGCGCGCCACCCGGGCGCCAATGCCTTCCATACCCATCAGAGTTCTCCTCCAGAACCAGTGCAGGAAGGGAGTAAGGGAGTAGGGCAGTAAGGCAGCAGGGAGGTCGGCTATGGTTTCCCTGCTGCCTTACTCCCCTACAACCCTGTTCCCCTCACTAGGCGGCCTTCTTGCTCTTCGCCATCGCTTCGGAAGCAGCAAGAATGGCCTTGACGATGTTGTGGTAGCCTGTGCAGCGGCAGATATTGCCCTCAAGCTCGGCGCGCACGGTTTTTTCGTCGAGACCGCCTGGATGCCGGTTGATCATGTCGACAGCCGCCATGATCATGCCCGGCGTGCAGAAGCCGCATTGCAGGCCGTGATTTTCCTTAAAGGCAGCCTGCACAGGGTGCAGGTCGGCGCCCGGCGCCAGCCCCTCGATGGTGACGACCTCGGAGCCCGCAGCCTGCGCGGCAAGCACCGAGCAGGATTTCACGGCCTTGCCGTCCAGATGCACCACACAGGCGCCGCACTGGGACGTGTCGCAACCGACATGGGTGCCGGTCAGGCCCAAAGTCTCGCGCAGAAAATGCACGAGCAGGGTCCGGTCCTCAACGGCTCCGGAAACCTCCCTGCCGTTCACGACCATTGAAACCTCAGACATGAATCCTCCTCCAAATGCCTCGCTCGCACGCCTGACTGTGCGACTGGGTACTGGAAGATTAGCGCAGCGGGGGCAGGAGTCCATGGCAGTTAAACCAATTGCCAATGCGCGGATCGGGCTGGCCCAAAACTGCCCGATATTTATGCGCGATCGCGCATAGGTGCGAATTGAAGCAGGTTAAGGTGGCGCTTGATCTCGCACAGCGGAGCGGCTATCACGCGCGCAATCCGGCGGCGCTTTGCCGCTCCGGAGCCGCTTTAGCTCAGTTGGTAGAGCACATCATTCGTAATGATGGGGTCACGTGTTCGAGTCACGTAAGCGGCACCAGCCTGTCCTCCAGTTTTGACAGCCTCCGGCGTCGCTTTAGATAGCGTCGCATTTTCAATGGGTTATCCGCTAGAGACCGGGAATTCGGGGGCATCCGAGGTCAGGTAGACGCCGCAGTCCCGTTTTCTCTCCGTGGCATCGGGAGGATGTCGCTGACATCGTCCGTGCTGCCCGGCGTGCAGGCGCAATGACTATCACGGCACCGCGGGTTACGTTCTATGGCGGTACGCTGGCTATTTACTGATATCCTGACGGACACCTGTGGGAAGTGGCCCGGAACCGCAGATGCCGCGGGGCTGATGTCGCGGAAGGGTGCGCCCTGACTTCAAACAGGGGATCCCGGTCCCTGCCTCGCCAGAGACCGGCCATCCTCCGCTGAGATATCTCAAAAGGGCCGGCAGCGTGGGCGGCCGCCCAGGCCTTCATGCGATACTTCGACTTGGCGGCAACTCATGCCCAATCCCGAAACCTGCTAAGTCAGGCTCGGGTCCTTGTATCCGCTGGATGTCGCGATAAGTGCGACACGCGAATTTTGGGAGAGCTCGTCCCGCGCCAGCAGCTTCCGGAGCCCAGCGACGGTCGCTGCTGCCGATCTTTCCAGATAAAAGCCGCGCCGTCCCATTTCCTGTCGCGCGGCGTCAGTCTCGGCGTCATTGACCGCAACGGCTCCGCCATCGCTGCCCCGTACAGCGTCGACCGCCTGATAGGTGACCGTGCTGCCTCCGATCGACGACATGCTTGTCGTACCAGGAAAATCGCCGGCCAGCGGCTCCCCCGCCAGCACCCTCGAGAGTCTCGGATACGGTTCAACGGCAAACAGGCGGGGCATCCTGGCGGCAAGGCCGGCATCGATCAGGTCGCGATATCCCTTGTAGATGCCCCACATAAGGTCTGCGCGCGCTACCGACACCACAACCGCATCGAGCCCATCGGGCCTTTCCTCATGCATTTCATAGGCGACTGTCTTGTAGCCCTCGACACCAAACGGGTTGCTGCCGACCGGCGGCACAAGAAAATTGGTGGCTGAAAGATATCCCTCGTTGCGAACAAGGTCTGCCACGATAAGCCAGCGCGCTTTCGCGTCGTTTGCATAGAGCACATTTGCGCCGGTGATTTCGATGGCTTCGCGCCAGGTGGGCGCGACATGCTGCGTGGTGACAATCGTGCACGGCAGACCGGCCGCGGCGGCATATGCGGCGACGGAGGCACCAGCGTTTCCGCTTGAGGCCGCTACAACAGGACGTCCGCCGAGATCCAGTGCCCGCGCGCACACCAGAGCACTCATGCGATCTTTGTGCGAACCGGTCGGATTCTGAAATTCGTTCTTCAGATAAAGTTCCCCAACGCCAAGCTGGGCCGCCAGATACCGGTCCTCGACCAGAGGTGTGTCGCCCTCGCCCAGCGTGAGGAAATCACGATAGGGAAGCAAAGCTCCGAAGCGAGCCATCCCCCGCCCCGCGCCCGCTGTCTGCCACTCCGCCGGCGAGAACTTCTTGCCATAGGTTGCAGCCAAGCTCGAAGGCTCGCTGCTGCCGGCACACTGCGGACACCCTTCCTGATAGTCATCAACCGGAAGGTTGTGGCCGCATCGGATGCACTTGAATCCCTGGAGCTCCCCGTTCAGGCGAGCCGGATAGTTGGACGACTTGGTTTGCATGTACATTCTGATCAGCTTTCAGCGGTTGGAGAGCGCCTTGCCAACAGCAGGGCATTGAGAAAAGCGACAACGGCAAGCACCCGCAAGCAGCCCGCGCCATCAGGTCCGATCCGGCTTCGGTCCGACATCGACGCATCTTCCGTCGTCCTTGCTTCCGCCTGATCCAGGGATCGATAGCGCTGGCCGGACCGGCCATCAGACCGCATTGATCAATCTGTCGAGCGGACACCCCAAGCGACGTGAAACGTTGTCGGCGGCCTCGGTAACAAGCCGCGCAGCCGCTTCGATCGTCTGCTGCGGTGAAATCTGCGGAGAATAGGCAACGCTCAGGCCAGCCACGGCCTTGCCGCTGGCATCACGCACGACCGCGCCGACACCGTGAATGCCTGGAAGGTTCTCTTCAATCGACGTAGCGAAACCGGTGCGGCGTACAGTTCCCAGATCGTCCAGAACAGCGTCGATTTCCGTCATGGTTCTTGATGTGAGAACAGCGAGAGGTTCGCTCCCAAGCAAAGCCCTCGCAGTCTCCTCATCGGTCGCGGCAAGCAGCGCCTTGCCCATCGCAGTGGAATGAAAATGCGATACCGTGCCAGGTGCACTGCGAATGGCAACCGGGCCACTGCTCTGTACTGCCAGTACGTAAACCAGACTGTTCCGCTGTACGACGCCGAGATAGCAATTGAGATTGCGAAGATCGGCCAGCCGACGCAGTTCCGGCATGGCACTCGAAACGAGCGCATCGTCGCTCAGCATGTTAGATCCCAGCGAGAGAGCCCTGTAGCCGAGTTTGTATTTCCTGCTGTCGGGGTCCTGAGTCACATAGTTGTACTCAGATAAGGTCGAAACCATCCTCTGCGTTACCGCTGGGGCCATCGACAAACGGCGCGCGATCTCCCTGATGCCCAATGGTTGTTCTGTGCCATCAAGCAGATTGAGAACGAGCAACCCTTTTTCCAACGAAGCGCTTTTTGTCACCTTTGCTCCAATGTCACGAATGTGCCGTTCAGTTTTCCTCATGGGGCAATCGAAACAACCGGCCGCATTGCACGTCTTCGAAATTGCACCCCGCCGCTGCCATGGCACGCCAGAGCGTTGCCGAATTGGATGATATCACCGGTCTGTCAAATACCTCTTCGAGCTCGGTCAGCACATCCATTGTCTGCATATTCGTGCAGCTTAGGAACACGGCGTCCGCCTGCTCGACCGCGGCGCGGTCTTCAAGCAAGGCTCTGCGTACCCTATCGGCGCCCAGCTCGCGGACTTGCCTGCTTTCTGCGCACTCGAACGAATAGGATGCGCTCACCCTGAAACCGTAATGGTCGAGGAAGCGGATCTCCTGATCGGCGATATCGAGTGGATAGGGGGTCAGCATATAGACCGAGCGCGCCTTCACAGCAGCCAGCGCGTCAACAACCGCGCACGAGGTCGTGAAGCTTGGAATACCAGTGCGGTCCGCGACGCGGTGCGCCAATTCGTCAACCTGCGGCGTGTCGCCGAAGAATGTGCCGCTGGTGCAGGCGCACATAATGACGCGGACATCGATACGTTTCAGGAGTTCGGCATGGTCGGGGGCGTTCAACATCATGCCGACCAGATCGTCGCCCTGCATCTGGGACCCACGTCTAGGCAAGCGGGTGAAATGACAGCTCACCCCTTCCGGCACCCGCCGAGGAAACTCGCTTTCGCACATGACATTCAGCTGCGGAATGAGAAAGCCAAGCCGAGTCGGCGCTGAGCCGGTGCCTGCCTGCGTGTCCGAAGTCATCTGAACGCCCTCACTCATCGGTAAAGCAGTTCTGGAAGGAACAGGGCGATCGAAGGAAATGCCAGCAGCAGAGCCATCATCAGGAACAGGACGCTGAGGAACGGTGTGATGCCGATGAAGACATCGCTCAGCGACCCGCTTTTGCGCACGCCCTGCACCACGAAACAAACCATGCCGATCGGCGGAGTGATCAGCGCAGTTTCGCACAGGATCATCATCAGAATGCCGAACCAGACCGGATCGTAGCCCAGCGACACGACGATTGGCGTGACTAAGGGAATGGTCAGAACCATGACCGCAAACGTGTCCATGAACATGCCCATGAGGACATACATGACAATAAGCGCCAGCATGATGAGCAGCGGCGGCCAGGCGAGTGCCGCGATTGCCTGGTTAACGACACTTACAAAGCCAATCGAGGCCAGAACGAAATTCAGGTAGTAGGCCACGAAGATGATGATCAATGTCATCCCCGTGGTACGCAGGGTCCCCTCAATGCAGCGTGCGAGCATCGGCATATTGAGCTGCCGGTTGGCTGCGGCCAGGATGAACGCGGCTACGACGCCGAGTGCGGCCGCCTCGGTGGGAGTGGCGAAACCGGCGTAGATGCTGCCGACGATAATAATAAAGAGCACCAGCGGGATCAGCAGATCCGGAAGCGCTGAAAACCGACGCTGCCAGTCGGTCTTGACGGGATTGCCCTGCAGCCTGGGGTTCCATTTGCAGGCAACGATGATCGCCATCGAGAACAGGCCAGCCATGATGATGCCTGGAATGATGCCTGCGGCATAAAGCTGAGGTACCGACGTATCGGTTAGCGCGCCGTAGAGGATCATATTGATCGAAGGCGGAATGAGGATACCGAGCGTGCCGCCGGCAGCCAGACTGCCGAGGAACAGTCTCTCGTTGTAACCGTGGCGCTCGATCTCGGGCAGCGCGACGGTACCAATCGTCGCCGCAGTGGCAACGCTTGAACCCGACGTCGCGGCGAACAGCGCGCTCGTGCCGACATTGGTGTGCATCAATCCTCCCGGCAACCAGGAGATCCACTGACCGACAGCGGCATACATTCTGGCGGCGATGCCGGCCCGCAGCATGATCTCGCCCAGAAGAATGAACAGCGGAATCGCGAGCAGAAGATATTCGTTGGAATGCTGCCAGATCACTTCCCCCATCACGCGCGTCAGCGGCATGGGCGAATAGAGGTAATCGAGGGACATGCCGATCAGAGCCAGAACGGCCATCACAGGCAGCCCCAAGGCCATCAAAATCAGCAGAAGAATGAAAGCGGTAAGCAACATCAGCGGTCACCAGAGATATTGGATGCCTGGTTCCGTTCCCGCTCGGCGGCGAGCTCGAACTCAACCTCCTGCTCGGTATTGTGCGCGCCTATCTCTCTTTCGAGACCAGCGAAATCGCCACGGAGGATGAGCTGGGCGGCACGCGCCAGCAACATGAAAACGCAAAGGCAGAAGAAACCGAGACCGGCCAGCCACAAGCTCTGCGGGATCCACAAAGGCGTCGCCAATGGCGTGCTTGCCTTGGCGCCGAGCCGCAGCGATTCGTGCAACACGCCCGAGGCGTGCCAAACCAGCGTGCCGAACACCAGCGCCAGCGCCAGAAGCGCTGCAACGTCGAGGATGCGGCGAAGCGGTGCTGGCAGATGAACATAAAGCGCGTCGATCCGGATATGGCCCTTCTGCAGCAGCGTATAGGAAATCCCCCAGGCAACGCTTATCGCCAGCGCGTATCCGGACAGCTCCTCAACGGCCAGGAGAGAGTGATTGAAAAGCTTGCGGCCGACCACCTCGAAGGTGATCAGACCGACACAGCCTAACAGGAGCGCGCCGCAGAAATAGACGGACCAGCGCGATATTCGCTCAACGGTGCTTTGCAGATAATCCACGAACTGCGCTCCTGTTTCGACAGTCAATTATTCGGCAGACGCCTGGATGCCGAGCACTTCACCAACCGTAGCGTTCCATTCCTGGACGCACTCCGTACCGCAACGCTCAGCGAATTTCGGCAGCTGAACGGTACGAACCAGTTCGCGAATCTGCGCCTTGTCCTCGTCGGTGACCGGCACGAGCTCGAGGTCGTAAGGGGTAACGAATTCGGCTTCGCCGTAGGTGCAGCGACTGTCGCCAGTCGAGCACCAGATTCCCTGCTGGTCGCCATCCCGCGCCAGCTGCCATGCATCAGCGATCATCTCCGAGTGGAGCTTGTCGAGAATGAAGTTCCGGTTTTCCTCAGAAAGCGCATTCCAGTTGGTTGTGTTGGCTACGACCAGATAGAGGCTCCAACCCATGTTGATCGGATAGAGATGGGTGGTGACTTCGGGCCACTTCGAAATGTTGCCTGACAAGGTTCCGGTAACGGCGCATTCGATTACCTTGCGCTGAAGCGCGGGCACAACCTCGGCAAATGCCAGCGTTACCGGCGTGCCGCCGATCGCCGTGATGAGGTCGGCCTGGGTTGCGGAGAATACCCGCACCTTTTTGCCCTTGATGTCTTCAAGGCCGGATATCGGCGCCGCACACCACAGACCTTGCGGAACAGAGGGATAGAGACCAAGGACGGTCACACCGACGCGCTCATCCATGATCTTGGTAATTGCGGGCGTGTAGGCGTCGACAACGTTCTGCAGCGTATCGATATCCTGGACCGCACCAGTGAGATCGTAGCCGTCGAGCTCGGCCACCTCGCCGGAGGTATAGCCGGCGACCGTGGTCGCGATGTCGGTTACACCGAGACGCACGAGGCGAAACACCTCCGGCCCCTTGATGCCCATGTCGGTTAGGCTGGTCAGCTCGACATTGATTTTACCCTCCGACATTGCGGGCAGGGTTTCCTCAAAAAACGGCCGATAGAACATCTTCCAGCTTGTGCCGTTGTTGGCCGGGCCAATGACCCGCAGGGTGACGGGTTCCGCAGCCGCGGCCAGGCCCCCAGCCCAGGTCAGAGCGGCTATCGCTCCAATTCTAACCAGCATCTTCAATGCCATGACGTTTCTCCCTCAAAGCGCGTTTGCAAAACATACAAATTTTGTTCCTATTATCGGAACAAAGTTATCATTTATTACGATTATCATCAGGAATTGCCACGGTCAACCGGCAGGTTGGCCGGGAATCGCAGCCTCCCCACAGGGACGGCCAGGATTCACCGGCACCCAGCATTTTCCTAATATTTTTAGGCTTTTTCGAGAAATGTCGCCTTGCCGTCGCGCAAAAACCGGCCTCTTTCCACTCGAGCGCACTTCCTGGCGATTGACCGGAATTCACCGGTGATGCACAATAAAACGACGTTCCAATTATAGGAACAATTATGACTCTTCTACCGGAACCCAGCTGAATGAACACTGCCTTGAATCACAAGACGCTCCAGTCCGGAGCGATCAATGTGGACCTTCGCTCGTTGGCTCGCCAGCGGCTCGCCCGGCTTCGCGACAGGATGCAAAAGTCGGCAATTGACGCGCTTTTGGTCTCGAGCCCGGAGAACGTTCTGTACGCGAGCGGCTATGAAAGCATGCCAGCAACCATCAACCGCCGATACGGCTATTGCGCTATCGTCACCGCAGACGAGTTGATCATGGTTGCCCCCACTGCGGACTGCGCCGCCGCCGAAGAGGCCGGCTTCAAGGCCGATGAATTCTATCCATTCGGCGAGTTCTACTTCTCCGGAGATCGTTCAGGCATGCATGGACGACAGTGGCATAACGATTTCGCCGATGCGCTGGCGGCGGCAATGACCCGGATCAAGCCGAAGCAGATCGGCATTGAGTTCGATCACCTGCCTGCGTCGATTGCGGAGTCACTCAAGAATTCAGACTTCGACACGACGGATGCCACAAGTTTCATGTTGCAGACGCGTGCACAGAAGTTCGGCGACGAAATTGCGCTTCTGCGTCATGCGGCGAGTATCACCGAGCAGGCGATCGATGCCGGAATCCGGGCCGCCGAAGTGGGTGTCAGCGAAAAGGAAATTGCCAGTATCGTGGCCGCAACCATGTCGATGGGCGGTGGCTTTACACGTAACGTCACCGTTGTCGGCGGGCCTCGCAGCGCCTATTGCGACTGTTTCCCGGCGAACCGCGCTCTGAAGCCGGGGGATTTGCTTCGCTTTGACGTTGGCTGCAGTTACTTCGGCTACAAGTCCGATCTTGCACGCACAGCGGTCGTCGGTGAGCCCACGAAATTACAGGCCAGCCGGTATCGCGCCCTCCTCAAAGGGCTGGAGGCGGAAATCGAAGTCGCGCGCGCGGGCACAGCTGCAAGCAAGGTATTCGAAGCCGGCATGCGAACTGTCGAACGGGAAGGTTTCGCCAATTTTCGCCGACACCACCTCGGCCACTCCATCGGCCTTGCAGTTTACGAAGCACCGGTCATCAACGCGCACAGCGAAGCAAGGCTGCAGGAAAACGCAACGTTCTGCCTAGAGACCCCCTATTACGAACCTGGCTGGGGCGGAATGATGTGCGAGGATACCGGCATTGTTACCTCATCAGGTTTCGAACTCATCAGCAGCCTCGACCGCTCCTTGAGGGTTATCCCCTGCTAGGCAGGCATACTGCACAGCTCAACTTGGCGCATGAACGCACGCACCACACCTTTGGGGTTGGGTGAACGGCGGCGAGGCGCGATCGAACGGACTTTCTCCGAGGGTATGCTGACGGCCGCTACCCGGTTATGCGGCCAACGCAAACGCGATGGCCATGCGGAAGCCGTCGTCCGGCACCTTCACCTAACAGAAGCCGAGACCGGTTCGCTGGCGACCACACCACCCCTTTACAGGTCGTCACCGCGCGAAATGCTTGGATTTCGCGCGGCGCCGGCACGATCCTATTCAGGATCGGCGATGACGTCCTGTCGCTGGGAACCGAGGCCCTCGATGCCAAGTTCGACCACATCGCCCGGCCTGAGATAGCGCGGCGGCTTCTGGCCCATGCCAACACCGGGCGGCGTTCCGGTGGAGATCACATCGCCCGGATGCAGGCTCATGAAACGGCTCAGGTAGGAAACGAGGTGCCTGACCCCGTAGACCATGGTGCGGGTCGAGCCGTCCTGCTTGGTCTCGCCATTCACCTTCAGCCACATTGAGAGGTTCTGCGGGTCTTCAACCTCGTCGCGGGTGACCAGCCATGGTCCGATCTGGCCGAAATTGTCGCTCGACTTGCCCTTGGTCCACTGACCGGCACGCTCGATCTGGAAAGCGCGCTCGGAGACGTCATTGGTCACGGCGTAACCGGCCACGTAATCGAGAGCGTCCTCCTCCGACACGTATTTCGCGCGTTTGCCGATAATGACCGCAAGCTCGACTTCCCAGTCGGTCTTTTCGCTGCCGCGCGGAATGAGGATCGGGTCGTTCGGGCCGCAGATGGCGCTCGTCGCCTTCATGAAGATGACCGGTTCGGGCGGCACGTCCATGCCGCTCTCGGCGGCGTGGTCGGCATAGTTCAGGCCGATGCAGATGAATTTGCCGGTACCGGCCACGCAGGGGCCGAGCCGCGCAGCGGCCGGCGCCAGAGGCAGCGATGCGGGGTCGACCGCCGCCAGCCTCGCCAGGCCCGCTTGCGAGATCGCATCGCCGCCGATATCGGGCACCAGCCCGGAGAGGTCGCGGATCGCCCCATCTGAATCCACAATGCCAGGCTTCTCGGCGCCGGGCTCACCAAAACGTACAAGTTTCACATTCCGCTCCTTCAGATATTGGCCCAGCCGCCGTCGATCACGTGGATCCCGCCGGTGGTGTATGCGCTTTCGTCCGATGCAAGATAGACCACGAGTGCCGCGATTTCCTCAGGTTTGCCGATCCTGCCGATCGGCTGGCGGGCCACGAAAGCGGCCCGTGCTGCATCATAGTCCCCCCCTGCGGAAAGCCGCTGTTCGAGCGACGGGCTTTCGACAGTGCCGGGGCAAATCGCGTTGCAGCGGATGCCCTGTGTCACATAATCCGCGGCAATCGACTTCGTCATGCCGATGACGGCCGCCTTGGTGGTGCCGTAGACGAAGCGGTTGGGCGCCGCGATCACCGAAGATGCGACCGAGGACATGTTGATGATCGACGCGCCGCCAGCACCGATCATGGCCGGCAGGAAAGCCCGGATCATGCGGTACATCGCCGTGACATTGAGGCTGAAGGAAAACGCCCACTGATCCTCGTCGCAGTCCATTATCGTGCCGCCGGCGACGAAGCCGGCACAGTTGAACAGAACATCGGGCGCACCAACCTCGGCCGCCGCCTGAACGATCGCCTGCGGGTCGAGCACATCGAGGATACGCGTCTCGATGCCTTCACGTGCAAGCTCGGCGAGTGCCCCGGCATTGATGTCAGTGGCGATTACCCGCGCGCCCTCGCGGGCCATTGCCAGCGCCGACGCCCGGCCTATGCCCTGCCCGGCCGCGGTTACCAGACATGTCTTCCCCTCTAGGCGCGACATTCGTTTCTCCTCAATTGTCTGTACCGGCAGGCAAATGGGCCCGACCGGTACCAATGATCAACAGAAAACACGCCAAGCGTTTTCGGCTTTGTCTCCCGGCCCAACGCTTGCGGCAAGGTACGAAACCCGCTGTTGTGTCGCCTCGCCGAAAAATACTCCTGGCGACCGGCGACGTATTCGCGCCGCCCAGCTAGTAGGTGGCGCGCCCGCCCGACAGGTCGAAGACAGCGGCGGTCGTGAAGGAATTCTCTTCCGTCGACAACCAGGCGATCATCGATGCTGCCTCGTCGACTTCCAGAAAACGGGCGCGCGGGATTTTGGAAAGCATGTAGTCGATGTGGCTTTGCTGCATCTGGTCGAAAATGCGCGTGCGTGCTGCGGCCGGAGTTACGCAATTGACGGCGATGTCGTACCCCGCCGTTTCCTTGCCCAAAGATTTTGTGAGCGCGATGACGCCGGCTTTCGATGCGGAATAGGCTGCTGCGTTGGGGTTGCCTTCCTTGCCAGCGATGGAGGCCACGTTGACGACGCGGCCGTAGTTGCGCGCAATCATGTGCGGAATTACCGCGCGGCAGCAGTTGAATACCCCGTTGAGGTTGATATCGACGACGCTCTTCCATTCATCGACAGGATAGTCCGCCACCGTGGCATTGGGACCCGCGATCCCCGCATTGGCGACAAGGACATCGATCCTGCCGAACCGCTCGGCAACTTCGTCGGCGGCGGCCTTGACCCCGGCGGTATCCGTCTGGTCGAGCACGACCGCATGCGCCTGCTCGCCGAGGTCAGCGGCTGTCGCTTCCACAAGAGAGCGGTCGCGGTCCCACAGGCTGACCTGGGCACCCGAGGCGACCAGCCTTTTTGCCACGGCAAGCCCGATGCCCTGCGCGCCGCCCGTTACAATCGCTACCCGGTCCTGGAGGTCATACTGGTTCATTCGAAACTGCCCGCGTGCATGGTGATTATGTGAAAAGGCCGGCTGCGTCCGGCGCGTATTTTGCTACCCGTTCGGGATCGAGCGAAACGCCAAGACCGGGCAGATCGGGAATGCCCAGCATTCCCTCTGCGTCGAGAGCGAACGGTTTGGCCATAATGTCGTCCACATAAGCGCTGCCGCCGATATATTCGACGAGATCGACATTCGGCAGCGCCGCCGCCAGCTGCAGGTCGGCCGCGAGACCAAGCGCGGTGTTCCACCCATGGCCGACATACCGCACGCCGAAATCGTCTGCCATGCGGGCGATCCTGCGCTGTTCGCTCAAGCCGCCGACTTTCGTGACGTCCGGCTGGACGATATCAAAAGCGCCGCGCATCAGAAACGGAAGGTAGGCCTGCCTCCTCGTCAGTACCTCGCCGCCCGCGATGGGTACCCGGCTTTCGCGCCGCAGGGTGACGAAGTCATCGATATCGTCCGGCCTGAGCGGTTCCTCGAACCAGCACACGTCGTGATCTGCGAGCATATCCGCCGTACGGAGCGCCCATTTGAGACCGTTCGGCCAATAAGCATCGCTGGCGCCCGCATCGACCATCAATTTTCCGCCTTCAGGCAAGGCACGCCTTGCCGCCTCGACAATCGCCTCGTCGAGCTTGTAGTCGTCGCGGCGGCCAAACGGACCCCAGCCGATCTTGAAGGCGCGGAACCCGCTTTCGCTGTAGCCGGCGATCTCGTCCGCCATGATGGAGGGCTCGTCCATAAGCAGTGAGCAATAGGGTGTGACACGGTCCCTGTACCGCCCGCCGGCAAGGCGGCCGATCGAGAGCCCAGTGAACTTGCCGAGAATGTCCCACAGCGCGATGTCGAGCCCGCTGATGCAGTGAGTCAGGGTGCCGCCGCGGCCCATCCAGAACGTGTTCTGGTGCAGCTTTTCGCTTACGCGTTCCGGCTCCAGCGCGTTTTCGCCGACAATAAGCGGTTCGAGCAC
This sequence comes from Mesorhizobium sp. Z1-4, assembly GCF_004000235.1. Lineage (GTDB taxonomy): Bacteria > Pseudomonadota > Alphaproteobacteria > Rhizobiales > Rhizobiaceae > RCIO01. The sequence continues at coordinate 780,922 of NZ_RCIO01000001.1, forward strand.
CTTCATGCCCGCAGCCACCAGGCGGCCTTCGGCAAATGCACTGCCATATCCTGTAATGCCCGCGTCGGTGTGAACCGCAATCAACGCGTGGATCGAGTCGTCGGCCTTGATTTCCTCAGACCAGCCACCGGGCGGACTTTCGCCTACAAGCGGCGCCACCGCGACCCGCGTGATGCGAACGGCCGAGGTGCTTTTTCCAGCGGGCCCATGCATGTCGTCCTCTCCTGTTCGCGGTTTCCGAACCGTGTTGACAGCAATGGATATAGTATACAATTATACAATTCAAGAGTCATACGAGGGTTCGTTGATGAGCATGACGACAGAGAAGAGCCGCATTGCCTGCGAAATAGATTTTGACAGGAACGGCAGGCAGGCAGGGTATCTGCGGGCTCCACTATCGCGCAATACTTCGGGTTGGGGAATTGTCGAAATCCCGATCATTGTCGTGAAAAACGGGACCGGGCCGACAGTTCTTCTGACCGGCGCCGTTCACGGCGACGAATATGAGGGACCAATTGCCATCTCGCGCCTGTCGCAGACCCTGGACCCCGGTGCGGTGCAAGGGCGCGTGATCATGATGCCGGCCGTAAATGTGCCGGCGGTGCACAGCGATACGCGCCTGTCGCCGGTCGACAACAGGGACATGAATCGCTGCTTTCCAGGCAATCCCAAGGGCACGTTCAGCGAAATGCTCGCTCACTTCATGGACAGTGTGATCCTGCCCATGGCCGATATTTCAGTCGATATGCATACGGCCGGGCACTCCGGCGATTCCGCCCTGTCAACCAATATGCACGATGTCGGCGACCCGGAGCGCATGAAGCGCACGCTTGAGGCCGCGGCGGCATTCGGAGCACCCTACAACGTCGTGTTCAGCGGAGTCGACGAAGGCGCGACCTTCACATCCTGCGTTGAGCGCCGCGGCATCATCTCGCTTGGCACCGAACTCGGCGGCTGGGGCCGGGTCAGTGTCGAGGGTGTCCGCATCGGGCGGCGCGGTGTCGACAATATTCTCAAATACTTCAACGTCATTGATGGCGACCCCGAAACCGCTCAGGCCGACGGCAGTCCCGCCACGCGCCACATGATGGTGGCCGAACCGGACCTTTATTCGTTTGCGCCGGCGGTCGGTACATTCGAGCCGTGCAACGTCGTCGGCGAACAGGTCTTCGCCGGCCAGGCGGCGGGATATCTGCATTTTGTCGAAGACGTGGACCGTGCCCCCATCGAGATCAAATACAAGCGCGACGGCATTTTGTGGATGTCAGCCGGGCCGGGCCGGGTCGGGCGCGGCGACACCGTTGCCGTGGTCATGACCGACTACGCACCCTCAAACTAGCCCAACATCCAGCCGTTGCGGTTCGCGCCGCACCGGCTACGGAGAACCCCATGGCGCGAATACTTGTCCTCGACTGCAAGCAGGAAATCTCCTCGTTCAATCCGCTGCCGTCGGAATACGCAAATTTTCACATCTCGCATGGCGACGAACTGTTCAACCATCGCGGGCTGAACACCGAACTCGGCGGTGCGTTCGAGGTTTTCGAGGCCCGGCCCGATGTGACGGTGGTGCCCACCGTCGCCGCACGCGCCGGCAGCGCCGGGCTCCTGTCAGCCGACGGGTGGAAGCGGCTTTCGACCGAAATACTCGACCAGGTTCGCGCCAGTATCGACGGCGTCGATGCGGTCTATGCATCGCTGCATGGCGCAATGGGCGCCGACGGCGAGCTCGATCCGGAAGGCTATCTGCTTGCCGAAATCCGCAAGATGGCCGGCCCCGACATTCCCATCGTGATCTCGCTGGACCTACACGGCATTCTGACTGACAGGATGCTGCGGCAGATCAACGGGCTGGCGCTCTACCACACCTACCCTCATGTCGATTTCGCCGACACCGGAGCGCGTGCCGCAAGGCTGCTGCTGAAAATCCTCGACGGAACGGCAAGGCCCGTCATCGCGCGCGTTGTTGTCCCCGCACTCGTGCGCGGCGACGAGTTGATCACCGCGACAGGCTGCTATGGCGATCTCATCCGCGAATGCCAGCGCATCGAGCGTGACGGCACAGCGCTCGCCGCCGGCATCATGATCGGCAATCCGTTTACCGACGTGCCGGAACTTTGCACGCAGGTGATCGTCGAGGCCGATGACGACCCGACAGTCGCCGAAGCCGAGGCGATCCGGCTCGCAAACGAGTTCTGGCCGCAGCGTTTCCGCATGCAGGGGAAGCTGATTTCGCTCGACCGTGCGATCGCACAGGCCCGCACGATGAACGGAACGGTGGTTTTCACCGACGCGGCGGACGCGACCTCGTCAGGTGCAACGGGCGACTCCAACGCGATCATCGCGGCGCTGCGGGATGCCGGATACGGCAAGCGCGTGCTGGCGCAGATCGTCGATCCTGCTGCCGCCGCGGCGGCGCACAAGGCGGGCGTTGGCGGCACGGTTTCGGTTACGCTTGGCGGCGCGATCGATCCCGGCCGCTACAGGCCGATGCCGGTGACCGCGCGGGTCAAGCTCCTGTCCGACGGGCATTCGCGGCTGGAGACCATGCAGACGGAACTCGACGCAGGTCCGACCGCGGTCCTGACCTTCGACAATTTCACAGTGGTGGTATTTTCTCAGACAATCAGCCTGTTCGACCGCGCGATGTATTATGCCAATGGCTGCAATCCCACGGATTTCGATCTGGTGATTGTCAAATCGCCGCATACCGAATTCCACATGTACGACGCGTGGGTGGAGAAGAATTTCAACATCGACGCGCCGGGCGCGACCTCAGCCGACATTCCAAGCCTCGGCCACACCATCTGCGCGCGTCCGATGTATCCGCTCGACCCCGATGTCGAGTTCAAACCCGAAGCGACGATCTATCCCGGCCACCAGGGCCGCTGATCCAACGAGGCGGTCCAGTCCATGAAAATTGAAACGGTCGATTTCTTCTATTTCGCCATGCCGGAGGTGACGACGGATGCCGACGGCAGCCAGGATGCGCTTATCGTGCGCGTATCGGCCGGAGGCCACATCGGGTGGGGCGAATGCGAAGCGGCGCCGCTGCCCTCGATAGCGGCATTCATATGCCCCATGTCGCATGGCGCGTGCCGGCCCGTCGCAGCGTCGGTTCTGGGACAAAAGCTGGAAGGCCCCGACGACATCGCCCGCATCAGCGCGCTGGTTGCGCGCGACAGTATGGACCTGCTTCAGGCGCCTCACACGCTTTCCGGTATCGAGATGGCGCTTTGGGACCTGCTTGGCCGGCGGCGCGACGAGCCCGTGTGGAAGATGCTGGGCTACAAGCGCTCCGAACCGAAGATTCCCTACGCATCGCTTCTATTCGGCAATACGCCGGAGGAGACACTGGAGCGCGGCAGGAAAGCCCGCGCCGACGGCTTCGGCGCCGCCAAATTCGGCTGGGGGCCCATCGGAACGGGCAGTGTCAAAGCCGACGCCGACCAGTTTGCGGCCGCGCGCGAGGGTATCGGGCCGGACGCACATCTCATGGTCGATGTCGGGCAGATCTTCGGCGAGGACATCGATGCCGCTTCCCAGCGTCTGGCCGGCCTCGACGCCGCCCGGGTGCTCTGGTTCGAGGAACCGTTTTTCGGCAGCGCCTATGAAGCCTATGCTGCGCTGGCCGGCATGAAATCCAAGGTCCGGCTTGCCGGCGGCGAGGCGGCCCACAATGTGGCCATGGCCCGGCATCTGATGGACTATGGCAAAGTCGGTCATATCCAGATCGACTGCGGGCGTATCGGCGGCATCGGGCCTTCGAAGATCGTCGCCGACCTCGCCGTGGAACGCGGCATCACCTACGTGAACCACACCTTCACAACCCATCTGGCGCTGAGCGCTTCGCTGCAGGCCTATGCCGGTATCGCCGATGACCGCATCTGCGAATACCCGGCAGCTCCCCGCCCGCTTGCCCTTGCGGTGGCGGAGAACCCTATTTTGCGCGACGGCAATGGTGAAATATGTGCGCCGGAGCGGCCTGGTCTGGGCGTCGATGTCGATCTCCCGGCTCTCAAGCCATATCTGGTCGATGCGGAAATCAAGGTCGGCAACCAGACTCTCTACAGGACACCTCGGATCGACTGACGGGACACCGGCGAACGGCATGGCGAAGCGACCGAACATTCTCTTCCTGCTATCCGACCAGCATTCCTACAAAGTTGCGGGCTGTTACGGCGACGCACTTGGCGCGACACCCAACATCGATCGGATCGCCCGCCGCGGCGTGACGTTCGACAACGCGTATTGCGCTTCCCCGATCTGCACGCCAAGCCGCATGTCGCTGCTTACCGGTCAGTGGCCGCACAAACAAAGCTGCTGGACGCTGGAAGATCAGCTCGCTTCCGATCTGCCGACATATGCCCACGCGCTGGGCGCCGCCGGCTACAGGACGATCCTGGCTGGCCGGATGCATTCGATCGGCCCCGACCAGTTGCATGGTTTTTCAGAGCGCCATATCGGCGACTGCTCACCGAACTGGCTGGGCGGGGGCCGGCAGGACCTCGGCGTTCTTGCAGGCGCACAGGGACCCTCGGCGCCGGCTGCCAGCGGTGAGGCTGTGCCGGCGGTCAGCATCAGCAGATCGGGCCGCGGTCAATCCGGCTACGAGGTGGTGGACGACGCGACCACCGACGCCGCCTGCGCGCGCCTTGCGGAGCTGGGCGCCGAGCGAACTGCCGGTTCCGACCAGCCGTTCCTGCTCGCTGTCGGCTTTATTCTTCCGCACTGTCCGTTTGTCGCACGAGCAGAGGATTACGACCTGTTCGAGGGCAAGGTGGGCCTGCCGGAGCTGCCGTGCCCCGACCCTTCGGCGGAACACCCCTGGCTGGTGAACTGGCGTCGGTTCAGCGGCTGCGAGGACGCCGCTCCGGACGACAGCATCCGAGCCCGCACGGCCTATTACGGTCTGGTGCACGCCCTCGACCGGAAGATCGGCAGGATTCTTGACGCGCTTGAAGAGGCCGGGTTCGGCGATGATACGCTGGTGGTCTACGCGTCCGATCATGGCGAGCAGATCGGCGAACGTGGCCTGTGGTGGAAGAACACGTTCTACGAGGAATCCGTGCGCGTGCCCCTTGTAATGTCCTGGCCGGGTGTTCTCCCGCAGAGCGAACGCCGCGCGCACATTGTCAATCTCAGCGACCTCAACGCGACAATGCTCCAGGCCGCCGGCGCAGCCGCACTGCCGAGGTCGAACGCAAGGAGCCTTCTGCCGGTTGCCGCGGATGCCGACGCCGTGTGGGACGATGAGACCTTCAGCGAATACGTCACCGATCTGTCGTCAGTGTGGACCGGGCCGGAAGCGACCACCCAGCGCATGATCCGCTCGGGCAGATACAAATACGTCCATGTCGAAGGCCACAGGCCGCAACTGTTCGACCTAGAGACCGATCCGTCGGAACTGCACGATCTGGGGGACGACCCGGAATATGCGGAGCTGCGGCAACAGCTGGCGGCGCGGGTCCTGGACGGGTGGGACCCGAAACGGATCAGGCATGAAGTCGACTTGCGCTGCGCCGAAAAAGCGGTCCTGCGCCAATGGGGCCAACAGACGCAGCCGACGAGCACGTATCAGTTTGCGATCGCCGCCGGCGACAGCTGGGTGGACCCGCCGTCGAAATAGGCTCACGCCTTCTCCAGAACCTCAAGGCGCGGGGCGATCGACTTCGCAACGTCACCGGCGAGCTCAAGCCCACGCTCGTCGCCCATCGCGTCGGCCCAGTTTTTCATTCGCGCCACCAGTTCGCCGATGACGGCCGCATAGTCCGGATAGTGCTTGAAACGCTGGAAACCGCCATCGTCGCGCGGTGTGAGAAACACATTGAGTTCTTCTTCGGGATCGGCCTGGAGATTGTAGAGTTCATGCTCTCCATTGGCCGACGCGATCAATTTCCACCCCGCCGTCCGGATCGCGCGCTGCTCGATCTTGCTCACATGGGTGATATTCTGGACGTAATAGTCGTCGCGCCAGCCGCCGGCATCGCCGTCCAGCAGCAGCGGCTTGAGGCTGCGGCCATGCATGGAAGACGGTATTTGGGCTTCCGCGAAATCGAGCATCGTCGGCGCCAGGTCCTGCAGGCCGACCGGAGCATCCGAGCGCGTCGCGGGATCGATGCCCGGCCCTTCGACGATGAAGGGAATACGGATCGCATCGTCATGGCAGACGAATTTGTGCTCGCCTTCCCGGCGATACCAGAACGTATCTCCGTGGTCGGAAAAATAGATAACGTAGGTGTTGTCGGCGAGGCCGTTTTCTTCCAGTGCCGCGCGGACACGCGCCAGGTTTTCATCCAACGCGCTGACCGCCGCGTAATAGCCGGCGAAGGGCACTCCCTTGCCGCGATAGGGCTCATAAAAGCGCTCCGGCGCCGAATAGGGATCGTGCGGAGGATAGAAGCTCAGCACCATGGCGAATGGCTGCGTTGCGTCCTTTCGCTCATCCAGAAAGGCAACGGCGGCATCTGTCTGCCGGTCCGGCCGGTATTCGCCATCGAGTTTTCCGTCCATCCAATGTCCCTTGCGGGAGTTGAACGATTCCACCCACACATCGAAGAAGGGCGGCTGAATCTCACCCAGGTGCCATTTGCCGAAATGCGCGGTGAGGTAGCCGGCATTCCGCAGATGGTCGAACACCGTCTTCTTAACGGCAGCATGGGAGGCAAATGCGTTGTCGACACCATAGAGGTTGTCGATGAGCTGATGCCGATGCGGATAGACCCCGGTCCACATCGTGCCCCGGGCCGGGGTGCAAACCGGCCAGGGCGTAAAGGCAGCGTCAAAGGACTTGCCGGCCGCAGCCATCGCATCCGTACCCGGCGTGACCGTGAAACGGTTGCCATAGGAAGCGAGCGAGTCGGCGCGCTGCTGGTCGGAAAGGACGAGGACGATGTTGGGACGGTCGGTCATATGAGTTCCTCGGTGTGCACTGGATTGGCCGGCGTTCCCGCCAGGTGACACGCTGCCAGATGTCCCGGCATGACTTCGCGCAGCGCCGGGCGTTCGCTTGAGCAGCGTTCGACGGCGATCGGGCAGCGGGTGTGGAAGCGGCAGCCGCTCGGCGGATTGGCGGCGCTCGGGATGTCGCCCTCGATGGTGAAAAAGGATTTGCGCCCTTTCGCCGCCGACGGCACCGATTGCAGCAGCGCCTGCGCGTATGGGTGCGCCGGACTTCGAAAGATCGAGCCTTTCGCACCCATCTCGACTATCTGGCCGAGATACATCACCGCGACATTGTCCGATATGTGCCGGACCACGCCGAGGTCGTGCGAGATGAAAAGATAGGTCAGGCCAAGATCGCGCTTCAGGTCCTGCAACAGGTTCAACGTCTGCGCCTGTACCGAAACATCGAGAGCCGACACCGCCTCGTCGCAGACGATAAAGGCCGGCTCCAGCGCCAGCGCCCGCGCGATACAGATACGCTGACGCTGTCCGCCTGAGAACTCATGCGGGTAGCGTCCGGCATGAAACGCGGCGAGACCCACGCGGTCGAGCAGATATCTCAGCTTCCGCTCGCGCGAGACGGCGTCACCCACACCGTGGATAACGAGCGGCTCCACGATCAGCTCGCCGGCCGTCATGCGCGGATTGAGCGCGCCAAAAGGATCCTGGAAAATGATCTGCATGTTGCGCCGCACGGCGCGCAGCGCGTCTCTTTCGAGAGACAGGATGTCCTCGCCCTCAAAGTGAACGCTGCCGGACGTGGCTTCCAGAAGGCGCAGAACAAGCCGCCCGGTGGTCGTCTTGCCGCAGCCGCTCTCGCCGACCAGCCCCAGCGTTTCGCCCCGGTTGATCGTGAAGCTGACCTCGTCGACCGCCCTTATGGAGCGGCTCTCGCCGAAAAGGCCGCCCTTGCCGACGACGAAGTCCTTGCTCAGGCGATCGACGACCAGAATGGGTTTGCCGGCGCGCTCGGTCGTCATCGCGAAATTTCCTGTAGGAATTCATAGCCTGTATTGCGAATACATGCGGCCCGGTGCGCCGGCTGGCATTCGACAAGGCTCGGAACAGCCGTTGCACAGGCGGGGCGCGCATAACCGCAGCGCGGTTCGAAACGGCATCCGGGCGGCAGGTCGAAGATCGGCGGCACGGTTCCCCTGATTGCCTCCAACCTTTCCTCGTCGCGATCGACCGGCGGAATGCTCGCAAGCAGGCCCTCGGTGTATGGATGCAGCGGCTGAGAGAAAATCGTTTCGGCCTTGGCGTCCTCGAGCACCTGCCCGAGATACATGATCATGACGCGGTCGGTGAACGCCGACACCACACCGAGATCGTGGCTGATCAGGATGATCCCCATCTTGTACTCGTCCTGCAGGTCGAGCATCAGGTCCAGAATCTGGGCCTGCACGGTCACATCGAGCGCCGTTGTCGGTTCGTCCGCGATCAGCAGCCTGGGCCTGCAGATCAGCGCCATCGCGATCATCACGCGCTGGCGCATCCCGCCCGACAGCCGATGCGGAAAATCGTCCATGCGCTGCTCGGGCGAAGGAATTCCGACGCGCCGCAAAGCCTCGATGCCGCGCTCGCGCGCTTCGCGCCGCCCGACCTTCAAATGCCTGCGAACCGTTTCCATGATCTGGTCCCCGACGGTCAGCACCGGGTTGAGCGCAGTCATGGGCTCCTGGAAAATCATGCCCATCGAGGCACCACGCAGCTCTTCCAGCCTGGCATCGCTGGCGCCGAGCAAATCTTCGCCATTCAGCCGCAGCCGGTCCGCCGCGATCACGCCGTTTTTGGGTAGCAGCCGCATGATGGAGAGCGCGGTCATGCTTTTGCCCGAGCCGGATTCGCCGACGATTCCAAGGATTTCGCCGGGCGAAAGCGAGAAGGACAGACCGTCGACAATGTTCACGCCGCTGAACGAAACGCGAAGATTTTCGACCTCCAGAAGCAGACCGGCTCCAGCCTCGGCCGCCGCGCTCCGCTTTTCGTTTTCATCGACTTCAGCGTTCAATGTTCCACCCAAAAACCGTCTTCATCAGATTCATGATTGTATACTATTATACGATTTGCAAGGATAGACCCATAGAGAATGTCCGTCTCGGAACGGGTGTTCCGGCCTGAGAATCCCACCGTATTACCCAACCAGGGGCGAAAAAGATGAACAAGCCGAACATAATAGTGGTCCTGGTCGATCAGATGCGGCGGGATGCGATGAGCTGCGCAGGCGACCCGAATGTGCGCACACCCAACCTGGACCGAATGGCCCAGAACGGCGTCCGCTTCACCTCGGCTTGCGCGACGTTTCCGGCCTGCGTGCCATTTCGCTTCTCGATGATCACCGGCCAATATGCTCATTCGCGCAACGTTCCGGCACTTGGTTTCAGGCTATCACCAGCCGAACGGACAATCGGGGACGCGCTGAAAGACGAGGGTTACGCTACCGCCTATATCGGCAAATGGCACCTTTATTCGGCCTATGGAGTGAGCGGCGGACTGACCCTCTCGCAGGCGTGCCGCACTCCGATCCCGGCCAGCCATCGGCGTGGCTTCGACTACTGGCGGGGCTTCGAGCTGCGCAATGAATTCTACGATACCTACTATTTCGCAAACGACGATCCGCAGCCCCGCCGGATCGATGGCTATCAGACGGACGGGCTGTTCTCGCTTGCTCTGGAGTATCTGGAAAAAGACCGCAGCGGCGACCAACCCTTTGTCCTGATGCTGTCGGTCGAGGCACCGCACCCGCCCTTCACTGCTCCGGAGGACAGCCTTCGGCGCGTTCGCGATCGGGGCCCCCTGTTGTTTCGGCCTAATGTCGACCTTGGCGGCATCAGGTTTTTTCCGCCCGAATGGTTTGAAGAAAGCGGCCCGGCCGGGAAAGTGGACCCGGACGACCCGGCTTCGGTTGAGCGCGTCGCGGAGGCCAACATGCAAGCCTATTACGCGATGATCGAGAGAATCGACGACAATATGGGCCGGTTGAATGCGGCGCTTGAGAAGGAAGGCCTGGCGGACAATACCGTGGTCGTATTCCTGTCCGACCACGGCGAGCTCGGGGGCAGCCACGGCATGCTGGGCAAAGCCGAGCCATGGGAAGAATCGGTCGGAATTCCCCTGATCGTTTCAGGCCCGGAAGCTCTGGTTGCGCGGCGCGGGCAAACCGCCTCGGTCCCGGTCAATACGGAGGATCTCTTCCCGACGTTCCTGGGGCTTGCCGGAGGAAAGGCCGGCGATGGCCTGCCCGGCATGGATATCTCGCCTTTCATTCGCGGTGAAACAGGGGAACCGGACCGACGAGGCGTACTGCTTGAATTCGTGACGGAGACCCGTGCCAATCGCAGCTACTATGACGAGACGTGGCGAGGTGTGCGGACCGCGCGCTATAAATATACGGTGATCGGAGACCGGACAGGCGCCCGGCCCTGGCAGCTGTTCGACCTGCATACCGACCCCCATGAAATGGACAATCTGGTCGATCGGCCCGAACACGCCGCACTGGCGCGTGACATGCATCGCCGCCTCTGCGAATTGCTGGACGCCACGGGCGACGATTTTGCCCTGGCCGGTTCTTTCGGGATCGAAGCGCGCAACACCGTTGCGCCCGTTGCCTAGTCCGGTTGCGCCGCAAAGCGCACCGGCGGCTCAGCTGGCCTTGCGCCGGCTCTCCAGCTTGCGGAGCTGCTCGACCAGCTTCTCGTAATCGACGGCGCGCGAATAATCGAGGATGTGGACCTCCATCAGGCTGTCGAACGCTTCGATATCTCCCCGGCGGATCGCTTCGATGACGTCGTCATGCTCGGCAACAATACTCTTCACGCCTTTTTTCAGGGTCGAAAGGCCGAATATGATGGTCAGCTGCCTCGAAAGCGGTTCCCAGGCGCGGACGAGAATATCGTTCTGCGACAGCTGGCAGAGGCAGTGATGAAACTCGGTGTCGAGGCGGGCAACCTGAAAACTGTCGCCGGCGTCCGCCGCGGCGTGCATGCGCTTCAGAACTTCTTCCAGTGGCGCAAGAACCGACGGGTCGACCCGCGCCCGATTAATCACCTCGCCCCCGGCCAGCTTCTCCAGAGCCAACCTGACCTTCAGCGACTTTTCGAGACGGTCGATATTGACGCTCATCAGGCGCATGCCTCGATAACGTTCGCTGACGACAACACCCTGGCTCTCCAACAGACGCAGCGCTTCGCGAACGGGAATTCGGCTGACATTCAGCGAGCGGGCCACCTCCGCCTCCACGATGCGGTCGCCGGGAAGGAAGACGCCCATAGCGGTGGCCTCCACAATCGCGTCAACTACTTGATCTACAAGTGTTTTCGCAGACAGCGGCGTGAGCGTAGCGAGTTTGCTGGACGTCTTTTGCGTGGTGTCGGTCGGCATGTTCGGCGAATTCCTTGACATTCAGGTCCTATGCGAACATTGTATACGATAATACGATTATACGAAATCCTTAGAGGCACCGATATAGCGGCAATGGGCCGTAAACCACAAGTCTCTGAGGGCGCCACATACCAATCCAACAGGGAGCTAGAGAGAAAATGGGAGTGCATCGCCGACTGAAAACGATGGGACGGGTGCTAACCGTGACTGGGGCGCTCGCCCTTTCGGTAGCATTTTTCCCGAGTGACGCCCTGGCCCAGACGATGGGTGGCGACGTCATTGTCGTACAGGGTTCCAACCCACCAAGCCTCGACGCGATGTCGACGTCTTCTCAGGCTTCGCGCAACATCAACATGAACATCTACGAGACGCTGTACGGCTTCAGCGAGGGCATAACACCAATCCCGATTCTCGCCGAAGACTGCATCATCTCCGATGACGGGCTGACCTACCGCTTCCCGCTTCGCAAGGGCGTCAAGTTCCACAACGGCGATGAGATGACCGCCGCAGACGTCAAAGCCTCGCTCGAGCGCTACCGCAAAGTCGGCGCGACCGGCAACCTCCTCGACCCGGTCGAAAGCATCGAAATCACCGGCGACTACGAAGTCACGTTCACGATGAAGAAGGCGACACCGACCTTCCTGGAGGCCTTCTCGTCGCCGCGTGCTCCGGCAGTTATCATTCCGGAGGAAGACGCAGACACCGAAGCCGGCAAGAACAGCTTCGTTGGCACCGGCCCGTACAAATATGTCGAATATGTTCCGGACAGCCATGTCAAACTGGAACGCTTCGCCGATTACAGCGCCGACACGCGCTATTCCGGCGTCGACGGCTTTGGCGGCAACAAGACTGCCTATTTCGATACGGTCACCTTCCGTATCATCACCGAGCCCGGCGCACAGGTGGCGGCTCTCGAAGCCGGCGAAGTGCATATTCTCGAGCAGATTCCGGTGCCGTCGGCCCGGCGCCTGGAGAGCAACGCCGACATTGTCACCTACGAGAACATTCCGTGGGCGTTCAACACCTTCATCTTCAACATGAACGTGTCTCCGTCCGACAACGTCAAATTCCGTGAAGCAGTGCAGGTGGCGCTGAACATGGAAGAGGTCATGGGCATCACAACGGAAGGGCTGTTCCAGCTCGACCACGGCTGGCAGTACGAAGGTACGACCTACGATGCAGGTGATATCGGCAAGGACTACTACAACCAGGCCGACGCCGAACGCGCCAAGGCACTGCTTGCCGAAGCGGGCTATGCCGGCGAGGAATTTTCCATCCTGACCGATGGGAACATCCCCGGTCACTCCAAATCGGCCATCGTGATCGCCGAGCAGCTGAACGCGATCGGCATCAACGCTGTCGTCAATCAGGTCGACTGGCCGACTGCCCTGAAGATCAGGCTGCAGCCCGAGGGCTGGAACGGCTGGACGCTGCAGATGGGCATCGAGCCCTATCTCGGCCCGGTTGGCCTGATCGCCACGCTCACCGGCGAGAAGCCGCACTTCATCAAGAACGACCCGCAGCTCGACGCGCTTTATGAAGAGCTGATCTCGGGCACCACGGTGGAAGCCCGAAAGGAGACCTTCGCGAAGATCCAGACGCGCCTCTACGAGTTCTTCGGCGTGGTCAAGCTCGGCAATATCGGACTGATGCAGGCCAGCCGTTCTTCGGTGAAAGGGTTCAAGCCGTTCCGTTTTCCGCGCATGTACAATGTGTGGTTCGAAGGCTGAACACACTCTAGTATGACAACGCCGCCGGGGAGTGCATCGCATTCCCCGGCGGCCACGCGGACAAACATAGCAGGGGACTCCATTGTTTCGGTTTGTCGTCGGGCGCCTCTTGAGTGCCATTCCCGTTCTACTTGTTGTTTCCGTCGTGACCTTCCTGATCATCTGGCTCGTGCCGGGTGATGTGACAGCTGAAATCGCGGGCGGCGACGCGACACCTGAAGAAATCGCCGCTATCCGGCAGAATCTCGGTCTGGACCGCCCTCTGCTCGAGCGGGCGCTGGCCTGGTATGGCCGGCTGCTGCAAGGCGACCTCGGACACTCATACCTGCTCAACCGTTCCGTGGCAGAGGCTGTATTCGAGCGGCTTCCGGTGACACTATCGCTGGCCGGGCTCGCACTGCTGATCTCGACCGCAATCGGCATGCTGCTGGGCATACTTGCCGCTGTCAGGCAAAACACCTGGCTCGATCAGGGCGCAATGGTCGTTGCACTGGTCGGACTTTCGGTTCCCGATTTCTGGTTCGGGATCGTCATGATCATCCTGTTCGGCGTTTTCCTCGGCTGGTTTCCCACCGGCGGCTACGTTCCGATGACGGAGGATTTCTTCGGATGGGTCCAGTGCATGACCCTCCCCGCATTGACGCTGGCGTTCACCCAGATGGGTGTCATTGCCCGCATGACGCGCTCAAGCATGCTGGACGTGCTCAATCAGGACTTCGTTCGTACGGCAAAGGCGAAGGGCATGCGCGCCCGTACGGTGATATTCAAACATGCGCTCAGAAACGCCCTGGTTCCGATCGTTACGGTGGTCGGGGTGATAACCGGCGTGCTGCTGAGCGGCGCGGTGGTGATCGAATCGGTCTTCTCATTGCCCGGTGTCGGACGCCTGATCATCGGGTCGATCCAGCGGCGCGACTTCCCGATCATCCAGGGCGGGCTTCTGGTAACTGCCTTCATCTTCGTCTTCGTCAACATCATTGTCGACGTTCTCTACGTCTGGTTCGATCCAAGGGTTCGCGATGATCGCTGACGCCAAAGCTTCCGACGACACGATTTCCCTCGGCGCCGAAATGGCGGCCGCGCGCCGCAGGCGCTGGCGGTTGCTGGCGGGCAGGCTGCTGGGGCACCGGTCGTTCCTGTTCGGACTGGTTATCCTCGGCATTTTCTTCGGGCTCGCGATTTTCGCCGACCTGCTGGCGCCCTACCCGCCGGACAAGAGCGACTACCGCTCGATACTGATGCCGCCGTCCTGGGAACACTGGTTCGGCACGGACGGCTTCGGCCGCGACATCGCAAGCCGGATCATCTACGGCACCCGCGTTTCACTGCGCATCGGCCTGGTCGTCGTCGTGACCACCGGCATTCTGGGTACGATCCTGGGCACGCTGGCGAGTTACGTGCGCTGGCTCGACGGCCTTATCATGCGCGGGCTGGACGGGCTGATGGCCTTTCCCGGCGTGCTTCTGGCAATCGCTCTGGCAGCGGCCCTTGGACCGTCGGAGATAAACGCGATCATAGCACTCACGATCACCTTCACGCCGCGTACCGCGCGCATCGTGCGCGCCAGCGTACTCGTGGTCCAGGGCATGCAGTTCATCGAGGCCGCCCATGCCGTCGGTGCCAGTCACGCGCGCATCATCTTCCGCTACATACTCGCGAACGCGCTGTCGCCGCTGATCGTCCAGCTCACCTTCGTGTTCGCCGTTTCGATCGTCGCTGAAGCCATATTGAGCTTCCTCGGCGTCGGACCGCCGCCGCCCGCGCCATCCCTCGGCAACATCATCGCCGACGGGCGCACCTATATTCAGGAAGCATGGTGGATCGCCGTGTTCCCCGGCGTTGCAATCGCAGTCGCCGTTCTGAGCCTCAATCTGATGGGCGATGGCCTGCGCGACATCATCGATCCCCGGCAGCGCAATATGCGAGACGCCTGAGAGAGAGGCCGAATTGGCGACGCGGACGCAACCGGTAGATGCTGCCTCGACCAGCCGGGTAGACAAACCCTGTTGCGTTCCGGCCGCAGGCGGGAGCCGCGCCGCCCAGCCGGAGAATTTCGCGTCAGGCTGCGCCGACCGCAGCGAAATCGTATGGATCGGCGCCAGCGACTCCACCGTGGGGACAGACAGTCCGCTTCTGGCGATCGACGGCGAAGGGCCGGCCCGCAAAGTCCGGCTTCGCCCATACGGCATCGACCGTTGTGCCGTCAGCAACCAGCGTTTCGCTGCCTTCGTGGCGGATACCGGCTATGTAACGGAGGCGGAAAAGTTCGGCTGGTCCTTCGTGTTCAAGGGTTTCGTGCAGCCGGCTCTTGTCCATACCCTGCCGGCCGCACCCGAGGCACCCTGGTGGATACGCATCGAGGGCGCATACTGGAAGCACCCCGAAGGCAAAGGGAGCCACATCGAGGACCGGGAGACCCATCCCGCGGTCCATGTGTCATGGGCGGATGCACGCGCATTTGCCTCCTGGGCAGGTGGGCGGCTGCCGAACGAAGCGGAGTGGGAAAACGCTGCGCGGGGGCGTTCCGGCGGTGTCTATCCATGGGGCGATCGCGAACCCGATGACAGTGCGTTTTTCCCCTGCAATATCTGGCAGGGGCGGTTTCCCGACATCAACGATGCCGCCGACGGATATGCCGGTACGGCGCCAGTCGACAGCTTCGCGCCCAACGATTTCGGCCTCTACAATATGGTCGGCAACACCTGGGAGTGGTGTGAGGATCCGTTTCGCGTCAGGTCGCTCACGCGCGCCGCGAAAATTCGCAATCAGGTGGCGCGGTCGCAACAGCAGCGTTTGATGAAGGGCGGCTCCCACCTCTGTCACACAAGCTACTGCCACCGCTACCGCATCGCCGCACGTCTCGGCTGCCCGCCCGACAGCGCAACCGGCCATCTGGGCTTCCGCCTGGCATATGACGCGCGGCCAGATTCCGCTCAGCCATGAGCGGCAAACCACGAACCGCGCTTCTTCGCTTGCTCAAGGTGGGTGCCGTTTTCGCGGTTGCATATGTTGCAGGCGCGGCTGCGAATACGGTGGGCGTGCCGCTCGCATGGATGATCGGCCCAATGTTCGCAAGCGCCTTCATAACGCTGGCGATGAACGCATCTGCACCCCCCGTTTCCCTGCGCGTACTCGGCCAGTTGATCATCGGCGGCGCGCTCGGACTGCACCTGACGCCGGACGCGTTCGACCGAATATTGTCCAACGTGGTGCCAATTGTTGCCGGCGCGCTGACGCTGACCTTCATCGCGATCGCCTATGGCCTCGCGCAGGCCCGGTTCTTCGGAACCCATCGCGCAACCGCACTCTACGCCTCCGTGCCCGGCGGTCCGATTGAAATGGCGGTGCTTGCCGATCAGAATGGCGGGGACGGCGCAAAGACTGCCCTCGCGCAGACCTTGCGTATCGTCTTCGTCGTTCTTCTATTCCCGCCGATCATGACTCTGGCAGCCATACCGGGTTCGGCACCAGAAGCGATCGCAGGCGGGTGGCTCGATACGATTCTGCTTGTTCTTCTCGCGGCGGCAGCCGGAATTGCCGCCCATTTCGTGAGGCTGACCAGCCCGTTCTTTCTCGGGCCAATGATCGTGGTCGGCGCAATGGCCGCCTCGGGCGTCCCGCTCGACGGCCATCACGAAGGCGTCGTCCCCGCCGGGCAGATACTCATCGGCGTCTCGCTGGGCGCGATGTTCAGGCGAGACCTTTTTCGCGGTGCCCGTCAGTTTCTGGGTGGCCTCCTGTTTTCCACCCTGTTTCTCATATGCGCCTCCGCGCTGGTGTCGGTCGCGCTTTCGGCGGTATTTGACCTGGACCTTTCGACAATGGTCCTTGCCAATGCTCCGGGGGCTGTAACCGAGATGGTCATCACCGCCGAAGTGCTGCATCTCGACGTTGCCATGGTTGCCAGCTTCCAGTTTGTCAGGGTCATGATCGCGCTGCTTATCGTCGACTTTATCAACTACCTGATGCAACGGCCCAGGGGACGCGGGGCGCGATCCCCGTAAATGCCCATCCGCCGGCAGCAGGCTGTGTAGGCGCATTCGATGCGCAACTCGCCCGCCGCAAAGGCCCGGACTGGAAATTTCGCTCCCGGCGTCGTATCCGGGTTTGTCCCAAATATCGGAGCCGCCGTGACCTACCGCAAGCTAGCAGCCCTGTCCGCCGCACTTCTTCTCACCACGTTGAGCGCCGAGGCCGAGACCTTGCGCTGGGGACGCGCCGGCGACGCCGCGACGCTCGATCCGCATGCCGCAGCGGACGGTTACACGCAGCAGCTGCTCCACAATATCTACGAGCCGCTGATCCGTTTCGAGCCGGGCGGCGCAGCGAGCGGTGTACTCGCCGCCTCGTGGCTGGCAAGCGCCGGCGATCCCAACCTTTGGGTGTTCAATCTCAAACGCGCCACCTTCCATGACGGAGCGGAGTTCGATGCCGAGGATGTGGTGTTCTCAATCAACCGGGCGCGCGCCGAGGGATCGGCCTTCGCCGGCGAAGCGTCGCAGATCATCTCGGTCCGCGAAACCAGCCCGCGCACGGTCGAAATCCGGATGGCCGAGCCTGCCGCGGCACCGCCCGCGGTGCTGACGCGCATTCTGATCATGGACAGCGGCTGGGCAAACGAAAACGGTTTGGCAAGCGCAAACAGCACTGCCGCCGACAAGGCAAACGGCACCGGGCCCTACAAACTCGAATCGCGCGATGCGGCGGTGCGCACCAAGCTGACTGCCAACGACCGTTATGCGGGACCGCCGCCTGCAGCGAAAGAAGTGGTCTACCTGCCGATCGCCGATAGCGAATTGCGCGGCAAGGCACTGGCCTGGGCCGAGCTCGAAATATTGCAGGACGTTTCGGCAGCCGATCTGAAGCGCCTCGACGGCATCGAAGATGTTGCCGTCGAGACCGCGCCGGCGAATTCCGTGCTCTATCTTGGTTACAGATTCGGGGCCGGCGGTGCCGACGGCAACCCGTTCGACAATGCTCTGGTGCGCGAAGCTATCGACCGCACGGTCGACCGCGACGAAGTGGCTTCTTTTGCGAACAGCGACGCGACCGCCATTCTGGCACCGTCATTTGCAGAAGGCTGGTCGAAGGGGTTGGCCGCGCAACTTTCGCCGAACCCCGCCAGGGCAAAGGAACTTCTGGCGGAGGCCGGCTACCCGGATGGTTTCGGCGTGAAGCTCGATGTCGCACGCGGCGACGAGGCAACCGCCAACCGGATCAAGGCAATGCTGACCTCGATCGGCATCTGGGCCGATGTCGTGGCGCGGCCTCAAGCCGATCACGATGCGCATGTGGCCTCCGGCGAGAGCGCGTTTCATCTCAGCAGCTATTCCGCGCCGGGCTACGGCTCCGCGCCGATACTCAGCTGGCTGGTCGACGGCCAGAAAGGCTACGCCAATGCCGAGCTTTCGTCACAGGTCGCCGCGCTCGCAAATATCCGCAACAGGAACGAGCGCCGGACGGCGCTGGCCGGGCTCTGGCTCAACGTGCAGAAGGAGCGCATCGTGCTGCCGCTGGCGCAGCGCCGCGTCGCGCACGCCATGCGTGCCTCCGTGTCGGTTCAACCGGATCCCAACGGTCTGACCAGGTTCGACACGGTGCGTTTCAACGACTGAGCACCAATCTACACGAGGTTACTCCCCATGGCCGACGGCAACTGGGTTCAGGACGTTCTGAGCTTCTGGTTCGATGAACTGACGCGCGAGGACTGGTATTCCGGCAGCGCCGAGGTCGACGACAAGATCCGCACGAGGTTCGGCGCGCTTCATGCACGGCTGAACGCAAGCCCGCCCGCCGAAGCGCGTACCGACGCGAACGCCGCGCTGGCCGCGGTCATCGTGCTCGACCAGTTTTCGCGCAACATGTTCCGCAAGAAGCCGGCAGCGTTTGCAAGCGACGCGGCGGCGCTCGATCTGGCGCGCAACGCGGTCGAGGCGGGCTTCGATATGCAAGTCGCGGAAGACCGGCGGGCGTTCTTCTACATGCCGTTCATGCATTCCGAGGTCCTTTCCGATCAGGAGCGCTGCGTGGACCTGTTCAAGCAGCATGGCGGAGAGGAATCGCTCAAATACGCCATCGAACATCGGGATATCGTTGCGCGCTTCGGGCGGTTTCCGCACCGAAACTCGACACTGGGGCGGGAACTGACCGAGGAAGAGGCGGCATTCCTGCAGGGCCATAGCGGTTACGGGCAGTAGCGGCCCGAAAATCGAGAGCCTTGCGTTCGTCAAATCACTGGCCCTACATACAGTATATAGCATCGCGTGACCGGCGAACCGGCTTTTCACGGCTGATGAGAAGAATGGAGCCGCGCCCCGTGCGCCGGTCTCTTACGAGGGAGGACAATTTGGCGAAGGCAACTACACCGGCAAAGGGCAAAACAACAAAAGCGGCGACGGCACGCAAGGGTGCCGCCAGCGGCGCCAAACCTGCGGGCACCAAAGCTTCCGCGCCCAAAGCCTCCGCAAAGAAAACAACGGCCAGCGCAGCGGCAAGAGCGGCAGCCGCGAAACCCGCCGCCAAGCGCACGGCCTCGAAACCCGCGGCTGCAGCGAAAGCTGCTTCGAAGCCTGCCACGGCTCGCAAGCCAGCAGCGAAGGCCGCCGCCACAGCGAAGACCGCGAAGCCCGCAGCGGCGCGCAAGCCGGCCGCCAAGGCGCCGGCAAAGAAAGCTGCCTCCAAATCCGGCGCGAAGCCCTGGCACAAAAGCTATCCAGCAGGGATTCCGACCGAAATCGGCGAGATCACCGACAAATCGATTGCCGAACTCATGGTCAGTGCCTGCAGGCAGTATGGCAGCCGCCCGGCCTTCACCTGCATGGACAAGACGATCACCTTCACCGAACTGGAGGAGCTGTCTCGCTATGTGGCGGGGTACCTGCAGTCGACCGGGCTAAAGAAGGGCGCACGCGTTGCGCTGATGATGCCCAACATCCTGCAATATCCCGTGGCGCTGATGGCGGTGCTGCGCGCAGGGTACACCGTCGTGAACGTGAACCCGCTCTATACGCCGCGCGAACTGGAACACCAGCTTAACGATTCCGGCGCCGAGGCGATTTTCATCCTGGAAAATTTTGCGACGACGCTCGAGAAAGTCATTCAGAACACATCGGTCAAACATGTCGTTGTCGCGGCGATGGGCGATCTTCTCGGCGGCATCAAGGGCGCGATCGTCAACCTGGTCGTCAGGCGGGTCAAGAAGATGGTTCCTGCATGGAACCTGCCCGGCCATGTGAAGTTCAACGACGCCCTGAACAAGGGCAGAACCGCCACGTTCCGCCCGGCCGATGTCGGACATGACGACGTAGCCTTCCTGCAATATACGGGCGGCACGACAGGTGTTTCGAAGGGTGCGGTGTTGCTCAACCGGAACGTGCTTGCCAATGTCGCGCAGAACGCGATCTGGGTCGAATGCGCGTTTCTGGACAAACCCAAGCCGGAGCGGATGATCTATATCTGCGCGCTGCCGCTCTACCATATCTATGCGCTTACGGTGAACGCGATCATGGGCATGCAGCAGGGGGCGCAGAACATTCTGATCCCCAATCCGCGCGACCTGCCCGCCTTCGTGAAAGAGCTGCGCAAATACAAGTTCAACGTGTTCCCCGGTCTGAACACGCTGTTCAACGGACTGCTCAACAATGAAGAGTTCCAGAAGCTCGATTTCTCGAGCCTGTACATCACCTTCGGCGGCGGCATGGCCGTCCAGAGCGGGGTTGCAGAGCGCTGGAAAAAGCTGACCGGGCTGGTGATCGCGGAAGGATACGGCCTTTCCGAAACCTCGCCGGTGGCAACGGCGAACCGGTTCGATGCCAAGGAATTCACAGGCACTATCGGCCTGCCGGTTCCCTCGACCGAAGTGGTCATCCGCGATGAGGACGGCAAGAACGTGCCGACCGGCAAGGTGGGCGAAATCCTGATCAAGGGCCCGCAGGTGATGG
This sequence comes from Mesorhizobium sp. Z1-4, assembly GCF_004000235.1. GTDB lineage: Bacteria > Pseudomonadota > Alphaproteobacteria > Rhizobiales > Rhizobiaceae > RCIO01. The sequence continues at coordinate 801,914 of NZ_RCIO01000001.1, forward strand.
CCGGTTACTGGAACCGGCCGGACGAAACCGCCAAGGTCATGACCAAGGACGGCTACTTCAAGTCCGGCGACATGGGATTCATGGACAAAAACGGTTTCGTGAAGATCGTCGACCGCAAGAAGGACATGATCCTGGTATCGGGTTTCAACGTCTATCCGACCGAAATCGAGGACGTGGTCGCCAAACATCCGGGTGTGCTCGAGGCTGCGGTCATCGGCGTGCCGGACGAGCATTCGGGCGAAGTGCCGAAGCTTTTTGTGGTCAAGAAAGATCCCGGGCTCACCGAAGAGCAGATCCACGCCTACTGCAAGGAAAACCTGACCGGCTACAAGCGGCCGAAGCTCATCGAATTCCGCGACGAGCTGCCCAAGACCAATGTCGGCAAGGTGCTCCGCCGCGCCCTGCAATAGCAGCCTAACATGCGGGGCGCTCAGCGCCCCGCCAAGAGGGCCGGCAGTTCTGCTACGGAAGCCAGAACGACGTCGGCAAGCGACGCGAGCGTCTCACGCGTGCCGGTGCCGGACAGCACACCGACAACAAGACCGCAGCCGGCGGCGCGCCCGGCCGCCATGTCGTGGCCGTTGTCGCCCACAAAGGCGATCTCCGGCGCTTCAATACCATTCAGCTGCGCAAAGCGATGGATCATGTCCGGCGCGGGTTTGGGGTTGGTCACGCTGTCATAGCCAAGCGCGGCGCTGAACAATTCGGCTACGCCGAGCGCTTCCAGCGTCCGGGCGGCGCCATCGGCGGAATCATTCGTTGCCACGCCCAGCAAGTAGCCTGCGTTGTGGAGGTCGCTCAGGGCCGGCAGCACGCCTGCCACCGGCACGGCAGAGGCTGCGCCCGCGACGCTGGTGCGCGCATCGTAGTAGCGGACACGATCGGCGAGGGGCTGGCCTTCAAGCGCGGGATGCCACAGACGCACAACGTCTTCGTTTGTCCCGGCGGCAAAGACAGAGTCGGCGACAAAGCTGCCCGAACGCTCGTCGAAGCCGGCGAGCGTCAGAAACTCCCGCGCGCGTGCCGCATCGCCCTCCGCAGCATCAAGCGCCATCGCACGGGCAACCGCGCTCCAGGTCGCCTCGAAATCGACAAGCGTTCCGTCCTTGTCGAACAGGAGGCCGCGGATCGCCGGCATCAATTACCGGCGCGCAATTCGCCGATGCGGCGCACCAGACCGGCGGTAGAGGAATCGCTGCCATCGGCCGGCTTCTTTCCCTCAACGACCGGCAACAGAGCCGTCGCCAGTTCCTTGCCGAGCTCGACGCCCCACTGGTCGAATGCGTTGATGCCGAACAGCGATGCCTCAACGAAGACACGGTGTTCATAGAGTGCGATCAGGCGGCCGAGCGCATACGGGTCGAGCTTGCGGTAGAGAATGGTAAGCGAGGGCCGGTTGCCGGGGAACGTCTTGTGCGGAGCAAGCCGTTCCGCCTCATCCGCGCCTACGCCCTTTGCCAAAAGCTGCTCACGTGCTTCCTCCGTCGTGCGGCCTTTCATCAGGGCTTCCGACTGTGCGAGGCAATTGGCGACAAGCAAATCGTGGTGGTGTTTCAGCGCCGGCTCGTGGCTTTCGGCCGCGAGGATGAACTCAACCGGAACGATATCGGTGCCCTGATGCAGCAGTTGGAAAAAGGCGTGCTGGCCGTTGGTGCCCGGCTCACCCCATACGACCGGTCCGGTCGGACCAGCAACAGGCGAGCCGTCAATCGTGACGCCCTTGCCGTTCGATTCCATATCCAGCTGCTGCAGATATGCCGGCAGGCGAGCGAGCCGCTGATCGTAAGGGATCACCGCCCGCGTGGGATACCCGCACAGAACACGATGCCAATAGCCGATCAGGCCCACAAGCAGCGGAAGGTTCTCGGCCGCGGGCGCTTCGGCGAAATGCCGGTCGAGCGCGTGGGCGCCATCCAGCAGGCGGGCAAAATTCTGCGGGCCGACAGCGATCATGATCGGCAGGCCGATCGCGGCCCAGAGCGAGTAGCGGCCGCCCACCCAGTCCCAGAAGCCGAAAACACGATCGTCACCGATGCCGAACTCGGCAACCTTGTCGAGCGCCGTCGAGACAGCGGCGAAGTGATGGGCCACAGCACCGCTGCCCAGCCACTCGGTGAGCCAGGCGCGCGCCGTCTCCGCGTTGGTCATGGTCTCGACCGTGGTGAAGGTCTTGGACGCGACGACAAAAAGCGTCGTCTCGGCGTTGAGGCTTTTCAGCGTGTCAGAGACATGGGCGCTGTCGACATTGGAAACAAAGTGGGTGCGCGGACCGTCGTGATAGGGCGCGAGCGCCAGTACCGTCATCGCTGGCCCAAGGTCCGATCCGCCGATGCCGATATTGACGACGTCGGTAAACGGTTTGCCCGTAGCGCCCCTAAGCTCGCCGTCACGGACGGCGTCGGCGAAACGGCCCATCGATTCCAGGACTGCCAGAACGTCGAACATGACATCCCTGCCATCCACGAACACGGGCGCACCGGAACGGTTGCGCAGCGCCGTGTGCAACACAGCCCGGCGTTCAGTCGCATTGATCGTTTCGCCGGCAAACATCGCCGCGCGACGTGCCTCGACACCTGCCCCGCGCGCCAGATCAAACAGCAATTCGAGCGTACGTTCGTTCACCGCGCATTTGGAAAAATCGACAAGCAGATCGTCCAGCCCGGCGGAGAAGCGACCGAATCGCTGCGGGTCTGAGGCAAAGGCGGCGCGGAGGTCAAAGTCGGCGTTTTCCGACCGGTGACGTTCTAGCGCGGCGCTTGCAGCCTCGAATGCTGCGCTGTCCATAGAACATCTCCGTTTCTGGGGTGTACGGCGGCAGAAGCCATATTCGTGCGCCGTATTCAATAGCTTTGGCTGAAAAAGAGGCGGGGCCCGGCAGCACAATGGCATAACGCCAATTCATCAGTGGTACAAAATCTATTCATCAAAGAAATTCATTGGAGCAATCCATTGGACCAGACGTAGGTTTGCGTGACGCCAATCAGAATGTCCTTCCCCAGGAGCATTACGTATGGTTTCGCGAAACGATGCCGCGATATGGTCTGGCTTGTTCCGGATATCCGCCGATTCAGGCCAGACGCTTCAGGCGCAGATACGGCAGGCCATTGTCGCGGCGATCCTGGACCGGCAAATTGCCGCTTCCCTGCCGCTTCCCTCATGCCGCATGCTCGCCGAGAAACTGGGTGTTGCACGCGGCACCGTGGTGCTTGCTTTCCAGCAACTCGTGGATCAGGGCTTTCTGATCGCCCGCGAGCGGCGCGGCCACTTCGTCAATCCGGAATTCGTTTCGGGTCTGGACGCCGATACGCACCGGCCCGAACCGAAACCCGACCGCATCGACTGGGGCGCGCGCCGGCGTGTGGCTTCCAGCGAGCCGCCGCAGCCGGCCTATCAGGGCAACTGGATCAAGGCCCCTTACCCGTTCGTCTACGGCCAGTTCGATCCGGCGCTGTTTCCGACCGCCGAATGGCGCGAATGCAATCGCATGGCACTGGCGGTGCTGGAAATCCGCAATTGGGCCGGTGACGTCGTCGACCGTGACGACCCGCTGCTGATCGAGCAGATTCAGGCGCGGCTGCTTCCGCGCCGCGGCATCTTCGCAAACCCGGATGAAATCATCGTCACGCTTGGCGCACAGCATGCCCTCTACATGCTTTCGACGCTGCTCATGGGGCGCGGGACGAAGGTGGCAATGGAAGAACCGGGCTATCCGGATGCGCGGGGCATATTCCGGCTCTCCGGGGCCGAAGTGGCGCCCGTTCCCGTCGACAAGGATGGGATCGATCCGTCCGCGATACCGGCGGGCACGGACTTTGTGTTCACGACACCCAACCACCATTGCCCGACCATGGTCCCGCTTTCCGAAGAGCGCCGGCGGAGACTGCTTGAGGACGCGGAAAAGCATGACCGCATCATCATCGAGGACGGTTACGACAGCCAGCTCGTCGACGACTCCCCGCAACAGGCGCTGAAAGGCACCGACGCGTCTGGCCGCGTGATCTATGTCGGCTCGATGTCGAAGACCCTCGCGCCCGGCCTGCGCATTGGCTACATCGTCGCCGATGCCGGACTGATCGCGGAGTTGCGTGCGCTGCGGCGATACATGCTGAGGCACCCGCCGGCAAACAATCAGCGTGCGGTGGCGCTTTTCCTTTCGCTCGGCCATCACGAGGCGCTGGTGCGCAGGCTTTCGACGGCGTTTTCGGAGCGCCGGCTGAAACTGGCGGAAGCGATATCGGAGCACTTGCCGCAGTGGCGGCCTTCGGGCGCGCCGGGCGGTACGTCGCTCTGGCTGAAGGGACCTCCGGGCACCGACGCCCGCGATCTTGCCGTCGATGCGGCCGAACGCGGCGTGCTGATCGAGCCCGGGGGGCGTTTCTTCAACGAACCCGACACGCAAACGCGCTTTCTGCGCCTCGGGATTTCGTCAATCGCGCTTCATCACATCGAGCCCGGAATACGGGAACTCGCCGACGCGGTCGGGCGGCTGAGGTCGGCCGCCTGAATTAGCTCATCGGCCAATGGACAAGCCGGACGCCAGCACTTAACTCATAGTGCCGGCGAACAGGAAAGGGCTGCGCGATGGCAATGGACATGTCCGGAGAAGAGCGGATCGCCGCACCGATCGGCAAAGTGTGGGAAGCACTTAACGACGCTGAAATTCTGAAAGCCTGCATTCCGGGCTGCGAGAGCCTGGACAAGAAATCCGACACCGCGTTTTCAGCGGTTGTCTCGGTGAAACTCGGGCCGATCAAGGCCAAGTTCAACGGCGAGGTCGAACTCCAGAACCTCAACCCGCCGCACTCCTACACGATCGCGGGCGAAGGCAAGGGAGGCATAGCGGGGTTTGCAAAAGGCGGCGCCGATGTCAGCCTGACTGAAGACGGGCCAGACGCAACGATCCTGACCTACAAGGCGAAAGCCGATGTCGGCGGCAAAATCGCCCAGCTCGGCAGCCGTCTGATCCAGTCGAGCTCGAAGAAGCTGGCCGGTGAATTCTTCTCCTCGTTCAACGAGACTGTAAGCGCCGGCTAATTCCCTCCCCTCAAGAGGGAGGGGTCAGTTCATACCTTGCGGAAGTTCGCTTTGCGCTTCTCGCGGAAGGCGGCAACGCCCTCGCGGTAGTCGTCCGAATAGCCCGCCTCGCGCTGCAGCTCACGCTCCAGATCCAACTGCGCATCGAGCGTGTTGGAAGACGCCGCCTGAATCGCCTTCTTGGCCAGCGCATAGGCAGCGGTGGGACCATTGGCGAGTTGAATGGCAAGAGCGACAGCCTCGTCCATCAGCACCTCGTCGTCGACCACCTTCCAGATCAGGCCCCATTCGGCAGCCTTCTCGGCTGGCAGCGGTTCGGTGGTGAGCGCCAGCGCCTTGGCGCGCGCCTCGCCCAGACGCTGGGTGAGCCACCAGGTGCCACCGGCATCCGGGATGAGGCCGATGCGGGCGAAAATCTGGATGAAGCTTGCCGAGCGCGCGGCAATCACGATGTCTCCGGCCAGTGCGATATTGGCACCTGCCCCCGCGGCAACGCCGTTGACAGCGCAGATAACCGGCTTGTCCAGCGCACGCAGGCGGCGGATCAACGGATTGTAATATTTCTCAAGACCGGCACCCAGATCGTATTTCTGTGTCGCGTCGGTGAAATCGCGTTCGCCCAAATCCTGCCCGGCGCAGAAGCCGCGCCCGGCGCCGGTCAGCACAACGACGCGGCAGTCGTCGTTCTTCTCGATCCTGTCGAGCGCCGCAGCCAGCGCCTGATGCTGCCTTTCATTGAACGGGTTGAGCCGATCGGGCTGGTTGAGAGTCAGGACGTCGTAACCGTCGTGCTGCTCGTGGATTACCGTATCGTTCATATCTGTCCCTCGCCGTCCCGGCGGCTATTCGAACACGATTGCTGGCGTCGCAGCCTCAGCCGCCGCCGTTTCCTCTTTGAGCCGCTCCAGAACACGGCCGGCGATTTCCCTGTAGATGGCGGCTTGCGGGCCATCCGGCTCCGACGCCACGACAGGTTCGCCGCTGTCGGAGCGCTCGCGGATGTTCATCGTCAGCGGGACTTCGCCGAGGAACGGGACGCCGAGACGCTCCGCATCGCGACGTGCGCCGCCATTGCCGAAAATATCGTAGCGCGTGCCGGTATCGGGCGCGATGAAATAGCTCATATTCTCGACAATGCCGAGCAGCGGCACGTCAACGCGGCGGAACATGTTGAGCCCCTTGCGGGCGTCGATCAGCGCCAGATCCTGCGGCGTGGAAACGATGATTGCGCCGGCAAGCGGCACCTGCTGCGCCATGGTGAGCTGGGCATCGCCGGTACCAGGCGGCATGTCGACCACCAGCACATCGAGCTCGCCCCAGGCGACTTCGCGCAGCATCTGGGTCAGAGCCGACATCACCATCGGTCCGCGCCAGATCATCGGCGTTTCTTCCTCGACCAGAAAGCCCATCGACATGACCTTGATGCCGTAGGCCTGCATCGGCTTCAGCACCTTGCCGTCGACGGTTTCCGGCTTGCCGCTCAGGCCGAGCAACCGCGGCATCGAGGGGCCGTAAATGTCGGCATCCAGAATGCCGACATTGAGGCCATTGGCTGCAAGGCCGAGTGCGATGTTGACGGCCGTGGTCGACTTGCCGACGCCGCCCTTGCCTGAGGCGACCGCGATAATCGACTTCACGCCGGGTACGCCGCGCTTGGCAGGCTGCCTGCCCTGCTGGGGCGACTGCTGGGGTGCCGGGCGCGGCTGTGGCTGCGGAGCGCGTTCCATGCCACCCCCTTTGCGCTCGGCAGTCAGTGCCACGACGGTGCCTTCCACACCGGGCAACGACTTCACCGCCGTTTCGGCGGCGGCGCGCAGCGGTTCCATCTCACGCGCTTTCTCGGCGGGCACGGTGACGGAAAAGAACACCTTGGCATCGGCGATGAAAATTTCAGAGACGAGCCCGAGCGAGACGATATCGCCGTCCATGCCCTGCGCCCGAATACTGCGCAGCTTTTCGACGACGGCTTCCTTGGTGACGGTCATAACAATCCTGTCCTGTCTTCCCCCTGCCAGATAGTCGGTTTTGGTCGCGAGTCCAACGCAACCGATTGGCACAGGCGTTTAGAGTTGAATTTAATCAATCGATCGATTAAACTCACTTGATGACTGAAACCCGTGAAAGCGGCGCCGACGCCACCCGTAACTCACTCATCCTGGCCGGGCTCGATCTTTTTGGCCGGCATGGCTTTGAGGGCGCATCGACGCGCGGCATTGCCGGCGCTGCCAAGGCGAATATCGGCTCCATCGCCTATCATTTCGGCGGCAAGGACGGGCTGCGCGCTGCCTGTGCGCGTTTCGTCGTCGAAACAATCAAGTCGGTGGCCGGCCCGGCGGTCGGTCTCACCGAGGCGGCGCCCAGGAACGCCGAGGAGGCCGAAGAACGCCTTGTCCGGACGGTTGAAACGGTGGTTCGATTTCTGGTTGCCGGCTCTGTCGCACCGCGCGTCATCCAGTTCGTGCTGCGCGAGATTTCGCATCCCGGCCCGGTGATCGACATCATGTATGCCGGCGTTTTCGAACCAGTCCACAAGCGGCTTTGCCAGCTTTGGGAACAAGCGACCGGCGAACCTGCGGAGAGCGAAGAAACACGCATCACCGTTTTTACGCTGATCGGACAGGTCGTTTATCTGCGGATCGGGCGCGAGGCCGTGATCCGCCGCATGGACTGGCCCTCGGTCGGTCCTGAAGAGGCGGCGAAGCTCGCCTCGATTGCCGGCAGCAATGTCCGCGCCATCATTCGTGCGCGCAAAGGAGCGCAGCCATGAGCCTGCTATGTTCACTGCCGCTCGCGGCATCGCTATTCACATCATGCGGACCCGCCGCGCCTCTCGCGGTCGGTTATGTCGAGGGCGAGTTTGTCCGCCTGGCGCCGATCGAAGCAGCCGAAGTGCGGGTGATCAATGTCAGGCGCGGCGACCGGGTGAAAGCCGGGCAGCCGCTGGCGGTTCTGGAAGACACCGACGCGCAGATTGCTGTTTCGCAGGCAAGCGCCGCGCTAGCACAGGCGAAGGCGCAACTCGCCGATTTGCGGCAAGGACGGCGGCCGGAGGAAATCGCCGTGCTTGAAGCCGCGCTCCGCTCGGCAAAGGCACAGGCCGAGGAAGCGCAGCGCGTGTTCGAACGCACGCAGGACCTTTTCAAGCGCGGCATCGCCACCCAGGCCGATCTCGACAAGGCGCAGACCTCGGTCACCACCGCCGAGGCGATGGTTGGCAAGGCGGAGGCCGATCTCGACGTTGCCCGCCTGCCGGCGCGCACCGAGACGATCACCGCCGCCGAGCATCAGGTTGAACAGGCGCAAGCCTCGCTCGAACAGGCGCGGTGGCGGCTTTCCAAGCGCACGATCACCGCGCCGGAACAAGGGCGCGTGAGCGACGTCATCCGCAATCCGGGTGATCTGTCAGGCCCCTCGGCACCGGTGATCTCAATCCTTCCCGAAGGCGCCGTGAAGCTGAAGCTCTATGTGCCGGAGGAGCAATTCTCCACGATCCAGATCGGGGACCGACTGGCGGTATCCTGCGATGGCTGCCCTGGCGACCTGACGGCGCTGATCAGCTATGCGTCGCCCGAGCCCGAATTCACGCCGCCGGTGATTTATTCGCTTGAGACGCGGCAGAAGCTTTCGCATCTGATCGAGGCGAGGCCTGAAAACGGCGCGGCGCAGCTCAAACCCGGGCAGATCGTCGATGTCCGGCTGGCGGACGACCAGCCGTGAACGCCATCGAAGTTCATGATCTCGTCAAGCGCTTCGGCGACCGCACCGTTGTCGACCATGTGTCGATGACGGTGGAGACCGGCGAGATCGTGGGCTTTCTCGGGCCCAATGGCTCGGGCAAAACCACGACCATTCGCCTGATGTGCGGGCTGCTCACCGCCGATGGCGGCGGCGGCACGGTGCTCGGCTACAACCTCGAAACCGACGCGCTGAAGATCAAGCGTGAGGTCGGCTACATGACCCAGCGCTTCTCGTTCTACGAAGACCTGACAATCGCCGAGAATCTGGATTTCGTGGCACGGCTCTACCAGCTCAAGCCGCGCAAGGACTATGTGGACCGAACGCTCGAAGACCTTGGCCTGACCTCGCGGCGCAACCAGCTTGCCGGCACGCTTTCGGGCGGCTGGAAGCAGCGGCTGGCGCTTGCCGCCTGCATCATGCACGAGCCGAAGCTGCTCTTGCTCGACGAGCCGACAGCGGGCGTCGACCCCAAAGCGCGGCGCGAATTCTGGGACGAGATCCACCGGCTGGCGGCTGGCGGGCTGACGGTGCTCGTCTCCACCCACTACATGGACGAGGCGGAGCGCTGCCACCGCATCAGCTACATCGCCTATGGCAAGATGATTGCGACAGGCACGGTTGAAGATGTCGTGCGCGACGCCGGCCTGACCACCTTCGTGCTGCGCGGCGCGCGACTTGGCGAAGTTGCGCGGGCGCTTGCCGAGACACCCGGCGTCGACCAGGTGGCGCCCTTCGGCACCACGCTGCATGTGGTGGGCTCCGACGCCAAAGCGCTGGAAAAAGCACTCGAACCTTTCCGCAAGCGGGACGGCGTGACCGTGGAACGGGGCGAAACCAGCCTCGAAGACGTGTTCATTCAGTTCATGTCCTCTTCGCAGGACAATATGCAATGAACCGGTTCTTCTCCCTCACCCGGCTCTTTGCCCTGCTCGCCAAGGAGTTCATCCAGATGCGGCGCGACCGCATCACCTTCGGCATGATGCTTGGCGTGCCGCTGATCCAGCTGGTGCTGTTCGGGTTCGCAATCAACAGCGATCCCAAGGCACTACCTGCCGCTCTCGTCGTGCTCAGCCAGGACCAGTACACGCGCGCCATGGTCTCCGCGCTGGAGACGACCGGCTATTACCGCTTCGATCATATCGTCAACAGCGCCGAGGAAGGTGAGTTCCTGATCGCACGCGGCGATGTCGTGTTCGTGGTGACCATCCCGTCCGACTTCGCGCGCCGGGTGGAGCGCGGCGACAGCCCGCAAATCCTGATCGAGGCGGATGCCACCGACCCTTCGGCCGCCAGCGGCGCCATCTCGACGCTGAGCACGGTGGCACGCAGCGCACTTACGCGCGAACGGGGGCTCGACGCCACCGCAGGCGATCCCAGCCAGCTCGAAGTGGTGGTTCACCGGCGCTACAACCCCGAAGGCATTTCGCAATACAACATCGTTCCCGGCCTGCTCGGCGTCATTCTGCAGATGACCATGGTGATGATGACCTCGATCGCGCTGACGCGCGAAACCGAACGCGGCACCATGGAAAACCTGCTCGCCATGCCCGCCAGCCCGTTCGAGATCATGCTTGGCAAGGTATTGCCTTATCTCGGTGTCGGCGCCGTGCAGGTGGTCGTGGTGCTTGTGGCCGCCAAGCTGATGTTCGGCGTGCCGTTCGTCGGCTCGATAGCACTTCTGATGAACGCGATCCTGCTCTTCGTTCTCGGCCTCGTGCTGCTCGGCTATTTCATCTCCACCATGGCGCGCACGCAGATGCAGGCGCTGCAGCTGACGTTCTTTTTCTTCCTGCCATCGCTGCTTCTGTCAGGCTTCATGTTCCCCTATCGCGGCATGCCGATGTGGGCGCAGTGGCTGGGTGAAATCTTCCCGCTCACGCATTTCCTGCGGGTGGTGCGCGCCATCATGCTGAAGGGGGCCGAGTTCCCTGCCGTCGCCTGGGAAACCTCGACGCTGATCATCTTCATCGTGGTCTATGCCACGATCGCGCTCGCACGCTTCCGCCGCACGCTGGACTAAATTTTTCGCACTCCTGTTGGATCGGACATCGCTGCTGCGTCCTCGGCATATGAGACGAAACCGGGAGATCGAGATGAGCAAAATCAGCACATGGATGTGGTTCGAAACCGAGGCCGAAGACGCGGCGCGCTTTTATGCCTCGGTATTTCGGGACGCGCAGCTGGGCAGTATCGAACATGCGTCGGCGGGCGGCGAGCCCTATACGAAAGAGGGCCAGGTTCTGACGGCGGAGGTGATCATCGACGGCCATCAGGTCTTCTGCCTCAACGGGGGACCTCACCCCGAGGCGAAGCCGAACGACGCCGTGTCGTTTCAAATCATGTGTGCGGACCAGGCCGAGGTTGACGAATACTGGACCAAGCTCACCGCAGATGGCGGCCGCGAAGTGCAGTGCGGCTGGGTGAAAGACAAATACGGTTTCGCATGGCAGATCGTGCCCGAAGCCCTGCGCCGGCTCACTCAAGACCCTGACCGCGAAGTCGCCAAACGCGTCACCGAGGCGATGATGAAAATGGTGAAGCTCGACGTCGCGGAACTTGAGGCGGCGGCGCGCGGCTGACCCTCATTTCGATTGGCGCGAGGCTCTCACGCCGCTAGTTTCGCGCCATGATCGACAAGCTCGAAGTTTTCATCGCGCTGGCGCGCACCGAACATTTTGGCCGCGCGGCCGAGGAACTGGGTATCACCCAGCCGACATTGTCAGCGGCGATCAAGCAGCTCGAGGACCAGCTCGGCGTGCTTCTCGTCAAACGCAGTTCGCGCTTTCAGGGCCTGACGCCTGAGGGCGAACAGGTGCTTGCCTGGGCGCGGCGCATCGTCGGCGATGCGCACACGATGAAAGAGGAGATGCGGGCGGCGCGGCACGGCCTTTCCGGACGGCTGCGCATCGCGGCAATTCCGACCGCGCTGGCGATGATCGTGGACCTGACGACTCCATTCCGCGAAAAGCACCCCGGCGTCAGTTTCTCCGTACTGTCGCGCAACTCGGTCGAAGTACAGACGCTGCTCGGCAATTTCGAGATCGATATCGGCGTCACCTATCTCGACAATGAACCACTGGGGCGCGTCGTCTCGGTGCCACTCTACTCCGAGCGCTACCAGCTCATCACCGCCATCGGAAACCCGCTGTCGGACCGTGACAAGGTAAGCTGGGAGGAGGTCGCGGAGCTGCCGCTCTGCCTGCTGACGCCCGACATGCAGAACCGGCGCATTATCGACCATCATCTGGCCGAGGCCGGGGTAACTGCGCGGCCGACACTGGAATCCAATTCCATGATCGTGCTGTTCTCGCATATCCGCACCGGCAAATGGTCGTCGATCATGCCGCTCAATCTCGCCGAGACATTCGGTTTCGCGGAGCCGATCCGCGCCATCCCGATCGTGGAACCGGACGCCAGCCACATCGTCGGGCTGATTGCGGCAAAGCGTGAGCCGCATACACCGCTGGTCGCGGCGTTTTTGAACGAGGCCACGGCGCTGGCAGACAAACTCGAAAAGCGCGTCTGATCTAACTCTCTCCCAGGGAGCCGTTTGATAGAAGATTTCTATCAAACAACGATTCTGCTTTATTGAAATGGCGCGTTTGTTCTGATTTCGTGATCGCCGAGCAAATGCCGGCCGGTTTTCAGGGAGGGCGCTGCATGACGATGCAGCCGCACAGTACCGAGGTTACAGCCAAGACTTCGACGATCATCGACGAATTGAAAGGGCTCGAAGGCCCGCTGCTGCCGATCCTGCATGGTGTGCAGGAAGAGTTCGGCCATGTGCCGACAGAGGCGCTGCCGGTGATTGCACATGCGCTGAACATCTCGCGCGCCGAGGTCTACGGCGTGGTGTCCTTCTATCACGATTATCGGCGTGAACCCGCCGGGCGGCATGTGCTGAAGCTGTGCCGCGCCGAAGCCTGCCAGTCGATGGGCGGCGACGCGGTTGCCGAAAGGCTGCAGGAACTGCTCGGCATCAAGTTCCACGAAACCACGGAAGACGGCTCGGTGACGCTGGAGCCGGTCTACTGCCTCGGGCTGTGCGCCTGCGCGCCGTCGGCTATGCTGGACGGCGAGGTGATCGGCCGGCTCGACAATGCCAAGGCCGAAGAAATCGCGGCGGAGGTGCGAGCATGACCACGCGCATTTACGTTCCGCGCGATTCCGGCTCACTGGCGCTCGGCGCCGACAAGGTGGCCGCCGAGATCGCGAAAGAACTCAAGGCGCGCGGCGTGACGGCCGAAATCGTGCGCAACGGTTCGCGCGGGCTCTACTGGCTGGAGCCGATGGTGGAGGTGACGACCGACAAGGGCCGTATTGCCTACGGGCCGGTGAAACCGTCCGACGTGAAGTCGCTATTCGACAACGACTTCCTGTCCGGCGACCAGCACAAGCTCTGGCTCGGCAAGCCTGAAAACATTCCCTTCCTCGCCAAACAGACCCGCCTCACCTTCGCGCGCTGCGGCATCACCGATCCGGTGTCGCTGGCCGACTACGAGGCGCGGGACGGGCTGAAGGGCCTCAAAAACGCACTCAAGCTTTCGCCGGCGGAGATCGTGGCGCAAGTGACCGAGTCCGGTCTGCGCGGGCGCGGCGGGGCCGGCTTCCCGACCGGCATCAAGTGGAAGACCGTGCTCGATACGCAGGGCGAGCAGAAATACATTGTCTGCAATGCCGATGAGGGCGACAGCGGCACCTTCTCCGACCGCATGGTGATGGAGGGCGATCCCTTCGTTCTCATCGAAGGCATGACGATTGCCGGCATCGCGACCGGGGCCACCAAGGGCTACATCTATCTGCGTTCGGAATATCCGCACGCCAATATCGTGCTCAACGAGGCGATCGCGGCGGCGCGCAGGGCCGGCATTCTTGGCCGCAGCGTGCTTGGCTCGGACCATGCATTCGACATCGAAGTTCGCATCGGCGCCGGAGCCTATGTCTGCGGCGAGGAGACGGCACTTCTCGACAGCCTGGAAGGCAAGCGCGGACAGGTGCGCGCCAAGCCGCCGCTGCCCGCGCATAAGGGCCTGTTCGGCAAGCCGACCGTCATCAACAATGTGATCTCGCTCGCCTCGGTGCCGGTGATCATGGACAAGGGTGCGGCCTTCTATCGCGACTTCGGCATGGGCCGTTCGCGCGGCACGATCCCAATCCAGCTAACCGGCAATATCAAGCATGGCGGACTGTTCGAAGCCGCCTTCGGCATGACGCTCGGCGAGCTGGTCGACGACATTGGCGGCGGCACAGCGACCGGCCGGCCGGTGCGCGCGGTGCAGGTTGGCGGGCCGCTCGGCGCCTATTTCCCACGCGAATTGTTCGACACGCCATTCGACTATGAAGCATTTGCCGAGCGCGACGGACTGATCGGCCATGCCGGTATCGTCGTTTTCGACGACACGGTGGACATGCTGAAGCAGGCGCGGTTTGCGATGGAGTTCTGCGCCATCGAAAGCTGCGGCAAGTGCACGCCCTGCCGCATCGGCTCGACCCGCGGCGTGGAGGTGCTGGACAAGGTCAGGGCGAATATCGAGCCTCAGAAGCAGCTCGAACTCGTGACCGACCTCTGCAACACGATGAAATTCGGTTCGCTCTGCGCGCTGGGCGGTTTCACGCCCTACCCTGTCATGAGCGCTATGAAACACTTTCCGGAAGACTTCCGACCGACGCCGATGCGCGAAGCGGCGGAATAGGAGACGGCCAATGTCATTCGTCAAGGAAATCGACTACGGCACCCCGGCCTCAAAGGCCGAAAAAACGGTGACCCTCAGCGTCGACGGCAAGCAAGTGACGGTGCCGGAAGGTACGTCGATCATGCGGGCGGCGATGGATGCCGGGATCGAAATTCCGAAGCTCTGCGCCACCGACATGCTGGAAAGCTTCGGCTCATGCCGGGTCTGCCTTGTCGAGATCGAAGGACGCGGCGGCACGCCGGCCTCCTGCACCACGCCGGTGGCGGAAGGCATCGAGGTGCACACGCGCAGCGACCGGCTCGACGCAATCCGCAAGGGCGTGATGGAGCTCTATGTCTCCGACCATCCAAGCGCATGGAACGAGCAGCGCGGCACCGGCGCCAGCGAGTTCGACCATGTGGCGGAACAGGTGGGCCTGACCGAAAACCGCTACGGCACCGACGGGCGCAACCATGTCGAGCCGGGCGTCGCGCCCGGCGAAGGTTCGCTCAATATCGACTACATCGCCCGCGACGAGAGCAACCCCTATTTCACCTACGACGCCTCGCAATGCATCGTCTGTTCGCGCTGCGTGCGCGCCTGCGAGGAGGTTCAAGGCACATTCGCGCTCACCGTCGAGGGGCGTGGCTTTGAAAGTCGCATCTCGGCCGGCATGCACGAAGACGATTTCCTGGGCTCGGAATGCGTTTCCTGCGGCGCATGCGTACAGGCCTGCCCGACCGACGCGCTGCGCGAAAAGACCGTGCTCGAGCAGGGCATGCCGGACCGCTCGGTGGTGACGACCTGCGCCTATTGCGGCGTGGGCTGTTCCTTCAAGGCCGAGATGAAGGGCGACGATGTCGTGCGCATGGTGCCCTACAAGGACGGCAAGGCGAACCGCGGCCATTCCTGCGTGAAGGGCCGCTTTGCCTGGGGTTACGCCAGCCACAAGGATCGCATTCTCAACCCGATGGTGCGGGAGAAGATCACCGACCCGTGGCGCGAAGTCTCCTGGGAAGAAGCATTCTCGCATGTCGCCGGCGAATTCAAACGGCTGCAGGAGAAATACGGACGCGGTTCGATCGGCGGCATCACCTCATCACGCTGCACGAATGAAGAAACCTATCTCGTGCAGAAGCTGGTGCGGCAGGGTTTCGGCAACAACAATGTCGATACCTGCGCGCGCGTCTGCCACTCGCCGACCGGTTACGGGCTGAAGACGACGCTCGGCACCTCGGCCGGCACGCAGGATTTCGATTCCGTCGAACATACCGACGTTGTAATGGTGATCGGTGCCAATCCGACCGACGGCCATCCCGTGTTTGCCTCGCGGCTGAAGAAACGGCTGCGGCAGGGCGCCAAGCTGATCGTGGTCGATCCGCGCCGCATCGACCTCGTGCGCCAGGCCCATGTCGAGGCCTCGCACCATCTGCCGCTGAAGCCCGGCACCAATGTCGCCGTGCTGACCGCGCTGGCGAATGTGATCGTAACTGAGGGACTGCACGACGAGACCTTCATTCGCGAGCGCTGCGACTGGTCGGAATTCGAAGACTATGCCGCATTTCTGGCCGAGCCGCAGAACAGCCCGGAAGAAGTGGAAAAGGTTTCCGGCGTGCCGGCTGAGACGATCCGCCAGGCGGCGCGGCTTTATGCGCGCGGCGGAAACGGCGCGATCTATTACGGTCTCGGCGTCACCGAGCACAGCCAGGGTTCGACCACGGTGATGGCGATCGCCAACCTCGCCATGCTGACCGGCAATTATGGCCGGCCCGGCGTCGGCGTGAACCCGCTGCGCGGCCAGAACAATGTGCAGGGCGCCTGCGACATGGGCTCCTTCCCGCACGAGCTGCCCGGCTACCGCCACATGTCGGACGATGCGACGCGCGACATCTTCGAAAAGATGTGGGACGTGAAGCTCGACGCAGAGCCCGGCCTGCGCATCCCCAACATGCTGGATGCGGCGGTCGATGGTTCGTTCAAGGGCATCTACATTCAGGGCGAGGACATTCTGCAGTCCGACCCGAACACGCATCACGTGGCCGCCGGTCTGGAGGCAATGGAATGCGTCGTCGTCCACGACCTCTTCCTCAACGAGACGGCGAACTACGCCCACGTGTTTCTGCCCGGTTCGACCTTCCTGGAAAAGGACGGGACCTTCACCAATGCCGAACGGCGCATCAATCTGGTGCGCAAGGTCATGGAGCCGAAAAACGGGCTCGCCGACTGGGAAGTCACGCAGCGTCTCGCGCAGGAGATGGGGCTTGGCTGGAGCTATAGCCATCCCTCCGAGATCATGAACGAGATCGCTGCGACCACCCCGTCCTTCGCCAATGTGACCTATGAGCTGCTCAACAGCGAAGGTTCCGTGCAGTGGCCGTGTAACGACAGGGCGCCGAAGGGCACGCCGGTTATGCACATTGGCGGCTTCGTGCGCGGCAAGGGCAAGCTGATCCGCACCGACTATGTAGCGACCGACGAGAAGTCCGGCCCGCGCTTCCCGCTGCTTCTGACCACCGGGCGCATACTCTCGCAGTACAATGTCGGGGCGCAGACCCGGCGTACGGACAATGTGGTGTGGCACCACGAAGACCGGCTGGAGATCCACCCACATGACGCCGAACAGCGCGGCGTGCGCGACGGTGACTGGGTGCGGATTGCAAGCCGCGCCGGCGAAACGACGCTTCGCGCGCTGATCACCGACCGGGTGGCGCCGGGTGTGGTCTACACCACGTTTCACCACCCCGACACGCAGGCCAATGTCGTCACCACCGACTATTCCGACTGGGCGACCAACTGCCCTGAATACAAGGTGACGGCGGTGCAAATCTCGCCTTCCAACGGTCCGACCGACTGGCAGGAGGAATATGAGGAACTTACGAAAAAGAGCCGCCGCATTGCCGGCCACATGGAAGCGGCGGAATAGGCGCTGTCATGATCCGGCCGCCGCTCACCTCCACCAGCCGCATTGCCCGCCGTGCCAATGGCACGCGGGCAGCCGCGCGCATGGTGCCTGAGGAAACGCCGGTAGCGCTGAGCTATGCGGGAACCACGCATGCCGTGATGATGGCAACGCCGTCCGATCTGGAAGATTTCGCGATCGGCTTTTCGCTGACGGAGGGCGTCATCGCCTCCGCCGACGAAATCGAAGACATCGCAATCGAGGAAGCGGGCGCCGGCATCGATATCCAGATCCGCCTGAAGGACGAGGCCAACCACCGCTTCGAGGCGCGCAGGCGACGCCTCGCCGGACCTGTGGGCTGCGGGTTGTGCGGTATAGAATCGATCGATGAGGCGATGCGGTCGGTTGCCTCCGTCGCCGAGGCGGAACTGTTGCTGTCATCGACGGAAATCTCGAATGCTGTACGGCTTCTGACCAAACAGCAGCCCATGCATGCCGAAACCGGGGCCGTCCATGCCGCCGGCTTCTACGTGCCCGGCGAAGGCATTGTTGCGGCGCGTGAGGATGTCGGCCGGCACAATGCGCTCGACAAGCTTGCTGGCGCGCTGGCGCGGTCAGGCACCAGCGGCGCGACCGGCATCGTGGTGATCACCTCGCGGGTTTCGGTCGAGATGGTGCAGAAGGCGGCGCAGCTCGGCACCGGAATGATCGTGGCGGTTTCCGCGCCCACCGCGCTTGCCATCCGCACGGCCGAGGAAGCCGGCATGACGCTGGTTGCGCTGGTGCGCGGCGACGAGTTCGATATCTTCACGCGGCCCGACCGCATCCAGGCTGGAGCATCCGCCGATGTCGCATGACGCCGAGACGGCGATGAATACGGACCAGAAGCTGGTCTACATGGCCAACCAGATCGCAACATTCTTCAAGTCGATGCCCGAAGACGAGGCCCTGGCAGGCGTCGCGAAACACATCAACGATTTCTGGGACCCGCGCATGCGCCGGCGGCTGCGCGAACTGATTGACGCCGGCGGCGACGGCCTGTTGCCGCTCGTATTGTCCGCATCGAGCGACGTTCGATGGCCTGAGCCGGCGAATTAAGCGCCGAAATCAGCTGCCGTTCGGCGCGCCTGACATTTGACATAACACCGCGCGATTGATGTATTTCCGTTGGGTTAGGCGGAGATCGATATCATGTTCAGGCGCATAGCTTGTTTGCTGGTTCTGCTTGGCGCGGCACTGTTGCCGGCAAGGGCCGAAATCACTGACCCTGAACTGCTGACCATCGCCGAAGCCTATGAACGCTCGCTGGAAGCGCAGCAGGGCGATCTTTCCGTCACCGAAACGCTGCGGCAGATCAGCGAAGCGCGCGCGCAGGGCCGATCCGTGGACGTTGTGCGGCTGAGCGAAAATCTCGTCGCCGGCGACCGCCAGAATGTGCAGCTGTGGCTCAACCTCGCCCGCGCCTGGCAAGCCGCTGACGCCGGGGCCAATAACGGCCTGGCCGCTGCCGTTCGCGCCACCCAGCTTGCCGACAAACAGGCCGACCGGCTGGAAGCGCTGCTGGTCGCGTCCGCCTATTTGCGCGTGCAGCTCGCCGACCACCGTGCCCGTTATGACGACGCACTGCAGGCCGTGAAAGCTGCCAACGCGGCGATCGCCGAAGCCGAAGGCCTGGCGCTCGACAACGATTTCGCGGCGCCCGACGGAGACGATCCCGACGGACGCATCAGCGCGCTGGAACGCTCGCGTGACGAGGCCGTGCAGGCAAGCGAAGTGGCCGCTGCCGACATCGCCAATGCGGCATCCGCGCTCGACGATGTCTATCGCGAAATCCAGTCCAGCCTGCCGAACGCCAACCTCGCCGAAATGAAGGGTGGCGATGCTCGCCTCGAATTTTACGCCGTCGAAGGGCAATACGGTTATCTGGCGCCCTCCTACCGGATCAACGGCAACGACATCGAAGTCTGCATCGGCTTCAACAAGGCGCTGGAAGAAAACAGCCGTGTATATGCCGACATGGTGGAGCTGAAATCGGACGGCGACATCCTTCCGGCGACAGAATTCGACGTCAGGGCAACGGGCCGCGACCTCTGCCTTTTGCGGCTGGAACCCGGCCGCAGCTATGAGGCAACGCTTGCCGCCGAACTTGCCGCAGCCGACGGCACGATGCTCGGCAAGGCGCTGACGACCTATCCGAGCCTGCCAGACCTGCCCGGCCGCATCGGTTTTGCCGACGGCGAATTCATGCTGCCGCGCAGCGGGCCCGGCGACCTGCCGGTCTCGCTGACGAATATCGAAAGCTTCCCGCTGACGATCAACCGCGTCATCGACAGATCGCTGCACCGGCACCTGGCGCTCGGCCATATCCGCAACGGCATTCCGTCATTTGAATACCAGCAGCTGATCACGCAGTTTTCGGAGCTGTTGTGGGAAGGCACTGCGGAGCGGCCTCTCGGTGAGCGAGAGCGCAACACGACAGTGCGCAGCTTCGTGCCGGTGCGCACGATCTTGCAGGACCGCGCCGACTGGCTGGAACGCGGCGACCAGGCGGACTGGAACCGCAAGGGGCTACTGCGCTCGATTGCCCAGCCCGTGCGCGGTATTTCGGATGCACGTCTGGAAATCACCGGCAGTTTTGTGGCCGGTCCGCTCGATGTGGATTCCGGCATCGCCACAACTTTCGTTCCGGGCGTTTACGCGCTGGCGACACCGGTGCCCGACGATGGCCCGAACCGCGACTTCCATTGCGCGGTCTCACCGCTCGACCCCTGCCAGGTTTATGCCGCGCAGTGGTTCGTCATCACCGATATCGGCCTGACCTTCTACGAAGGCGAACGCGACTTCACCGTGGTGGCGCGCTCGCTGACGACAGGCGGCGCGGTCGAAAATGCGCGCATACAGCTCGTCAGCAAGGGCAACCGCGTGCTTGCCGAAGCGCGTACCGACGCAAATGGCGCCGCAAAGTTCGCCCGCAGCCTGACGATCGGCGATGCCAGCAACGCGCTTGTGGCGGTGATGGCGGAGACCGACACCGACTTCAATTTCCTGAGCTTCGGCCCGGAGCGGCTCGATCTTTCGCGGCTCAATGTCGAGGGGGCAACCGACGGCTCGCCCACCGGCGCGATGATGTACACCGACCGCGGCATCTACCAGCCCGGCGAGAACGTGGAAGTGTTCGCGCTTCTGCGCAACCGCGCCGCCGACGCCAATGCGGCGCGCGGAATGGAGCTGCGGCTCGAGATCGACGACTACGTGGTGAAGGCGCAACCGCTGGAAGCGCGCGACTGGTTCGAGGGCGGCTCGCTGACGCGTTTCGGCATTCCCGAAACCGCGAAACCCGGCCGCGCGGCGCTTAAGCTCGTGTCAGCGGCCAATGAAACGATGGCCGAAGCGGCCGTGCAGATCGGCAAGATCAGGCCAGACCGGGCGCGCATCAATTTCCCGACCGACCAGCGCGATGCGTTCCGCGTGCGCGCCGGCAGCGGCGACACGGTGGAAATCACCGGTACGGCGCACGCGCAATATCTCTATGGCGCGGAAGGCACCGGCCAGGCGCCGGCGGCAAATCTGAAGGCCGAAGTGACCGTGCGGGTATCGCCTGTCGCGACCCCGGTCGACCGCTGTTATGGCGACATCGTTTTCGGTCGCTTCGACGACAAGAGCCTGCCGGCCGTGTCGCGCAACGACGTGATGTACACCAACGACGAAGGCATGCTTTCGCTTCGCCTTTCGCGGGTGCGGCTGCCGGCATCGACCCGTCCGCTTGCGGCCACAATCGAAGTGACGCTGTTCGATGCCGCCGGCCCGGTGGCAAGCGGCCAGCACACCATCCCGGTGCCCGGCCGAGAAGCCTTGCTCGGTGTTTCGGCCGTTCCAAAACCGGTTCTGGAAGAGACCGGCGGTTACCGGCTGGCGATCGACATTGCCTCGGTGGATGGCGAAGGCCAGTCCGCACTCGGCCGTGACGTGGAAATTCTGGTCGAGCGCGAACGCGAATCCTACGCATGGGAAAATGTCGACGGGGTGTGGCAGCACACGCAGCTGCGCAGCCGCGAGGAGGTTTCGCGCAGCCGCGCTTCGCTCGACCGGCTGAGCGAAGTGGGCGGCCCCTGCCCCGGCGTCGTGACGCTGCCGGAAGCAGCCTCCGGCATCGATGACGGCCGCTATGTGGTGACGGTTTCCGACGCGCGCGGCGAGGCGATCGCTTCGACGCGGTTCACCACCGGCGTGGCGCAGACTTCGGTTGAGGACCTTGAGCCAAATATCTTCGTGCTGACCTCCGACAAGCAGCAATATGCTCCCGGCGAGACCGTTTCGCTCGGTATCGAAGCGCCGTTCCGCACCGGCGAGGCGCTGGTGGCGATTGCCGCCGGCGACATCGTGCAATGGGCGAAGGCAGAAGTACGCGGCGGCACCGGCACGGTGAGCTTCACTGCCGATCCGGAATGGTCGGGCCGCGGTCTCTATGCGCTTGCGACCGTGTTCAAGGCAGACCCCGGCGACGTGCGCTCCTATGGGCCGGCGCGTGCGATAGGTGCGGCTTATTTCGAAGTCTCGGCCGGCACCGAGGCATTTGCGCTTTCGATCCGGCGCGAAGGGGCGGGGCTTGAAAACTTCATACGGCCGGACGAGCCGCTGCGCTTCGATGTCTGTATCGACGGACCGAACGGCGCGTGCGGCGCAGCCGACATGCCGGAAGCGTTTGCCGTGGCATATGTCGTCGACGAAGGCCTGCTCAGCCTGACCGGCCACAAGGCCGAGGCCGCGCGGCTTGAGGAAGAGTTTGTCGGCAATGCGCAGCTCGGGCTTCGGGTCATGGACAATTACGGCCGCCTGCTGCTCAAGGAAGGCGGCGACCGGCCCGGGCGGCTGGCGCTGACCAACTACACCTCGACCAACATCGTGGCGGCGGCCAGCGGACCGGTGCCAATGCGCGGCGGCAAAGCCTCGTTCGACTTCGGCGATCTGGAATTGCAGACCGGCTCGCTGTCCATCTTCGTTGTCGTGTGGTCTGCGGAGCACGTCGCCTCGAAGGGCGAGATCCTGCCGGTTCGGCATTTCGTGGTGTCGAGCCTCGGCGTGCCCGAATTCTTCCTGGCAGGCGACCGGCCCTTGCTGCCGCTGCGGCTCGAAAACATCAGCTTCATCGACCATATGGGCGATTACCGCCTCGCGTTCGAAGCCGAGGGCGGTATCGAAATCGGTCTCGCAGGGCTCGACGGACGCGACATCGCGCCCGCAGCCGACGGGGCTTTCCTCGTGAAGATACCGCAGGGTGACCCGCAGGACCTTTTCCTGCGCGTGAATGTGCCCGAGGGAACGGAAGGGCATTATCAGCTTGCGCTGAACCTTTCGGCCGTCGATGCGCAGATACCGCTGCCCGCTGCCGAGCAACGCCGCGAATGGCGGATGGCGGTTCGCCCGTCTGCGGTGGCCGCGCAGGAATATCTCAGCTTCCCGATGAGCGACCGGCCGACCGATCTTTCCCAGCTGCTCGCCGGCCTCGTGGAAGGACGCTACGACCCCGACACCGTCACCGTGGTGGCGCGGTTTGCGAGTAACGAGAACGCGCTCAGCCTAGCAAGCCTCGGCGGCGCGGCTGACGACCCGAAGGCGGTGCTCGACCAGATGATCTGGCAGGGCTTCGTGGATTTGCAGGCTGCCAATGCGGGCAGTGACGAAGGCCGGAGGCTGCAGGCGAATATCGATGGCATACAGGCGCTGCAGATCGCCGATGGCGCATTCGTGCCCTACCGGACCGACGGTGAGTTCATTCCGAGCGAAGTCGGTTTCGACGGAACGATCTCATCCGGCCCCGTGCGCCACGGGCTGCTGCGTAATGCCTCTGCGCTCGACTTCCTGATCCGCGCCCGCAAGGCAGGTTATTCGGTCTCGGAGGACTCGATCACCAACTCCATGTCCTTCATCAAGAAGCGCGTGTCGGACGCCCTGTTCGCACCCGATTTCTCATCCGATATCGCGGCCGAGCTGCTGTGCACGCTCGAAACCCGGTATGCGATGCTGATACTGGTTCAGCAGGGCGAAATGAGCGCCGATCAGGTGGAACGGCTGAGCTATTGCAGTGAAACCGGCCAGGACGAAGAAGGCATCGAACCCGAAGACCTGCCGGGCGACGGGCTGATGGAGGTTTCGGCCGGCCAATCGGCGCTTTCAGAGCTGATCACGCTGGCTGTGAAATCGGAATATGGCGAGCCGGTGAATGCCGAGACGACGCTTGCGGCCTATTACGAAGACCCGCGGCAATATCTCGGCGACCTCGACGAATACCGCAAGGCGATCGCCGTCAGCATGCTTACCCATACCGGCATCAGGACCGATGTGCTCCGCGAACTGGCCGGGTCGTTTCTCGACCGCACACGGCCGCTCGATCTGCGCACGCGGGCGTGGCTGGCGCGCTCGGTCGCCAATCTCGACATTCCGCAGGAAGCGCGGCTCTCGGAAGCTGACATAAGCCCAAGCGATGCGCGGCTGGTTTCGCTTACCGCACGGCCGGACGGCGTGGTCGAGAGCGGCGAAATCGCATATGCTGTGCTGCAAGGCACGTCGCTTTCGATCGGCCAGTCGAGCGGGCCAAAGGCGCGTGCATTCGTGCGCGTCGGCGGCAAACTCGTAAACGGTGAAGACCTCGCACTGCCCGAAAGCGCCATTCGCCGGCGGATATTCCATGCCGGCAGCGGGCGCGAATTCGACCCTGCGAGCGAGCGGCTCGAAGTGGGCGATCTGCTCGTCGTTGTGCTGGAAGTTTCGCCCGAAGCGCTCGCGCGCTTCCAGGACGACAGCCTCTCCGATCTCGGCTTCACCTACGGGCCTCTTGCGATCGAAACGCTGCTGCCGAGCGCCTTCACGCTGGTCTCGCCCGACCTTTCGTCGGTGACGCCGAATGGCGACCTCGAGGGGTTCTCGGCGGTGGGCAATGTGCGCGCCGTCGATGAAGACCCGCAAAGCTGGCGGGTCATCGTGGTGCCGAAATCGAGCGGCGCGGTTGAAACGCTGAATGGCGCCGAGGAAGAAGAAACCGATGACGGTCTCGAATTCCGTCAGGCATTTGTTGTCAGCGTTTCATCGGCAGGCACCTTCCTGTTCCCTTCAACGACGATCGACCCGCTCGACTTTCCCGGCAACACGCTGCTCAGCCAGGCGGCGCGGCTGGAGGTTGACATTCCAGCTGGACCACGCAGGTGAAACTCGCCCGGCATGCGGCGCGGCTTTTCTCGCAAGGCGCGCTCGCGTTCCTAACCTGCGCGCTTGCGCTCGAACTTGCCGTGCGCAGTGTCGGCCTGCCTGCTCCGGAGCGACTGGCCGGAGAGGCGCGGCTGGTACTTGCCGAAGACGGCAGCATTCTTGGCGGGCACCTTTCGCCCGACGCGAAATGGCGGTTTACGACCGAGCCGGGCACCGTCGACCCGACCTATCTCGACATGCTGATCGCTTACGAGGACCGGAACTTTCGGTCACATAAGGGCGTTGATGCAGCGGCCGCACTGCGCGCAGGCGGCCAGGCGATCCGGCACGGACGCATCGTCTCCGGCGCGTCAACGCTGACGATGCAGCTCGTGCGGCTTCAGGACCCGCGTGCGCGCGGCTTGCAGGCCAAGGTGCTGGAGACGCTGCGTGCGGTGAAGCTGGAGCGGCATCTCGGCAAGGATGAAATCCTGCGGGCCTATCTCACGGCAGCGCCGTTCGGCGGCAATATCGAGGGCGTGCGCGCCGCGTCGCTCATCTATCTCGGCAAGGAGCCTTCCGAGCTTTCCCTTGCAGAGGCAGCATTACTCGTTGCGCTGCCCCAGGCGCCGGAGACGCGGCGGCCCGACCGCGCGGCGGAGACTGCACGTGCGGCTCGCGACCGCGTGCTCGCAAATCTCGCTGCCCGCGGCGTGATCGACAAGCGCGAGGCGGAGCGCGCGGCGGCAAAACAAGTCGCCATACATGGAAACGCGCTGCCACGTCACGCTTTTCATATGGGCAACAGGCAGCAGGCGAAGAGTACCGGCGGGCCCATCGAAACGCTGCTCGACGCCCGGCTGCAGGCAAAAACCGAGCAGATCGCCGCGCAAGCCCTTCGCGGGCGCGACCCCGGCGTCAACATCGCCATCATGGTGATCCGCAACGAGGACGGAGCGGTGGTCGGTTATGTCGGCTCCGGCGCGCCGGGATCGCGGGCGCGCGACGGTTATGTCGATCTGGCGCGCGCGGTGCGATCGCCGGGCTCGGCGCTGAAACCCTTCATCTATGCGATGGCGTTCGAGCAGCTCATCGTGCATCCCGACACGATCGTCGCCGACCAGCCGATCGACATTGCCGGCTACCGGCCTGACAATGCCGATGGTGTTTTCTCCGGCGATATCTCGATGCGCCAGGCGCTGATCCTGTCGAAAAACACCGTGCCGGTGATGCTGCTTGATGAAGTCGGCATTCCCGCGTTTCTGTCGCGCTTCCGCACCGTCGGCAAACCGCTGCAGCTGGGCGCATCCGACGCGGAGGCCGGCCTGGCGGTGGCGCTTGGCGGCGTCGGCGTTTCGCCAGAACAGCTGACCTGGTTCTATTCCGCCTTTGCCAATGAGGGCGAACTCAAGGAGTTGCGCCTTGCGCCGCAGGATCGGCGCCGCACGCTCGGCAATCTCTTCAGCCCGGCTGCGGCCAACGCGGTCGCCGACATTCTGGCCGACGTTCCGCCGCCGGCCGGGCGCGCCCGGCTCGCTGCACAAGACGGAACAAGGCGCGTCGCTTTCAAGACAGGTACTTCCTACGGCTTTCGCGACGCCTGGGCGGTCGGGTTCGACAAGCTGCACACAGTGGGTGTGTGGATAGGGCGGCCCGACGGCGCGCCGCATCTGGGCGCTTATGGCGTGTCCGCGGCGGCTCCGGTGATGATGCAGGTGTTCGATGCGCTGCCCGTTCCGAAGAAAGGAGCTGCCGCCGGGCGCAAGCCGCTCGGTGCGCTGGCCAGCCCCCGAGCCCTGCCTGAAAGGCTGCGGCGTTTCGGGGCCGCGCCTGCCTACCAGACACGCGAGCCGCTCGAAATTCTCTACCCGCGCGAGGGCGCGCAGATTGCGGCTCAGCGCGATCAGGGAGAAACCTTCTCGCTGCCGCTCAAAGTGGCGGGCGGGCGCCCACCTTATCGCTGGACAGTGCTGGGGGAAGAGCTTGCGCCGGAACCGACCGGCGAACAATGGGCGGCGATTTCAGGTCGCGGGCAAATCGACATCGCCGTCACCGACGCCGACGGCAAGGTCGACAAAACGACGTTCTGGTTCGATTAGGCGCCGGCTACTCGTCCACCGCCAGACTGGCCGAGGCGATGAACTGCTGCACGCCCGCGACATCGATGACTGTGTTGAACGAGTTGTAATAGGCAAGCAGCGAGGCAAGCGCTGCAGCCCCGAAGCCGATATCCGCGCTGGCCGGGCTAAGATAACCGCCACCGGTCAACATCTCGGCCAGCTTGTTGCGGCCGTCGCTATGCAGAGCGTTGAGGCTTTCCAGCACGGGCGCCGACAGCGACTGGCCGGAGCGTATGCGCAGCTCGTATTCCCCGACATCTGTGACTGCGACGACCTTCAGCGTGTAGTCGCCCGGCTCAAGATCGGCGAGAGTGAACTCGCCCGCACTGCCGCGATTGGACGATATAGCCCGCACGCTTCCATTGGCGTCCACCAGCACGAGGTCGAGATCGCCGTCGAGCGGCAGGGCGGACGCTGCCACATCGGTTGCTTTGTCGAGCGTGAAACGCACCTCGTATTCGAGGCCCGCACCAAAGCGCAGATCGCGAAAACCGAAACCGCCCGACAGCTCGCCGGAACTGAGCGCGAGGCTGCCTGCCCGTGCCTGCTGCGAAGTCAAGAGCTCCAGATTCGGATCGGGATCGCGGCGGTCGACAACCAGCTTTTGCCCGAAAACAAAGCCCATCCAGCCGACATCGCCACGGCCGGCGCCATGCCGGCCAACGGCGAGAACGCGGCCATCGGACCCGAGCGCGGTGGCAAAGATATCGGAGCCGGCCTCGCGCGTAACGAAATTGAGCGGGCTTGCCGGCCCCATGCCCGGTGCCTGCACGCGCCAAACTCCCTGATTGCGCGCCTGGCGGCTTTCCGACACAGAACCGGAGACGACGACCGAACCGCTGGCCAGCCTCGTGAGCGCACGGTACCGGTCACCACCGGAACTGTCGGAACCATCGTCCGGGAACGGATCGTTGCGCAATGCGGGTGCGGTACCAAAAAAACCGAATTCCGCCAGGAGTGCGGCACGCGCTCCTGTTTGGGTATCGGTGCCCTGACCGGCAATCAGAAAGGTTCTGTTGTCGAGTGCCGATACGGCGAATGCCACTTCATTCTCGTCCGGCGAGCCGATCTGAAAGCGCGGGCTCACCGACCATTGCGATGTCGCCCCGCCCCTCACTTGCACGGCAACCGCATTGTCCTGGCAGCCGCCGCCCGGGGCCGGAGCCGTTGCGAAGCCGGTAGCCACGAACTCGCCGCGGCCACCCGTGGGCGCGATATCATAGAATGCGACACGATTTTCCAGCCCGGCTTCCTGCGGGCCTTCAAAGTAGGCGGCAAGGTTGGTGATGTCGCTTTCAGGGATCGACAGAATGAGCCCGCGCGACCATTTCGAGCACGAGCCCGTGTCCGCCCCGTTGGTATGGCGACCGACGACAAGATACCGCTTTTCGGCAGGGTCATAGGCGCCGGAATAAAGTATGACGCTGCTTTCGGCATCGACGAACAGAGCCGCGGACCACTGTGTCCGGTTGTCGGGCGACAGGTAGAACACCGCACCGATCTGCTGGTTGCCGGAGGCGACCGTACCAACCCCCATGACCGAGCCGGCTGCGCCCGTCACGAGCTTCTCGATCGCGGGCATGTTGGTCTGGTTGGGCAGCCAATCGGGCGCCGGCAGGCGGAACCGGTCGACAATATTGGCGTCCAGATCGAGGCGCAGCACCTCCAGATCGCTACCGGCTGCTGCGATCGCAGTGTAACCGCTATCCGTCGCGGTGAGAGCGCTGATCGTGATGTATTCGGGGTAACAGGCGCCGGTCGTAGCCTCCTCGCAGGCCTGCTGCGCGCGCGCGCCGACAGCCGAAAATGCGAGGGCGATGGCGGCGAGCAACAGAAAAACGCGCCTCATCGAAATTTCCTCCCGCCATCTTGAAACCAACTTTGTGGACAGAAACTATGGCCGGGCAAATAATGCGGTCAAAACAGAGTGACTGCAAGGTTGGAGGTTCGGCCTGAGGCCGGATTACATGGCGTGGGCATGAAGAGACTGGCGCTCGCATTCGGGCTGTTGGCGGCCATTTGCGCTTCCGGCGCAGCACAGGCGCAGACCATCAAGCTTTTCCTCAACGACGGGTCGGCGG
This sequence comes from Mesorhizobium sp. Z1-4, assembly GCF_004000235.1. Lineage (GTDB taxonomy): Bacteria > Pseudomonadota > Alphaproteobacteria > Rhizobiales > Rhizobiaceae > RCIO01. The sequence goes on from NZ_RCIO01000001.1 coordinate 830,640, forward strand.
TCGACCTCTACGAGGAAAAGAAGAGTTATGCGCTGGTCATCGGCATCAACGAATACCGCAAGCAGCGGCGGCTGAATTTCGCAGTCAGCGATGCCCGCAAGGTTGCACGCGAACTGGAGGACAAGGGTTTCGAAGTCATCCTTTATGACGACCCGAACCTGACCGGCGAGCGGCTGAGCGATGCGATCCAGGATTTCATCGACGACTACGGCTATGACGAAAACTCGCGCATCCTGATCTGGTATGCCGGGCATGGCATGACGATCGACGGCGAAGGGTATCTGCTCGGCGTCGACGCGCCGGTGCTCGACATCGATTCCGAGACGCTCGATCAGGACCTGCGCGGGTTCTACAAGTCCGCGGTGCCGCTCAGGACCTTCGGCGTTCACCTGCGCCAGATGCGCACCCGGCATGTGCTCCTGGTACTGGACAGCTGCTTTGCCGGTACGATCTTCACCAATACCCGCGCCAACCCCTCGGTGACGCGCAACCGCGAAATGGCGCGGCCGGCGCGGCAGATCATCACTGCCGGGCTTGCCGGCGAAGAGGTGGCCGACAATGGCCGCTTTGCCGAAATGTTCGTTCGCGCAATCAATGGCCGGCCAGGGCCGAATGGCGAAACGGCGGATCAGAGCCGGGACGCGTATCTGAGCGGCACGGAGCTTGGAAATTTCCTCGCGCTGACCGCGCGGACCGGAGACCAGACGCCGCAATACGGCAAGCTCCGGCGCGAACTCGACAGCGCGGCCGAGCCGAACGGGCTGTTCGTCACCAACCAGCTCGACCTGGAGAAGGGCGAGTTCTTTTTCCTGCTGCCCGAGTTTCAGCCGCCGGTGGATGTGGCCAGCGTCGATACAAACGACCAGACCGCAACGCGCGGACCGGCCCCTGCGATCTGGCGGCCGCTGACGGCCGGAACCCAGATTGCAAATGCGCGGCCGGACCCGGTACCGATTTTCGGCAGCGAACCGCCGGCCGTCGGCGACCGCAAATTTGCGCTCAGTACCGGACAGGTGTTTCCGCCGGCAGGCGACAACACCGTTTTCGAGAAAGCGACGATCGAGGATCAGGAGTGGCTGCGTTTCAAGCGCAACGGACAGGATCATTTCGTGCTTGCAAGCGATGTCGAAATCATCCGCCCGCAATAGGCCCCGCCTGAGCGGCCCGGCCAGGCTGCGCCGAGCAAGTCTGGGCATTGCCATATGTCTCTGCCTATTGCTGCCGACGGCACAGGCATGGGCGCAGAAATTCGCACTCTTCGTCGCGGTGAACGACTATCCCCTGCTTGGCGACGAAGCCACACTCCATGGCCCGGCGAACGATGCCGACCTCATGTCGCGTTATCTTCTGGCGACGCCCGAGCTCGGTTTCAGCCGCGAACGCGTGACGATCCTCGCCAATGGCGGCATCGCGGCCGACGGCGAACCGACACGGCAGGAAATCGGCGACCGGCTCGAAGCATTGGTGCGCACGGTATCGGCCGGCGACTTCGTCTACATCCACTTTGCAGGCCATGGCTCGCGACAGCGGGCTCGAGACCCGCGCACCGAGCCGGACGGGCTGGACGAGATCTTTCTGCCCTCCGATACGGGGCCGGCCGAAGACGGCACCTATCCCAACGCGTTGGTGGATGACGATCTGGGCGCGGCACTCGATGCGATCCGCGCCAGGGGCGCATTCGTCTTCATCCTGTTCGACAGTTGTCATTCGAGCACCGCGACACGCGCCTCCGGCGCGGAACCCGAAGGCACGCAGTACCGCTGGTTGCCGGAGCCGTACGAACCCGGCGAGGTTCCCGGCGCTGCTGACGCCGCTGCGCGCGAGGCAACGCTGGCCGCCGGCGAAAGCAAAGGAGATGCGGGCGGGCTTGTCGCGTTCTACGCCGCGCAGACGATCGAAAAGACACCGGAGATGCCGCTGCCGCGCGATGGCGAACAGGCCACAACCTACGGGCTTTTCAGCTACACAATGCTCAGCGTATTGGCCAAGAACCCTGGTATTACCTATCGCGAGCTAGCACAGGGCATTCTGCACCGATATGCGGCCGGCAATTTCACCAAACCGACGCCTCTCTTCGAAGGCGAGCTCGACCGTGTAGTCTTCGGCGAGACGGACCGTGCACCGCGCCTGGCATGGCCGGTCGCAGTCGATGGCGGCAAGGCGCGGATCGCGGCTGGGGCACTGCAAGGGCTGGAACGCGGCGCCATTCTGGCGCTGCTACCGGACCCGCTGGCGGACGAAGGGCAGGCGCTTGGCTTTTTGAGAGTTCGCACCAACGACCCGCTGGCGGCAGAGGCAACGCCGGCCCGCTATGGCGGCCTCAACCCGCCGGTGCTCGCCGAGCTGCCCGCAACGGCGGTGGCGCGCATCGTCGAAAAGCCGCTGTCGTTCAGGCTGCGTGTCGAACTCACCGCCCTGCCCGGCGGTGCGCATAACGATGCTGCCGCCTATGCGCGTCGCGAGGTGGAGAAGATTGCTGCGGACGAACAGCTTCCCGCCAATCTTGTGGTCGTGCCGCCGGGCGAGCAGGCGGACCTTCAGCTGATCGTTGCATCAACCGGGGAGTTATATCCCAACGAAAGCGGCGGCGAGCCACGGCTGTGGTTCCTGCCGCCGGGCGGCGAGCTGCCGGCCGACGCCCGCGACAAGCCACACTCGATCGGCCTTGCAGGCGGCATGACGCCGGAGCAGCAGGCGCAACTGCGTGAAAACTTCGTCGCCGTGTTCCGGGCGACCAGCCTGGCGCAACTGACAGAGCTTTCCGAACTCGACCGCGGCAAGGTTCGCTTCGGGCTCGAACAGCAGCCAGCGGGTGCCGGCGCGCCACGCAAACTCGAGCGCTCGACCGTTCCGGTTCTGGCGCGCGGCGACCAGCTCATCTTCAGCATAGACAACCAGTCGACCAAAGCGGTGGATGTGGACATGTTATTGATCGGACCGAACTATTCGATCAAACACATGCTTGGCCTGCGCTTCCAGCGCGGCGACAACATCAAAGGCGCGCTTGGCGACATCGCCGATGCGGGCACGGGGTTATGGCGCCTGGTGGTGGTGATGCGCGAGGCAGGCCGCAACTCGGTTCACAGCGACCTGAGCTTTCTCAACCAGATCGGCACGCAGACGCGCGCGCAAGCGGCCACCGGTGCACGCGATTTCGGACAGCTGCTGAAAGATATCGGCGGCGGCGCGGCAACCCGCGGCGCATCGAGCCTGGCCGGCCGCAATGCTCTCAAAGGTTCGCTCGATATCTTCAATCTCGAGGCGGTAGGCGGCTGACGAAGCCCGGCCCGCCTGACCCTGACCAAAACTCCGAGCAGTTGCCGCCGGCCCCTACAGTTCTCCCTGCGCGACCTGCCAGCCGGCCTCACCGGTCCCCGCAGATGGAAGCCGGTCCCACATACTTGTCGCGGCGTTATGGGCGGCGTCGAGTATGTCCTCGGCAATTTCGGTTTCGGGGATTGCGCGAGCGACAATCATTCCGCCGATACACAGCGCAGTGAGCGAAAGAGCCTGGGAGCGCCTGCTTGCTGGGTCCCCTTCCAGATTCATCTCAAACAGCCATGCCATGGCCTCGACCAGACGCCGGTAGCTGTCACGCACACGCGGGCCCGAATTGGCGACGTCGGTGGCGTACGCAATCAAGGGACACTGTCCGTCGCGGTCCCGCAGATGGCGGCGCGACAGGTAGGCATCGACCATCCGTTTTGCCATCACCAGCTGGCAGGCGGCCGGATCGATACCTTCGTCCCGTCGCCACTGCGCGCCGCGCCCGTCGAGAAACCCGATCATGGCATCGGCAAACAGCTCTTCCTTGCTCGTGAAATGAGAGTAGAAGCCTCCGCGCGTCAGATCGGCTTCAGCCATGACCTGGTCGATCGTTACACGATCATAGCCGTGCCGGTTGAACAGAACGCGCGCGGCTTCGAGTATCCGCAGCCGCGTTTTTGACTTGTGATCCTTGGGGTACGGCATAGCCACTTCTCCATATGTCACCAGCCTTAGCAGGAAGCAGAATATGTTCTTGAACATATTCTGCTTCCCCACATTCTACCACTCGGATTCAACTTCAACGTACATATGGAGAGAGACCAATGCCAAAATTTGTTCTCGCGTTCCGGGGCGGCATGCCAAAAAGCCCGGACGAAGGCCAGAAGATGATGACCGAATGGAATGCATGGATGGCCGAGCTCGGCCCAGCCCTGGTCGACAAGGGTGCCGGCTTCGGCAAATCGCATTTTCTCACCGGCCCGGACAGTGAGGGAAAAGCCGGCGACGCGCTTTCAGGTTATTCGCTGGTGGAAGCCAAGGATACCGACGCGGCACTCGCCATGGCGCGCAAGAACCCGATCTTCTCGCTCGGCGGAACGATCGAAGTTGCCGAATGCATGCAGATGTAACGTCAGAAGAGGGGTGAACGAGCACCCCTGGCGAACATTTCCTCGTCAATAGAGCCCATTATGCGCGCCAGAGCATCATGGCGGCAATTCGGGAGAAGGGCCGTGCTGCATCAGCCGGCACGGCCCTGACGCCAAGCACACTTTCACGGACATCGCTGCCCGCCTGCAATGAGGGAATTGTTGTGAAATGGCGCGCCCGAAAGGATTCGAACCTCTGACCCCCAGATTCGTAGTCTGGTGCTCTATCCAGCTGAGCTACGGGCGCGTTGCGGACAGCCAATTGGCCACCGCAATCTCCGGCCAAAGCCGAAGATTGGGCTACCTAGCGAGTGAAGGCCGGAAAAGCAAGAAGCTCCGCCCTCAATTTTTCGAGGGCTGCCAGATTTGCCAGGACCGGCCCTTTGCCGGCGCGCGCCGCAGGACAAGAGTGCGAAACGATACAGGCCAGCGGGTCCAATCCGCTCTCGCGTGGATTATGCAGGCCGGCGCATCGCGGTTCGAGCTTCGTCCAGATTGACCGGCTGATCGGGAATGGTGATGGCGAAGACGGTGCTGCCGCCGATGCTCTCCACAAGCTCCAGCGTGCCGCCATGGGCCCGCACCAGCTCGTTGGCAATCGCAAGGCCAAGCCCGGTTCCGCCGCTGCGAGCCGAACCGCGGAAAGCCGCGAACAGATTCTCCCGCGCTTTCTTCGGCAAACCGGGGCCGGTGTCGGCAACCGTGACCTTGCAGACTGTGCCGGTGCGCTCGGCAGCGATGGTGAGACGCCGTACCAATGCCGCATCCCTATCTCCGGCCATCGCCTGGACGGCGTTGCGGCCGAGGTTGGACAGGACGCGGAAAAACTGCTCGGCGTCGGCATCGATTTCGAGGTCGGGGGCAACTTCATTCACGAACTCGATGCCGGGTGAGGAATCGATGCTCAGCAGTCCGATGACATCATCGACCAGCATGGATAGCCGCACACGGCGGCGCGAGGGTGGCGCTTCCTGCGTGCGGCCATAAGCGAGCACGCCCTCCGTGTAAGCCACGGCGCGGTCGATGGCGCGGACAAGCTTGGGCGCGAAGGTCTGCACAGTTGGATCCTTCACCAGCCGCAGGCGGTCGGAGATGAGCTGCGCCGAGGCCAGGATGTTGCGCATGTCGTGATTGATCTTGGAGACGGCGAGGCCAAGGTCGGCCAGATGTTTCTGCTCGGCAAGGGTGCGCTGCAAGGTCGTCTGCATGCTCGCCAGCTCGCGTTCGGCAACGCCCAGCTCGTCGGCCCGCTCGCGCGGGCTGATGATGCGACCGGCATCCTCCGGCGCCTGAGCAAAGGTCAGCATCGATTGCGTCATGCGCCGCACGGGACGGATCATCATCCGGTTGATTGCGTAGAAGACCAGCGTCGCGGTGATCAGCGAGATCAGCAGCGACAGCCCGGCAACGTTGCGTGAAAAGGTCAGCATCGCCTGGCGTAGTTGCGTGTCCGGAACGATAAGCTCGAATACCTTGTCGCTGTCGCCGACGGGGCCGGTAACCCGCAGCGTCTTGTCGCCACCGTAGAACAGGGTATCGAGCGCACCTGCAATGGCCAGCATCGGGCCGCCGGCCTCCAGATCGATATGCAAATCGACATGCGGCGGCATTTCGGTCACCACCAGCAGGCGCGATTCGCCTTCATCGCGCACGGCGATGGCCTTGGCACCCAGCGACATCAATACGTCGTCCTGCGCCACCTGGGACAGGTCCATCGGGTCGGCATGCATGAGCACGGTTGCGACAGATGCCGCCGTGCCCAACCGCTCACCCAGCCACTGCAGGCGGAAATTCGCTACCGATGGCAGGAATATCAGAACCTCGGCCAGCATCACGAACAACACCGTGAGCAAAAGCAGCTTGGTCGAAAGTCCGCGTGTCAAAGGGACATTGCGGGCACTCTCGCCTCGCGAGTGGCTGCCAGTTTCCTCACCTGCCGACATCGCCGTCCTCAAGCGGTCCTGCGCGCCGCCGGTGCAGGTTCAGCCGAAGCGGCGCAGAAACCGAACCAGCCGGCGCACAGAAGGTTTGCGCGTTGCAGAAGCAAAATAGGTGATTGCCGCGCGTTTGCCAATTTCGGTCATGGTCGGATAGGGCGGCACGTAGGCCGTCATATCCCGCAGAGTGAGCCCCTTGGAGATGGCGAGCGCCCAGATGTTGATCATCTCGCCGGCATTGGCGCCGACGATGCCGGCACCCAGTATGCGGCCACGCTTTCCTGCAATCACCTTGATGAAACCGCCGGTCTTGCGTTCGGCCTGCGCGCGGTCGTTTTCCGCATAGGGCCAGCGCAGCACGGAGAGCTCGCCGCCCTCGCTGACCGCGTCCGCCTCGGTCATGCCGACCTGCGCGAGCTCCGGGTCGGTATATGTCGCCCACGGGATGATGGAGCGGTTTTCTCGCGCCGGGAGGCGAAACAGAAGCGCGCGCACGACAAGCCCGCCATGATAACCCGCCACATGGGTGAACTGCAGGCCGCCGGCAACGTCTCCGATCGCGTAGACCCTGCGATTGGTGGTCCGCAGCTTGTCGCTGACCTTGATGCCACGCCGTTCATAGGCGATGCCGGCGTCGTCGAGGCCAAGGTCCGAAACATTGGCGGAACGGCCCGCGGCAACGAGAATGTGCGAACCGTCGATATGGGTCGCGCCCGACTTGCTCTCGACATGCACGCGCACGCCGGAGCGGCCGCGCTTTTCGGCCTTCACCACCCTGGTGCCTTCGTGGATGACGATGCCTTCGCCGCGCAGGCGCCGCAATGCGATGGCCGCAAGTTCGGGATCGTCCTTGCCCAGCGCGGTCAGCGCCTCGACGACGGTCACGTCGGAGCCCAGCCGGCGATGCGCCTGCGCCATCTCCATACCGATCGGCCCGCCGCCGATGACAATCAGATGGGCCGGCTTGCGCGTCTGTTCGAAGACCGTCTCGTTGGTGAAGTAGCCGACATCCTCAAGACCGGGAATGGGCGGCACCAGCGGCGAAGAGCCTGTAGCGACGACAAAGCGCCGGGCGCGTATCTCGAATTCGCCTGCACGCACGGTCCTGCGGTTGACGAACTTCGCCTCGTCCTGAATGACCCGTACACCGAGCGCGGTGAAGCGCTCCACCGAGTCGTTGGGTGCGATGGCGTCGATGACCGAACGGATGTGCTTGTGCACTTTGCGGAAATCGACTTCGGGCTCGACATCGGAAATGCCGAAGGCGGAAGCCTGGCGCATCGACTGCGCAATTTTTCCGGCGGCGATCATCGCCTTGGAGGGAACGCAACCGTAGTTGAGGCAGTCGCCGCCCATCTTGCCGCGCTCGATGAGTACGACGGGAACACCGAACGCAGCGCAGGCGGCGGCGACGGTGAGCCCGCCGGACCCGCCCCCGATCACACAGACGTCGGGCTTCAATAGCGTGGACATGAAACGGCGATCCTCTTCGATGGCTATTTGCGGGCCAACCGGCCGCGCACCGTGCGCACAATAGTGGGAATTGCGGCGACGACAGCCAGAAATACAAAGGCCAATGTAATCTCAGGCGTGACCAGATTGGCAACCGACGGCTCTTCGCCGGCGGCCCGCGCTGCGTCGAGTACGGAGCCGACGCCCTGCCCGAGCCAGGCATAAGCGAAGGTGCCGGGCAGGATGCCGATGAACGTCGCGGCGACATAGCTGCGCAGCGGCACCTTGAAGAGCGCCGGCACAATGTTGATGACAAAAAACGGGAACACAGGCGCAAGGCGCAGCACGAGCAGGTAGCCGAAAGCGTTTTCCTCAAAGCCATCGGCCAGCCGCGCGGCCGGGCCGCTGACGCGCCGCCGCAAGGCATCGCCAAACGCGCTGCGGGCGGCGAGGAAAAGGAACGTTGCACCGAGGGTTGCCGCGAACGCCACAAGCAACCCGCCCTGAAGCCAACCGAAGAGGAAACCGGCAAAGATCGTCAGCACCGACGCGGCGGGAAACGAAAACGCCGTCGCCAGCACATAAACCACAAAAAAGAGCAGCGGCGCCGCAACGGGGTAATCCGCCACCATCGCCAGCAGCGCGCCGCTGCTTTCGGAGAGATAGCCAAGGCTCAGAAATCGATGCCAGCCCATGGCATATCCGAATGCGAGGCCAGCCAGAACGACCAGAAACGGGAGATACCGCCAGTAACCCTTACCGCCTCGCTCGACGGGCGCATCGTCACCTTGTGGTGCCATGACCTCCTCAGGCCTCGTTGAGTTGCCAATCATATCGGTAGCCCCCGATCGAAGCAGTTTCAATTTGTCGCGCATGCGCCGGATTGGCAAAAGCGAGCCAGTGCCGCTTCAAACCACGGCGGCCGCCGAAATCTCCGGCATACCAAGAGTAGATTTTCGAGGCGGTGATCCTGCCCTTCGAAACGGCGATACCCCGGGGATGATTGACATATTCCGCTGCGCCCTGCGCCAGCAGTGCCTCGACGTTTGGGCCGGTGTAGGCGCGGGTGGCAAGGTTCGGACAGGAGTATGAGGCGCAGTTGAGACCGTAGTGACTGAGGGGGTCCCCGAAGAGCGGCCGAACAATCTCGTGCTCGATGTCATCGAGCGACAGCTCGATGCCCGCAATCGAAAGCAGCTTGCGCGACCACGGCCCGCGCCCGAAGAGCCCGCCTCCGCCCAGGTCGATTTCGCGAATGGAGCCGACCGGGTAATGGTCGAGCACGACTTCCAGCGTCTTGGCGTTGTAGAGGTTGATCCAATAGGCATGCGCCTCGGCGGCCGACAGCCAAGACGGCTCGACCTTGCCCAGCTCTGCAAGGTAAGCGCGCAGCGCGTCCAGTCCTTCTGCCCTGAAACGCCTATAGTTCACGGCATTGTAGCCGCTGCCGTCCGGCACGACATAAGCCTGTAACAAACGATCGAAACCGCTGTGGTCAGCGGCAATGCTTCCGCGCGGCGCAAGCTGCCGCATTGCGGCTCGAGCGACGGTCGGCACTGCTGCCATGGCGGCCACCGCTGCGGTGCCTGCCAGGAGTCGTCGGCGGCTGAAAATCTCGGCGGCGGGGTTCTCGGTCAACGGTCACTTCACTATCAATCTCGGTCGCGTGCTCAAATGAGGCCGGACCGGCAGCCAGGCAAGCACCTCAGCCCGGGTCTCACTGCCTTTTGAGTGCGTTTCCCGATACTTTCACCGAAGCGTGAAAGATCCCGCGCTGCGCCCGCCAACGCAAGGAGCGGTCGGCAAAATGCCGACGATTGACTTCGAGGCCCTTCGTTTCTATAAGCCGCGCACGCTCGGGCGCCCCGTCCGGCGACTGTTTTTTTGCGCACCGGGGCAGCCTGCGACAAACGCTCCTGATCTTGACCATCGAGACAGACCCAAGAAGGGCCGCACACCGCGGTATTGAAACAAATGAAGCGTACCTATCAGCCATCCAAGCTCGTCCGTAAGCGGCGTCACGGTTTCCGATCGCGCATGGCCACCACTGGCGGCCGCAAGGTCGTCGCGGCGCGCCGCGCACGTGGCCGCAAGCGGCTCAGCGCCTGATCAATCCGGAGCCGGGAAGCTGGCCCAAGCGGCAAAACGCGGTCTCCCGCGCAAACTGCGAAAAAGGGCCGAGTTTCTCGCTGCCCGAAAGGGCGAGAAGCGGCGGGGTCCGCTGTTTCTGATGGAAGTACTGGAGCGTGGCGACGACGCGCCGCCACGCTTTGGCCTCACGGTTACGAAAAAAACCGGCCATGCGGTGATCCGGAACAGGATCCGCAGGCGGCTGCGTGAGGCAATTCGCACCCACGCCGCCGATGACATGTCGGGTGGCAATGACTATGTGATCGTCGGGCGGGCCGACATTCTCGAGGCGTCTTTCGACCGGCTCAAGGCCGAACTTTCCCGGCGAATGCGCAAGGCGGGCTGATTACCTAATGATGGAAAATAATCGCAACTTCTTCATCACGATTGCGCTGTCTGTCGCGATCCTGACGCTGTGGCAGGTGTTCTACATGAACCCGCGCATCGAAGCGCAGCAGGAAGCCGCTCGCATCGAGGCGGAACGCCAGGCAAGCGAAGAAGCGACGACCGCCGGAAGCGGCGACCTGCCGTCCGCGCAGGCCCGCACCTCCGGCGATCTGCCTGCCGGGAACGAGACCGCGCCAGGCGGCGACGTGCAGGCCAGCGCAAGCAGCGGCCGCGTGCGCATCGACACGCCCACTCTTTCGGGTTCGATCAATCTGACCGGCGCGCGCCTGGACGAGCTGGTACTCAAGGACTACCGTGTCTCGGTCGATAAAAACTCGGCAAATGTCGAACTGCTGCGCCCGGCCGAAAATCCCAACGGCTATTTCGTCGAGCTCGGTTATCGCGGCGAAAACCTCGACTCCCTGCCCAACAACAACACGGTCTGGTCAGTCTCGGGCGAGCCGGTTCTGACCCCGGCCAATCCCGTCGAGCTCACATTCGACAATGGCGAAGGCCTGACTTTCAAGCGCACGATCGCGGTCGACCAGGCCTATATGTTCACTGTCACCGACAGTGTCTCGAACTCCGGTTCGGCCGCAGCCGATATCACACCCTACGGCCGCACGATGCGGTTCGGCACACCCGAAACCGTCGGCATCTATGTGTTGCATGAAGGTCTGATCGGTGTGACCGGCGAAGAGGGCCTGCAGGAGATCGACTATGGCGATCTTCAGGAAACGCCCGAAATCACACCCGGCAAATCGAACGATGGCTGGCTCGGCTTCACCGACAAATACTGGGCCGTCGCGCTCATTCCACCGCAGGGCAGCTTTCAGCCGACCTACGCCTATTTCGACAACAATGCGCGTCCGCGCTATCAGGCCGCCTATCTCGCCGACCCGGTCTCCGTTCAGCCGGGTACCGCCACCACGATCGAGAGCCGCTTTTTCGCCGGCGCGAAGCAGGTTGCCGATATCGACGCCTATGAAAAGGACCTCGGCATTCGCCAGTTCGACCTGCTGATCGACTGGGGCTGGTTCTATTTCATCACCAAGCCGGTCTTTTATCTCATGGACTGGCTGTTCAAGCTCCTGGGCAATTTCGGCCTGGCCATCCTGGCCACCACGGTCGTGGTCAAGGCCATCTTCTTCCCGCTCGCCAACAAATCCTACAAGTCGATGGCGAACATGAAGAAGGTACAGCCTGCCATGTTGGAAATTCGCGAGAAATACGCGGATGACCGCATGAAGCAGCAGCAGGCGATGATGGAGCTCTACAAAAAAGAGAAGATCAATCCGCTGGCCGGCTGCTGGCCGATCCTGATCCAGATTCCGGTCTTCTTCGCGCTCTACAAAGTGCTCTACGTCACCATCGAGATGCGGCATGCGCCCTTCTTCGGCTGGATCCAGGATCTGTCGGCTCCAGACCCGACATCGGTCTTCAATCTCTTCGGCCTGCTGCCCTATGACGTGCCGTCATTCCTGTTGATCGGCATCTGGCCGCTCATCATGGGCATCACGATGTTCCTGCAGATGCGCATGAACCCGACACCGCCGGACCCGACGCAGGCGATGATATTCAACTGGATGCCGGTGGTGTTCACCTTCATGCTGGCCACCTTCCCGGCCGGCCTGGTGATCTACTGGGCCTGGAACAACTTCCTGTCGATCCTGCAGCAGGGCGTTATCATGAAGCGCCAGGGCGCCAAGATCGAGCTTTGGGACAATCTGGTCGGGCTGTTCAAGAAGAAGCCCACCCCGGCCGAATAACAACGGCGAACTAACGAATTGGCCCCGCTCCGGCGGGGCTGATGCTTGATGTTCCCGGGAAAATCGCTAATCCAACGAGGGATATCGGCGTCCCTGGGTGCGCCTGATTGGCGCCGCTTGGAGGTTGCATGTACGGGCCTAAGCCGGAAATCAAACATCCGATCGAGATGCATCCGCGGGTCGGCTTTCTCAGCCCTCTGGTCGATGCGCCTAATATCGAGGTCGGCGACTATACCTATTACGACGATCCCGACGGACCCGATACGTTTCAGTCGAAATGCGTTCTGCACCATTATCCCTTTATCGGCGACAAGCTGATTATCGGACGCTTCTGCGCCATCGCGGAAGGCGCGCGTTTCATCATGAACGGCGCGAACCACGCCATGTCGGGCTTCTCGACATACCCGTTCAACATATTCGGCCATGGCTGGGAAAAGGGGTTCGACCCCGACACATGGACGCGTGAACTGCGCGGCGACACGGTGGTCGGCAACGATGTCTGGATCGGCATGGAAGCGATCATCATGCCAGGCGTCACGGTCGGCGATGGCTCCATCGTTGCGGCACGCTCGGTGGTTACCCGCGACGTGCCGCCCTTCGCGATCGTGGCCGGTAACGCCGCGGAAGTGGTCAAGATGCGGTTCGACGCCGGCACGATACGCCGGCTGCTCGAGATCTCCTGGTGGGATTGGGATGCCGAAAAGATCACCCGCAATCTCGATGCGATCAGAGGCGCCGACATCGCCGCGCTCGAGGCAGCCGCTTGAGCGTGGAAGCGACAGTCTTTGCGCAGCCGTGGGTCTTCATCCGCGGCGTGCCTTCGATGAAGTTCCTGCCACCTGAGGGGCCGCCGGAAATCGCTTTTGCCGGCCGCTCCAACGTCGGCAAGTCGTCGCTCATCAACGCGCTGCTCGGTCGCAAGGGCCTCGCACGGACATCGAACACACCCGGACGCACGCAGGAACTGAATTATTTCGTGCCGGATGGCCACGCGGGCAGCGCCGACGACCTGCCGCCGATGGCGCTGGTCGACATGCCGGGCTACGGCTATGCAAAAGCGCCGAAAGAGACCGTGGAACAATGGACCCGGCTCGTCTTCGACTATCTACGCGGCCGCGTGACGCTGAAGCGGGTGTATGTCCTAATCGATGCCCGCCACGGGCTCAAAGCCAATGACGAGGAGGTGCTCGACCTTCTCGACAAGGCTGCGGTCTCCTACCAGATCGTGCTGACCAAGACCGACAAGATCAAGCCGCCGGCAGCGAAACGGCTCGTCGCGGAAACCTTGGAGAAGATCCGCCGCCGGCCAGCCGCCTTTCCGGAAGTCGTTGCGACATCCTCAGAAACGGGCAGCGGGCTGGACGAGCTGCGTTTGGCGATCGCGCTTGCGCTGAACTAGGCCGACCGCGGCTCCCATGCGGAGATTAGGGCGCCTATTCTCCGCATAATGTGCGGTGAATAGCCTCGCCGGCCTCGCTACTTAAGCCTGTGACGGCTTGAAGCTCAGTGCCAGTCCGTTGATGCAGTGGCGCTTGCCAGTGGGCGGCGGACCATCGTCGAAGATGTGGCCGAAATGGCCGCCGCAGCGGCGGCAGTGGCACTCCGTGCGCCGCATGAAAAGCGAGTTGTCGGGTTTGGTGCCGACGGCATTCGGCAGCGCTTCCCAGAAACTCGGCCAGCCAGTGCCGGAATCGTATTTCGTATCCGAGGGATAGACCGCAAGGTCACAGCCGGCACAGTGGAATGTGCCTGCGCGCTTTTCATTGTTCAGCGGGCTCGTGAACGGCCGCTCGGTCGCTTCCTCACGCAGCACCGAGAACTGTGCAGATGTGAGGATGGTACGCCACTCGTCCTCACTCCTGGTGATCTCGAAACTGCCTTCGGCGGCAGCTTGTGCCGACGTCATGGCGCGACCTCCGAAAAGCGCGGCTCCTCCGGCAAGAAGCGTCAGGGCTCCCGTTCCATAAAGAAGTTCGCGTTTGTTCATGCTGGGATCTCCTTGTCGTCGGGACGGGCATACACCGGCCAGGCGCTCGCGAAACAATCAACTTGGCTTGAGCGGGCCGGCGTGGATCGCCCCGCCATGCGCTACGGGTGCAGCACGGCGCAGAGCGGGGCGAGAATGCCGCGCGGCGGCGTACGGGGATCGGGAGCGCCGCGCGGCCGTTTCGTCAGGCCTTCGGCAGAAGAACCTTGTCGATCACGTGGATGACGCCGTTCGACTGGTCGACGTCGGCGATGGTGACGGTCGCCACATTGCCGTTCTCGTCGGTGAGCGTGATGTTATCGCCATCCATCTTGGCCTGCAGGGTGCAGCCGCCGACGGTCGGAACCGGGTGGTTGCCGCCATCATCGGCGATCATGCCCTGGATTGCGTCGGACATGGCATCGGCCGCGACGACGTGACAGGTCAGGATCTTGGTCAGCTGATCCTTGTTTTCGGGCTTCAGCAGCGTGTCGACTGTGCCGGCGGGCAATTCATCGAACGCCGCGTTGACCGGTGCAAACACGGTGAACGGACCGGGACCCTGCAGGGTTTCGACCAGGCCAGCAGCCTTCACGGCCGCAACCAGCGTGGTGTGGTCGGCCGAATTCACGGCGTTCTCGACGATATTCTTGTCGGCATACATGGCGGCGCCGCCGACCATCGGATTTTCCATGGCATAGGCAGCGCCAGCGATGGCAGCTGCTGCAACAGCACCGGAAAGAAAAGCGGAAGTGAACTTACGCATTGGGGTAACTCCTCTGTTTCCCTGTTTTGGGCCCTGTGGGGTTGGGCAAGAGAAGCAACGCGGGCATGTGGAGAAAGTTTCGGCTCGCCGCACATTTTTTGCGAACCTCCTGGAAACAAACAGGAAAAAGGGTGCCTACAAAGCACCCTCCCCGACTGCGCCAGGCGAAAAATCAGATGGTTGTGAGATCGCCGACGGCGACCACGGGCCCGGTCGGGGCGCCCGTCGGCGAGCCGCCGAGAGGTTCAAGGCTGATTGCGAAAGCCGCGCCAGCCTCGATGCGGCGCTTGAGCTCGCCGGCCACTGCCAGATGCACATTGGATCCGACCGGTATGACGCCGAGCGATGCGGGCGCATTGCCGCCTTCGATGACCCAGAGTTCGAAATCGCGCCCCTCGGCGCGGGCGCCGGTCACGTGCGACAGGCCGACATCCGATTTGGCGGCGTCATAGACAACGAAGTAATGCACATCGGTGTCGTCATGCGACAGCGATGCGACCAGCCGCTCGGTGGTGATGCTGCCCGGATCGACCAGCAGATAGGGAATGGCAAGCGCGACGACCATCGCGACCAGCGCCGCGGCCGTAGCCGTACGCCAGAAGGCGAGGCTGTTCCAGAAACCAACACGCCCGGATGGCGCTGCACTACCGGCAAACAGCCTGCTGTCCAGCGCCTGCTTCAGGTCCGCCGGCGGCTCGACCGGCTCAAAAGCCTCAGCCATGCCGGAAAGCCTGACCTCCCAGGCGTCAACTTCGCGGGCAAATGCGGGATCGGAATCGATGCGTGCGGCTGCCTCGCGCCGCTCGGCATCCGGCAGGACGCCGAGAACATATTCGGCAGCGAGCATGTTCTCGCCTCCGTTCTGTTCCATGTCCCTGTCGTCCACCGGTGTCATCGTTCCAGACACTCCCTGAGTTTCAGCAGGCTGCGCCGCAGCCAGGTCCGCATCGTGTTGAGCGGCACCGCGTACCGCTCCGCAAGTTCGGCGTAACTGTCGCCATTCAGATATGCACCGCGCACGGCATCCGCGCGATCGGCCTCCAGTTCATCGAGGCAGCTGTCGATCGCCAGCCGTTCCCCGCCGGCAACCGCCATAGCCTCGGGTCCGGGGGCGGGGTCGGCGACATCCAGCGCCTCATCAATATCGTCCGCGGCGGGGCGGCGAGCGCGAATCCGGTCGATCGAATGATTGCGCGCCACGGCCGCCAGCCACGAGATCGGGCTGAGATCGGAGACGGCGAAGCGATCGGCCTTCGTCCATATCTTGACGAAAACCTCCTGCAGCGCCTCATCGGCCTCCGCCCGGTCATTCAAGATACGCAGGCACACGCCATATAGTTTCGCGCTCGTTTGCCGGTAAAGCAAATCGAACGCTGCGCGGTCACGCATCGAGACCCGCACTATGAGCTTGGAAATGTCCTGTGGCGTCATTGGGGTCAGATTAGAGGCTCCGTGTGCATTTGCAATGAGGCAGATGGCGGCACGCGACAGCGTTGCGCCTCGTCACCTGCCATCCTACGTTCCCCCATCAGCGGAGGGGTTCATGGGCATCGACAAATTACTTTGGTCGCACGACGCGACTTTTCTCGCACAACAGGTCAACAAGGGAGCACTCGATCCTGTAGAACTGGTCGACGCGGCAATAGCGCGCGCCGAGCTGGTCAACCCCGAACTCAACGCAGTGGCCGAGAAGCTCTACGACCGGGCGCGGGAACGCGCAAAAACCGTTGACCGCAAGCTGCCGCTTGCCGGTGTTCCGTTTGCGATCAAGGATCTGGCTATCGCACAGCGCGGCGTGGCAACACATTCGGGCAGCCGCGTGGAGCCATTTGTGCCGGATTTCGATTCCGTTCTCACGGAGCGCTACCTTGCGGCCGGTCTGGTTCCTGTCGCGACCAGTACGAGCCCGGAGCATGGGCTGCGGCTGGTTACGGAGTCCAAGGCGTTCGGCCCGACGCGCAGCCCCTGGAACACCAGCCACACAACCGGCGGCTCGTCTGGCGGATCGGCGTCTCTGGTTGCCGCCGGGGTGGTGCCGGCGGCACATGCATCGGACGGCGGCGGGTCGATCCGGGTGCCGGCGGCGACGACAGGACTTGTCGGTATGAAGGTGTCGCGCGGCCGGGTGCCGCTGACGCCGGTTGCGTCGGAAAGCTGGTACGGCTTCGTGGTCGATCACGCGGTCACACGCTCGGTGCGCGACAGCGCTCTTTTGCTCGATCTCACCCATGGGCCTGACCCGCTTTCGCCCTATCAGGCCTTTGAGCCGCAAAAGGGCTCGTTCCTGCAGGCGGCAAAGAGGAAACCCGGCAAGCTGGCCATCGCGGTTTACCGCGCATCGCCGCTCGGCCTGCCTGTTTCAGACGAGACGATGGCCGCGCTAGATGCAGCAATAGCGCTTGCACGCGAAGGCGGACACAGCGTGGAAGAGATCGACCTGCCGATGGCCAACCGCGCCTTCATCGCAGATTTCGCCCGCTCAGTCGCTTCGTCGGTTGCCGGGCAGATGCGACTCGAGGCAACGCGCGTCGGCCACAGCGTGATCGGCGAAATCGAGCGCGCGACGCGGGTGCTGGCGCGGCTGGGCGGTCTGCTGTCGGCCGGCGAGGTCTATGAAGGCGTTCAGCGGCTGCATGCGGCCTCACACCAGCTGATCGCGGCGACGGCCAAGTATGACGCGGTGCTGATGCCGGTCATCGCGCATCCGCCGGTCAAGGTCGGCGAGATGGACGCCACCGGCATGGACGAGGTTCTGGAAAGCCTCCTCGACAAGCTGCATCTGACCCGGCTGCTCAAGCTTGACGCATTTCTCGGCCAGTTGATGGACAAGAGCCTTTGGTTCACGCACTGGACACCGATCCAGAACGTGACCGGACAACCGGCCATCTCGCTGCCGGTCCATGTCACGAAAACCGGGCTGCCGATCGGCATCCAGGCGGTCGGACGCCCGGGCGACGAGGAGACCCTCTATTCACTCGCCGGGCAGATCGAGAAACTCTCGGGATGGCTCGATCGCCGCGCACCATTTCACGTGCCGCAATAGGCTATCCGCCGTTTGCGGGTGACCGCGAATGCCGGTATGAGACTGGCGATATTTCCCGCCGAGGATGAAATGACTACCGACACTGCCGCCAATCCCGCAGAACAGGCAAGGCTACTCTCCGCCGCCCTGCCCTACATGCAGCGCTACGAGAACAAGACCGTCGTCATCAAATATGGCGGCCACGCAATGGGCGATGCCGGTCTCGGCCGCGCCTTCGCGCGCGATGTCGCTCTGTTGAAGCAGTCGGGCGTCAATCCGATCGTTGTGCATGGCGGCGGCCCGCAGATCGCGGCGATGCTCGCCAAGATGGGTATTGAATCGAAGTTCGAGGGCGGGTTGCGGGTCACCGATGCCAAGACCGTCGAGATCGTCGAGATGGTTCTCGCCGGCTCGATCAACAAGGAGATCGTTGCGCTCATCAACGCCGAAGGCGAATGGGCGATCGGCCTGTGCGGCAAGGACGGCAACATGGTCTTCGCCGAAAAGGCGCACAAGACCGTGCGCGACCCCGACAGCAATATCGAGCGTGTACTCGATCTGGGATTTGTCGGCGAGCCGGCCGAGGTGGACCGCACATTGCTCGACCTGCTTGCAGGGTCGGAGATGATCCCGGTGATCGCGCCCGTGGCGCCCGGCCGCGACGGGCACACCTACAACGTTAACGCCGACACCTTCGCCGGCGCGATTGCTGGTGCCGTGCAGGCCTCGCGCCTCCTGTTCCTCACCGACGTGCCCGGCGTTCTGGACAAGGACAAGAAACTGATCGACGAGCTGACGGTTTCAGAAGCAAAGGCGCTGATCGCCGACGGCACGATCGCCGGCGGGATGATCCCCAAGGTGGAAACCTGCATCGAGGCGATCGACCGCGGCGTCGAAGGTGTGGTCATCCTGAACGGCAAGACGCCGCATGCGGTGCTTCTGGAGCTGTTCACCGAACATGGCGCCGGCACGCTGCTGGTGCCCTAGCTACTGCGCCGCTCGTCTTTCGCCATAAGGGCTTCCGGTTCTACTTCTACTCGAACGAAGGGTATCCCAGGGAGCCTCAGCACGTACACGTGATGAACGACGGCGTGGATGCCAAGTTTTGGCTTTGGCCCGAAGTTAGCGTGGCTTACAATGACTGTTTCAATGCAAAGACGCTTCGCGAACTCGTTGAGGTCATAGAAGTGCGCAGAACAGAGATTGCACAAGCTTGGGATAACCACTTTGGCTAAGGCAACCAGCGTCAGTTTCGATCAGGACAGCATGTGGGTCGACCTTTCGGATGGAAGGCGGCTTGCAGTGCCGCTGGCCTGGTTTCCGCGCCTGCTCCACGCTTCGCCTGCCGAGCGTGAGGATGTAACGATCAGCACGCGCGGCCTGCATTGGGACAAGCTTGACGAAGACATTTCTGTCGATGGGCTGCTTGCAGGGCGAGGCGACCAGACACAGCCAGCGCCACAGGCAGCAGCGGAATAGATTACCGCCGCAGGTGCCCGAGCGGCACGCGGTAGGGGCCCTTGATATTCGACAACACGAGTTGGGTGTGCACGTCGCGCACGCCCTTCAGCCGCATCAGACGCTTCATAATGAACTCGTTGAGGTCGTCGACGGTGGGTACCATGACGTGCATCAGGAAGTCGTGGTCGCCGGTCATCGTCCAGCAGGACGTCACCTCGTCCATATCCTGAACCGCGGCGATGAACAGCTCCGGCGACTCGTCGCTGTGGCTGACCAGCCGCACCTGAACGAACACTTCCACCGCCAGACCCACCGCACGGCGGCTGATGACGGCCTGAAAGCCTTTCAGAATGCCCGTTTCGCGCAGTGAATCGAACCGGCGCGCGCAAGGCGTGGTCGACAGGCCGATTTCCTGCGCCAGCTCCGAGACCGGCTTGCGGCCGTCTTTCTGCAGCGCTTCGAGCATCGCAACTTCAAATTCATCCAACCGAGGCATTTCAACTCCATTCCGTCATCTCTCGAGTGAATATACCTCCGTTCGCCATTCTGCGCGCCCAAAAAAGCAAAAGCGTGCATCGGGTTCCCGCTATCATGGCGCGCAGAATCCACCTTCGATCCAGGGAGGCGAAGAACCATGGAAATCAGCGTTCAGGACTACGCGCGCGAATGCGCAGAACAGGGGCTGCGCGGCGACTACCTGGCCTGCCGCAGCGACTTCACGGTCGAGCAAGCCTACGACTATGACGACGCTCAGCAGCGGGTCTGGCGCCTGTTGTGCGACCGGCAGACGGAGCTCACCCGGCGGCTGGCGCATAAATCATACCTCGACGGCGTAGAGGCCCTTGGCCTGCTGGAGCGCATTCCCGATTTCGACGAGGTAAGCGACAAGCTGCGGGCGCGCACCGGCTGGGAGCTGGTAGCCGTGCCCGGCCTCATTCCAGCCGAACCGTTTTTCGATCACCTCGCCAACCGCCGCTTTCCGGTGACCAACTGGCTGCGGCGCGAGGACGAGCTCGACTACATCGTCGAACCCGACATGTTCCACGATTTCTTCGGCCATGTGCCGATCCTCACCCAGCCGCAGTTTGCCGATTTCATGCACATGTACGGTGCACGCGCCGGCGACGCGATCGCGCTTGGTGGCGACGAAATGATCACGCGGCTTTACTGGTATACGTCCGAATTCGGTCTGATCCAGGAACCCGGCGGGCCGATGAAGGCCTTCGGCGCCGGGCTGATGTCATCCTACAGCGAACTGCAGTTTGCGGTTGAAAGCGCCGACGCGCATCGCGTGACCTTCGACATCGAAACGGTGATGCGCACCGGCTACGAGATCGACAAATTCCAGCGCGCTTATTTCGTACTGCCGTCCTTCGAGGCGTTGAGCGAAGCCTTCAGTGCGCTCGATCTCGAGGCGCTGGTGAAACGCTGGAAGGATGCCGAGCCGCTCGACCCGGCGACCGTTTAGCCGAGCAGCACCAGCACAACGATACCGGCCACAATCAGCAGGCAGCCGGCGGCCTCGAGCGGCGATATCTTTTCGCGGAAGAAAAACACCGAGGCCGCGAAGGTGAACAGCATCTCGACTTGCGCGAGCGCCTTCACGATTGCCGCCTGCTGCAAGGTCATCGCCGTGAACCAGCCGAATGAGGCGCTGGCGCCCACCAGCCCCGTGAAAAGGGCCGGGCGCCAGGCGCGCGCAACGCGGCCAAGCTCGGCGCGGTCGCGCCAGATCATCCAGACCGCCATCAACACGGACTGGAAGACGATCACCCAAAGCAGTGTATAAGCCGCCTGCATCAGCGCGTTGGGCCCGCCAAGCGATAGCGACGCGGCGCGATAGGCGACGGCCGCGATGCCGAACAGCGTGCCCGACGCCAGACCGATCAGCGCGTTGCGGCTGAGCACCGCTGTGAACAGGTTGCGCAGGCTCTTCGGCTCGTGCGCCACCGAGATCAGCATCACGCCGAAGACTGTGATCGCAATCGCCGCTAAGGCGCCTGACGATGGCCACTCAGCAAGAATGAGCAGGCCGAATATCGCCGCCTGTGCCGGCTCTGTGCGCGAATAGGCCGTACCGACGGCGAAGTTGCGGAAAGAGAACAGGTAAATCAGCAGAAAGGTCGCACCGATCTGCGTTAGACCGCCGACAACCGCCCACAACAGAAAAGCGCTGTTCGGTGCTGGCAGTTCGTACCCAAGGCCGCCATTCAGGAAAGCAACGAAGGCAAGCGCGAAGGGCACGCCGAAGCCAAAGCGCACAAAGGTGGCGCCGGTCGTGCCCATGACCGATTTGAGATGCTTCTGCGTCGCCGAGCGCAGATTCTGCAGGAACGCTGCGGCGATCGTTATTGGTATCCAGAGTTCCATTGGCGGGAGCGATGTCCGAAAGCAGGCAGCGTTCTGTAACCGCGATCCCCCCTTCCGCGCAACGTCGCGGCCGGCATGTCGACTAGCTCAGCCGGCGCCGGTATCAGGCTGCCTTGGCCAGGTCCGGTTCGAACACCACGCGGTTGCGGCCGCCGCGTTTGGCCGCATAGAGCCTGCCATCCGCCTCGCGCATAAGATCCGAGAGCTTCATTCCCGGAACATGGCTGGCTGCGCCCAGGCTGACGGTAAGCGGCACGAGGGAGCCGTTTCCGGGATCGAACCTGATGTTCTGAACCGCACGTCTAATACGCTGCGCCACATCCATGGACCGGGCCGGGGTTGTGCCCTTCAGGAAGACGGCGAATTCCTCGCCACCTATACGGCCGCGCAGGTCATTTTCCTCAAGCGCACCACAGATCGCTCCCGCGATTGCCTTCAGAGCCTCGTCTCCGGTGAGATGACCATAGGTGTCGTTGATGCGCTTGAAGAAATCCGCATCGATGATCATCAACGTGCCGCTGTCCGCTTTGGCGCGACGCTGCTCCAGCGCCGAGAAGAAGCCCTCCCGGTTCAGCATGCCGGTCAAGTCATCGTGGCGCGCCGCCTCCGACAATTTGCTGTGGGCAACCGCAAGTTCGGCATGGGCGCCAGCGAGACGCTCATGTGCCTTGCGCAATTCCTCATGTGCATCGGTGAGCCGCTTGCTGCTGAGATTGCTCCACAATGTGACGGGAGTGGCAATGAGCAATGGACAAATGACGCACATTGCCAGTGCCACCGGTCCGAAAGTCGCACCAAGGGCCGGCAGCAGCACGGCACCTATGGTCACCGACGCAACGATCGAGCCAAGCGTGGCAATGATGGACTTCCGCAGTACACGACGCATCGAAATCTCCCCAGTGGCCGGGTTCTATCGCAGCCACCTCAAATCGATGTTTCGGAATTCGATAAAATTGGAACGATCCGGGAGAATCGTGCCATAGGAGCGCATGACCAATCAGCCTGACGCAAAAGCCTTCTCCCACGTCCGGGAGTGGGTATTTGACCTCGACAATACGCTTTATCCGCACCACTCGAACCTGTTTGCGCAGGTCGACGTACGCATCACCTCGTTCGTGTCCGAGCTGCTTTCGCTGCCGCGCGATGAAGCGCGCGCGCTGCAGAAGGAGCTCTACCGGGACTACGGCACGACCATGAACGGGCTGATGGCGCTGCACGGCATCGACCCCGACGACTTTCTGCAAAAAGTCCACGACATCGACTATTCAGGGCTCTCGCCCGATCCCGCACTGGGTGACGCGATCCGGGCCCTGCCCGGCCGCAAGTTCATCTTCACCAATGGCGATCGCGGGCACGCGGAGCGCACAGCGCGGCAACTCGGCATTCTCGATCATTTCGACGAGATTTTCGACATCATCGCCGCGGGACACGAACCGAAGCCGGCAGCCGCCACCTATGGCCGCTTCCTCGAGCGCCATGGTGTGGAACCAGCGCAGGCGGCGATGTTCGAAGACCTCGGCCGCAATCTGGAGGTGCCCAAATCGCTCGGCATGCGCACCGTACTGATCGTGCCGCGTAACTTCGAACCGACATTCAGCGAGATCTGGGAGCGGGACGCCGCATATGAAGACGCGGTCGATTTCGTGACCGACGATCTCGCCGTATTCCTCAACAACATCACCCCGGCCCCCCAGCATTGAAGCGCTTTACGTCGCTCGAAGCGAGCATCGACGCTGCGGCGCATGCGGTTCTCGACCGGCTTCCCAAATCGGGGCTTTCAGGCGCGCTGGTCGAGTTCATCGTCTTCGGCCTCAAGCAGGCCTGGGCGTGCCTGTTCGGCGGCGCGATGCTGGCGCTGATCATCGGGACGCGGATTCTGTGGCCCGACGATGCGGGCCTTACCCGCTACGACTTTCTGTTTCTGGCCGCCCTTTCCATCCAGCTCGCCATGCTCGCACTCAAGCTCGAGACACTGGACGAAGCCAAGGTGATCCTGGTCTTCCACGTCGTCGGCACCGCGATGGAGGTGTTCAAGACGTCCGCGGGATCATGGATCTATCCGGAGGAGAGCATTTTTCGCATCGGCGCGGTGCCGCTGTTTTCAGGCTTCATGTATGCGGCAGTCGGCTCATACCTTGCCCGCATCACCCGCATCTTCGACATGCGCTATTCCGCCTATCCTCCGGTCTGGACGACGGCTGTGCTTGCGGCGGCGATCTATATCAACTTCTTCGCACACCACTTCACGGTCGATATACGGATTGGCCTGTTTGCAGTGACGGCGTTGCTGTATTACCGCACCAGCGTGCATTACCGGGTCTTCCGCTTTCGCCACCGCATGCCGCTTTTGCTCGGCTTCCTGCTGGTCGCGCTTTTCATCTGGTTTGCGGAGAATATCGGCACCTGGTCGCGTGCATGGCTCTATCCCGGCCAGGAGGCCGGATGGTCGCCGGTTTCCATTCAGAAACTCGGCGCCTGGTACCTGCTGATGATCATCTCATTCGTGCTGGTGACGCTGATCCACCGGCCGCAGCCGCCGGACGAGCCAGTGAATTGAAGGCGCGGAGCAACCGCTCTCCGCGCCCGTCTTGCGGTCAGTGGTTGCCGTGCCCGTCCATCATGACCGTGCCATCGAAGCTGGACAGCAGAGCGACCTGTTTCGGGTCCATCGCAGCTTCGGCATCCGCAAGCAATGTTGCCAGCTGATCCGAAACCGCCGCCGGCACACCCATCTGCCGGAGGTTTGCCGCCTCCTTCACCGCATCGCCAGTGCACAGATGCACGGTCCATCTGCCATGCATACGCCGCATGAGCGCACGGCCGCCGCGTTCGTCCTGCATCCAGCCGGCGACGGCATGATCGCCAAGGATCACGAGGGGCTGAATGGAAAGCGGCGCCTCCGGCGTATCCCAGGTCGCCTTGAGGACGCCCCGGATCGCATCCTCGTCGCTCAAGGCGCCATGATCTTCTCCGTGATCCCCATGGCCGCCATGCCCACCATGACCACCGCCTTCGGCCTTGCGAACCGGGAAGGCGATTTCCACGGCGCCGGCTTTTTCGAACTGCAGCGTTACGGGAACCGTGTCACCATCCTTGAATGGGGTTGCGACGCCCATGAACATGACGTGCAGTCCACCAGGCTTGAGCTCGACGGTATCTCCGGCCGGGATTTCGAGACCGCCATCGACCGGGCGCATGGTCATGACGTCGTTGACAATCTCCATGGTGTGGATCTCCACCTTCGCAGCGGCCGGCGAAGAAGCGCCGACGAGGCGGTCGGCCTCTGCACCATGATTGGCGATGGTCAGATAGCCGCCGCCGGCCGGCTGGTTGGGCAGCATGGCGCGGGCCCAGGCCGAACTTATCTCCAGGTCGCCGGCAGTCACCGTGGCGTCCATGCCGGCATGTGCGCCGTGGCCGCCATGGCCGCCCTTGCCAGCCGCAAGGATGACAAGCCGCGGCGCAGGCTGCTCGAGTTCATGCGGGTCCTGGCCCTCGGCCGGCATCTCCTTCCACGCGACTTCTCCGTCAGCGCAAAGCTGCGTGGTCACGAAATAGAGCGCCTGGCCCGCATCAACCCCAGACAGCGAGCCCGACAATATGAACTCGTCATAATGACCGTCCTCGAGCTGGCCGCCGGACCAGGTCACGACCCGCGTTCCGGATGACATCTCGCGTCCATGGAGGGAATAGGTTTTTGCGTAGTCCCCGGACTCTACGTCCAGGACCCAGCCGGCCTTCGGCATCGGCTTCACGCCGATGTAGCCTTCCGGCACCTCAACGCGGACGGTATGTGTGGCCTGGCCATCGCACCCATGAGGTACGCGAAGAACGGCCTTGTAACTGCCAGCCGCAGCTTCCGCCTTCTCCAGGGTGGCGTGGGCACCGGCCGGAACGGCGGTGATGAGAGCAACGGCTCCCGCTGCTGCGAGCGAACCGAAAAGATGACGCATGATACGTCCTTTCAATGTCTGAAAACGAGATGTGGCCCAGCGCGGGCCGGTGATTTTCAGACGATGAAAGGCGGTGCACGAATTGCCGGTGGCGGCCCGGCAGCAGTGCCGGGCGGGATCAAGCCGAATTCCGCAGACAACCGGGCTTCAGCAACAGCGGCAGGCGGCGCAAATGCCGGTTCCGACGCAAGTGCTGCCTTGAAAGCGGCCGCGCCGGTACAGTGATGAACGCCGATGCATGCCGGGCAGCCTTCAGGCATTCCGCGCGGCTCGCCCTCGTCGCCGGCAGCGCCGGCAAGGGTGCATATAACAAAATCCTGGCCGGCGGCCTGAGCGGCGCCAAGCGGCTGAAGCGCATTCAAAACAGTGAGGAGAACCGCAAGCGCGGCAAACAGGCCACCCTCGCGGCGCAGACTTTCGAACCAGCTTGTTCGGCGCGAAACCTTGCTCATGGTTTCGCTCTAGGCTCTTTCACTCCCGTTGGAAAGTGGTCGGCTTGCCACACCGGCAGCGGCACCGGTGCAGGCTGGCGGAGCAAAAAGACGCCGGCAATTCAGAACCGGTGCCGCCTCGCCCGTTCAGTCCGCGATTTCGTAGAACGCCTTGATCACGCCCCAAGCCTCTTCCGCCGTATCGACCAGCGAGATCAGTGTCTCGTCGCCCGGTGATACCGTCCCCTGTTCAACCAGGAAATCGATGTTGATCGCCCGGTCCCAGAACTCCCTGCCGAACAGCAGAACGGGCACCCGCTCCATGCGTCCCGTCTGTATCAGCGTCAGGGTTTCGAACAGTTCGTCCAGCGTGCCGAAACCGCCGGGGAACACGGCCACGGCCTTCGCCCGCATGATGAAGTGCATCTTGCGGATCGCGAAATAGTGGAAATTGAAGCACAGATCCGGCGTGACGTATTTGTTGGGCGCCTGCTCGTGCGGCAGCACGATGTTGAGGCCGATCGAGGGCGCGCCGCAGTCTGATGTGCCGCGGTTGCCGGCTTCCATCACGCCGGGGCCGCCCCCGGTTACAATCACATATTCGCGGTAGTAGGATTTCGCCGAATGTTCGGAGCATATCCGGGCGAATTGCCGAGCCTCGGCATAATAGCGGCTGTTGGCAGTAAGATTTTTCTTCTGGGTCTCGTTTTTGGCTGCCCATGCGTCTCCACCCGGCTCGGGGATACGCGCGCCGCCAAAAATGATGACGGTTGAGCGAATGCCCTTCTCCGTCAGCACCATTTCAGGTTTCATCAATTCGAGCTGAAGCCGCACCGGGCGCAGCTCGCGCCGGGTGAGAAAATCCTCGTCCGAGAAAGCCAGCCGGTATGTGGGTGCCTCGGTCTGCGGAGTGCGTGGCACACTGCGCGCGCGCTGCAGATCCTCATCCGAATGCGGGAGCGGCGTCCAGCCATTGTCTTCTGTTGCGGTCATTGCATTAATCCCCGGTCTCAAGTCGAAATGCGTCCCGTCGAGACGCTTCCCGCAATTGACCCCCCGGCGCGCTTGACATAGGTTCCGCGCGGCCTTCGGGCCAGTCCCTCCCGGACCCTACGGGCTTCCCCTTAACAGCCAGTGTAGTGGAGCACTTGCCATGGCCAAGGCAGATCAATCGGCACTCGAGGCAACGATCGAAAAAGCGTTCGAGGAACGCGACAAGATAAGCGCCGACACTGGCGGCAGCGTACGCGCGGCGGTGGATGCAGCGCTCGATTTGCTGGACCGCGGTGAAGCGCGCGTCGCCTCGCGCGGCGACGACGGAATCTGGCATGTCCATCAATGGCTGAAAAAGGCGGTGCTGCTGTCTTTCCGGCTCAACCCCATGGAAGTGATCAAGGGCGGACCCGGCGAAGCAACCTGGTGGGACAAGGTGCCCTCCAAGTTCAATGGGTGGGGCGGCGCGGACTTCGACAAGGCCGGTTTTCGGGCCGTACCGGGCGCCATCGTGCGGCGTTCGGCCTATGTCGCACCCGGCGCGGTGCTGATGCCTTCTTTCGTCAATCTCGGCGCCTATGTCGGTGAAGGCACGATGGTCGACACCTGGGCAACCGTCGGCTCCTGCGCGCAGATCGGCGCGAATGTGCATCTGTCCGGCGGCGTGGGCATCGGCGGCGTACTTGAACCTATGCAGGCCGGACCGACGATCATCGAAGACAATTGCTTCATCGGCGCGCGCTCCGAAGTGGTCGAAGGCTGCATCGTGCGCGAAGGGTCGGTACTCGGCATGGGCGTCTTCATCGGCAAGTCGACGAAGATCGTCGACCGCGCCACCGGCGAGGTATTCCTGGGCGAGGTTCCGCCCTATTCGGTGGTGGTGGCAGGCACCATGCCCGGCAAGAACGTGCCTGGTGAAAACTGGGGTCCGAGCCTCTATTGCGCCGTCATCGTCAAGCGCGTCGATGAAAAGACCCGGTCGAAAACCTCGATTAACGAGCTGCTGCGCGATTGAAATCCGCGTCCAACGGTCGCACTCTGTCCGCCCCTGCGGACCGGATTCGGCCCGCGCAACAGAGAGAGGGGGCATTTACCATGGACTGGAAGTATCTGCTTACGAGCTTTGAAGGGCGAATCAACCGCGCGAAATTCTGGGCCGGTGTCGGCGTTCTGTTTGCCGCCGGGCTGCTCGCCAATCTGATCGACATGATGCTTGGCCTGCAGATCGCCGAGGGTCTCGGCGTTCTCGGGGCGATCGTGGGACTGGTATCGATCTATCTCGGTATCGCGCTATACGCCAAGCGGTGGCACGATCGCGACAAATCCGGATGGTGGACGCTGATCATCCTGATCCCGATCATCGGGCCGATCTGGCTGCTTGTCGAATGCGGAATTCTGGAAGGCACCAAGGGTGCAAATCGCTTTGGACCGGATCCCCTTGGATAGCAGATCGTTTCTTTGGTTGTTCTTCGGGTTATCCGGCCGCATTGGCCGGATAACCCATTTTTGGGCCGGGCTGCTGCTCTATCTGGCGCGGCTGTTTCCCGTCTACAAGATCATCGCCAACACCGGCAACGAAGCCGCACAGACGACCTGGGGCGGCGTGTTCCTTGTGGTTCTCGGCGCGGCGATCGTGTGCCACATCGCACTTGCGGTGAAGCGGCTGCATGATTTCAACGCGTCCGGCTGGTTCGCGTTTTTCTTCCTGATCGGCGATTTTCTGTTCTGGATCGTGCTCAGCCTGATACCGGGCCAGACCGGGCCGAACCGGTACGGCTCGCGGCCAAACGCACCGAAATAACCACATGCTGCGATTTGAAGTCGCCATGCCTGGTTCGGCGTCGTGACAGCCGGGGCCGTTTCCAGTATCTGATCGCCAATGCGCCAGCCAACAGATCCCGCAGAAATCCTTGCCGCCCTCATCCGCTGCCCGTCGGTAACACCCTCGGAAGGCGGTGCTCTCGCGGCACTTGAAAAAATCCTCGCCCCCCTCGGCTTCAGTGTCGAACGCCCCACATTTGCCGAAGTCGGCACGCCGGATGTCGAAAACCTTTATGCGCGTCTTTCCGGCAACGGGCCGCATCTTATGTTCGCGGGACACACCGACGTGGTGCCGCCGGGCGACGAAGCCGCCTGGAGCCATGCGCCCTTTTCGGCCGAAATCGTTGACGGCGAAATGTATGGCCGTGGCGCGGTGGATATGAAAGGCGGCATTGCCTGCTTCATCGCCGCGGTGGCGCGCCACGCTGATAAACACGGCACGCTGCCCGGCAGCGTGTCGCTGCTGATCACCGGCGACGAGGAAGGCCCGTCGATCAACGGCACCGTCAAACTGTTGGAATGGGCAGCAAACAAAGGCGAGAGCTGGGACGGTGCGATCGTCGGGGAGCCGACGAACCCCGACGCGATGGGCGACATGATCAAGATCGGACGGCGCGGCTCCCTCTCCGCTACCGTCACCGTCAACGGCACCCAGGGCCACGCCGCCTATCCGCACCTGGCCGACAATCCGCTGCCGGGGCTTCTGGCACTTGCCGGCGCGCTGCTCACGCCGGCCTTCGATGCAGGGACAGCCGACTTTCAGCCGACCAATCTCGAGATCACCTCCATCGACACCGGCAATCCGGCGGTCAATGTGATTCCAGCCAAAGCCACCTTCGCCTTCAACATCCGGTTCAACGACAGCTGGACGCCGGATACCCTGAAGGGGGAAGTCGTTGCGCGGCTCGACAGTGCCGCGCAGGCACGCGGCGGCGCCAAGCCCGTACGCTACGATCTCAGCTGGCGCGACCGGCCGAGCCCGGTGTTCCTGACCCGCGACGAAAAGCTGATCGGGCTGCTTTCCGGCGCAGTCGAGCGCGTCACCGGCCGTGCACCAAAGCTGTCGACCTCCGGCGGGACGTCGGACGCGCGTTTCATCAAGGATTACTGTCCTGTCGTCGAGTTCGGTCTTGTGGGGCAGACGATGCACATGGTGGACGAGCGGGTTGCGCTTGCGGACCTCGAAACGCTCACCGCGATCTATGAGCGTTTCCTGGAAAACTGGTTCGGGCGCTGACGATGCCGAGCGCCGACGACATTCAGAACTATCTGGGCGGCGTATGGAAGCTGATGAACGGCCGCTCCGAGGGGTTGCGCCAGCTGGATCTCAGCATTGACGGTTTCTGGAACTCGTTCTTCGCCATATTCGTCGCGCTGCCCGCACTTGGCGTCGGCTGGGTCTCCTTTGCAAACGAACTGGCCGGAGGCGATCCATTTGCGTACCGCTTGTGGATTTTGGCAAAGCTGGCAGTTATCGACCTCATAAGTTGGGTCGGGCCGATCATCCTGTTTGCCGCGGTCGCAAAGCCGGTCGGGCTGATCGACCGCTTTGTGCCTTATGTGGTTGCCTCGAACTGGGCGTCCGCAGCCTTTGCCTGGCTGCTGCTGCCGCCAGCGCTGATCGACCTTTTCTGGCCGGAATCGGTGGAACTGACCGATCTGATCTCGCTCGTGGCGGTTATTCTCACACTGGTGCTCGCCTGGCGGCTGACGAACACCGTGATAGCGCGTGGCGCTGCGGTCGCGACGGCGGTATTTTTCGCCATGATCGCGGTTTCGGTGACCATTCTGCTGGTGCTGCAGCCACTTCTTGGCCTGGCAATCGCCTGACCTGACCTCAGCGCCAGGTGCCGGTACCCGGCGCCGCCCGGGCGGCCGTATCCGCTCAGTAGTCCACGCGCATCAGAAATAGCCCATCCGGAGGCGCGACCGGTCCGCAGGCTGAGCGGTCGGCAGCTTCCAGCGCCGCACTTACGTCACCGGCCGTCCAGGCGCCCTCGCCGACCCGCTTCAGCGTGCCGACCATGGAACGCACCTGGTTGTGCAGGAACGAGCGCGCTGAGGCGCGGATTTCGACCACGTCGCCGTGGCGCGTGACATCCAGAACATCAAGGGTTTTCACCGGGCTCTTCGACTGACACTGCACCGACCGGAACGTCGTGAAGTCGTGTTTGCCGACCAGAGCCTGCGCGGCTGCATGCATGGCGTCCGGGTCGAGCTTTCTTGCCACATGCCAGACCTGGCCGCGCTCGAGCGCCGGCGGCGCGCGCCGGTTCAGGATCCTGTAGAGATAGTGCCGGGCAGTGGCGGAGAATCGCGCGTCGAACTCGGCATCGACCGCCTGAGCCGCGACGACGGAGACCGTTTCGCCCGCTGAGGTGAGATGGGCGTTGATCGCGGCCATAACCCGGTCTGCCTGCCATTCGCGTTCGAGATCGAAATGCGCAACCTGTCCGCGCGCATGAACGCCGGCATCGGTGCGGCCGGCCCCGCGGATCGTGACGGCCTCACCACAGAAGCCGTGGATCGCCTGCTCTATAGCGGCCTGAACCGAATGCTGGTCGGCCTGTCGCTGCCAGCCGGCATAGGCGCCGCCGTCATACTCGATGTCGATCCGGTAACGCGGCATTGTCAGCGTACCACAACGCCCGGCGCGAGCTTGGCGCCGCGCTGAAAGTCTTCCGCGGAAAGCGGCTTGCCGCCGGCGCGCTGCAGCTCAACCAGCCGAACCGCGCCCGCGCCGCAGGCGATCGCCAGTTCGTCGTCGAGCACGGTGCCGGGTTCGGTGTATGCGCCATTGGAGCCCGCCGAAGGCAGCGTGTCGACGGTGGAGCGCAACAGCTTCACGCGCTCGACACGGCCGGCGATTTCCATCTCGCACCAGGCGCCCGGGAACGGCGACAAACCGCGAATATGATTGTGGACTTCATCGGCGGCGCGCGACCAGTCGACCCGTGTTTCGTCCTTGGCGATCTTGTGCGCGTAAGTCGCGCCCTCTGGCGGCTGCGGGGTCAGCGCAAGCTTGCCGGCTTCCAGCAGTGCAAGCGCCTCGACCATGAGTGCCGCGCCCGACCTGGCGAGCTCGTCATGAAGTTCGCCGGCGGTCATGTCCGGATCGATCGGAACGCGGTGCGTCAGCGCAACCGGTCCGGTATCCAGGCCCTCATCCATCTTCATGACCATGATGCCGGTTTCGGTATCGCCGGCCATGATGGCGCGCTGAATGGGTGCCGCACCGCGCCATCTGGGCAGAAGCGAGGCATGGCCATTGAATGCGCCGAGACGCGTACCCTTGAGCACTGCTTCGGGAAGCAGCAATCCGTAGGCGACAACGACAGCCGCGTCGGCATTCAGCGCAGCAAATGTCTGCTGCTCGGCCTCGCCGCGCAGGCTTTTCGGTGTGCGGACTTCGATGCCGAGATCGTCGCCAAGCCGGTGCACGGGCGACGGCTTGAGCTCCAGCCCGCGCCGCCCCGCCGGGCGCGGCGGCTGAGTATAGATCGCAGCAATTTCGTGACCTGCACCGGCCACCGCACGCAACGTTGCGGCGGCGAAATCGGGCGTTCCCATGAAAACGAGACGAAGCGGCATTTTTGAAACCGCCCCTCAGCCCACCATGCGGGTCGGGGCCTTGTCCTTCTCACGCGCCAGCTTCTTGAACTTGCGCACCACCATGTCGCGTTTCAGCTTCGACAGGTGGTCGATGAAAAGCACGCCATTCAGATGGTCGATCTCATGCTGGAGGCACGTCGCCATCATACCGTCGGCCTGGAGTTCCCGCGTTTTGCCGTCGATGTCGACATAGGTGACGGTTACCGAGCCCGGACGCTCGACTTCCGCGTAATAATCGGGGATCGACAGGCAGCCTTCTTCATGGATATTCGGTTCGTCGCCACGGGCGACGATTTCCGGATTGATGAATATATGTGGCGCCTTCGGCTCGTCTTCGCGGGCAAGGTCGATAACCAGCATGCGCAGCGGGATGCCGATCTGGATCGCGGCGAGACCGATACCCGGCGCGTCATACATGGTTTCGAGCATATCAGCCGAGAGCTTGCGCAGCTCTTCGCCGACGGTTTCGACGGGCTTGGAGACCTCACGCAGAACAGGGTCGGGAAGAATGACGAGCGGGCGGATCATGATGGCTCTCAGGTAATGGCTGTACAGGCGGGCGTCAACGTGAACAGCATGGAACGTTCACGTTTTGGTCTTATGCCGGGCTGCCGAATCGTCTAAGGTTTCGTGATGCAAAGCTTCTCCGACCTTTTGGCCGCGCCGATTGCGCAATTCGGATCGGCCACGATCACACTGGGCCATCTGATGTGGGCGGCCGGGATTGTCGGCGTGCTTATCGTTGCCGTGCTTGGCGTTTCGCTGTGGCGCATGTCACGCGGGCGCGCGGAGGCCGGACGCGAAGCCGATGCGCGCCTCGCCGAAATTACCAGGGCACAAGCCGAGATGCAGGGCAGGCTCGGCACGCTGGCGGAGGTGTTTTCCAACCGCCAGGCTGAACTCAACAAGGCCATCGGCGAACGGCTCGACGGCATGACGTCGCGGCTCGGCAGCTCGATCGCGGAACAGACGAAATCGACGCATGACAATCTCGCCAGGCTACAGGAACGGCTGGCGGTGATCGACACAGCGCAGACCAACATCCAGTCGCTTGCCGGGCAGGTGGTGCAGCTGCAGCACATCCTCTCCAACAAGCAGACACGCGGTGCTTTCGGGCAGAGCCGGATGGAGGCGATTATTGCCGACGGGCTGCCGCACGGTGCCTACGAGTTTCAGGCCACACTTTCCAACGGGTCGCGGCCGGACTGTCTGATCAGAATGCCGAACGATCAGCCCTCGCTGGTGATCGATGCGAAATTTCCGCTGGAATCGTGGAACGCCATCCGCGCCGCCGCCGAGAGCGACAGCTCAGGCGAAGCGCAGCGGCAGGTCTCCCAGGCTTTCCGCCGCGACATCGAAGTGCATATCAAGGCGATTTCGGAAAAATATCTTATCAATGGCGAGACGCAGGACACGGCCTTCATGTTCGTGCCGTCGGAATCGATCTTCGCCGAGATCCACGAGAACTTCGAGCAGCTGGTGCAGCGTGCGCACCGGGCGCGGGTGGTGATCGTGTCGCCCTCGCTGCTGATGCTTTCGATCCAGGTCATACAGGCGGTTCTGAAAGATGCGCGCATGCGCGAGCAGGCTCATCTCATTCAGGGCGAGGTGATCCGGCTGATGGAGGACGTGTCGCGGCTCGACGACCGTGTGCGCAAGCTCAAGGGCCATTTCGATCTGACCAACAAGGACATCGACCAGATCCTGACGTCGACCGATAAGCTCACCAAACGCGGCGCGAAAATCGAAGCGCTCGAATTCGGCGAAGCCCACGCCGCCGAAGCCGCGGCCGAACAGCCGACCAAAAAGGCCGTCGAGGCCGGCAGCGGGCAATTGCGGTTGCGGGTCGTCGACGAAGACTAGCGTTCTGCACTCCACGTCGTCATCCTCGCCACAAGGGCGAGGATGACGGCAATGAGGCGGGCCAGACAGACGACCTAGCCGATATCGCGCACCAGCGCAGCCAACTCGGCCAGTGTTGGCATTTCGTGGAAACGTTCCGCTTCGCGCGGGGCCTCGGCGTGCTCCAGCTCCCAGGTGAGATCGTGCGGGACCAGGACACCCCAGCCACCAGCCTCGATTGCCGGTATCACGTCCGACTTCAGCGAATTGCCCACCATCATCGCTCGCTCTGGCCCGTCACCGTGGCGCGCGAACAGCGTGCGATAGGTTTCGGCCTTCTTGTCGCTGACGATCTCCACCGCATCCAGCAGATCGCCCAGCCCGGAAGCCGCCACCTTGCGTTCCTGATCGAACAGGTCGCCCTTGGTGATGAGCACCAGCCGATGCGAACCGGCCAGTTCCGTCAGCGTTTCGCGCGCATGCGGCAGTGTCTCCACAGGATGGCGCAGCATCTCGCGGCCGGCATCGAGAATATCGGCGATGACCCGCGACGGCACCTTGCCGTCCGTCACCTCGATTGCGGTCTCGATCATCGAAAGCGTGAAACCCTTGATGCCAAAACCGTAGTGGCCAAGGTTGCGGCGCTCGGCCTCCAGAAGCCGTTCGCCAAGGTGGTCGGCCGCAGCGAAGTCCGCCAAAAGTTCAGCAAAGTGGTGCTGTGTCATGCGGAAAAACTGTTCGTTCTGCCACAGCGTGTCGTCCGCATCGAAACCTATGGTCGTAAGATGCTGCATACGTACCTCCGCACAACGCTGATCTAGACCAGCTTTACCGGACATAAAACCCTGCCCCGATATGGTCGCCTTTGCATCGTGAAATCCTAATTCGCGAAGGGGACAATTCGTGCCGGACCAATCCTTTCTGCCAGCGAGGCGCATCGTTTTGCTCGGTGTGGGCGCCGTGGCACTCATGCCATTGTCCGCCTGCGTTTCCGTGCTGCCGACGATGACGGTGGACGGTGTAGGCATGTCGTCCGAAGCGGAGCGCCAGATCGCGCTCGCACGCCGCGCAAACGACCAGGCACCGCTTTCGGCGGACCGGACACTCGAAAAGGCAGCCATCCAGCAAGCGGGCTACATGTCCGCAGGCGGCAAGATGGAGCACACGGCGCTACGCGGACGCGATTTCGTTTCGCGGATGGAAGCCAGCGGCATCGCGGCGCCCGCGGCCGAAAATCTTGCGCATGGCCGCTTCGATGTTGCACGCGTCATCGATGTCTGGATGGCGTCGCCGCCGCACCGGCGCAACATGCTCGACGGCCGCTTCGGAAAGTTCGGACTTGGATATGTGAGCGAACCGGACGACCGCCGCTTCTGGGCGATGGTTCTGGCGGCCTGACACCACCTGACGGGCAGCATTCAATAATCCTGACTGGCAGGGCGCGCGATATCTTCCTATTTCGTGCGGGATGAACGTCGTCGAGGTAAGAAGCAACGTAGGCCGATGATACCGATTTCGGTTCTGGATCTGTCACCCGTCACTGAAGGGAGCGACGTCTCCCAGTCGCTCGCCAACACGCTCGATCTTGCCCGCCATGCCGAGCGGCTGGGCTTCCGGCGCTACTGGCTGGCCGAGCACCACAACATGCCGGGCATTGCGAGCGCAGCCACCGCCGTCGTCATCGCCCATGTCGCGGCCGGCACATCCACGATCCGGGTCGGTGCCGGCGGGATCATGCTGCCCAACCACGCGCCGCTGGTGATTGCAGAACAGTTCGGAACGCTGGCAGCACTTCACCCAAACCGCATCGACCTCGGCCTTGGCCGCGCGCCCGGCACCGACCAGGTGACCGCGCAGGCGCTGCGCCGCACGCTCGCAAGCGATGTCGATACATTTCCGCAGGATGTGGTCGAACTGATCCGCTATTTCGAACCCGAACAGCCTGGCCAGCGCGTACAAGCGGTGCCGGGAACCGGACTTGCCGTGCCGGTCTGGATACTCGGTTCCAGCCTGTACGGTGCGCAACTGGCGGCCATGCTTGGGCTGCCATATGCATTCGCATCGCATTTCGCGCCACGCGAACTGATGAACGCCATTGCGATCTACCGCGAGCGCTTCCAGCCGTCGGAGCAGCTTGAGCGACCCTTTGTGATGGCAGGGCTCCAGATTGTCGCGTCCGAAAGCGACGATGAGGCCAGGCGCCTTTTCACGTCGTCGCAGCAGGCATTCATGCGGCTTCGACGGGGGATGCCGGGCAAGCTGCCGCCACCCGTCGACGATATCGAACCGCTGCTCGACCCGGGCTCACGCGCCATGCTCGACCACGCACTGGCGGAAGCAATCGTGGGTTCGCCCGAAACGGTGCGGCAGGGTTTGTCCGAATTTGTCGCGCGCACCGGAGTCGACGAGATCATCGTCACCGCGCAGGTCTACGAACACAAGGCCCGGCTACGCTCCTACGAGCTGCTCGCGGAGATCCGCGACGAGCTTGCCAAGGCCAGATGAGCTTGTCCGCTCAACAGCGGCCACCGTGGACGATCCGGTAGCCCGCAGCCCGGGCCTCGCAGGCATTGCCGAAAGTCTTGCGGCGGGAACCGCGCTTTGCGCAGACGGGATCATATTCCTTGGTACACATGACGGGCTGTTCGCGGACGCGACCGCGGCCCAGCCTGCAGATCCCTTTTGATGTCACGAAATAGCCGGACACCTGAGCCTCGCAGGCGTTGCCGAATGTCCGGTAGCGGGTGCCCTTACGGGCGCAGACAGGGTCGTATTGCTGCGTACATACGCGGCGCGAGGATTCGGCTTGTGCAAACCGTTCCTGCGCCTGCGCGCCACTGGCCGCAAAGAGGATCACAAAGGCTGCAATGATGCTGATACGCGCGAACATTCTTGTCTCCGTTTGCCCATCCCGTCCGGGCAACGCAGCAATAGGCAACAAGGTCCTGATTTTTCGTTTCGCTAACGCAACGCCGCAACGATCCCGGCGTCCGGGAAACAGGTCGGCTTGCGGCCGTTCTTCGCCTGCCAGTCGCCGATGGAGCGGCGGGTCTTGAAGCCGGCCAGCCCGTCGGCGCCGCCGACATCGTAGCCGAGCCGCTCCATGCCGCGCTGCATGGCCGCGACATCGGAACGGTAGAGACCTCCGACCTTGCCCCAGCCGCCGACGAACGACTTGTCGCCATAGGTCATGCGGTCTGCCGCATGACCGACGAAGAGCGCGTAGAGATCGCTCTCATTGTAGTCCTTGAGCACGTAGAAATTCGGGGTGACGATGAAGGCAGGACCATAACGGCCAGCCGGCATCATCAGATAACCTTCCTGCCGCGCCTCGTGATCCGGGAACGGACGACCGCCGACGCGCGCGATACCCATCGCCGCCCAGTCGGAAATCTTGCGGCCGCGGTCCGGCCCTTCCAGCGCACATGAAACACTTTCGGGCACGGTGACCTCGAAACCCCAGTCGCGGCCGCGCACCCAGCCATGATTGGCGAGGTAGTTGCCGATCGAAGCCAGCGTGTCGGCTTCCGAGTTCCAGATGTCAGCACCGTCGCCGTCGAAATCGACCGCGTGGCGCAGATAGGAGGTCGGCAGGAATTGCGGCTGGCCGAGCGCGCCGGCCCAGGAAGACTTCATCGCCGACGCCGGCACGCCGCGCTGCATCATCACCAGTGCGGCCAGTATCTCGGCGCGGAACATGTCCTTGCGGGTCGACATGAAGGCCTTTGTGCCCAGCACCTCGATGGCGTTGTGCGGTATCTTGGCGTTACCGAAGCCGGATTCGCGACCCCAGATCGCAAGCACGATGCCCGCCGGCACGCCGTAATTCTTTTCCACCGCGGCCAGCACATTCTTGTAGCGCGCCATGCGGCTGCGGCCGCCGGCCGTCACGCCGCCGACGACATTGGGTGCGAAATATTTGCCGGGAGAACTGAACTCCGCCTGATGCTGAACCTTAGGCGTCTGCTCTTCCTTGCCGGGCATCACGAGGTCGGGCAGCTTCAGGTTCGGCTTTACGCCGGAGAACGCGCCGTTGAAGGTTTCGGCGGAAACGCCATTGGCGCTTGCCTGCGGCCACAGATCGTTGACCAGCCAGTCACGGAAAAGCGCGTTCACATCCTGAGCCGAGGCAAACGAAGGAGCGAGAAGCGATGCGCAGAAGAAGGCAGCTGCAATCAGCGAACGTTTCATCGTTCCTTCCTGTCCGCGAAATGCGTCAAAAGGCTGTCCGCGATTTCAGGGCGGCGGCGATCGTGCCCTCATCCAGATAGTCGAGTTCGCCACCGACGGGTACGCCATGGGCAAGCCGCGTGACGCGGGTCTCGAAGCCGGCCAGCCGGTCGGTGATGTAGTGCGCAGTCGTCTGCCCGTCGACGGTGGCGTTGACGGCAAGTACCACCTCGGTCACGCCACCCTCGGCCACGCGAGCGACCAGCTGGTCGATGGTGAGGTCGTCGGGGCCGATACCGTCAAGCGGCGACAGGGTTCCGCCCAACACATGATAACGGGCGGAAAGTGCGGCCGAACGTTCCAGTGCCCACAGGTCGGCGACATCCTCGACAACGATGATGGTGGAGCCGTCACGGCGCGGGTCGGTGCACACAGTGCAGGGGTCGGCGGTATCGATGTTGCCGCAGGTGGAGCAGACCTTCACCTTCTCCACCGCCTCGGCCATCGCGCCGGACAGCGGAATGAGAAGCTGCTCCTTCTTCTTGATCAGGTGAAGTGCCGCTCGTCTGGCCGAACGCGGGCCGAGCCCTGGCACCTTGGCCAGGAGCTGGATCAGCCGTTCGATCTCTGGGCCGGCGATTCGCTTGGACGACATGGGCGATGTGTAGCGGGGAATGCCGCAATTGGGTAGCACGGGACGTCTAAGAGACGCGGGCTGGTGCCAACAAATCGAAAGGCTCCGGATTTGACGAAGGAGACGATCTCGATCCGCATTGCGCGGCCTGAGGACGAAGCCGTCCTCTCCGCGCTCATTGCGGCATCATATGCCACCCTTGAAGATGGCCGGTACGACCTTTCCCAGCTCGCCAAGGCGCAGGAGCTGATGTCGAAGGCAAATCCGAAGCTTCTCGCCAGCGGCACCTATTTCATCGCCGAGATCGATGGCGTTGCCGGCGCGTGCGGCGGCTGGACCTTCGAAAAACCGGGCAGCGATGAGGTGGAAGATGGCGTGGCGCATATCCGACACCTCGCCACGCATCCCGACTATCTGAGGCGCGGGCTCGCCCGCATGCTGATTGAGCGCTGTCTGACTGAAGCCAGAGCGCACGGCGCGCGGCTGATGAGAACCCAATCGACGCTTCCCGCCGAACGCTTCTATGCATCCGCCGGGTTTAGCCGGGTCGGGCCTATCGAAGTTGCAATGGGGCCCGGCGTCTTACTGCCGGCGATCGAAATGGAACTGCTGCTCTAGAACGGCAGTTTCATGCCGGGCGGCAGCGGCATGCCCGCTGTCAGCTCGCTGGTTTTCTTCTGCATCTCGGCTTCGACCTTGACCTTTGCGTCGTTGTGCGCGGCAAGCACCAGGTCTTCGAGTATCTCGACATCGTCCTCCTTGAAGATGGACGGATCGATCTTCAGCGCGCGCATCTCGAATTTGCCCGAAAGCGTGACCTGTACGAGGCCGCCCGCGGATTGGCCGGTCACTTCCAGGTTGGCGATCTCTTCCTGCATGGCCTGAAACTTGGCCTGCATTTCCTTCGCCTTGCCCATCAGGCCCATGAGGTCCTTCATGAGGTCTCCAATCTAGTTGTCGTCGTCTTCGTCCGGCGCTTCGAGGCCGGTATCATCCAGGTCGGCGCCCACATCGTCGCTGCCCGCATCGGGAATGCGCACGTCGATGATCTTGGCGCCGGGAAAATTCGACAGGATCGCTGCCACTGCCGGGTCGCTGCGCGCATCGGACAGTACGTTTTCGCGGTGCTGTTCCTCCAGTTCGGACAGCGTCTGCCCGCCCTCTTCGCGCGACAGCGAAACGATCCAGTTGCGGCCGGTCCATTCCTTCAGGCGGGCGCTCAGATCGTTGAGGAGCAGCTTGGGCGCATCGTCGGTCAGGCTGACTTCCACCTTGCCGGTCTGAATGCGTACCGGGCGGACATAACGCTTGAGCAGAATCTTGAACTGCATGTCGCGATTGGCGTCGGCCAACGCGGCAATATCGGCAAGCGACTTGATCTCGACATGCGGGATCACCTCGGCGCGCACTTCCGCAGCGGACGCAGGTTCGGGTTCATGCCGAGGCTCAACCAACCGCATGGTTTGCGCGCCGCCCGCCGGCTGAGGCGACAGACGCGATGCGCTGACCGCACTTGCCGGCGCAGCGGCGGGTTCGGATGCGCGCGGCGCCGAGCCATTGGACGATTGAGGTGCCGTGCCCTGCCCGCCCGAGCGGTCGAAGCCGGCCAGCGCTTCATCCAGCGTCGGCAGGTCGGCGGCATGCGCCAGCCTGATCAGCACCATTTCGGCGGCACTCACCGGCTGGGTCGAACCCTGAACCTCCGTGATACCCTTGAGCAGCATCTGCCAGGTGCGCGACAGCACGCGTACGGAAAGTGCCGCGGAAAATTCAGCGCCGCGCGTGCGTTCGTCTTCCGAGAGCGAGGCATCATCGGTCGCACCAGATACGAAACGCAGCCGCGTGACGAGATGGCAGAATTCGGCAAGGCTGGTCAGCACCGCCGCCGGTTCAGCGCCTGCGTCATAAAGCGTGCGGAACTGGGCAAGAGCGGCTGCCGTGTCGCCCTTCATGATATGCTCGAACAGGTCGATGATCTGTGCCCGATCGGCGAGACCAAGCATGTCGCGCACCGTTTGTGCCGTAACCTTGCCGGAGGAATGGGCAATCGCCTGGTCGAAGATCGACTGTGCATCGCGCATCGAACCTTCGGCGGCACGCGCGATCATCGCCAGCGCGTCATCCTCGGTCTCGACCCCTTCGAGGCCGCCAATGCGGGCCAGATCCTGCTTGATGAGCGAGGCATCGATGCGCCGCAGGTCGAAACGCTGGCAGCGCGACAGAATGGTGATCGGAACCTTGCGTATCTCGGTGGTGGCGAAGATGAATTTCACATGCGGCGGCGGCTCTTCCAGCGTCTTCAGCATCGCGTTGAACGCCCCGCCGGAGAGCATGTGAACCTCGTCGATGATGTAGACCTTGTAGCGGGCCGAAACCGGGGCGTAGTGAACGCGCTCCAATATGTCGCGCATATTGTCGACGCCGGTGTGAGAGGCGGCGTCCATCTCGATCACGTCGACATGGCGGCCTTCAAGAATCGCCTGGCAGTGTTCACCCGGCACGGACAAGTCGACTGAGGGCTGGTCGATCTCGTCGGTCTTGTAGTTCAGCGCGCGGGCCAGGATGCGGGCGGTCGTGGTTTTGCCCACCCCGCGCACGCCGGTGAGCATCCAGGCCTGCGCGATGCGCCCGCTCTCGAAGGCGTTGGTGAGCGTACGCACCATCGGCTCCTGGCCGACAAGCGCGGTAAAGTCGCTCGGACGGTATTTGCGCGCCAGTACGCGATAGCCCGTCTTGCTGGCTTTCGTGTCCGTCGCGGTGTCATTCATCGGCTGGGTCAGCTCCGTGTCGCCAGGCGCATTTAGGCGCTTTGCGCGGCACCCGCAATGTCACCCTGTGCCGCCACTCACGTCAATGGCGGGAGGCGGATGGGGCGTGGATGAACTGACAAAAGAAAAGCGGCGGCGCGTCGGCACCGCCGCTGTCGCAATGCTTCAACCGCCTGAACGGCCGGCGGGCGCTACATATCCATCAGTTCGGCGACCTCCACCGAGCCGCCGTCGTCCAGAATGGGGCAGCCTTTCGCGATTGCAAGCGCCTCGTCCATGCTGCCGACATTGACGACTGCATAACCGGAAATCGGATTTGCACCGCCATTGTCTGCAACGCCGCCGGAACTGACCGTCTTCGACACACCGGCCGGCTTGCCGGGATTCGTCATGGCAGCGCCGGACTTCTCGATCCACGACATCCAGGCCTGCATGACCTTTGCTCCTTCCTCGGGCGATTCCGGCGCCTTGCCGCCATGATAAGCGAAAATGTATTCAGCCATTGTCTGTCTCCCTTATTCCGGTTTTCGTGTTCACGGCGACTTTCGTCGGGTCAATAGTCAACCATTAGGTTCATTAATTGCGGCTGCATGCCATTGTCAACCTAGAGGTTCAGCTTTACTGACGGGTCATGATGAATCTCGATTCCACTTTTGCCGCCCTCAGCCACGAAACCCGCAGGGCGATACTCAAAGAGCTCGCCAGCTCGGGAGAAACGCGGCTTTCGGACCTCGCGAAGCCATTCAACATGTCGCAAACAGCGGTTTCAAAACACGTTCGCGTGCTCAGCGACGCCGGGCTTTTGACGGTCGAGAGACGCGGGCGCACCCGCCATTGCCGGCTGAATGCGGAGCCCATGAAGCAGGCCGCGGACTGGCTGACCGACTATGAGACGTTCTGGACCGGGCAGTTCGAGAAGCTTGCACGCCACCTCGCCGCGAAGGGGAAAAAGTAGCCATGCAGTTCGTGAAATCCACGCCTGGCGACGACCCGATCGTCGTCGAAGGCTATTTTGCCGCGACGCCGGAGGAAGTCTACGAGGCGTGGACGACGCCGGAAATCATCGTGCAATGGTTCGGGCTTGAGCGCGACTCCCTGCACTCGGCGGATATCGATCTGCGCCCCGGCGGAAGGTGGCAGCTCCTGCACTCCAAGGACGCCGAGAAGTCGGTCGGCTTCGAGGGCCGCTATATCGACATCAAACCACAGGAGAAGCTCGTCTACTCCTGGTCCTATGTGGTCGAACACATGAACGGCGATCGGGAAGCAACTCCGGATTCCAGGGTCGAGGTCGACTTCATACCGAAAGGCAAAGGCACTTTCGTCCGGCTCGTGCACTCACTGGTGCGCTCCGAAGATGCGCGCCGCGGCATTGGCGGCGGCTGGCAGGCCTCGTTCACCTCGCTCGGCGAAGTGCTGGCGGTGCAAAAGCCTGCGTAGCAGTGCAATGGAAACAAAGGGAAAGGTGGGAGGCTGGAACGGTGACCCGTTCCGAGCTCGTTAGGGCTGCTTCCTTCCGGACCTGACCCGGTTGGCGAGTGGCTCGTCCACCACCAACCTCCCGCGCCTCATATCGTTCATCGGGACGGCGATTGCAAGCTTTGCCGTGTGCAAGGCCCTGATCATTGCGTTGCGGACGCAAAAGGCCCAATCTGGATGTCCCGAGGGGTGAAACCGGGTAAAAAGGATGCTGCCGGGCACCAAGAGCGGCTTCGAACTGGATGCGCGACTGGAGTCGAACTCGGTTCCCGTCATGTGGCTCGGCTTGTGCGAACTCAGGCTTGTCGATGACGGCCGCTGGGTACGCCTGATGCTGGTGCCGCAGCGAAACGGCATAGAGGAGGTGCACGAACTTTCGCCACTCGACCAGGCCATGCTGACTTTCGAGATCTGCATGGTTTCAAAGGCGCTGAAGCAGGTGGCTCAGTGCGATACCGTCAATATGAGCATCGCATGCAACGCCGTGCGCCAGCTCCATGTCGAGATGACTGCCCGCTCGCTGGGCGACGCCGGCTGGCCCGACCCGGTGTTGGACGACGAACCGCGCAAGCCGCGCGAGCGCAAAAGCCAGCGTGCGCTACTGGACAAATTGCGCGCCGCCATGTGACCGTCCGGCACGCTAGTTCGAGGCAATCCATGACGTTCTCCCTTTTCGACGCGCCGCAGCGCGAACCCAGCCAGTTTGTCGGGTTCGCGGGAAACCGGATCGACCGGCAGTCCGAAAACCGGACGGAGAGTTCGCTCGCGACGGCGCTTGCCGACCCTGCGGCGCAAATCCTGCTCACCCGGGCGGGACGCATCCATCTCAAACTGGCCGACGGCGTTTTCGACGCACATTACAGCCTTGAAGAGGCTCGAACACTCGGGGCCAAGCTTGAACACGCCGTCCTGCTTGGCCGTTCCGACAAAGGCCCGGTCATTGCAGCGCCGGCCGGCCGCGACGCGGAGGAACTGCCTGAGACGATCAAGGCGATCGACTACCGCTCGGTTTATATACAGGGGCTTATCGGCCCTGAGGAGCTTGGCGAACTGGCGCAAGGCGCATCGCTGCTGCACTGGAACCATACGCACCGCTTCTGCGGACGCTGCAGCGCGAGAACCGAGATGCGCATCGGCGGCTACAAGAGGGTCTGCACCGGCTGCCAGGCCGAACATTTTCCCCGCACCGACCCGGTG
This sequence comes from Mesorhizobium sp. Z1-4, assembly GCF_004000235.1. Taxonomy (GTDB): domain Bacteria; phylum Pseudomonadota; class Alphaproteobacteria; order Rhizobiales; family Rhizobiaceae; genus RCIO01. The sequence goes on from NZ_RCIO01000001.1 coordinate 875,215, forward strand.
GCGATCATGCTGGCGGTCCAGCGCGACCGCTGCCTGCTGGGACGCAGCCCGCATTTCATGCCAAACATGTACTCCGCGCTCGCCGGTTTCATCGAACCCGGCGAAACGATCGAGCAGGCTGTGCGGCGCGAAACGCTTGAGGAATCAGGTATCGAGATCGGACGCGTGGTTTATCATGCGAGCCAGCCCTGGCCGTTTCCGCATACGCTGATGATCGGCTGCTTCGGCGAGGCGGTCAGCGACGAGATCAGCTTCGATGGCGACGAACTGGAAGACTGCCGCTGGTTTTCGCGCGACGAGGTGCGCTCAATTCTCGCGGGCGAGCACCCGGACGGCATTGGCTGCCCGCCGCCCGGCGCGATCGCTCATCACCTGATCAGGGCGTGGGCGGAAAGCGAGTAAGCGGTAACGTACCACACGAAAATAAGTTTGTGTGGTACGCGCCGGAAATCCCCCTGAGCCTATTCGTCCTCGCCCTGTGCAACCCGGAAGGGATGCGCGTCGTAGACACCCAGAATGCGCACTTCACGTGAGAAGAAGTTGAGCTCTTTCAGCGCCTGAGCGGCGTTCTTGTCATCCGGGTGGCCCTCGATGTCGGCATAGAACTGGGTTGAGAAGAATTTGCCGCCCAGTTGGTAGCTTTCCAGCTTGGTCATGTTGACGCCGTTGGTGGCAAAGCCGCCCATCGCCTTATAGAGCGCGGCGGGGATGTTGTGCACCCGGAAGACGAAAGTCGTCATCATCAGACGGTCGTCCTGGCGCGGCGCCCATGATTTTTCCTTCGACAGCACCACGAAGCGGGTGACGTTGTGATCGGCGTCCTCGACATTCTCGACCACGATATCGAGCCCGTAGAGTGTCGAGGCCAGCCGCGGCGCAAGTGCAGCCCATGTGCGATTGCCCTCGTCGCGAACCACGCGCGCCGCCCCGGCCGTGTCTCCGGCCACAGCCGTGTTCCAGCGGTGTTTCCTGATGATCTTGCGGCACTGGCCCAGCGCATGGATATGGCTGTGCACGGTCTTGATCTCCTCGATCTTGACGCCCGGCAAGACCATGAGGTCGAAATGGATGGGCAGAAAATACTCCGCCACGATATGCAGCCGCGATTCGGGCAGCAGGTGATGAATGTCGGCGACGCGGCCGGCAATCGTATTTTCGATCGGAATCATCGCCAGCGCCGCCTTGCCCGTTTCCACGGCGTTGAACGCGTCCTCGAAGGTCGCGCAGGGCAGCGGCTCCATGTCCGGATACATGTTGCGGCAGGCCGTGTCCGAATTCGCGCCCGGCTCGCCCTGAAAGGCGATAATGTTGGTCTTCATCGATTTTCCTGGAGGGTGGAGGCGTTTCAAACGGGCCGCCAGCGTCTCGTTTCACTTGGGTCACAGGGCATATTTGCCGAAGGGAAGCGCCCGCAAGCTGCCGCCGGCAAAGTGGCAAAAGGTCTCACATGGAAGGGCCCTTATATGTGTTGCATGCATGAAGCAAAAGACCTAGTTTCCGCGCGATTTTGAAGCTTGGCCGGGATGCGCGCACGGCGCGCGCGTGCGTTCCATGATAGGCGCAAGGCAGGGTCGGGCACAGGAGCTGCGGTCAGATGGATTCGTTCGAACTCAACAAGATTGTCGGGGCATTGCTCGGCACCGTATTTGTGGTCTTTTCGGTCACGTTGGTTGCCGACGCGCTTTTCGCCGCGCATTCACCCGAAACACCGGGTTATGCGATCGAGGCAGCGGAAGAAGGCGGTCATGGCGGACCCGCGGTCGAAGAAGAGGCCGTGTCCATTGCCGCGCTTTTGCAAGACGCAGACCCAGCGAAGGGCGAAGCGGTGTTCCGCAAATGTCAGGCCTGCCACACCCCCGACAAAGGCGGCGCCAACAAGGTCGGCCCTAACCTGTGGGGTCTGGTGAACCGCCCGATTGCGTCGCATGAGGGGTTCGCATACTCCGCTCCGATGCGCGAGTTCGCGGCCGGCGGCCAGGAAGTCTGGGACTATGAGCACCTGAACGGCTTCCTGCTCAACCCGAAGGGCTATATCAAAGGTACGGCCATGGCATTCGCCGGCCTGAAGAAAGATCCCGAGCGGGCCGATCTCATCGCCTATCTGCGCACCCTCGCCGACAGCCCCGCACCCCTTCCGGAAGCGCCGGCGGCTGAAACCGAATCCGCTGCAGCAGCTGAGGGCGACGCTGCAACGGCAAATGAGGCAGCGCCGGCAACCGGCTCGGAACCGGCCGAAGAGGCGGCACCTGCCGACGGCGGAGAAGCCGCACCGGCGGAAGAGAGCTCCAACTAGGCAAGCCTCCTCGTTCCTCCACCCAATCAGAAGCCGGGCCGGTGCGCCCGGCTTTTTTGTGCCCGAAGACTGCCGGCGGGGCGAATATTGCTGCCTGGACGCTTTCTTTTGCCGCAGAGCGGGCTAGTTTTTGCAGGAAGATCGAGTGAACCGGCAAAAGGGTTGGAGATGTTTGAACATATGCGCCTGGCCATAACGGTGCCTGCGGCCGCTGCGATGATGCTGGCGGCGGCAGCGGGCATATCGCCAGCCGGTGCCGCCGAAGAGTGGCTTACTTCGTCGTCGCTCATCGACCCCGACCGCGAACGCGGCGCTTTCGAGCGTTACGACCACGTGAATCCGGACGCACCCAAAGGCGGGACACTGAACTCGGCGGCGTTCGGCACTTTCGACAGCTTCAATCCCTTCATCGTACGCGGCACCCCGGCTGCGGGACTGACACAGTTTGGCGGGCTGTTGTGGGAAACGCTGATGCAGCAGTCTATCGCGGAGCCCAGCACCAGCCATCCGCTGATTGCCGACGCCTACAGGCACCCTGAAGACTTTTCCTCCGCGACCTACCGTATCGACCCCGACGCGAAGTGGCACGACGGCACGGCAATCACCGTGGACGATGTCATCTGGTCGTTCGAAATGCTCAAGGAACACAGTCCGCTTCACAACCGCTACTTCGCCAATGTGACCGGCGCGGAAGCCGTCGGCGAGCGCGAGGTTTTGTTCACCTTCGACCAGACAGGCAACCGCGAGCTGCCGCATATCATGGGCGATTTGCCCGTATTGCCGAAACACTGGTGGGAAGGGACCGACGCCAGAGGCAATGCGCGGGATATCACCCAACCGACGCTAGAGGCGCCGCTCGGCAGCGGTCCCTACGCGATCGAAAGTTTCGAGCCCGGATCGAGCATCGTCTGGAAACGGGTCGCGGACTATTGGGCCGAAAACAACGCCGTGAACATCGGCCGTAACAATTTCGAGCGCCGCCGCTACACCTATTTCCTCGACGACAATGCCGAGTTTCTCGCCTTCACCAAGGGCGGCATCGAAGATGTCCGCCGCGAGCTGAGCACGAGGCGCTGGTCGACCGCGTACAACTTTCCGGCCTTTGAAACCGGCGACGTGGTGAAACGCGAATTCGTCTCGAACAGTATCGAAGGCATGCAGGCGTTTGTCTTCAACATGCGCCACCCGCGCTTTCAGGACCGCCGCGTGCGCAAGGCGATTACGCTTGCCTATAATTTCGAAGCGCAGAACCGGACGCATTTCTTCGGCCTCAACAAACGCTTCTCCAGCTATTTCGAAAAATCGGAACTCGCCTCGAGCGGATTGCCGGACGGCACGGAGCTTCAGATCCTGGAGGAGTTCCGCGACCAGCTTCCGCCTGAGCTCTTCACGGAAGAATTCAAGCTGCCGGTCTATGACGACCCGCGCGCTGAACGGAACTATCTGCGCGAGGCAGTGGGACTGTTTCGCGAGGCCGGCTGGGAGGTGAAGGGCGGAAAGCTCGTCAATGCCGAAAGCGGCGGGCAGTTCAAGATCGAGTTTCTCGGCAATTCGCCAACTTCGGAGATTATCGCCGGTGGGCTGGTGGAGACCCTTCGCAAGGTGGGTATCGACGCGACGCTGCGTATCGTCGACACCTCGCAATATATTCAGCGTTTCCAGGCATTCGATTTCGATATGGTGACCGGGCGTTTCGCGCAGTCGCTGTCACCCGGCAACGAGCAGCGCGACTTCTGGTCGTCGCAGGCCGCCGACATTCCAGGCTCCCGCAATGTCGCCGGCATCCGGAGCCCGGTGGTCGATGCACTGATCGACAAGATCATTTTCGCCGCCGACCGCGAAGCACTGATTGCCACCACGCGCGCGCTCGATCGGGTGCTGCTGTGGAACTATTATATGATCCCGCAATATTTCCAGCCGACGCTGCGCTACGCCTATTGGGAAAAGTTCGGTATTCCCGAGACTCAGCCGGATTATCTCGGCATCGATGTCGATTCCTGGTGGATCGACCCTGAGAAGGAAAAGGCGCTGGAGCGGAAATACGGAGGCTGACAATGTCCAACCGCATAGCCTTCAGCCGGCGCGAGATACTCGCCATGGGTGCGGCGGCCATTGCGCTGCCGGCCGTGCCCGGGCGCGCAATCGCGGCGCTTGCGCCGGAAGTACCGCTGCGGGGCATTTCCACCTTCGGCGACCTCAAATACGGGCCGGACTTCAGCCATTTCGATTATGTGAACCCGGATGCGCCGAAGGGCGGAACGTTCAACTTTTCACCGCCCAACTGGTACTTCAACCAGTCGACCAACACCTTCAACACGTTGAATACCTTCGTGCCGCGGGGCGATGCACCGCCCCGCATGGAGATGTGCCACGACTATCTGATGAAGCTGTCGCTCGACGAGCCGGACGCACTTTACGGCCTGCTTGCCGAGAGCGTCACGATCTCGGCCGACCGCAACAGTTTCACCTTCGCGCTGCGTCCGGAAGCGCGCTTTCACGACGGATCGGATATCACGGCTGAGGACGCCGTTTTCACCTTCGAGATATTGAGGGAGAAGGGCCATCCGGAATTCCAGCTGCCGCTGTTCGACATGACCGAAGCGGTTGCCCTTGGGCCCAAGACCTTTCGCATCACCTTCAATGGCGATCAGTCGCCGCAGACGCTGTTTCGCATCGCCGAATATCCGGTACTTTCCAAGGCCTGGTTCCGGGATCACCCGTTCGATGGCTCGGAGCTGGAGGCGCCGCTCGGCTGCGGGCCCTACAAGGTCGGCTTCATGGCGCCCGGACAGACGATCGAGTACCACCGCGTCGCCGACTATTGGGGCAAGGACCTGCCGGTCAATCGCGGCTACAACAATTTCGACCGCATTCGTATCGAGTTCTTTCGCGACAGGCAGGCGGGTTTCGAGGCGTTTAAAAAAGGCGATGTGCTTTTCCGCCAGGAATTCACCTCGCGCGTATGGGCTACGGAGTATGATTTCCCGGCCATCCGCGACGGTCGCGTTGTCAAACGCGAGTTTCCTGCCGAGTTGCGTCCCGCAATGCAGGCATGGGCGATCAACCAGCGCCGCGAGCGCTTCCGCGACATCCGGGTGCGCGAGGCAATTGCGCATTGTTTCGACTTCGAATGGACCAACCGGAATATTTTCTACGACGCCTATGCGCGATCGCAGTCGAGCTTCGAACGCTCGCCCTACAAGGCGGAGGGTTTGCCGGGTGCGGAGGAACTGGCCCTGCTTGAGCCATTCCGCGACGAGCTGCCACAACAAGCCTTTGGCGAGGCCGTCATGCAGCCGGTATCGGACGGTTCGGGCCGAGACCGCAACATGCTGCGCCGGGCCCGGCAGCTGATGGAAGAGGCCGGCTGGACAGTTGAGAATGGTGCTTTCCGCGGTGCGGGCGGGCAGCTCTTCCCGGTCGAGCTCCTGGTGCGCGATCAGATTTTCGTTCGCGTGTTCACACCGTTCCTGGAGATGCTTCGGGCTGTCGGTTTCAACGCCTCTATCCGCCTGGTGGATGAAACCCAGTTCCAGTCCCGCCTTACGGACTTCGATTTCGACATGGTCGGTATGGCCGCCTCGTTCGGCGGAACACCGACCCCGGCCAGTCTCGCGAACATCTTCCATTCGTCAGCCGCCGACCTGCCCGGCTCGCGCAACTATCCAGGCACGAAAAGCGCTGCCATGGATGCGCTGATCGACACAGCCGGGCGCGCGGAGACACGCGAAGAGTTCACCGTGGCGATGCGGGCGCTCGACCGGGTCTTGCGCGCGCGGCGCGACTGGATTCCAAATTGGAACGCGGCGAATCACCGTGCCGCGTTCTGGGACATGTTCGGGTTCAAGGAACCGAAGCCCGACTACGGGTTCCCCGTCGAAGAAATCTGGTGGCTGGACGAAGAAAAGGCAAAGGCGATTGGCAAGGCCTGACATTCCAGACAACGGCACGCAAACCGAAAAGCCCGAGACAGCCGACTGATGGGTGCCTATGTCATTCGACGGCTGCTGCTCATGATCCCGACGCTGTTCGGCATCATGGCAGTCTCCTTCATCGTTATTCAGTTTGCGCCTGGCGGGCCGGTGGAACAGGTCATCGCGCAGCTTTCGGGCCAGGATGGCGGCACGCTGGACCGCATTGGCGGTGGAGGCGGCGGCGACGGCGGGGGGCAGGAATTCGGCGGCGGCGAATCGCAATATCGCGGCGCCCAGGGGCTCGACCCGCAATTCATCGCCCAGCTGGAGAAGCAGTTCGGCTTCGACAAGCCCCCGCTCGAGCGCTTCTTCACGATGCTGTGGAACTATGCGCGGTTCGACTTCGGAGAGAGCTATTTCCGCGACATCACGGTGATCGACCTGATCCTGGAAAAGATGCCGGTCTCGATCTCGCTCGGCATCTGGATCACACTGATCTCCTATCTGATCTCGATCCCGCTCGGCATTCGCAAGGCGGTAAAGGACGGCTCGGCCTTCGACATCTGGACAAGCGGCATCGTTATCATCGGCTACGCGATCCCCGGATTTCTGTTCGCAATCCTTTTGATGGTTCTGTTCGCCGGCGGCTCGTTCTTCGACTGGTTTCCGCTGCGCGGCCTGACCTCGGAAAATTTCGCCGAACTCTCCTGGCCGGAGAAGATCGCCGACTATTTCTGGCATCTCACGCTGCCGCTCATCTCGCTGGCGCTTTCGGCCTTCGCTACCACGACGCTTTTGACGAAGAACTCGTTTCTGGAGGAAATCCGCAAGCAATATGTCGTCACCGCGCGTGCCAAGGGGCTGACGCAAAGGCAGGTGCTTTACGGCCACGTGTTCCGTAACGCGATGCTGATCATCATTGCCGGATTTCCGGCCGCGTTCATCTCGGCCTTTTTCACCGGATCGCTGCTGATCGAGAACATATTCTCGCTCGATGGGCTCGGCCTGCTCGGGTTCCGCTCCGTACTCGACCGCGACTACGCGGTGGTATTTGCAACGCTCTACATATTCTCGCTGCTCGGGCTCGTGGTCAGCCTGGTCTCCGACCTGATCTACACCTGGATCGATCCCCGCATCGATTTCGACCGGCGGGACGTCTGACAATGGATACCATCGCTCGGACCGACCCGGCATTGCAGCCAGCGAGACGGCCCTGGCTTTCGCCGCTGAACCAGCGGCGCTGGCAGAACTTCAAGGCTAACCGGCGCGGCTACTGGTCGCTGTGGATTTTCCTCGTTCTGTTCGTGTTGTCCCTCGGCTCCGAATTCATCGCCAACGACAAGCCGATCCTCGCCTACTACAAGGGCGAGCTGCTGGCCCCGGTGATCATCGACTATCCGGAAGAGAAGTTCGGCGGCTTCCTCGCCATAACCGACTATCGGGACCCGATCATCGCAGAAGAGATCGAGGCCAATGGCTGGCTGATCTGGCCCCCGGTTCGCTACTCCTACCGCACCGTCAACAACGAGATCCCCGAAGCGGCGCCGGCCAAACCGTCATGGCTCTATGATAAGGAGACGCGCTGCGGACGCTACGTTGACGGCGTGGACGACCCCGACTGCCGGCTCGGCAACTGGAACTGGCTGGGCACCGACGATCAGGCGCGCGACGTACTGGCCCGCATTATCTACGGCTTCCGTATCTCGGTGCTGTTCGGTCTGGTGCTCACAGCGGCCTCCGCCGTCATCGGCGTGTCGGCCGGCGCGGTGCAGGGCTATTTCGGCGGCTGGACCGACCTCATCTTCCAGCGTGTGATCGAAATCTGGTCCTCGATCCCGGTCCTTTACCTGATCCTGATTATCGCGGCTGTGCTGCCACCGGGTTTCTTCATCCTGCTCGGCATCATGCTGCTGTTCTCATGGGTCGCCTTTGTCGGCGTGGTGCGGGCGGAGTTCCTGCGCGCGCGCAATTTCGAATATGTGAATGCGGCGCGCGCGCTCGGCGTGCGCAATGTGACGATCATGTTCCGCCACCTGCTGCCGAACGCGATGGTCGCCACGCTGACCTTCCTGCCCTTCATCCTGAACGGCTCAATCACCACTTTGACCTCGCTCGACTTCCTTGGCTTCGGCCTGCCGCCGGGCTCCGCCTCGCTCGGCGAGTTGCTGCGACAGGGCCAGCGCAACCTCAACGCGCCGTGGCTGGGTATCACCGGCTTCCTGACTCTTTCGGTGATGCTGTCGCTGCTGATCTTCATCGGCGAAGCGACACGCGACGCCTTCGATCCAAGGAAGACGTTTCGGTGAACAGCGAACCCCTCCTTTCTATTCGCGATCTTTCCGTTGCCTTCCGGCAAGACGGCAAGGACGTGCCGGCCGTCGATCGTATCTCGTTCGACATCGGCAAGGGCGAGACCGTTGCGCTGGTCGGCGAGTCCGGTTCCGGCAAGTCGGTGTCGGCGCTGTCGATCGTGAAGCTGCTGCCCTACCCGGCCGCGAGCCACCCATCGGGATCGATCACATTCCACGGGCAGGATCTGCTTGCCGCCGACGAACGCAGCCTGCGCAAGGTGCGCGGCAACCAGATCAGCATGATCTTTCAGGAGCCGATGACCTCGCTCAACCCGCTGCACACGATCGAGCGGCAGATCGGCGAGATACTCGACCTGCATCGCGGCTTGAGCAAATCGGAGGCGCGGGCGCGTACGCTTGAGCTGCTCAACGAGGTGGGCATTCAGGAGCCCGAGCGGCGGCTCGGCGCCTATCCGCATCAGCTTTCGGGCGGGCAGCGGCAGCGCGTGATGATCGCGATGGCGCTCGCCAACGAACCCGAGCTGCTGATCGCGGACGAGCCAACAACGGCGCTCGACGTCACCGTTCAGGCGCAGATTCTGGAACTGCTCGCGGAGCTCAAGCAGCGCAACAACATGTCGATGCTGTTCATAACCCATGACCTCGGCATCGTACGCAAGGTCGCCGACCGCGTGTGCGTGATGACCGACGGCAAGATCGTGGAGAGCGGACCGACGGCGCAGATTTTCGAAGCGCCTGCGCATGAGTACACACACCACCTGATCGCCGCGGAACCGAAAGGCCGTCCGCCGAAGACAGACGCCAGCGCCGAAACCGTGATCCGGGGCAGCGACATCAAGGTCTGGTTTCCGATCAAAAAAGGGTTCATGCGCAGCACCGTCGACTATGTGAAAGCGGTCGACGGCATCGACGTTTCGGTACGTGCCGGCGAAACGATCGGCATCGTCGGCGAGTCAGGCTCCGGAAAGACGACACTCGGCCTCGCGCTCACCCGCATGATTTCGTCGGAAGGCAGGATCGACTTCGGCGATACCGAAATTTCCGAACTCAGCTTCTCCGGCATGCGCCCGTTGCGCAGCGAAATCCAGATCGTGTTCCAGGATCCGTTCGGGTCGCTCAGCCCGCGCATGTCGATCACCGAAATCGTCGCCGAGGGGCTGGAAATTCATGAGCCTGCGCTCAGCCCGGAGGAACGCGAGCAGCGCGTGGTAGACGCTCTCAAGGAAGTCGACATCGACCCGGCGACACGCAACCGCTACCCGCATGAATTCTCGGGCGGGCAGCGCCAGCGTATCGCGATTGCCCGCGCGATGGTGCTGAAGCCGCGCTTCGTGATGCTGGACGAGCCGACGTCGGCGCTCGACATGAGCGTTCAAGCTCAGGTGGTCGACCTCCTGCGCGACTTGCAGCGGCGCCATCGCCTCGCCTACCTTTTCATTAGCCATGACCTGAAAGTCGTGCGCGCGCTCGCCAACCAGGTGATCGTGATGCGCCACGGCAAGGTGGTGGAGGCCGGACCCTCCGAGCAGATATTCGACAACCCGCAGACCGATTATACGCGCGCGCTCATTGCCGCCGCGTTCGATATTGCGACTGCGCCCAAAGGAGTGGTCAATCAGTGAGCCAGACCGGAAAAGGACGGGTTCTGCTTTCGGTCACGGGTTACGATCCGAAACGGTGGTACGAACTGCTGTCGACGGAACGCGACGTCGTGCTGGAGCCTGAAGGCGCGCGCGATCCGTCGATCCGCTATGCGGTGGTGTGGAAGCAGAAACCGAATGTTCTTTCGGCGCTGCCAAATCTGCGCGCCGTCTTTTCGGTCGGCGCGGGTGTGGACCATCTTTTTGCCGATCCCGGGCTGCCGGACGTGCCGATCGTCCGTGTGGTCGCCGAAAACCTCACCCAGTACATGCGCGAATACATCGTGTGGCGGGTGCTCGATCATCACCGCCAGGGCATACAGTATCGTGCGCAGCAGATCGGCAAGATTTGGGACGAACCGTATCAGCCGCCGGCCGGCGACATAAGCGTCGGCATAATGGGCATGGGCCATCTCGGCCGCGCGGCGGCCGGCGTGCTGCTGAATCTCGGCTTCAGTGTAAACGGCTGGACACGCACCGAGCGGCCGATGGAGGGCGTCTCGTGCTGGCATGGCCGCGACGGCCTGCCCGGCTTTCTGGCGGCGACCGACATTCTGGTCGTGCTCCTGCCCTTGACGCACGACACGCGCGGCATTGTCGACTACCGGCTTCTGTCGCAACTCCGGCAAAAGAACGCGCTCGGTGGCGCGGTGCTGATCAATGCCGGCCGCGGCAAGCTGCAGCGCGAGACCGACATTCTGCGGGCGCTCGACGAAGGTATATTGAAGGAAGTCAGTCTCGACGTTTTCGAGCAGGAGCCGCTTCCCGAAACCAGTCCGCTCTGGACGCATCCTAACGTCTTCGTGACGCCGCATGCGGCGGCTACGTCGGACCCCGCACATCTGGTGCCGCCTATGCTGGCGCAAATGGACGCCCATGAGCGCGGCGAGCCGCTGACCAATCTGGTGAACAGAAGCGCCGGCTATTAGGGACGGCGATACCGCGTCGGCGGGCCGTAGAGCGCGGCGATGCGGGCAACCGCGTCGGCAATAGGCTCGCGGGTGACGAGCATCGAACGGCCCGACGCATGAATGGCATTTCTGCCGTCGGTCATGATCACAACATGGCCCTTCCAGAAAACGAGATCGCCACGCTGGAGCTTCTCGAGCTCGGCCCCCGGGTCGATTTCCTCGCCCAGCGCGCGTTCCTGCATGTCGGTGTCGCGCAACACGTCGCGACCGGTCATCCGCATCGCAAGGTGAACGAGGCCGGAGCAATCGACGCCGAAGCCGCTCGCGCCGCCCCAAAGATAAGGCGCGCGCTCGAGCATTTCGGCGATCGCAACATAGTCGGCGGCGTGCTCACCAAGCGGTCTCAAATGTTCCGCGACCACTGATTGCCCTGTTGAAAGCGTCGCGTAAGCAGTACCCCGGCGTTCCGTCTGCCCGGTCACCCGCACGGCACAGCCCATTGAAAGCGGTTGAACAGGCGCTGATTTCAGATCGTCGGTTGGATAGGCAAAACTGCGCGGCACGGCGACAATGTGCGTTCGCTTCGGCCCGGCCGCACCCAACACATCCTGCCGCACATAGCCGACATAGCCGTCGCGCACAGACTGGACCCAAGCCCATCCGTTCATGCGCTCGAAAATTTCGACCGGATCGCCCATCAGAAGCTGGTGGTCGACGCCGGCGCTGCCATCCGGAGTGCCCTTCAGGTCGGCGACCGCCACCACGATTTCCGCCGCCTCGCCGCTTACGAATTTCGCTGCATCGATTTCGCCCTTCGGCCTGATGTCGGCAAGGTCGGGCCGATACGCATTCAGGCGGCGGTCCGGCGCAGTCATGTCGGCAGCTCCGCCGCCTTGGCGATCACCGCATCGCCAAACCTCTCGACAAAAAGCGCGCCTGTCACGGTCCGTCCGATCAGCACATTGCGGCGGTCGGCCTCGTCGCGACGGCGCGACACCAGCTCAAGCGCGCCCATCGTGTCCAGCGCGCGGGTGATAACCGGCTTGGAAACGTTCAGCCGCGAAGCCAGCCCGCGCACCGTGTGCGGCGGCGGATCGAGATAGATCGTCAGAAGGATCGACAGCTGCCGCGTCGAAAGATCGGGCATGCCGTTTTCGACCTCGTGTAGCGCGACCTGCTGCCACAAGCGAAGGGCTTGCGATGGACGCAATGCGACCGCCATTGCCTGCTGTTCCTGCATCGTTACGGGGCCGTATCATTCAACCCCCGAACAAAGGCAATAGCAAGCCGCTCAGCCGGCATAGTGTTTCGCGATCACGCTATCCAACGCCCGGATGGCCTGCGCCTCGCCGCCGACCGGACAATGCGGCCGCTCCAGAGGGCTCCAGCCGAATACGTCGAAATGCGCCCAGCCCTTCGCCTTTTCGACGAAACGGCGCAGGAAGAGCGCGGCGATGATCGCACCGGCAAAGCTGTCGCTGCTGATGTTGTTGATGTCGGCAACGCGCGAGGAGTAGCGGCTGTCATAGGGCGACCAGAGCGGCATTCGCCACACGGGATCGGCACGCTCTTCGGCAGCGCGAGAAATCCGGCCGGCAAGCTCCTCGTCATCAGTAAAGAAGGGCGGCAGGTCGGGACCGAGCGCGACACGGGCCGCGCCGGTCAGCGTCGCCATGTCGATCAGGAGATCGGGCTTCTCCTCATCGGCATAAGCCAGCGCGTCGGCCAGTACGAGCCGGCCCTCGGCGTCGGTGTTTCCGACCTCAACTGTGATGCCTTTCCGGCTTTTCAGTATGTCCCCGGGCCGGAACGCGTTCGCTGAAATCGCATTTTCGACGGCCGGAACCAGCACGCGTAGGCGCACCTTGCGGCCAGCCGCCATGATCATCGACGCGAGGCCCAGCACATTCGCCGCGCCACCCATGTCCTTTTTCATCAAAAGCATGGAGGACGGCGGCTTGATATCGAGGCCACCTGTGTCGAAAGCAACGCCTTTGCCGACCAGTGTAACCTTCGGCGCGTCCTTCGGCCCCCAGCGCATGTCGATCAGCCTCGGCGCTTCGGCCGATGCACGCCCGACGGCATGGATCATAGGGAAATTGCGCGAAATGAGCGCCTCGCCCTTGATGACTGAAATCTGCGCCTTGTGGGCGCGGGCGAGCTTGCGTGCAGCCTTTTCGATGCCCTCCGGCCCCATGTCGTTGGCCGGGGTGTTGATCAGGTCGCGCGTCAGGAAAACACCACTCGCCACCCTGCTTGTCTCACCGGCATCGGCGCCCTTCGGCGCGATCACGCGCAAGTCGGCGGTGCCGGATTTGCGGTAACGGTCGAACACATAGCCGCCGAGCGTGAGCCCCAGCACCGCTAGATCGGGCTCGCTGGGGCTGGCGGCGAAATACCATTCGCCGGCCGGCAGCGCCTTGGCCAGCTTGCCGAAAATCAGCGGCGAGAAGCCCGCGCGCCGCGGCTCGACACCGAAGAATGCACCGGCAACGCTGCCGTTCTCCCCGGGGATCACAAGCGTGCGGCCGGGCTCGCCGTCAAAGCCGTTCGCCTTCGCCCATGCCAGTGCCTCGACGCCGGCCTCGCTTGCGGCCAGTTCGCCCCTGGCAACGCAATAGACCGGCAGTGCGTTTTTCGATCTGCGGCTGACGAGGGTCACGGGCATGCGGCGGGCCTTTTCCTGCGGCCGTCATAACCGGCCTTAACCAACCGTTAGGGTTAACAGAATATTTCTCGACTGGAAGACGACCGGCCGAAGACACACAGAATCAGGAGACCGCGCCGCGATGTTGCCAGTTCGCCAGTCCACCCATGCGGCGAGTAAGCTCGCCCTGATCTCGGCAACCGCCATACTGGCGCTTGGCCTGGCCGGTTGCGCCAGCAAGAAGCTGACAACAGGATCGATCGACAGAACCAGTTCGCGCCCGGTCGAATCGCTTTCGCAGGCCGAAGTCGATGCCGAACTGCAGTCGCTCGGCAGCGCCTATACGAAAAACACCAAGAACGCGAATGTCGCCATGCGCTACGCCGCCGTCCTGCAGATGGCCGGCCGCACCGACCAGGCGCTCGCGGTGATGCGCAAGGCCGCAATCGATTTTCCGCAGGAACGATCGGTGCTGGCTGCGTATGGCAAGGCGCTCGCCTCCGCCGGGCAATTCGAACCGGCGCTCGATGCCGTTCGCCGCGCGCAGACGCCTGAATATCCGGACTGGAAGCTCGTGTCCGCCGAAGCCGCGATCCTGGATCAGCTTGGACAGCGTGCAAAAGCGCGGGAGCTCTACGGCAAAGCGCTGGAGCTTCGTCCCCAGGACCCGTCGATCCTTTCGAACCTCGGCATGTCGTATGTGCTGGAGGGCGACCTCAAGACTGCCGAGAAGCACATGCGCGCAGCGGTGCAGGCGCCGGGCGCCGACAGCCGTGTACGCCAGAACCTGGCACTCGTCGTCGGCTTGCAGGGCCGCTTCAAGGAGGCGGAACAGATTGCCGGCCAGGAACTCGCACCCGAACAGGCGAAAGCCAATGTCGCCTATCTGCGCACCATGCTTTCGCAGCAGAACGCCTGGAGCCAGCTCGAAGACGAAGAGCGGAATACCAACTAAGGGAATAGGCCTTACGGCAATAAGGCTTTAAGGCAGTAAGAAAAAGGGCGCCCCAGGCGCCCTTCGCTTTTTTCGGCTGGAGAGATGGGCGAGGAAGTCCTCTCCCTACTGCCCTAGAATATCCCCTGCTCGCTCACCTGGATGCCTGCCGGCCCCAGGATCACCGCAAAGAGCACGGGCAGGAAAAACAGAATCATCGGCACCGTGAGCTTCGGCGGCAGCGCGGCGGCCTTCTTCTCTGCCGCGTTCATGCGCGCATCACGGCTTTCGCTGGACAGGACACGCAGCGCGTGACCGACCGGCGTGCCGTAACGCTCGGCCTGGATCAGCGCCTGCGAGACGCTTTTTACCGATTCGAGCCCGGTCCGGTTGGCAAGGTTCTCGTAGGCCTGACGGCGCTCCTGAAGGAAGGAGAGCTCGGCGTTGGTCAGCACCAGCTCCTCGGCCAGCTCCACCGACTGAACGCCGATTTCCTCGGCGACACGCCTGAACGCCGCCTCGATCGAAATGCCGGATTCGACACAGATGAGCATCAGGTCCAGGGCGTCCGGCCAGGCCATCTGAATGGACTGTTTGCGTTTCGACGCCCGGTTGGAGACATAGACAACCGGCGCGTAGAAGCCGGCATAGGCAAAGAGTATGCACACGAAAAGCTTCACGAAGACCGGCTGTTCGGCCAATCCGCCAAGCAGGAAGATGTAGATTACCGCCAGAACCAGGCCGACCGCGGGCAGCACCAGGCGGAAGAAAAGAAACCGCGTCAGCGGGTTCTGGCCGCGAAAGCCGGCCATTCGAAGCTTGGCGACGGTTCCTTCGTCGGCGAGCGCACGCTTCAGATCCAGCCGCTCGACAATGGAGCGCATGCCGGACGAATCTTCCTCGCGCAGCCCCTTGCGGCGCCGGTCTGCCTCGCTGGCAAGCCTTGCGCGCTGCTTGGCGCGCAGCTCGTCACGTTCCAGCGCAACCGACTTCATGCGTGTCTTCAGCTGATTGCCGCTCAGCGCCGGCATCGCAGTGAAGAAGGTGGCGAACACCGCAACACCCACCAGAAGGGCGATGAGGAACCCCGGATCGAGAATAGCTTTGACGACCTGATCGACCATTGCCGGCTACACCTCGATATTGATCATCTTTTTCATCACGAAAATGCCCATCGCCATCCAGATGGCAGAAATGCCGAGGATCAGATGGCCCTTGCTCGTGGTGAAAAGCGGCATGATGTATGAGGGGCTCGTGAGGTAGACCAGAAACGCGACGATAAACGGCAGCGCGCCGATAATCGCAGCCGACGCCTTGGCTTCCATCGACAACGCCTGCACCTTGGCTTTCATCTTCTTGCGGTCGCGCAGCACGCGCGAGAGATTGCCCAGAGCTTCCGACAGGTTGCCGCCGGCCTGCTGCTGAATTTGAATGACGATGCCGAAAAAGCCCGCTTCCGGGCACGGCATCGTTTCCTGCATGCGCATCGCGGCTTCGGCGGTCGGCATGCCGACCTGCTGCGCCTCGACAATACGCCGGAATTCGGTTTTCACCGGTTCCTGCGATTCCGTCGCGATCAGCCGGATGCCGTCATTGAGCGGCAGGCCCGATTTCACGGCACGGACGATAACGTCGAGGGCGTTCGGGAACTCGTTGAGAAACGCCTTGACGCGCCTGCCGCGGCGAAACGACACGAACCAGCGCGGCAGTCCGAGCGCCCCTGCAAGCAGAGCGCCCGGCAGCGCAATCAGCGGTGCGCCGGCAATGAAAGCGATGACCGTGATGAAGACACCGGTGAGTGCCGAATAGACGTAGAAGCGCTCGATACTGACGCTCATACCGGCCTGGCGCAGCTGAACGCGCAAGGGCGGCTTCTTGATGTTGCGGTCGCGATCTTTCTGACGTTCGTCGAGGTCCTTCAACGAGTCCTGTACCGACTTGCGCCGTTTCGCGGCCTCGGCAAGGCGGTCTCGCGACGCTTTCACCACGGCGCGATCGGTTTCCGCCTTCTTTACGGTGTCGAGGCGCTTGGCTGCTTTGGCCTCGTTGCTGATGTTTGTGTACATCAGCGCGTATGCGACGGCGCCCGCGCTCACCGTGGCGAGCAGGACGAAGATCAGAAATGTCATGTCGAGACCGAACATTGCGTTCAGCGCCCTTCGTCGCTCATTGCGCCTGCTTTTCCATGGCCTCAAGTGCCTGGGCGAGCCGGCGCTCCTCGTTGTAATAGCGCGCCCGGTCCCAGAACGCGGGACGCCCGACGCCGGTCGAGACATGGTTGCCGATCAGCTTGCCCGAGGCGTCCTCGCCGGTGATGTCGTAGAGAACCAGGTCCTGGGTGATGATCACATCGCCTTCCATGCCGATCACCTCGGTGATGTGGGTGATGCGGCGCGAGCCGTCGCGCAGACGGGCTGCCTGGATGATGACGTCGATCGATCCCACGATGATCTCGCGCACCGTGCGCTGCGGCAGCGAGAAACCGCCCATCGCAATCATCGATTCAATACGGCTCAGGCATTCGCGTGGGCTGTTGGCGTGGATCGTACCCATGGAACCATCGTGGCCGGTGTTCATGGCCGACAGCAGGTCAAACACCTCGGGGCCGCGCACCTCGCCGACGATGATGCGTTCGGGACGCATACGCAGACAGTTCTTGACCAGATCACGCATCGTGATCTCGCCCTCGCCTTCAAGGTTCGGCGGCCTGGTCTCCAGGCGGACGACATGAGGCTGCTGAAGCTGGAGCTCGGCAGAGTCCTCGCAGGTGATGACACGCTCGTCCTGATCGACGTAATTCGACAGGCAGTTGAGCAGCGTCGTCTTGCCCGAGCCGGTACCGCCCGAAATGACGACATTGCACCGGACCTTGCCGATGATCTTCAGCACCTCCGCGCCTTCGGGCGTGATGGCGCCGAAGCGGACCAGCTGATCCAGCGTCAGCTTGTCTTTCTTGAATTTGCGGATGGTGAGCGAGGGACCGTCGATCGCAAGCGGCGGCGCGATCACGTTGACGCGGCTGCCATCGGGGAGGCGCGCATCGCAGATCGGCGACGATTCATCGACGCGGCGGCCGACTTGACTGACGATGCGCTGGCAGATGTTCAGCAGCTGCTGGTTATCGCGGAAACGGACATTGGTCTCTTCCGTGCGGCCGTTCACTTCGATGAACACCTGACGCGCGCCGTTGACCATGATGTCGGCGATATCATCGCGAGCCAGCAACGGCTCCAGCGGACCGTAACCCAGGACGTCGTTGCAGATGTCCTCGAGTATTTCCTCCTGCTCGGAGATCGACATCGCGAAATTCTTGATCGCGATGATGTCGTTGACGATGTCGCGGATTTCCTCGCGCGCATTGTCAGGTTCGAGTTTGGCGAGCTGCGAAAGGTCGATCGTGTCGATCAGCGCGGAAAACACCTGCGCCTTGATGTCGTAGTAATTTTCGCTGCGCTCCCGCACGGCGGGGCGGCGGGGCGCCTCAGGCGCCATCGCCGGTGCTTCGACCTTGCGCTTTTCCTGCACCTTGGACGGTTCAGCGGCCGGAGCCGCGGAGGCAGGCTCCAGCGGCTGGCTCGCGCTCGCCGGCGAATTGCCGCGAAGACTGGCTTCCGGCGGCGCCCTATCCGGCTCGCGGCGCGGTTCAGGCGCGTCAACGGGCTGCGCGATCGGCTTCGGAGCCGGTACGCTGACCGTGTTGTCTACATTGCCTCTTTTGCCGAACATATCCCCAGCCGTGTCCTTTGACCGTGGTGCCTCCAAGCCGGCCTGCCCGGCGCGCGGGCGGGCCGGTGCCGAATTACTTCTTGCGTTTCAGTTTGCCGAGAATCCCGCCCAAACTGCTCTTCTTTTTCGATTTTGGCTCGATGCGCCCCGTCAGTACATGTGCAAGCTCACGCACCGAACCGACGATTGCGTGGTTGGCGTCCATTTCCCCGAGCATGCGGCCGTTGTTGGCGGCATTGCCGAACAGCTGCGGTTCAAACGGAATCACCGCCGTCGGCTCGATCTCGAGCGGCTCGGTGAAATCCGCCACTGAAATCTCCGGCCGTTTCGGTATGCCAACCTGATTGATCACCAGCTTCGGCGGCGGGTCGTTGGGCCTGAGTTTCTTGAGCGTATCGATGATGTTTTTCGTATTGCGCAAATTCGCCAGTTCAGGTGTTGCGGTAACGATCACGTCGTCGGCGCGCGCCAGAACGTTGCGGCTCCAGCCGGACCACAGATGCGGCACGTCGAGCACGAGAAGCGGCGCGCTGCGCTGAGCGATGTCGATGATCTGGGCAAACGCGTCGGCGTCGAAATCGTATATCCGGTCCAGCGTCGAAGGCGCGGCGAGCAACGACAGATGTTCGGCACACTGGGCGAGCAACCGGTCGAGATAAACCTCGTCGATGCGCTCCGGCGCGAACACCGCCTCAGCAATCCCCTGGGCGGGGTCCTGATCGAAATTTATGTTGGCCGTTCCGAATGCGAGGTCAAGATCGGCGACCACCACCTCGGACTGGAACAGCGACGACATTTCCCACGCCACATTGTGCGCGATCGTGGAAGAACCGACGCCACCCTTTGCGCCGATAAAGGCCATTGCCTTGCCGATCGGCTCGGCTTCGGGGTCGACGAATATCTGCGCGATTACTGAGACAATGTCGGCCATCGATATCGGCGCGACGACATATTCCGAAACGCCCGAGCGCACGAGCTCACGATAAAGCCAGACATCGTTGTAATGGCCGATGATGATGACCTTGGTATTCGGGTCGCAAACCTCGGCGAGCTGGCCGAGCGACTCCAGAAGCTCGCGCGGCTCCTGACGCGATTCAAGGATGATCAGATTGGGTGTCGGCGCCGTCTGGTAGAACTCGATGGCCGTGGGGGCACCGCCCATATGAAGCTTGAGATGCGCCTTGGCCATACGGCGGTCTTCGCTGGCCCGCTCGATCGGGCTGGCGACGCTCTCGGTCTCGCAAAAGGCCTGGATCGAGATGCGCGGGATCGGCCGCAGGTCACTCATGGAGTGGGTGTCCGTGTCGACGCGGGTCTCTTCCGGCGAAGTCTCGTACGCTAGATTGCTCATGTGCTTCTCACCCGATCTGCGGCCTAATAATTCACCTCGGACGCGGCCGAGAATTCTTCTGTCACGCCGCGCGTCTTGTAGAGTTCGATCGCCGCGGAACGATTTTCAGGATCGATTTCCGTCCGCTTGCGCGGGCCGAGGATGTCCATTGGATTGTCGAGCTGGGCGGCAAGGTTTTTCTGATAGGCGCAACCGAAGTTGGCGTAGTGGCGGTTTTCGCTGGTCTCGAGGATATCCTCGGGCCAGCGGCCGCACGGTCCCGTGCCAGCGGTGATTGCCGCGTAGGCAACGCGTACCGGCGCCGAGGCATCAGGCTGCGCAACCGAATAGTGGCTGATCAGAATGAGGCCTGAGTGGACGCCCTGCGAGCGCGCGAGCTCGGCGATCTCTTCGGCTACGAAGGATGCAGCACCCGCATTAAGCGAACCCGACGGAACCAGAATGCGGAGCGCAGCGCCCGAGTCCTTCTCGTAACCCGAGATATGCCCGGCCACCACCTGGCGCTGCGCATAGCTGAGTTTGCTGGTCGAAGCACCGACGGGTACATCCAGAACCTGATCCCGCTCGGCAACCACGATCGGGTGGTTGGTCCGGTAATCATCCGGAATTGAACCCACGGTGATGTGGTGCCGTTTGGCGCAACCGGCCAGCAAGGCAGCCGAAAGCGTGATGAGAACGGCAGCCGTGACCGATGGCCTGTTGGCAGCGCGCTTTGGCAAACCCGCCTGTGTCATTTTCTGGCTCCCGATCACTTGTAGATGAACCCGACAACGCCGTGATAGCGGCCGTTGGGCTTGCTGGTTTCGGCGGTCCCGTAGACCCGGTTGATCCGGCCGAGCAGCATCGCCGCGCCATCGTGTGCCGGATTGAAATTGTCGTCCGGACGGGCAAGGTCGTTCCTGGCGACCGGCCGGGTCATGTAAGGTGTCACGATGATGACGAGCTCGGTTTCGTTGCGCACGAAATCGCGGCTGCGGAAGAGCGTGCCAAGAACCGGGATCTTCGAAAGCCCGGGCAGGCCGGATGCGGTCTGCCGGATTTCGTCGCGCACCAGGCCGGCGATCATCATAGAGCCGCCCGACGGAAGTTCGACGGTTGTGTCTGCAAGGCGGCGGCGGATCGACAGCAGGTTGGTCGAGCCGCGACGGCCGCCGACGCTGAGCTGCACGGAGGATTCGTTGGTGGGCTCGGAGACCTGGGTGCGAATCTTCAGGCTGATGCGGCCAGGCGACAGAACGACCGGCTGGAATTCAAGCCCGATGCCGTATTCAAGCCGCTCGGTGTCGTAAGTGACGGCGTTGGTATCGCTGTCGATCGACTGGCCGGTGATGAGGTTGAATTCGCCGCCGACGCGGAAGGTGGCCTTTTCACCCGAAACGGCCGTCAAGGTCGGCTCCGCGAGCGTGCGCATCACGCCGGACTGTTCCATCGCGTTGAAATAGGCGTCGAGGAGACCCGAATTGAAGCTGGCGCCGGAGCCGCTGATGCCCTTGCCGAGGCCGGCAATCGTCTCCCCAACGACACCCCAGCTGATGCCGTTTGAGGTGTTGTTGGCAAGCAGGTTGACCGAGAGCTGCTTCATCACATTGCGGCTGACTTCGGCAACGGTGACCTTCAGCGTCACCTGGTCCTCGCCGATAACCTGCAGCAGGTTGACGATCTGACTGGTCCGCCGCTCCTGATCGGGATTGTCGATGTCGACGCCGCCCGCATCGCTGCCGCCCGTGGCGGTCTGCGAATACTGGCCCGTGGTCGCTTCACCGCCGGTCACGAATACTTGCGCAAGCTGGGCCGCGCGCGCGGCATCCAGAGGCGTCTGGACGGTGCCCGAGAGCACAACGTTGTCGTTCAGTATCTCGACTTCGATATCCGAGTTCTGAATGAAGCGCTTCAGGTAGTCCTTGAGGCCCGATACATCGCGCTCGACGGCCAGGTCGAGGCTGACGATCTGTTCGCCGTTGGCACCGAATACGAAGATGTTGGTTTCGCCGACCTGCTTACCGAAGAGGTATATTCTGCGCGCCGTACGCGTTACCGCGTCGGCGACGGTCGGATTGGCCACCAGAATGTCATAGGCATCGGCAGGCAGATCGACCACGATCGACTTGTTCAGACCCAGCTTCAACCGCTGGTTTCCCGCAGATGAGGAACTGATCCGCAACTCGCCGCTCTGTGCCTGCGCCGAAGATATGCCGGCGACCTGCGTGGTGCCGCTCACCAGCGCCAATGCCAGCACCGAAAGGCCCGACCAGCGCTTCAAACCAGCGACAGTCCAGGAGTTCGACATCCAGCGCCGCATCGTCTTTTCCCTTGTCATTATCTGGCCCCCTCTTCCGTCACCTGACCGGAGCGAATGATGCGGACCGTGCCGCGGCGGCCATTGCCGGATACAAGATACTCGCCGGCGCTTTCGACCGGATCCTGCGCGTCAGCGACGGCGCGAAGCGCCAGCGTCAGCCTGTCTGCCATCTGCTGGGCGACGGTGATGATTTCGGCCTGGTCGGGCGTCAGCTCGAGCGTTGCCGTGTCGCCGACACGCACGCGACGGCCTTCTTCGTCTTCCTGAATGGCCTGATCGATGGCCAGCACCCGAATGTTCTTCAGGATCGTTTCAGTGATGAAGCCATCCGCGGTGCCGCCGCCGGCGGCATTGGAACGGCGGGTCATAATGACGTCGACATAGTCGTTGGGCAGAATGAAGCCGCCTGCCGATGTATCGGCGGCGATTTGCGTGGCGACCGCCCGGCGGCCGCTTGGCAGAATGGACGACATGAAGCTCTGGCCTTCGCCGATCAGCTTGGAACGGCGAAGCGGCTCGCCGGAATAGAGAGGCACGCGCGCGATCGCTCCCCTGAGCTCTTCAAGAGCGTTGGGATCGCTGCTGCGGGTCAGGAAGGCTTCGCTGATGGCGTCGGCGGGCCAGGATTGCCAGTTGAGCGCGTCGCCGACCACAGAACCCATCGGAACGTCGGCATCCAGTATCAGAACTTCGGTAAGTTCGATCGCAGGCTGCTGCGGCGCGGTTTCAACGATCACCTGCGGCGGAGGCGGCGTCAGCATGTTCTTTGCGACGTATCCCGCGCCTATGGCCGCAACGACTGCAACCCCCAGGATGATGATGCGCGATGTGTTCATTGATCCGGACCTCGTACTCGGCGGAACCCTTCACCGAGCCGGACAATGGACGGCCAATCGTCAAATTACGGTTAATGGACCGCTTACAATCGTGCTTAATTTAAAGTTTATGAAAATGCCGCGCATGCACATACAGCCCGGCCGCGCAGGTCAACGCCCGGCATCAACTGGATATGCTTGAAGAGGTAAAGCTAGCCGGCGATCTGTGCGAGCGCCCAGCGAACCAGCTCTGTTTCCGGGTAGGTCATCAGGCCTGCGACACCCAGCGCAACGCCGTAGGGGATACCCGCTTTTTCGTCCGCGAAGTGGCGCAGAAAGACATTGCTCGAAGAAAAAGCCGCCATCGGCGAGTTGCGGAATAAAAGTATGAGAAGCGTAAGCGCGCCACCCAGCATGGCACCAAGCACCAGATACTGGAGCAGCGTGATGTTAAAGCCCATCCAAAGCGCGGTTGCGGTGAGGAGCTTGGCGTCGCCGCCGCCCATACCGCCGATGGCGAATACGGTGAAAGTTACCGCAAGCACGGTGCCGCCGGCGGCGAAATGCCAGCCATAGGTTGCCCAGTCCATTCCGGTCAGCGGCGCGATGATCGCAAACGCGGCGATCAAAATGACCGATACCCGGTTGGCAATGGTCATGGAGATCATGTCCGAGACCGCTGCAAACAGCATGCAGAACGGAAAAATGACGAAGATCGATGCAGCCAGCATGTGCGGAACCAGGATAATTCGTGGCCTTCAGGCTAACGGCTTGTCGTTAATAAAGGTCGAACCCCTGAGGCCGAAGCGGCAAAATAAAAGGCCGCCCCGAAGAGCGGCCCTTTAAAGCAGTTCGCGTTTGCGAATTAGTTGCCAGCGCTCGAAAGGCTGGTCGCGATCGAGCTGAACTTGTTGTTCAGTGCGCCGCCGAGCGAGGTCGCGCCGGCAGTAATCGCCAGAGCGATCAGGGCGGCGATCAGGCCATATTCGATAGCCGTTGCGCCGGACTCGTCTTTGGCAAAGCGAGCGATAAGCTTGGACATTTGAGAGCTCCTTACTCCACGTTGTGAACAGCACGTCCGTCAACGTCTTGCTGCGTCAATCGGATGGAGCGAACTTACGTGGAAGCTCTTTCAAACGGCTTAACAAACACCATTACCAAAACCTTTCCCGGCACGAGCGGCCCGTGTGGTTAATCCCGGTCTAAGGCCGGCACCGAAATTGTTCTGAAGCGGATGCTGCCTAATCGACAACATGAAACGGCAGGGCGATCGTGCCTTCCTTGTCGCTCGCGACGTCGCGCACGCGATACTCTATCGTATAGGAGCCTGCCGGAGCGCCATCGACCGTCAGTGTCAGAACCAGCATGAACTCTCGGTTGCGAAACCTGCTGTTGAGTTCCAGCTGCTGGAAATTCTCCTGGCCGGCAACGATCCTGCCCTCATCATCCTTGAGCAGGAAGTCCACATTGAAGCCGAATGTGTAGGTGCCGTCCGGACTTTCGTGCCAGCCATAACCGACGGGTTCGGCGTAAACGATTATGGGTTCGCCCGGCGCATATTCGTTGTGCGCCCTTTCTACATAGATTCCGAAACCCTGTGGCTTGGAATCGGCAAAAAGCGACGTTCGAAAGGTCAGCGGCGTCTGTTGCCAGGCGGCAATGACTGCCTCTTCGGCCGTGACAATGTCATCAAGGGTCTGACCCGAGGCGGGAACAGCCACAAGCATCAACCCGAGCAAGGCAGCCCCGCAGATTTTCGTTTTCGCCTTCATGTTCGCATCTCCTGTGTCGGCCGTATTCCATCAGAATCCTGACGCTCGCGCTTAACGCTTGGTTCACCAATCTCGTTCATGGTTCGGGAACGTTCTGGTTCCGGAGGACGCCATGGTGCGTTTTGTATCTCTTTCCCGCAAGCACGTGCGCACCGCCGCGGCGGTTGCTGCGGCATCCATGCTGATGGCAGGCGCGCAAGCTCTTGCCGCGCAGGGTATCGAGGTCGTGATGAACCAGGCCAAGATCGTGAAGCTGGCCCGCCCGGCGGACACGATCGTGATCGGGAACCCGGATATCGCCGATGCGTCGGTGCAGGATGCCACGACGATCGTTCTGACGGGCAAGGGTTTCGGGGTGACAAATCTCGTCGTGCTCGATGCCGACGGCGCGCCGATTGTCGACGAACAGATCTTCGTTTCCCGCAGCACGGCCAATTCGGTTCGCGTCTATCGCCGCGCGTCCGTGCAAACGCTTTCATGCACTCCCTTCTGCGAAGGCGCCTACAAGAGCGCAGCCGAACAGACCTCGGACCAGGAAATCAGCGCGAGCCAGTAGCTGACCTTCGGGCGGTTAACCGTCCATGAAGGAGATTGAAGGCATTCTTTCTGCCGGACAAACCGGACTGAAACTGGTGTGCGCTAATGTCCGCACAGCGGTCAGTTCAGGATCGACCTGGGGCAGAAGATGCAAGACGTCCAGACGAAAAACTCCGATATGACATCCCGGTGGAAGCTGTTTCGCCGATTTGGGCGCAGCCGCGACGGCGCAGCTGCGATCGAGTTCACCGCTCTTGCCATACCTTTTGGCTTGCTGGTTTTTGCGATTTTGGAAAGTTCGATCTCATTTGCGGCCCAGCAAGTGCTGGCCAACGCGACGGACGATATCGCACGGCAGCTGCGGACGGGGCAGATCAAAGCCGCCGATGTGAATGAGACCTCGCTGAAAACGCTTGTGTGCAATCGCATCAGCATCATCGTCGCCAATGACTGCCCCGGGCTCGAGGTCGACCTGCGGGAATTTGCGACATTTGCCGAAGCCGCGCAGGTTCGGGTCAAGATCACCTCCGGCGGCGAACTCGATACCACCGATTTCGATGTCGATCCCGGACCCTCGCTCAGCAAGAACATGCTGCGGGTGTTTTACCGCTGGCCGGTGATCACCGATTTCATGCGCAGTTCGATGTCCAATCTGAAGGACAACAAGACACTGCATTTTGCGACATCAACCTGGCAGAACGAGCCGTTCGATGACTGACCGGACTATTCACATGCCGGAAACCCGGCCGTCGGGAAAAGCTCGCACCGGCCTGCTGCACGCGGCTGTCGGGCGGGCCCGTGCATTGGCGGGCACTTTTGCAAAGGCGCGCGGCGGCGTTGCTGCGGTTGAATTCGCCTTCATCGCGCCTGTGCTGCTTTCGCTCTATTTTGTCTCGATGGAGGTTTCGCAGGCCATCGAGGTGAACAAGAAAGTCGGGCGCGTCGGTTCCATGGTCGCCGATCTGATTACCCAGCAGCAGGTGACGAACAAGTCCGAGGTCGACGCCATCCTGAAGATCGGTGAATCGATCCTTCAGCCGTACAACCGCACCAAGGGCAAGATTGTCGTCACGGCAATCCAGGTCACCGATGAAGACAGCCCGAAGGTCAAGGTTGCCTGGTCGCGCCAGCTGGTGAACGGATCGACCTCGCCCGGCCTGGCGGCGGGAACGACGACAACCGTCCCCGCAAAGCTCAAGATCCGCAACACCTTCCTGGTGCGCGTGGAAAGCGAACTCTCATACGCACCGGTCATCACCTGGGCCGCCGGCCAGAAGCAGGTGCTGGGTCTTGCGGCCGCCTTTGACGGCATTTCCATGAAAGAACGCTACTACCTGCGCCCGCGCATGAGCCCTACGGTGCCGTGCAGCGACTGCTGAGCTTCATCGGCGCGCGACTGAAACCTCTGCAATCCGGGCCGCGGCTTCATAGTCAGCGGCCCCTATTTTCTTGAAACCGCCACCGCGATACGGTTCCAGCAGGGCATAGATTTCAGGGTTGGCATTGTACAGGTTCTCCAGAAAGCTGCCGAGCCTGACCTTCAACTGTACCGGGATGTCGCGACGCACAGCGTGCGGGCCGAATGCCACGACGCCTGACGTCCAGATGATTTCCAGTTCCGACGGCGCTATCCCTAATTTTTCCAGCCTCTTGACGGTGCCCGACCGGGATACCGCCCGGTCGTCGGCGAAAGCCGGCACCCAGCCGACCAGCACCTCGGCCTGACCCTCAGCGAAGGCGGCCTCTGCCTGGCTCTGGCTGCCGGAATGCAACACCGCGCCGTAGCCTCCGGGCGACGCGATATCCTGCAATGCCGCCAGCGCCAGCACCTGGGGGCCGACCTCGTCGACAGACCCAGCGACGACCCGCGCCCGGCCGAGCTCCTGCATGGCCTGGCCGCGCCGGGCGATCAGGGCGCCACGCACGCCGATAGCGCCATCCACTCCTCGCGGGGCAGCCAGCGGTTCCACACATTGGCAATATGCGTCGGCGACGGCATAGCCAGTGGCCGACAGAAGCGCATAGTGGACCCGCCCGGAGGCAATTGCCCGTATCAGCGCCTCGGAATCGCGCGCGACAAATATCTCGGCGGGCACGCCCCCAGCTTCCTCAAAGGCGCGTGTCATCTTGCCAAGCCCCGCAACAGCGCGGCTGCCAGAGGGTGAAACCATGCCGATACGCAGCGTGCCGAGCTCGTCCTGCCAGTTGGCTGACGCGGGCAGGGATGCCGCCAAAGCAAGCCCCGCCACGGCGCCCAGCCAGGCAGTTCGCCGCCGAATTCCTTTGCCGCCTGTCAACACCATCGCAATGCCCGATACTCCACAGCTTGCGATCATCGTTCGAAGGCGTTGCGTTTTGGTTTCCTGTTTGCCAATCGGGCATCGGAATTCTATGTGTGAACGACATTCAACAGCATCACATCCCCATGGCCCGCGCGTTCTTATTCGTTCTCGACTCTTTCGGCATTGGCGGCGCGCCCGACGCGAAGCAGTTCGGCGATGAAGGATCCGACACCTATGGCCACATCGTCGAACGCTGCGCGCACGGCCAAGGCGACAGGCCCGGTCTGCGCTCAGGTCCGTTGCAGCTGCCCCATATGGACAGTCTGGGCCTTGCCCATGCGGCTGCGCTGGCAACCGGCAGGCCGGCGCCGGCCGGCAACCCGCCAAACGGGTTCTTCGGAGCCGCCAGCGAAATCTCTTCCGGGAAAGATACCCCGTCGGGCCATTGGGAAATTGCCGGCGTACCGGTGACCTTCGACTGGGGTTATTTTCCCGATACCGTACCGACATTCCCTGCCGAACTTACCGACGCAGCCATCAGCGCGTGCGAACTGCCTGGCATCCTGGGCGACTGCCACGCGTCCGGCACCGAAATTATCGAACGCCTGGGCGAAGAGCATGTCGCTTCCGGCAAGCCGATCTTCTACACCTCGGCAGATTCCGTCATTCAGATTGCCGCCCACGAAACGGCATTCGGCCTGGAGCGGCTCTACGCTGTGTGCGAGACGGTGCGGAAACTGGCGGAGCCCTACAACATAGGCCGCGTTATCGCACGGCCCTTTGCAGGTGAAAGCGCATCCGATTTCCGCCGCACAGCGAACCGGCGCGACTACGCGGTTCCGCCGCCGGAGCCAACCCTGCTGGACCGCCAGCTTGCCGCCGGCCGGCGCGTACTCGGCATCGGCAAGATCGGCGACATCTTCGCCCATCGCGGTGTATCGGAAGTACGCAAGGCGCCGGACAATATGGCCATGTTCGACGCAGCGCTTGGAGCGATGGACGACGCCGGGGATGGCGATCTGGTCTTTGCCAATTTCGTCGATTTCGATTCCATGTTCGGCCACCGCCGCGACGTTCCGGGCTATGCCGCGGCGCTGGAGGAGTTTGACCGCCGGGTTCCGGAAGCGCTCGCGAAACTCAGGACCGGCGACCTGCTGATATTGACGGCAGATCACGGCAACGACCCGACCTGGCATGGCAGCGACCACACCAGGGAACGTGTGCCGGTGATCGGGACCGGTCCCGGTCTCGCCAATGTCTCAATCGGTATCCGCGATACTTTTGCCGATATCGGCGAGACCGTTGCCCAGCACCTCGGCCTTGCCGCGGGGCCGCACGGCACCTCGTTCCGTGACCGGCTTGGCGGCGATGCCTGAACTTCCCGAGGTGGAGACAGTCCGCCGGGGCCTGCAACCTGTCATGGAAGGCGCTCTGGTCGAACGGGTCGAACAGCGGCGTCCCGACCTCAGATTTCCGTTTCCGGACAACTTCGCCGAACGGCTCACCGGCCGCACTGTGACGGCCGTTTCGAGACGGGCAAAATATCTCACTTTCCATTTTGACAGCGACCCGATCCTGATCAGCCATCTCGGCATGTCCGGTTCCTTCAGGATCGAGGACGATCGGGAAGTGGCGGCGCCCGGCGTCTTTCATCATGAGCGCTCCAAGCTTGCCGCGCACGACCATGCGGTCTTTCATCTCAAATCGGCATCGGGCCTGCGTTCTCGTGTCGTTTTCAACGACCCTCGACGATTTGGTTTCATGCTGTTTGCCGAAGCCGCGCGGCTGGCGCAGCATCCCATGCTCGCCGGGCTCGGTGTGGAACCGACCGGCAACACGCTCGACGGCAGGCTGATCAACGCGCTCTTTGCCGGGAAACGCGCGCCGTTGAAGGCTGCTCTGCTCGACCAGCGGCTGATTGCCGGCCTCGGCAATATCTATGTTTGCGAGGCCCTGTGGCGCGCAGGCCTGTCGCCCAAGCGGTCCGCGGGATCGATTACGTCGGCCCGCCGGCAATCGACGGACCGCACCGAGATGCTCGCGCAGACGGTGCGCGAGGTCATTGCCGACGCCATCGCCGCCGGCGGCTCATCCTTGCGCGACTATGTTCACACCGATGGCTCGCTCGGCTATTTCCAGCATCGCTTCGACGTCTACGACCGCGAAGGCGAGCCCTGCCGACGAGAGGGCTGCAAAGGCGGTGTGCAGAGGATCGTGCAGTCCGGCCGCTCGACCTTCTATTGCGCCGCCTGCCAGCGCTAGGCTAAGGCAGGCTGAACCAGCAATCCATCCGGAGGACTGCATCTTGGCTTATGAGACGATCCTAACCGAAACGCGCGGCAAGGTCGGGCTGATCACCCTCAACAGGCCCAAGGCGCTCAATGCGCTGAACACCACCGTCATGGCGGAAGTGATCGAGGTTGCCGAACGCTTCGACAAGGACGCCAAGGTGGGCGCGATTGTCATTACCGGCTCCGAGAAGGCGTTTGCCGCCGGTGCCGACATCAAGCAGATGCAGTCGAAGTCCTACATGGACACCTTCTCGGAGGACTTTTTCGCCGACTGGGACGCCCTGACGCGCGTGCGCAAGCCCATCATCGCTGCAGTGGCAGGCTACGCGCTCGGCGGCGGCTGCGAACTGGCAATGATGTGCGACTTCATTCTTGCCGCCGACAACGCGAAGTTCGGCCAGCCGGAGATTACGCTCGGCGTCATTCCCGGCATGGGCGGCTCCCAGCGCCTGACCCGTTTCGTGGGCAAGTCGAAGGCGATGGATATGTGCCTGACCGGGCGCATGATGGACGCCGAAGAGGCAGAGCGCTCGGGGTTGGTCTCCAGGGTCGTGCCGGTGAACGACCTGCTTGAAGAAACGCTGAAGGTGGCGGGCAAGATCGCCGATCTTTCACTGCCCTCGGTGATCCTGGCCAAGGAAGCGGTCAACCGGTCCTATGAGACGACACTGGCCGAAGGGCTGCGGTTCGAACGCCGAGTGTTCCATTCGCTTTTCGCGACCGAAGACCAGAAAGAAGGGATGGCGGCATTCGTCGAGAAGCGGTCGCCCAGCTTCCAAAACAGATAAGGCCGCGCGGAGCGCCAATCGGCGTTGACTGACCGCATAAGCTGCACTATAAGCCGCCGCACTTGAGGCGGCCTGTGGCTGCCGTTTTGTTTTATTGGCCTGTCCAGCGATGGGACGTTGGCCACCCCAGTTCGATAGAGAGGCATTATGGCCAACACGTCTTCGGCCAAGAAGGCTACGCGCAAGATCGCTCGCCGCACCGAGGTCAACAAGAACCGCCGCTCGCGGGTTCGCAGCTTCATCCGCAAGGTTGAGGAAGCCCTGGCTTCCGGCGACAAGGATGCAGCGGCTGCCGCGCTCAAGGCAGCTCAGCCGGAGCTGATGCGTGCCGCATCCAAGGGTGTGTTTCACAAGAACACGGCTTCGCGCAAAGTCTCTCGTCTCGCCAACCGGGTGAAGACCCTTTCGGCTTGAGCTGACCCTTCAGCCCTCAGATTTGTTTACCCGGCGCAAGGCGCCGGGTTTTTCGTTTTGGCAGCAATGGCTTGTGGCAGAACGCGCCAAACGCGCGCGGTCCAAGGGCCTGTTTTATTTGCCGGCATATCTGCAGACCAGGGTGCCGGAAAGCTCCCTTTCACATGCTGGCCGACGAAATTATCCTTTTAAAAACAGTACGTTACCGGAGTTTATCCACAGCTTGTCATTTCGCCCGCACGACAAGACAGCAGTTTCATAAGTCAAGGAATTTTTTTTAACTTTTTTTTGCCGGCGCCGTGACCGCTCGCCAATTGGAGAAGGTTTTGATTCACAACGGTTTCGCCACAATTGAGCCAAACACGGGCCATCCGGCAAGCCGGTCAAGCGCCGTGAATCGCGAAAATTGGGCTTCGGCGCACTTGCTCTTTCGGCGCCGGTTTTTGTACAGTCCAGCCATCAGAGGGGGCGGGCGCTAAGCCCAGCTATCCAGCCAAAAAAGCTGTCGCATTCGGTGCGCGTATTGTTGCGCGCGGGGATGGTTTTTGCCCGCTTTGATCGAAAAGCAGAGGTAACATTATTGCCCTCACGGGCAATTGCAATCCGGCGCTGCAAGCGCCGGCACGGGATTAGTGCGCGCGCATTTCAGATGCCGACAAGGGGGCAAAGGTTAGGCATCGGCAGCGGCAAGGAAGAGTTGGATCGAGAACGAGGAGCGGTTCCGGACCCGTGGCCAACGAGGGGCTGAAGGTCCGCCGCACAATAAGAGAGACAACAGGGACATGATCATGGAAGGCGGCGTTGGTCGAGAAGGTGGGGCGAGCTTTTCTTCGACAAAAACAACAATCGGGGGGTCCGACACAGCTGGCGGCGGCGATGCGGACAAGAACTTCGATAGGGTGAAGGCGCAGCTCAAGGCGCGGCTGGGTGCCGAGGTCTATTCGAGCTGGTTTGGCCGCATGAAGCTGGCGGAGGTGTCGAAAGGTGTCGTGCGCCTTTCCGTACCCACCGCGTTTCTCAGGTCCTGGATCAATGGCCACTATCTCGACCTCGTGACCGATCTCTGGAAACAGGGTGACAGCTCGCTGCTGAAGCTCGAGGTCATTGTACGCAGCAGCGTGCGACCCGGCCGGGCGCTGATCGACGAGAGCCAGCCCCAGCAACGCGAGGCGAAGCCGGTCGGTGGACAGCTCGGCGCACGCCCGGGCACCGATATCCGGCCCGACAAGCCGCAGCAGCGCGGACGCAGCGCCGATGGCGGGCGCAGCAGCGTGCTCGGCTCGCCGCTGGACGGCAGATATACATTCCAGTCCTTCATCGAGGGGCCGTCGAACCGCGTGGCACTCGCGGCGGCACGCGCTATTGCCGAATCCGGTTCCAACGCAGTGCGTTTCAATCCGCTTTTCCTGCATGCATCAGTGGGCCTGGGTAAAACCCACCTCCTTCAGGCGATAGCATCGGAAGCGCTGAAGAACCGGCCACAGTCGCGCGTTGTCTACCTGACGGCCGAGTATTTCATGTGGCGCTTCGCCACCGCGATCCGCGACAACAATGCGCTGACGCTCAAGGAGCAGCTGCGCGATATCGATCTGCTCATCATCGACGACATGCAGTTCCTGCAGGGCAAGTCGATCCAGAACGAGTTCTGCCACCTGATCAATATGCTGCTCGACAGCGCACGGCAGGTGGTGGTTGCCGCCGACCGGCCGCCGGCAGAGCTGGAATCGCTGGAGCCGCGGGTTCGCTCCCGTCTCAATGGCGGCGTCGCGCTCGAGATGAGCTCGCCGGACTATGAGATGCGCTTCACGATCCTGAAGCAGCGGCTCGCCGCCGCCCAGGAGGAAGACAAGTCGCTGGAAATCCCAATGGAGATCCTCGAGCACATCGCGCGCTCGGTGACGGGCAGCGGGCGCGAGCTTGAAGGCGCCTTCAACCAGCTCATCTTCCGGCATTCCTTCGAGCCGCAGATCAGCATCGACCGGGTGGACGAGATACTCGGACATATCTGCCGGGCAGGCGAGCCGAAGCGGGTGCGCATAGAAGACATCCAGCGCATTGTCGCG
The DNA here is from genome assembly GCF_004000235.1 of Mesorhizobium sp. Z1-4. Taxonomy (GTDB): domain Bacteria; phylum Pseudomonadota; class Alphaproteobacteria; order Rhizobiales; family Rhizobiaceae; genus RCIO01. The sequence goes on from NZ_RCIO01000001.1 coordinate 908,204, forward strand.
CGCCACTACAATGTCTCGAAAACGGAGCTGCTGTCGAACCGCCGCACGCGCACGATCGTCAAGCCCCGGCAGGTGGCAATGTATCTCTCCAAGGTTCTGACGCCGCGTTCCCTGCCCGAAATCGGGCGGCGCTTCGGCGGCAGAGATCATACCACAGTGCTTCACGCTGTTCGAAAGATCGAGGGGCTTTCGGGCAACGACAACACGCTCGCGCAAGAGATAGAGTTGCTCAAGAGGCTGATCTCGGAACAGGCCTGAGCGGCCAAAAGACGGAGATGCGGCGAGGCCGGGCGCATGCGCCCGGCCTTTTCCCCAGCTAGACCCCAAATGCTGGGGTGCGCCGCGCCACCGGGCTTGCCTTTCGCCGGGAATTCCTGTCAGTTTGCTTCGATTCTGGCCCATTTCGAGGCTGATCGGGAGCCGGCAGGTTCTGCCTTCGGCGACCGCATTCCTGGTGAGACCATTCCGTCATGCGCGTGATTCTCGAACGCTCCAATCTGCTTAAGTCGCTCAACCATGTTCACCGCGTCGTGGAGCGGCGAAATACGATTCCGATCCTGTCCAACGTGCTGCTGGGCGCCGATGGCGCAAGCCTGGAGATGAAAGCGACAGACCTCGATCTGGAGATCACCGAGGCGACACAGGCCAATGTCGAACAGGCCGGTTCGACAACCGTGCCGGCGCACCTTCTCTACGAGATCGTGCGCAAGCTTTCCGATGGCGCTGAAGTGATGCTGAAGACGGATGAAAGCGGCAGCTCCATTTCGGTCATCTCCGGCCGCTCCAATTTCAAGCTACAGTGCCTGCCGCAATCCGATTTCCCACAGCTCAGCGCCGGTTCGTTCAGCCATGTGTTCCGGCTCGATTCCACGTCGCTGAAGGCGCTGATCGAGAGCACGCAGTTCGCCATCTCCACCGAAGAGACGCGCTACTATCTGAACGGCATTTTTGTGCATACGCATGAAGAAGGCGGCAAGCTCATGCTGCGGGCCGTGGCCACCGACGGGCACCGCCTCGCCCGTGCCGAGGTAGAGGCACCGGCCGGTTCGGAGGGCATGCCCGGCATCATCATACCGCGCAAGACGGTGAGCGAGTTGCAGAAGCTCGTCGACGATCCGGACGTCGCGGTGACCATCGAACTTTCCGACACCAAGATCCGCTTCACCATCGGCTCCGTGGTGCTGACCTCGAAGCTGATCGACGGCACTTTCCCCGACTACGAGCGCGTGATCCCGACCGGCAACGACAAGAAACTCGTCATCGACCGGCAGAGCTTCGCGGCGGCGGTTGACCGGGTCTCCACGATCTCGTCGGAGCGCGGCCGCGCGGTGAAGATGTCGATAGCCGAGGGCCAGGTAACGCTTGTGGTCAACAACCCGGATTCGGGCAGCGCGACAGAGGAAGTCGCCGCCGACTATTCGTCCGATCCGATCGATATCGGCTTCAACGCGAAATATCTGCTCGACGTGGCGGCACAGCTTACCGGCGGTGAAGCCACCTTCATGCTTGCCGATGCCGGCTCGCCCACGCTGATCCAGGATCCGGCCGACGAGCGCACGCTTTACGTGCTGATGCCGATGCGGGTGTAAGACGTGTGTCCGCAGGCACCGACGACGCCTCGCCAGCCGCGCCGCCGCAGGTGCATGTCGCGCGGCTGACGCTCTCCGACTTCCGCAATTACGATCGATTGGCGCTCGACCTCGGGCCGGGACCGGTTGTGTTCACCGGCCAGAACGGCGCCGGCAAGACCAACCTTCTTGAAGCCGTCTCGTTCCTGACCCCCGGCCGGGGGCTGCGCCGTGCACAGCTGAGCGACGTTGCGCGCAGCGGTACTGCGGCCGGGTTTGCCGTCCATGCCCATGTCGAGGGCCCCGGCGGCGACGTCGAGATCGGCACAGGAACCGCCGGCGGCAATGGCGAACCTGGCGAAGGCGGGCGCAAGGTGCGCATCAACGGCGCCACGGCACGCAGTGCCGACGCGATGCTCGAATGGCTGCGCGTGATTTGGCTGACACCGGCGCAGGACCAGCTTTTCACCGGGCCCGCCGCCGACCGGAGGCGGTTTCTGGACCGGCTGGTGCTTTCCGTCGATCCAGGTCACGGGCAGCGTGCGCTCGCTTACGAGAAGGCGATGCGCGGGCGCAACCGGCTGCTTGCCGACGACGCCCATGACGACGCCTGGTTCGAGGCGATCGAGGCGCAGATGGCGGAGGCCGGAACGGCGATCGCCGCGGCCCGCGCCGAGCTGGTGCGTTTGATGACGGCCATGGTCGGGCGCCAGCCGCAAGACGGGCCGTTTCCCAAGGCGCTGCTCGCGATCTCGGGCACATTGGAGCAGGATGTCGGCGACAGACCGGCGGTCGACGTGGAGGAGGAGTTTCGTACCGCCCTCGCCCGCGGCCGCGCGCGCGACCGTGCCGCGGGGCGTACACTCGAAGGCCCGCACCGTTCCGATCTTCTCGTGCGGCACGCACCGAAGGACCAGGCGGCGGAGTTCTGCTCCACCGGCGAGCAGAAGGCGCTGCTGGTGGGCATGGTGCTGGCGCATGCGCAGCTGGTCGGCGAGATCGCCGGCCTTGCACCCATTTTGCTGCTTGACGAAATTGCCGCCCATTTCGACGCCGACCGACGGGCGGCGCTTTTCGACATCCTCGAGCGCCTCAACTGCCAGTATTTTGCGACCGGAACCGAGACCGGCCTTTTCGAAAGCCTGCGCGGGCGGGCACAATATCTGACCGTCGATGCCGGCCGTGTCTCGCCAACCGAAGCCGCATGACAGGACGCCGGACGGCAGCTAATCTCCCTGCATCATGGACGATCGCGTAACACAACTCGACCCAGCCGAACTCGAGCGCTATGCGCGCCACATCGTGCTGCCGGAAATCGGCGGGCCCGGACAGCAAAAGCTGAAGCGCGCCCGCGTGCTCGTCATCGGGGCCGGAGGCCTCGGTGCACCGCTAATCGCCTATCTCGCTGCCGCCGGCGTGGGTACGCTGGGCATCGTGGACGACGACAAGGTCTCCCTTTCCAACCTGCAGCGGCAGGTGATCCACGACACCGGTTCGGTCGGCAAACCGAAAACGGAAAGCGCAGCGGTCGCGGTCGGGCGGCTCAATCCAAATGTGCATGTTATTGCACACCCGCACCGTATCACCGCGGCCAGCGCCACCGAACTCGTGCGCGGCTACGATGTGGTCGCCGACGGTTCGGACAATTTCGATACCCGCTACGCCATGGCCGATGCCTGCGAAGCCGCGCGCAAGCCGCTCGTAACAGCCGCCGTCGGCCGCTTCGACGGAACGCTGACGGTGCTCACGCCTTTCGAGACCGATGCGCAAGGCAAGCTCAATCCCGGCTATCGCGATCTTTTTCCCGAACCGCCACCTGCAGGCATGGTGCCGTCCTGCGCCGAAGCGGGCGTGCTTGGCGCGCTGACCGGCGTGATGGGCACGCTGCAGGCAATGGAGGTCATCAAAATCGTTGCCGGGATCGGCGAACCGCTGGTGGGCAGGCTTTTGATGTATGACGCGCTCGGCGCGAGGTTCGACACGGTGCGCTACAAGCGCGCCGATACCTGACATCTCTCGCACGCAATGGCGCTGCACCTCAAAGACGAAGAACGGGAAATTGCCGCCGGTGCACGAGGCGAAGGCGCGGCCATGGCCATGCGGATCGTGACCGATGCGGCCAAGCTTCTCGGCGCAGACCGGCTGATCCCCATCAAATCCGCTCATATAGACGGCGCGCTCTTTCACGGCGATTCCGGCACATTGTTTGCAGAGAAGCTGGTCGCCGGAGGCGCGAAGGTCGCCGTGCGCGCCACGCTGAATGTCGGTGCGCTGGACCTTACCGGTTGCGCGCAGATCCGCCTCGGTGAGCCGCAGCGCGGCATGGCGCGACGCATGATGGATGCCTATACGGCCATGGGCTGCGAGGCGAGCTGGACCTGCGCCCCATATCAAGCCGGCCATCGGCCGGAATTCGGTACCGATGTCGCATGGGGTGAATCCAATGCCGTCGTCTTCTGCAATTCCGTGCTCGGTGCCAGAACCAACCGATATGGCGATTTCCTCGACATAGCCTGCGCCATCTCCGCCCGCGCACCGGAGACCGGGCTGCATTTGCCAGCCAATCGCATACCAGCCGTCAGCGTGGATCTCAGCGCGCTCGAAAGAGCGTTCCTGGCCAGCGACGTTGCCTGGCCTGTGCTTGGGAGCCTTTACGGCCGCCTCGTGGGCGACGCGATCGGCATCATCACCGGCGTTGAAACCGATCCCGGCGAGGACAACCTCAAGGCCTTTGGCGCCGCCGCCGCATCATCGGGTGCGGTGGGGCTGTTTCATATCGACGGCATCACGCCGGAGGCGCGAAACGAAGGGGACGATTGGCAAACGGGCGAAACCATAGCCGTGACGCCGAAGATGGTCGCGGATGCCCAAAGCCGGTTGTCGACCGCGCACCGGCCTGACCGGATCGACGCTGTCGCCACTGGCAGCCCGCATCTTTCGATCGACGAATTGCGCCAGCTTGAAAGGGCGCTGGCCGGCCGTAAGCTCTCCGTCCCCCTTTATGCCTGCACCGGCCGGCACGCGCTCCACTGGCTGGAAGAGAGCGGCCGCCGCAAGACACTTGAAGCCCTCGGTGTTGTTGTCGTCGCCGATACCTGCGTGGTCGTCACGCCGATCATGCGCGAACTGGACGGAGGGGTGCTGATGACCAACTCCGGCAAGTTCGCACATTATGCGCCGGGCAACACCGGTTACGACGTGCTGTACGCTTCGCTGGAGGAATGTGTGGAGAGTGCAGTGAGCGGGCGGCCAACGCTGAACGGAATGCGCCATGGCCCTTGAGATCGGCGATGTGCTCGTTGGCGGCATGGACGGTGCGGCAGATGCTCTGGTTTTGTCCCGGCCGATCAGCTTCTGGGGCGGCATCGACCCCGCAAGCGGCACTGTGATCGACCCGCGCCATCCGGACCACCGTGCATCGATCGCCGGCAAGGTTCTGTTTCTGCCCGGCACAATCGGCTCCTCATCCGCATCCGCCGTGCTGATGGAGCTTGTACACGCCGGCAAGGCACCGGCAGCGATCGTCCTGCACGAGCCTGACGCCATCCTGCTGGTCGGACTGATCTGCGCCCGCGAAATGGCATGGAATACGCCGCCGGCATTCAAGCTGAACAGGGAGCGGCACGGCCAGTTTGCCGGTCACCGCGTAAGCTTCGATAGCGGTGGGCGAATAACGTCGCCTTAGGCCGCGGGGTCAGGCCCGCGCTGGCAGCACCCGGTCGGGCGGCCGGTGACCGTCGAAATAGGTCCGAATGTTGATGATGACCTTCTCGCCCATGTCGATGCGGCCTTCGATCGTTGCGGACCCCATATGCGGCAGCAGGACGACCTTGCCCTGTGCCGCGAGTTTCACCAGCTTGGGGTTGACCGCCGGCTCGTGCTCGAAAACGTCGAGCCCGGCACCGGCGAGCTTGCCGTCGCGGATCAGCCTGACAAGCGCGTCCTCATCCACGATGTCGCCGCGCGCGGTGTTCACGACATAGGAACGCGGCTGCATCAGCTCCAGGCGCCTGGCCGACAGAAGGTGGAATGTGGCCGGTGTCGAAGGACAGTGCACCGAGATTATGTCCATGCGGGACAGCATCTGGTCGAGGCTTTCCCAATAGGTCGCCTCAAGCTCGTCCTCGATCGCCGGGGCAACGCGATTGCGGTTGTGGTAGTGAATCGACAGACCGAACGCCTTGGCGCGGCGGGCCACCGCGGTGCCGATACGGCCCATGCCGACAATGCCGAGCCGCTTGCCCCAGATGCGATGCCCGAGCATCCAGGTCGGCGACCAGCCCTGCCATTTGCCGCCCGCCTGCAGGACCGCAGCGCCTTCGGTCAGGCGCCTGGGGGCCGCCAGCATCAGCGCCATCGTCATGTCGGCAGTGTCTTCGTTCAGCACATTGGGCGTGTTGGTGACCGTGATGCCTTTCTGACCAGCAGCCGTGACATCGATATTGTCGACGCCATTGCCGTAATTCGCGATCAGCTTCAGCTTTTCCCCGGCCTGCGCAACAAGCGCGGCATCAATTCTGTCCGTGATGGTGGGGACCAGAACGTCGGCTTCCCGCACCGCGGCTACCAGTTCGGGCTGTGTCATCGGCGTATCGTCGACGTTTAGCCTGGCGTCGAAAAGCTCGCGCATGCGCGTTTCGACCTGGTCCGGGAGCTTGCGGGTGATAACGACGAGGGGCTTTTTCTTGCCTGCCATCGAATCCTCAAATTGCGGGCCGTTGAGACCTCTTTAACCAAGACAGGCGACACTGACCGGAGGTGTCGGCCTCCTTTGTCTATCAAGTAGGCCGGCCGAAAACAAAGAAAAAGGGCCGGTTGCGAAGTGTGATGCCGGCCTGGTTTCAATGTACCGGAATGTCGATGCCATCACGTCTCGCGTTGTGTCTGTCCGCAGCAGCCATTTTGACCGTCACCCCCGTAGCGCTCCCCGTTGAGGGTGCCATTGGCACGGCTCATGCGGCCGCCAATCTGAGCGGAACCGCCACCGGCCCAAGCGGCCTGCCGCTGCCGCGCTTCGTGAGCCTCAAATCGAGCCGGGTCAATCTGCGCATCGGGCCGGGCCTCAACTACGCCATCGACTGGATGTATCTGAAATCCGGCCTGCCCATGGAAATCATCCAGGAATTCGACAACTGGCGCCGGGTCCGCGACCCCGACGGCACAGAAGGCTGGATCAACCAGTCGCTGCTTTCGGGCAAGCGCACCGCAATCGTCGCGCCGTGGCAACGCGGCAAGCCGGCGCTGGTCGCACTGCGGGCCAATGCCGACGAAACATCGCGCGTGGTCGCCGAGTTGCAGCCCGGCGTAATCGGCACGATCGATGTCTGCAATGGCGACTGGTGCCGCATGGAGTTCGGTGCCGCGCGCGGCTGGCTCAAGCAGTCGATCGTCTGGGGCGCCTATCCGGGCGAGACGATCGAAGACTGATTCCCGGGGTTGGCGGCGCGCCTAGCGCCGCTTGCGCCGCAACCTCACAATGACATCGACATTTGCGATCTCCATGCCTTCCGGAGGCTCGGGCAGATTGTGCAAAGCGACCGTGCCGCTATCGATGTCCACCAGCCGGTTTTCGTCCTCGACGAAAAAGTGGTGGTGGTCGGAGGTGTTGGTGTCGAAATAGGTCCGCGCGCCTTCGACGGCCAGGATTCGAAGCAGGCCGGCATCGGTGAATTGATGCAGCGCGTTGTAGACCGTCGCCAGCGAGACGGCCACGCCCGCGGCCTGCGCTTCCTCGTGCAGCTCTTCCGCTGACAGGTGACGGTCGCCTTTGTCGAAAAGGAGTTCGGCCAGCGCTATGCGCTGGCGGGTCGGGCGCAGGCCCGCCTTTCTTACCCTTTGTTCAATCTGTGTTTCCGTCACCGTAACGTCCACAATCGCTCTCGAGTTCCGGCACTATGCCTGAAAAGCCGTCATTTGCGCGACCAAATGAGGGGCTTGGCTGTCAGTTCTATATATTTTGTGTGCCAAGCGCGATCAATAGCAGTGGAGGGAACATGGTTGACCGTACAAGCGGGAAATGTGGAGTTTCCAGCCGGTTAACGTCTGTGATAGGGAAACCCGAACCATAACGACTTCCGGTGGAAGCAAGCGCGAGGATTTCATGGCGGAACGCAAATCGAGCTACGGGTACGAGGATTTGCTGGCATGCGCCAACGGCGACCTGTTCGGACCTGGAAACGCACAGCTTCCCGCACCGCCGATGTTGATGTTCGACCGGATCACCGAAATTTCGGAAGATGGCGGCACGTTCGGCAAGGGCTGCGTGCGGGCAGACTTCCAGATCAAACCGGACCACTGGTTCTTTCCATGCCACTTCCCCGGCAACCCTGTCATGCCGGGCTGCCTGGGGCTCGATGCGCTTTGGCAGATGACAGGGTTCTTCCTTGGCTGGCTCGATCTTCCCGGCAAAGGGATGGCGCTGTCGACCGGCGAGGTCAAATTCAAGGGCATGGTGACGCCGAACACCAAGCTGGTGGAGTATGGCGTCGACTTCAAACGCGTCATGCGCGGGCGCCTTGTGCTCGGCATCGCCGACGGGTGGCTCAAGGCCGACGGCGAACAGATATATACCGCGACCGACCTGCGTGTCGGTCTCGCACAGCAGGGTTCCTGATTTTCACTAGCGTTTCGGGCGGCTGACCGGCCTGCCCAGGGAGAACAATATGAGACGTGTCGTCGTAACCGGCCTCGGGGTCGTTTCTTCGATCGGCAACGATGCCTCGGAGGTGACGGATTCGCTGCGCAATGCGAAATCCGGGATCAGCTTCTCGGACGATTTTGCCGAACACGGCTTCAAATGTCAGGTCTGGGGGGCGCCCACGCTCGATGCGTCGGAACTCGTTGACCGCCGGGCCATGCGCTTCCTGTCCAAAGGCGGAGCGTGGAACCACGTCGCGATGCAGCAGGCGATCAGCGATTCCGGGCTCGAGGAAGGCGACATCACCAACGAGCGCACGGGCATCGTCATGGGATCGGGCGGGCCTTCCACCCGTACCATCGTGGAAGCGGCTGCGATCACAGAGAAAAACGGCTCGCCGAAACGGATCGGTCCGTTTGCGGTGCCGAAGGCGATGTCGTCGACCGCATCGGCCACGCTGGCCACATGGTTCAAGATTCACGGTGTGAATTACTCGATTTCGTCCGCCTGCTCGACATCGGCGCATTGCGTGGGCAACGCGGCGGAGCTGATCCAGTGGGGCAAACAGGACGTCATGTTTGCCGGCGGACATGAAGACCTCGACTGGACGATGTCGAACCTGTTCGACGCTATGGGCGCGATGTCTTCCAAGTACAATGACCGCCCCTCGACCGCCTCGCGGGCATATGACGCCAATCGCGACGGATTCGTGATCGCCGGCGGCGCCGGCGTGCTGGTTCTGGAAGAGCTGGAGCATGCGAAGGCGCGCGGCGCCAAGATCTATTGCGAGATCGTCGGCTACGGCGCAACGTCGGACGGCTACGACATGGTCGCACCTTCGGGCGAAGGCGCGGTGCGCTGCATGAAGCAGGCGCTTGCCACCGTCGACGGCCAGGTCGACTACATCAACACGCACGGCACTTCGACGCCTGTTGGCGATTCACGCGAGATCGCGGCAATCCGCGAAGTGTTCGGCAACGACATCCCGCATATCGCCTCGACCAAATCGCTGACCGGGCACTGCCTGGGAGGTGCCGGCGTACAGGAGGCCATCTACTCCATCCTGATGATGCAGGAGCGCTTCATCGGCGAGAGCGCGCATGTGGAAGAACTCGATCCCGAGTTCGAAGGCATGCCGATCGTGCGCAAGCGCATCGACGACGCCAAGTTCGACATCGCGCTTTCGAATTCCTTCGGCTTCGGCGGGACCAACGCGACGTTGGTCATGCAGCGCTACAACGGATAACAGGACCACGCCTGCATGGATGGACTGATGAAGGGCCGCAGAGGCCTCGTCACCGGCATCGCCAATGATCACTCGATCGCATGGGGCATCGCCAGAACGCTGCACAGGCATGGCGCCGAGATAGCGCTCACTTACCAGGGCGAGGCTTTCGGACGGCGGGTGAAGCCGCTTGCCGAGCAGATCGGCAGCACGCTTGTCATGCCATGCGATGTCGAGGACAGCGCTTCGGTTGAAGCGGTGTTCGAGACGCTGGGCAATGAGTGGGGCGAGATCGACTTTATCGTCCACGCGATCGGCTTTTCCGACAAGAACGAGCTGAAGGGGCTGTATGCCGACACCAGCCGCGAGAACTTTTCACGGACGATGCTGATCTCCTGCTATTCCTTCACCGAAATGGCGCGGCTGGCCGCGCCTTTGATGAAGAATGGCGGCAGCATGGTCACCATGACCTATGCCGGTGCGACGCGAGTGATGCCCAACTACAACGTCATGGGCGTTGCCAAGGCGGCACTTGAGGCAAGCGTCCGCTATCTGGCTAATGATTACGGGCCGCGCGGCATCCGCGTGAACGGCATTTCCGCCGGCCCGGTGCGCACGCTCGCAGGCGCTGGAATCTCGGACGCGCGCTACATGTTCTCGTTCCAGCAACGCAACTCTCCGTTGCGCAAACCGGTGTCGCTCGACGAAGTCGGCGGGTCGGCGCTCTATCTGCTTTCGGAACTGTCGGGCGGCGTGACCGGCGAAATACACTTTGTGGATTCTGGTTACCACATCGTTTCCATGCCATCGCTGGATGAGCTTAAGCGCTTCGATTCAAACGATAATTAGGTTCTGCGCTCGCGCAACCTGAATCGAGTGCGGAAACGGATTCTAAGGAGATTGTCTCTAAGCTGAGGCTGAATGAGGCAATCTCCTATGCAAGAAAACAACCATCCGTTTCGTACACCAGTCTTCCGCCTTTTGACCATCGGAGCCGCCGGCCTGTGCAGCTTCATCATTGGTCTGTGGGGGCTGCGCTACGGCATGGGCGATCAGATTGCAGGCATGCCTGCCGAAGTGATCGGCGCAATCATTGCCTCGCTTTGCGCGCTGGCAGCAGCGGGTTCTTCGCTCTCATTCTTTGCCGGTGTCGATGAATCCGCGAGCTATGTTTTCCGCGAAACCCAGTTCGACAAACTGACCGGACTCAATTCTCGGACCGCCATGATCGGCAAGATCGCCGAGGCTGCCGTGGAGACCGGGCGCACCGGCCAGCCGGTCTATCTTATCGATATCGACATTGACCGCTTCAAACACATCAACGATTCGATCGGCGACCAGCAGGGCGACGAACTCCTCAAGCTGTTTGCCGAACGGCTGACGCGTAACCTGCCGGAAGGCATCGAGATCGGGCGTATCGGCGCCGGCGAGTTCGGCGTGCTTCTTCCGGACGGCGCCACGCCCATTCAGATCGATGAACTGGTCGAACAACTCATCGAGCTGATGATGAAACCCTATCAGCTCAAGACGCACCTGCAATCGATCAGCATTTCGGTGGGTATTGTCGCCATGCCGAAAGACGGCGACGACCCGATCGTGCTTTTGCGACGCTCCAATCTTGCACTGCAGCAGGCGCGCTCTCTGGGTGTCGCGAGCTGGGCTGTGTTCCATCCCGATATGGGACTGGTCGCCGAACACCGGCAATGGGTCGAATCCGAGCTGCACTCGGCGTTCAAGCGCGGCGATTTCACGCTGCACTACCAGCCTCAGCTGGATCTCGCGAGCAAACGGATCGTCGGCTACGAGGCGCTGATCCGCTGGAACCACCCTACCCGCGGCATGATCCCGCCGATGGAGTTCATCCCGATCGCCGAAGAAACCGGCATGATCGTACCAATCGGCGAGTGGGTACTGCGCAAGGCGTGTACCGACGCCCATATGCTGCCGGACGACTGTTTCGTCGCCGTCAACATCTCGCCGGTACAGTTCATGTCCAAGGACTTCATGTCCATGGTGCGCTCGATCCTCAGCGAAACAGGCGTCAGCCCGCAGAAGCTGGAGCTGGAGGTCACTGAAACCGCCATGATGCAGGACCGCGAACGCGCGGCCAAGATTCTGGAAGAGCTCTGCCAGATGGGCATTTCAATCGCGGTCGACGATTTCGGAACCGGATATTCGAACCTCAGCTATCTGATCGACTTCTCGTTCCAGAAGCTGAAGATCGACAGATCCTTTATCGCCCGGATGGAAAAGGACAGCAATTCAGGCGCCGTGGTGTCGACAATTGTGGGCCTTTCGCGCGCGCTGGGCGTTCACACCATTGCCGAAGGCGTCGAGACGGAAAGCCAGGCAACCCTGCTCAAGGCCGCCGGCTGCGAGGTCGTGCAGGGCTATTTCTACGGCCGCCCGGAACCGCTGGTCATCAACCACGCACCGGAAATGCAAAAGGTCGCCAACCTTCACTAAAGCATGCACGGGGAGCGGTACTGCAGCCGCTCCCGGCTATTTCTTCGCCCAAAGCACCTTGTAGCGCCCGTCCGAAGCCAGTTCGCCAAAAGCGGACGAACCGGCCTGCAGGTCCCGCTCGTAAGGTAGACCGCGGTTGGCAACGAGAAACAACCTTCCACCGCGTTTCAGCGCGCCGAGTGCCGCCTTGACGAAAACCGAGCCGATCCCGGGTTCGGTCGCGCGCCCCTGATGGAATGGCGGGTTCATCACAATCGCGTCGTACTGCCGGCTGACAGGCTCCGACAGAAGATCGTGCCAGAAGAAGCCCAGCTCAATGCGCCCGCCTCCGCCCAGATTGGTCTTCGCGGCCTGCAGCGCCGCATGAGACGCCTCATAGAGGTCGAGCGAGGCTACGCCCGCGCGGTTGGCCAGCTCAGCGGACAGATAACCCCAGCCAGCACCGAAGTCGGCCACAGAGCCCCCGATATCGTCAGGCAGATGCCGCGCCAGAAGCTGTGAACCGGTATCGACCGCGTCGGCGGAAAACATGCCCGGCCCGGTCTCGAAACGGCCTTCGACCAGGCCGTTCGGATGCGACAGTGCCTCCACTAACCCGGCAGCTTCGGCAGGCCGCCGCAACCAGAACGCCATGCCGTGAAACTTGGCCTGGGCACCAGCCAGATCATGAAGTGCGGAAACGCGCTTTTTCAGGCTCGCCATGCCGTCGGTCTTCATGCCGGCAACCAGGACGCTGCCGCCCGGTTCCGTGCGGGCGGTCGCATCGGCGATCCAGGCTTCATTCTGGCGGCGGTGGCGCCCGGCAAAAATCACGGTCAGATCGAACCCGGCTCCTTCCGGAGCAGGATGAACATCGCAACCCTGGCGGCTCAGCGCCAGGTAGCCGGGCCGAAGATCCTGCACATATGTCGTATGCGCGCCGAACCCTTCCGGCCAGCGCAGCGCCGCCTGCGCGTTCACCACCAGGCAGCGCGATGCAACACCGTCGACAAAACCGTGTTCGATGACGTGAAGAGCTATCGCCGGTCTGTTGTCCATCATCCCGCCAGTTATTGCGCCTAGACCCGGCCCGGCAATGGGGCCTCATACAGAAAAGGCGCGGCCACAGGACCGCGCCCTTTCGATCTCATAATCGCGGCTGCGATCAGGCGTCGGTTTCTTCCGACTTCTTCTCGCGGGCGATTTCCTTGCCGGTATCCTGGTCGACGACCTTCATCGACAGACGCACCTTGCCGCGCTCGTCAAAGCCCATCAGCTTGACGTAGACCTTGTCGCCTTCCTTGACGACGTCGGTCGTCTTGCCGACGCGCTCCTGAGCGAGCTGCGAGATGTGGACCAGACCATCCTTCGGGCCGAAGAAGTTGACGAACGCGCCGAAGTCGGCGGTCTTCACGACCGTACCTTCGTAGATTTCGCCCACTTCCGGCTCGGCCGTCAGCGAGTGAATCCACTTCTTTGCGGCCTCGATCTCCTTCGCGTTCGACGAAGCGATCTTCACGGTACCGTCGTCCTCGATGTTGATCTTGGCGCCGGTCTTCTCGACGATTTCGCGGATGACCTTGCCGCCGGTGCCGATCACGTCGCGGATCTTGTCGGTCGGAATGGTCATGACCTCGATGCGCGGAGCGAATTCGCCGAGCTCCGAGCGGCCCTCGGAGATGGCCTTGCCCATTTCGCCCAGGATGTGGGTACGGCCGTCCTTGGCCTGGCCCAGCGCCACCTTCATGATCTCCTCGGTGATGCCATCGATCTTGATGTCCATCTGCAGCGAGGTGATGCCGTCCACGGTGCCTGCAACCTTGAAGTCCATGTCGCCGAGGTGATCCTCGTCGCCCAGAATGTCGGAAAGAACCGCGAAACGCTCGCCTTCCTTGATCAGGCCCATGGCGATACCCGCAACCGGCTTGGCCAGCGGAACGCCCGCATCCATCAGCGCCAGAGAGGTGCCGCAGACGGTGGCCATCGACGACGAACCGTTGGACTCGGTAACCTCCGAAACAACGCGCAGCGTATAGGGAAACTGCTCCGCCGCCGGCAGCATCGGGTGGATCGCACGCCAGGCAAGCTTGCCGTGGCCGATTTCGCGGCGTCCCGGCGACCCCATGCGGCCCGTCTCGCCCACCGAATAGGGCGGGAAGTTGTAGTGCAGCATGAAGGTTTCTTTGTAGGTGCCGGTGAGCGCATCGACGAACTGCTCGTCTTCGCCCGTGCCAAGCGTGGCAACCACCAGTGCCTGCGTTTCGCCGCGTGTGAACACGGCCGAACCGTGCGTGCGCGGCAGGACGCCGACTTCCGACACGATCGAGCGCACGGTCTGCAGGTCGCGGCCGTCAATGCGGCTGCCGGTATCGAGGATATTCCAGCGGACGATCTTCGCCTGCAGTTCCTTGAACACCGAGCCGACCTGCTCCGACGACCACTTTGCTTCTTCGCCATCGGCCGGCGTGAAAGCTTCCTTCACCTTGGCCTTGACCGCGTCCACAGCGGCATAACGCTGCTGCTTGTCGGTGATCTTGTAGGCTTCGCGAAGCTCGCCCTCGACGAGCTTCAGCATCTCGCCCTCGAGCTCCGAAAGATCTGCTGTGGTGTGTTCGCGCGGCTCCTTGGCGGCGGCTTCAGCCAGCTTGATGATCGCGTCGATCACCGGCTGGAAGGCCTTGTGGCCGAAGGTCACGGCACCGAGCATGATCTCTTCGGAGAGCTCATGCGCTTCGGATTCAACCATCATAACTGCGTCGCCGGTGCCTGCGACCACCAAGTCGAGCTTGGTCTCAGGCATCTCGTCGACCTGCGGGTTGAGCACATACTCGCCACCGATATAGCCGACGCGCGCCGCGCCGATCGGGCCCATGAAAGGCACGCCCGACAGGGTAAGAGCGGCGGACGCACCGATCATCGCCACGATGTCCGGATCATTCTCCAGATCGTGCTGAAGCACGGTGAGAACAACTTGCGTGTCGTTCTTGTAGCCATCAGCGAAGAGCGGGCGGATCGGACGGTCGATCAGGCGCGACGTCAGGGTTTCCTTCTCGCTCGGACGCCCTTCGCGCTTGAAGAAGCCGCCCGGGATCTTGCCGGCGGCAAAGGTCTTTTCCTGGTAGTTCACGGTCAGCGGGAAGAAGTCGAAGCCGGGCTTCGGTTCCTTTGCCGACACGACAGTGGCCAGAACCACTGTTTCGCCGTAGGTGGCGAGCACCGCACCGTCTGCCTGACGGGCGATCTTGCCGGTTTCCAGAATGAGCGGACGGCCGCCCCATTCCATTTCAACTTTATGATGTTTGAACATATCTCGTCCTTGTTGGGAAAGCGCGCGCCCTCCATGGCGCGGTCCGCTTCCCTGCTTCGTTCGCCGGCTGCCACGACACGCGGCGCAAGGCCACCAGATGGCGCTGCCGGTTATGCTATCGGACCCGACACCCTGCCCTGGATGGGCCGGTGGAGGTCCGGAACGAGCCACGGGCAAGACAACGGGGAGCTCGCCGGTACGCGCGTCGCCTCGACGCGCCGAGCTGCCTGCAATCCTGCCCCATGACCCGGTCCTGGGGTTGCGCCGTCTGCGTTTCGATTGTCGCGGCGGCGCGGGGTTCGGGGCGTTTCAAAGCCCCGGCGATGCAAAAACGGGCGGACAAAGCCGCCCGTTCCCGCAACAATCAGCGGCGCAGACCGAGCTTGCCGATCAACGTCGTGTAACGGCCTTCGTCCTTGGTCTTCAGATAGTCCAGAAGACGACGGCGCTGCGAAACCAGCTTCAGCAGACCACGGCGGGAGTGATTGTCCTTTTTGTGGTCCTTGAAGTGTTCGGTCAGGTTCGTAATACGCTCAGAGAGAATAGCGACCTGCACCTCCGGCGAACCGGTGTCGCCCTTGGCCGTTGCATATTCTTTCATGAGGTCCTGTTTCCGCTCAGCGGTTATCGACATCGGAATTCCTTTCAAAACTCGGGAGGAAAAGGGACGCCCACGGCCGGGATGTCGTCCAGCGGGGGCCGGTAAAGGCAGCGTCTTACGCTGCGCTGCGGCGCATATAGTCCAATTCACCGGCAAATGCCAGCCCATTCGGAAAAGCTGCGGACTGATGCCCGCCGGCTGATTTCCGCGCAGGCGCAGCGCATCTGCAGCACGCCATCCGCAGATCAGGATTCGGGTGGCGACTTCCCCCGGCCCGACCGTAGGTAGCGCCAAACCACAAAGGAGATGCGACGTGGAACTTGAAGGTAAAACAATCATCGTAACCGGGGCGAGCAGCGGGATAGGAGCCGCAGCTGCGTCGCTATTCGCAGAGGAAGGGGCCAATGTGATCCTTGGCGCAAGGCGGTCGGCGGAACTCGAAAGCCTCGCGGAGCGCATCAAAGGCAGCGGCGGAAATGCCACCTGGCTGGCCGGGGATGTGAGAGATCAGAATTACTCGGAAGCACTCGTAGAATTGGCGCTGAAGGAATATGGCGAGCTGGACGGTGCATTCAACAATGCCGGCATTGTGGGCGATATGAGCCCGGTGCCCGAAATGCAAATCGACAACTGGCACGACGTACTGGGTATCAACCTTACAGCGGCGTTCTTTGCCGCCAAGGCGCAAATCCCTGTGTTCCGGAAGCAAGGGCACGGTTCAATCGTCTTCACTTCGTCATTCGTGGGGTTCAGCAATGGCGGCATGTCGGGCATGGGCGCCTATGCGGCGTCGAAGGCAGGACTGATTGGCCTGGCACAGTCGCTGGCCACTGAGCACGCGTCGGAAGGGATCCGCGTCAACGCGCTGCTGCCCGGAGGCACGGTTACGCCGGCAGGCGGCGAGGGCAATCCCGACGTTCTCGCCTACATTGCCGATCTGCACCCGATGAAACGAATGGCAAGTGCCGCGGAGATTGCGCAAGCCGCCTTGTTCCTGCTGTCGGATCGCTCATCCTTCATGACCGGCAGCCCGATGATCGTGGACGGTGGCATGTCGGTCAGGCTCGCCTGACGCGCCCAGGCCAAAACGGTGGGAGAGGTGAGCCTAACGACCTGAGGTCACAGCCACTTCTTCCATCGAAACAGGAGCAGCAGCGCGATGGCGATCGACGCCATCACGCCCAGCGCCAGCGGATATCCGTATGGCAGTTCGAGCTCCGGCATATTCCAGGCCGAATTCGGATCAAAATTCATGCCCCATATGCCGGCCAGGAAGCCGAGCGGAATGAAGATGGTGGAGATGATGGTGAGAACCTTCATCACCTCGTTCATCTTCGTGGAGACCGACGACATGTAGAGATCGAGCAGACCGGTGGCGAGTTCACGATAGGTTTCGGTCACATCGATCAGCTGAATGGCGTGGTCGTAGGTGTCGCGCATATACTGCTGGATGTCGCGTGGGATCAGACCAAGTTCCTCCCGGGTCAGGGCAGAGAGCATTTCCCGCGACGGCCAAAGCGCGCGCTTGACGGTCAGCAGCTGGCGCTTGATGGCGTGGAGTTCGTTGATGTCCCTGGGGCGCGGGTCGAAGGTGATACGATCCTCAAGCTCCTCGAGCTCCTCGCCGATCGCCTCAAGCAGCGGAAAATAGGCGTCGAGAACGGTGTCCAGGATCGCGTAGACCAGATAGGGCGCGCCACGCTTGCGGATGCGACCCGTCGGGGCATTGAGGCGCTTGCGAACGGGGTCGAGACAGTCGCCCGGACGCTCCTGAAACGTGACGACATGCGTCTTGTCGAAGGCAATGGCAAACTGCTCCTTGGAGCTTACGCTCTTGCCGTCGAACATGTGGACGATGATCAGCGGATGGCCGTCGTAAACGTCGACTTTCGGCCGTTGGTCGGTGTTGGCGACATCCTCAATCGCCAGCGGATCCATGTTGAAGAGCTCACCGATAGCGGCAATCAGTTCGAGGTCGGCCAGACCGATGACATCGACCCACAAGCGCTTGCCGGATTTGTGCGCGGCACGCACATCCCCGATGCCGACATCCGCCTTCTCGGTAATCGCATCGTCTTCGATGATCGTCATGCGCATCGACGTCGGCGAAGCGTGTTCGTCCGGAACAAGCAGCCCCGGAGGCGCGCCTACCGGCGAACGGCGATGGTGGACCAGGGTCTTCTTTCGGCTCATGAACCAAGGTTGCGCAGATGACGCACCGGCGGCAAGCCAAAAGTTCGATTGTTCAGTCGCTGAAAACGCGGCGCGGATGGAACATGCCTGCCTCGATCGCTCCCAGGGCAACGAGGCGTCCCCGCGCCACCGCGCAGGCATCCTCCGCTTCTATCGGCGCGCCTGCGCCGCGTATGATTGCCGGGTTACCGAGCCTCACCTTGCGGGCGGCATCGTCCGACAGCATCACCTGCGGCAGGAAAGAAAGGGCGGCGCCGGTGTCGAGCACCAGTGCGTCGAGCGCGCCGAAGGCATCGGCAGGAGGAGGCAGCGGGCGGTTGTCTTCACCAAGCTCCCGCTCCGGCGATGCCTGCTCCAGCGTTGCGAGGGATACGAGCTGCCCGGGCGTGAATGGATCGACCTCGGTGCGGCGCAGTTCGGCGATATGGCCGTAGCAGCCAAGCTCGCGCCCCATGTCGCGGGCGAGCGAGCGCACATAGGTGCCCTTGCCGCATTCGATCTCGAAGACGGTATGCGTTGCGTCCGGCATTTCCACGATGTCGAGCCGGCCGATCTCCACTTCGCGCGCAGGAATGTCGATCGCTTCGCCTTCGCGTGCGAGATCGTAGGCACGCTCGCCACCGATCTTGATCGCCGAGAATTGCGGCGGCGTCTGCATGATGACACCGGTGAATTGCGGCAGCAGCGCCCGGATTTCGGTTTCTGAGGGCCGCTTTTCGGATATTTTCGTCGCCTCGCCTTCCAGGTCGTCGGTCGAGCGCTCCTCGCCCCAGGCGACGGTGAACCGATAAACCTTGGCACCGTCCATCACGTAAGGCACGGTCTTGGTTGCGTCACCCAGCGCGATCGGCAGCATGCCGGATGCCAGCGGGTCGAGCGTGCCGGCATGGCCGGCCTTCGCCGCATTGAACAGCCATTTGATCTTGGCGACGGCCTCGGTGGAGCCCATGCCCACCGGCTTGTCGAACACCACCCAACCCGAAATCGGGCGGCCCTTCTTCTTGCGGTTGCGGGGCATCAGTCGTCTTCCCCGTCCTCGTCGAGGTCGCGCGCGACTTCCGGCGAGCGCAGCAGCTGGTCGATCTTCGCCATATTGTCGAAGCTGGTGTCGAGCCTAAACCTGATCTCGGGCATGTATTTCATCTGCCTGAGTTCGGGCGTGACCTTGCCGCGAATGAAGCGCGCATTGCGGTTGAGCGCGGCAACCACCGCGTCGTCATCCCTGGCGGCCAGCGGCGCAACGAATGCGGTTGCGATCTTCAGATCGGGCGACATACGCACCTCGGATACGGAAATGACGGTGGCCTCAATCAGGTCGTCACGCACCTCGC
The DNA here is from genome assembly GCF_004000235.1 of Mesorhizobium sp. Z1-4. Lineage (GTDB taxonomy): Bacteria > Pseudomonadota > Alphaproteobacteria > Rhizobiales > Rhizobiaceae > RCIO01. The sequence goes on from NZ_RCIO01000001.1 coordinate 927,511, forward strand.
CGCGCTGCAGCACGGTGGAAATTGCGTGGCGGACCTGCTCGCCGACGCGCAACTGGCGCTGGGACGGGCCGGAAGATGAAAATCTCGACACGGTTAGGTTCCCGAAATCGTGCAGGCCGGGATCGAACCGACCTGCATGTTTCTGTTATCGTTCAGTATTAGGAGCGGCAGCGCATCCGCGCCGCCTTCCCGATTCCGCTAGAGCGAACGCGACACCATCTCGACGCGATAGGCCTCGATGACGTCGCCCTGGCGAATGTCCTCGTAGTTGGCGAAAGCCATGCCGCATTCCTGACCGGCGGGAACCTCGGCAACCTCGTCCTTGAAGCGCTTCAGCGTCTTCAGCGTACCTTCGTGAATGACGACGTTGTCGCGGATCAGGCGCACGCCGGCGCCGCGTTCCACCTTGCCTTCGGTCACGCGGCAGCCGGCAACCTTGCCGACCTTGGTGATGTTGAAGACCTCCAGTATCTCGGCATTGCCGAGGAAGGTCTCGCGACGCTCGGGCGACAGCAGGCCCGACATCGCCGCTTTGATGTCATCCACAAGGTCGTAGATGATGTTGTAGTAGCGGATTTCGATGCCGGCCTGTTCGGCGGCGTCCCGCGCCTGGCGGTTCGCACGCACGTTGAAGCCGATGATCGCTGCCTCCGATGTCTCGGCAAGCGAGACATCGCTTTCAGTGATGGCGCCCGCGCCCGAATGGACAATGCGCGCCTGCACCTCGTCGGTACCGAGTTTGTCGAGCGCAGCGACAATCGCCTCGATCGAACCTTGTACGTCGCCCTTGATGACCAGCGGGAATTCAGCCAGTTCGTTGGCTTTCGCCTGCGCCATCATCTGCTCGAGCGAGCCGCGCTGACCGGCCTGGCGGGCAACCGACTTCTCGCGTGCGAGGCGCTGACGGTATTCTGCGATCTCGCGTGCCTTGGCTTCGTTCTCGACCACGGCAAAGCGGTCGCCGGCAAGCGGCGTGCCCTGGAGGCCGAGAATCTCGACCGGCATCGAGGGACCGGCTTCCTTGAGCTGGCTGCCCTTGTCGTCGACGAGTGCGCGCACGCGGCCCCATTCGTTGCCAGCCACGATGATGTCGCCCGGATGCAGCGTACCCGCCTGCACCAGAACGGTCGCCACCGAGCCGCGGCCCTTGTCGAGCTTGGCTTCGATAACAACACCTTCGGCGGTGCGGTCGGGGTTGGCCTTGAGTTCGAGAACCTCGGCCTGCAGCAGGATTGCTTCGAGAAGACCGTCAAGGTTGGTGCCCTTGGTGGCCGAAACCTCGACTTCCTGCACGTCGCCACCCATCGACTCCACGAACACCTCATGCTGGAGCAGATCGGTGCGCACCTTCTGCGGATTGGCCTCCGGCTTGTCGATCTTGTTGATCGCCACGATTATCGGAACACCGGCGGCCTTGGCGTGATTGATGGACTCGATCGTCTGCGGCATCACCGCGTCGTCGGCGGCAACCACCAGAATGGCAATGTCGGTCGACTGCGCGCCGCGGGCGCGCATGGCGGTAAATGCCGCGTGGCCCGGCGTATCGATGAAGGTGATCTTCTGGCCGTTCTGCTCGACCTGGTAGGCACCGATATGCTGGGTGATGCCACCGGCCTCGCCCGAGACGACATTGGCATGCCTGATCGCATCGAGCAGCGAGGTCTTGCCGTGATCGACGTGGCCCATGATGGTGACCACCGGCGGACGCGACTTCATGTCCTCGGGCTTGTCCTCGATATCGAAGAGGCCCTGCTCGACATCCGATTCCGAAACGCGCTTGACCGAGTGGCCGAATTCGCTCGCCACCAGCTCCGCCGTATCGGCGTCGATCACGTCGCCTGGCTTCATCATCTGGCCCTGCTTCATGAAGAACTTCACGATCTCCACTGCGCGCTCGGCCATACGGTTGGCGAGCTCCTGGATGGTGATGGTCTCCGGCAGCACGACCTCGCGCGCGATCTTCTCACGCGGCTCCTGATGCTGGGCACGCTTGAACTTTTCCTGCCGGCGGCGCATGGCCGAAAGCGAACGCCCGCGACTGCCTTCGTCGCCCGAAAGGGCCGACGACAGCGTCAGCTTGCCACGGCGGCGATCGTCGTCGCTCTTGGGACGAGCCGGACGCGGCGCAGGCATTTCAGGCCGCGCTGCGGCGCGCTTGGCGGCAGGACGGGAGTCGGAACCCTCATCCTCACTTGCCGCGGCCTCAGGTTCGGGCGCACGGCGGCGAGCTTCTTCCTCGGAGCGGCGGCGTGCCTCGGCCTCGGCCTGAAGACGCGCCTCCTCTTCGGCCTGACGGCGGGCGGATTCCTCGCGCTCGCGGGCGCGGCGCTCGTCTTCCTCTGCGCGACGCTTTGCGTCCTCGGCTGCCTTCTTGCGGTCCTCGACTTCGCGAACCTTCGCGTCTTCGAGCGCGCGGCGGCGAGCCTCCATCTCCTCGTTGGACAGTTCGTTCAGCACAACGCCGGCGCCACCCTGGGACTGCTTCGGTTCCGGAGCAGGGGCCTCGGGCGCACGGGGTGCAGCCGCCGGCCGCGGTTTGAAAACCGTCGCCGCCTCAGACTTTTCGTCCGGGCGCGAAAACTTGCGCTTCTTGGTTTCGACAACGACCGACTTGGAGCGCCCGTGAGAAAAACTCTGGCGCACCATTCCCTGTTCGACGGAAGGTCTCTTCAACGTCAGCGTCTTCTTGCCGCCAACGCTCAGGGTCTTGTCATCGCTCGATTTCGTATCGCTCATTCCGTATCCTTTGTCGGCGTCGTCTGCTCAGGCTCCGGTGCACTGGCTGCCGCCGGGGTGTCGAACCCGGAACGGTAGCGGTCGAGTGCAACCGCGCGCCTCAGCGCCGCCTTGCCCGCCTCGGAGGCGAGCAGGGCAGCATGTATCACATTTGTTGCCCCCAATGCCAAACCCAATTCCGTTTCGGAAAAGAGCCTGAATGCCGGAATATCGGGGCCTCCGGCAGATTTGGTTGCGTGTCTGGCCTGGGCGAGCTTGCGCACCCCGTCATCGGACGCTTCCGCCGCATGGAAGACGGCGGCCGCTTTGCCGGAGCGCACCGCGCTATCCACTTTCGCTGCGCCAAGTGCCACAAGGCCGGCCTTGCGGGCAAGTCCCAGAGCGCCAAGCGTTGCCGTGGCCAGAAGACGATCGACCATGTGCCCGAGTTCGGGCGGCACGGTAACGCCGGTCTTCAGCGCCCTGGAGAAAAGATTCTTTGCGGCAGCCCGCTCGACTGAAACGCGGTCCGCCGTGACCCAGCAGCCGCGCCCCGGAAGCTTGCGCTTGATATCTGGAACGACCGAGCCGTCAGGCCCCGCGACAAAACGCAGTAGCGCATCGGCTTCCTGCGTCTGCCGCGTCACAATGCATGTGCGGTCGTTCATTTCGATCAAGGTCCACTCCGGACTGGGCAGCCAGCGGCAACATGGCTTACGCTTCGGACACGGCCGCTTCGGCCTCGTCCTCAGCATCTGCATTGTCGCCGGCAAGATCTTCCTCGGTCACCCAGCCAGCCATCAGGCGGGCCGACATCACCATTTGCTCGGCGTCGGCGCGCGTCACATCAAAGGGTGAGAAAACGCCGTCGAAGAACTTGGTCTCGCCGTCCTTGCGCTCACGCCAGCCGACGAGATCGTCAACCGCGTAACCGGCGAAATCCTCGACCGATTTCACGCCGTCCTCGCCCAGCGCCACCATCATGGCGGTGGTGATGCCGGGGATTTCGCGCACTGCGTCCTCGACACCCAACTCCTTGCGGCGGGCGTCGCGTTCGGCCTCGATGCGCTCCAGATATTCGCGGGCGCGCGCCTGAATTTCCTCGGCGGTCTCGTCGTCGAAGCCTTCGATGGACGCAACTTCGTCCTGATCGACATAAGCGACTTCCTCTACCGAGGAGAAGCCTTCCGAGGCCAGCACCTGGCCGACCATCTCGTCGACATTGAGCGCCTCCATGAAGAGGTTCGAGCGGTCGACGAATTCCTTCTGGCGGCGCTGCGATTCCTCTTCCTCGGTCAGGATGTCGATGTCCCAGCCGGTCAGCTGCGAGGCAAGGCGGACATTCTGGCCGCGGCGGCCGATGGCCAGCGACAGCTGATCGTCGGGAACAACGACTTCGATGCGCTCGGCATCCTCGTCCAGCACCACCTTGGCGACTTCGGCCGGCTGCAGCGCGTTGACGATGAACGTCGCTGCGTTGTCGTTCCACGGAATGATGTCGATCTTCTCGCCCTGCAGTTCGCCGACGACTGCCTGCACGCGCGAACCGCGCATACCGACGCAGGCGCCGACCGGGTCGATCGAGCTGTCCCGCGAAATGACCGCGATCTTGGCGCGCGAGCCCGGATCGCGGGCAACCGACTTGATCTCGATGATGCCGTCGTAAATCTCCGGCACTTCCATGGCGAAGAGTTTGGCCATGAACTGCGGATGGGTGCGCGACAGGAAAATCTGCGGGCCGCGCTGCTCACGGCGCACGTCATAAACATATGCGCGCACGCGGTCGCCATATTTGAACAGCTCGCGCGGGATCAGTTCGTCGCGGCGCACGATCGCCTCGCCGCGGCCGAGGTCGACGATCACGTTGCCGTATTCGACACGCTTGACGGTGCCGTTGACGATCTCGCCGATGCGATCCTTGTATTCCTCATACTGGCGGTCGCGCTCGGCCTCGCGCACCTTCTGCACGATGACCTGCTTGGCCGACTGGGCGGCAATACGGCCGAAATCCATCGGCGGCAGCTGCTCGGCAAGGAAGTCTCCGGGCTGAGCGTCGGGATTGCGGGTGCGTGCGTCCTTGACCGAAAGCTGGGTCGCGGGATCCTCGACCTCGTCGACCACTTCCATCAGGCGCTGCAGCTTCATCTCGCCGGTCTGCGGGTTGATGTCGGCGCGGATATTGGTCTCCTGGCCATAACGCGAGCGCGCCGCCTTCTGGATGGCGTCGGCCATCGCGTCGATGACGATCGTCTTGTCGATCGACTTCTCGCGGGCGACCGCATCGGCGATCTGCAAGAGTTCCAGCCTGTTCGCACTGACTGCCATGGGTGTCTCCTTATGCGCGCCGCCTGCCGGGCGGCCTGTGCATGTTCTCTATTCCGGCCCGGCCTTACCGCCGGCGCGTTTCTGTTTCTTGCGCTCGTCGCGCAATTTACGGTCTTTCGCCAGTGCCTCTCGCACCAGCTCGTCTGTCAGAATCAGCTTGGCTTCGGCCATTGCTTCGTAGGGGATCGTCTGAGCCGCCTCTTCGCCCTCGGCTACCTGATCGCGCTCAAGCACGATGCTGTCGGCGCCAGTCTCCACGATCTTGCCGCGAAAGCGCTTGCGGCCGCCCACCATCACCGAGGTTTCGATCTTGGCGATGTGGCCAAGCGCGGCCTCGAAATCCGCTGCGCGGACCAGCGGCCTGTCGATACCGGGCGACGACATTTCCAGATTGTAGGCGCGGTCGATCGGGTCTTCGACATCGAGTGCCGGCGAAATCGCGTTGCTCGCCTCCTCGCAATCCTCGATGGTCATCGACCCATCAGGCCGCTCGGCCATGATCTGCAGCGTCAGGCCGTTCTGCGAGGACAACCGCACGCGCACCAGCCGCATACCGATCGTGTCGAGCACGGGCGCGACAATGGCCGCAACGCGCGCATCGACACCGCTTTCACGAATGAAGCGGTCATCCTCGAACGGAGCGTCTGTATGTGCCGGTTCCATCAAGCCCCTGGTGACATGCTCAGGGCCGGTAACAAAAAAGAGCGGGACCGGGTGGACCCACTCTTCGTCATATCGACCAAGAATTTGAAGCCGATATAACGCCGCGGACGCTCGGATGCAAGGGCCGCGGCTGTTTCAGGCCGGCTGCGGCTCGGCCCGCATCAGCATACCGAACAGATCGCGCGGATCGTCCGGGTCGGCCAGAAGATCGAGGCGGTCGAAATAAGGCAACTTGCCGAGCAGGCCCCGCACATAACGAAGTGCGGAAAAGTCCTCCACCGCGAAGCCGACCGAATCGAACAGCGTGATCTGATCCCGCCCGGTCCGGCCCGCGATGCGTCCGTCGATCACCTGCCAGAGCTCATTGACTTTGTGGTCCGGGTCGAGCTGCTGGATTTCGCCCTCGATGCGGGTCTGCGGCGGGTATTCGACGAAAATTTCGGAACGCAGCAGGATGTCGCGGTGAAGCTCCGTCTTGCCAGGACAGTCGCCGCCGACCGCGTTGATGTGGATACCGGGGCCGACCATGTTGTCGGTCAGGATCGTCGCATACTGCTTGTCGGCGGTTACGGTGGTGATGATATCGGCACCCTCGACCGCCTCCTGCCCGGAGCCGAAGATCTCGATATCGAAGCCGTGTGGTGCCAGGTTGCGCGCGCAGCGCTCGCTCGCCGAACGGTCGATATCGTAGAGGCGCAAGCGGTCGGTTCCGACCAGTGCCTTGAAGGCGAGCGCCTGAAACTCCGACTGCGCGCCATTGCCTATGATGGTCATCGTGCGACTTTCCTGCGGTGCCAGATAGCGGGCGGCAAGCGCCGACATCGCAGCCGTGCGCAGCGCAGTCAGCATGGTCATTTCAGTGATCAGGACCGGGTAGCCGTTGCCGACTTCGGCCATGACGCCGAATGCCGTCACGGTCTGGCGGCCCGACTTGGTGTTTTTGGGATGGCCGTTCACATATTTGAAGCCGTAGTTGATGCCATCGCTCGTCGGCATCAGCTCGATGACGCCCTCGTGCGAGTGCGACGCCACGCGCGGCGTCTTGTCGAACAGCTCCCAACGCCTGAAATCGGCCTCGATGCAGCCTGCCAGTTCGGTCATGAACCGCTCGATGCCTGTCGCATGCACGATACGCATCATGTTCTCAACGCTGACAAACGGCACAAGCGCCAGATCGGACGGGGCGTAACCCATATCAATAACTCCGGGTCGGGCGGTCCATAATGCGACGGCCCATCAAGCTTGCGGTGAGATCGACGAGCAGCTTGGCGGTGCGGCCGCGCTCGTCGAGGAAGGGGTTGAGCTCGACGATGTCGAGGCTGGTGACGAGCCCGCTGTCGGAGAGCATCTCCATCACCAGATGCGCCTCGCGGAGCGTGGCACCGCCCGGTACCGTGGTGCCGACCGCGGGCGCGACTTCGGGGTCGAGAAAGTCGACGTCGAGACTGACATGCAGCATGCCGTCGGCGGCTTCGACGCGGGCGGTGAAGTCGCGCAGCAGAGGCGCCGCGCCATGCTCGTCAATGGCGCGCATGTCGTGCACCGTCACACCCTGCGCCGTCAGCGCAGCGCGCTCGGCAGGGTCGACACTGCGGGCGCCGAACACACAGATCCGTTCCGGCTCGACCCGCGCCGCAAGCGGAGGAAAAATCCCCTCGAAGCCCGGTTGCCCGCTGGCGTAGGCGAGCGGAACGCCGTGCAGGTTTCCGCTCGTCGTCGTATCAAGCGTGTGGAAATCCGGATGCGCGTCGAGCCAGAGCACAAAAAGCGGGCGCCCTGCTTCAGCTGCGCGCCGCGCGACGCCCGCCAGGGTGCCTGCGGACAAGGAATGGTCGCCACCGAGGAAGATCGGCATGGCACCGCCGCTGGCCTCATACGCTGCGGCCGACAGCGCCTCGGTCCAGGCGACGATCTCGGGCAGCGACTTCAGCGAGCCGTTGTCGTGCCGGATCGGACGCGGCGGCGGCGGAACGACCGCGCCATGATCGGAGACGTCATGGCCAAGTTCCCTGAGGGCTGTGACAAGCCCGGCGGTGCGTAGTGCGCTCGGCCCCATTTCGCAGCCCAGCTGGCTCGCGCCGTCCTGCACCGGTGCACCGACCACATGGCATCGCATTGCCAACTCCCAAATCAGTTTCCGGCCTCAATCAAGAGCTTTGCGATGGCAATGTGAACAATGATATTTGGCAGAAATTGATATATGCATTATCATTTCGGCAGACTGTTCGATCAAATTGGAAAAATGGACGATCTGGACCGCTCGCTGGTGACGCTGTTGCGTCACAACGCCCGCCGCAGCATATCCGATTTTGCGCAGGAGCTCGGTGTATCGCGGGCCACCGTGCGCTCGCATATCCAGCGGCTGGAGAACAGCGGCGAAATTCTCGGCTATACCGTTATCCTGCGCGCCGACGCGGTGGATCAGCGCGTGCGCGGCATCATGATGATCGAAGTCGAGGGGCATTCGGCCGACAAGGTTATCCGCGCGCTTGGAGGACTGGCCGAGGTCGGCACCGTTCACACCACAAACGGGCGCTGGGACCTTATCGCCGAAGTCGGCACCCACACTCTGACGGATTTTGATGCGGTGCTTCGGCGCATCAGGCTTATCCCCGGCATCACCGGCAGCGAGACGAGCCTGTTTCTGGCGACACCGCGCAGCACCACCGCACGGCTTTAGAGCTGGACTGCTGAAGCGATCAAACTCGTATGAAGGTGAGGTAGGCGGGGGTGCGTTCCTCGCGGATCGCCTTCGCCTCATACCGCGTGCCCGGCCACCCGGGATACGGCTTGCGCCAGTCATCGGCGGAGGCTGCCTGCCATTGAAACGCCGGGTGCGAACGGCAGGCCAGCAGCGTCCAGTTCACATAGGTGTCGATGTCGGAGGCGAAGCGGAATTCCGCACCCGCGCGCATGACCCGCACGAAACGGTCGAGATTGACGGCACTAACGAAGCGGCGTTTCCAATGGCGCTTTTTCGGCCAAGGGTCGGGATAAAGCAGGTCGATACCCGCAAGCGATGCCTCCGGCAGCCAGTCGAGCAGCTGCGTCGCGTCATCGTCATAGAGGCGCAGGTTCGGCCGCGGGTCGTCCGACAGAGCCGAAACCAGCTTCGCCATACCATTGTGAAAAGGCTCGACGCCGATAAACCCCGCCTCAGGCATGGCGGCCGACCGATGATGCAGGTGTTCACCGCCGCCGAAGCCGATTTCGAGGCGGACTTCGGTAACCGGCACCGGGAACAGTTTTTCCAGAGGCGCGGGCGGCGCCGAGGCCAGGTCGACCTTCAGCGCCGGCAGTGTCTTTTCGAGCGCAGCCTGCTGCGCCGGCCTGAGCGCCTTGCCGCGACGGCGGCCGAAAAAAGCCTCCGTCGCGCGGCTTGGTCTATCGCCAGGCATTGCGCATCACGCGTCTCAGGAGCCGATCGCATCCTTGAGCGGCTTGACCAGGTCGGTGCGCTCCCAGGAAAACGATCCATCGCGGCCAGGCTTGCGGCCGAAATGGCCATAAGCGGCCGTGCGGGCATAGATCGGCTTGTTGAGATCGAGGTGCCGGCGAATACCGCCGGGCGACAGGTCCATGACCTTGCGCAGCGCGACTTCCACCTGCTCTTCGCTTACTTTGCCGGTGCCGTGCAGATCGACATAGACCGACAGCGGCTGGGCGACGCCGATCGCATAAGACAGCTGGATCGTGCAACGCTCGGCAAGCTTGGCGGCCACAACGTTTTTGGCCAGGTAACGGGCGGCATAGGCGGCCGAGCGGTCCACCTTGGTGGTATCCTTGCCGGAGAATGCGCCGCCGCCGTGCGGGGCCGCACCGCCATAAGTGTCGACGATGATCTTGCGGCCGGTCAGGCCGGCGTCGCCATCGGGGCCGCCAATGACGAACTTGCCGGTCGGGTTGATGTACCAGTTGCAGTCGGCGGCGATCTTCAGGTCGCCCAGCGCTTCGCGGATATAAGGCTCGACGACCTTGCGGACCTTCTTGTTGTCCCAGCTTTCATCCATGTGCTGGGTCGAAAGAACGATCTGCGTAACCTCGGCCGGCTTGCCGCCCTCATAGCGGATCGTCACCTGGCTCTTGGCGTCGGGACCGAGCTTGCCGGCATCGCCCTCGCCGGCGTGGCGGGCGGCTGCCAGGAGCTCAAGGATCTTGTGCGAATAATAGATCGGCGCCGGCATCAGGTCCGGCGTCTCGTTGCAGGCGTAACCGAACATGATGCCCTGGTCGCCCGCGCCCTCTTCGCCCTGACGATCGGCGGAATTGTCCACGCCCTGTGCGATATCGGCCGACTGCGGGTGCAGGAGCACGTCAACCTTGGCCGTCTTCCAATGGAAACCGTCCTGCTCATAGCCGATCTTGCGGATCGCCTTGCGCGCAGCCGAGCGGAACTTGCTCGGGTTGATGACCTTGTTGCCCTTCTTGTCGGTCTTGAAGAGAGTGTCGGGAACTCTGACTTCGCCGGCGATGACTACGCGGTTCGTGGTCGTCAGCGTTTCGCACGCGACGCGCACGGACCAAGGGTCGGTACCGGTCTTCTTGGCTTCACGGTAAACGAGATCGACGATCTCGTCGGAAATCCGGTCGCACACCTTGTCAGGATGGCCTTCGGAAACGGATTCTGAGGTGAAAAGGTAGTTTTCGCGCGACACGGGTGACCCCTCTCGAACAAAAGAAAAGCGGCATGCGCTGCCGCCGGAAGCGGCTTTGCATTATCCAGCGCGTTCCGGTGCGTCAAGCGCGCCGCATCGCTTGGGCGATCCGTGGGCGGTAATTTGAGGCGATAACGGACTGAAACCCGCCTGGACTACTTTTCGTCAGCCAGACTTTCGGTCAACTCGACGATCTTCTTGCGCACCGCAGGGTCGGTGATCTTGACGAAGGCGCGGTTGAGCCGGAGCCCTTCGGTGCTTGAGAGGAAATCGACGACATAGTTGGCAGACGCGCCTTCGGCGAGGCCTCCGCCCGGGGCATTGTCCATGCCGGGCGCTCCTTCAAAGAAGAAGGCGGGCGGTACGCTGAGGATGGAGGCGATCGCCTGCAGCCGGCTGGCACCAACGCGGTTCGTGCCCTTCTCGTATTTCTGGATCTGCTGGAAGGTGATGCCCAACATCTCGCCGAGCTTTTCCTGGCTCATCTCGAGCATGTTGCGGCGCAGCCTGATGCGACTGCCAACGTGAGCGTCGATGGGATTCGGCTTCTTTTTGTTATCGCTCATGAACCGGCTTCATTTGCCCTTGCGTTCAGGTGTATCCCGCCTGACGTAGGGGAACCTGCCAACCATTCTGCACAACCGGAAGTTAGCTGACAATGCAGATTTACTCCCTTAGCGATTTCTGACGCCACTGAAGCAATGCCGCAAGCAGGGTGAAAGCCAGAACGATGGCCCATCCTGTCGTACCGGCGAACGACGTCCGCAAACTGTCGGCAGGCGCCAAAGGCACAGCAACGTCGAGCGTGCCAACGGCATCGAGCGCCAAAGCATCGACCAGACGCCCACGCGAGTCGATCACAGCGGACAGGCCGTTGTTGGCCGCGCGCACCAGAGGCCGCCCCGCCTCCACGGCGCGCAGCTGCGCCTGCCTCAGATGTTGATAGGGACCGGGCGAATACCCGAACCAGCCGTCATTGGTGACGTTGACGATCAACGCGGCATCCCGGCTCTCGTGCACGGCGATGCCGGGAAAGATAACCTCGTAGCAGATATACGGGACAGCGCTGACGCCATCCGAGACATCGATGGCGTGGCGCGAGCCGCCGCGCGAAAACCCGCCCGGCAGCTCGACAAGCTTGGTTATCCCCAGCCTGGAAAGCACCGCCTCCAGCGGAACGAACTCTCCCAGCGGCACAAGGTGAACCTTGTCCACGGCATCATACATCACGCCAGCCGAGTTGATGGCCACAACCGAATTGTAGAAGCGCGCCTCCGGGTCGGCAGCGTTTTCGCCTTCGATACGCACGGCGCCGGCCAACAACACCTGGTCGTCCCGCACCAGTTCACCGATGGCCGATAGCGCGTCCGGCCGGTCCTGGAGAATGAAAGGTACTGATGTTTCGGGCCAGAGGATCAGTGCGGGGCGTATCGCTTCCTGCGTGTCCTGTTCGGCCGACAGATCCAGAAACGTCCTGAAAATGCGGTCGCGGACAGCCGCGTTCCATTTTTCCGACTGGTCGATCGAGGGCTGGACAATTCTGGTCTGGAGCGTGGCGTCGCCCTCGGCAGGCAGAGAAAGCCGCACAAAACCGAACCCTGCATGAAGAACCACCAAAAACGCCGCAAGCGCCATGCCGGTGCGAACGTGTTTATTGCCGGCCAGCAGGGCGGGCAGCGCAAAAACGAAAACCGCAAGCGCGTTCATACCGGTCATGCCGACAATGCCGGCCGACTGCATGAGCATCGGCGTCGGCATGACGGCATAGCCGACCGCGTTCCACGGAAAGCCGGTGAAGAGCATGGCGCGCAGCCACTCCGCGATGCCGAATGCCGCGGCAAGTGCCGCAATGCGGCCAAGTCCATCCGCCCAGAACGGGCGCGCGAGCGCGGCGGCAACGCCATAGAACACGGCGAGAATCGCGGGAAGAACAAGAACCGCGATCGGAAGCGCCCAGGCATAACGCTCGAAGTCGGTCAGCATCGCGTTGCCGACCCACCACAGGCCTCCGGCGAAATAACCGAAACCGAACCACCAGCCGGTGACAAACGGCGCGGCGAACCTTTGCATCCTGCCGCTTCCCGAATCCGCCGCGGCACCATCGAGCAGCCAGACAAGGACTGGGAATGAAATCAGGCAGACGGCGAAAAAGTCGAACGGCGCCTGCGAGAAGGATGCGAGACCGCCGGCAGCGAATGCCAGGATCAACCGGCGCCAGCCATGCAGGAGGAGCAGCCGCGAGGCGAGACGGCTGAGGCGGCCTTCCCGCGCCTCGAACGCAACACCAAAAACGTCATCGGCCGAGTCTGCGGTCGATCCCGATTGCGCATTGTCGAGGTTCTGGGTGCGAATCACCCCGCTGTTCTACCAGCGCCCGACTCCGGTTCCAATCTGTGTCGCGGCGGCCCCGCATCGAAGATGCCGTGCGTCAGCTGTCGGCCGGTGAGGCAACCTTGTGAACGCGGCGCTTGCGGTCGGCGGCGCGCAGCTGAACGATACGCACGCGCTTGACCCGGCGCGGGTCGGCATCAAGCACATGAAACTCGAACCCCGGTATGGCCTGAACCACCTCGCCGCGGGCCGGAACACGGCCGAGCGTGTTGAAAATCATGCCGCCGATCGTGTCGACATCCTCTTCATGCTCGCCGGCCTTGAAGGCATCGCCGACCTGTTCGGCCACATCGTCGATCTCGGCGCGGGCATCGACCACGAATACGCCCTCACCCGACTGGGTGATCATCGGCTCGTCTTCGTCGTGCTCGTCCTCAATGTCGCCGACGACCATCTCGACGATATCCTCGAGCGAAGCCAGACCGTCGGTGCCGCCATATTCGTCGATGACCAGCGCCATCTGGATGCGGGCGGCCTGCATGCGCGTCATCAGGTCGGATGCCAGCATGGACGGCGGCACAAACAGCAGCGGCCGCACCAGACTGAGATCGCCGATCGAACGCGTGAGGTCGACCTTGGCGAGGTCGAGCGGCTGTGCACCGGCGTTCTTCTTGCTGCCGCGCCCGCGCTTGGGTTCGCGCGACATACGCAACAGCTGGCCGACGACGTCGCGGATGTGAACCATGCCGCGCGGGTCGTCCAGCGTTTCGGCATAAACCGGCAGGCGCGAATGGCCGGATTCCTCAAATATCCGCAGCAATTCGCCCAGCGGCGTCGAGATATCGACGGCTTCGACATCGGCGCGCGGTATCATCACGTCTTCGACGCGCACCTCGCGCAGGCGCAGGATGTTGTGCAGCATCGCCCGTTCGCCGGGCGAAAACTCCGCGGCGTCGGCAGCTTCCGACAGAGCATCCGTCAGGTCCTCGCGCAGCGAATTGCCGTTGCGCGGCCTGAAAAATGCGCCGAGGCGCTGCAGTATTGTCGTGCGTTCGGGTGCAGGTTGTCGTCCCGGCTCGGGACTTTCTCCTGGCTGTTCCTGGCTGCCCGTTTCCGTTTCGGAGGGTGCAGCGTGAACCTGAGTTGTGTGTTCGTTCATCTTCGTCTGGCTAAAACCAGCGTTCACTTAGGCATATGGATCGGGAATCGCAAGTCGTTCGAGGATACGCCGTTCCAGCGCTTCCATCGTTTCGGCTTCGTCATCGTTCATGTGGTCATAGCCTACAAGATGAAGCAGGCCATGCACCAGAAGGTGCGTCAGATGGTCAATGAAGGGTTTTTCCTGCTCCTGGGCCTCGCGCGCGACCGTTTCGAAAGCGATCACGATATCGCCCAGCATCGGCGGCATTTCGGCACCGGGCGTCAGCTCAACGAGCGGGAACGACAGCACATTGGTCGGGCCCGCCCTGCCCCGCCACTGCCGGTTGAGTTCGGCGATGCAGTCATCGTCGGTGAAGGTGACGCCCAGTTCAGGAGGCTGCAGCACGGCAACATTCAGTTCGGCCAGGCATGCGTCTGCAACACGCTGCAGAACAGCCTCTAGCTCGCCCTCCGCCGGCCAGTCTCCAGCTTCGACTTCAAGCGCGATGTCAAGCTGACGGGCTGCGGTCACTGTTCCGTCTTGGGTTTCCGCGGCGCAGGCCCCAGTCCAGCTCCTGCCCGGTCGTAGGCAGCAACGATCTCGGCAACCAGCGGGTGGCGCACCACGTCCTTTTCGTTGAAGCGCACGGTGACGATGCCTTGCACATCGGCCAGCACATTCAGTGCCTCGACGAGACCTGATTTCGTGTTCGGCGGCAAATCGATCTGGCTCGGGTCGCCGGTCACGATCATGCGCCCGCCTTCGCCCATGCGGGTCAGGAACATCTTCATCTGCATCGGCGTGGTGTTCTGCGCCTCGTCCAGGATGATCGCGGCGTTGTGCAGCGTGCGGCCACGCATGAAGGCGAGCGGTGCAATCTCGATCACGTCCGCAGCAATGGCACGCTCCACCTTGTCGGCGGGGATCATGTCGTAAAGCGCGTCGTAGAGCGGGCGCAGATAAGGATCGACCTTTTCCTTCATGTCGCCCGGCAGGAAACCCAGACGCTCGCCGGCTTCAACCGCCGGACGCGACAGGATGATGCGGTCGACCATGCCGCGCTCAAGCAGCATCGCGGCGTAGGCAACGGCGAGATATGTCTTGCCCGTACCGGCCGGCCCGATACCGAACACCAGCTCGGAGCGTTCCAGCGCGCGCATATAGGCGTCCTGATTTACCGAACGGGCGTGGATCGTCTTCTTGCGGGTCGAGAACTGCGCCGCGGCAAGTTTGCCCTTGCGCTCGAGCGTCGGCAGCGTGAGCTGATCGTCGGCGGCAACCGCCATGCGCACGGCGCCGTCGACATCGGACTGTGCCAGATCTGAACCCTTCTGCAGCAGATCGTAGAGATAATCGAGCGCGCGGCGCGCCTGTTCAGCGACGCCCGCCTCCCCCTGGATGGAAAGCTGGTTGCCCTTCGAGCGGATATCGACGCCGAGCTTTTCCTCGATACGGGCGAGATTCTCATCGAACTGCCCGTACAGCGCGCTTGCGAGCTGGTTGTTGTCGAAGGTCAGTACGATATGCGCCATGTCGGATGCCCCGGAGGGCTGCTTCAGTTGCGTAGCGGCGCTCAAAAGCCTCTCCTTATACGCCTTCGGCGAACAGGCTGTTCGCCCCCGTGCGCGTGATTCGTACCGGAACAATGTCGCCGATTCCGCCGGCATTTTCATCAACAATCACCGGCTGAAGCCAGGGCGAGCGGCCGATGAGCTGTCCGGCGTGGCGACCGTGCTTTTCTAGCAACAGATCGATCTCGCGCCCGACCAGACTTTCTGCAAATGCATGCTGCTGTTTCGTCAGTAACGCCTGCAATTCCTGCAGGCGCTCGTTCTTGACCGCTTCGGCCACCTGCTCGCCGCGCTCCGATGCCGGCGTTCCGGGCCGAGGCGAGTATTTGAACGAGAACGCCTGCGCATAACCGACCTCACGCACGATGGTCATCGTATCAGCGAAGTCGGCATCGGATTCACCCGGGAAACCGACGATGAAATCGCCCGACATCGCAATATCGGGCTGGGCGGTGCGAATGCGCTCGATGAGCTGCAGATATTCGGCGGCCGTGTGTTTGCGGTTCATTGCCTTCAAAATGCGGTCGGAACCCGACTGAACCGGCAGGTGCAGGTAAGGCATCAGCGCCTTCAGGTCGCGATGCGCGGCGATCAGGGCATCGTCCATGTCGCGCGGATGGCTCGTCGTGTAGCGCAGCCGTGCGACGCCCGGCACCTCTGCCAGCTTGAACAGCAATTCGCCAAGGCCCCATTCGCGGCCGTCCGGCCCCGCGCCGTGCCAGGCATTGACGTTCTGGCCAAGCAGCGTGATCTCGCGCACGCCGGCATCTGCGAGACGCCGGGCTTCGTCGACGATCTGGCTGACAGGGCGGGAAACCTCGGACCCGCGCGTATACGGCACCACGCAGAAGGTGCAGAACTTGTCGCAACCTTCCTGCACGGTGAGAAACGCTGTCACCCCGCGTGCACGCACCGCCTTTGCCTGCTGGCCCGGCAGATGAGCGAACTTGTCTTCGATCGCGTATTCGGTCTCGACCACCTTCGCACCGGCGCGCGCCTTCTTCACCACGTCCGGCAGGCGGTGATAGGTCTGCGGTCCGATCACCAGATCGACCACGGGCGCGCGGCGGATGATCTCCTCGCCCTCGGCTTGCGCGACGCAGCCTGCTACGCCGATCAGCGTTTCGCGCCCCGCCTGTTCGCGCTCCGCCTTGATGCCGCGGATGCGACCGAGCTCGGAATAAACCTTTTCCGCGGCCTTCTCGCGAATGTGGCAGGTGTTGAGGAGCACCAGATCGGCATCCTCTATCGCCTCGGTCGCGACATACCCTTCGGCAGCCAGTGCGTCGGCCATGCGCTGGCTGTCATAGACATTCATCTGGCAGCCATAGGTCTTCACGAAGACCTTGCGGGCCGCTGCGGTGTCTTTATCGGTAACGATACGGTTCATGGGCGCTCTCTAGACCAAGTTCAGCCTGAAATGAAGCGCCGAGATGGCGGCGGCTAAGGCTCGCCGCTCTTGATCGGGTGGCTGATCGCGGCGTTGAACATCTCCGTCACGCGCCGCTCAACTTCCCTGGCAAGATCCTTGCGTCTGACACCGGCGCGATACTCGACCGGCTCGCCGAAATGCAGCTCGACGTCCACCGCGCCTTCCTTCAGCAGCGTCACGATGTGCGGCGCGAGAAGACGGTCGCCGATCCAGGCAGCATGGGTGCGATGCAGGCGCCCCATGGGCATGCCGTGAAAGCGGGTGTAGACGATCGCCATCGGCTGCACAAAAACATGCTCCGCTTCACCGCGATCGACCGCCATGGAGGCCGCGCCAAACAGCGTCGATTTGAACGGCAGCATGAGATTGCCGTCGGCGGTCAGCCCCTCCGCGAACAGCAGCATCGGATCGCCGTCATTCATGCGTTGGGCAATTTCGCCAGCCTGATGACCCGATTTGTGCTTGCGTTCGCGCTCCACGAACACGGTGCGCTGGAGGCTCGCGAGCTTGCCGATCATCGGCCAGCCGGAGACCTCGGATTTGGCGATGAAATTCACCTCGGCGACGGCGCCCGCGACCATGATGTCGGTCCACGAAATGTGGTTGGCCGCGATCAGCAGGGGGCGCTTGTCCGACATCCTGCCGCGCACATGCAGCCGGAAGCCGAGCACAAAAAGCACGAAACGATGCCACTGGCGCGGAAGGTAGCGCTCATTGCCGATGCCGGTCTTGAGGATGAATATCTGGGCGAGCGCCATTGCCGGCGTGACGATGGCCACGAGCAAGAGCATGAACGACACGCGTATCCAGCCGAGCATGCGTCTCCCTGACTCTACTCTCTTGTTGGATCGTCGCTGGCTAACGAAGATCGCTGCGCATGACAAGCGCGCTGCTTTTGCGTCCGTCCTTGACCGAATAATAGCCTTCGCGCCGTCCGACATCGCGAAAACCCAGCCGGCGGTAAAGGCCGGTCGCGGCGGCGTTGCTTTCGTCCACCTCGAGAAACAGCGCCTCGGCCCGTTCGGCATACAAGTGGCGCATCACCGCATCCATCAGCATCCGGCCGAGACCGGCACGGCGGTTGGCGCGAGCAACGACGATGGTGAGGATTTCAGCTTCGCCCGCTGCCAGCCGGGCAAGAACGAAACCCTGGATCGGCGGCTTGCCCCTGGAAGCAATGGGCCGGACGGCGAAACCGAACACCGTATCCTGCACCAGAAGTGCCTCGAATTCCTCGTCCGACCAGGGCCGGGCGAAGGCGCCGGCATGCAACTCGGCCATCGCCGGCGTGTCGTCGAGTGTCAGGTCGCGCGCCACATATTCCTGGCTGCCGGACATGAAAGGAATGCGCATCAGGCTTGGCGCTCCACCGCAAAACCCTGCTGCGGCTTTGCATCGGCACTGCGCAGATAAAGCGGGCGCGGCGGCCCGGACGCCGTGTCCATGCCGGCGGCAAGCTCCGCGTAGACAGCAATGTCGGCGGTGGCGTCCGTTGCAGCAATTGCAACCTCTCTTCCGGCTTGCCCGGCGATCATTTCCGCTGCGCTGCCGGTGAGCACCATGTCCGTTGCGAGCATGCCGGCGGCCTCGTCGAGCTTTGCGATGGTGGGGCCGAAGGTGCGCTTTCCGCTAATGTCGAAGACGGCGACATAGATCTGTTCGCGCCTGGCATCGATCGCGGCCAGCAGCCCTTTGCCGGCAAAATTGCGCCAGGCTTCCGCCGCCATGGCGTCGAGCGTCGTGACACCGACAGACGGGATACCCAGAGCCAGTGCCAGCCCGCGCGCCGCGGCAACGCCCACCCGTATGCCGGTGAAGGACCCCGGCCCAACCGAAACTGCAATCAGGCCGAGATCGGCATAACCGGAGTTCGCCGCCGCCAGCGCCTCATCGATGGTCGACATCAGATGTTCGGCGTGGCCTTTGCCAAGATCGTGGACCGCACGGCCGAGCTCGCCGGCCTGCGTGTCGAATATGCAAGCGGCACAGAGATTTGCGGCCGTATCGATGGCGAGGATTTTCATTGCACGTATTCCCTCCCGCTTGAGGGGGCGGGAAATCCGCCGAGCCTAACCCACCCGGTCACGCGCCTTCAGCTCCAGACGACGTGCGTGAAGAACCGGCTCCGTGTAACCGCTCGGCTGCTCGCGGCCCTTCAACACCAGGTCGCAGGCGGCCTGGAATGCAATCGAACCATCGAAATCCGCCGCCATCGGCCGATAGAGCGGGTCGCCCTCGTTCTGCCGGTCGACCACAGCCGCCATGCGTTTCATGGTCTCCATCACCTGCGCCTCGCTGCACACGCCATGGTGCAGCCAGTTGGCAATGTGCTGCGAGGAAATGCGCAGCGTGGCGCGGTCTTCCATCAGGCCGACATCGTTGATGTCCGGCACTTTGGAGCAGCCGACACCCTGATCGACCCAGCGCACGACGTAACCCAGAATGCCCTGGGCATTGTTGTCGAGCTCCTTCTGGATTTCGTCCGACGTCCAGTTGGGGCGGCTCGCCACCGGCACCGACAAAATGTCTGAGAGCTTGGCTCGCTCGCGCGATTTGAGCTTGGCCTGCACCTCCTTGACGTCGACCTCATGATAATGCGTGGCGTGCAGCGTGGCTGCCGTCGGCGAAGGCACCCAGGCGGTGTTGGCGCCGGCCTTCGGATGGCCGATCTTCTGCTCAAGCATCGCCGCCATCATGTCGGGCATCGCCCACATGCCCTTGCCGATCTGGGCATGGCCGGACAGGCCGCAGGCAAGGCCGATATCGACGTTCCAGTTTTCATAGGCGTTGATCCAGGCGGCCTGTTTCATATCGCCCTTGCGGATCATCGGGCCGGCTTCCATCGAAGTATGGATCTCATCGCCGGTGCGATCGAGGAAGCCGGTGTTGATGAACACCACGCGCTCACGCGCGACCCGGATGCACTCCTTCAGGTTCACCGTCGTGCGGCGCTCCTCGTCCATGATGCCCATCTTGATCGTGTTGGGCGCCATGCCGAGGGCGGCTTCGACGCGGCCGAAGATTTCGACCGCGAACGCAACTTCCTCAGGCCCGTGCATCTTGGGCTTAACGACATACATGGAGCCTTCGGCCGAGTTGGCGCGGCGGCCGTTCGGCCCGATATCGTGCAGCGCAATCATCGCAGTCATCATGGCATCCATGATGCCTTCGGGAATCTCGTGGCCGTCCTTGTCGATGATCGCTGGGTTGGTCATCAGGTGGCCGACATTGCGCACCAGCATCAGCGAGCGGCATTTGACCACAAAGGGCGAACCGCCGGGCGCGGTGTATGTGAAGTCGCTGTAAAGCTTGCGCGTGACCGTCTCGCCGCCCTTCTGGAAGGTCTCGCTGAGGTCGCCTTTCATCAGGCCGAGCCAGTTGCGATAAACCAGCGTCTTGTCTTCTGCATCGACCGCAGCGACAGAGTCTTCGCAATCCATGATCGTTGTCAGCGCCGCTTCCAGATTGACCGCGGCCAGCCCGGCGGGATCGGTCTTGCCGATATCCCAGCTGCGGTTGAACAAGAGCTCGATACCGAGCCCGTTCTTTTTCAGAAGGACATGGCGCCAGCCGCCGTCACCTTCGGCATGGCCGGCATATTGCTGCGGGTTCTGCAGTTGCACGGGGCCTGACGCGGTCGAAAGCTTGAGTTCGGAGCCAGCTTCGACATCGGTCAGATCGGCCCATTTTGCGCCTTCGATCGGCGCTGCCCGATCAAGAAAATCCTTCGCCCATGCAATCACGCGCGCGCCGCGCTCCGGGTCGTAGCCGCCGGGCTTCGGCAGATCGCCCAGCGCGTCGGTGCCGTAGAGCGCGTCGTAGAGCGAGCCCCAGCGCGCATTGGCGGCATTGAGCGCAAAACGCGCATTCATGATCGGTACGACAAGCTGAGGGCCTGCGACATCGGCGATCTCGGGATCGACATTCGACGTCGAGACCTGGAAGTCGCCGCCCTCAGGCAGCAGGTAACCGATCTCGCGCAGGAACGCTTCATAGGCCGCAAGGTCGGTGGGGGCGCCATTGTCGCGGTGCCACTGGTCGATTGCCGCCTGCAATTCGTCCCGGCGGGCAAGCAGAGCGCGGTTTTTCGGCCCCAGATCGTGAACGAGCGCGGCAAGGCCTTTCCAGAAGGCCCCGGCGTCAACGCCGGTTCCGGGCAACGCTTCGTCATTGACGAAATCATAAAGGCCGCTATCGACCCTGAGCCCGTTGATCTCGACGCGTTCCGACATGTGGTGCACTCCGTTAAAAGTCAGTCCGGCAGCTTTCACCACGCGCGACGGGCGGGGTCAATTCTCCGATGGTCGCGAAACACCTTCAGATGCAACGCGCGGCCGGCCCTGCGCCTGCGCGACGATACGCGCCTCGACGAATTTGCGCTGATCCTCAACCGTTGCGGCCACGATGTCGGTTTCGGTCTCGACATGACACTCGGCGGCACCTGCTTCGGCAGCACGGGAGAGCGCAAGCCGGGCCGCAAACTCGGCTGCGGCATCAAGCGCAGCATCCTCGTTGGCGAAGTCTTCGACGTGCTCGCCGACAGTGAGGCGGAAACGACCTTCTGCCGGCTGCGTGACCATTGCCTCGACCGCGATGCGTACCTGGCCGACGACCGCGCCGACGGCGTTGGCGACATCGGCATTGGCCGGCAAAACGCATTCGGAGCCGACCAGTTTGTCCAGCCCGGCATAATGCAGCGGTGCGGAGGCGCCGAGACCGATCACCGGCCGGTCGAGCGCGATCGTCAGCCGCGCGAAACGGCTGGCACCATCCAGCGCGCGCTGGACCAGCGCATGCGATACGGCGGCCTGGCCGTCGTGACCGTCTTCAGCGAGCGCCGTATCCAGCACCGCCTCCGCCGACTTTCTCGTGAGAAGCGACAGCACCTGACCGGCGAGCGCCCTGCCACCGGCGGCGATGGGGCTGCCCGAAGCATCGCGGCGGCGGGCGAAGATATCTGCACCGAGCTTCGCGGCATCCGCGCTCCAGGTTGTCTGGCGACCGAGCACATGAGCGGCATCCGACGGTGTAAAGCCGGCGATCATGACAAGGCCGCGCGCAACAAGCCGGTTGAGCACAGCCGTATGTGCGCTTGCCGCCAGCAGGCGGTCGAGCGGCAGCGGCGTCGCGGTGATGGCATCGTAAAGCCGCTGCTCCGACGGCGAGAGGCCGACCGCAAAACGATCGTCCATGCCGGTGCGGAAGGCGAACCGGCCGTCCAGCTTGCCCGAATTCGGTGCGCCGAGCTGGCGCTCAAGCTGGGCGACAATCGCCGTGCCATGTTGCTGCGCGGCCAGCGACAGCGGCACCAGCCGGCGCGGGCCGAGCCGCAGCCGGGCGCTAAGGCCACCATCTTCGATGGAGACTTCCGAATCTCCGCCAAGGCCGAAGGTGCGCATCGCCACCGCCTCGACATGGGTGCGCATGCCGCCGACACGGGCGCCGTCTGGATCGAGCCGGGGCCGGCCAGCTTCGAGCACGGCGACGTCGGTCGTCGTGCCGCCGATATCCGACACGATCGCTTCGTCGAGGTCGGTCAGATGGCGGGCGCCGACAATCGACGCGGCAGGGCCCGAAAGGATCGTTTCGATGGGGCGGCGGCGGGCGAAGGCGGCGGAGACCAGCGCACCGTCGCCGCGAACGACCATGAGGGGTGCGCGTATTCCCCGCGCATCCAGAAAGCCCTCCGTCGCGGCGATCAGCCGGCCGATCAAGCCGACCAGCCGCGCATTGAGCAGCGTGGTGAGCGCACGGCGCGGGCCGCCGAGCTTTGCCGACAGTTCATGGCTCATTGTGACCGCAAGTCCGGTCGCTTCGCGTATCAGCCGGGCGGCGGCGATTTCGTGCGCCGGGTTGCGGACGGCGAAATAGGCGCAGACGGCAAAGCCGGTTACGGACTTCGCGAGTTCCGGAAGCCGCTCCGTCAGCGGCGCGAGGTCGAGCGGCTTTTCGTTGCCATGGACATCATGCCCGCCGGGGAGAAAAAGCACCGGGTCGGCGCCGAGTGCCGCTTTCAGCCCGTCGCGGTCGAGGTCGCTCTCGCCGAAGCCGATCAGCACCAGGGCCGCGCGCCCGCCCTGCCCCTCCACGATGGCGTTGGTGGCGAGCGTGGTGGACATCGACACCAGCGCAATGTCGGCGGGGTTCGCGGCCGCGCTTTCCAGCACCGCATCGACCGCGCCGGCAATGCCGATGGCGAGGTCGTGGCGCGTGGTGAGCGCCTTGGCCTTGGCGACCACGCCACCCCCGGCCGCGCCTTCCCGGAAGAGGACAGCGTCGGTGTAGGTGCCGCCGGTATCGATGCCCAACATCAGCGGGCCGGAACCGGCGGTCATTATACGGCGGGGGCGAAGGGCGGGGACATCATCCCCGCCCTTTAGCGTGCGAGCCCGGCCAGTGAAAGCGGCACGTGGCCGGTTATTTCTTCTCGCAGACCACGGTCATCGGGTAGAACAGGTCGGCGGCGCGGGTCTCGGAATTGCCCTGCACACGGCCATTGCGGATTTTCGACGGCGAGGCTGCCGCGGCGTAGAAGTGCAGCACGACCTTGCCCGACAGGTTCCACTCGCGCGACAGCACCCAGGACTTCGATTTCCCGCGGCGGAGCTGCTCCGCCATGTTGTCGCGGCACAGCTTGCCGGGCGTGACGATCCAGTGCACGTCGCGCATGTCTGCGGTGAAGGTGCGCGTCGTCTTGTAGACGCCCCATCCGTCATCCGGCGTGCGCTGGAAATAGTGCCATTTGCCGGCGGTGACTTCGACCGGGTCCATGCCGTTTTGGTTGCCGATACCGACACGATGAATATTGTTGTTGCCCTTGCCTTTGGCGAAGAGCCGTACGGTGAAACGGTGCTCGGAGCCGGCGAAACCGGAATAGCCGTCGCCGGTGGCGCGCACGCGGGCCGGCACCAGGTCTATGCCCTCGCGGGCGATGCCGATCTTCTCGATCTTGGCGCCGGCATGCGCGGCGGTTGCGGTGGCGGCGGCCAGCAGGGCCGCGGATACGAGCTTCGAAATCAGATGCGTCATTGTTCCTCTCCTTTTGGCTTTGCACGCACAAGGAATGACGCTTCGCCGCTGAACCTTCTCTGATGGGGCGGTTTATGCGGCGTTCATTTTTCAACAGCGCTCACGCCGAGCTCGCTGCGCTCACCGGCTCCGCGGGGCGCCGGACTTCCGGCGGGCAGCAGTCGCCGCCTCGGCCTTCGGCCGGATGGCAAGCTTCATCATCGCCACGCCCCGCTGCCGGTCTGGTCATTGCGCTTTGCGCCGTTTCGCGACGATCGCTTTGCGATCGCGCTGGGCGCTGTCGCCAGAACCCATGCGGGTTCGGCGTGGAAAGACGGGCGGCCATTCAGTCGCTCATCTGTATGTTACGTGCGGCCAAAAGGCCGCCCGTCCGGTGTTCTTGCCCCGAGTACCTCCGTAGAGGTCACCTGACCGCCTTAGATCAGGATGTTGTCCGCTCGTGGCGCTCCGCAGCTTTCGCCTCAGAGCGCCGGGCTCGCCACTCAATCAAGAGGCGAAGACACAGCTACCCGTGGGCCCGGAGCTGGGGGCTCATCGCCCACACGGACTCTCGATGTCCGCGCGATCCGGCACCGACCGCTGCCCGGATGCTCGGAGTGCACACCCGTTTCCCGCGCAGCGGTATTTGCGAGGGGATGGTAAGGGAGGTTGAGAAGGCGGGGATAGATTTTGTCCGGATCGCCTGACATGCAGGCTTTCAACTCGAATCTGTCCCCCGACAGCCGTAGTGAGGCTCTCGGCCAGAGCGGAACAATACGATCTTGGCACTCCAGTATGCACGAGCCAGCCGGCAAACCACGTGCAACAAAATGCACCTGCGGTTTGTCCGAGGGAGAACACAGAAGTCCTTCCCCCTCCCGATTATGCAAAATGTCAAAGCGGCCTTGTCGATGGCCCATTGATGGAGGCAAACTCCGCGTGATCAAACGCTACATTCACTCTTGATCCGACGGCGCTCGGTAAACTCGACGGAAGTGACAAATAAGATGATAAAAATATTTCACTCTTCAAGAGATGAAGTTATCCGAAGCTCTTTTTCTGCTGCGTATGCGGATTATAAATATGCGCTTGGAAATTTACTCCCGCTTTTGAATCGGTTTGAGCAGCAGCGCAAAATTCAGGGGCGCAAATTTTATGCTAGACTCCGTAAAGACATACTTTCCGGCTGCATAATGCCGCCAATAACACTTGCCTTCGTTGACAAAAAGATGTCTTCGTCGACCGACGCAGACGATTTGCAGAAATTTGCCAATGAGAATATTTCTGACGGTTATGTTCTTGATGGTATGCAGCGGCTAAACACACTTAGGGAAGCGTCCGAAGACGAGGACTTTGATAGTAGCCGACCGATATACATAAACATTATTGTAGCTGAACGTTATGATTTTCTTCTCTACCGAATGATTACGCTCAATAATGGGCAAAAGCCCATGACCGCTCGTCATCAAATCGAAATGCTAACAAAAGGAATTCTGGATACAGAGAAATTAGATATTCAGATTATTACTGAGAAAGAAACTGAAAAGGCGAAGCCGCACGGAGCATTCCGTCAGGGCGATGTTTCTGAAGCCTACACGGCATTTTTGACGGATAGCGTGCACAACCAAAACACCAAAATCATCGAGAGCAAGCTCGACGAGATTTTGGTTGGAAAGGTAATGGATTCGAAAATTACCGAATCTGACATAAGCTTTCACGACGTTTTGCTCGCCGTAGATCACCTTTCGGCGAACCAGGAAGCTCGAGATTGGCTGCGTCTTGGCAACAACCTTATTGGATTCGCGGTGGGTGCCAAGGAGTCACTTGCTAGCCTGACAAAATATGATCCGGAGAAATTTGCGAGCGCTACCGCCGTGTTTGAAAAAGCATTTGAGTCGATAAACGTATCTAAGGTGAACGTTGGTAAACTGCGGCGTGAGTTGGCAATGAAGTTTGTTGCACACATCGACGATTACATCGATACAGATGCGGACTCGTTGACGGAGGTATTCTTCGAAGAGACGATGACCGACTGAGATGGCCAGCCGGTACACCATGCGCGAGCCGAACCACGGAGGTTACGCGCCTCCAGCGCCGTTCGGGTTGTACGAAAATGGGCTGATCCCCCATGAAATACTGAGATTATTAGTTGGAACGGTAAATCTGTTCGACAAAGATAACGAAAGACTCGTAAAGGTTACGGAAAACGAACTACGCAATGGACGCATTCTGAAACCAGAACCCAATCGTGTTCTCAATAAGATTTTTGAGGGCGGGGTAACCGAGGACGATTATGTAAGGGTATTGCGCGAGATCGGGGCGAGAAATCGCCGGTATTTTGAAAAACTTCGCGGTGAGTTGATTCATTGTCTAGCCGCAAAAAAGGAAGGTTTTCATCTGGAGTCATTTCTGCATTTGTACCGGTGCGTCGAGCTAATTTCGACACTGATGCCGATGTTGTACGCTCGAAGTCAGGACAATTTTCAAGATACAAAGAGCTTTTTTATGGACCTGATGAAAGACGAGAAGGAAGGTGAACTAAAGGTACTTGAGCGCTTTATTTCGCATATTTCCCGATCTACTCAGATAAACGATGTCGTTTTTGTCTTCGATTTGTCGAATCTGCCAACCCGCTACCTTGAAGTTACAAAAGACCAGATTGCTAGGAAGGTTCTGTCGGCGCTTAAGGATGACCAATATGAGATAGACGATACTTCTGAAACCGTTACGGTAAAATTCTTGGCAATGTCTAAGTATATTGTTTCTCTACGTAATAGAATATTTCATTACAGTGCCAGCAGGTCCAATATAGATATATCTGAAATAGGAGGCGCATCGCACGTCGCGCGAATTTCAACTAAAGAAGGGATATATTGGTTTTCTATTATTTACGCACAAATATTGGTTAAGCTTATTTCAACTAAAATATAGACTTTAACATATTGATAGCGGTTAATCCCCCATCTTCAACGCTTCGATAAACGCCGCCTGCGGGATTTCCACGCGGCCGAACTGGCGCATTTTCTTTTTGCCCTCTTTCTGCTTCTCCAGCAGCTTGCGTTTACGCGTCACGTCGCCGCCGTAACATTTGGCCGTCACGTCCTTGCGCAGCGCCGCGATGGTTTCGCGGGCGATGACCTTGCCGCCGATCGCCGCCTGGATCGGGATCTTGAACATGTGGCGGGGGATGAGGTCTTTCAGCTTCTCGCACATGGCGCGGCCGCGCTTTTCGGCAGCCGTGCGGTGGACGAGCATGGAGAGCGCGTCGACCGGCTCTTCATTGACCAGGATCGACATCTTGACCAGGTCGCCCTGCTGATAGCCGGTGAGCTGGTAGTCGAAGCTGGCATAGCCGCGTGAGATCGACTTCAGCCGGTCGTAGAAATCGAACACCACCTCGTTGAGCGGCAGGTCGTAGGTGAGCATGGCGCGGGCGCCGGCATAGGAAAGGTCGTGCTGGACGCCGCGGCGGTCCTGGCAGAGCTTGAGGATGGCGCCGAGATATTCGTCCGGCGTCATGATGGTGGCGCGGATCCACGGCTCCTCGATGGCCGCTATTCTGACCACGTCGGGCATGTCGGCCGGGTTGTGCAGCTCGATCGTCTTGCCGTCCGTCATGTTGAGCCGGTAGACGACCGAGGGCGCGGTGGCGATGAGATCGAGGTCGAACTCGCGCTCCAGCCGCTCCTGGATGATTTCCAGATGCAGCAGGCCGAGGAAGCCGCAGCGGAAGCCGAAGCCGAGCGCGGCGCTGGTTTCCATCTCGAAGGAGAAGCTGGCGTCGTTCAAACGCAGCTTGCCCATGGCGGCACGCAGATCCTCGAAATCGGCGGCATCGACCGGGAACAGGCCGCAGAAGACGACCGGCTGGGCGGGCTTGAAGCCCGGCAGCGGAGTTTCGCAGGGGCGGCGGTCGTCGGTGATAGTGTCGCCGACGCGGGTGTCGGCCACTTCCTTGATCGACGCGGTGATGAAGCCCAATTCGCCGGGGCCAAGCTCGCCGGTGAGCACCATCTTCGGCGTGATGACGCCGACGCGATCGACCGGGTAACGCGCGCCCGTGCCCATCATGCGGATCTGCTGGCCCTTTTTCAGCTTGCCGTCGATGATGCGCACCAGAACGATGACGCCGAGATAGCTGTCGTACCAGCTGTCGACCAGCATGGCCTTGAGCGGGGCGTTGGCATCGCCATGGCTGGGCGGCGGCAGGCGCTTGACGATGGCCTCCAGTACCTCGCCGACGCCGAGGCCGGTCTTGGCCGAAATCTGCACGGCGTCGGAGGCATCGAGGCCGATGACGTCCTCGATCTGCTCCCTGATGCGCTCGGGCTCGGCAGCCGGCAGGTCGACCTTGTTCAGGACCGTGACGATCTCGTGGTCGGCATCGAGCGCCTGATAGACATTGGCCAGCGTCTGCGCCTCGACGCCCTGCGAAGCGTCGACGACGAGCAGCGAGCCCTCGCAGGCGCGGAGCGAGCGCGAGACCTCATAGGCGAAGTCGACATGGCCGGGCGTGTCGATGAGGTTCAGCACATAATGCTCGCCGTCGGCCGCGTCATATTCGAGGCGCACGGTGTTGGCCTTGATGGTGATGCCGCGCTCGCGCTCGATGTCCATGGCGTCGAGCACCTGCTCCTTCATCTCGCGCTCCTCCAGCGAGCCGGTCATCTGGATGAGCCGGTCGGCGAGCGTCGATTTGCCGTGATCGATATGGGCAACGATGGAGAAGTTGCGGATGTTTTTGAGAGGCGTGGTCATGGGGCGCGCATGTAGCAGCGGCGGGGGAGAACGCAAAGCGGGAAATTGCGCGCGGGGCAGCCGCCATATGCGCGTCAGGCTGCCGGGCGGGTTCTGTATTGCCGTGCGCCGGTTTGGCGCTGCCCTCTCACCGCCTGGCCGCCTCCGGCACATTCGGCCTGCGGGACGAGGCCCCGCCAAGCCAACCCCGCGACGAAAAACGGCGCTGCTGCCAGCGGCGGAAGGGCACAAGATTGTGCGGGAAGGTGGGCACGGGTTCGCGGATCGCATTGTCGCGGGCGCGGCGGCGGTAGACTTCGGCCTGCATCATGCGCGACAGCCGGCCGACGGCCCAGGTGTGGTTCCAGACGAAGACCGGGTGGATCGCCTTCACGAAACGCCGCACCCAGGGATGGGCGACATCGACGGTCCAGCGGAAGGTGGCGGCGAGATGATCGGGACCGTCGGGCTCGACATGCATCCTGCCCCGGCCGACGAAATCGCCGCTGATGTCGAAATCCATCCAGCGATGCGCCTCGCCGCCGGTCACCTTGCCGACGAAAAAGAAGGAGTGCGGCAGGAAACCCTTGGTGAACAGCCGCACTTCCATGCCGAGCCCGTCGGGCGCGCCGCGCTCAACCACTTCGCAGGCCATGAAAACCGACGTGCCCCAGCGCGAGATGATCTCGGGGTCGAGGATGATTTCGCTGAGCTCCTCGGCGCGCGCTTCCATGCGCCAGCGGGTGACGATGTCGAAATCGGTCTTTGCGGTCGCTGACGTCATTGTTTGTCTCCCGCCCGGCCGTGCGCAAGGCCGGCTGCCATGCCGCGCCGGGCCAGTGAAGCCGGACTGCGCCGCAGCGCGGCAACCGCGCCAACCAGCGCCAGCGGCAGCATGGTGGTGGCGGTCAGAAAGGCAATGCTGGCGAAAATCTCCGCCACCGGCATATGCGCGCCATCGACCATAACAGAATCCAGGCGCGCCGACACGAAAGGATTGAGCAGATATTCGCCGGCGAAAGCGGCCCAGATCAGCGGCACGGACAGCCACAGATAACGGCGCGCCGACCGCGGCACCCTTCGCGCCGGCGGTTCATAGCGGCCGGTGACGACGAGCGCGAAGGACTGGAACATGATCCAGGTGACGAACGCCCAGCCGATGTAGTTTTCCAGCGGCACGCCGAAATGCACGCCGCCGCCGCTCCACACCCAGCGGCCCTCAACCGTGGCGCGCAGCGGGTCCATCGACAAATCCCACACGACCATCAGCATGGCAGCCAGCACGGGAACGCCGAACCGCAGAACGTTGTCGGCCGACCATTCGGTGCGGGCAAGCAGGAGCCTTGCCATCGACCAGGAGGCATAACCCATCACGCAATAGGCGGGCATGACGGAGACAGGCACATGGCCCAGAAACGGCGCCATGAGCTCCGTGTAGTGATAATTGCCGACCGGAAAGCCGGTCATCAGCGACACGGTTTCGAAGAACCAGCCGATCAGAAACACCAGAACGACGAATGAAAGCAGCTGGCGGCCCGAATATGTGCGGCGGCCATGGACCACCAGAAATGCGATCATCGCGCCCGCCACGAGCGCCGGCGACCACTCCTTCAACAGGCCGCCCGGCGATCCCAACGCATAAAGCACGTTGCCAAACCAAGCCGCCAACCCCAGGCCCATGCAGGCCACCACACCGCCAAGCTTACCCAATGCCCTACCCATGCCATTCCGTGCGCCCGCCGGCGCAAGTCCCTTGCCGGCGCAGTTTGCAACGTAAAACGCGCCGATGCCAACCCTGCTGACGTCACGGAAGCATTGACGGTAAATGCGGCAGCCAAAGGATGGCATTGGGGTCATATTTCGATAATATGACAATTCTAATCCACTATTGCCTCCCATAAAGATGACCTCTATGGTCAACATAATGCACGCCCAAGGGACATGGGTGCCTGCCGGCTGCGGCCGGAGATTTCGTTATTGCAATCGCCGTACATGGAGAGGCCATCATGAGAACCGCAACCGGAACCGCAATTCTGTTGATGGCGCTGGCAGTGCCCGGCAGCGCAGTAGCCGCGGATCCGGGCAAAATCCTCGTCACCTATTCCGACATCGCGCTGGCCGGATATGAAGACAGCCTGACGACCGCGAAGTCGCTTGATGCGGCAATCGAGGCGCTTGTTGCAGCGCCTTCGCAGGAGACGCTGCACGCTGCGCGGGCGGCATGGATCGCAGCGCGCGTGCCCTATCAGCAGACGGAAGCGTTCCGCTTCGGCAATGCGATCGTGGACGAGTGGGAAGGCCGGGTGAACGCATGGCCGCTGGATGAAGGGCTGATCGATTATGTCGATGCCAGTTACGGCACCGAGAGCGACGCCAACGCGTTCTACACCGTCAATGTGATCGCCAATGCGCAAGTCAGCATCGGTGGCGAGACGGTCGATGCCTCGACCATCACGCCAGAGGTGATCCAGTCGCTGCAGGAAATCGGCGGCATCGAAGCCAATGTCGCGACCGGCTATCACGCGATCGAGTTTCTCTTGTGGGGCCAGGACCTCAACGGCACCAATGCGGGCGCGGGCAACCGGCCGGCAACCGACTTCGACACCGCCAATTGCACCGGCAGCAACTGCGACCGCCGGGTTCAATATCTGACCGCGGCTTCCGACCTGCTCGTCGCCGACCTGGAAGAGATGGTGGCGAACTGGCAGACCGGCGGCGGCGCGCGGGCAGCACTCGCCGAAGGCGACGAGGCAAAGGGGCTGACGGCGATCCTGACCGGGCTCGGCTCGCTCTCTTACGGCGAACTTGCGGGCGAGCGCATGAAACTCGGCCTGCTGCTCCACGACCCGGAGGAAGAGCATGACTGCTTCGCCGACAACACGCACAACTCGCATTATTACGACGTGAAAGGCATCACCAATGTCTATCACGGCCGTTATGAGCGCATCGACGGCTCGACCGTGAACGGACCGAGCCTGGCGGAGCTTGTGCGCGAAACGGATGCCGCGCTCGCCGACGAGACCGAAACGAAGCTGGCAGCAACACTTGCGGCAGCCGAGGCGATGAAGGCGCGGGCGGAAGGCGGCGAGGCCTATGACCAGATGATCGGCGAAGGCAACGAGGCCGGCAATGAAGCCGTGCAGGCGGTGATCGACGGGCTGGTCGATCAGACGCGCTCGCTGGAACGTGTGATTGCGGCGCTCGATCTCGGCGGCGTGACCATCGAAGGCTCCGACAGCCTGGATAATCCGGGTGCGGTGTTCGAATAGGCGCATCGGCGGCCGGGCATAAGCGCCCGGCCGCTGCCCGCATTTCTCATGACAGCCAAACCGCTTCTAACCGCCTTTGCGCTTGCCGCCGCCGTGACCGCGGCGGCAGCGGCGCTGACACGCGACGACCTCAGCGATGCGGATCGCGTACGGGTCGAGGCCGTCACGAAACCGACCACCGATTTCTCGATAGGCGAACCCTTCGAGGCGATGCCGGGCGGCAAAGCGACGACACGCAAGACCCGCGACGCCAACGCGCTGTCACACCCCTCGGCCAATCTGAGCTTCGAGGACCAGCAGCTCTTCCTCGTAGGCAACGGGCTGTTTCGAAAGGAGTGGGTGTCGTCACCCTCGTCCACGCAGGCCTCCGACGGGCTCGGGCCGCTGTTCAACGCGCGTGCCTGCCAGTCCTGCCACATCAAGGACGGACGCGGACACGCGCCGGCAAGCGCCGAGGACGACGCGATCTCGCTGCTGGTGCGCGTGTCGCTGCCGCCGGACGAAGCCGAGCAGAAAGCAATCGAGGCCGGGCTGAGGGTGGCGGTTCCAGAGCCCGTCTACGGACTCCAGATTCAGGATTTCGCGGTGGCCGGACTGCCGGCCGAAGGCAAGATCGAGATCGCCTATGAAGCCGTGCAGGTGGAACTTGCCGGCGGCGAGGTGGTGGAACTACGCAAGCCAGCGCTTTCGATTGGCAATCCGGGTTTCGGCGCGCTTGCCGACGGCGCAATGCTGTCGGCGCGGATCGCGCCAGCCATGAGCGGAATGGGGTTGCTGGAAGCCATCCACCCGGCCGACATTCTGGCTCTTGCCGACCCAGCGATGCCGATGGCGACGGCATTTCGGGCCGGCCGAACATGATCGGCGACGGCGCGGGCGGACTGACGATAGGCCGCTTCGGCTGGAAGGCGATCCAGCCGACGGTGGAGATACAGACCGCCCACGCGTTTGCCGGAGATATGGGGCTTTCCACCCCCGTGCTGCCCGACCATTGGGGCGACTGCACGGACGCCGAACCGCCGTGCCGCACGCTGCCGCATGGCGCGCAGCCCCGGCTGGGCAATGAGGAGGTGCCCCGCGCACTGCTCGACCTTGTGGTGTTCTATTCCGAGAACCTCGCGCTGCCGGCCCGAACGCAAAGCGAGGACCCGCAGGTCCTGCGCGGCAAGCAGCTGTTTTACGAAGCCGGCTGCGCCTCCTGCCACACGCCCAAATTCGTGACCAGCCGCGAGGCCCGCCACGAGGCTCACCGGTTTCAGCTGATCTGGCCATACACCGACCTGTTGCTGCATGACATGGGCGATGGCCTCGCGGACGGCCGGCCGGAAGGCCAGGCGAACGGGCGCGAGTGGCGCACGCCGCCGCTCTGGGGCATCGGCACCGCCCGAACCGTCAGCGCTGAAGCTGGCTTCCTG
The DNA here is from genome assembly GCF_004000235.1 of Mesorhizobium sp. Z1-4. GTDB lineage: Bacteria > Pseudomonadota > Alphaproteobacteria > Rhizobiales > Rhizobiaceae > RCIO01. The sequence goes on from NZ_RCIO01000001.1 coordinate 960,773, forward strand.
CATGACGGGCGTGCGCGCACGCTGGAAGAAGCGATCCTGTGGCATGGCGGCGAGGCACAGGCTGCGCGCGACGCCTATGCCGCTTCGGACAAGGCCGAGCGCGATGCGCTGATCGCTTTTCTGGAGTCGCTGTAATGCCCGGATCACACCCCGCCCTGCACAGCGCACCGGTTCGCCAAGCACCGAAAGGCATGGCGGCGGCGATTTCGATCCTTGTTTTCGCCTCGACCGCTCAGGCCGCAGGCGATGGATCCGGCGCGCGGATAACCGACAAGTTTGCGCAACCGGCTTTCGCCGAGCTCCAAAGGGCGGCAGCGGCAACCGAACAAGAGATCGGCGCGCTGTGCACCGCGCCTTCGGCCGAAGCGCTGGCGAAAGCGCAGGGCGCGTTTGCCGAACTGGTCTCCGCATGGGGCAAGGCGAGCGTGTTGCGGTTCGGGCCACTTGCGGACGAACACCGAATGGAGCGGATCTATTTCTGGCCCGACCCGCGCGGCATTGCTTTGAGGCAGGTGCAGGCAACGATCGCGGGTGAGGACGAAAGCGCCACGTCATCCGAAAATCTGGCGCAAAAGAGTGCGGCGCTTCAGGGCCTGCCGGCGCTGGAGTTCGCGCTTTACGGCAGCGGGGCCGATGATCTGGCAGGCGGAGCAGCTGCCTATCGCTGCCGCTTCGCAGAGGCGATCGCTGGCAACATCGCATCGATTGCGAACGAACTGCTTGCCGGTTGGGCGGATGGCACGGACTTCACCGACGCATTCACCGCGCCGGCCGCAGATACGGAACCATACCGTAGCGCCGGGGAAGTCGATGCCGAAATCGTCCGCGCACTTTCCACACAGCTGCGTTTTGTGCACGAGGCGCAGCTGCTTCCGGCGCTCGGCGCGGACATTGGCAAGGCGCGCGGCAAACGCGCGCCGCTGTGGCGCTCGGAACTTACCTTCGTGCTGGCTACGGCGCAGCTCGATGGCGTGCGCGACCTCTTGAATGCAGCCGGTTATGAATCGGCCGTGGCCGAAGAGACAAGCTGGGTGCCCGGCGCGATCCTGTTCGAAATCGGAACGGCCAGAGTTGCGTTGGACGGCATCGAAACCGTTCCCTCCGACGCATTTGCGGACGAAACCGCTCGCGACAAAATCGCGTTTGCCGGCTTCACCATCGAAAGCGCCGCCGCCAACATCACCGAAAAGCTCGCCGCAGCGCTGGGACTGATCGTCGGCTTCAACGCTCTCGACGGTGACTGAGCCATGGCCGCACACCTAACGCCGATCGGGCGGCGAACGTTTCTCGCACTTTTGGCATCGGCCTGTGTCGCGCCGGCGGGCCCGTCCATGTCGTCCGGCAATTCCTTGCCCTCAACAGAGGATGACGGACCGCTCTTCCTCGGCGCGCGCTTGAACAGCGGCAGTCACGAAGTTGCGGTGATCGACGAACATGGCCGCGACCTGCTGGTGCTGCCGGTGCCGGCGCGCGGTCACTCATTCGCGATCGATTCAGCGCGGCGCAGGGCGGTCGCCTTCGGGCGCGCGCCCGGCCGCTTCGCCGTGGCGTTCGATATCGATGGCGGGTCGGCGCCGCACGCCATCGCGCCGCCGGCCGACCGGCACTTCTTCGGCCATGGTGCGTTCACGCCTGGCGGACGGCTGCTGCTTGCCACGGAGAACGATTTCGGGGCCGGCCAGGGTGTCGTCGGTATCTATGATGCAGGCAAGGGGTTCGCGCGCATCGGCGAAATTGCCAGCGGCGGGATAGGGCCGCACGAAGCGGTTCTGCTCGGCGACGGCAAGACGCTTTGCGTCGCCAATGGCGGGATACTCACCCATCCCGACTATGGCGGACAGAAACTCAATCTCGACACGATGCAGCCGGGCCTGGCCTATATCGACGTTGAGACCGGCGACCTGACCGATCAGGTGTTTCTGGCGCCCGAACTCAGCCGGCTTTCCATTCGCCATCTTGCGATCGATGCACTGGGGACCATCTGGTTCGGCTGTCAGTATCAGGGCGAGCCGGCACAGCGGCCTCCGCTGGTCGGGCGTCATCGGCGCGGCAGAGAACCGGAGCTTTTTGCCGGGCCGGACGAAACGCTGAAGGCGATGAACAATTATGTCGGCTCGGTCGCGGTGGATGCGTCTGGCGAAATTGTCGCCACCTCGTCGCCGCGGGGCGGGCTGGTCGCCTTCTGGGACGCCGCGACGGGGCGGCATCTCGGCAACCGCGAACTCGCCGACGGTTGCGGGGTCGCCCCGCTCGAAAGGCATCATGTGCTGGCCACCAGCGGGCGCGGCGCGGTGACCGACCTGTCGCCGGGCGCAACCGGGCTTTTGCTGCCCCCGGCACCCGGCAGACCGGCATGGGACAATCACCTGCGGCGCATGGGCTGATGGCGGCACGGCGGGCAGGCTGGACCAACGGAACCTCATGGACCCCGGCCGTGATCCGCGATACCGGCTGCGGACAGTTTTCGTGCAGGCGGCAGAAAGCGCAGCTTTGACCGATACCGCAGTGGCTCACAAATCGACGCAGGCGGCAGGATTTCTGGTGATCCTGGCGCTTTCGTTCAGCCACATGCTCAACGACATCATGCAGTCGCTGCTGGCAGCGATCTACCCGATGCTGAAAGCCGATTTCCGGCTCGATTTCTGGCAGATCGGGCTGCTGACCATGGCGTTTCAGGTAACTGCCTCGCTGCTGCAGCCGGCGATCGGGCTCTACACCGACCGCAAGCCGCTGCCCTATTCGCTTGCTTTCGGCATGGGCTCGACCTTTGTCGGCCTGATCCTGCTCGCCTATGCGGGCCAATATGCCGTGCTGATCGCCGGCGCGGCGCTTATCGGTTTCGGCTCGGCGATCTTTCATCCCGAGGCTTCGCGCATTGCGCGGCTTGCTTCGGGCGGCCGCTTCGGGATGGCACAGTCGGTGTTTCAGATCGGCGGCAATCTGGGCACGGCAATCGGACCGCTGCTGGCGGCGTTCATCGTGGTGCCCTACGGGCAGGCCAGCGTCGCATGGTTCTCGGTAATCGCACTTATCGGCATGGCCGTGCTGTGGCGCGTCGGCGGCTGGTACAGCCGCGAACGCAAGCAGGCGGGAAAACCGGGCGCGCCGGGACCGATCTACGCGCTGCCGCGGCGCATCGTGTTCACCGCCCTTGCGGCGCTGATCGTGCTGACCTTCTCCAAATTCGTCTACATGGCCAGCCTGACCAGCTACTACACGTTTTTTGCGATCGAGAAGTTCGGCGTCTCGGTTCAGACATCGCAGATGCTTCTGTTTCTGTTCCTCGTCGCTTCGGCGGTCGGGCTGGTCCTCGGCGGACTGGTCAGCGACAAGGTCGGGGCGCGCAGCGTGATCTGGTTCTCGATCCTGGGCGCGCTGCCTTTCACCCTTGCGCTGCCGCATGTCGGCATTGTCGCGACAGCTGTGCTGACGGTGATTATCGGCATCGTCCTGTCGTCGGCCTTTTCGGCCATCATCGTCTTTGCACAGGAGCTGGTGCCTGGCCGGGTCGGCCTGATAGCGGGGCTGTTTTTCGGCTTCGCCTTCGGCCTTGGTGGCCTGGGCGCGGCATTGCTCGGCATCATCGCCGACTATACCAGCATCCGGTTCGTGTTCGCGATGTGCTCGTTTCTGCCGGTGCTCGGCCTGGCGGCGATTTTCCTGCCCAGCCACGCCGCGATGCGGCAGTAAACAAGGCGCTTGACGGCAGGCTCCGCCGGGCGCAAAGAGCGATCGGAGATCACGTCCGGCGCGACCGGCGGCAATCCTCCCGGGATCGTACGCATGTCACCAGCCGGCCTCGCCCAACTCGGCGTATCGACATTTGTTTTCATGCTGGCGGCCGCCGCCGCCAAGAACTGGACGATTTCGCCCAGCGGCTGGCGGCTTGTGCTGGTGCTCGGCCTCTACACGCTCGGCAATCTGATCATGCTGCGGCTGATCCGCGAGTTCGGCATGGGCGTGGCGCTCAGCCTTTCCGGTGTCATCCAGCTGGCGGCGGTCAACCTGGTGGCTTTCGCCTGGTTCGGCGAACGCGTCAATCTGGTGCAGGGCACCGGCATCGTGGTGGCGATAGCGGCCATCGCGCTGATCACCATGGGGCCGTATATTTCTCCGCGCTAGGGCGTACGGCGCGGCGGCAAGCTCTTTCTGAGGCTCGCCGATGGCACCGAACTGCCGGTGAGCCGTAGTTTCCAGACTGCCGTGCGCGAGGCCGGCCTGCTGCATTAGCCAATTTTTCGCCGGCGGCTGTCACACAAGCCGGTGCTGTCTCGTCAAAGTCGCAGGAGGTATCAACCCATGCGACTTCTTCTGATCACCGTTGCCATCTATCAGGGCGTGAACGGCGCCGTGATGCTGGCGGCACCCGAATTCTGGTATGGCATCGCGCCCGGCGCAGACCATACCGGGCCCATCAACACTCATTTTGTCCGCGATATCGGGCTGGCGTTTCTCGCCTCGGCCGCCGCGCTTGTTATCGCCGCGCTGACGCGCAGCACCACGGTGCTGTGGCCGGCACTGGTGTTTCTCGGCGGCCATGCCCTGCTCCATCTCGTGGAGATGGTCGCGCATGGCACCACGCCGGCGGTTGCGCTTCGCGACATCGCCCTGATCGTGGTGCCTGCGTTCCTGCCCGTCGCGGCATTCCGGTGGAGGGCGGCACGATGATGCGCGGCTTTCTGAAAAGCCAGTTCGACAAGTTCGGCAGGCAGTATGACTACGATACAGGCTATATGAAGGAAGTGGCCGATCTCGATGCCGGCGGCGCCATGAAGCTCGGCATGATGGCGCCGTTTACCTCACACCGGTTCGGCATTGGGGCTGCGCCCTATTTCGCGGCCAAGGTGACGGCAGCCAGATGGGCCGATTGCGGCTCCTGTCTGCGGCTTGCGATCGCAATGGCCGTGGAAGCCGGGCTCGCCCGCGCCGACCTTGCGGCAATGCTCACCGGCCAGAAAAACGTGCCCGAAGACATGGCGCTGGCCGCCCGCTACGCGCAGGCGGTTATCGACAACGGCCCCGAGCTGACCGAGATCATAGCCGAATGCGAACGCCGCTGGGGCCGCAGCGGCATAGCCGGTCTTTCAGCCGCAACCGTTTCGGGTCTCGTTTATCCGCTCTTCAAACGCGGTCTCGGATACGGCAATGTGTGCGAACCGGTGATAGCCGCGCTGGAAGCGGAAACCCGGCACGTACCAGCGGAGCTGATGAATGGGTGAGACTCAGGGCGAGGCAGCGAAGCTCGATGCGTATCTGGCGCAGCGCAGCCGGCTGATCCGCCTCGCCTACCGTTACCTCGGCTCCGCAAGCGAGGCGGAAGACGCCGTGCAGGATGCGTGGCTGCGTTATGCCGAGGCATCGGGAGTAAGCGACCCGGCGCGCTATCTCTCGCGCATCGTCACCAATCTCTGCCTCGACCGGCTGAAATCGGCGCGGGCGCGGCGCGAGACCTATGTCGGGCCGTGGCTGCCCGAACCTATCGCCGGAACTACGGATCCGGGCGACACGAACGACGCGGCCCTCGACATTTCCTACGGCGTTATGCGGGCGCTGGAACAGCTCACACCGGAAGAGCGGGCGGTGCTTTTTCTGCACGATCTCTTCGATCTGACTTTCGAGGAGATTGCGGAAACGCTGCAGCGCAGTTCGGCCGCATGCCGGCAGATGGCGGTGCGGGCCCGCAACGCGCTGTCGCGTTCGAAGCCCCGGTTCAGCCCGAACGAAGCCGACCTCAACCGCTTCATGGCCAGCTTTTCGCAGACCTTGCAAAGCGGCGACATCGAACCGCTGAAAGCGATGCTTACCGAGGATGTCGAGTTCGTTTCGGATGGCGGCGGAAAGGTCGCATCGGCACTCAATGTCGTTGCCGGGGCGGAGAACGTTGCCCGCCTGCTTTACGGCCTGGCGCGAAAATTCGTCGGCAACGCCGAACTGGGACTGCGGCTGGTAACGATCAACGGCGCCCCCGGGCTGCTGGTTGCGATCGACGGCAAGCTCGACCAGACGATGAGCTTTACGGTCGACGAGAACGGAACGATCGCTGCGATCTATGTGGTGCGCAATCCCGACAAGCTGTCCGGTTTTGCGCCGCCGCGCGCCGCCGAATGACGCCGACTCAGCCCTCTTGTTTGCATTCGCCTTCGCTGGCGATGCTCACGCCCTGCGAGGCCGCCGCGCAGGCGTTTGAATAGGTTTCGCCGTCGCAGCCGCAAACGGGATCGTACTCCCGGGTGCAGAACTCCGGCTTCGCCCGGCACGTGCCCATGCGGTCTGCAGCGCCGCACATTGCTTCAGGCGCATAGTCGCAATATTCGCCGGCGTCCGGACATGCGAGCCCGGCAATACCGCCGCATTGCTGATCTCCATCGGCGTGCAGAAGCGGCGACCACATCAGCGCTGCGATCCCGATCACGGCTGCAAACTTCCTCATGGTTGCTCTCCCAAACGTGGACCTATCCCTTGCCGGGGTCAGGCACGGTCTCTCCCTGATTTTCGGCACCGGCAGCCGCGGCCTGAGCGGCGGGCTCGGTATCACCCCTCGACGGGTCAGCCCACACCAGCGATTTGTAGTCGAAACCGTAAGCAAGCGTAGGTTTCACAATCTCGAAGAATGGCGACAGGTCGAAGTCGCGCGGCGTGTACAGCGAGTGGTGACGAATGTGCATGATTTCACGGCGCGAATAGGCCGACTGCGCGGAGGCGCGGCCAGGCGCGCGGGTGATCTCGGGCAGTATCGGATACCGAATGCCGGCATATGCCTGTGCGATCAGGGAGGAACAGATGGCGCGCGTCGGGTCGCCCGAGCCGAAAGCGAGCATACGGCGGCGCCAGCGGACGGGCACAGGCGGTGTCGGCAGGAAATAACGCAACATGTCGAAGATGTTCTTCATGTCGTAGCGCGTGCCGAGTTTGCCGACCATGAAGTCGACCACCTTCTTGCGGTCGTCCGGCGTGAGGCCGCTGGGGCGGCAGATGCGGGTGTTGTAGGTGCGGTATTTCGACAGCGGCACGGCGACGCAGCCGTCACCCAGAATAACCTCGATGAGGCGCGGACGTTCCGATCCGTCGTCGGGTTCGGGCAATTCATCGCCGACATAAAGTGCCGCGTGGGACCAGGTGGACTGGGTGAGATATTTGATTGCCGCCGACACCCGCTGGTTGCCCTCGACGAGGAGAATGTCGCCGGAGCGCAAGGTGCGATGGAGCGTTTCCGGATCTGACGGCGTGTAGGGCTGGTAGCCGGAGGATTCGCTCTGCAGCCGGCCCGCTACCCAGCGGCCCAGCCGGTCGAGCAATGTGTCGCTACCGGAACTCATGCATATCCTCCTGCGGCCGGACTATGCCTGCGACGGGTTTCCGGGTGAAGGCCCGGCAAGCAAAGCGAGTGGCTCAAGGGACATATGAGCGGCAGGTAGTTGTTGCAACCGGCGCCGCTGGCATTACATTGGAACAATTCTAAAGAGGTTCCGATGCTTTCGCGTGTTTTCGGTTTTGGCCGCCGCTCCTTCGATTCGCTTTCCGAGCAGGAAATTCTGGCGCTGGCAATTTCCTCCGAAGAGGATGACGGGCGCATCTACCGTGCCTATGCGGACGGTTTGCGCGACGATTTTCCGCAGTCGGCGAAGGTCTTCGACGCAATGGCCGACGAGGAGGATGAGCACCGCGCGGCTCTGATAGAGCTGCATCGCAAGCGCTTCGGCGAGCGCATCCCGCTGATCAGGCGCGAACATGTTCGCGGCTATTACGAGCGCAAGCCCGACTGGCTGGTGAAGCCGCTCGGGGTGGAAAAGGTGCGGCTGCAGGCGGAAGAAATGGAACTGCAGGCCGGCCGCTTTTATGTCGAGGCGGCGAAGCGCGCCACCGACGCGGCGACACGCAAGCTTCTGGGCGATCTGGCGGCCGCAGAAAGCAACCATGTCTCGCTGGCGCAGCGGCTGGGCGAAAAGCACCTGCCGGACGACGCACGCGAAGAGGAAGACCGCACGGAACGCCGGCAGTTCATCCTGACCTATGTGCAGCCGGGGCTGGCCGGCCTGATGGACGGCTCGGTGTCGACACTTGCGCCGATCTTCGCGGCCGCCTTTGCCACCGGAGATACCTGGCAGACGTTCCTCGTCGGCCTATCCGCCTCGGTCGGCGCCGGCATCTCGATGGGCTTTACCGAGGCCGCACATGACGACGGCAAGCTCTCCGGGCGCGGTTCGCCGGTGAAGCGCGGACTGGCCTCGGGCATCATGACCACAATCGGCGGTCTCGGCCACGCCCTGCCCTATCTCATTCCGCATTTCACGACCGCGACGGTGACGGCCATTGCCATCGTTTTCGTCGAGCTATGGGCGATCGCCTACATACAGAACCGCTTCATGGAAACACCGTTCATGCGCGCCGCATTCCAGGTGGTTCTGGGCGGCGGCCTGGTGCTTGCGGCCGGTATTCTGATTGGCAATGCCTAGGCAGCAGCGTCGCCATGCGGCGCGGAAGCGAGCCGCAGGAATATGCGATCTTCCTTGAGAATGAACCGCTTCGCCCGGGCAAACTCATAATTTTCGCGGCCAAGCGGATCGGCGGCGAGGCGCGCGCGGTAAGCCTCATAGGCGGCCAGATTTTCGATGTTGTAGACACCGTAAGCCGTTGTGGCCGAGCCCTCATGCGGCGCGAAATAGCCAATCAGGTCGGCCCCGCAGCGCGGGATAGCCTGGCCCCAGTTTCGGGCGTACTGGACGAATTCGTCGCGTTTGAAAGGGTCGATCTCGTAGCGGATGAAACATGTGATGGGCATGAGCGGCTCCTGACAAGAACAGTTTGACCGGGATCGAAATAGAGCGTTGCCGGTGAGCGTTATGATCGGCGTTCAGCACCAGAAGGGCTTGCTGATCTCGTGCCTGGCTTCCTGCGACGTGACGCCGATATCTTCCAGCATGCGGCTGTCGAGTTCGGCCAGCACGCGGCGCTGCAGATAGCGGTCGTACCAGCGGGCAAATGTCTTCAGCGGCACCAACCGCAACCTGCCGCCGAAACCCAGAACAGGCCGAGGCGGCGAGGACAGTCGAACAGGGGTCGAAACGGTCATAGACATCTCCTTCTCGATTGGCCCGACCATAACGATTGTTCTGCAGTGATACTTTGATTATGATCGAATGGTGAGCGTAGAAACGAGAACGAAACGATGAAGGACGGACCGGACCTCTCGCGGATTGCATCGCTGGTCGGCGACCCCGCCCGCGCCAACATGTTGTCAGCGCTGATGAGCGGCGCGGCACTTACGGCCAGCGAACTGGCGCTGGAAGGCGGGGTCGGCCTGCCGACGGCAAGTTCGCATCTGGCCAAGCTTTCCGAGGGAGGCCTGGTGACGGTCGCCAGCCAGGGGCGTCACAGATATTACGCGCTCGCCGGAAGCGAGGTCGCAGCGATGCTGGAAGCGATATCCGGCGTGGCGGCCTCGGTCGGTCCCAGGCGGGTGCGGCCCGGCCCGCGCGACAGCGCCATGCGCGAGGCGCGCATCTGCTACGACCATCTGGCCGGCGACAAGGGTGTCGCGCTTTTCGATCATCTGACGCAGAAGCGGCTTCTCAAAGCCTCCGGGCAAGAAGCGGCGCTGACGCCGAACGGGCGTGCGTGGTTCGCCGATTTCGGTGTCGACGTCGCACAACTGGAAAACAAGCGGCGGCCGCTTTGCCGCGCCTGCCTCGACTGGAGCGTGCGCCGGTCGCATCTCGCCGGCTCACTGGGCGCGGCCACACTTGAACATATGTTCGCGCTCAACTGGGCGCGCCGCGAAGCCGGCAGCCGGGTGGTGCGTTTCACGCCAAAGGGGCGGGCGGAATTCGAGCGGCTGATCCGCGCCTGAATGGTGGCAATTCGGCCACAGCAGAACGGCTTCGGGCGCGGCGGATCAAATGCCGCCAAAAAGCCTCAGATACGTCCAGTTTCGGAACAGATTCGGCTCCTAAAGGCGCGGGCGATTCACGCAGTATTCATGAGTCTCGCGTAGGATCGTCCGCAATTCGGAAGGGACATCCGAGCGACAGGGGTCGGGACAATGTCAGTCATAAGCATCATGGCGCGTTATGCCTGCGCTATGCGGGAATTCGTGGCGCCGAGCTACAGGCCGGAACGCCACTACATGCGCGGACCGGGACCGGCATGCGCCAAGCGCGGCACGGCTGCGATTTCGCACGAGCCGAGCTTCCAGTAAGCGATCACTCGCCGCCGCACGCCCGGATCACCACCGGGCTGCCGGCAGACGTACCGCCGATCTCACGGCAATCTTCCTCAACGCAAAGCTGCCAGCCGCCACCGGTTGCGCCCGAGCGGGCCAGCACCAGCTTTTCCTGCGGCGGGATCGCCGGGCGATAAACCCACCAGCCATCCTGCAGCACCGAACCCTCGGGCGGCTCCATGCCGGCGCCAGAGCCGCGCACCCGCGCCTCCACAACGCGCAGCCGGTGCTGCTCCAGCACCCAGTGTTCGCGCCACTCGGTTTTTTCGACCGAATGGGTCCAGGACAGCGTGAAGGCCGTGGCGGCAATCGTTGCCGTGATCGCGCCTTCGATGACGCAGAGCGGCATGGCTAGTCGCCGATCGGCCCGGCGGCCGATGCGGGCTGCGCGCCGCGCGTGCGCCACCAGTGCTGGCCCAGCACCAAAGCGGCGAGCGCAAAGCCGATCTCGTCGGTGAGCGGCAGGGCCGCCACCAGCGTAAACGCCGCCGCAGCGGCCAGAAGCCGCTCCCAGACGGCCATGCGCGTACGCAAGAAGCCGATGACGGCAACACCCCACAGGCCGATCGAAAGTGCCGCCTTGAAGATGATGTAGGCGACCGCCGGCAAATAACCGATCGTCTCCGCAAGCGGGCCGCCATCCTGAAGCATCAAGGCCGGCGTGTAGACGGCCATGAAGGGAATGACGAAACCAGCGGCGGCGATCTTGATCGCTTCGAACGAAATCTTCAGCCCGCTTTCGCGCGCAATGGGTGCTGCGGCGAAACATGCAAGCGCCACCGGCGGCGTCAGGTCGGCGAGGATGCCGAAATAGAACACGAACATATGCGACACGATCAGCGGCACGCCGAGTTCGAGCAGGGCGGGGCCGGCGATCGTGGAGGTGATGATGTAGTTGGGGATTGTCGGGATGCCCATGCCGAGGATCAGGCAGGTGATCATGGTCAGCACAAGCGACAGGAAGAGCGAGTTCTCACCGACCGAGACGATGTATTGGCCGAAGGTGTTGGCAAGGCCGGTCAGCGTCATCGTGCCGATGATGATGCCGACGACCGCGCAAGCGACGCCGACGGGGAGCGCGGTCTTGGCGCCCTCGGCGAGCGAATCCCGGCAGACAGCGAGCGTCTGACGCCCGCCGTCGACGAAGATGTTGGCGGCGATAAGCGCAGCTGCCGCGGCCAGCACGACATTGATGCCGAACTGAAAGAAGCTCGCCGCGACCAGCCCGAGGCCTATCCAGAAGACGACCCGCAGCACCTGGCCCGGCAGTCCGAGCGCCACCGAACCGCCGAGGATCAGCAGCACGGTGAAGGACAGGCCGATGGTGCCGGCGAAAAGCGGCGTGTAGCCGGAAAACAGCAGATAAACGAGGGCCGCCAGCGGCAGCACAAGATACCAGCCGTTGCGAACTGCTCTGAGGGCGGAGGGAAGCTCCTCCTTCGGCAGGCCGAGCAGGCCGCGTTTGCCGGCTTCCAGATGCACCATCCAGAAGGCGGAGGCGAAATAGAGTATGGCCGGGATGACGGCCGCCTTGACCACCTCGTAATATTCGATGCCCAGCGTCTCGGCCATGATGAAGGCGACCGCGCCCATGACCGGCGGCATGATCTGGCCGCCCATGGAAGAGGTGGATTCCACGCCGCCGGCAAAGGCGGCGCGGTAGCCGAAGCGCTTCATCAGCGGAATGGTGAACTGGCCGGTCGTCACGACATTGGCGACGCCGGAACCGGAGATGGTGCCCATCAGGCCGGACGAAATGACCGAGACCTTGGCCGGGCCGCCCTTGGCATGGCCAACCAGACCCAGCGAGACATCGGTGAAAAGCTTGATCATGCCGGCGCGTTCGAGGAAGGCGCCGAACAGGATGAACAGGAAGATATAGGTCGCCGAGACGTAGGTCGGGATGCCGTAGATACCCTCGGTGCCGTAGGCCATGTGGTCGATGACCTGCTCGAAGGCGTAACCGCGGTGGTTGAACGGACGCGGCAGATACTGGCCGAACAGGCAATAGGCGAGGAACAGGCCGGAGATGATAGGCAACGCCGGGCCCATGATCATCCAGGCAGCGGCAAAGACGGTGATCAGCGCCACGACGCCGAAGAAGATATCGAGGTCGGTCGGGAAACCGGCACGCAGGATGAGCGGCTCGTATTCGACGTACTGGTAGGTCGCGACCGCCATGCCCGCCAGCGCCAGCCCCCATGCGAGCGCGCGCAGCGGAAGCGGCCTGTGCTGCATCGCCGCCACCAGCGGAAATGCGAGCAGCATCAGGAAGCCGACATGGAAGGCACGGACGATCTGGCTCGGCAGGTTGATGACATGCGCGGCCGTGCCGATCTGATAAAGCGAAAAAACGAAGGCGATCCAGAACAGGACCTTGCCCTCGCGCGACAGCGGAAAGCTGCCATGCGTTGGATCGTGAATAGCGGCGCTTGCCGCTTCGTCGGTGGTGTTGCTCACAAGGAAGCTCCCCCGGTTTCCCCGCGCCGGATGGAAAACGGGCCGGGCGTGACGCCCGGCCCGCGGCTGGACCTTACATCAGGCCCTTTTCCTTATAATAGCGCTCGGCGCCGGGATGAAGCGGAACCGGAACGCCCATCGGACCCTTGTCGAGCGAAATCGCCTTGGCGGCAGCGTGCGCGGCGACCATCGAATCGAGGTTCTCGAAGAGCTGCTTGGTCATCTGGTAAGCGACCTCGTCCGACACGTCGGAGTGGGTGACCAGAATATTGGTGATGGCAAGCGTGGGAACATCTTCGCCCTGACCCTCATAAGTGCCGGCGGGAATGGTGGCGGCGAGGAAGGGAGCGCCCAGCGTTTCGGCGACGGATGAGGGCACCGCGACCATGGTGATCGGCAGAGAGGTCGCGAGATCCTTGATCGAAGACACGCCGAGACCGGCCGACTGCAGCGTGGCGTCAAGCTGGCGGTTCTTGATCAGTTCGACCGACTCGCCGAAGGGCAGATATTCGGTCTGGCCGAGATCGTCATAGCTCATGCCCATGGCGCCGAAGATGCGGCGGGCATTGAGCTCGGTGCCGGATTTCGGCGCGCCGACCGAGAGACCCTTGCCTTTCAGATCCTCGAAATTCTTGATGCCGGATTCCTGGCTGGCGACGATCTGGATGTAGTTCGGGTAGATGGCGGCAATGCCGCGCAGCTTTTCGAGCTTGGCCGGGAAGCCCGCTTCAGCGTCGCCTTCCCAGGCGGACTTGACGGAATCGCCGAGCGCGAAGGCGATCTCGCCACGGCCCTGCTGCAAAAGGTTGAGGTTCTCGACCGATGCCTTGGTGGATTGAACCTGCGTCTGCACGCCCTCAATGGTCTTGCCGTAGATGTCAGCCAGCGCAACGCCGAGCGGATAATAGACACCGGACGTGCCGCCGGTCAGAACGTTGATGAACTCCTGCGACTTGGCGGCGAAAGTGGATGCGCCGAGCGTGAGCGCGACGGCGCTCGCGGTAAGCAGTTTCATGGCTGCGGATTTCATAAAAACCTCCCTGGTTTCCTCCCTGCCGTCGCGGGTGCGACCGGCAAGCCGGATTCATAGTAGCACGCGGCGTGCCAGACTCCGCGCTGAGGCAATACTTTGAGATTCAATGACTTAAAGAGGCTACGAAGGGCGAGCATGGCGGAAATTTGCCAAATGAAGTGCCTGGCCCGGCAAGAAATTGCCGAACACTCAACCGGCGGCATCGAGGTCTTCGTCGCGGCGCAGCCGATAACGCACCATCTTCTCGTTGAGCGTACGGCGGGGAATGCCCAGCGCCTCGCTCGCTGCCATCGCATTGCCGTCATGGGCGTCGAGCGCCTGACGGATGAGTTCGGCCTCGAAGGCCGCCACGCGCTCCGGCAGCGGCGCATCGTCCTCTCCCGCGCTCTGGGCCACGAGCTCAGGCATCGCGAACAGGCCGAGCACATGCCGCTCGGCGGCGGCCTTCAACTCGCGCACATTGCCCGGCCAGCGCAGGGCACGCAGCGCGTCAAGGAGTGCGGGTGCCGCAGGCTGGAGCGCTACCGAATGGCGCTCGGCAGCAGCGGCACAGAAATGGCGGAAGAGAAGCTGAATGTCGGCGGCGCGTGCGCGCAGCGGCGGTATCTGCAGCGATACGGTGGCGAGCCGGAAATAGAGATCGGAGCGGAAGCGACCCGCCTCGCTTTCGGCCTTCAGATCGGCCTTGGTGGCGGCCACAAACCGCACGTCGACGGGCGACAGCTTGTTGGAACCTACAGGCTCAACGGCGCGCTCCTGAATGACGCGCAGCAGCTTGGCCTGAAGCGCGAGCGGCATGGATTCGATCTCGTCGAGCAGCACCGTACCCCCGCGCGCGAACTCGATGCGGCCGATGCGTTTCTGGATGGCGCCGGTGAAGGCGCCGCGCTCGTGCCCGAAAATCTCGCTCTCGAAAACGGTCTCAGGGATGGCGGCGCAGTTTATCGCGACGAATGGCCGGCCCTGACGCTTGCCGAAATCGTGCAGCGCGCGGGCGACCACCTCCTTGCCGGTGCCGGTTTCGCCTTCGATGAGTACGTCGACATCGATGTCGGCGAGCTGACGGATTTTGCTGCGCAGCGCGGACATGGCCTGCGTTCCGCCGACCAGCCTCAGATCGAGATCACCGCCGGCGCCGCTCCTCAATCGCTCCAGTTCGCCGGATATGCGGCGCTCGGCAACGGCCCGGTCGAGCACCGCGACCAGATGCTCGGCATTGTAGGGCTTTTCGAGAAAATCATGCGCACCGCGGCGCATGGCATCGACCGACAGCGCGACATCACCATGGCCGGTCAGAAGCACGACCGGCATGCGGGCATCGCGCACGCGCACCGCATCGAGAAGCTCGAAACCGTCCATGCCAGGCATGCGGACGTCGGTGACGAGCACATCGAAAAGCTGATCGTCGAGAAGCGACAGCGCTTCCGCGCCGCCCTGTGCGACGGTGGCCACGAAGCCCATCAGCGACAGGTATTCCGCCGCCGATTCCCGCAGCTCCTTCTCGTCATCGACAAAGAGGACGGCGCCGCGGCTCATTCGGCCGCTTCCCGCATGGGTGCAGCAACCGGCAGCGATACGGTGAAGACCGAACCGCCCTTTTCGCCCGGGGCGAAGGTAAGCGAGCCGCCGAATTCACCGATGATGGCGCGCGAAATCGAGAGGCCGAGGCCAAGCCCCTCTCCCGTTTGCTTGGTGGTGAAAAACGGCTCCGCAATGCGGCCGACCAGATCGGCGGGAATGCCAGGGCCGTTGTCGGCAACGCGGATGGCGACATTGCCGCCGCCCTGTTCCACCGAGATCGTCACTGCCGGGTTTTCGACATCGGCGACCGCGTCGAGCGCGTTCACAATGAGATTGAGTACGACCTGCTCGATCCGCACCGCATTGGCCATCACGGTCGCCGGCGGCGCGGCAACGACTTCGAGCGCCACGCCCTCCTGCTCGGCGCGGTGGCGGGTGAGCTCCACCGCCGCCTGAATGCTGCGCTCCAGCGATACCGGCTCGCGGGTGCCTGGCTCCTTGCGGGCGAAGGCGCGCAGATGCTTGACCGTGCGCTGAATGCGGCCCGCCAGATCGCGAGCAGCGGACATCTTGGCACCGGCGGCCGTGGCATCGCCCCGGCCGGCCAGAACGCCCGCCGTGGCAAGCGTGTTTTCGAGCGCCGACAGCGGCTGGCTGACCTCATGCACGATTGCCGCCGACATGCGGCCGAGCGCGGCGAGCTTTGCCGTCTGGATGAGCGTGTCCTGCGCAGCGCGCAGCTCTTCTTCCGCGTGGCGGCGCTCGTCGATTTCGCGGTTAAGCTCGGCGGTGCGTTCAATGACGCGCCGTTCCAGCCGGTCATGCTCGTCGAGTTTGGTGCGGATCAGCAAACGGCGCTGATGCAGATAGAAGCCGACCGAGCAGGCCAGCATGCCGACCAGCGCCGTGATGCCGGCGAGAAGCAGCGCATTGCTGTAGATCGAGGCCATGCTGCGCGCGCCGATCAGCCGCCAGTTCTCCGGTTCGATGCGGGCGGAGCGCAGCAGATGGTTCTGGTCCGAGCCGTCGATCACGGTGTCGCGCGGCAGGCCGGTGCCGGGCCCGAATATCGGCTCGGCGGTGGCGAGTTCGACGCCATCATATTTTCGCGTGCGGGCGATGTCGTTGAGCGCGGTGTCCTCCAGCGCATGCAGCGGGCGGTATTTCCACGGCTCGTGCCCGGACAGGAAAACGACGCCGTCGGCATCAGCCAGCGCAGCGAAGATCGAGGAGTTGCGCCAGGCGGTCTCGATGCGCTCCATGCCGATCTTGACCACTGCGACGCCGACCAAGCGGCCATCGAGGCGGATTGCGGAAGACAGGAAATACCCCGGGCGTCCGGTGGTGACGCCGACAGCGTAGAAACGGCCCTCGCCGCGCTCGACCGCATCCTGGAAATAGGGTCGGAAGCGGTAATTCCTGCCGACGAAACTGGTCGGTTCGGCATGGTTGCTGGCCGCCACCGTCAGCCCGTCCGGGGTCATGACATAGAGCTCGTCGGCGCCGCTGTCGGTGCGCACTTCTTCCAGGTAGCGATTGGCGGCGGCGGCGTTGTCATCGCTGACAAGCGCCGCGACGACGCGGCCATCGCGGCCGATCACCGCCGGCAAATAGCGAAAGCGCTCGATCTCGCTCTCGAGCGAACTGGCGATGACCTGCAATTCGTCGTCGAGCGCGGTTTCGGCTGCACGACTGCCGGCTTCCACAGCCGCAAACCACGCAGCGATGGCCGCCGCAGCCGTCACGAGCGTGACGAAAGCCAGTATCAGACCGCGATTGCCCAGCCGGTGACCGATCATCGTCCTCCCTTCCAGCCTGGCGGTATTCTTACGCCGGCTCGGACGAAAGACAATTCACGCCCGGTGTGACGGGTTGTCAGCGGTAGTGTTCGGCGAGGAAAGCCGCCGTCTCGCCGTGCAGAGGTGCGGCCCGGAAGCGGGCGAGCGTGGCAGCGTCGAGCCTGCGGTAGCCGTAACGCTCGACAAGCTCGGTGATCGGCACCGGCTCGCCATCGAAAGGAGAGAAACCAAGCTCGTCGCCCACGGCGACGGCACCCTCATTTATGACCCTGCAATAGAAGCCGGTGCGGTTGGCGCGGAAGAACTTCGAGACAAACTGGCTGTCATCCATATGAGCGGCGAAGGTAGCGCAGGGGATACGCGGCGAGGTGACCTCCAGAACAAGGCCGCCACCTGTCAACCGATCACCCACCGCGATATCGGCGGTGGTGATGCCGCTCAGAGTGAGGTTTTCGCCAAATCGTCCGGCGGCAAGCTCCAGGCCGAGCTCCGCCGTCCACCATTCGTAATCCTGCCTGCAGTAGCAATAGACTGCCTGATCGAGCCCGCCGTGATTTTCGGTGTCGACTATCTGGTCACCTTCAAGGCCAAGCCAATGAACCGCCACGGCGCCCTGGCGCGGACGTTTGTCGATGCCGGAAAAGCCAGACTTGGTGGCGATCGGTGCCGGCTTGCCGGTCGAGACCGCCTCGACGGCAACCTCGCGCGGCGCCCGGTTCACGAACTGCCCAGCCCGTCGAAAAGGACGGTGGAGAGATATCGCTCGGCAAAGGAGGGGATGACCACAACGATCAGCTTGCCGGCGTTTTCCGGCCGTGAGCCGACCACGGCCGCAGCCTGAAGTGCCGCGCCAGACGAGATGCCGACCGGGATGCCCTCGATGCGGGCCAGCAGGCGCGCATTCGCCACCGCGTCATCGTTCGAGACGGTGACCACCTCGTCGAAGATTTCGGTGTCGAGCACGGGCGGAACGAAGCCTGCGCCGATGCCCTGTATCTTGTGCGGGCCGGGGTTGCCACCGGAGAGCACCGGCGAATCCTTGGGTTCGACAGCGACCATCTGCAGGCCGGGCTTGCGCTTCTTCAGCACCTGACCGACGCCGGTGATCGTGCCGCCTGTGCCAATGCCGGAGACTACGATATCGACCGCGCCGTCAGTATCGTTCCAGATTTCCTCGGCCGTCGTGCGGCGGTGGATCTCGGGATTGGCCGGGTTTTCGAACTGCTGCGGAATGATGGCGTCCGGCATCGAAGCCTGCAGCTCCTCGGCGCGGGTGATCGCGCCGCGCATGCCCTTCGCGCCTTCGGTGAGTTCCAGCTCGGCGCCCAGCAGCGCCAGCATCTTGCGGCGCTCGAGCGACATGGTTTCCGGCATGGTGAGGATCAGCCGGTAGCCCTTGGCGGCGGCGGCGAAGGCGAGCGCGATGCCGGTGTTACCGGAGGTCGGCTCGACCAGAACGGTGCGGCCGGGCGCGATGCGGCCAGCCGCTTCCAGCGCCTCGATCATCGCAACGCCGATACGGTCCTTGACGCTGGCAATCGGGTTGAAGAATTCGAGCTTGGCAGCGAGCCGGGCGCCAACGCCCTTTTCGGCGGCGAACTTGTCGACGCGCACCAGCGGCGTGTCGCCGATCGTCTGCGTTATGGAATCGTAGATGCGGCCGCGGCCGGGTTTGTTGTCGCTCATGTGGTCACTCCAGCTTTGCACCATGATTGCCTGCGCACCGACCGGCTGCCAAGGCATGGCATTCCGATAATCGCGCTTTCCCCGGCATCGGCTGCGCGGCGGATGGCCACTCAGCGCAACAGAAACCCGCGGCCGAGTTCGTCGTCTTTCTCCAGCGTGAAATCCGCTGTGCCCGTGTAGTGCGCGTTGCCGGCCACCCGGACGGTGACCGCAGGGTATGGGCCGGTGCGGGTCAGCGTTTCGACAGCGCCGGTGAAGTGCGATCCGGCAATGCTTTCGAACAGGCGTTCTTCGCCCGGCTTGACCTCGTCGCGCGCGTGCATGGCCGCAAGACGCGCCGTGACGCCGGAGCCGGTCGGCGACCGGTCGATCTGGGCATCGGCAAAGACGCAGACGTTGCGGGTCGGCACGCCGCCGGCGCCGCTGCCGCCATCCGTGAGGATGGAACCGTAGAGGAACGCCAGATCGGCATCGTCGGGATGATCGAGCGGGAAGGCAGCCTTCACCGCCTCGGTGAGCGCGGTCGCCGCGTCCTGAAAGTCCCGCGTGCGATGACGCCCGAATTCGAGGCCGAACTGGGCGGCATCGGCCAGCGCGTAGAACGCCCCGCCATAGGCGATGTCGAAGACGATGCGGCCAAAGCCCGGCAATTCCACCGAGCCATCGCGGGTATGGAGGAAGGCCGGAACGCTTTCGAAGGAAACGGCGTGGGCCTTGCCACCCGCAACCGCGACCCGGGCACGGACCAGGCCGCAGGGGCATTCGATGCCGACTTCTGCCTGCGGTTCGGCTGCCGCGACAAACCCATTGTCCACCGCATAGCGGCCGAGCGCGATGACGGCGTGACCGCACATGGTGGAGTAGCCCTCATTGTGCATAAAGAGCACGGCGAGATCGGCGCCGGGCAATTCGGGTTCGACCAGCAGCGCGCCATACATGTCGGCATGGCCGCGCGGTTCGAACATCAGCATGCGGCGCAGATGGTCGGCATTGTCGCGGACCCAGGCACGCTTTTGCAGGATCGGGCCGGCCGGGATTTCGGGATAACCGCCGGTGACGATGCGCACGGGCTCGCCGCCGGTGTGCATGTCGACTACCGAGATATTTCCTGTCATCCACCCCTCTCCGCGCCGTCTCCGCCGCCAGCATGCCTTCATGAACAGCCGGTGAACCAGCCCTTCAATAGGAGTTCAGCGCGCCGACTCCAATAGAAGCCGGTCATTCGTTATGAAGAACCGAAAAGGGGGTACATCATGTTCAAGAAGATAGCCGGCCTGCTGGCCGTTGCCGCAGCTGCATTCGTTTCCACCGCCGGGCTTTCCGCCAGTGCGGAGGAGGTTTTTCTGCGTTCGAACCATTCCGGTAAATATGTCTCGCGCACAAACGGAATGCTGGCCGCCACAGCGGCAAGTTCCGGGCAGGCACTGAAACTCGACATGGTGCGCCTCGACGGCGACAAGGTTGCATTTCGCGTGGTCAGCGACTCGTCCTTCGTGCGGGCCGGCGTTGGCAGCGGTACGTTTCTGGCGGGCGGCAGCCCGCATATTCGCGGTTGGGAGACATTCCGGCTCATTTCGCTCGGCGGCATGGCGCACGCGCTGAAATCCGAGCAGAACGGTAAACTTGTACGCGCCGGTGTGGGACAGGGTTCGCTGCTGGCGGCGGTTTCGGACGGCAAGCCGCGAGCCTGGGAGATTTTCGACATTGTTCCCGCACGCGCTGTGCAGGGGAACAGCGGCGGCCGCGCCGCGGTCTCCAATGCCGTTCGCGGTTCGTGGCGCATTCTGAAAGTGGCGGCTATCCAGAGCGGCCATCTGACCACGCTGAGCGATGCGCTCTCCGACGGAACACGCATCGACATCGCAGCCGGTGGCAGCATGAGCGCCAATGTCGGTTGCAACCGGATCACCGCATCGATTGCCCAGAGCGGCGGCAGCTGGCAGGCCAGCTCGCCCATTCAGACAAAAATGCTGTGCCCCGATCAGGCGGTGATGAGCATCGAGCGCTCGTTTACCGCAGCACTGCCGGCCGCGACCCAGATAACCAAAAGCGGCCCTGACCTGATGCTGAAGAACGCCAGCGGAGAAACCATCCTGGTGTTGCGCAAGCGCTAGGTGCCACCGCCTGACCGGAGCCCGGGCCCGCGCCAGCGGATCCGGGCTTATTTCATGGCGTGGCTAGGAAAACAGCTTCTGGAGTTCGGCGAAGGGCATCTCGTCCCTGCTGAATTCGAAACTGCCGCCGTCCAGCATTTCGCGCGCGGCCTTGCGGACTGCGCCGAATGCCGCGGTTGTGAGCTTGGAGCCGAGCGACAGCCGCTTTGCGCCCGCATCGCGCAGCGCGTCAGCCGTGAAGCCCGGCCTGACCAGGACGTTGACCGGCTTCGAAACGGACGCGCAGACCGTGCGCACGGTTTCCACATCCGGCAAGGCAGGGGCGTAGAGCACATCAGCACCGGCCTTCTCGAAGGCCTGAAGGCGGCGGATCGTGTCGTCCAGGTCGCGCACGCCCCAGAGGAAATTCTCAGCGCGGGCAGTGAAGACGAAATCGCGCGAGAGCGAGCGCGCAGCTTCGGCGGCGGCGGCCACGCGTTCGACCGCGTGACCGAATTCATAGATCGGCTTGGCAAGGTCGCCGGTGGAATCCTCGATCGAACAGCCGGCGAGGCCCGCCTTCTCGGCGGCGAAGATCGTTTCGGCGGCGCTGTCGGCGCTATCGCCCTTGCCATGCTCAAGATCGGCCGATACCGGCAGCTCGGTGGCGGATACGATCTCCTTGCAATGCGCGATCGTCATGTCGAACGGCACGCCGCCATCGGGCAGGCCGCGCGAAAACGCAAAGCCGGCGCTGGTGGTGGCCAACGCCTTGAACCCGAGATGGGCGAGCAATTTTGCCGTCCCGACATCCCATGGGTTGGGGATGATGAAGGTGTTTTCATGCAGATTGCGGAATGCGGCGCCTATGTCCAACGGAACCTCCCATCGCGAAGCTGCCGAAGGATAGCCTGCGCGGTGGCGGGTTCAAGAAAAGTCGGATGGTCCAGGATGGCCTGCCGACAGAACGGGAGGCTCAGCCCGTTCCTGTCGAACCGAAACCGCCGGCACCGCGGGCGGTGTCGCCCAGCGCCTGCGTTTCGAGAACGCGCACCCGGGTAACGGGCGCCACCACGAGTTGGGCAATGCGCATGCCGCGTGCGATTTCGAAATCCTCGTCCGAAAGGTTGGCGAGCAGCACCTTCACCTCGCCGCGATAGTCGCTGTCGATTGTGCCCGGCGTATTGAGGCATGTCACGCCGTGCTTCAACGCGAGACCGGAACGCGGGCGCACCTGACCTTCGTAGCCTTCGGGGATCTGCATGGTCAGCCCGGTGGGCACCAGTGCGCGGCGGCCTGCGACAAGGATGAGCGGATGATCGTCGGCAACGGCGGCGCGCAAATCCATGCCCGCCGCACCGTCCGTCTCGTAAGACGGCAGGGCGAGCCCTTCGCCATGCGGCAGGCGCACGACCGAGATGACTGGCGACGAATCGACGATGTGCATGTTGCCGACCGTAGTCGCGCAGGGGCCCCGGTCAATCTCGTGGCGCGTCTATCCAGAAGAATTGGGCTCAGCGGCTGGCGAGCGGTGTGTACCTTGCTGACATTATGCTGTCAGTAGAGGGCGGCTAGATGCTGCCGCGACGAGGAGAACCGCAATGACAGAACAGGCAGCTGCGCCGGCGCTGAAGGAAATCTTCAACCGCGAACGGTTCGAACATATCGCCGCGCAGGCCAAGGCGGTGGCGCCTGATTTCGACGCCGAACTCTACGAGGCCGAGGCGACGAAGGACCTCGAAGCGCTCGGCATCATGCAGCGCATGCGGCAAGGCGCGGCGGCGCTGCGGGCAGCTTATCCGGTCGACTACCCGCAGGCGCTGGAGGCGTTCTATAAACTCGCGCCACGCATCGGACACAGCTTTGCTTCGCTGGTTCTGCCGGAATATGTCGCGATCTACGGCCGGCACGATTTCGAGCGCTCGCTGGACGCGCTGCGCTTCTTCACGCCGTTCGGTACATCCGAGGCTGCTATCAGGCCGTATCTGGAAGACGACCTCCAGCGCGCGCTCGCAGTTATGCTGAGCTGGACGAAAGACGAGAATGACCATGTACGGCGGCTGGCCAGTGAGGGCTGCCGCCCGCGCCTGCCCTGGTCGCCGCAACTCAAGCAGGTGATCGCCGATCCGGAGCTCACCTGGCCGATCCTCGATGCACTCAAGGCGGACAGCAGCCTTTATGTGCGCAAGTCGGTGGCCAACCATTTGAACGACATCGCCAAGGACCATCCCGGCTGGCTGCTCGACCGGCTTGAGGCCTGGCCGCAGGACGATGCCAACACGAAGTGGATTATCAAACATGCGCTGCGCACGCTGATCAAACAGGGCGAGCCGCGCGCGCTGGCGCTGATTGGTGCCGGTGGCGAAGCGAAGGTGCGCGTAGAGGGTTTCTCAGTGGCACCGCAGACAGTGAAGCTCGGCGGACATGTGATCATCAGCGCCGATATCGTTTCCGCTTCAAACAAGGCACAGCAGATCGTGGTGGACTACGCGGTGCATTATATGAAGGCCAATGGCGGCACGTCGCGCAAGGTGTTCAAGCTGAAGCAGTTCGAACTGCCGGCAGGCGGGCATCAGCCGCTTTCGATCAAACGCGCGATGCGGGATTTCACGACCCGCAAACACTATCCCGGCATGCACCGGGTCGAACTGATGGCAAACGGCAAGACCGTGGCGGAAGGCGAGTTCGAGCTGGTTGTTTGATCAGCGTATCTCCACCGGCACGACAGTGGTTTCCTTGATTTCCTCCATCACGAAGGAAGCGGAAACGTCGCTCAGCGGAACCCGGGCGATGAGGCGCTGGTAAAGCCGGTCATAGGCCTTCACATCGGCAACGCGGGCGCGCAGCACATAGTCCAGATCGCCGGACATGCGGTAGACGCCGGTGATTTCGGGAAAGGATACCACCGCCTCGCGAAACTTGCGCAGCCAGTCGGGATCGTGATGCGACGTGCGGATGATAACGAACACCGAAAGCCCAAGCCCGACCTTCTCGGCATCGACCAGCGCCACCCTGCCGGTGATGACGCCCCGCTCCTCCAGCAGTTTCATGCGCCGCCAGCAGGCGTTGCGCGACAGGCCCAGCCGCTCCGACAACTGATCGACCGTCAGCGTGGTATCGCGCTGGAGCTCGGCAAGCAGCCGGCGGTCCGTGGAATCCAGTTCAGCACTCATCGCGGGATGATGTCCCAACAAAGACTGCCGTTCAAGGACAAATTGGGACAACCTTGTCCACAATCAGTGTCATTGTTCCGGACATCCTAGGAGGAACGCGCCATGACCACACGCATTGCCCGGCTTTTCACCGAACATCCGGCCAGCGTCGACGAAAGCTATTTCGAACATATGGCCTTCGCGGCCTGGTTTTCGTCGCGCCTCCTGCTGGCAGCCGGCGCAGCGCTCGTGCACGCGATTCTGCCCTTCATGTTCGAAAAGACTGCGAGCCAGATCGTGCGCGGCCTCTACGAACGCACCCATAATCGCGGCCGCTAGGTCAATCGCATATGTGCCGCTGGGCCGCCTATCGGGGCGGGGCCATTTTTCTGGAAGACATCGTTTCCGCGCCGTGCCACTCGCTGGTTGCGCAGAGCCATTGCGCGCAGGAGGCGAAGACCGCCACCAATGGCGACGGCTTCGGCGTTGCCTGGTATGGCGAGCGCGCCGAGCCCGGCCTCTACCGCGATATTTTGCCGGCGTGGTCGGACCCGAATTTGCGGCATGTGTGCCATCAGGTGCGCTCGCACCTTTTCCTGGCGCATGTACGGGCTTCGACAACCGGGGCGACCAGCCGCGACAACTGCCATCCTTTCGTGAGCGGCAATTGGAGCTTCATGCATAACGGCCAGATCGGTGGCTTCGAACAGATCCGCCGGCGGCTGGAAAGCAGCTTGCCCGACCATCTTTATGCCGAACGTCACGGTTCGACCGACTCAGAACTGCTGTTCCTGATCATGCTGGCCGAAGGGCTCGACCGCGACCCGCATGGCGCGACGCAACGTGCCGTGAACCGCGTGAGCGAAGCCGCGCGCGATGCCGGCGTCGAACCCTTCGTGCGGCTCACCGCAGCTTTCTCCGACGGCCAGTCGCTTTATGCCGTGCGCTACGCAAGCGACCGCTTTGCGCCGACGCTCTATCTGTCGACCGGCGCGCATGGCCACTCGCTGGTTTCCGAACCACTCGATAGCGACGGCGCAGCATGGCAGCCGGTGCCTGCCGGAAGCTTCGTGAAGGTGGATGCGTCCGGCGCGCAAATCCGTCCGTTTGCCCCTGCCGCCGACGCGCTGGCCATCGCCGTCTGAAATACCAGCCTGCCGTAAGCCGCATTGCGAGGCACCGCCGTGCAGGATTGTGTTATGGTCGAGCAAACCAGGGAACAGCTCGACCATTGGATGCAGGCGAAACCCGGATAACGCCAAGCGGCATCGCCGCGCTGATGGCGGCATGGCTGCTTGTGCCGGGAACAGCACGGGCCGATCCCTCACTCGACGCCCTCAAGGCAACACTGCCCGAAAAGGTGCAGTCGGCACTCGATCAGATGAGCAGCATCGGCCATCAACTGCTGGCGATGCGCACCTATCTGCGCAGTGTGCGTTCGCTCGACGCGCGATGGAGCTGGACCGACGCCGAAATCGCGGAATACGAACTCACGAAGGCGCATGACACGGCGATGGCCGCCGTTGATGCCGTCATCAAGACCTTCGAGCAACAGAACCCGGGCTATTCGCTTTATGTGAACCGGCATATTCGCAGCCTCGACGAGCAGATCGACAAGTGGAACCGCAACGAGTCGGTCGAGGTTGCCGCCGCTGAACTGGAAACGGACTTCAGCACCTGGCGCGGTGAAAACGAGAATGGGTCGTTACCCGAGGCGCAGGCGTTTCTGAGCGGATGGCGGCCGTCGTCTACGGTCTATCTCGCCGCGCCCGGAATGTCGCTGCACGGCCAAGGCCATGCGTTCGACTTCCAGATATCGAAAGACGGGGCGATCTTCGTTGGCGCCAACACGCATATCATCGAAACGGAATGGGACGGGGGCGGCTGGGCGGACAAGCTGAACCTGGCTGTCATGGGGTCCGGTGTGCCTTTCTCCGGCCCTTTGGAAAAGCCTTACGAACCATGGCACTACGAATATGATCCGGCGCTCGCCGAATGATGCAGGCGCGCCGGCAAAGCCATAAATTCGGTTCGACACAATGGCCCGGCACCGTTATAAGCCCGCGCAACGAACGGAATTCCTGACATGGCCGAGAAACTGGAACAGGCGGTTGCGCGCCGCCGAACATTCGCGATCATTTCGCACCCGGACGCGGGCAAGACGACGCTGACGGAGAAGCTGCTTCTCTTCGGCGGCGCGATCCAGCTTGCCGGCGAAGTGAAAGCCAAGCGCGACAAAATCCAGACCCGCTCCGACTGGATGAAGATCGAGCGCGAGCGCGGCATCTCGGTCGTAACCTCGGTGATGACCTTCGAATTCGGCGACCATGTCTTCAACCTGCTCGATACGCCGGGCCACGAGGACTTTGCCGACGATACCTACCGCACGCTGACGGCGGTCGACAGCGCGGTGATGGTGATCGACGCTGCCAAGGGCATCGAGCCGCGCACGCTGAAGCTGTTCGAAGTGTGCAGGCTGCGCGACATCCCGATCGTCACCTTCGTCAACAAGATGGACCGCGAGACGCGCGACCCGTTCGAAATTCTCGACGAGATCGAGCAGAAGCTGGCGCTCGACACCGCGCCGGTGACCTGGCCGATCGGCCGCGGCAAGAGTTTTGGCGGAACCTATCATCTCGCAAACAACGCGGTGCGGCATGGCGATGGCGACGAAAACTGGACGCAGGTCAACGGCCCGCAATCGGAGCAAGTCGCCGGGCTGTTGCCCGAACATGAGCGCGATGCGCTTACCGAAGAGATGGAGCTGGCGCGGGAAGCCTGCCGTCCTTTCGACCTCGAAGCGTTTCGCGAGGGCCATCTGACGCCGGTCTTCTTCGGCTCGGCCTTGCGCAATTACGGTGTCCGCGACCTGATCGAGGCGCTGGGCGCATGGGCCCCGCAGCCGCGCGCGCAAGACGCCGACCGTCGCCGCGTTGAAGCGAGCGAGGACAAGATGACCTCCTTCGTGTTCAAAATTCAGGCCAATATGGACCCCAACCACCGCGACCGCATTGCCTTCGTACGGGTGTGTTCGGGCAAACTGGAGCGCGGCATGAAGGCAAAACTGACGCGCACCGGCAAACAGATGAGCCTGTCGGCGCCGCAGTTCTTTTTCGCCAAAAGCCGGGTGACCGCCGATGAGGCCTATGCCGGCGACGTGGTGGGCATTCCCAACCACGGCACGCTGCGGATCGGCGACACGCTGACGGAAGGCGAGGAACTCAATTTCCGCGGCGTGCCCAATTTCGCGCCCGAAATATTGCGCCGCGTGCGGCTTGGCGATGCAATGAAGGCGAAGAAGCTCAAAGAAGCGCTGCAGCAAATGGCCGAGGAAGGCGTGGTGCAGCTGTTCCTGCCCGAAGACGGCTCACCGGCAATGGTCGGCGTGGTCGGCGCGCTGCAGCTCGACGTGCTCAAGATGCGGCTCGAAGCCGAATATCAGCTGCCGGTCGATTTCGAAGCGGCGCGGTTCACGGTTTGCCGCTGGATCAGCGCGGAGAAGGCCGAGCTTGAGCGCTTCATCAACGCGCACAAGGGCGACATGGCACGCGATCTCGACGGCGACCCGGTATTCATGGCGCCGCACGCATTCGGCCTCAATTACGAGGCCGAACGCTGGAAGGATGTGCGCTTTGACGCTGTTAAGGACTACCAGGCGGCAGGCGAAGCAAGGGCGGCCTGAGCCGCTCCGCCACATCTCAGGCGGTTGACCTGTCGTCGCCGGTGAACACGATCCAGCCGAACAGGATGACGCCGGCGAATACGACCAGCGATCCGACGGCGACAAAGGGCTCGAGCGACGCATTGCCCTTGAGCATGAGGTAGAGCGCCGGAATCATGATCACCAGGCCGATCATGTGGATTGCGTATTGCAGCATCGGCAGGCGGCCCGACGCCTTGCCGGGATGCAGCGCATAATAGACGCCGAACAGCGCCCCGGTGACCCAGCCGAGAAGGTTGAGATGGGCATGTGCGCCCATCGGGCTGTGATCGCCGGCCATCGACATGTGAATGCCGACGCCGATCCCCACGATCAGCAGAAGAATGGCGGTGCGGAAATACAAGGTGGCTATGAATGGCATTGGCTTCCCCGTTGAAGACCGACACCGCAGGCTGCCGCCCTCCCCAGGGCACTACATGCCGGCGGTTCGAGGCGCTCGCCGCGCTTACCGGCTTCAGTCGGATGGTCGGCCGGCGCTTCACGCTACGTCCGGCCCGGGCGAATTTCAATCGCGATCGCAGGGGTTGTCCAGGCCGCACGCGTGGCCCATCCTTCAGCCCGGCGCACACCGGCTTGGAGGTCGACAATGATCGTAACGCTGCTTGCACTGCATGTTCTGTCGGCCACCTTCTGGGTGGGCGGCATGGTCTTTGCCTATTGGATCCTGCGGCCCGCGGCGGCGGCGCAGGAGCCGGCGCAGAGGCTGCCGCTGTGGCGGAGCGTATTCGCAAGCTTCCTGCCCAAGGTGGGTTTTGCAATCATCCTCTTGCTGGTCACCGGCTTCTGGCTGGTGTTTGCCGCCTATGGCGGTTTCGCCACGCTGCCGATGTCTGTTCACCTGATGATGGGCATAGGCATCCTGATGATGCTCATCTTTCTGCATCTGGTGGCAGCGCCCTGGAAGCGCTTTCGCACAGCTGTCGACGCCGGCGATTTCGCGACAGCAGCCGTCCATCTCAACCGCATACGGGTGACGGTGGGTATCAACACGCTGCTGGGGCTTGCCACAATCGCGATCGCCGCGACGGGCAGATACTGGTGAGAGCGGCCGGTCCCGCAGGCCGGGCCGGCCTAACCCATCCCCAGGAAAAGCGCGGACACCCTACACCGACCGGGTGATGCCGCCGTCGACGCGGATGTTCTGGCCGGTAATGTAGGAGGATTTGTCCGAGGCCAGGAACGCGATCAGCTCCGCCACCTCCTCCATCGTGCCGTAGCGGCCCATCGGAATGCGCCCGCGCCGGTCATCCTTTTCCGGCAGGGAATCGATGAAACCCGGCAGCACGTTGTTCATGCGGATATTGCCGGCCGCATATTTGTCGGTGAAAAGCTTGGTGAAGGCGGCCAGCCCGGCGCGAAACACGCCCGAGGTCGGAAAGGCGGCCTCCGGCTCGAAAGTCGCGTAGGTCGAGATGTTGACGAACGACCCGCCGCCGTGCGCCTGCATGGCCGGCGTCAACAACCTTGCGATGCGCACGACATTGAGCAGGTAGAACTCCATGCCGCGCTGCCAGTCGGCATCGGAGATGTCGAGAATATCACCCTTGGGACCGTGACCGGCGCTGCTGACGACCGCGTCGACGCGGCCGTAACGTTCGAGCGCGGCATCGACGAAACGCTTCAGGTCGTCCGGTTCGAGATTGGAGCCGGTAAAGCCGAAACCGCCGAGCTCCTTTGCCAGGGCCTCGCCCTTGCCCGAGGACGACAGAATAGCAACGGCGTAGCCATCCGCGGCAAGTTTGCGCGCGGCCGCCGCTCCCATGCCGGAACCGCCGCCGACGATCATCGCGACCTTGCCGTTCATGCCTCGGCGCCTTCGACGGCTTCGATCAATGCACCGAGACCGGTCATCAGGCCCTGGAATTCGGGGAAGCTGGTGGCAATGACGCCGCTATCATCCACGGTGACCGGCTTCTCGGCCGCCAGCCCCATGACCAGAAACGCCATCGCGATACGATGGTCGAGATGGGTTTCGACGGCAGTCGCGGCACCGGTTCCGCCATACCCCTTGCCGCCCGGCCTGCCCCTCACGGTTAGCGATGCCTCGCCCTCGGTGCAATCGACGCCATTGGCCTCGAGCCCGCGCGCCACGGCGGCCAGCCGGTCGCTCTCCTTGACCCGCAATTCCTCAAGACCGTCCATTACCGTCTCGCCTTCGGCAAAGGCAGCGGCAACGGCCAGAACCGGGTATTCGTCGATCATCGACGGGGCGCGTTCGGGCGGCACGGCAACTCCCTTGAGGTCGGAATGCCGCACGCGGATGTCGGCCACATCCTCGCCGCCGGCGGAGCGCGGATTGATGAGCTCGATCGCGCCGCCCATTTCCTGCAGGGTGATGATGAGGCCGGTGCGGGTTGGGTTCATCAACACGTTTTCGATCGTCACGTCCGAACCCGGCACAATCAGCGCTGCCACGATGGGGAAAGCGGCAGAGGAGGGGTCGCCGGGCACCGCGATCGTTTGCCCGGTCAGCTTGCCGCGGCCTTCGAGGCGGATGTGGCGCACGCCGTCAGGGCCGGTTTCGACGTCGAGCTGGGCGCCGAAACCTTTCAGCATGCGCTCGGTGTGGTCGCGCGTCATTACCGGTTCGATAACCGTTGTGATGCCGGGCGTATTGAGTCCGGCGAGCAGCACGGCGGATTTCACCTGCGCCGACGCCACGGGTACCCGGTACGTGATCGGCGCAGGCCGCGCCGCGCCGCGCATCGTCAGCGGCAGCCGATCGCCAGACGCGGCCTCAAGCACCTGCGTGCCCATCTGCCTGAGTGGGTCGAGCACGCGGCCCATGGGACGCTTGGAAAGCGAGGCATCGCCGATAAAGGTGGAGGCCATATCGTAGGAGCCCACCAGACCCATCGTCAGCCGCACCCCGGTACCGGCATTGCCGAAATCCATCGGCCCGGCCGCCTCCAGCAGGCAGCCATTGCCGACGCCCTGGATAATCCATTCAGAGCCGGTCTTTTCCACCAGCGCTCCCATGGCGCGCATGGCGGCTGCCGTGCGGATCACGTCTTCGCCCTCAAGCAGGCCTGTCACACGCGTCTGGCCCGCCGCCAGCCCGCCGAACATCAGCGAGCGGTGCGAAATCGACTTGTCGCCCGGTACCTTGACGGCACCTCTCAACGCTTGCGAGAAGCGTGCGGTCGTCGGTCTTGGTGCGGTATGGTGTGTCATCAATGATCGTCCCGGCTGGCGGAGGCGTCCTATCATGGCCGACCGGCAGGGTCATCCCCGTTTGCTGCCCGGCGGCCGGATTTGAGAGTTGTTCGGGCCCTGCTTTTTCACAGGCGCGGAATGCCTTTGACAGCCACCGAACTTGTGGTTATGGGGACCGACCTATTTACGGACTGAAAATTGCCGGACGCCGCGCCTCCCCCGGACGTACCGGCCAAGGATGAGCAGAGGCAGCACGTGGCAAAACTCGAGCTTGGAACCAAAAGAATTTGCCCCGAAACGGGCCGGAAATTCTACGACCTGAACAAGGATCCAATCGTCTCGCCTTACAGCGGCAAAAGTTATCCGCTCAGCTTCTTCGAAGACGACGTGAAGGAAGTCGAGGAAGAAGAGGAAGCGGAAACCGCGGAAGCGGAAACCGAGAATGAGGATGTAGAGGTCGTTTCGCTGGAAGACGCCGAGGACGACGACGACAACAAAAAATCGTCGAGCGATCCGGATGTCGACCTTGAGGACGATGACGACGTCGATCTCGGCGACGACGACGACGACGATACCTTCCTTGAAGACGACGAAGATGACGATGACGATGTGTCGGGCATCATCGACGTCGATGACGACGACGACGACAGCTAATGAATGCGGCGCCGCACCGCCCTGGCGGGTGCGGCGCATTTAACCGCTTCGGCGGGTCTTGATCTTCGCTGGTGACGGGTCTAGAAGCCGCCAGCACGTTGGCCAGCCGCGAGGCGGGCCAGACCTCTTCGCCGGAAACGGCGCCGGCATATGCCGGAAGTGTGGGGCCATAGCTCAGTTGGGAGAGCGCTTGAATGGCATTCAAGAGGTCAGGGGTTCGACTCCCCTTGGCTCCACCAATTTTTTCGCTCACGCCGAACTCGCTTCGCTCGCTGGCTCCGCGGGGGCGGGCGAAAGCCCGGGCCGCAGTCGCGGCCTCGTTCCAGTTCGAGGATACTCCTCTCACCTGCACCAATTTTTTCGCTCACGCCGAACTCGCTGCGCTCGCCGGCTCCGCGGGGGCGGGCGAAAGCCCGGGCCGCAGTCGCGGCCTTGTTCCGGCTCGAGGATACTCCTCTCACCTGCACCAATTTTTTCGCTCACGCCGAACCCGCTGCGCTCGCCGGCTCCGCGCGGGCGGGCGAAAGCCCGGGCCGCAGTCGCGGCCTTGTTCCGGTTCGAGGATACTCCTTTCACCTCCGCCGATTTTTCGCTTGTGACAAGCTTGCCTCTCCGGCCTGCCCGCTAGGGTTGGCGAAAGCCGCAGCCAGCTAGGGCTCGCGGCAAAGCCCTTCTGCGGCGAGTGCCCGGCGCAGCGCCAGGACCTGCTCGGCATTGTCCCGCGCCAGGCAGCCGTCCGGGCGAAGCAGGTTGTTCTCGAAACCGATCCGCATCCTGCCGCCGCGCCGCGCCGCGGCAAGCAGGCACGCCTGCTCCGGCTGCCCGAACGCGCAGACCGCCCACTCACTGCCTTCGGGCATTTCGGCCGCCGCATCCATGAAACCTTGCAGGTCTTCGGGGCGGCCTTCGCACGGTGTCGCATAACGGCCGAGTACGAACAGCATCTGCAATGGCCCCGGCACATCGCCGGCAGCGGCCAACGCCAGCAGGCGGCTGACGTCCTGAGGCGCGTACAGAATATGCTGCACGGCGATACCGGCCTCATTGGCCCAGACATAAAATCGCGCGGCCTGCCTGTCCGGGCCGGCCAGCGGCCACATTTCCCGCAGCGCTACCGACACGCCCTCCGGCATCACGTCGCGCACCACCCGCTGCTGCTCGGCCGGCGTGTAACGCCCGACGGCTTCTGTGGTGATCTGCACCGGCATAGCCGGCACCGCGCGCGACATTTCGGCTATCAGCTCGCGATAGCGCCCTGCGTCCAGCACATGCCGGCCTTCCGCATCCCGCACATGCGCGTGGAGCGCCTTCGCACCCGCTTCACTTGCGGCGCGGGCCGCCGCAACCGTTTCGGCGACCGTCACCGGGAGCGCAGGATGATCGGCCTTGCCAAGGCGCGCGCCGTTGGGCGCCAGCATGATGTCGGGCAGGCCGGCCAGCCGGTTCACGCGGCCAACGCCTGCTCAACCGCCTTGGCGAGCCGCGCCGTGACCTCGTCGAGCTCCGCCTCGCTGATGATGAAAGGCGGAGCCAGAAGCACGTGGTCGCCGGCCCTACCGTCAAAGGTTCCGCTTCCGGGGTAACAGAACAGCCCCTCTTCCAGCGCCGCCGCCTTGATCCGTGCATGGAGCTTGCGCGAAGGATCGAAGGGCTGGCCCGTCGCACGGTCTTCCACCAGTTCGATGGCACGAAACAGCCCCCGGCCCCGGATGTCGCCGACATTGGGATGCTGGCCGAATGTCCGGTTCAGCGCGGCTTCGAGATGGCGCCCCCGGCTTTGTACCTGTGCCAGGAGATCTCGGCCCAGAAGCGCCTTCACGACCGCCCCGCCCGCGGCAGCCGCAAGCGGGTGCCCGTGATAGGTGTGGCCGTGCTGGAAGCTGCCGGAGCCCTGCGCGATCGTGTCGTAGATCGCGCCACTGCACAGCATGGCACCGATCGGCATGTAGCCGGCGCCCAGTCCCTTTGCGACCGTTACAATGTCGGGGGCAACGCCGTCCTGTTCGCAGGCGAACAGCGTGCCGGTGCGACCCATGCCGCACATCACCTCGTCGAGGATCAGCAGCACGCCAAATTTGTCGCAAATCTCACGGATGCGGCGGAAATAGCCTTCGACGGCGGGCACCGCGCCCAGCGTGGCGCCGACCACGGGTTCGGCAATGAACGCCATCACCGTTTCGGGCCCAAGCCGTTTCAGCTCCGCTTCCAGTTCGTCGGCGGCGCGCCGGCCGTAGTCGAGAGCGCTCTCGCCCTCTTCGCGAAAGCGGTATTCGTGGCAGGGTGCGATGTGGAAGGTTTCGACCAGCAGCGGCGCGTATTTCTCGCGCCGGGCCGCATTGCCGCCGGCTGCCAGCGCGCCAAGCGTGTTGCCGTGATAACTTTGCCGCCGGGCAATCAGGCGATGCCGAGAAGGCTGGCCGATCTCAAGAAAATATTGCCGCGCGAGCTTGATTGCGGCTTCATTCGCTTCCGAGCCGCCGGAAAGCAGATAGACCCGATCGATCCCGGCAGGCGCATTGGCGATGAGCAAATCCGCCAGTTCTTCGGCGGCTTCGGAGGTGAAAAATCCCGTATGGGCGAAAGCGATGCGGTCGAGCTGTTCGTGGATCGCCGCACGCACGCCCGCGTCGGAATGGCCGAGGCAGGACACTGCCGCCCCGCCGCCGCCGTCCAGATAGGCGCGGCCGGACTTGTCGAAAATGTAGCAGCCTTCGCCGCGCTCGGCAGTGATAAGTTCGGATGTCGACCTTCCGAAGAGGTGACCCGACATGCTGGTTAGCTCCCCCTGACCACGAAGACGCTTTGCTTGGCATGCCGCACCACACGCGCCGCGTTCGGCCCGAGGAGATAGTCGGCGAGCTCCGGCGTATGTGCTGCAATGACGATTGCATCGACGTTCAGCTTGTCGGCCGCGTTGATGATCTGCTCATACACACGGCCGTGCGTCACATGTGGATGCACGTCGATCCCTTCCTCGACATTCGACCCGACCCACGCCGCCAGCTTCTCGCCGACTTGTCGCAGCGCCTTTTTCTCGAAACCCTTCTCGAAGAAGCTGCCGACAACCGACATGCCAAAGTCGGGGACGACGGTCAGCACATGGAGCGTGCCGCCCTCTCCCATCATGTGGCGCGCGGCCGGCAGCGACTGCGACCAGCTGGCCGGCGCCGAAAGGTCGATCGGCAGAAGGATGGATTTGTACATGGCCGTTCCCCCTCAGAATGCCGGTTTTGTCTGGCGCCGGCGCTGCATGGCAATCACCAGGCCGAGCAACAGCAACGCCGGAATGTAGAACACCTGCTCGGGCAGCCTGTCGCGCGGCACCTGCACGGCAGCCAGGAAAACGGGCGAATCGGCATAGAAGTCGAAATTGCCCAGCGCCTCCGCCGCTTCCGTGCCGAATGCCGGCTCATCGAGCCGCACGATGTCGCCCTCCGGAATAAGCAGCAGACCCGAATTCCGTATGCGCTCGGCGGGCGTCGCCCCCTCCGCATTCATCGTCAGCGTCGTTGCCGCTGTACCGCCTGTGTTGAAGTCCGGCCCTTCGATCTGCAGCCTGAGCTGCGTGCCCTCGGCCACTTCGCCGAGTACGGTTTCGAACTGGGCCGGCGGCACCTCACGGAACGGG
This sequence comes from Mesorhizobium sp. Z1-4, assembly GCF_004000235.1. Classification (GTDB taxonomy): domain Bacteria; phylum Pseudomonadota; class Alphaproteobacteria; order Rhizobiales; family Rhizobiaceae; genus RCIO01. Next base: position 995,895 of record NZ_RCIO01000001.1, read on the forward strand.
GGCTGCAGCATGTTGAGCCACACATTCGGCACGAACAGCGTGAATGCGACCAGAAGCAGCGCCGCGCTTTCGTGGATACGCGATCGGGCCAGGAAATAGCCCTGCGTGGCAGCCGCGAAAAGCAGCATGGCGAATGTCGCGATGATGAACACGAACACCGCCTGGGCGACGCCGCTCACCGTTCCAAGATCGACGCCGTAGAGAATGAGCGTCGGATTGAAGATGAAAAGGAACGGCAGCGCCACGGTGCGCAGCGAATAGAAGAACGCCGTGAACCCGGTTCGGATCGGGTCGCCGCCCGATACCGCAGCGGCGGCGAAACTCGCCAGCCCGACTGGCGGCGTGACGTCTGCCATGATGCCGAAATAGAACACGAACAGGTGCGCTGCGATGAGCGGCACGATCAGCCCTTCCTGCGCGCCGAGCGACACCACCACAGACGCCATCAGCGACGACACCACGATGTAGTTGGCCGTTGTCGGCAGACCCATGCCGAGAATGAGCGAAAACACACCCACCAGTATGAGCATGATGATCAGCACGCCGCCCGAAAGCTGTTCGACCAGCCCGGCAAGTTCGGTGCCGATGGGCGTTTTTGTGACGGTGGCCACGATGATGCCGGCCGCCGCGGTGGCGACGCCGATGCCGATCATGTTGCGGGCGCCGGCGATCAGGCCTTCCTTGAGGTCGTCGAAGCCCTGCCGGGCCTCGTTCCACATATTGTCGGCCGTTCCGCGCATCAACGCCTTCAGGGGCCGCTGCGTAACGATGATCAGAAGCATCAGCGAGGTGGCGTAAAAGGCCGACTTTGCCGGGCTTTGCCGTTCGACCATCAGGAACCAGACGAGGACGACGATGGGCAGCACGAAATGCAGGCCCGTCGCGTAGACGTCGCCCACCTTGGGCAGCTTGATCTCCGCGGCATTCGGATCGTCGACCTCAAGGTCCGGCCGCCTCGCCGCTATCGAGACAAGCCAGACGTAAACCGCCAGAAGTGCGACCATCATGATCGGCCCAGTGAGCGTCGGCACCACCGAACGCAGCGCGCCGACCAGATAGATCAACCCGGTGAATGCCGCACCGGCAACCGCGAAACCGATAAAGAACTTCAGGATCATCGCCGGGAAGGACTTCGCCTCGCCAAGTGCTGGCATGTCCTTCTTCAGCGCTTCCAGATGCACGATGTAGACCAGCGCGATGTAGGAAATCACCGCCGGGATGAATGCGTGTTTGATGACCTCGACATAGGAAATGCCGATGAACTCAACCATCAGGAAGGCGGCAGCGCCCATGACGGGCGGCATGATCTGGCCATTGACCGACGAGGCGACCTCAACCGAACCGGCCTGTTCGTTGGTGAAGCCGACCCGCTTCATCAGCGGGATGGTGAAGGTACCGGTGGTCACCACATTGGCGATGGAGGAACCGGAAATCAGGCCGGTCATGGCCGAACCGACGACGGCCGCCTTGGCAGGGCCGCCGCGCAGATGGCCCAGCCCGGCAAAGGCGAGCTTGATGAAGTAGTTGCCGGCACCCGCCTTATCGAGCAGCGAGCCGAACAACACAAAAAGGAACACGAAGGCGGTCGAGACGCCGAGCGGAATGCCGAACACACCCGCGGTATCGAGCCACTGCGCATTGATCAGCGCCTTGAAGGACAGGCCTTCGTGTTCGATCAGTTCGGGGATCAACCAGCCAGTGCCCATATAGGCATAGAGCAGGAACAGCGAACCCACGACGGTCAGGGCGGGGCCGAGCGCGCGCCGGCTCGCCTCCAGCAGAACGACCAGACCGACGCTGCCGACGATGATCTGCGTCTGCGTCGGCAGCCCGGAGCGCGCCGTCAGGGCCAGGTGTTCCGAAAAGACAAAAATGTAGAGCGTGCAGAACCCGCCGATCGCCGCGAGCAGCCAATCGCCGACCGGAATATACTGGCGCGGCGAGGATTTCAGCGCCGGGTATGCGAGAAATGCGAGCACGATCGCGAAGAACAGATGAATCGGCCGTGTTTGCGAAGAATTCAGCACAGGCAGATATTCGCCGAACCATAGCTGGGGTTGGGCGATCCACAGCTGAAACAGCGACCAGGCAAGCGCCAGCCCCGATATCAGCAGCGCAATCTGACGGTTTGCGGGCGACCGCGCGCCGCTATCCGTGCTTGCTACGAGATCCTGCAGTTCCTCGTCGGTGAACTTTCTGCCTTGCGGCTCGCCGTCCTGCGCGCTCATCCTGCTCCCCTCCTCCCGCTAAAACCAAAATGTCCCGGGCGCGTGGCACCCGGGACAAACAGTCTGTTTCATCTGGCCGGCACGGTTACTCGATCAGTCCGGCTTCGCGGTAGTACTTCTCGGCGCCCGGATGCAGCGGAGCCGAGAGACCGTCATTGGCCATCTCCTTCGGATCGAGATTGGCGAATGCGGGATGCAGGCTGCGGAACTGATCCATGTTTTCGAACACGGCTTTCACAACCTCATAGACGACATCTTCAGACACGTCAGCGGAGGTGACGAAGGTTGCACCGACGCCGAATGTCGTCGTGTCATTGTCATTGCCGCGATACATTCCGCCGGGGATGGTCGCGACGCGGTAGAAAGGATTGTCCTCGACCAGCTTGGTCACCGCGTCGTTCGCGACATTCACAAGCACGCTGTCACAGGCGGTGGTTGCCTCCTGGATCGAACCGGACGGGTGGCCGACCGTGTAGACCATGGCATCGATGTTGTTGTCGCACAGCGCCTGGCTCTGCTCGGCGGCCTGGAGCTCGGAGGCGACCGCAAAATCGCCCATCGACCAGCCCATCTCCTCCATCAGCACTTCCATCGTGCCGCGCTGGCCGGACCCCGGATTGCCGACATTAACGCGCTTGCCCTTGAGATCTTCGAAGTTGGCGATGCCGGCATCGGCACGCGCAACGACGGTGAACGGTTCGGGGTGGACGGAAAACACCGCCCGCAGGCCTTCGAACGGCCCCTGTTCCTCGAACCGCGAGGTGCCGTTGTAGGCATGATACTGCCAGTCGGACTGGGCGACACCGAATTCGAGCTCGCCGCCTCGCACGGCGTTGATGTTGAACACCGATCCGCCCGTCGATTCCACGCCGCAGCGAATACCGTGTTCGGAACGGCCGCGATTGACGAGCCGGCAGATGGCGCCGCCTGTCGGATAATAAACGCCCGTCACACCGCCGGTACCGATCGTCACAAAGGTCTGATCCTGGGCGATACTCGGAGCGGCGAACAGCGCAGCGGCGACCGCAACGGCTGCACCGATAATTTTCTTGGACATATGTCGAATCTCCCGTTTTTGCCGCTCGGTGGTTGCGGCTGGGGGTATGATGATACAAACAATTGAAAACGGTCAAGGATCGAATACAAATGTATCGGAATGACTGCCGCCACCGAACCATCCATTGATGCCCTCAGGCACAAGCTGTCCGGCCTGAAGAAGACGGCCGCGCCGGAGGTCGCCCGGCTTGCCGACTGGGTTTTGGCCCGCCCGCACGAAGTCGCGTTTCATTCCGTTCGCGGGCTGGCGGAAAAAGCCGGCGTCAACGCAAATACGGTCGTGCGCCTGTCGCAGGCGCTGGGTTTCGACGGTTTCGAGGCATGCCGGCTGAGCTTTCAGGATGCGCTGCGGCAGCGCTCGGACCTCTATTCCAGCCGCGCCGCAGAGCTGCAGAGCAAGGCAAGCGGCGATCTCTACAGCGCCCTTCGCGATGCCGCGCATGCCAATATCGATGCCCTGTTCGACGACGACTCGCTGCGGAAGATCGGCATGGCGGCCGATCTGCTCCTGAAAGCGCGGCGCATTCACTGCGTCGGGGTACGGAGCTGCTATTCGCTCGCCCGGTACCTGGCTTACACGGGCGCGATGGCGTTTCCCGCCTTTGCCCAGCGCATGAGCGAGCCTGGCGACATATACGACCTGATTTCCGAGACCGGACCGGACGATGTGGTGATTGCAATCACCTTTCCGCTCTATTCGGTCGAGACCGTGCTTGCCGCCAGTCTGGCGAAAGGGCAGCGGGCGAAAACCATCGCGATCACCGACGGGTTCAGTTCGCCGGTCGCCGAGGGTGCCGAGATCGTGCTCGTGCCGCCCATGATGGGGCCGCAAACGCTGCCCAGTCTGGTTGCCGCATTTGCGACGGCCGAAATTCTGATTGCAACGATGGTGTCGCGTTCGGACCAGGCACCGGCTCGGATCGCGAGCTACGAACAGCGCCTGCACAACAGCGGCGCGTATGTACGCTGAGACCTGTTGCCCGTCTTGAGCCTGCCGGAGGGTTTGCCGCGGCCCAGCGCCGCCGCGGCTACTTCTCGAAGAAGCTGAAACGGTTGCGACCGCCACTCTTGCTGCAGTAGAGCGCGTTGTCTGCTTTCATGAGCAGATCGTCCGAGGTGGCGCCGTCGTCGGGCCCGAGCGCGATGCCGATGCTGATGCCCAACTTGACGCTGGTGACGCTCAGTTCGAACGGTTTCTCGAAAAGCGCCAGAACGCGATTTGCCAGAACGGCCGCGTCGCCGCGCTGGTTGATACCGGTCTGCACAATGGCGAATTCGTCGCCGCCGAGGCGTGCGACCGTGTCGTTCTCGCGCACTGCCTTCCTGATTCTTTCAGCGACGCCGATGAGCATCTCATCGCCAGCCTTGTGGCCGAAACTGTCATTCACCGGCTTGAACTTGTCCAGGTCGAGATAATGGACCGCCATCAGCCCCCGGCGCTTCACCTGTGCCACAGCGGTGGTCAGCCGGTCGTTGAAGAGCATGCGGTTGGGCAGATCGGTCAGCGGATCGTGATGGGCCATGTGCGAAACCAGCTGCTGGTTGCGCCGCTGCTCCGTCACGTCCAGATATGTGGTTACGAAACCACCGCCCTCCAGCGGCATGCCGCGCACCTCGAGGACCGTGCCGTTGGGCCGCGTCCGGTCGTAGCAATGCGGCTCCATCTTGCGAGCCAGTTCCATCCGGCGGCGGACATGCATTTCGATGTCGCCGGAACCATATTCGCCGCGCACCGCATTGAAGCGGAACAGCTCCTCCATCGAGGGATAGCCGTCGGCCATCAGCTCGTCGGGATATTCGAGCAGGACCTTCTGCTGCCGGTTGCACAGAACCATCTGCAGATTGTCATCGAACAACGAAATGCCGCCCGGAAAATTCTCCATAACCGCTTCGAGCAAGCGGACCCTTTCGCGCAGGTCGCCAATCAGCCCGACCATGTTGACGAATGACCGCGCCTGTTCCGCGTGTCCAGTCTGCGCGACGGTTCGCGCTGCTTCGGCTGCCATTGTCACGTTCCCCAATCCAGACAATGCGGCCAGCTGTTCGGCCGGCTCGATTGAAGGACCTTACGCAGGGAAAGCTTGCCTTTGAATTAATTGCGGCGGGGTTTTTTGGTCCGGCCAGATGGCCGTTCAGGCTTCGAGGGCAGCGGCGATGCGGGCAGCAAGCGCGACATTGTTCTTCACCAGAGCAATGTTCGCCTTGAGGCTGGTGCCGCCGGAAAGCTCGTTGATCCGCGCCAGCAGGAAAGGTGTCAGTTCCTTGCGGCCGATCCCCTGCTCGGTTGCCGCGGCAACGGCGTCGGCGATCATGCCATCGATAAAAGCCGGATCGAGCGCATCCGCCTCGGGAATCGGGTTGGCGATCAATATGCCGGTGCCGGTGCCAAGCTGCCCGTGAATCGCGATCGCGCGCGCCATCTCTTCGGGCGTGTCCAGCCGGTGATCGGCCTTGAGGCCGCTGGAACGCGTGTAGAAGGCCGGAAAATCATCGCTCCCGGCGGCAATGACGGGCACACGCTGCGTTTCCAGATACTCAAGCGTGAGCGGGATATCGAGGATCGACTTCACGCCAGCGCAAACGACGGTAACCGCCGTTCGGCCCAGCTCGACGAGATCGGCCGATACGTCGAACGTTTCCTGCGCGCCGCGGTGGACACCGCCGACACCGCCGGTGGCGAATATCCTGATGCCGGCAAGCGCGGCGATGCGCATCGTTGCCGACACGGTGGTACCGGCCGAGCCGCCCCGGGTCATCACCGCCGCGAGGTCACGCCCCGATGCCTTGACGACGCCGCTTGCCGTCGCGAGGTTCTCGAGCGCGTCCGTGGAGAGACCGACCGCTATCCGGCCGTCGATGACGGCGATGGTTGCGGGCACTGCGCCGTTGGCGCGCACGATTTCCTCGACCTCGATCGCGGTCCGCACATTCGCCGGATACGGCATGCCGTGCGTGATGATGGTCGATTCCAGAGCGACGACGGGCCGCCCCTGATCGAGTGCGGACTGGACGTCGGGATGGATGGAGAGGAATTCTGGCTTCATGATGCAGGTCCGGGCATTGCGCGGCCGCCGCCAGCGAAAAAGCCGGGCGACAGGTCGGGCAACACGCTTTCGAGTGTTTCGGTTGTACGCGCGGCGAGCAATGCACCAGAGCGAGCAGCAAGCGCAAGCCCGTCACCGGCAAACAGGCGCGAAAGGGTCCCCGCGACGAAGGCATCGCCAGCGCCGGTGATGTCGACGGGGCTGGCCTCGACCGCCTGATGCCAGCTGACGGCACCGTTCTCCAGGATCGCGTATCCGTTGCCGCCATCGGTGACCACGGCGGCGGCAAAACCGCAGTCGCGCAGCGCCTCCGCAGCACTTCGCGGATCGGCGGCGATATCGCGCCCGATGAGGGTGTTGGCTTCATCGCGGTTGGTGAACAACAGGCCGACCGCAGACCCAAGGCCATTCAGCCTCACCGCCTTGGGACCGGAAACCGTGTTGACGGCAAAACGTGCTCCCGCGCCTTCGCAGCGCCGCGCAAGCGCCTGCAGGACACCGGTCTGCAGATTGCAGTCGGCGAGTATCCAATTCGCCTGCGCGACCCGCGGCCAGACCGCGTCCAGATGCGCCTCGGAGTAGAGATCGAAGATCGCCATGTCGGCAATGCCGAGTGCAAGTTCGTGATCGGTTTCGAGCACCGCGACATATTCGGCCGTCGGACGCTCGCTGCTGCGCACGACGCCCCCAACATCGGCCCCGAGCCCGCGCAGCCGCTCCACCAGCGCCTCACCCGCCGCATCGGCGCCGACGATGGAATGAAACGCGGTCGGCACGCCGAGCCGGACCAGATTTTCCGCGATGTTGCGCGCCACGCCGCCATGGCTGCTGCTGGAATCGACCGGGTTGGACGTACCCGGCACCAGGCGTGCCCGCGCCTGGTACTTACGGTCGAATACCGCACCGCCGAATATTGCTACGCCGGCCCCGGCGCGATCGGAAGAATCGTTCATCGCCGGACGATAGAAGCCCGCCCGCGGCCGCACAATCGGCCCGCATCACATGGTCGCAGGCTACAGGGCGGCAGCGTCCTACCGGGTGCACCTGCAACGCGAATTGTCCCGGCAAACGAGCAGACCGGCCGCCGCCGCTTCGAGACGCATCGTTGCATGTCGGGCTTTGGAGAAATGGCGCGCCGTACCGGGCGAAGATGATAACTATGTCTACGCTATAGCCCTCCTTTAGATTGGTTCGAATCCCGCGCTTCGCCGCTGTGTCTCGACGGTGACCATCACAGCGCAGAGGAACGCACTTTGTGGGCACGTCCGGCTACCCGCCCCGATACGCTGCCTTTCTCAAACCGTCATCACCCAGGTTCCGCCGTAGCTCTCTAGCCCACAGCGCCTGTGACAACCTCGTTAGTTCGTACGTGCGACGCCACACTCCGCTATGAAACGTGATGGCCGGTCTCTGTAGTCCATTTGGTGAGAGGCAATAAGCAGCAGCTTCTTAGCCCGCGAGATTCCGACGTACATCAGGCGCCGCGCCTCATCGAATTCGCTCTGCGTCCTGGCGCTGAAATGCGGGACGCTTCCTTCATTCATGCAAACTAAGGCTGCCGCGTCAAACTCACGCCCCTTGGAATTGTGCAAGGAGATGAGTTTTATGGCTCGATCCGGATTAGCGAATAAACCCAGATCGGCAATCTCAAGGTTTGCGACATCGACATTGCGTCTAACCATGTCTGCTTCCATCTCATTTACCGACTGACGCAACAGCCACTTGTCGGCCTCCGGCAGCCAGCCATCGCGCGCGAGAATCTCGGCGCTCTCGGCCGAGCAAGCCCTTAACCACGCAAGCCCGCCAGGCTTCCAGTCTGCAATCTTCTTGGCTTCATAGACCAGCGACAGCGCCGTCCGCCGTCCCTCGTACGAGAAGACATCGAAACGCGTGATCCCGAGCACCTCTTGCAAGATGCCGAAGATCGCCTTCTCCACGCCAGGTAGACCGAGAAGGTGTTCCTGCTCGACACAAGCACCAAGTTGTTCAGCCATGGCTGCAAATGTTCGCTTGCGCTGATACGGCCGCGCACCTGGTCCAAAGACCGGCACGCCAAGGGCGCGGAGGTGTCGCGCGATAGGGACAAGGTGCGTCCACCAGGGCGCAAGAATTGCGCATTTGCCAAGCGGAATATTTTGGGCCTCAACCCAGGGCAGAAAATAGTCGGTGATGGCGACTTTGGGATCGTTCACATGCACGTAGATCGGCGCTTCGGTGAATGCCGCTGCCTTACCAACGCTCGTCATCCTTGGCGTTCGCGCGATCAACGTCTCGGCAACATCGACGATCCTCGGACCTGAGCGGAAATTCCCCGAGAGGGCGTAGTCGAGCGAGGCTTCGATGTGAGTGGCGAAATCCTGCGCCAATGCAGGCCTAGCCCCCGCAAAGCCATAGATCGATTGATTTTCATCTCCCACAAGAAAGAAACCGCTCTGCTTGTGCGTGAAGATCGCCTTAAAAATCTCGATCTGTACGGCCGTTGTGTCCTGGAATTCGTCGACCAGAAACCACTTGAACTTGGATGCCACGCCGGTCGCGACGAACGGGTGTTGCTGAAGAATCTGATAAGAGTAGTAAAGGATCATCGAGAAATCGATGAAGCCTCCCGCTAGCATGAACTGCCAGAGCCGCTTGGCAAGTGGGGCCGTTACGATGCCACGCTCAATGCCCGGACCGTACGGCTCACCATCCAATCCCATGGATATTGAGGCATAGTCGTCGAACGTGGTGCGGCCGATGGTGCGCCCGATTTCATCTTCGACGGCTGTCACCAACCGCTCGAAGTCAGGCGACTCGCGCGTTAGTATCCTGAACCTTGCCGGAACATCCTTCGCCAGCCACCGATATGGCCGCAAGATATATTGAAGACAGAATGAGTGAATCGTGCTGACTTCGGTGCAATCGATAATCGAGCGGCTCCCCATTTGCTTGAGGCGGGCCTCGATCTCATCGACGGCGGCATTTGTGTAAGTGATGCAAGCGATAGAACGTGGCGAGCCCACTTGCCCTTCCGCAAGCAGCAGAAGCTTGGCAGTGATCACGCGGGTCTTTCCGCTACCAGGGCAAGCGGAAAGATAGATGTTTCCGTCTTCGATAACGGGGGCGCGCTGCTCCGCGGTGAGGCTGATCATTGGCTTAGCCAATCGATCGCTTGGTCGATGTAGTCTGGCAGACCATTGCATTTGTCGGCATGCCGGGCGGCGACTTGCGCAAATCGAGCCTTCCCGAAACGCTTTGCGGCGGCAAGGACTATACCGCCAGCGTCCGCCAATATTTGATCAGTGTCTGCATCGCCAAAAATGTCATTAGAGAGCTCGGCATAAGCTTCCTCTAGCGATTTCACAGTGCGCGTTGCCCCGAGGTCTTTGAGAGCTGCGATGAACATCGGCAAGGTATCTTCCGATACGAGCTCGCGCTCGAAGGTCGTCGCGCCTGCGAACACCTCAACGTATAGCCCTCTAAGCGCAGCGAGATCCGCTGCATCTTCATCGATGTCGAAGCTGTCGTCGGCATCCGAAGGGGCAAGATCGGCATCAGCTACGATGGCGCAGCGCTTTTCGAGAGAGCCTGCGCGGAAGAGCTTCGCATAGACGCCAAAATGAACGCCGTAGATAGCGATCACTGAGATGCCGGAACGCTCGAGCGAGATACCCTTCACCGCTTCCACCATCGCGGGAATAAGGAAGATTTCTGCGGGGCCCTCTACCAGCATGACACGGCGTGCAAATAGAAGATTGCTCTTGGTTGCATCGAGGTAGCGCTCAAGATCGGCGATGTCGTCTTTCGAAAGCGCATCGTTTTTGGCGAGCGCAGCAGCAGCCACTTTGGAGTCGTCCCTGCGTGTAAGCGAAACGAACGTCTTGAAAGGCGCTTGTGAGGTCACTTGCGGACTGTGCGTCGTGAGGATCACTTGGATACCGAACTGACGCAGGGCGATGAGCAGCGCGATTTGAAGTTGAGGATGCAGGTGTGCTTCGGGCTCTTCGATGAGGAGCAACTGCCCAGCGGAAGAAGCACGTGCGATGCGCTTTTGAAGATATTCAACGAGAATCGCGATGTACAAAATGTTGTTCATGCCGAGCCCGTTGCGAGCGGGCTCGAATTTCATCAACGTCGCATCGGACAGAAGCACTTTGAGATTGCGGATAATCGACTGAAATGTGGCCGAGGCCAGCCCCAATCCGACATCCATTTCGAAGGCGGGACCGGACACCGTCTTGAAGGATTTATCGACGGCCTCCGCAACATCGGAAATCGTTTTCGCGGCCTCGATCTGCTTGTTCGCATCATCGAGTATCTTGATGAGCGCCTGCTGCTCAGCAGGAGGAACATCGAAGGCTTCGATCAACCGCACGAGCGGGGAAACGCGAGCATTTCGAAGATCGGCTTCAACATCGCGCAGCGCCGCAAGCGACACCACGAGGTAGGATTGAAGGTCGGCAAACCTGACCGGTTCACCTACATCCTCGTCGTTCCACTCGATTGTCGCCAGGTCCAACGCGGGATCACCGCCCCCCCGTAGGTCCCAGGAATAATCCTCAACCGTGAGATCGCCGGGCTTGAGCTCCTCGTTATTCAGTCGTTCTCGAATGCTCGGCTTAGGACGGAATCGATAGAAGATACGCGCTTTATCAGGCCCTATCTTCCATGTGCTGACGAGCGCTTCTTCGTTGACCTTGCCCTGAAAGTCCGTGAGCTCGACCCCAATAAGCACCTGGCTCGGGCGCGATACGTCAACTGACGTATGAATATCCTCTCGTATCAGCGCCCGGTAGCTGGACGGCAGAGACACATCGAGGCAAATTTGTATCGCTCTGAGCAGGGCGCTCTTGCCGGTGTTGTTTTCCCCAATAACACAACACAGGTCCTCACAGACACTTACATCAACATTCTCAAGCGCGCGATAGTTGCGCACGACCACCCTAGAAATCTGCATTTTCTGCCCCCCAACCCCAGAGTAATAAACAAATGACGCTCGCCAAAAATCCTCTCTCCGCCGCTAGAATAGCGGTAATCATATCGCGTTGCGAAAGATCGGAGCACAATGGAGCATTTTGCTCCATAGGCGCGTGGCGAGGCGCTATCTGAACTCGCTTATATTTTATCGAATACGGACCCCATGCGCGGGCTGAATAGACGATCATATGTTTTTAGGAGGAAGCCGTCTGTCATTCCGGCGACGTAGTCGCAGATCGACCGGAGGTCGTTTCCGGTCGCCTTATAAGCCGCAAAGGCATCCGCAGGGAGCATCGCTTCGGGATCGCAAGCGAGCGCTTCGAAAACGGACACCACCATCTTTTGCCCCTTGACCTCAAGGTGCTGCACTTCTGCGCTCTTGATCACTTTCGTCACGATTAGATCTTGAAGAGCGTCGAGAAATTCTCGCTCGCCCCCGGCTAGCACCGCATTATAGCGGATGAGCGGCTCGAAGAAATCCACGTTCTGTATGATCCCTACGCCGGTGATGAAGTGATGCACCAGCCTGCCGATGTAGTGTTTGCGCTCTTTGCCGCTGCCGAATAGCGACGACACGATCGAATCGTAGAGACTGTTGTGGTTTCCATCGGGTTTTCGCCGCTTTAGCATCTCGATAAACGAGGCGCACTTCTCCTCAGGCACCGAGGAACGGAAATCGCGCTCCGTTATCAGACCCATAGCGATTGCATCTTCCAGATCGTGAACGCCGTAAGCGATGTCGTCCGCGACATCCATGATGCTGCAATCGAAAGACTTGAACATCGTCTTCGAGTGCTTCTTCTCGACGGGGTTTACAGAAATGAACTGCTTTCGTTCGGCCGGATCGAGCGGGCTGAGTATCCAGTCGACCACATCGCGCTCGCTGTTCAGATAGCATTTGGGCGGCTTCGACGATTTTCGCTCAATCAATCTGATCGACTGAGGCTCCTTGGCCATCGTCGGCACGAGAAGCGGATTCGCTGCCTCATCGTAGCTCGCAGGGTACTTAAGCACACCCAGAAGGGTGCGACGTGTAACGTCCGTCCCATGCGACTTCGAAAAATTCTCCAGACGAGCAAGAATTCGAAGCGTGTGCCCGTTTCCTTCGAATCCGCCATGACCCCGCATGCAATAATTGAGTGCGACTTCGCCGCCATGGCCGAATGGCGGGTGACCTAGATCGTGCGCGAACCCAACCGCCTGAATAAGACTTGTAGACGGCAAATGAGGATGGACGGGATGATCCGTATGCGCCGAAAGTTGACGAACGATACTGTTCGCAATCTGCGCTACCTCTAACGAATGCGTCAGGCGCGTTCGGTAGAAGTCGCTATCGCCGAGATTGAGGACTTGCGTCTTCCCCTGCAAGCGTCGGAAAGAACCGGAATGCACAATGCGGGCGTAATCCACATCGTAAGGCGTTCGTTGATCCTCTGGCTGCTGTACCCAATCGCTCCGACGCTTTTCCCAAACAGACATGCCCCCTCCACACATATCGTCTATCGGTACTCCCTAATTGCTTTTCTATCGAGTTCATCTGCCGGTACCAAGCAGTAGTGTCGCTCCTCCACGCCCTTCACTTGCCCGTCGTCGAGCGTCAGCTCGAAAAGGGCAATGACTCCCTCGTTCATAAACTGCGCAGCGACAGGGCGGCAGCGCATGTCTGGGAACTTCTCAGCGCCGAAAGCAATATCCTGGCCTGTTTGCACAGCGCCGATCTGGTCTTTTCCGTCTTTGGCTTGAACGGGAATGACATAGTGGCAGCCATACTTGTCGAGCCCGATATAGAGATCATCGATCTCGATCTGACCGACTCCCTTCACGATCGTGCGGAGATGTCGACTACTCATCGCTACCCCCTCTGCCCGCGAAAAGGTCGCCCTGGTCTGTGTCGATTTCGCTAAATGCACCCAAAACCGCAGACAGAGCATTATCGTCTAGCGGCTCCGATAAGGCATCGCTATTGAACTCCAGAACGCGCAAAACCCTGATATTTTTGGGTGAGTTGACTTTTCCCTGAAATGCCCACTGCACCTTGATCGTGTCCATGATGTGGATGTTGAGGCGTTCGGCTTTTACCAATCCCCAGAACTGCTCATCTTCAATCCGGAAAAGCCGCTCGCGGCCCTTGGCGTCCTTCGCCTTCCAAGCACGCTGACGATCTTCCCTTTCCCAATTCGGGGACGTGACCTTGAGGTCAACAATGGCCGTTTGCCACGGCTCGTCGTTCTCGTCTTTCAGCGGCGGGAGAACAACCTGTAGGCGTGCAAAGTCGCTTCGGTCGATCGGGAAAACAGGCTCGTCCTCGAACCCAACTGCACGGATATCAGGTGTGGCGGCGCAAGCTTCGTAAAACTCGTTCCGTGCGGCGAATCCATCGCGGAAGCGCGTCGTGGTTATCCCGACCGATTCCAGTTCGGCGACATCTGTTTGAAGAAAGGATTTTGTTGTTCCGACAAGGAATTCAGCGGCGGCAAGGCATTTCGCTTCGTCGTCTTCTGGCTCTTCGTCCGCTTCCTCGATGGCTTCGTCATCCTCATCAGAAACGATCTGTTCCCTGATCGCCGAACCGGCCTGCTCGGCCCAATGTGCCGGCTCCTGCAATGTCAGACCACGGATGAAAGCCTGACCGATGTCGCTTTCTGTAAACGTCCAAACGGCAAGCCATCCGCCGAACAAATAGACGCCGATCTTGCTTTTAAAGGAGCCTTCCTGCGGCGGAAGCACCAGAATTTCGTATTTCAGCTTTCCATCAAACAACTCTCTGTTCAAAGAGGCGATGATGGCTTCCGTCTGTTCGGCGGTGCGCACAAACGTATTGAGGGGTATGGCATGGGCCGGTAAATCAAAATGGATCGGCAGGATGGCAAGCACGCCATCCCTTCTTGATTTCGATTGTACCATCCCCGCGCCCCTCCCGACGCAGCCAGTTGCGGCTGCTTACATTTGAATTGATCCCAACATGACAAAGATACTCATTCGCCGATATCCAACGCCGGAAGACTGCGGACGATTTTCATCGTCTCCAAGCTGACGGTGATGACACGCTGAAACAGTTCCAGCGGATAGGCCGGATTGCCAACCGTTTCGATAGCATAGCGGTTGGCGTCGTTGACGATGCCGCTGTCCTTATCTGTCTTGACGCATTGGCGCTCCATCACCCATTCAAGGGCAGGCTTACTGTTGACGACATATTCATATGCCTCAAGCGGGATGTCCTGCATGGTGATGTTGGCATTGTAGATGACGACGGATTTATCCTTAGATTTCCCACTACCGCCGAACTTCATCTTCGTGACGCGGTAGAACGCTTCTGGATCAGGGATGTTAGCAAGCCGCAAGTCTCCCTGTTTGAAAGTGACTGGATACGGCTCCACGCGTTCGTAACCGACATGGAGATCGCCAAGGGTGCGGCCAGCGTCGCGGAAGGCGCGGAAGTCAGCAAAGGTTTTCACCGCCGGGATGCGGGGGAGCTGCTTGGCGAGGTTGTTGGCGAACCTCGCGCGATAATCGGGTGAGTGAAGCAGGCCGTAGATGTAATAGAACAGGTCTTCCTTACTGATATCTTCCCCCGGATAGGCGGCTTGGAAATGGGCAAGGCCCTCATCGGTGATCGCATCACGGCGAGTGAGGCCGCCGTCCTGATCGCTCGATGCGGCGAAGAGGCCATCATCGGGTTGGGTTTCTTCGTAGAGGTACAGGGGGAAGCACTGATAGCCGCCCATGTTTGGCGCAAGATTTAGGTCAGGTATCGCAGACACCATGAACCCCGAAAACAAACCGGGGCTACATCTTGCGGGCACGCAAATGCACAAGTTTTCGACACCTTCGTTCGGGTATACGCGCGGCATCTGATAGACAACTTCATTGAGTTGTCGGTCAAAATAGAGCCATTGCGCCGTGAAGGGTCGGTAAGTGGACCGACGAATTTTGCTCGGATCAAATTTGATCTTGGTCTGCTTGCCGACGGATGCTTTTAGGGCGCGGCTCCAACTGATGCGCTTTGTTTCATCTGTTACAAAACTATCGACATAGTCGTTTCTTGCCTTGGCGTTGGGGAAGGTTTTGCTGAGTGCCGCGAAGCGTTCTCGCTCTTCATTATAAACCGAGATCATCCTCTGCATGTTATCGCGGAGTTTCGTGGGCGAAGAATTCAGCGCCCATGCATCCCTTGCAGTAACAACGCCAAGAGAGTGCAGGCTAAAAACCTGCGGCCCAATGGCTTCATCTTTGCTAGCAATAGGAAGAAATGTTTCAAAGGCCTCATCCGTCTGGTCTAGCCAGTCATTGTTCTTGTCTGGCGTGATGCCCCTCCATCCATCGATCTTGGAGATGCCACTGATAGAATGGAAATCTCTGATGATCCCGAGCTTTTGTTTCTGGTCGAGATAGTCGCCAATGTCGTGAAAATGAATGTGCCCTTTCTCAGCTGCATCAGGATTCTTGACGAGAACCGAAATCGCAATCGGCGCTCGGCTGCCTGAGCCGAAAATCTTTCCCCCTTCCTTGCGAGAAAGCTCGCCAGAAGTGCGCTGATTGCCCCGTAGATGGAAGATGTATAGATCACTGAAGTCTTCCGCCAGGCATTCGCGCATCCCATCTGCTGTTGAGGTTTCCACCCAACCCGCGCTGCTTACGAACGCCAGCACACCGCTATTACCGATGCGATCGCTTGCCCAACGAAAGGCTCTAACATAGCTATCGTAGAGTGCACGCGACAGTTTTCGCTTTGATCTATGCGCGTAGGTTTCGCGAATCCTCTCATCCAGCTTCGGATAGACAATGTTTGCAGCATTGTCGTTCTCGCTGTCCTGACCAATCGAATACGGCGGATTACCCACGATTACCCGAATATCGGACGCCTTCTGCCGCTTCCGTCGTTCCGAGTTGTCCGGCATGTACCGCGATACTAGGTCGTCGCTCTCGTACATCTGGAAGGTGTCGGTGAGGCAAATACCCTCAAATGGCACATAATCACCGCCCATGATGCCGTGATAGACGGCTTCGATGTTGATGGCGGCGATATAGTACGCCAGTAGAACAATCTCGTTGGCATGGATTTCATGCCGGAACTTGTGTTCCATTTCCTCCGGGGCAATCAGGCCTGATTGCAAAAGCCGCGTGATGAAAGTGCCGGTTCCCGTGAACGGGTCGATGATGTGGACGCCTTCGGAACCAAGCGTCTGCCCGAATTCCTGCTGCAAAACCTCGTTCACCGAATGGATGATGAAGTCCACGATTTCGACCGGCGTATAAACGATGCCAAGCTTGTCCGTCGTACGTTTGAAGGCTTTGGCAAAAAACTTCTCGTAAAGCTCGACAACAAGCCGCTG
Source organism: Mesorhizobium sp. Z1-4 (assembly GCF_004000235.1). Lineage (GTDB taxonomy): Bacteria > Pseudomonadota > Alphaproteobacteria > Rhizobiales > Rhizobiaceae > RCIO01. The sequence continues at coordinate 1,012,512 of NZ_RCIO01000001.1, forward strand.
CTTGGCCTGCGGATCGGTGATGCCTGATGCACGCATCCGCACACTGGCATAGAACTTTTCGAGATCTTTTGATTCCTTGTCGAGATTGGCTTCGTCCAGCACGTCCAGTGCTCTCTGCATGGCGCGGGAGACGGGGTTCTCGCTGGTGAACTGATGGCCTTCAAACAGCACCTCGAACACCGGACGGGTGATGATGTGCTGCGCGAGCATTTCGACGGCATCATCTTCGGTGATGCTGTCATTCAGGTCATCTTTCAGCTCGCCGTGGAATTCGTCGAAGGCACGGCAGGCTTCGGTATCCGGATCGGCAAGGATGCCTTTTAGGCGGCTGATATGGTTCTTGGCGATTTCGGCGATGTTGGTCGCCCAATCTTCCCAATAATCACGGGTGCCGCACTTCTTGACGATCTTCGCCATGATAGCGCGCGAGAATTCGTCAACGGAGAAGGCAAGCTCGCCCTGCACCTCGCCGGTGACGATCGGATCGCGCCCCGGTGTGCCGATACCCGACCGCTCGGGTTTCGAGCGCGTCGGCAGGTCTTCAACAACGGCAGTGACGGCCTGCAACTCGGCATTCCGGGTGACGCCGATGATCTCGATCGCATTGCTGACATCCTGCCCCAGCGATGCCTTATTGATGGTCGCATCGAAACGATCGTCATGGGCGCGCAAGGCGTTGAGGATTTGCCAGACAACGCGATACTTCTCGTTGTCGTTCAATGCCTGTTCCGGTGGAACGCCTGCGGGGACGCCGACGGGCAGGATCACGTAACCCATCTTCTTGCCTTCGGCGCGGCGCATCACGCGCCCGACCGATTGCACGACATCGATCTGGCTCTTACGCGGATGCAGAAACATGATCGCGTCGAGCGCGGGAACGTCCACGCCTTCCGATAGGCAGCGCGCATTGGTCAAGATACGGCAGATATCGTCACCGGCATTGGCTTTCAACCAATCAAGCAACGCCCCACGGGACTTGGCATTGAACGTGCCGTCAACGTGTTCGATCTCGCACCGCAACGACAACCTGTTTTCAGCGTCGTCTTCGTCGGTATAGTCGAGATATTCATCAACAACCGTGCTGAACTCGTCGCGGATCAGCTTGGAACTGCGGATATCTTTGCAGAATGCCAAGGCGCGGCGCATGGGATGTGGATCGGTGGCAAGGTCGGCTTTCATGTCGGCTTTGGTCAGAGCTTTGTAGCAGCCGATGATCTTGGTCGCGTCATCAAGGACAAGCTCGGAGCTGCCGTCACCAAGACGCTTCTGGATCGCTGAACTGACAAGTCCTTCATCCATCGCTAGCACGACAACCTTGTAGTCGGTCAGAAGGTTGTTCTGCACCGCCCATGAGAAGCCGCGATAGAAGAGCGTCTTTCCGAACAGCTTCTCGTCATCCATCGAAGCCAGAACAGCGTCCGCTTCATCGGCACGGCTCTTCACGTTGTCGCCGAAGATGCGCGGCGTGGCCGTCATATAGAGGCGCTTCTTGCCACGAATAATGTCGTTGGAATGGACTTTGACGAAATTGGATTCGTCCTCGCCCGCCAGAGTTGCGCCCGTGGTGCGGTGCGCCTCGTCGCAAACGATGAGGTCGAATTCCGGCAGGCCGTGCTTCTGCTGTGCGTCCGCGACAACCTGAATGGATTGGTAGGTCGCAAACACCACGGTCATCTTGTCCGGCACGGCCTCGCCCGCGCTTTCGGAAAGCTTGGCGGCGTTGGTCGTGGCAGGGAATGCGAGGTCCAGCACGTCGATTTCGGCAATGTCATCCTTGCTCTGACGACGCTTGCCGACCTGCGTATCGGAACATACCGCAAAGGATCGCAACGGGGTTTCGGTGTCCGCCGTCCATTCGCGTACCGTCTGCGACATCAGGGCAAGGGACGGCACAAGGAACAGGACAAGCTTTCCTTCCCCTGCAAGGTCTTCGGCGATCTTGAGACTAGTGAAGGTCTTGCCTGTTCCGCAGGCCATGATGAGCTTACCGCGATCGGCTTCGGCCAGTCCGGTGCGCACCTCACGCAAGGCGTCCTGCTGGTGTTCGCGGAGTTTCTTTTTGTCGGCCAGCACCACTTCGCCCTTGGCGGCGAAGGTTTCCCAACGGATAGGACTTTCCTGCATTTCGGAAAGGTTGATCCGAAGGACGGGGATGGCCTGCCCACGGATCATGGTTTCGGCGTTTTCGCTCCAAGCCTTTTCGGTGCTGTCAATGATGACGCGCCGCTTGAACGGGGCCTTGCCCGATGCCGATATGAAGCTGTCGATGTCCTCTTTCCTGATGCGGTAGGCGGCATCATAGAATTTGCACTGGATCGCGGCGAAACCGTCTTCGTCGCGAAGCTTGGCTACAAGGTCGATCCCGGTGTCGCGGGCATCCCAGCCGTTAGCGTCGGCCCAATCCTTGAAGGTCTGGACCTGCTCATACTGTTCAAGCTGGATCGGATCATGGGTGAGGTAGGCGATGGCGAAACGCTCGAAATACGTTCCCTTTTCCCGCTCGGTACGCGCTGCATCACGGTAGGTCTGCAAAAGCGATTGCAGCGTCTGTTCGGCCATGTCTTCCCCCAAGCCCCTGTTCGGGCATTCACCTGCTGCGCCGGAACTGGCTTTCGCGCGTGTTCCATCAGCGCGTCGTCACGTTCGGTTTCGTTGCGGGTTGCGCGTCCGACGACGCGCTGTTCCTACGGACAAAATCGCGCATGAACTCCCGTATGACCTGCGCGGCAGGCCGATCCAGAACCTGACAGGCTGCAAGGAATTCATCCCGCAGCTCGCGCTCGATCCTGATTCGCATACCGGCGTCTTTTTTCATAGTTCGCAGTGTATCCGGCGGATACACAAAAACCAGCCCTGAGGATATGCTTACCGCCAGCAAACACCGTGAATTCGTCTAGCGGCCGTCTAGCTCTCTACCACGCAATCTGTGAGCGCGTTCGCCTGCGGGCCGGCGCGGCTTTCGCCGCGTCCCATCTGATAGCTATTTCTAAGGGCGCTGCCCTCGCGCGGCGCAAGAAAACTCTCCGGCCTTTCGCGGCATAAACGGCCCGCTCCCCGCAAGCGGGTCCCCTCCATTTATTCCACGGTGCCAAAGGGTTGTCTGGCACCTTACTACCCCGGTCTCGCCGACGGGCAAGGGGTCAGGAGCGGCGCTTCGCTGCTCTGAACCCCAAACCCGAAGGAACAGAGACATGACCAGCGCAGCCGACAGCAATCCTCGCATCTATGTTGCCTGCCTTGCCGCCTATAATAACGGCTATTTGCATGGAGCGTGGATCGACGCGGATCAGGACGTGGACGAAATCAGGGACGAGATCGCGACCATGCTCGCACGGTCCCCCATCGAGCACGCGGAGGAATATGCCATCCATGATTATGAGGGCTTCGAGGGTGTCGCGATCAGCGAATATGCGGGCATCGACACCGTAGCACGCATGGGCGCTTTCATCGCAGAACATGGCGCACTTGGCGCGGGCCTGCTGGAGCAGTTCAGCGGCGACATGGAACAAGCCGAAACCGCCTTGCAGGATTGCTATCATGGTCAGTTCGCCAGCCTCGCCGACTACATGGAGGAATTGACCACCGAGAGCGTCACGATCCCCGAGGCGCTACTCTACTATGTCGATTGGCAGGCGATGGCGCGCGACGCTGAGATGGGCGGCGACCTGTTCACCATCGAAACTGCGCACGGTGAGGTGCATGTGTTTTCCAGCAGATGAGAACAAGGCTACCCATCCGTGCTGATAGGGGCAGGCGTCCCGGAGTTACCGGCTGTCGCCAAGCCAAGAATACCAAAAATGATCGAGTTAGCCGCTCAAGGTATCTGCTTTGAGTGGGTTCTATATTTCCAGTGATCCTTGAACCTCTTTTTGCCGGGCGCTGCCCAGCATCCCGGCTTGGGGAGGTGACGCCATGCTCAGCATTGATTGGCGATCTCCGGCGGCATACGGGCACACAAAGCACATCCCTGCCGCTGGTTTCGCTTGGGAATACCTGCGCCGCAACGACGAATATCGTCAGGACTTCCAGACCATCGCATCGACCGGCCAGCCGACCGGGCGCGACCTTGAAGCGTTAGCGCATCGCTGGGGTTTGCGATTTCCCATGCGATCCCGACGCGCCGCATGACCAGCAATCCCCGATCTGGACGCCGAGCCTTCAACCGCAAGCGGTAATGCTGTCGCCGGTCGGTCACAAGGACGGCGACACCGAACCGATATTGACGCTGGGGCATCTCGACGGCCTCGACCTGCGCCGCGCCGCCGATGGCTGGCACTGTATCTGGCAGGTGGATGGCGTCGCACATCAATTCTGGCTTCCCGAGGGGGTGCCCGACGCAGCCGCTTTCTATGCCGTCACCCTGCCGATGGATTCCTTTCTGGAGCTGCGCGCCCACGCTGCGCGCCGTCTTTGGCGGTCCCTCAACGGCCGTGCGCCCGGACCCGACTTCCGGGCCGTTCCCGCGCAGCTTCGGCAATGGCATATCCTGTCCCTGCGCGCGCTCGACGCCCGGCTGCGCGGCGAGAGCTATCGCACCATCGCCGAAGTCCTGCTCGGCTTTCGCGGCACCAAGGAAGACTTTGAGAACGATCCGCGCAAGAACAAGGCCCGCCGCCTGGTCGCGCACGGTATCAAGATGATGCGCGGCGGCTATCGCCTGCTTCTTCACTACCCGATCAAGCCCGGCAAGCGTTGATCGGGTGGCGTGGCCCTCACGCCTTGTTGGCTGCCGCCTGCTCCAGAATCTTGCGATAGCCCTCACGCGATAGCCATTGCGCACGTTCGAGGTGGCTTTGCCAGCAACGGCGGGTGCGAAGTTCATCGGCGACCGGATCGCGGTGCAGCACAATCCGCGCGACTTCCTTCCAGTCCGCGCCCTCGGCCTTCGCATCCAGTAAACGCAGATAGGTGATGTAATGTCGTTCGTCATAGACGGTTATGGTGTCGCCGGTCGGCGCTTCATCGTCCACATCTGGATCGAGTTCGACGGGAACCCGCATGGTCATTCCCCGTATCCGAGAGAGCTTGTCTGCGGTGCGCCCCCGCAAACGATTCTCTCTGACTCTTGGTGATCGGGGAGTTCGAAACCGTCACGAAACGGCCCCATGGCCTTTAGCTCGGAAAGCCTGTTGTATACGCCACAGGCTCCCCGACCATAAGGTCAAGGAGTTGGTGCCGTTCTGGCTGGCACCGGCCATTCGTGAGGGGTTTCGACGCCCCAGAGCAGCGCGTCTGCTCCGCTGCGATTCTTAACCGAACCGCGCGGGAATGTCTCCGGCTTTTCGGCGTGGCGGGCGACGAGCCGCTGAAATTCCTCATCTATTGGCAGCGCACCGCCCCGAAGGGGGTGCCGCCAGCGCATAGGCGCAAATGCGGCACGCTACGCGCCGCCGATCCCTCGCCATGGTTCGCCACAGTCCGCTGCCGCCCTCCGGCAGCCCAATCCCGACTGGAGGTGATCCATGGCAAATCCGCTTGCGGGCCTGCCGCCGCGCCTGTTGCGCACCAAGGAAGCCGCGCGCTTCCTCGGCATATCCATCCGCACCCTTGAGAAGCATCGCACCTACGGCACCGGCCCGACCTATCGCAAGGTCGGCGGCCGTGTCCTCTACACCGTCCGCGATCTGGAAGACTGGAGCGCGGTCGGCGAACGTAAATCCACCCGCGACAAGACCGCCGGCACCGTCTTTCCCGCGCGTCCGCTCACGCCCGAAGAACGGGGCGACTGCTAGATGCTGCGCGAGGACAATCACGCCGCCGCGCAGCCGACCGAAGACAGCGAGCGCAGCCGCCTAGACCCCTTCGTTGTCGCAACAGGCGACGCGCCACCACGCGACCAGCGCGATTTGATGGAACGGCCGTTCTTCTCGCTGGCAAAGACCCCGCGCACGAAGCCGATACTCTATAGGGCCGCCGACATAGAGGTGCAGGTGTTCGGGATGCCCGAGCACGGCATGGCGACCATATGGGATGCCGATGTGCTGATATGGGCGGCCTCGCAGATCGTCGCGGCTGAGAACAACGGCCTCACCACTTCGCGCTTTGTCCGGTTTACGCCTTACCATCTGTTGCGCGCCATCGGGCGGCCGACCGGCAATCACCAATACCGACTTCTGAAAGCGGCGCTGGCGCGGCTGCAATCGACCGTCATCGCCACCACCATTCGCAACGGCCCGCATTGGCGTCGCCGGCAATTCTCATGGATCAACGAGTGGGAGGAAATGACGACGCGCGTCGGCCGCGTCGAGGGCATGGAGTTCGTCCTGCCCGAATGGTTCTACAACAGCGTCATCGACCGCTCGCTGGTCCTGACCATCGATCCGGCCTATTTCCGGCTGACTGGCGGCATCGAGCGTTGGCTTTACCGCGTCGCCAGAAAGCACGCCGGCCACCAGCGCCACGGCTGGATTTTCGAGGTCGCGCACCTTCATCAGAAATCCGGCAGCGCGGCGCGGCCGTCCGACTTCGCGCTCGACCTGCGCCGCATCGCGGCCCGCCAGCCGCTCCCCGGCTACCTGCTCCAGATCGAGCGGGAAGACGGCCGCGAGCTGCTACGTATCCGCCCCGGAAACTCATCAACAGGCACTGTTGATAACCCTGTTAATGCCATCGGCAGATCAGGCGCACGGGGTATCGGCACATCAGGCGCATCACTATCGGCAGATCAGGCGCACGAACCGCAGCTAACGCTTTGGCCTGAAAAGCGGAATCCGGCCGCTAACTTATCTAACAGAAAATCTAACTCTTTTTCTTTGACGCGCGCGCAGGCGAAGCGTGGTGCCGGTTCTGCCCAAAGGGGCGAGCCATGACAGCCGCCGCGAATGCCGCCCCGCGCCCGCACAGTCCCCAGGACATCCCCGGAGATGAACAATGACCCGCCGCGCTCATCGCAGCGCGCACGGCCGTCCGCTGCCGAACGGCCCCGCGCCCTTCACAACATTGGTCGAGCTGACCTTCGAGAAACGCAAGGTCGAGCACTGGATACGCTTCGGCCGCAAGAGCTACGAACAGATCATCGACCGCCGCCGCAGCGTCGTCGGCTTCGCGCCGGGCAGCGTCTTCGCCTTCGTCCGTTGGGCATCTGGCGAGCACGGCACTGTCGTTTCGCGCATCGACATTGTGCGGGCCATCGGTCGGGGCGAGCCGTTCCAGACATTGCCCTTCGTGCGCCCCGGTGGCGAAATCCTGTTGCGCCTCGATGGCTGGCCGAAGGTGCAACGCGCGCTTGCCGCTATCGACGCCGTGGAATCGCTCGGTCTCGATCCGGCCGATGCCTCGCCGGACCACTGGCGGCACGTCCACAACCGTTTGACCGCCAATCTGGAGCCGCACGCCTACACCCCCGAACGACATTCCGCATGGCTTCATCGCCGAAGGATCGACCCATGACGCGCCGCCGCACCCTCACGGTGACGGCGCTCGCCGTCATCGGCATCGCCGCCGCAAGCGCGGTCGAGATGCCGACGAAACTCCTCTGGAACGCCACGGCCAGCGCGCCAGTCGGATTCTATACTGTCGAGCCGGCGGACCGGATCGACGTGCCCGAGCTGGTCGCCTTCATGCCGCCCGAACCGCTCGCCGCCTTCATGGTGGAGCGCGGCTATGTCGCGCGAGGCGTCCCGCTCTTGAAGCGCGTCTTGGGCCTGCCGGGACAGCGGGTTTGCCGCACCGGCCGCACGATCACGGTGAACGGGATCGAGATGGGCGAGGCGCTTGAGCGCGACAGCCTCGGCCGCGATCTGCCCGTCTGGCAGGGCTGCCGCGTCATCGGCGACGGCCAGCTTTTCCTCATGAATTGGCAGGCCCGTGACAGCCTCGACGGCCGTTACTTCGGACCCATCCCCGCAGCTTCCATCATCGGCCGAGCGGTCCCGCTCTGGACCGATGAGGACGGCGTCGGCCGCTACGAGTGGCGCGCGCCGAAGCACTGAAACCACCCCCAACCGCAGGAGATTTCCATGGCAGAAATAGGCACCTTCACCCGCACCGAAACCGGCTATGCGGGGGAGCTTCATTCGTTCGGCCTCCACGAAAAGCTGTTCATCGTCCCGGCCAAGCCCAGCGACGTGAAAAACGCGACCGACTATCGCTTGCGCCTCGATAGCGAGGACGGCCCGGACGCCGGCCCCGCATGGAAAGACTCCAGCGAGAACGCTGGCGAGTTCGTGTCGATGCGATTGGAGGGGCCAATCTTCCCGTCCCCGATCCGCGCCAAACTGTTCCAGTCCAACGACGATCCTTCGGTCTGGACCCTGCGTTGGAAGCACGCCCGGAAGATCGAGGACGAGGAATGACGGCCGCGCGCGTCCGGCCCGCCATCCGGTCCAAGATCGTCATCCCTTTGTTCGCGGAAAAGCCGTCTCATCCCTTCGTCCCGCTCGGCGACCAGACGGCCGGCGCGCGCAGCGAAGGTCAGGGGCGGCCATCGGCCGGCGCTTGCGCCTTGCCCTTGACCGCAGCGAGCACGCTGGCAGGCTGGCGGCGAAGCGGAGACAGGCCGGCATGGCATTATGCCGTCCTGCTGCTGGCGGGGGCGCTTTCCGTCTGCATCGGATCGGGCGTCGCTGTCGCGCAATCCGCGTCGGTCGAGCGCCCGGTCGCCGCCCATCCTTATGCGGCGCACATCGCCGAGGCGTCGCAGCGGTTCGGCATCCCCGAGCATTGGATCGTCGCGGTGCTGCGCGCCGAGAGCGCGGGCGACGTGCGCGCGATTTCGTCGGCCGGGGCGATGGGATTGATGCAGGTGATGCCCGACACATGGGCGGGCCTGCGCGTCCGCCATGGCCTCGGCCGCGATCCCTACGACCCGCGCGACAACATCCTCGCAGGCACGGCCTATCTGCGCGAGATGTTCGACCGCTACGGCAATGTCGGCGCGATGCTTGCGGCCTATAACGCCGGCCCCGGTCGCTATGACGAGCACCGCGCGACGGGCCGCCCACTGCCCGCCGAGACACGCGCCTATGTCGCCGCGCTCGCCCCGATCCTTGGCGGCGCGGCTCCATCGGATGCGCCGTCCCAGCAACCGGCACCGCCGCCCGATTGGCGCGAGGCACCACTATTCGTCATGCGTCCGGCCGACACGCGGGATGCCGCCGCGCCGCCGTCCGAGGTGCAAACAGGCGACGGCCGCGCTGCCGTTCCGGCGCGCGACCCCGCCCGTGCGGAGCCGCAGGACGGCAGCATTTTCGTGGCGAGCGCCAGCGACGGGGGAACGCCATGAGGGCGGCGTTCCCGCGCTCGGCGGCGCTGGTTTCGGCATCCGGTCGGGCAGGTTTGCGCCCGGCAGGATTCCCGGCAGGAGGGGCAGAAAAGACAGAAAGGGCGGAGGGCAAGATTAAAGAAGACGGCACCATGTCGGGCCGCTTCTGGAAATTATTGTTGTCTGCACACTGGTTAGGTGGCCGGTTCCGGCACCATGGTTTTGAGGGGCCGCGTGCCGCGATTTCGCGCAAAGCCTTGGCTTTGCAGGGTTTCGAGCGGCACCATAGGCCCATATCGGCCTGTTTTGGGCGGTTTTGGCTGGAGTCGCGCCCTTGAGCGCCGACGACGAAAACCGCTTCCGTCCGAAGCCCGGCCGCATCCGATCCGACACGCCCAAGGCCGGCAAGACCAAGAGCTTTTTCACGCAGGTCAAGAAGATCACCCGCCAGCATCAGGCAGCGGCCTCCCGCGATCCTTCCATGGCGTCATCCACCCGCCCGTCATCGCCGGGCCGTTCCCGTGCCGTGGTCGCCAGCGGCAAGGGCGTGAAGCGCGGCCGGGGTGCGAGCTTCGTGCGCGCCCGAAATATCTCCGGCCAATGGCATCATCGCCAGCCCGGCAGCCGTCGCGTGATCGTCAAGCAGCGCAGCGTCCGGGCCGCGTGGAAGGGCGGTCGTGCCCGCGCGCATCTGCGCTATGTCCAGCGCGACGGCACGTCACGCGACGGCGAGCGAGGCCGGCTCTATTCGGCGACCGACGACCGCGCCGATGGCGATGCCTTCCTTGATCGCGGCAAGGACGACCGCCATCAGTTCAGGTTCATCGTCTCGCCCGAGGACGGCGCGGAGCTGTCGGACCTCACGGCCTACACCCGCGATTTCATGAAACAGATGGAAACCGACCTCGGCACGAAACTCGATTGGGTCGCCGTCAATCACTACAACACCGGCCATCCCCATGTGCATGTCATCGTCAACGGCCGCGACGATACCGGCGGGGATCTAGTCATCAATGGCGACTACCTTTCCGCCGGCCTGCGCGAGCGCGCCAGCGAGCTTGCCAGTCTGGAACTCGGCCCCGTCACCGAGATCGAGCAGACCCGCAAGCTGTCTGCCGAGATCGACCAAGACCGCTTCACCCGGATCGACCGCGCCATGGCCGAGGAAGCCGATGCCCGTTTCCTCGACCTGCGCCATGAACTGGCAGAGCCGAGGCGGCAGTTCGAGCGCACCTTGCGCCTGCGCCGCCTTACCAAGCTGGAGAAGATGGGGCTGGCGACCGAGCACGCGCCCGCCGTTTGGGAATTGAGCAAGGACATGGAACCGGCCCTGCGCGAGCTAGGCGAGCGTGGCGACATTATCCGCACCATGCAGAAGGCGCTCGGCCCGCAGGCAGGCGAACGCGATCCCATGAGCTTCCAAATCCATGACGGAGCGCCCGAGACGCCTATCGTCGGCCGCGTCGTGGACAAGCACCTGTCCGACGAGTTGGGCGAGAACCTGACAATCGTGGTGGACGGGATCGACGGTAGGACGCACCACATCGCCGGCATCACGCCCGAGCGGCTGGAGGACGCCCGCATTGGCAGCGTCATCCAGATCGGCCCGGCCGAGGTGGCACCCCGGCCGTCCGACCGCACCATCACCGCCATCGCCGAGGACGGCATCTATCGGCCGAGCCGCCATCTGGAGCAGGCGAAATTCGAGGGCCGCGTTCCCGGCGGCGACGATGAGGGCTATATCGATGCCCATGTCCGGCGGCTGGAGGCGCTGCGCCGGGCCGGCATCGTCGAGCGCATCGACGCCGACCAATGGCGCATCCCAGATGATCTGGTCAGCCGCGCGGCTGATTACGATACCGGCCGCGACCGGCAGGCCAGCGTTCGCGTGCTTTCCCCGGTTGATCTGCAAAGGCAGATACGTTCGGACTGCGCGACATGGCTGGACCGGCGATTGGTCCATGGCGAAACGGCCGACCTTGCGCCGACCGGCTTCGGGCAACAGGTCCGCGAAGCCATGGACCAGCGCCGCGAGCATCATATCGAACAGCGCGACGCCACGCGCAACAGGGACGGCCGAATCTTCTACCGGCGCAATCTTCTCGCCACCCTGCGCGAGCGGGAAGTTGCGCGCGCCGGTGCGGAGATGACCGAGGGCAAGGCGCTGCCGTTCCGCGCCGCCAAGGATGGTGAGAGTGTCAGCGGCAAGTTCACCGGGACTGTCCAGCTAACGAGCGGCAAGTTCGCCATCGTGGAAAAGAGCCACGAGTTCACCCTTGTCCCGTGGCGGCCGATCATCGACCGCCAGCTCGGCCGCGAGGTCGCGGGTATCATGCAGGGCGGTTCGGTGTCGTGGCAGTTAGGGCGGCAGCGGGGGTTGGGGCTATAGGAGCCAACGATACCGCATTGCAACGCAACAACTAATTCGATAAGAGCTGCTATTCAATTTCGTAATCGTGGAGCCATCAGCATGGGAAATTCCAAGTCAGCAGACAAGTAAGCCGCAACATCAGAATTGTTGTTGCGGCGCTCTGTAAGACCAATCCCATCTGATTGCTGACGAGCAGACGCTGCCCGGTATCCTTAATCGAGCGGTTGATTCGTCATGACCACCACACGCCCCGCGTGGGCCTATACGCTGCCGGCAGCCTTGCTGCTTATGGCTCCCTTCGACATCCTCGCCTCGCTGGCGATGGATATTTATCTTCCAGTCGTTCCGGCGATGCCGGGCGTCCTGAACACGACTCCATCCATAATCCAACTCACGTTGAGCCTCTACATGGTGATGCTCGGTGTGGGCCAAGTGATCTTTGGGCCACTCTCCGATCGCGTCGGGCGACGGCCGATCCTGCTTGTAGGCGCAACGGCTTTCGTTGCTGCGTCTCTGGGAGCGGCTTGTTCTTCAACTGCATTAGCCTTTGTTGCGTTTCGTCTGGTTCAGGCTGTTGGAGCATCGGCCATGCTGGTGGCCACCTTCGCGACCGTGCGCGACGTATATGCCAATCGTCCCGAAGGTGCCGTCATCTACGGCCTTTTCAGTTCGATGCTGGCGTTCGTGCCTGCGCTCGGCCCTATAGCCGGTGCGCTGATCGGCGAGTTTTGGGGATGGCAGGCGATCTTCATCACACTGGCTGCACTGGCTTCGCTCGCACTCTTAAACGCCAGTTTCAGGTGGCATGAAACCCGACCGTTGGATCAGGCCAGAACGCAACGATCTGTTTTGCCGATCTTCGCGAGTCCGGCCTTTTGGGTTTACACGGTCGGATTTAGTGCCGGCATGGGCACATTCTTCGTTTTCTTCTCGACAGCCCCCCGTGTTCTCATAGGCCAAGCCGGCTATTCCGAGATCGGATTTAGCTTGGCCTTCGCGACTGTCGCGCTGGTCATGGTCACGACAACCCGCTTCGCAAAGTCCTTCGTTGCCAAATGGGGTATCGCGGGATGCGTAGCGCGCGGGATGGCGTTGCTCGTTTCCGGCGCGATCCTGTTGGGGATCGGCCAACTTTTCGGATCGCCGTCATTTTTCAGCTTCATCCTGCCGATGTGGGTTGTCGCGGTCGGCATTGTCTTCACGGTGTCCGTTACCGCCAACGGCGCACTTGCGCAGTTCGACGACATCGCTGGATCAGCGGTTGCGTTCTACTTCTGCATCCAAAGCCTGATAGTCAGTATCGTCGGGACATTGGCGGTGACGCTGTTAAACGGCGATACAGCGTGGCCCGTGATTTGTTACGCCACGGCAATGGCAGTGCTGGTGTCGTTGGGGCTGGCGCTCCTTCGATCCCGTGATGCTGCCACCGAGAAGTCGCCAGTCGTCTAGCCGACGACTGGAAGCAAGCCCGCTTTGATGCGGCGCAATAATCTTCGAAACCTCGTGAATGGCGGTATCCTGTCTGGCAAGATACCGCTCATTTCCCTTGTCCCGTGGCGGCCGGTCATCGACCGCCAGCTCGGCCGTGAGGTCATGGGCATCGTGCAAAGCGGATCGGTGTCGTGGCAGTTGGGGCGGCAAAGGGGCATAAGCCTCTAATCTGTTGTAGATGAACGCAGCCGCTCGAAACCAGCGATGAGGCTGTCGAGTCCGAAGTTGAACGCAGCATCCATGCCGTCTGTTTCCAACTCGTGAAACAGATCGTGCAGGAAGGACGACGGTGCTTGCTCGGACACATCTGGCCTGTCCGGAACTCTCTCATCGGCATCAGATGCCTGCTGCTCGAGAACGGAACCGACCACATAGTGACTGACCGCCCGGAGCGCCCAAACGGCGCGCTTCGGACAAAAGCCCTCCGCGCAGAGAAAGCGTATTTGCGTCTCGGCGGTGCCAAAATTCGGTTCTGTCGGTCGAGTGCCGGCATGGATACGCGCGCCGTCGCGATAAGAGAGCAACGCCGTTCTGAAGCTCAGGGCATTCTCTTTCAGGAACACCCGCCAGTCCTCATTCTCTTCGGGTAGCGAGCGGGTATGGCGTTCCGCCAGCATCGCCTCGGCGAGCGCATCAAGCAGCGCTCGCTTGTTCTGGAAATGCCAGTAAAGCGCAGGCTGCTGAACCTTGAGGCGTTCAGCGAGCTTCCGCGTCGTCAGGCTGTCCATGCCAACCTCGTTCAACAGCTCTAGCGCCGCCGCGATCACGGTGCCCTTGTCCAGTTTGGTCATTCACGTTCCTTCGCCAGTGCTTGACAATTTATCACCGATAAGTTCTATGTCCATCTCCTTATCGTTGATAAAGTCGCTCCATTGAGCGGCGCTGGAGTTTCAGGTGCGCAGCTCTGCCATCATTGCCCTGCTGATCGTGGGTCTTGACGCCATGGGTCTCGGCCTCATCATGCCCGTCCTTCCGACGCTTCTGCGTGAGCTTGTGCCAGCAGAGCAGGTCGCTGGACACTATGGTGCCTTGCTGTCGCTCTATGCATTGATGCAGGTCGTCTTCGCGCCCATGCTTGGACAGCTTTCGGATTCTTACGGTCGGCGTCCGGTACTTCTGGCTTCTCTTGCAGGAGCCGCAGTCGATTACACGATTATGGCATCAGCGCCGGTCTTATGGGTGCTCTATATCGGCCGACTCGTGTCCGGCGTCACGGGCGCAACCGGAGCTGTAGCAGCCTCAACCATTGCCGATTCGACGGGGGAAGGTTCTCGCGCACGCTGGTTCGGCTACATGGGGGCCTGTTATGGGGCGGGCATGATTGCCGGGCCAGCACTTGGTGGCATGCTCGGTGGTATCTCTGCTCATGCCCCGTTTATCGCCGCCGCCCTTCTCAACGGGTTCGCGTTCCTGCTTGCCTGCATTTTCCTCAAGGAGACTCATCACAGCCATGGCGGGACCGGAAAGCCGGTTCGCATCAAACCATTCGTTCTGTTACGGCTGGATGATGCATTGCGCGGGCTAGGTGCGCTTTTCGCAGTTTTCTTCATTATTCAACTGATCGGCCAAGTGCCTGCAGCCCTATGGGTCATATATGGCGAGGACCGTTTTCAGTGGAACACCGCGACCGTTGGTTTGTCGCTCGCGGCGTTTGGGGCAACACATGCGATCTTCCAAGCGTTTGTTACCGGCCCGCTTTCAAGCCGGCTTGGAGAGCGGCGCACGCTGCTGTTTGGCATGGCTGCGGATGCGACTGGCTTCGTTCTTCTGGCTTTTGCCACGCAGGGATGGATGGTGTTCCCGATTCTGTTGCTGCTTGCCGCCGGGGGTGTTGGCATGCCGGCCTTGCAGGCAATGCTCTCAAACAATGTCAGCAGTAACAAGCAAGGGGCTTTGCAAGGAACGCTAACGAGCCTCACCAATCTAAGCTCTATCGCAGGACCGCTTGGCTTCACAGCACTCTATTCTGCCACCGCCGGGGCATGGAACGGTTGGGTTTGGATTGTCGGCGCGATCCTCTATTTAATATGTCTGCCAATACTACGCAGACCATTCGCAACTTCATTGTGATTTAGTCATGGCGATTTGGCATGCGTAGACTTAGGAGAAATGACGGATTAAATCTGTTGAGCAATCATCTCCTTTCGGGGCGAGTGCCAATGATGACCTTAGTTCACACTCTCGCTGTCGCCGAATATCTCAACTTCCGTCACGCCGCCAACGCGCTCGGCGTTGCACAGTCCAGCGTCAGCGCCCGCGTGAAGGCACTGGAAGAAGACCTCGGCATCCTCTTGTTCGAGCGTCATGCGCGCGGCGTTCGGCTGACCGAGGCCGGACGCCATTTCGTCGAGCGGATAGCCGTAGGTATTGACCAACTCGACCATGCGGTGAAAACCGCCGGCATGGCGGCAGCCGGAGAAAGCGGCCGGCTTCGTATCGGTATCCATGCCCTGATTCCGCATAGCTTCCTCGCAAAGCTGATCGGCCAATACCGCAAGGATTACCCCGATGTTGAAGTCGAGATCGCCGAAGGCCCGGCCCGTGAAGCGGTGGTGCAGCTTCGCGCCGGCAGGTTGGACGTGGCGTTCGTCGCGGGCACGCCCCAACCACCCGACTGCCATTCCCGTCGCACATGGACCGAACCGCTCTTGGCGGTGCTACCGGAACGGCATCCGCTCGCCAAGCGGTCAGCCGTCACATGGCCCGATTTGGCAGGCGAGACGTTCCTTGTCAGGCATGGCGGCACTGGACCGCAGGTTCATAGCCATATCGTGCTACGCCATGCCGAGCGCTGGCCTGCGCCGTCGATCCTGCGCTTCGACG
The DNA here is from genome assembly GCF_004000235.1 of Mesorhizobium sp. Z1-4. Lineage (GTDB taxonomy): Bacteria > Pseudomonadota > Alphaproteobacteria > Rhizobiales > Rhizobiaceae > RCIO01. Next base: position 1,028,399 of record NZ_RCIO01000001.1, read on the forward strand.
TGGGGCGTGGCACCCTTTTGTCTTTGGTCGGACAGGGCTTTGGCATCACCATCGTCGGCGCGGCCACGGCGCTGTTGCCGACAAACGGCATTGTCTTTTTGCCCTTCACCGACGAGCCGGAGCCGGTCGCCTTCTCGGCTGTCTGGTCGCCGTCCAATCGCAGCGCGGCGCTTCGCAACCTGCTCAGCCTCGCCAACGACATGGGCCGGAAGGTCTGCACGGACTACCGTTCGATACTACCACGGATAGCGAAGGCGTGAGCGACAAGTCCACCGGCACCGTACAATTATCCAGCAGCCAGTTCGCTGTGGTTGAAAAGAGCCATAAATGCACCCTTGTCCCGTGGCGGCCGGTCATCAACCGCCAGCTCAGCAGCGAGGTCTGCGCGGGCAGATAGGACCGGCGCTATAGGATCAATGCTCTATTCGACCTTCCTCTCAAAAGCGTTATCTGACCATCGTTGCGTAGCGAACCGAAGTGTTTGCGGAAGCACAGTCCGGGACTGTTACTGCCATCGCCGGAAAGCGACACTTGCATTAACACCGCCAAAGCCGAATCCGTTGGAAATGGCATGTTCCATGAGAATGGGCCGCGCAGATTGGCGAACGAGGTCGATACCAGCGGCAACAGGATCGGGGGTTTCTAAATTTCTCGTTGGGGGAGCAATTTGATCGCGCAAAGCGAGCACCGTGAAGATTGCCTCAATACCGCCTGCGGCACCAAGTAGGTGCCCCGTAGCCGATTTCGTGGCGCTTACGACCACATCATGATTGCCGAACACGGATTGTATCGCGGCAATTTCTCCTCGATCTCCTACGGGGGTGGAGGTGGAATGTGCGTTCAAATGTTGAATATCGATTGGTTTCAACCCAGCACTGTGGAGTGCAATTCCCATCGCACGGGCCGCGCCTCGGCCGTCATCTGGACCGGCAGTCATATGATGTGCATCGGCGCTTGTGCCGTATCCCACCAATTCCGCTATGGGCTTGGCACCCCGAGCGAGGGCATGTTCTAATTCCTCTATGACGATCAGACCCGCCCCTTCAGACATTACGAAACCATCGCGCCCGGTGTCGAACGGCCTCGACGCCAGTTCCGGGGTAGTATTGTAGCCGGTGGATAGTGCTCGCGCGGCAGCAAATGCCCCAAGACTAACCTTATCAATGCATGCTTCTGCCCCGCCGCACAGAGCGATGTCGGCCTCGTTAGAGCGTATCAGCCGCGCGGCGTCGCCGATGGCTTGAACGCTGGCAGCGCAGGCGGTTACAGGCGTGCCAATAGGACCTGTAAATCCATGCCTGATGGTAACATGTCCTGCCGCGAGATTGGCCAGAAACGATGGCACGGTAAAGGGTGATAGCCTCCGTGCTCCCCGTGTATCCGTTATACGAACTGCTGAAGCAATTGCAGGAAATCCGCCTATACCAGAGGCAATAATTGTCGCCGTGCGCTCACGTTCGTAGTCGCACGTAGGATGCCATCCCGCCGTTTCAAGAGCCTCCATCGCGGCCGCTAGTGCGAACAGAATGAAGCGATCCATTTTTCGTTGATCCTTTGTGTCAACGATCACATCGGGATCGAAACCGGCTTCGGAATCTTCAATCAGGCTGGGAACGAGTCCTCCGATTTTCACCGGCAGGTCGCTGGAGATTTCATCGGGCAAACTCCTAATTCCTGATTTTCCTTCCAAGAGCCTTTTCCAGCTTGTTTCGGTCCCGGAACCAAGAGGGCCCACCAGACCCATGCCGGTTATAACAATTCGACGCATTTGATTATTCCGCTTTTTCTGAGTTTACCCGCTTCACACGGTTTATGACGCGCATCGTTTCTTCCGTCGCCGCTGGGCCTGCTAGAAGAACCGTGTTTTCAGGAGTGATTTTTTCTCCAGTATCCGCATCGACTATGATGGCGTTTCGTTCCCTACCGGTTTCCCTGTCGCCAAGGCGCATGGCTATTTCATTGGGCGCAAGATTCCGGTTTCCCCATGCGAACAGGGCGATTGCTACCGGATAGAAATCTCGCCCCTTGTCGGTAAGGACGTATTCAAATCGAGGCGGATGATCATTGTATCGTTGCCTTTCAAACAACCCTTCGGCTGTGAGATGTTTCAATCGCCTCGCCAAAATGTTCGTGGAAATACCGAGATTCTTCTCGAATTCATCGAATTTGCTCAACCCTTGGAAGGCGTCCCGCAGGATCAGGATGCTCCACCAGTCACCGACGCTTTCCAGCGCTCGGGCTGCGGGACATTCGGATGATAGAAAGCTTGTTCGTTGCATGGCACATCCATAATGGCGTTACTTCCATTATGCAAGTTACATATGTGACAGCGGCGACATGACGCGAGGGCTATCCGAGGCATCCATTGCGGCGATTCGCCCGACCAGTTGAGCAGCGGCGATCACCCGGCCGGATGGCGGTGAATGCAACCCGTCCTATTTGCCGCCGATAGTATCCGGCAGCCCTCTCGCATCCGCTTTCCTGTTGCCTGTCCCGATTTTGCCTACTCTCTGATCGGCTCCGTCTCTTTTGCCGACTGGAGCCTGCATTGCGCGGAGGCCGAATCCTTTGGGGTCAGATCGCCGTAGTCTTCACCATCGTCTTGGTGATGACGTGGGCGGCGACGCAATGGGTAGCGTTTCGCCTCGGCTTCCAGCCCCAGCTTGGCAATCCGTGGTTCGAGCTGGTTGGCCTGCCGGTCTATTATCCGCCGGCCTTCTTTTGGTGGTGGTTTTCGTTCGACGCCTACGCGCCCGCGATCTTCGTCGAGGGCGGCATCATCGCCGTATCGGGCGGTTTCCTCGCCATCGCCGCCGCCATCCTCATGTCGATCATCCGGGCACGGGAGGCGCGCAACGTCGCCACCTATGGTTCGGCGCGATGGGCAGAGGATAGGGAAATCCGCACCGCCGGCCTGCTCGGTCCCGATGGCGTCCTGCTCGGCCGATACAACCGGGACTACCTGCGCCATGATGGCCCGGAGCATGTCCTATGCTTCGCCCCGACGCGCAGCGGCAAAGGTGTCGGGCTGGTGGTGCCGACGCTGCTGACATGGTCCGCATCCGCCATCGTCCACGACATAAAAGGCGAAAACTGGACGCTGACAGCGGGCTTCCGCGCGAAGCATGGCCGCGTGCTGCTGTTCGATCCAACCAACGCCAGATCGTCGGCCTACAACCCGCTGCTGGAGGTCCGGCAAGGGGAATGGGAAGTCCGCGACGTGCAGAACATCGCGGATATTCTGGTCGATCCCGAAGGCAGCTTGGACAAAAGGAACCATTGGGAAAAGACCAGTCATTCGCTGCTGGTCGGCGCGATCCTGCATGTCCTCTATGCGGAGAAGGACAAGACCTTGGCGGGCGTTGCCAACTTCCTGTCCGATCCGCGTCGCCCGGTCGAGGCGACCTTGCGCGCCATGATGGATACGCCGCATCTCGGCGAGGCTGGCGTTCATCCCGTCATCGCGTCGTCGGCCCGCGAGCTGCTGAACAAGAGCGAGAACGAGCGCAGCGGCGTCCTTTCCACAGCCATGTCATTTCTCGGCCTCTACCGCGATCCCGTGGTGGCGCAGGTGACGGCACGATGCGACTGGCGCATTGCCGATCTGGTCGGCAGCCGCCGGCCCGTCACGCTCTATCTGGTCGTGCCGCCGTCCGACATAAACCGCACCAAGCCGCTTATCCGCCTGATCCTCAACCAGATCGGCAGGCGGTTGACCGAGGAACTGACCACCTCCGGCAAGCGCCATCGCCTGCTGTTGATGCTGGACGAGTTTCCGGCGCTCGGCCGGCTCGACTTCTTTGAATCGGCGCTCGCCTTCATGGCGGGGTATGGAATCAAAGGCTTCCTGATCGCGCAGAGCCTCAACCAGATCGAGCGCGCCTATGGGCCGAACAACGCCATCCTCGACAACTGCCACGTCCGCGTCAGCTTCGCCACGAATGACGAGCGGACGGCCAAGCGGGTGAGCGACGCGCTTGGCACCGCGACCGAGTTGCGCGATTCCACCAACTACGCCGGCCATCGCCTTGCACCGTGGTTAGGTCACTTGATGGTTTCACGGCAGGAGACGGCTCGGCCGCTGCTCACGCCGGGCGAGATCATGCAGCTTCCGCCAACCGACGAAATCGTCATGGTCGCGGGCACGCCGCCGATCCGCGCAACCAAGGCCCGCTATTTCGAGGATGCGCGGTTTCAGGAACGCATCCTGACCCCGCCCGATCTGGTCGCCGCTCCGCTGGCGCCCAGCCCATCCGCCGATGACTGGTCCGGCCGCGTGGTCGCGGCGGGAAGCCGTTCCGCAACGGTCGCCGCAGATGCGACCGAGGGCGATCCGGCCAACGCCGGCATCCGCCGCGAGCCGGAATTGCCCGAGCATGAGGAAATCGTCACCCCGCCGCCATCCCCCGAACAGGAGTTCGACATTCTGGACGACGAGCCGGATGTTGACGCGGCCAAGGCCCGCACTATCCGCCAGCGCATGAGGATGGTGGCGCGGCAGGTGGCGATGAACCCCGATGATGGAATCGAGCTTTGAGGACACGCCTATGACCACACGCACCCGCCTGAATCTCTATTTCGACCCAGCGCTCATCCCGCAGATCGAGGCGATGGCGCTGCGCCGCTCGGCGGCGCTGCGCCGCAATGTCTCGAAATCCGCCATCGTGGAGGCGGCGGTCATGTCCTACCTGTCCGGCGATGCCGACGACCAGCTTGAAGCCGCCATGTCTCGCCGCTTGGATAAACTCGGCCGCCAGATCGACACGCTCGACCTAGATCTCGCCGTCCTCGGCGAGACGGTCGCGCAGTTCATCCATTTCTGGATGACCATCACGCCGCCGCTTTCAGGAGCCGCGCAATCTGCTGCCCGCGCGAAAGGTGCGGAACGGTTTGAAGGATTCATGCAGAATCTCGGCCGGCGTCTGGCGACGGGCGACAGGTTCTTGAAGGAGATTACGAGAGATGTTGGGCCTGAAGAAGGTCTTCCGGGGTTGAACAATCATCCAACGCAGGAGCGCTGATGAAGATTATTGCACCGACTATAGTCGCTATGCGCGGCGCTAGGTTCGCCTACTTCTCTCCGTCAACGCATCAATGTTATCTAGAGCTTCCGAATTGCTGAACTACCTCTCCGGTTATCCACGCGCTATCAGGCATCAGATCAAAGTGATTTCGCCCAGGGCGTTCGAGATACCGTGCTGATGGGAAATGTGCGACGGCGGCGGCTGTTGCATTCCGAAAAAAGCACTTTTCGCCTGCATAAAGTAAAACTGGCGCAGTGAACGACTCAGAAGCCGCACCCAAGGGCGGCCATTCAGCTTCAGCGGTGCGTAATGCATGAAGTGCGTTGGTGTTGACGCGAGCAAGACGGGTGGCCATGCCGTCCGGCACATCGAACATTTGCATCCAAACAGCAAGCCAAGCTTGTGCTCCACTGGAAAATGTTTCGGCAACCATATCTGTCGCCAAATCGACTTCAGAGTGAAGCTCGAACCCCCCAAGAATCAATCCTCGATAAGCCTCTGGATTTTGAACGGCGGCAGCGAGCGCTATTTTTGCGCCGAGCGAGTATCCCCAGACTAATGGATTTACTAGATCTAGGGTGTTGATTACCGTTTCAATGTCAGAAGCCATTTTGGGCAATGCGTAAGAGGACGAATTCGTGGGGCATGTGCTTAGCCCGTGCCCGCGAGGTTCGACACATACGACATGAAATTCCTTAGCCAATCCTGAGATGTAGCCAAGTTCTAACCAGTCCTCACAGGTCATGCTGATGCCAAAGATCAGGACAAGAGGCAGGTTCGTTTCATCACCAAACGTCTCATACCTCACGAGAACGTCGTCATTTTTAACATAGGGCATGACCATTAATAACGTGCGACAAGCCTGATCGCAACTTCGGTAGCAAAAAGGAGAGGTGGAAAGGCAGCAGAATCTCGGCCGGCGTCTGGCGACCGGCGACAGGTTCCTCAAAGAGCTGTCGCGCGACCTCGACTCACTTCCCGACGATCCGTTGCCGGACGAATCCGAGAGCAACGGCGATCAAGAATAAGTATTCGGACCCGTCCTATTTACCGCCGATGGCCGCCGATTGCCGCCGCCGCTTAGATACTTGTTGAACCGGCCCAATTCCGGGCTTTCTTAATCGACCCCGATCCGGGGACCGCCTGTTGCGCCCCGCCAGAAGCCGGGGCCGACATGACCACCAACCACCACAGACAGGAAGCGATCCAGCGCGGCGCGCGCATGTTGCGCACCGCGCTCGGCCCCGCCATTGCCCGGCTGCTCGAAGACCCGGCCGTGGTCGAGGTAATGTTGAACCCGGACGGTCGCCTTTGGGTGGACCGGCTGTCCGAAGGGCTTTCCGACACGGGCGAACGCCTGTCCGCCGCCGATGGCGAACGCATCGTGCGGCTGGTCGCGCATCATGTCGGCGCAGAGGTTCATGCCCGCAGCCCCCGCGTCTCGGCAGAGCTGCCCGAGAGCGGGGAACGGTTCGAGGGCCTTTTGCCGCCCGTGGTCGCCGCGCCGGCCTTCGCCATCCGTAAACCTGCCGTCGCGGTGTTCACGCTCGACGACTATGTGGCCGCCGGCATCATGTCTGCCGATCAGGCGGAAACGCTGCGCGAAGCCGTCGCAGCCCGCGCCAATATCTTGGTGGCGGGCGGCACTTCCACCGGCAAGACCACGCTCACCAATGCCCTTTTGGCGGAGGTCGCCAAGGGCGCGGATCGTGTCGTCATCATCGAAGACACCCGCGAGCTGCAATGTGCCGCGCCCAATCTGGTGGCGCTGCGCACCAAGGATGGCGTCGCCAGCCTGTCGGACCTTGTGCGGTCCTCGCTGCGCCTGCGCCCCGACCGCATCCCGATTGGGGAGGTGCGCGGATCGGAAGCCCTCGACCTGCTCAAAGCATGGGGCACGGGCCATCCCGGCGGGATCGGCACCATTCACGCCGGCACCGGCATCGGCGCGCTTCGTCGCCTTGAACAGCTCATCCAAGAGGCTGTCGTCACGGTCCCGCGTGCGCTGATCGCCGAGACTATCGACCTTGTTGCCGTCCTTTCCGGGCGCGGTTCCGCGCGCCGGCTGGCCGAGCTTGCCCGCGTCGAGGGGCTGGGGCCGGACGGCGACTACCGCATCACGCATCCCATCCCTTCGGCAATCCCCACCAGCACAGGAGAATCTTCATGATCCGCACCCTTACGCGCGGCTATCGCTTCGCCACGACCGCCGCATCTGCCCTTGCCATCAGCCTCATGCTTGCCCCGGCCGCCCATGCGTCCGGTTCGTCGATGCCATGGGAACAGCCCTTGCAGCAAATCCTCCAGTCCATCGAGGGGCCGGTCGCCAAGATCATCGCCGTCATCATCATCATCGTGACGGGCCTGACCCTCGCGTTCGGCGATACCAGCGGCGGCTTCCGTCGCCTGATCCAGATCGTTTTCGGCCTGTCCATCGCGTTCGCCGCATCGAGCTTCTTCCTGTCTTTCTTCTCGTTCGGCGGCGGGGCGCTCGTTTGATGGCGGGCGGCCTCGAACTGCTCGACGCGGTGCCGGGCTTCACGGTCCCGGTCCACCGGGCGCTGACCGAGCATATTTTGCTCGGCGGCGCACCGCGCTCCATCGCCATCATGAACGGAACGCTGGCCGGAGCCGTGGGCCTCGGTTTGCGCCTCTGGCTGGTCGGCATCGCCATTTGGGCAATCGGCCATTTCGCAGCCGTATGGGCGGCGAAGCGCGATCCCCAATTCGTCGAGGTCGGGCGTAGGCATCTGCGCGTCCCCGGCCATCTGGCGGTGTGAGGGCGCGGCCATGATGAACCTTTCCGAATATCGCCGCACCGCCGCCCGGCTCGCCGACTATTTGCCATGGGCCGCATTGCTCGGCTCCGGCGTCGTCTTGAACAAGGACGGCAGTTTTCAGAGGACCGCGAAGTTTCGCGGTCCCGATCTGGATTCCGCCGTCGCGGCCGAGCTGGTCGCCGTCGCCGGCCGCATCAATAACGCCGTGCGCCGCCTCGGCTCCGGCTGGAGCATCTTTGTTGAGGCGCAGCGCAGCGAGGCCGCGACCTATCCCGACAGCACCTTTCCCGATGCGGCATCGGCGCTGGTCGATGCCGAGCGCAAAGCCGGGTTCGAGGAAGCAGGCACGCATTTCGTGTCGGGCTATTTCCTGACCTTCCTCTGGCTGCCCCCGGCCGAGGAAGCCGCCCGCGCCGAAACATGGCTCTACGAGGGCCGCGAGAAAACCGGCGTGGACCCGTGGGAGCTGCTGCGCGGCTTCATCGACCGCACCGACCGCGTGCTGGCTTTGCTCGACGGCTTCATGCCCGAGTGCCGTTGGATGGATGATGGCGCGACGCTGACCTATCTCCACTCCACCATCTCGACCAACCGGCATCGCGTGCGCGTGCCCGAGGTGCCCATGCACCTCGATGCGCTGCTCGCCGACCAGCCCTTGACCGGCGGGCTGGAGCCGCGCCTTGGGACCAAGCATCTGCGCGTGCTGACCATCGTGGGATTCCCGACCGCGACGACGCCGGGCCTGCTCGACGAAATGAACCGCCTGCCGTTCCCCTACAGGTGGAGCACGCGCGCGATCCTGCTCGACAAGACCGACGCGACGCGGCTGCTGACCCGCATCCGCCGCCAATGGTTTGCGAAGCGCAAGAGCATCGCCGCGATCTTGAAAGAGGTGATGACCAACGAGGCGTCCGCGCTGGTGGACACCGACGCGGCCAACAAGGCGCTCGACGCCGACATGGCCTTGCAGGAACTCGGCGCGGACGTGGCGGGCATGGCCTATGTCACGGCCACCGTCACCGTATGGGATGCCGACCCGCGCCTAGCCGACGAGAAGCTGCGCCTGGTCGAGAAGATCGTTCAGGGGCGCGACTTCACCGCCATGCCCGAGAGCGTCAACGCGGTTGACGCATGGCTCGGCAGCCTGCCCGGACACGCCTACGCCAATGTCCGCCAGCCGCCCATCAGCACATTGAATCTCGCCCACATGATCCCGCTGTCGGCGGTGTGGGCGGGGCCGGAACGGGACGAGCATTTCGGTGCGCCCCCTCTGCTCTTTGGAAAGACCGAAGGCTCAACCCCGTTCCGGTTGTCTTTGCATGTCGGCGACGTAGGGCACACCCTTGTCGTCGGCCCCACGGGCGCGGGCAAGAGCGTGCTGCTCGCCCTTATGGCCTTGCAGTTCCGGCGCTACGCCGGATCGCAGGTCTTCGCCTTCGACTTCGGCGGCAGCATCCGCGCCGCCGCGCTCGCCATGGGCGGCGACTGGCACGACCTTGGTGGCGGGCTGACAGAAGGGGCCGAGGCGTCCGTCTCGCTCCAGCCGCTCGCCCGCATCCACGACACCTATGAACGCGCATGGGCGGCGGACTGGATCGCCGCCATCCTCATGCGGGAAGGCATCGCCATCACGCCCGAGGTCAAAGAGTATCTTTGGACGGCGCTGACTTCGCTGGCCTCGGCCCCGGTCGAGGAACGCACCATCACCGGCCTTGCGGTGCTGCTGCAATCCAACGATCTGAAACAGGCGCTCCGGCCGTTCTGCGTCGGCGGTGCCTATGGCCGGCTGCTCGACGCCGAAGCCGAACATCTCGGCTCGGCGGATGTGCAGGCGTTCGAGATCGAGGGCCTTGTCGGGACTGGAGCGGCCCCGGCCGTGCTGTCCTACCTGTTCCACCGCATCGGCGACCGGCTCGACGGGCGGCCGACGCTTCTCATCATAGATGAAGGCTGGCTTGCGCTGGACGACGAGGGTTTCGCCGGCCAGCTCCGCGAATGGCTGAAAACGCTCCGCAAAAAGAACGCCAGCGTCATCTTCGCCACGCAAAGCCTGTCCGACATTGACGGCAGCAACATCGCGCCCGCGATCATCGAGAGCTGCCCGACGCGGCTTCTGCTGCCGAACGAGCGCGCCATCGAGCCGCAGATTACCGAGATTTACCGGCGTTTCGGGTTGAATGACCGGCAGATCGAAATCCTCGCACGGGCCACGCCCAAGCGCGACTACTACTGCCAGTCGAGGCGCGGCAATCGCCTGTTCGAGCTTGGCCTGTCCGAAATCGGCCTCGCGCTCTGCGCCGCATCCGCCAAATCCGACCAGACGCTCATTGCACAGATCGTCGCCGAACACGGCCGCGACGGCTTCCTCGCCGCATGGCTACGCGCGCGCGGCGTCGAGTGGGCGGCCGAGCTGATCCCCAACCTCACCAATCTTGCCGACCGGCCGGAATCCGCCGCGCCGGCCCGGCTCGATACCCACCCCACACAGGAGATTCTTCCATGACCTATCCCAAGTTTGTCGGGGCTTCGGCCCTCGCGCTGGCGCTCGCAGTGCCCGTCGCGCTGTCGCCCATGCTGGCAAGCCCGGCCCATGCGCAATTCGGTTTCGGCCGGATCGTCTATGACCCGAGCAACTACGCGCAAAACCTGCTCACGGCAGCGCGCACGCTGGAGCAGATCAACAACCAGATCACCAGCCTCCAGAACGAGGCGCAGATGCTCATCAATCAGGCCCGCAATCTGGCGAGCCTGCCGTATTCGTCGCTCCAGCAGCTCCAGCAGAACGTGAGCCGGACGCAGCAGCTTCTTAGCCAAGCGCAGAACATCGCGTTCGAGGTCGGGCAGATCGACCAAGCGTTTCAACAGCAATACGGCAACGTCTCGCTTTCGACGACCGACGCCCAGCTTGTCGCCGATGCGCGCAGCCGGTGGGAGAACACGGTCGGCGGCTTGCAGGACGCAATGCGCGTGCAGGCGGGTGCGGTCGGCAACATCGACAGCAACCGCGCCGAGATGGCCGCGCTTGTCGGCCAGAGCCAAGGCGCGACCGGCGCGCTGCAAGCCACGCAGGCCGGCAACCAGCTTCTCGCGCTCCAGTCACAGCAGCTTTCCGATCTGATCGCGGTCATCTCGGCGAACGGCCGCGCCGACGCGCTGACCGAAGCCGAGCGCGCGACCGCCGCCGAACAGGGCCGCATCCAGCGCGAGCGTTTCCTGACGCCCGGCAGCGGCTATCAGCCGGGTAACGCGCAGATGTTCAACAACGGCAACAACTGACCGGGAGGCTCGCCATGGACGGCAAGATGCTGGTCCGGCTCGGGGCCGTGGTGTTCGTTGCGATTGCCTTGACAGTGACCGCAATCGACATGACGCGGAAGGACGAGCCTTCCGCGTCACGGCCGGCATCGGCCCTCCAGCCCCCGGCCGATCCCCTGCGCGAAACCCTGCGCCGTTGCCAGCAACTCGGCGAGGCGGCGGCGAGCGACACCGACTGCCTCGCCGCATGGGCTGAATCCCGCGACCGCTTCCTCGGCCGTGACCGCAGCGAGGCGCGCTGACCATGGGAAACACGGGCGTCATCGACAATTTCCTCGGCGTATTCACGCGCTACATCGACAGCGGGTTCGGGCTGTTGTCTGGCGAAGTCGCCTTCATCGCTACCACCCTGATCGTCATCGACGTGACGCTTGCCGCGCTCTTTTGGGCATGGGGCGCAGATGACGACATCATCGCTCGGCTGGTGAAGAAGACCCTTTTCGTGGGCGTCTTCGCCTACATCATCGGCAATTGGAACAACCTCGCCCGGATCGTCTTCGAGAGCTTCGCCGGCCTCGGTCTCATGGCGTCGGGCACCGGCTTTTCTGTCACCGGTCTGACGCGGCCGGGCCGCGTAGCGCAGACCGGCCTCGACGCCGGCCGCCCGCTGCTCGACTCCATTTCCGACCTGATGGGCTGGATCGCCTTCTTCGAGAACTTCATCCAGATCGCGTGCCTGCTGTTCGCATGGGCGCTCGTGGTGTTGGCCTTCTTCATCCTCGCCATCCAGCTTTTCGTGACCCTCATCGAGTTCAAGCTGACCACGCTTGCCGGCTTCGTCCTCATCCCCTTCGGCCTGTTCGGCAAGACCGCCTTCATGGCCGAGAAGGTCTTGGGCAACGTGGTGTCCTCCGGCATCAAGGTTCTGGTGCTCGCCGTCATCATCGGTATCGGCAGCACCTTGTTTTCGCAATTCACGGCCGGTTTCGGCGGGGCGACCCCGACCATCGACGACGCCATGGCGATTGTGCTGGCAGCTCTGTCGCTGCTCGGCCTCGGCATCTTCGGCCCCGGCATAGCAAACGGCATCGTTTCGGGCGGCCCGCAGCTCGGCGCGGGTGCTGCCGTGGGAACCGGGCTTGCGGTCGCAGGTGCAGCCGTCGCCGCTGGCGGCGGGGCCATGCTCGCCGCCAAAGGTGGTGCCGCTGCCCTGTCCGGCGGGGCCGCGGCCGTCCGCGGCGGCGCGGCCACCGCGGGCGCGGCGACCGCCGCCTATAGCGTCGGATCGCTTGGCCAGTCCGGCGCGGCAGGCGTCGCCTCCGGTCTCGGCGGCGTCGGCCGCGCAGCAGGTTCGGCCGCCATCTCACCCCTCAAACGCGCCGCCGCGCGGGCCAGCGAATCCGTCAAATCCAGCTTCTCCGAAGGTTCGAAGGCCGGATTCGGCGCAAGCGGCGGCAGCTCCACCATGGGAACGGTCGGCGGGAGCGATGCTGCGCCCGCATCGCCGGCACCATCCGCCGGTCCTCCGGCCTGGGCGCAGCGCATGCAGCGTTCGCAAGCCCTCAACCACGGCACGACCATGGCCGCCCATGCGGTGCGCTCCGGCGACAGCCACGGCTCCGGTTCCTCCATCAATCTTTCCGAAAGTGACCGCTCATGAGCATCTTCAAACGACCAGCAACTCATTACGGCAAGACGCCGGAACCCGAGACGCCTTATCAGCGCGCCGCGCAAGTGTGGGACGAGCGTATCGGCTCGGCCCGCGTGCAGGCGCGGAACTGGCGGCTCATGGCCTTCGGCTCGCTGATCCTCTCGGCCGGCTTCGCCTCTGCGCTGGTCTGGCAGTCCGCGCGTGGGACCGTGGTGCCTTGGGTCGTGCAGGTGGACAATCTCGGTCAGGCGCAGACCGTCGCGCCAGCCAATGCCGACTATCGCCCGACCGATCCGCAGATTGCTTTCCATCTCGGCCGCTTCATCGAACAGGTCCGCGCGATCCCGGCCGACGCGATCATCGTCCGCCAGAACTGGCTTCGCGCCTATGAATGGACCACGGATCGCGGCGCGGCGGCATTGAACGATTACGCCCGCGCCAATGACCCTTTCACCAAGGTCGGCCGCCAACAGGTCGCCGTCGAGGTGTCCAGCGTCATCCGGGCCTCGCCCAACAGCTTCCGCGTCGCGTGGACGGAAAGGCATTTCGAGAACGGCCAGCTTTCCACCACGGAACGATGGACGGCCATCCTCACTATCGTCATCCAGCCGCCGCGCGACGCCGAGCGCCTGCGCGCCAATCCGCTGGGAATCTACGTCAATGCAATTTCGTGGTCGCGGGAGATGAGCCAATGAAAACGTCAGCTTGCATCAATCACCTCGCTGATCTTTCCCTTGGAGATCATGAAGAACGAGGTGCCCGCTATCTCGATCTTCTGCCCAGCCTTCCAGCCGTTGGGCAGGTCGGCCTTGACCTTGGCGCGATAGCCGATGCGCACCGCTGCACGGTCCTCAATGGCGATGCAGTCGAGAATTGTCTGTTCTCTTTCCGCAAACAATTCAACACCCTGTTCCGCCAACGCGCGAAATGCCTCAATCCCATGCGTCTCGTTCGTCACTTCTCCGTTCGATCTGTTGATAAACCGAACGTCGCCCGACAGGCAGTCGAGCATCGCCTGAACATTCATCGTGTTGTAGGCGTCGATATACCGGGCAACAATCGTCGGGACAGTATCCATCCTGTCAGTTCCTCACTACTAATCCTAAAGCCGCTATCGTATGCTATTTTTGTGACGGTCGTGGCAATCGCTTTGACCGGCTGCGCCACCAATCGGATGCCGCAATTCAGCTATGACGCCAGCGTTCCGCCGCTGCCGACCGTGCAGGCGGCAGCAGTCGACAACACGCCCCGGCCGCTGCATGTGCCCCCGGCATGGACCGTGGCGCGGGGCGGTACGGCTGCCGGCACGCCGACCGGCCGCGTCGAGAACGCCAATGCAGCCGCCCGCGTCGAGCCGCGCCGCGAAGGCTACTACAACGCCATCCAGATATATCCGTGGTCGGAAGGCGCGCTCTATCAGGTCTATGCCGCAGTCGGGCAGATCACGACGATCGCGCTGGAGCCGGGCGAGAGCCTGACCGGCGCGGGGCCAATCGCGGCGGGCGACACCGCCCGCTGGATCATCGGCGACACGGAATCCGGTTCGGGCGCGAACCGCCGCGTCCATATCCTCGTGAAGCCGACGCGACCCGACATCGCCACCAACCTTGTCGTCACCACCGACCGGCGCACCTACATGATCGAGCTGCGCGCCCGGGAATCGCTCTACATGCCCGCCGTCGCCTGGGCCTATCCCGCGACGCCCGGCCAGCGCCGCACCGTTCCGACAGCCCCGATCATCCCCGCCGAGGCGGCGCGGAACTATCGCTACGCCTTGCAGGTGCAGGGCGATAGCCCGCCATGGCGGCCCGTCTCCGTCTTCGACGATGGCCGCCGCGTCTATGTCGTCTTCCCGGCGGGGATCGTGCAGGGCGAGATGCCGCCCATCTTCGTGCTTGGCGCGAACGGCGAGCCGCAGATCGTCAACAGCCGAGTCCACCAGAACGTCCTGATCGTGGACCGCCTGTTCGGCGCGGCCGAGCTGCGCCTTGGCTCTGGCAGCCGCCAGCAGGTCGTCAGGATCGTCCGCACCAACCCGACGCAGGCCGCCGACGCGCAGCCCGCCAGCGCGACCGGAGGCTCCCCGTCATGACCGACAACACCATCACCGAAACCGCAGCCCCCATGCGGCTGCGCGCCGAGCCGCCGCGCGTCACCCGCCTGTCCCGCAAGATGCTGGCGGGCGTCGGCGCGGTTGCGTTGCTCGGCATCGGCGGCGCACTCATCTATGCGCTCCAGACCCGCGACGGAGGGCCGGACGGCGGCGAACTCTACTCGACCGAGAACCGGCCCACGGCGGACGGCCTCGCCGGTCTGCCAAGCGACTATAGCGGGCCGGTGCTCGGCCCCGCGCTGCCCGGAGATTTGGGCCGTCCGATCCTCGACGCGCAGAACCGAGGGCAGCCCGTCGCACCGCCTACGATGGCGACGCCCGCCGTCGATCCCGCCGAGGAACGCCGCCGCGCCGAGGAAGAAGCCGCGCGCTTAAGCAATGTGTTCTTCCAGTCCGGCCCGCGCACGGGATCGCCGGCAGGGACGGCCATGCCCAGCCTTGCCGGTCTTGGCCTCGGCGGACAGCCCGCGACGCAGGACCGGCACGCGGCTTTCCTCAATGGACCCGTGGACCGGCAGACTGTCGCGCCGGATCGTGTCGCGCCGCCGGCATCGCCCTACATCCTTCAGGCCGGGGCCGTGATTCCGGCCGCGCTCATCACCGGCATCCGTTCGGACCTGCCGGGCCAGATCACGGCTCAAGTGACCGAGAACGTCTATGACAGCCCGACCGGGTCGCTGCTGCTGATCCCGCAGGGAACGCGCATCATCGGCCAATACGATGACGGCGTGACCTTCGGCCAGCGAAGGGTGCTCTTGGTGTGGAACCGCCTGATCCTGCCGGGCGGCCGTTCCATCGTCCTTGAGCGTCTGCCGGGTGCGGACGCTTCCGGTTACGCCGGGCTTGAGGATGGCGTGGATTACCACTGGTGGGATCTGATGAAGGCCGCAGGGCTGTCCACGCTGCTCGCAGTCGGCACGGAACTGGCGACCAGCGACGAGGACCGGCTTATCCGGGCCATCCGCGACGGGGCGCAGGATACCGTCAATCAGGCGGGGCAGCAGATCGTCCAGCGCCAGTTGCAGGTCGCACCGACGCTGACCATCCGGCCCGGCTTCCCGGTCAGGATCATCGTCACCCGCGACCTTGTATTCGAACCGGCAGGAGGTTGACCATGACCAAGCTGAAACTCGGCCCGCTGCCCGACGACAAGCCCGTGAAGATCACCGTGGAGCTGCCTGCGCCACTTCACCGCGATCTGGTCGCCTATGCCGAGGTGCTGGCCCGCGAGAGCGGCCAGCCCGCCGCCGATCCCGTCAGGCTCATCGTGCCGATGCTGGAGCGGTTCATCGCAACGGATCGCGGCTTCGCCAAGGCACGGCGAGCCGCCAACTGAGTCCCATCCCGGCAGGGGTGCCGCCAGCGCATAGGCGCAAATGCGGCACGCTACAGGCCGCCGACTGCCCTCCATGGTTCGCCTAATTCCGGGGCCTTGAGCGCCTCGGATTCCAACAGAACCAAGGAGGATTCCATGTGCGCAGAGCGCCGCCGCGCCCGGAGAGGGCGACCGCGACAGTCGATCCCCGAACCACTTCCCGACGATCTTTTCGACTACGCCGACGATCCTACGCCCGACGGCCGGACGCGAGCCGGCAACATGCCACTTCTCGGCCCGGATGGGCAGAGGATGCGTGTCACCGACGACTGGCCCGAAGACATTCCCGTCACCGAAGCCGAGATTGACGTGTTCGAGCGTTGGTTCGGCGATGTGTTCGACGAACTCTTGAACCCGAGAAAGCCGAATGACAGCTTGCAATACCTATCACAAACTGATAGGAAAAAGACGTGAGCGTGGATCGTGATCCAAGCCTCGACACGCTTCTGGACCTCGACGGACAGATGCTCTTTGTCGATCCCGAGGGCGGCCATTGGGTGAAGTTCGTCGTCACCCGCGTTCCGGCCTCGCCGGAAAAGCCGCACGGCCTCGATTATTCGCTCACGCTTCACGAGCTTTCGGGCGAACGGCTGGTCGGCTTCGACAATGCCCATCCGGTCGGCCGAGGCAGGCGCGGCGCGCCGATGGACCATCGGCACCGCTTTCAGACCGTGAAGCCTTACGCCTACGAGGATGCGGCCACGCTGCTGGCCGACTTCTGGCAGGCCGTGGACGCGGTATTGAAGGAACGAGGTGCCCTATGACCACATTGAAAGTCGGGATTGCCGACTATGAAGAAATGAAGGCCCGCACCATGCGGATCGCGCGCGGCGAGGAAAAACCTGCGCCCAGCGATCCGAAGGTGTGGTTCACCTCGACCGAATCCTTTGCCAAGGTGCTGTCGGCCGGCAACCGCGAACTGCTGCGCATCATCGCCGAGAAAGCCCCGGCATCGCTGGAGGAACTGGCGGAAATCACCGGCCGGGCCGGCTCCAATCTGTCACGCACCCTGAAAACCATGGAGAACTACGGTCTTGTGCGACTCGAACCGGGGCATGGGCGTAAGCTCGCGCCCAAGGTGGTGCATGACCGCGTGGAGCTGGCGTTGCCCCTGATCGACCACCCCAAGATGAAGAAAGCTATGGGAGGCCGACCATGAACATTCACAGCCCAACCACTACCGCCCGCGCCGCGCTCTACCTGCGCGTTTCGACTGCCCGGCAGGCGGAGCATGATATTTCCATTCCCGACCAGAAGCGGCAGGGCGAAGCCTATTGCGAGCAGCGCGGCTATCAGCTCGTTGAGACTTATGTGGAACCGGGCGCAACCGCCACCAACGACAAGCGCCCCGAATTCCAGCGCATGATCGAGGCGGGCACGTCGAAGCCCGCGCCCTTCGACATTGTCGTGGTGCATAGCTTCTCGCGCTTCTTCCGCGATCACTTCGAGATGGAGTTCTACGTTCGCAAGCTGGCGAAGAACGGCGTCAAGCTCGTGTCCATCACGCAGGAAATGGGCGACGATCCCATGCACCAGATGATGCGGCAGATCATGGCGCTGTTCGACGAATACCAGTCCAAGGAGAACGCCAAGCACGTCCTGCGCGCCATGAACGAGAATGCCCGGCAGGGTTTCTGGAACGGCGCACGGCCGCCCATCGGCTATCGCATCGTCGCGGCCGAGCAGCGCGGATCGAAGATCAAGAAGAAGCTGGAGATCGACCCGCTGCACGCCGACACCGTGCGGCTGATCTATCGCCTGTTCCTCGAAGGAGACGGCACGTCCGGCGCGATGGGCGTCAAGGCCATCGCCACCTATCTCAACGAGCGCCGCTTCTTCACCCGCGACGGAGGGCGTTGGGGATTGGCGCAAATCCACGCCATCCTGACCCGCACCACCTATATCGGCGAGCACAGGTTCAACACCCGCTCGCACAAGGATCGGGAGAAGAAGCCGGAGAGCGAGGTCGCCATCATGGCGGTGCCGCCCCTAATCGAGCGCGAGACGTTCGACGCGGTGCAAGCCCGCCTCAAGTCCCGCAATCCCATGGTGACGCCTGCACGTGTCTCCAGCGGCCCGACGCTCCTGACCGGCATTTGCTTCTGCGCCAAGTGCGGGGGAGCGATGACGCTTCGCACCGGCCAAGGCAGCACGGGCGCGACATACCGCTACTATACCTGCTCGACCAAGGCCCGGCAGGGCAAGACCGGCTGCAAGGGTCGCACGATCCCCATGGACAAGCTGGACCATACGGTCGCCGATTATATCGGGGACCGCCTGCTCCTGCCCAAGCGGTTGGAAACCGTCCTTGCCAGCGTCATCGACCGCCGACAGGAACGCACCGAGCGCCGCCGCGAGCATCTTGCCGAGCTTCAAAGGCGAATCACGGAAGCCGACCAGCGGCTCGGCCGTCTCTTTGACGCCATCGAAGCCGGCATGGTGGACAAGGACGACGCCATGGCAAAGGAACGCATGGTGAGCCTCAAGGCATTGCGGGATCAAGCCGCCGCCGACGCGGAGCGCACGCAGCTCGCGCTCGATAGTTCAGGCAATCAGGGCGTCACCCCCGATATGCTCAAGGGGTTTGCCCGCAAAGCCCGTGAACGGATCAGGCTCAACGATGGCGGCTACCGCCGCGACCATCTACGCGCGCTGGCGCAGCGTGTCGAGGTTGCCGACGACGAGGTTCGCATCATGGGATCGAAGTCGGAACTGCTGCGAACGCTGGTCGCCGCTTCAAGCGTAGAAACGGCGGCGTTCGGCGTTCATAGTTCTGTTCTGAAATGGCGCACCCGACAGGATTCGAACCTGTGACCTCTGCCTTCGGAGGGCAGCGCTCTATCCAGCTGAGCTACGGGTGCGCTGGGCGGCGCAGGCGCAAGGCGCGCCGCGTCGTTGGCGCTACATAAACGAAGCCGCGCCGGCCTTCAATGCGCAATGCGGCTTGCCGACGCCGAAACGGACGCCGGCATGGACGGCCCGCAGGCGCGATCCCCCGTGCCGTTCAGCATGAGGGCAATCGCTGCCCAGCGGCCAGTGGACATTTTCGCCGCCCTCTTCAATATTTTGCCTTGAGCATCCGCTAATGCCTGCGACGGGCTGGGTCGGATGACCCGCTTGGCGACAGGGCGACGGGAGAAGATATCCGGTGATTGCAATCGACGAAATCGGCGCCGCGCTCAGGCGCGCGGCATCCATAGCCCTGGTCGCACTGGCCTGCACAGCGGCGCCGGCGGCGGCGCAAAGCTTCGATCCGCTACTCGATATCAGCATCAGCGAGGCACTCGACGCCGACGATCCCGACCGGGCTCTCGAGCTGGTCGAAGCCGCGCTCGCTGCCTCGGACGACACACGGCTGACCGAAGACCTTCTCTCCCGCAAGGCGGAGATACTTGAAGCTGCGGGGCGCCACGCAGAAGCCGGCCAAGCGCTCGAAGAACTGGGTGCGGCGATAATGGCGCGCGAAGGCGAGACGGCGCCGGAGCTGATCCCGGTGCTGGAGCGTATCGCCGACAATTACGAGAAGGCCGGCAAAGTCGACGAGGCGGTGGCGGCGCTGTCGCGGGTGCTGGAAATCTGTGCTGCACTCAATCTCGGCGAACGCGCGGAAACTGCCATCGCCCGGCTCGAAGAGATCATGAAGTCGTCCGCTGACGGGCACGCGGAAGAACGTGCGTCCACGGCCGGCGCGGCAATCGAGCAATACCGCACCGCGGAAGAAGAGAATTCGCGCGCGGGGCCGTTCGGCGCCGATCCGGAGACCGGCTTCACCGCGGTGAAGATTTTCTATGCCACCGACCGTGCCCGCACCGGCGATCCCGACCCGGCGAATTTCTACGGCGGCGAGCGCGGCACGCTTGAGCTCGGCACGGCGACGGTTTCGATCCCGCCAAGGCACGTGCCCGGCAAGATCGAGCGGCCGAAGATCTGGCTGCTCGAGTTCCGCGAGGACCCGGCCAAACACGTGATCCTGAAATCGGTGGCGCCCGGCGACAGCGACGCCGTGTTTGCCGACATGCGCGACGAACTGGCAGCCAGGGAAAGCGACTCCGCCTTCGTGTTCGTGCATGGCTTCAACGTACCGTTCAACGAAGCGGCGCAGCGTACCGCGCAAATGGCCTATGACATGAATTTCAGCGGCGTGCCGATCCTGTATTCATGGCCTTCGCGCGGCTCGCTGCTGAGCTACATCGCCGACACGGCGGTGGTGAACCTTTCGGGCCGCAGGCTGACGCTGTTCCTTGAAGACGTGGTGCGCAAGTCCGGCGCCAAGCGTATTCACCTGATCGCCCATTCGATGGGTAACCGCGCACTCACCGACGCGCTGGAGCTTTATGCGCTGCGCCACGAGGGTGAGCCGCCGGCATTCGATCAGGTGCTGTTCACCGCGCCCGATCTCGACGCAGGGCTTTTCGCCGAGATGGCGAAGACGATCAAATCCACGGCCCAGCGCATGACGCTTTATGCCTCCAACAAGGATTGGGCGCTGGCCGTGTCGCGCAAGCTGCACGGCGATGCGGCGCGGGCGGGCCAGGGCGGCAACCGGATCATCCACGCAGACATTTTCGACAGCGTCGACATGACGAGCATCGGCGACGATATGCTGGCGCACTCCTACTACGCCAACAATCCCTCGGCGCTCACAGATATTCTCTCGCTTTTCTGGCGCGATGCGCCGCCGCAGGACCGCTGCGGCATGGTGCGGGCGGAGGGCGAGTTCGGAAATTACTGGCAGTATTCGCCCGAAGAATGCGGCGACACAAACGCGCTCCTGTCCACGCTGTCGGTGCTCAACCGCGCCAGCATTGTCGACCTGTCCGAGGCACGCGCGTTTCTGAACCGGTTCATCATGCCGGTGACCGCCGATCCTGAGGACCGCAGCCGACTGGAATCGGCGCTGGCGCGTCTCTTCAGGAACTGAACCTCAGCCGCGATGCGATCGGCCACCGGGCATGAAGCTTGCTTTCCAGGCAAGCGAGAGGAAACATGCCCGCATGACTGTCCAGAGTCAGGTTACCTGTCTTCAATCGCAACGCGTTGCCGGCGGCGGTTTGCTGTCGGTTGCCACGTCGCATGGCCGCACGCGTGTGGCGCGGCTGCGCGAAGAAGGTGCCGCCAAGATCAGGCTCCCGCACAGTGCGCATTCGGGCATGGAAGCGGTGCTGATCAACACCGCTGGCGGGCTGACCGGCGGCGACCGGCTTAGCTGGCAGATCGAGGCTGCCCCCGGCGCGGAACTGACGGTAACCACCCAGGCCTGCGAACGCGCCTATCGCAGCGCTGGCGGCCATGCCGCGGTCACCTCGCTTATCAAGGTGCGGGAAGGTGCGTCTCTCACTTGGGTGCCGCAGGAAACGATACTCTACGATCGCTCGGCGCTGCGGCGCAGCCTCAACGTCTTTGTTGAACCGGGCGGCCGCGCACTTATCCTCGAAGCAATCATCCTCGGGCGCCAGGCGCATGGCGAAACGGTCGAACTGGCCGAGTTCCGTGACCGTTGGCGTGTCCATCACGGCGGGCGACTGGTGCATGCCGAGGAATTTGCGCTCGGCCCGCGCGTCGCGGCCCAGATGGCGCGGCCGGTTTTCGGCAACGGCGCGCGAGCTTTCGCAACCATCCTTCTGATCGCTGATGACGCGGACCAGCTGCTCAGCCCGCTGCGCGACGCACTCGGCCCGTCGGGTGGCGCGAGCCACTGGCAGGCCGGACAATCTGGCAAGCTTCTTGCGAGGCTCGTTGCGGAGGATGGCTATCGGCTCAGGACCCGGCTGATCCCGGCCCTGCAACTGCTCAACGGGCAGGCACCTCTGCCCAAACTGTGGTCACTTTGACGGACATCCGATGAACCTGACGCCGCGCGAAAAAGACAAGCTGCTCGTTTCCATGGCTGCCATGGTTGCGCGCCGCAGGCTTGAGCGGGGCGTCAAGCTGAACCACCCCGAGGCGATTGCGCTGATCACCGACTTCGTGGTCGAGGGCGCGCGCGACGGACGCTCGGTCGCCGATCTCATGGAGGCTGGCGCGCATGTCGTCACGCGCGACCAGGTCATGCAGGGCGTTGCCGAGATGATCCACGACGTGCAGGTGGAGGCAACGTTCCCCGACGGGACCAAGCTGGTCACCGTCCATGAGCCGATCCGATAGGAGGCGCAGTTTTCCATGCTCGAACTCAGACCCAATTGCGAATGCTGCGACAAGGACCTGCCGCCAGGTGCGACCGACGCGATGATCTGCACTTTCGAATGCACCTTCTGCGCCGACTGCGCGCACGACGTGCTGGGTGACACTTGCCCCAATTGCGGCGGCAATTTTTCGCCGCGCCCGATCCGTCCGGCGCATTTGCTGGTGAAATACCCGGCTTCGGCAAAACGCGTCTTCAATCCCGATTGCCTGACAACGAAACAAGCGAGTTGAGGTCATGATGATGAAAGAGATATTCGCCGCCGCAGCGTGGGTGCTCCTCCCCGCAGCAGCCCTCGCGCATGAAGCGCCGGTCACGCATGCTCATCCACATGGTGACTGGAGCCTGGCAATTATCGCGCTTTTGGCAGCGGCGGGTCTGGGTGCGCTGTTCCTCTTGCCGCGCCGCGCCAGGCAGGGCGCAAAGGCGAAGCGCCGTGATCCCCGGTGAGGTCATAATCGCCGCCGGGGACATCGAGCTCAATGCCGGTGCTGTAACCGTCACGATACGCGTTGCCAATACGGGCGACCGGCCGGTTCAGGTCGGCAGCCACTATCACTTCTTCGAGACAAATGAGGGGCTGAGCTTCGACCGCGAAAAAGCGCCCGGCATGCGGCTCGACATCGCTCCCGGAACCGCCGTGCGGTTCGAACCCGGGCAGCAGCGCGACGTGACGCTGGTGCCATTTGGCGGCGCCCGCCGCGTGTTCGGGTTCCAGCAGAAGATCATGGGGTCTTTGTGAGGCGCGGCTGGCGTCAGGCACGAAAACGACGCGGGGATAACCCCGCGCCGTGGTTTGGCTGTCAGCGCCAGATGTTAGCGCGCATAGACGGTCAGCGAACCGTCGGCAGCGACATTGGCCGCCACGACATCAGCCGGCTCGACCGACTGCGCCTTGAGGGCCGCGCTCACCGCGGTGTTGCTTTCAAGCGAAGCGCGCAGATCCTGGATCTGGGCTTCGTTTGTGGCCTCCGCCTGGCTGAGCGCATCCATGTCGGCGCCCTCAAGGTCCTTGATCCAGATAACGTTGACGTTGCCGACGTCGGTCATGTTCTGGATCGAGGCGCTGGAGGCGCCGGCATTGCCCATCGCGGACAGTGCACCGTCGAACGAGCCGCTGATGGCCGCCGTTGTGTCGGTGTCGACCATGGTGTCGGCATCGGCCTTCAGCTTGATGTCCGCATCGGTATCGCCGGTCATCGTGCCGCTGGTATCAGCCGAACCGCTGATGCCCACATCCGCACCTGCGTTAACATCGAGCGCCAAGGCCGGAACGGCCAGCATGGAAGCGCCCATGAAGGTTGCGGTCGTCAGTGCGATAATGCGTTTCATCGTTGTTCTCCTCATGCGTTTTCCCGTGGGCCTGCTCTCGAAAAAGAGCACCGCTCGATGCGACAGCCCCGGGGTGCAGCTCCCCGCCACGGGCAAGGAGCTAGGAGCCGATCTTGGAAAATTCCGGGCCGGAAGATGGCGCGGATTGGGAATGAATTTGCCAACAATGTGAGGTGTGATGCCCGCTAAAATCTCACGCACCGACTATGCGGCGATGTTCGGCCCGACGGTCGGCGACAAGGTCCGGCTGGCCGACACCGAGCTTTTCATCGAGGTGGAAAAAGACCTGACGATTCACGGCGAAGAGGTGAAATTCGGCGGCGGAAAGGTCATTCGCGACGGTATGGGGCAGTCTCAGGCTTCCCGCGCGGACGGTGCAATGGACACCGTGATCACCAACGCGCTGATCGTCGATCACAGCGGAATCACAAAGGCCGATATCGGCATCAGGGATGGCCGGATCGCCAAAATCGGCAAGGCCGGCAACCCCGATACGCAACAGGGCGTAACAATTGTTGTAGGCCCGGGAACCGAGATTATTGCCGGCGAAGGCAAGATCATCACCGCTGGCGGCTTCGACGCGCATATCCATTTCATCTGCCCGCAGCAGATCGAGGAAGCGTTGATGTCGGGCCTCACAACCATGCTCGGTGGCGGCACTGGTCCCGCGCACGGCACACTGGCCACCACTTGCACGCCCGGCGCCTGGCATATCGGGCGCATGATCCAGTCCTTCGATGCCTTTCCGATGAATATCGGCCTGTCCGGCAAGGGCAACGCCTCGCAGCCCGCCGCGCTTGAGGAAATGGTGCTGGCGGGCGCCTGCGCGCTGAAGTTGCATGAGGACTGGGGCACTACGCCGGCCGCGATCGACTGCTGCCTGTCGGTTGCAGACGCGCTCGACGTGCAGGTGATGATCCACACCGACACGCTGAACGAGAGCGGCTTCGTGGAAGACACCGTTGCCGCCTTCAAGGGCCGCACGATCCACGCCTTCCATACCGAAGGCGCCGGCGGTGGGCATGCGCCCGACATCATCAAGGTCTGCGGCTTGCCGAACGTGCTGCCGTCATCGACCAATCCGACGCGACCCTACACGGTAAACACGATCGCCGAACATCTCGACATGCTGATGGTGTGCCATCATCTGTCGCCGTCGATCCCGGAAGACATCGCCTTCGCGGAAAGCCGTATTCGCAAGGAGACGATCGCGGCGGAGGACATCCTTCACGACCTTGGCGCCTTTTCGATCATCGCATCCGACAGCCAGGCCATGGGCCGCGTCGGTGAAGTGATCATCCGCACCTGGCAGACCGCCGACAAGATGAAGCGGCAGCGCGGCCGGCTGAAGGAAGAAACCGGCGACAACGACAATTTCCGCGTTCGCCGCTACGTCGCGAAATACACGATCAATCCGGCGATCGCGCATGGCATGTCGAAGGAGATCGGCTCGGTGGAACAGGGCAAGCGCGCCGATCTGGTGATGTGGAACCCGGCATTCTTCGGTGTCAAACCGGACATGGTCATCCTCGGCGGTTCGATTGCGGCGGCACCTATGGGCGACCCGAACGCGTCGATCCCGACGCCGCAGCCGGTGCATATGCGGCCGATGTTCGGCGCTTACGGTAAGGCCATTACCGCGTCGTCGGTGACGTTCGTCTCGCAGGCGGCGATGGATGCCGGGCTGAAGGGGAGCCTCGGCGTCGAGAAAGGCATGGTCGCGGTCGAAAACACGCGCGGCGGCATCTCCAAGGCTTCAATGGTGCTCAACAACGCGATGCCTTTGGTCGAGGTCGACCCCGAAACATACGAAGTGCGAGCCGACGGCGAATTGCTGACCTGCGAACCCGCGACCGAGCTTCCGATGGCGCAGCGCTATTTCCTGTTCTAGATTCCGAGCTCGAACGCCAGGGAGAAATTCATGTATCAAGCCGTCGGATCGCCCGGATCGCGCCTCACGCGCGTCACCTGGATGCTGGAGGAACTCGGCGAGCCCTACGAGATCATCAAGGCCAAGCAGCATTCCGACGTGATGTATCGCTACAACCCGTCAGGCAAGATCCCGGCGCTGGTGGACGGCGATCTGGTGCTGACCGATTCAGCGGCAATCTGCTTTTATCTGGCCGACAAACACGCCGACAAGGGGCTCGGCCCCAGCTCGGTGGAAGAGCGCGGCCTGATGCTCTCCTGGCTTTTTTTCGCACAGGCCGAACTCGAGCCGCCGCTGTGGAACAAGCTCAAGCATCGTCTCATCCTGCCGGAAGAGCTTCGCGTCGATGTCGGGCCGTGGACGAAGATGGAGTTCGACCGCGAGATCGCGACGCTCGAGAAGCGGCTTGGCGACAAACCCTATGCGATGGGCGACCGCTTCACGGCGGCCGACGTGATCATCGGCCATTGCGGCCAGTGGGCGGTCGGCGCCAAATTCGAGGTCGGCTCCGAGACGGTGCGGTCTTATTTCGAGCGCGTGCTTTCGCGCCCCGCCCTTGCCCGGGCCAGGAAACGCGAGGCGGAAGCGGTATGAAACTCGATATCAAGGACGATTTCACCAGCCTGCCGCGTGCCGAACGTTTTGTCCGCGCGGCTGAAGCGGGCAGCGACAAACCCTTCGATTTTGCATTGCTGGCACATGACGAGCGCCATCTGCGCCGCCGCGTCCTGATCCTGTCCGAAGGCGGGCGCGTGCTTGTCGATCTGACGGAGCCGACCGCGCTCGACCATGGCGACCGGCTGATGCTCGAAGATGGGCGCAGCGTCGAGATCAGGGCGGCGGAGGAAGAAGTCTATTCGATCAAGCCGCAGTCGCAGCTGCATCTTGCAGAACTCTGCTGGCACATCGGCAACCGCCATCTGGCGGCACAGATCGAAGCGGAGCGGATCGTGATCCTGCGCGACCATGTCATCCGCGACATGCTTGAAGGTCTCGGCGCCGAAGTTGCGGAAACGGTGGAGCAGTTTCGGCCTGTGCGCGGCGCCTATTCGGGCCATGGACACGATCACGGTCATCACCACGGACACGGCCATCACGGCGAGCCTGACCGTTTCGGCCGGCTGCCCGGCGACCCGCATTACGGACATAACCATGCCTGAGGCGCCGCCCTTGCTACGGCTGTTGGCGTGGCTGTCGCCTGCCTTTCCGGTCGGCAGCTTCAGCTACAGCCACGGGCTGGAAAGCGCCGTGAATGACGGGCTGATCGGCAACCGCGACGAACTTGAGGACTGGCTGTCGGGACTGCTCATCGCCGGCTCGCTGTGGAACGACGCGGTGCTTTCAGCGCATGCGCTGCGGGCAGCAGGCAAACCCGCCGAACTTGCACGGCTGGCTGAACTCGCCGAAGCCCTTGCCGGCTCGGCGGAGCGCCATCTGGAAACGACGAGCCAGGGCCGCGCTTTTCTCGAGGCTGCGCACACCTGG
The DNA here is from genome assembly GCF_004000235.1 of Mesorhizobium sp. Z1-4. Lineage (GTDB taxonomy): Bacteria > Pseudomonadota > Alphaproteobacteria > Rhizobiales > Rhizobiaceae > RCIO01. Next base: position 1,055,525 of record NZ_RCIO01000001.1, read on the forward strand.
AACGGCGCGGGCATTGATGGCCTTCCCGACAACTGCGCTTATGCCGTCGCCTTCGGCGCAGCGGCGGGAAACGCCGATATTCCGGCTGACGAGGCAATTGCCGGCCTGCTGCAAGCCGCGATCTCCAATCTTGTACAGGCCGCGATCAGGCTTTCCGTCATCGGCCAGAGCGATGCGATACGCGTGGTTGCAAAGCTTGAAAACGAGATCGCGGCGACCGCGCACCGCGCCGTGCAGGCTTCGCTGGACGATCTTGGCAGCGCAACTCTGCTCTCGGAGATTGCGGCCATGCGGCATGAAGTGATGCACACAAGGCTGTTCCGGTCATGATGGCGGTTGGGCTGATTGTTGCCGCGGTGCTGGTCGCACTTGCAGGGCTGCATGCCTATTGGGCGACGGGCGGGGTGTGGCCCGGAACCGACGAAAAAAGCTGCGCGCGTACCATCGCCGGCTTCAAGGGCATCGAAGGGATGCCTTCCAGGCCGCAGGCGATAGCTGTTTCGGCAATCCTGTTCGCTGCTGCCATGCTGGCGCTTCTCCTCGGCAGCGGCGGCGACGTATTGCCCGCCGGGTTGATGCTTCTGGCCGGCACCGCCGCCTCATTCGTCTTCATCGGTCGCGGTGTGCTGGGATACCTGCCGGCGTGGCGGCGCATCACCCCTGAAATGCCGTTTGCGCTTTATGATGTGCGTTATTATTCGCCGCTTTGTCTGGCGCTGGGAGCAGGATTTGCCTTTCTGACAGCATCGGGAGTGACATCATGACCTCATCCAACGGCCCGCTTCGTGTCGGTATCGGTGGGCCGGTCGGCTCCGGCAAGACGACGCTGACCGAGAAGCTCTGCAAGGCGCTGGGGAGCGATTATTCCATCGCCGTCGTGACCAACGACATCTACACGCGCGAGGACGCGATGATGCTGGCCCGCCTGCAGGCCCTGCCGGAGGAACGTATCGTCGGTGTTGAAACCGGCGGCTGCCCGCACACCGCGATCCGCGAGGACGCCTCGATAAACCTTGCCGCGATTGCCGATCTCAACCGCAAATTTCCCGATCTCGACATCGTCTTCATCGAATCCGGCGGCGACAATCTGGCCGCGACATTCTCGCCGGACCTCGCCGATCTGACGCTCTATGTGATCTCGGTCTGCCAGGGTGGCGACATTCCGCGTAAAGGCGGGCCGGGCATCACGCGCTCCGATTTTCTGGTGATCAACAAGGCCGACCTTGCGCCTTACGTGAATGTCGATCTCGACCAGATGACAGCCGACGCCGGGACGGCGCGTAGCGGCCGGCCCTTTGCCTTCACCGATCTATCGCGCGGCAAAGGGGTCGAGGAGATCATCCGCTATCTGGTCGAGTTCGGTGGCTTGCCGGTCCGCGCTGCCGAAAGACGCGCCGCCGCTGGCTAGCTCTCACCACGAATTATTATGTCGGGCTCCAGCCTTGCGGCAATCACGCGCTCGGCATTGGTCATGTCGTTGGAGAACGCCCGTTCGCGGGCCTGCGCTTCGGGCAGTCCGTGATCCAGCCAGCGCTGCACGAGCCGATGCGCCAGCACGCCTCGCGGTACGTCCAGAAAAATGGTCAGGTCGAACGCGTCCTTCAGGCCACGCCACGGCGCCTCATCGAGAAGCAAGTAGTTGCCTTCCACAATCACGATCCGGTCTTGCGCGGCAACGATCGAAGCGCTCGCGCGTGCCAGGTCGGCTGCGCGGTCGAACACCGGTACTGCGATGTCCGCGCCGCCGGTGCGCAAACGCCCCAGCATCGCCTGCAGCCCCTCGAAGTCGAATGTCTCGGGCGCACCTTTGCGTTTGCCAAGCCCGCGTTCGTCGATCACCCGGTTGTCATAGTGAAAACCGTCCATCGGAACGAGGGCAGCCGGCGCTTCCTTGAGAAGTTCGGTCAACTGCTCCGCGAGCGTCGATTTGCCTGAACCCGGCGCGCCTGCAATTGCGACCAGAAACCGGTCGCGTCCTGCCGCCTTGCGAAAAACCGTTGCCGCCAGTTGTGCGATCTCCGACATGCCGCACATGCTGCCGCCAGGCACGGGACCGGTCCAGCAAAAAGAAACAAGAGAGTGGGAACGAAAAAAAGCCGGCCGCGAAATGCGCGGGCCGGCTTTCCTGATACTCTGGCCGAAGCCTACATGCCGCTGTGCTTGCCGATCAGTGTCTTGGCTTCCTCGTAGAGAGCCGCGCCATCCTTGCCCGCGGCGTCCATTTCGGCGATCCAGCTCGCGGTGATGTCGGATGCGGCGTCTTTCCAGCGCTGCGTTTCGGCCTCATCCAGCGTGATGATGTTGTTGCCGTGATCCTGGGCGATCTTGAGCCCGACTTCGTCGCCACCATCCATGACCGCGCCAAACATAGCCGCCGTCTCAATGCCGGAATTGTCGTCGATCACCTTCTTCAGATCGTCGGGCAGCTTGTCGTAGGAGGCCTTGTTCATCGCCACTACGAAGGTCAGCGTGTAAAGGCCGTTGTCGCCCGAGAAGCCGGTGTGGTTGTTGACCAGTTCGGCCACCTTGAGCGCCGGCGTCACTTCCCACGGGATCGTCGTGGCGTCGATCACGCCTTTCGACAGCGCTTCAGGCACCGCCGGAACCGGCATGCCGACGGGTTCCGAACCGAGTTTCTCGAGCAGCTGGTTTACCAGCCGCGACCCGCCACGAACCTTGAGCCCTTTCATGTCCTCCAGAGTGTTGACGGCCTTGGAGGAATGAATGAGACCCGGGCCGTGCGCATGCCAGGCGATGACTTTCACATCGGCGAACTCGTCCTGGCAGTGCATCTCGCAATATTCGTGGAAAGCTCTCGACGTCGCCACGCCATTGGTCATGATGAAGGGCAGCTCAAACACTTCCGTCGAAGGGAAGCGGCCGGGCGTATAACCGATCACGGTCCAGATGAGATCGACGACACCGTCGGTCACCTGGTCGATCAGCTGCGGCGGGGTTCCGCCCAGCGCCATGGCATCGAACTTGTCGACCTTGATACGCCCGCCGGACTCGGCCTCGACCTTTTCGGCCCACGGCACGATCGCCTTGGCCGGAATCGTCGCCTGCGGCGGCAGCATCTGGTGGAAACGCAACGTCACTTCCTGCGCCAGCGCAGTAGCGGTCATGGCGCACAGCGCCGCAGAAGCAATCAGCATCGATCTGAGTTTGATCATGGGTTCCTCCCTGGGTTTTTATGTAACTGTTATATCGTAGAACTGTTTTCCTGAACAGCGGATTTCGGCGCTTGCGCCTTGCCCGCGCCGAGAAGGATGGCGCCCTCGGCGGCGAGGAGCGGGAAATGCAAACTGCGTGTGTTGCCACGCAGTTTCGGCCCGAGCGAACGTCGGCCCGTCGCATACAGCGAAACGTGCAGCGCAGCCCCCTCCACAAGCGCCCAGAGGAACCGCCGATCCTCGCCGTCATCGTCTTCAACCGTAATTCGAAACTGGCTTCGCGGCGCCGGCAGGCACTCGAAAGTCCGGCTGCGCAGAAAAGGGCTGACCGCGGTTGCGATTTCCGCCCGCAGGCACATGCCAACGTCATGGAAGCCGCCATCGACGACGAAATCGATCATGCGCAACCTGCCAACAACCGTCTGAGCCCTGGTTACACAGGCGAGCCGCCATTGCGCTGTCGCGACCACCGGCGGCCCCGCTAACCCGAGACCAGCCGAAGGCCGGGCACACGCTCGGCCAGGGCGGAGTCTCTGATAACGACGTCCAGATTGAGCCTTGCAAGCCGCGCATGCTCGCGCGCCACAGCCTCCGCGCGGGCGCCTTCGCGCATCTCTATGGCATGGGCGATCGCCCTGTGCTGCGCCTGCCCGCTGATCAGCGAGGTTCGAAACTCCGGCATGTCGGTCTGGGCGTTCAAAAATGCACTCGGGCCGGCAAATGGCAGGTGCAGCACATGTTCGATTTCACGCTGGAGCACCTTGCTGCCTGAGAGTACGGCCAGCATGTCGTGGAACTGCGCGTTCGCGCTCACATAGGCGGAAAAGTCGAGCTCGGCAGGTGTCGTGCCAACGATTGTATCCAATCTTCTTACAATCGCCTTGAACGCATCTATGTCAGAACACGAGACGCCACGCTCCGCGGCAAGCCGTGCGGCAGTGCCTTCCAGGACGCCGCGCAGTTCGATCGCGTCATGAACGTCGGCAGCGGTAAATGTGCGCACGGCATAGCCGCCGGAGGGAATGGCTTCTAGGATGCCTTCCCGCCCGAGCCGCGCAAGCGCCGCTCTTACAGGGGTTCGCGAAAGGCCAAGCCTTTCGCTGACGCTGATTTCCGTCAGCCGCTCACCCGGCGCAACCTCGCCGGAATAGACCAGATCGCGCAGGCCAAGCAACGCTTTGAGGGACTGCGACGTGCCCCGCTGCGTTTCATTCGGCAATGCCATTCTGCCTCCCGCCAATGCCCGCCGTGACGGCAAGCGCATGGACTTCGGCACTACAGATTGTATACAAGCTCTTGTCAAGATAATGCCCGCATCAACGCCTTAGGCGGCGGGCGAAACTGAAGTCGGGAGGAATTCGCGTGACGGCACAGGCTCCAGTCAGACCGCCATTTCGCGCAGACCATGTCGGGAGCCTGCTGAGGCCGGACCCGGTCAAACAGGCGCGCAAGAAATTCTATGAAGACAAAAGCATCGACGCCGAGGAACTGGCGGGGATAGAAGACGCCGCAATCCGCGAGGTCGTGAAGCTGCAGCAGGATGCCGGCCTTCCCGTCGTCACCGACGGAGAGATGCGCCGCTCCTTCTGGCACTACGACTTCATGGGCGGGCTGACGGGGCTCGACCTTGAGGAGCGCGACGAGGGCGTGCAGTTTCACGGCGTCAAGCTGCGGCCGATTTTCCCCACGATTACGGACAAGCTCGACTTTCCGGACGATCATCCGATGCTCGAGCACTACAAATTCCTTGCCGGCGTGACCGAGGTGATGCCGAAGATCTCGATCCCCGGACCAAGCTGCAGCCATTTCCGCACGGCGATCGAGGATATTCACGTCAAGGAATACCGCGACGATCCCGAGGCGCTGTTCGCCGATCTCGCCAAAACCTACGCCAAAGCGGTGAAGGCCTTTTACGACGCCGGCTGCCGGTATCTGCAGATGGACGACATCTTCTTCGCCTATCTATGCGACCCGAAACACCGCGCGGCGCGCAAGGCGGACGGGCAGGACCCGGACTGGCTGATCGAACGCTACGCCTGGATGATGCATGGGGCGATCAAGGACCGCCCCGAGGACATGACAATCGGCATGCATATGTGCCGCGGCAATTTCGTGTCCACATATGCCGCCGAAGGCGCCTACGATCCCGCCGCCGACGCGATTTTCAACCAGACCGGCGTCGATATCTATTTCATGGAATACGATACCGAACGGGCCGGCGGCCTCGAGCCGCTGCGCCTGCTGCCAAAGGGCAAAAAGCGGGTGATGACCGGGTTCATCACCACCAAGACTGGCGACCTTGAAGAGCTGGACGACCTGAAGCGCAAATTCGACGAGGCGTCGAAACATGCCGACATAGCCCAGCTCGGCATTGCGCCGCAGTGTGGTTTTGCCTCCACCGAGGAAGGCAACAAGGTCACCATCGACGACGAAAAGCGCAAGCTCGACCTCGTTGTCAGGACGGCCGAGGCCATCTGGGGCGGCGTCGCCACCTGAGCGTCGCCCGGCACGAAAAGCTGTTCGCCTTTCGTTGATTTGACAAAGGTCAAGCCGAGCGGTGAAAAACACCGCTAGGTTCCGGCGCGGCTCGGGCTGCGCCTGGCGAGGGGCAATCCGACGCACCCGCGAAGGGCGTTTCGCCTTGCACGGGCGGCGTTATTTGCCGATATGGAACCAACAGCGACGCCAAGCAGGCGCAAACGAGAGCGTTATGGACTTCGAAGCCTTTTTTGCCACGAAGCTGGATGATCTTCACGCGGAAGGTCGCTACCGGATCTTTGCAGAGCTTGAGCGGCGCGCCGGGTCTTTCCCGTCCGCGACCCGCTATTCAGGCGCCAATACCGACGAAGTTACCGTCTGGTGCTCGAACGACTATCTCGGCATGGGCCAGAACCCGAAGGTGATCGGCGCCATGCATGAGGCGCTGGACAAATGCGGCGCCGGTGCCGGCGGCACGCGCAACATCTCCGGAACCAACCACTATCACGTGCTTCTGGAGCGTGAACTTGCAGACCTGCACAGCAAGGAAGCGGCGCTGATCTTCACCTCCGGCTATGTGTCCAACTGGGCGACGCTTTCGACGCTGGGCGCCAATATCCCCGGCTGCGTGATCTTCTCCGATGCCGGCAACCATGCCTCCATGATCGAGGGCATCCGCCATTCGAAGGCCGAGCGCCGCATATTCAAGCACAATGACGTTGCCGATCTCGACCGGCAACTGTCGGAATACGGGCCCGACGTGCCCAAGATCGTGGCCTTCGAGAGCGTCTATTCCATGGATGGCGACATCGCGCCGATCGAGGCCATTCTCGAGATTGCCGAGAAGCATGGCGCGATGACCTATCTGGACGAGGTTCATGCGGTCGGCATGTATGGCCCGCGCGGCGGCGGTATTGCCGAGCGCGACGGGCTGATGGACCGCATCACCATCATCGAGGGCACGCTGGGCAAGGCCTTCGGCGTGATCGGCGGCTACATCACCGGCTCATCGAAGCTGATCGACTTCATTCGCTCTTATGCCTCGGGCTTCATCTTCACCACCGCGCTGCCGCCGGCGGTGGCTGCCGGTGCGATCGCTTCGATCAAACACCTGAAGACCTCCGACATGGAGCGCCTGCGCCACAAGGAGCGGGTTGCGGCGGTGCGCGCAAGGCTCGATGCGATCGGCATTCCCTACATGCCGAACCCCAGCCACATCGTTCCGGTGATGGTGGGCGACGCCACCAAGTGCAAATGGATCTCCGACATACTGTTGGCCGAGCACGGCATCTATGTGCAGCCGATCAACTATCCGACCGTGCCGCGCAAGACAGAGCGTCTCAGGATCACGCCGACCCCGCTGCACAGCGACGCCGACATCGACAAGCTGGTCAACGCGCTGTCCAATCTCTGGTCGCAATGCGCGCTCGCAAGGGCGGTGGCTTAGACAGGTGTCACGCCGTCATCCTCGGCCCTGTGCCGAGGATCTGTTACCGGTGCAGATGCTCGGGACAAGCCCGAGCATGACGTGTCACACGAGGTTCACACCCGCAGCGCGCATCTTCTCCGTCATCGCGGCAAGTGACCCGCCGAGGTCGATCGCCCGGCAGCCTTCCATCACCACCGTGACCGAGAGACCGAGTTTCACCGCGTCGAGCGCCGAAAAGCCGACGCAGAAATCCGTCGCCAGTCCGGCCATCGTCACTTTCGATATGCCGCGCTCCTTGAGATAGCCGCCGAGGCCGGTGGGTGTCGTATGGTCGTTCTCGAAAAAGGCTGAATAGCTGTCGATCGCCTTGCGAAAACCCTTGCGCACCACCAACTCGGCTTTGGTCCAGTCAAGCCCGGCGTGAAACGCCGCCCCGTCCGACCCCTGCACGCAGTGATCGGGCCATAGCGTCTGTTCGCCATAAGGCATTTCGATGGTGGTGAAGGGGTCGTGCCCGGCATGCTGCGAAGCAAAGCTCGAATGGCCGGCGGGGTGCCAGTCCTGTGTCAGCACGACATGATCAAAGCGCTTGATGAGCCCGTTGATGACCGGCACCACCTGGTCGCCATTTTCGACGGCAAGCGCGCCGCCGGGGCAAAAATCATTCTGCACATCGATCACGATCAGCGCTTCTTTGGACACGGGTCACCTCGTTCGGATTCGTTTTGCGGCAGCGAAGCCGGAATTCTTGGCTTTGACAAGAGCCGCCCCGCTGATATCATTTGCATACGAATGAAATTCGGCCGTCCAGAAGCCGGAGTGGGAAACCTTGGTCCGCTACGCAAAGCCGCGAACGGTTGACGAAGCGCTGGGCCTTTTGGCCGACGGCGACTGGTGGATTCTGGCCGGCGGCACCGACTTCTATCCTGCGCTGGGCGCGCTGCCGCTGAAGCGCGATGTGCTCGACATCAACGGTCTCGACGAGCTCGACCGCATTTCCGCGACCGGGGACGGCGTGACGTTTGGCGCCCGCGCCAGCTGGACGCGTGTTGTGCGCGCCAGCCTGCCGCCGGCATTCAACGCGCTCAAGGCCGCCGCGCGTGAGGTCGGCTCCGTGCAGATCCAGAACCGCGCCACGGTTGCCGGCAATCTCTGCAACGCCTCTCCGGCTGCCGATGGCGTGCCGCCGCTGCTGGCGCTGGATGCCGAAGTGGAGCTTCGCTCGGCGAAGACAACGCGCCGGCTGCCGCTTGCCGATTTCGTGCTCGGAAACCGCGAAACGGCACGCCGGCCGGATGAGCTGGTGACGGCGATCCACGTCCCGAGACATGCTGTTTCCGGGCGGTCCGCTTTCGTAAAACTCGGTGCGCGCCGATATCTCGTCATCTCGATCGCAATGGCCGCGGCCAATGTCGAGATTGGCGCCGACGGCATGATTGCCTCAGCCCGGATCGCGGTCGGCGCTTGTTCGCCGGTGGCGCGGCGGATGCCAGCACTGGAGGCCGCGCTTGTCGGCCGACCCGCCGACGCGAGCCTGCTCGACCTGTTTGACGATGCGCATTTCGCCGGGCTCACGCCGATCGACGACGTGCGCGGGACTTCCGGTTACCGCCACGCAGCGGCGCGCGAGATCGTCGGACGCGCATTGCTTGCTGCTATCGGCGCAAACGATGAGGGGGAGCAGGCGGCATGATGCTCGAAAAAGCCCCGCTGACCTTCATGGTCAACGACAAGCCGGTGGCCGTTGAGGCTCCGCCGACAGCGCGCCTTTCGGCCGTGTTGCGTGACCAGCTCGGCCTCAAAGGCACCAAGGTCGGCTGCGACGCCGGCGATTGCGGCGCCTGCACGGTGGCGATCGACGGCGAACTTGCCTGCGCCTGCCTTGTGCCTGTGGCAAGTGCCGAAGGTTGCGCAGTGCGCACGGTCGAAGGGCTCGCCGGCGACACGCTGTCGGCCCTTCAGTCCTCCTTCATGCGCCATGGAGCGGCGCAATGCGGCATCTGCACACCCGGCTTTCTGGTGGCGGCGGCGCGGCTGCTGGAAGAAAATCCGCGCCCCGACGAAGCGTCGGTCAAGGACGCGCTGGGCGGCGTGCTTTGCCGCTGCACCGGCTATCGCAAGATTGTTGCGGCTGTGATGGATACACATTCCGCCTCCCCCGTTGCTGGGGAGGGTATCGCCGCAGGCGAGGCCGTCGGCAAACCCATCCCGCGCCTCGATGGCTTGCCCAAGGTGCTGGGCACGGATGCCTTTGGTGCCGATGCCTTCCCGTCCGACGCACTTGCGGCTCTGGTGATCCGCTCACCGCACTGGCATGCGGATTTCACCTTCAGTGATCTGGGCCCCTATGTCGCCGCCAACCCAGGCCTCGTCGCGGTTTTCACCGCGGCCGATATCCCCGGCATTAACAGCTTCGGCGTCATACCGCCCTTTGCCGACCAGCCGGCCCTGGCCGAGGGTTTCGCCCGCTTCCGCGGCGAAGCGATGGCTGTTGTCGTCGGCGAGAAGGATGCCATCGCCGGTCTCGACCCGGCGGAGTTTCCGGTTAGCTGGCAGGTGCGGGATCATGCGTTGACGGTTGCTGAAGCCAAATCCGCGCCGCCGCTTCATGCCTCGCGCCCCGGCAATGTGATGGCCGAAGGCAAGGTGCGGCGCGGCGATGCGGATGCGGCACTGGCAGCCTCGCACGTCACGGCGACCGGCCGCATCGAAACATCCTATGTGGAACATGCCTATATCGAACCGGAGGCCGGCGCGGCCTGGATGGATGGCGACACGCTCGTCATCCAGGCGTGCACGCAGGCGCCGGTGATGGACCGCGACGACACCGCGCGCGTGCTCGGCCTGCCGCCCGAAAAAGTGCGCATATTGCCGACCGCCACAGGCGGCGGTTTCGGCTCCAAGCTCGACCTTTCGCTGCAACCGCTGATTGGCCTGGCGGCACTGAAAACCGCCAGGCCGGTTGCGCTTGCCTACACGCGCTCCGAATCCATGATGTCGACCACCAAGCGGCATCCTGCCGAGATGGAAGCGACAATTGGCGCGGACAAGGACGGCCGCATCACAGGCATGGTGTTCGACGGGGATTTCAACACCGGCGCATATGCCAGCTGGGGCCCGACGGTCGCGACCCGCGTGCCGGTGCACGCCTCGGGACCTTATTTCACGCCGAACTATCGCTCAGTGGGCCGGGGCATCCACACCAACGGCCCGGTTTCGGGCGCGTTTCGCGGTTTCGGTGTTCCGCAAGCCGCGATCATGCAGGAAACGCTTTACGACGAACTGGCAGGCAAGCTGGGCATCGACCGGCTGGCCTTCCGGCTGAAGAACGCGTTGCGCAACGGCGAAGCAACAGTCTGCGGTCATGTCATGGAGAGTGGCATCGGCATCGTCGAATGCCTCGAGGCGCTTCAACCGCACTGGCAGCGCGCCTGCGCGGAGGCCGAGGCGCACAATGCCCAGCCGGGGCACATAAGGCGCGGGGTCGGGGTTGCGTCCTGCTGGTATGGCTGCGGCAATACCGGCATTCCAAACCCCTCCACCATGAAGCTCGGCATCACTTCAGACGGCCGGCTCGTGCTGCATCAGGGTGCGGTCGATATCGGCCAGGGCTCGAACACGGTGATCCCGCAAATCTGCGCGGAGGCGCTCGGCATGCCCCTGTCGGCCTTCACGCTGGTCGGCGCGGACACCGCGATCACGCCTGACGCCGGCAAGACCTCCGGCTCGCGCCAGACCTATATTTCGGGCAAGGCGGCAGAAAAGTCCGGCCGCGCGCTGCGCGAGACGATCCTGCGTTTCGCCAATGTCTCGGGCGATGCCGAGATCGCGCTCGAAGGCGGTGTGCTGGTGATCCGAGACGGCGCTGCCAGCCGCACGATCGAACTTGGTTCGTTGCCTGCCGACGCCGACGGTTTCGTCTTCCGTGCCGACGAAAGTTACGACCCGCCGACCGTGCCGCTCGACGAGAACGGCCAGGGCAAACCCTATGCGGTTTATGGCTGGGGCGCGCAGATCGTGGAGCTGGCGGTGGATACCAAGCTTGGCACCGTCGAACTCATCAAGATTACGGCAGCCCATGATGTCGGGCGCGCCATCAACCCTGCGCTGGCGGTCGGGCAGGTCGAGGGTGGTATCGCGCAGGGCATCGGCATGGCGCTGATGGAGGAATATGTGCCGGGCCGCACCGAAAACCTGCATGACTATCTGATCCCGACAATCGGCGATGTGCCTGAGATCGAGACGATACTCGTCGAGGTGCCGGACCCCGAGGGGCCGTTCGGCGCCAAGGGGCTGGGCGAGCACGTGTTGATCCCGACCGCGCCGGCAATCCTCAACGCCATTCGCGACGCTACCGGCGCGCTGGTGACCAAGGTGCCGGCGACGCCGTCGCGGGTGCTGGCGGCGATCTGGGCACAGGGAGGCGCGGCATGAGCGAGCTCTCCGAACGCTTCGAGACGCATGACCCGGGCGCCAAGGCGCAGGGCGAGAAGCTGCGCTGCGATGCCTGCCCGGTGATGTGTTACATCGCCGAAGGCCGCACCGGCGCCTGCGACCGCTACGGCAATTTCGGCGGCAGGATCGTACGCTCCGACCCGCTGGTGATCCTCGAACATGTCGAGGAAAGCGGCGGCGAGGTCGTGCCGTTTATGGAGGGTGCTGAGGAAAGCTGGGACGGCAACCCGGTCAGCACCGCACCTCGCACAGTGACCGCGATCGGCGCCGGCACCACCTATCCCGACTACAAGCCGGCTCCGTTCATCGTCAGTCAGGAGGTCGAGGGCGTCGATCTGGTGACTGTCGTCACCGAGGGCATCTTCTCCTATTGCGGCGCCAAGGTGAAAATCGACACCGACCGCCATCTGGGACCTGAGACGGCTACGGTGCGTGCCAAGGGCGAGCCGGTAGGCCATGTCACCACCGCCGAATACGGGTCGCAAATGCTGTCGCTCGGCGGCGTGCGGCATCTGACCGGCGGATCCAAGGCCGAGGGCCGCATCACATGCGAGACGCTGCTGGCTCTGTGCAACAAGGAAGCGGTGGAACTCACCATCGACGGCGGCTCCACGGTTATCGTGCAGGCGGGTGCCGCACCGGTCATCGATGGCGCTGTCGAAAGCCGCATGCGCGTCGGCTGCGGCTCGGCCACCATCGGCATGTTCGCCACGCAGTGGCGCGGGCTGGTCGACGAAGTTGTGGTGGTCGACGACCACATCACGGGCGTGGTGTCGGAACATCAGGCCGGCAAGGTGCTTGGCTGGGAAGACACCGGCATCAGGATCAACGGCCGCCGCTCCACGCCCGGCCGCTATTTCAAGGTCGCCGAGCCCGGCCTCGGATGGGGCGGCACCACGCTGACCGACCCGCTGGAAATCCTCGGCGAATGGAACCCGAAAAAGGGTGCGCGGCCGGGCCTCTCCATGCTCATGGTTTCGACCACGGGCGAGCAGTTCGCCTATTACGAGCTGGATGACGAGCTGAGGCCGGTGGCGCGTCCGTTCCCCGAAAAGCTGCAGAAATCGGTCGATCTGATCGAGGACAATTGCGAGCCCGCACTTTGCACCGTGCTTTTCATGGGCGGTGCCGGCGGCTCGCTGCGCGCCGGGGTGACGGAGAACCCGGTCAACCTCACGCGTTCCGTGCATGGGCTGCAGACCTATGTCACTTGCGGCGGCGCGCCGGTCTATGTCTGGCCGGGCGGCGGCATCACGCTGATGGTGGACGTCTCGCGCCTGCCCGACAACGCATTCGGTTATGTCCCGACGCCCGCGTTGGTCGCGCCAATCGAGTTCACGCTGCGCCGCGATGATTACATTGCGCTTGGCGGTTACGAAGGCGCGATCCGCTCCGTGCCCGACGTGCTGGAAAAGGGCGGCGAGTATTACAACGACAGGCGGCTGGCTGCTGCCGGCAAAGGTCAGGCCGCGCCGCGCATCCCATCACAGCGGACCAACGGCAAATGAACGGGCCGCAGATCGCCATGCTGCCGGACGGCCGGCGGCTGCACATGAACCACGGGCCGATCGACCTGATCGTTCAGGCGTTCGGGCAGCCGGACGAGTGCGAACGTGCCTACCGTCAGGCTGCCGACCGGTTTGCGACCGTCCTGGAAGAGCTGGTTGCGGAACTGCCAGTTTTGCGCAGCGAGCTTGGCGCGGATTTCAAGTTCCGTGGGCCGGTGGCGCAACGCATGGCGCAGGCGGTGGCGCCGCATTCGCATGGCTTCGTGACACCGATGGCTGCGGTGGCCGGCGGTGTTGCCGACGAGGTTCTTGCCGCACTTGTCGCCGACCGCACACTTGAACGCGCCTATGTGAACAATGGCGGCGACAGCGCGATCTTTCTGACGCCCGGTGCGGAAATGCGGCTCGGTATTGCGAGCGCCTCCAGCGGGTTCGGCGACCGGATTGTCATCGATGCCGCCTCGCCGGTTCGCGGCGTCGCCACCTCCGGCTGGCGCGGGCGGTCATTCTCGTTCGGGATCGCCGATGCGGTGACGGTGCTGGCGCGTTCCGCAGCCGATGCCGACGTCGCGGCAACGCTGATTGCCAATGCCGTCGACCTGCCGGGCCATCCGGCGATCCGCCGCCGCCCGGCCTGCGAATTGCAGCCCGACACCGATCTTGGCGAGCGCGCGGTTACTGTCGCAGTGAGCGGATTGACGGAGGCCGAAACGCGCGAGGCGCTGGCGAATGGCCGGGCCGTCGCAGAGGATTTCCGGCGGCGCGGCTTGATTCATGCCGCCGCGCTGGCGCTCAATGGTGAAAAACTGATCTGCTCGGAAGAGCAACGGCAACTGGTGGGGGAACATGCCTGAATTTCCGATCCGCAAGATCGCGGTCCTGTCCGAGGAGATTTCGCACGATGGCGGGCCTGCGGCCGCCGAGCCGCGCCGCCGCGCGGCTGCCATGGCGCTTGTCGGCAACCCTTTCGTCGGCCGCCATGAACCCGACCTGCAGCCGGCGATGGACGACCTGAAGCCGCTCGGTGCGCTGCTGACCGAACGGCTGATTGCGGCTCTGGGCGGTGACGCGACGGCGATCGATGGTTACGGCAAGGGCGCAATTGTCGGCGCTGCCGGCGAAATCGAGCACGGCGCGCTGTGGCACGTGCCGGGCGGTTACGCGATGCGCGAAAAGCTCGGCGCCTCGAAAGCAATCGTTCCGTCGGCGATGAAGGTCGGCGCGTTCGGCTCGTCCCTCGACGTGCCGCTCGGCCACACCAATGCCGCCTATGTGCGATCGCATTTCGATGCGATCACCGTCACCGCGCCGGACGGCCCGCGCCCTGATGAAATACTCTTCTGTCTCGCCATGGCCTGCGGCCCGCGCATCCACTCGCGCATGGGCGGCCTTGAGGCCTGGCAGGTGAAGGGCGAGGACGGGCTGCGGTGAGCGGCCCGGCGACAAAAGGGAAACCGGCGGAAGGCGAGCCCTATCGCCTCGACGAGCAGATCGGCTTTCTACTGCGCAAGGCAAACCAGCGCCACCTGGCGATCTTTGCCCGCCACATACCCGATCTGACGCCGCCGCAATTCGCCGTGCTGGCACGGCTGTGGGAGATCGGCGAGACATCGCAGAACCAGCTCGGCCAGCTCGTCGCGATGGACGCCGCGACCGTGAAGGGTGTCATCGACCGGCTGCGCGCCCGCAAGCTTGTGCAACTGTCGGAACATGAGTTCGACCGCCGCCGGGTGGTGGTTGGCCTGTCCGCAGAAGGTGCCTCACTGGTCGAGGCGCTGCTGGAGGATGCAGGGCGCATCACCGCGGAGACCGCGAAGCCGCTGACACAGCGCGAAACAGCTACCCTGCTGAGGCTGCTCGCACGTATCGGATAGCTACGAGCAGAAAAATTTGGACACTTAAAGCATTGATCCGGCAGCACTTTTGTCGGGTGAATGAATTCTGAACGACCGGTTCAGCGACCGTTCCGCGCATCGATTCTACCTCTTTCCCCGTCAACGCGGACAACCCGCAGGAACCTTCAGAGGAGAGAGAATATGACCCGCAAGCTCATCATCGCATCCGCAATCGTCACCGCCATCATGGGCGTTTCCGCCCCGGCAATGGCCAACAGCGTTTTCATCGAACAGTACGGCTTCGGCAACGGCGCCGGCGGTGAACAGGCTGGCTTCGGCAACACCATCGGCGTCTATCAGGACGGCGTCTGGAACACGACGATCAGCAAGCAGTATGGCAACGGCAACACCGCCGCGACCGGCCAGCACGGCTTCAACAACTCTTCCGACACCTGGCAGGCCGGTAACGGCAACGCAGCTGGCGTCGGCCAGTTCGGTGCAAACCACACTTCGGTGCTGACGCAGGACGGCAACGGCAACATCGCAGCAGGCGTACAGGTCGGCAACGGCTGCGATGCCAGCGTCTCCCAGAACGGCAGCGGCAACGTCGCGGCGTTCGTCCAGGCCTGCCCGTAAGACTGAACGCAACAGACCATCCATGTGGTTTGACCGGTCGAGGGGGCGAAAACCTTCTCGGCCGGTCGCTACGCCCAGCAAGGAGACCGATGTCATGTTTGCCAAATCCAAATTCATCAGCCGTGTGGCGCCCGCCATGATCGGCGTCGCGATCGCCGGTGCCGCTTATGCCGCGACGAGCGGCGAGGAAAAAGCAACCGGCTGCGAAATCAGGACCACCCAGCAGGGCTCCATGATTTCACTCGACGGCGTGTTCGTCGCCGATGCTGCCGTGAGCGGCAGCTACAAGCTCCTCATCACCAGTGTCGGCGGCGGTGGAAACACCAATATCCGCCAAGGCGGCGGCTTCTCCGCCCAGGCCGGCGAGGAAGTCACGCTCGGCCGTGTCATGGTCGGCGGCTACGGCGCTTCTTATGACGCAAGCCTCGAAGTCGAGGCAGGCGGCGAAACGCTGAAATGCAGCGAGCGTATCGGCGGTTCGATCTGACCGGTGGTCTTCAGGCAACATTGGAGGGGCCTCGGATTTCCGGGGCCCTTTCTCTTTGGCGCGGTGCTCTCTTTCAATGAACACTTTCTGAATGGGGGGTTCCGGCAGGGTTCAGCGGACGGCTGCAAAAGTGCGCTCATCGGCACGACAGACAAAGCCGCAGCAAAACTCAGAGGAGAGAGACAATGACCCGCAAGACCCTTACCGCAGCACTCGCCGCCGCAATGATCGGCACCGCTTCGCTCACCGCCGCACCGGCCCTGGCCGGGCAGATTTCGATCAACCTGACCCCGGCAGATGCCGACCAAGAAAAGGCCATGCGCATGGGCCTCGGCATGTACGCCCTGTTCAATGGCATCAAGAACGGCGGCATCAAGCAGAACGGTTCCGGCAACGCTGCCGGCCTGGCACAGAACGGTTCGGGCAATCTCGGTGTCGTGCATCAGGAAGGCAACGGCCACACCGGCACGCTCGAGCAGAACGGCATCGGCAATGCCTGCGGCCTGTTCCAGTTCGGCCAGAACACCAACGGCCATGTTCAGCAGAACGGCAATGGCGGCACCTGCGCTACGCTACAGTTCGGCTGGTAAGCCCTATGCCCGGGAGCGGCGCCGCCACAGCGCGACGCCCTTCCAGATCAGAAGAATGATCAGCAGACTATAGGCGACGGTCGAGACCGTCGCCTTTGTCGTTGACCACATGTTGGCGGTCTCGGCCATTTCGCGTGTCAGCCCGTCGGCGCCGGCTGCAAGCATCGCGGCAACGGCGCTGTTTTCCGCATAATCGAATACCGCGGTAAGGATCATGCTGGCGGCGATCACATGGCGCCAGATACCGAGCCCGCGCGGCAGCAGCGAGGCAAAAGCGAAATAAAGCACCGCAGCCATCATGCCCGGAAACAGCAGGTCGAGCTTGTGCTGCACCGTGCGGTAGAACGCGTTGCCCTCGGCGCTGAGAGCGGCGAGGAAGGCACGCGCCTCCTCGAACGAATAGCCGGTGGGGCGCATGTCGAACGGTGCAAGCCCGCCCGCTTCGACCGAGATGTAGGGAAGGCTCCAGGCGACCATCGTGCCGTAAATCGCGAGCGTGACGACTGTGAGCAGCCAGAACAGTCCGCGTTTCATCGCTCTACCCGTTGCCACCCTGTCAGGCGCGCCGTCTCGCGGTCGCCGCCCGATCCACGGAACCCGCCTCATCGAGCACCACGCCGAAAAGCCGCGCCGCCTCCTCTTGCGAATAGTAGCCGAGCGCTACGTCGCGCGCCACGAGGTTCGCATCGCGCGTCAGCGGATCGCCGTAACCGCCGCCGCCCGGCGTGCCGACCTCGACGCGGTCGCCGGCCTGCATGGTGATGTCCTGTTCTTTCGACAGATGCTCAGGAATATGCGCCTCGCCGCCGCGCCAGACCTTGACCGTGTTCGGCCCGCCGTCGAGACCGCCAAGCGCGCCCTGCGGCCCGAAGCGGCCGTGGTCCATAACGAAAGACGCGCGCGCATTGCCGCGCAGAAGCTCTACCTCATAGGAAAGCCCGAACCCGCCTCGCTGCTTGCCGGCTCCGCCTGAGCCCTCGCGCAGTGCGTAGCGCCGGTAAAGCACCGGGTAGTTCTGCTCCATGATCTCGACCGGCGGCGATTTCGAAATGCCGATGGTCGAGCAGCCGTTGGATAGCCCGTCATGGTCGGAATTGCCGCCATAACCACCGCCCGAGATCTGGTAGAGCACGAAGTCGCGCCCGCGTTCGGGGTCGTGCCCACCGAGACCGAAATTGCCGCTGGAGCCGGCGGGTGCTGCGGTCACCTTGTCCGGCACCGCTTTCACCATGGCCGAAAATACCGCTTCTGCGATGCGCTGCGAAACCTCCGCGGCGCAGCCGGAAACGGGGCGCGGATATTTGGCGTGCAGGAAGGTGCCCTCGGGGTCTTTGACTATCAGCGGCTCGAATGCGCCCGCCGACAGCGGCACGTCAGGGAAGATGTGGCGCATCGCCAGATAGACGGAAGAGAGCGTCGTCGCGAGCACCGAGTTCATGGGCCCGGTGCAGGGTGGGCTCGAACCCGCGAAATCGAAGGTCAGCGCCTCGCCCTTCTTTTCGACCGCGAGTGCGATCTTCAGCGGCTCGTTTACCACCCCGTCGGAATCGACGAAGGCCTCGCCCTCATAGGTGCCGTCCTCGATCTCGGCGATCGAGGCGCGCATGCGGGCGGCGGCACGCTGCCGAAGTTCGGCGACAGCGTCCGTCACCGTTGTGTCGCCATAACGGTCGAGCAGCGCCGCAAGCCGTTCGGCGCCGACGTGAAGCGCGGCCGCCTGGGCCTTGATGTCGCCGATGCGCTGGTCGGCCACCCGGATATTGGATGTGATGATGGCGTAGATTTCGGGGTCGAGTTCGCCGCGTTTGAAGAGCTTAACGGGCGGCAGCCGCAGACCCTCCTGTTCGACGGCGGTTGCGGAGGCGGAAAACCCGCCCGGCACCGAGCCGCCGATATCCGGCCAATGGCCGGTGTTGGAAAGCCAGCACCAGATCTTGCCGTCGCGCCAAACCGGCATGGCGAAGCGTACATCCATGAGATGCGTGCCGCCGAGATAGGGATCGTTGACGATGTAGATATCGCCGGGCTCGGGTTTCAGGCAGCGGCCGTCGGCGATCATCTCGATCAGGGTTCTGGTCGAATATTGCATGACGCCGACAAAGACCGGCAGCCCGCCCAGCCCCTGCGCGATCAGCGACCCGTCCTCGGCCGAATAGATGCCGTCCGAGCGGTCATTGGCTTCCGCGATCACCGGCGAGAAGGCGGCGCGGCTGAAGGCGAGGTCCATCTCGTCGCAAACCTGCTGCAGCCCGGCTTCGATGACAGAAAGCGTGATGGCGTCGAGGTCACCCTCCACCTTGTGGGGAGGGTCGGCGCGTAGCGTCGGGGTGGGGGTCTTCTGGGTCTGGGCAGATTGGTCTCCACCCCCACCCTGCTTCACTTCGTGTCGCGACCCTCCCCACAAGGGGGAGGGTGAAACCTCCACAATCAGATTGCCGTCGGCATCGCTTGTCGCGCGGTCGCCGGGTTCAAGAACCGTGGTGGCGTCGCGCTGTTCGAGGATCGCCGGACCCTCGACGACCGCATCCAGCGGCAGCTTCTCGCGCGCATAGACCGGTGTGTCGTACCAGGTGCCGCCGAACCAGACCTGACGGCGCTCGTTGAGCGCGTCGTCCAGCGTCGCCGCCCGCCCCGCTGCGTCGATCAGCAGCGTGAGATCGATTGCCTCGCGCTCGCCGATCACCGACGTATTGAGATTGACGAGGTTGGCGCGGATCTCCGGCAGCGAGACCCGAAAACGGGCGAAATAGGCCTCCTCGAAAAGCGCCTGTAGCTCGTCGATCGTGACGTCGGCCGAGGGCAGCGGAACGTTGATGATATGCGTCTGGCCGATGAACTGCATGTCGGCGGAGTGCACGGCGCGGACGGTTTTCGGCTTCACGGCCTCGCTCTCGATGAGCGAGATTCCTTCGGTCTTCTGCTCCTCGAGAACGGCCTTGATCGCCGCCGGATCGAGTGCGCGCAGCGGCCGGTTGAGCGTGCGTACGAAATCGTGCCGCAGATCTGCGACGACGCAGCCAAGCGCGTTGGTGATGCCCGGCCGCGCCGGCACCAGCACTTTCGGAATGCCGAGTTCGCGGGCAAGCGCCGTCGCGTGCAACGGTCCGGCGCCGCCGAAGGCAAAGAGCGCGAAGTCGCGTGGGTCGAGGCCGCGCGCCAACGACACCATGCGCACCGCGCCGGCCATTTTGAGATTGGCGATTTTCAACACCGCGCCGGCGGCTTCCGTGCCGTCCATGCCGATATGTCTGCCGATGCTTTCGGCAAAGACGGCCTCTACGGCATCTTTCGAAACCGGATTGTCGACGCTGAGCAGCTTGCGTGGCGAAAGCCGCCCGAGCACCAGATTGGCGTCGGTTATGGTCGGCTCGCTGCCGCCCCGGCCATAGCAGATCGGACCGGGCATCGCCCCGGCGCTCTCAGGCCCGACGCGGATCAGCCCACCTTCGTCTATGCGCGCGATCGAGCCGCCGCCAGCGCCCACGGTGTGGACATCGACCAGCGGCACGTGGATCGGCATCGCATATTCGATTTCCGTCTCGTTGGAGACAGCGGGTTTCGCGCCACGTATCAGCGCGACGTCGGTGGAGGTGCCGCCCATGTCGTAGGTGATCAGGTCGAGCTGACCTGCCCGCTTGCCGGTGTGCGCGGCGGCCATCACCCCCGACGCCGGCCCCGACATCACGGTCTTTGCGGCTTCGCGGCTGACCAGCGCAGAGGAAATCATGCCGCCATTGCCGTTCATCATCAGGAAGTCGCGGGCATAGCCCCGGCCGCCAAGCTCGGCGCGCAGCCGCTCGACATAGCGCTTCAGGATCGGCTGCACGGCGGCATTCACCGAGGCCGTCACGCCGCGCTCGAACTCGCGTGCTTCCGACAATAGCGAGTGCCCGGTGGTGATGTGTCCGTTCGGCCAGATTTCAGCGGCGATTTCGGCGGCCCGCAATTCGTGTGCCGGGTTGGCGTAGGCGTGCAGGAAGTGGATGACCAGGGTCTCGCAGCCGGCGTCGAGCAGAGTGCGCACAGCGGCACGCATAGCGCCTTCATCGAGCGGGGTGAGAACGCGGCCCTGCGCGTCCAGGCGCTCGTCGACCTCGAGCCGCAGATTGCGCGGGATAAGCGGTGTGAATGTGCCCGTCATGCCGTAGGGCTGGGGACGGGTACGCCGGCCAAGCTCGATCACGTCGCGGAAGCCCGCCGTGGTGATCATGCCGGTTTTCGCCAGCCGCCGCTCCAGCACCGCATTGGTGGTGGTCGTGGTGCCATGCACGATGAGGTCGATCTCGGCTGCGGGAATGCCGGCGTCCTCAAGCGCGGCGATGACGCCACTTGCCTGATTTTCGACCGTGGTCGGCGTCTTGGCGATCCTGACGCTGCCGGCCCGGCTGTCGACGAGGATCAGGTCGGTGAATGTGCCGCCCACATCGATGCCGGCAACCACATAATTCTCGATGGGCGCAGTATTCTCGTCCATGTCCGAAATCCGGAATATCCGTCCCGATCGATTGCCGAAATTGGAACGCTGCTCTAGGCGCTCACCTTGACGCAATATTCATTTGTATACTAATAAATTTCACTGACAAGCCGCGCCGCAGCGCAACCGCCAGCCGCGCGGCAAGATCGTGTTATGATCTTGCCGAAACTTCACAATTTCAGGGCAGATGACATGAATACGGTTGCACCCGGCAATCTGGAAAACGCCAAGCCGCTCGAGTTCCCCATTCCCTCCGGTGTGTTCGCCGAGAAAGTGGTGTCGGTCGAGCACTATACGGACCGTCTGTTCTCTTTCCGCATCACGCGGCCGCAGAGCTTCCGCTTCCGCTCGGGCGAGTTCGTGATGATCGGCCTGCCGAATGCAGAAAAGCCGATCTACCGCGCCTATTCGATCGCCAGCCCGGCCTGGGATGACGAGATCGAATTCTATTCCATCAAGGTACCGGACGGTCCGCTGACCCAGCATCTGCAGAAGATCCAGCCGGGCGACACCATCCTGATGCGGCAGAAGCCGACGGGCACGCTGATCGTCGATGCGCTGACGCCTGCGAAGCGCGTCTACATGTTCGCCACCGGCACCGGCATCGCGCCTTTCGCCAGCCTGATCCGCGACCCCGAGACCTACGAAAAGTTCGACGAGATCATTCTCACCAACACCTGCCGCGATGTCGCCGACCTGCAATATGGCGACAATCTCGTGCGCGATATCGTCAGCGACCCGCTGATCGGCGAGCTGACCGAAGGCCGGCTGCGCTACGTCGCGGCGACCACCCGCGAGGACTACCCGCTGATGGGTCGCATCACGACGCGCGTCGAGGATGGTTCGTTATTTGCCGGGCTCGGCGTCGAGCCGCTCAACCGCGAAACCGACCGCGCCATGATCTGCGGCTCGATGGATATGCTGCGTGATGTGAAGGCGCTGGTGGAAAAGGCCGGCCTTGAAGAGGGTTCCGTCTCCACGCCCGGTGATTTCGTGGTCGAACGCGCCTTCGTGGGGTGAATGGCCGGGGCAGTGCTGAGGATTGGCGTCGCTTCGCATCTGGGCTATTCTTCGCCCATGCAAAAAGGCCAACTGATCGAACGTCTACAAGCCTTGCACCCGCAGTTCGCGGACGAGGGCGTTGCGCATCTGTATTTGTACGGCTCCCGTGCCCGCCGCGACAACAGGGCGGACAGCGACGTAGATCTGCTGGTCGAGTTTGCGCCAACGCTGCAGCCGTCGATTCTTAACCTCATCGGCGTCGAACACATCGTCAGCGACAATACGGGCCTGGTTGCTCATGCAAGGCCGCGCGACGGATTGCGGGAAGAGTTTTACTCCCGCATTGCTTCCGACATCGTCGAAGTTTTTTGATGGACTTTCGTTCGTCCGATCGGCTTGACCATATCCTGGAGTCGGTCGAGCAAATCGAGACGATGCTCCGCGGCAAGACCTTAGAAGATATCAGGTCGGATCGCGTTCTGCGCGCTGCCTATGAGAGATTTGTCGAGATTATCAGCGAAGCCTCGCGTCATGTGCCCGCTTCGATGAAGGCGACTGCTCCTGAAATCCCTTGGCGAAGGGTTGCCGATATCGGAAATCATCTCCGCCACGGCTATGACGATCTGAATATTGTATCTGTGGAACCTCTTCGCCGGAGGCTCGCTGAGGCAGTTGCGCGTCACCGTAGAGCGTCTTGCGCAGGATGCGCGCAACGGCTCCTAAAACGCCTTGAAGGTCAGCGTCGTCAGCGAGCGCACGATGCCCGGCACATTGGCGATGTTGTCGTTGATGAACTTGCCGATGTCCTGGCTCTCTTCATCGACATAGATTTTCATCAAGAGGTCGTAGTCGCCGCTGGTCGAATAGAGCTCGGACACGATTTCGCGCTCAAACAACGTGTCGGCAACCTCGTAGGTCTTGCCGGGCTGGCACTGCAACTGAACGAATACGGCTCTCATCGGTCCTCCGGAAACGGTCCGGCACATTTGCCCCGGGCCGAGTGACTGTCAACCGCCCGCGATGTCTCAGGCAGAGCTGACAAGAGGCCGCTTCGATGCCTTGCTCGGCGCCCGCCCGACCGAACCCCGGACGATGAGATCGACCGGCCACACTTCGCCCACCGGTCCGGTTTCGGTCTGTGCAATGCGTGCGGCAAGCCGCTCCGCTATGCGTTCGCCTGCGGCGCGGATGGGCGAACAGGTGGTCGTCAAAGGCGTTGAGAACCCTTCCGGTTTCAGGAACGGAAACACGTCGTCATGCGAGATCAGCGAGAGATCGTCAGGGATCGACAGGCCGAGATCGCCAACAGCCCGCATGATGCCCAAAGCCTGCATGAGGCTGGCGCAGATCAGCGCTGTCGGCCGGTCGCCGCCCTCGAGAAGCCGGCGCGCGGCGCGATAGCCGTTCTCCTCCGTCATCGTCATGCGGCTGACAAAAGGGGCGGGCAGCGTCAGTCCCTGTGCCGCCAAGGCCTTGCGCATGCCGCGCTCCCGATGCACGGCAAAGGTCTGCCCCTCATTGCCATTGAGCAGCGCAATACGCTCATGGCCGAGCTGAAGCAGAAGCCGAGCGGCGTCATGAAACGCGCCTTCATTGTCGATGTCGAGGAACGGAAACTCGAAATCGTGGCCCTCGGAACGGCCGTGGACGATGTAGGGCATGCCGGATTCCTGCAGCAGCCTGATGCGCCAGTCGGCCATCGTTGGCGAGGAGACATAGACTGCATCGACCCTGTGCGCGGCAAGCAGCCGCCGGTAGGTTGCCTCCTCGTCGTCGAGATTAGTCGGGGACAGCGCCAGGTCGAGCTCGTGCGTCCTGGCGTAGTCGCCTATGCCCGACAGGAATTCGATGAAATGCGTATCAATGTGAACGGCATCGCCGGTCGGCATGACATAGCCGATCATGCCTGCCTTGCCGGTCGCCAGGCGGCGCGCACTCGGACTTGGCCGGTAGCCATAACGTTTCGCCGCGTCGGCGACGCGGCGGCGGGTTTCCTCCGCGACTTCAGGATAACCGTTGAGCGCCCGGCTGACGGTCGTTTGCGAAAGCGACAGCTTTTCCGACAGCTGTTTCAGGTTCAAGGCGAACTCCCCAGGCTCAAAGCGCTTTCAACCCATACAAGGCGACCCTTGCAGACAATAGAAACGCCGTCGGCTTATTAGCCGCTGCGGGCGCATGAATGAAGCCCGAATTGTGCTGCACCGCCTAACAGCGATGCTGCAACGCGTCATAATAAACGAATTTAAACCGATTAAAAGCATGGCCACTTGACTCCGCCGCAGTACGGTGGCGAGTATGCATCAGCCAAAGCGCTTTGGATCGCTTTGCGCTGGGAGTGAGATTTGAGA
This sequence comes from Mesorhizobium sp. Z1-4, assembly GCF_004000235.1. Taxonomy (GTDB): domain Bacteria; phylum Pseudomonadota; class Alphaproteobacteria; order Rhizobiales; family Rhizobiaceae; genus RCIO01. The sequence continues at coordinate 1,079,940 of NZ_RCIO01000001.1, forward strand.
GCCGGACCGGCTCTGCGGATTTGATCCAGGGAGGAATCCATGAAAAAACTTTTGCTTGCAGGTGCTGCGGCGGCTGCCCTCGCCGGCTATTCCGGCGCGGCGAACGCCGAGCAGCTTACCGTATTCGGCCCGTGGCTTGGCCCGGACCAGGAAAACGTCGAGGCCGTGCTCAAGGTTTTCGCCGACAAGTCCGGCCATGACGTACGTTATGTCGGCTCCGACAGCTTCGAGCAGCAGATCGTCGTCGATCTCGAGGCAGGCTCGGCGCCGAATGTCGCGGTCTTTCCGCAACCGGGGCTCGCCTCGGACATGGCAGCGCGCGGCTTCCTGACGCCGCTGCGCGATGGTGTGGCCGACTGGCTGCGCGAAAACTACGCCGCCGGCGACTCATGGGTGGCACTGGGCACCTACAAGGATGGCTCCGGCGCAGATCAGTTTTACGGCTTTCCCTTCAAGAACGACGTGAAGTCCCTGGTCTGGTACGTGCCGGAGAATTTCGAGGATGCCGGCTACGAAGTGCCGACGACCATGGAAGAGCTCAAGGCACTTACCGAGCAGATCGTCGCCGACGGCGAAACGCCCTGGTGCATCGGCCTCGGCTCGGGCGCTGCCACCGGCTGGCCAGCGACCGACTGGGTCGAAGACCTGATGCTGCGCACGCAGTCGCCGGAAGACTACGACGCCTGGGTCTCCAACGATCTCAAGTTCGACGACCCGAAAGTGGTCGCTGCCATTGAGGAGTTCGGATGGTTTGCCCGCAATGACGCCAATGTGGCCGGCGGAGCAGGAGCAGTGGCCTCCACCGACTTCCGCGATTCGCCCAAGGGTCTCTTCTCGTCGCCGCCGCAGTGCTACATGCACCATCAGGCATCGTTCATCCCGGCCTTCTTCCCGGAAGGAACGGCCGTTGGCGAAGATGCCGACTTCTTCTACTTCCCGGCATATGAGAGCAAGGACCTCGGCACACCGGTGCTGGGTGCAGGCACGACCTGGGTCATCACCAGCGAGAACCAGGCCGCGCACGATCTGATCGCTTATCTACAGACGCCGGAAGCACATGAAACCTGGATGGGGCTGAAGGGCTTCCTGACGCCGTTCAAAAGCGTCAATCCGGACGCTTTCAGCGACCCGACGCTGCGCAAGATGAACGAGGTTCTGCTTAACGCCACCACGTTCCGTTTCGACGGTTCCGACCTGATGCCCGGCGGCGTGGGCGCGGGCTCCTTCTGGACCGGAATGGTCGACTACGCCGGTGGCAAGCCGGCAGCCGATGTTGCCGCCGAGATCCAGAAGTCGTGGGACGCGCTCAAATAGGCGCTCCAAAATTCATCTGACAAATCGGTCCGGGGCGTTTGCGCCCCGGGCAGACCCGACCAGATTGTTTGCGGGCTCGCACGGGGGAGGAGACCATGCATCCGGCAGTGCAGGGACTGATCACCATCATCGTCGGTGTCGGCGGTTGTGTCGGCTATTTCTACCTGTCCAACCAGTTTCTGGATAAGGTTCTGTTTCCCCCGCGGGGGCCGAATGCAGGGCGCAACATCAACCGCGCCAACCAGATACGGCCCTGGCTGTTCCTTTTCCCCGCCGTTTTCGCGCTGGGTCTTTACCTCGCCTACCCGGTTTTCGAGACCCTGCGGCTTTCCTTCACCGACCGCTCCGCAGGCGGGGCTTTCGTCGGTTTCGACAATTATTCCCAGATGGTCTCCGAACCCAAATTCTGGGAGGCGATGAAGAACAACATGCTGTGGCTGATCGTTGTGCCGGCGGCGTCCACCGCTTTCGGCCTCCTGGTCGCCCAGCTGACAGACCGTATCGCCTGGGGAAACATCGCCAAATCGCTGATCTTCATGCCGATGGCGATCTCGTTTGTCGGTGCCTCGGTCATCTTCAAACTGGTCTACGACACCCGCCCGGCCGAACAGGACCAGATTGGCGTCCTCAACGCGCTGTGGCTTTCCTTCGACGGCGGTGTTTGGGCTGTGCTGTTTTTGCGCTTGATGCCGGCGGCCATTCTCGCCGCCTTCGCAGCATTCATGTTCTACGGCATATATGTCTCCCTGCGCCCACTCCTTTGGGGTGAGGCTGAACGCGGCGGCGGTTCGTGGTGGACGGTGCCACTGCGCATCGTCGTCGCGCTAGGGTCGGCATGGCTGCTGTGGCTGTCCGTGCGGTCGATATTCCATCTGTTCACCGCAACGATGCCTTACGGTGAACCGCAGACCTGGCTGACCATTCCATTCTGGAACAATTTCTTCCTGATGGTGGTGCTGATCTGGATTCAGACCGGCTTCGCGATGGTCATTCTGTCGGCAGCCCTGCGCGGCATTCCCGAAGAAACGATCGAGGCCGCCATCATCGACGGCGCCGGCCCGTTCGACATCTTCTTCAAGATCAAGATCCCGCAGATCATGGGCACCATCGTCGTGGTCTGGACCACGATCACGCTCGTTGTTCTCAAGGTTTTCGACATCGTCTTCGCCATGACCAACGGTCAGTGGGAGACGCAGGTCCTGGCCAACTACATGTACGACAAGCTGTTCCGCGCCAATGACTGGGGCGTCGGCTCCGCCAGTGCGATCGTGATCATGCTTCTGGTGACGCCGATCCTGATCTGGAACGTCTACAACGCCCGCAAGGAAATGCGCTGAGGAGGCCTGATCATGTCATCGATAGCTGGCAAGAAATCCGGCCTCACATGGGCCGTTCACCTCTCGGTCGTGGCGCTGGTGCTGCTGTGGCTGTTCCCGACGGTCGGCCTCTTCGTGTCGTCGTTCCGCACCGCCGACCAAATATCGACCAGTGGCTGGTGGAAGTCGCTGTTCACGCAGGAACAGAACCTCGTGCTGCGTACTGCGGCGCCCGACACGCAGCGCCAGGAAGGCGCGCTCTATGTCATCGACGGCAACATCTTTGCAGACAATGATGCGAGCACGGACGCGACAATCTCCGTGTGGGGCACGTCGTCGCGCGCGATCTCGGACTACCAGCCCGGCGACACCGCCGACATGGGCGACGACGGCCGTCTGACGCTGCAGGCAAATGGCGATTACCGGCTCGAAAACGAGGCCGAGTTTTCAGGCAGCCGTGGCGAGCGCGTTTTCGTGACGGCGCAAACGCCGCCGCAATTCACGCTGGCCAATTACGAGCAGGTTCTGTTCAGCGGCTCGACCACCGATTCCATGGCCAAGGCGTTCTTCAACACGCTGACGGTGACCATACCCGCAACTATCATCCCGATCGTGGTGGCGGCCTTCGCGGCCTATGCACTCGCCTGGATGCGCTTTCCCGGCCGTGCCTTGCTGATCGCCATCGTCGTCGGCCTGCTGGTCGTGCCGCTGCAACTCGCGCTCATTCCGCTGCTGCGGCTCCATCTCGGCATTGGCATCGGCAAGGGCTATCTCGGCGTGTGGCTTGCCCATACCGGTTTCGGCCTGCCACTCGCGGTCTATCTGCTGCGCAACTACATGGTCGGCCTGCCGCGCGACATTATCGAAAATGCCAAAGTCGACGGTGCGACGGACTTCCAGATCTTCACCAAGATCATCCTGCCTCTGTCATTCCCGGCGCTCGCATCCTTTGCGATCTTCCAGTTCCTGTGGACCTGGAACGATCTGCTGGTCGCAAAGGTGTTTCTGATCGACGCCACCGGCGAGACGACGGTGATGACCAACCAGATCGTCGAGCTGCTCGGCACGCGCGGCGGCAACTGGGAAATCCTGGCCACCGCCGCGTTCGTGTCGATAGCGGTGCCGCTCATCGTGTTCTTTGCGATGCAGCGCTACCTGGTGCGCGGCCTGCTGGCCGGCTCGGTCAAGTAATCGGGAGATCGGCCTGGAATGTCGGCAGTAGCAAACATCGAACGTCAGCCCGAGAAGGCAGCCCAGCCCGACAAGGACTGGTGGCGCGGCGCGGTGATCTATCAGATCTATCCGCGGTCGTTCCAGGATTCCAACGGCGACGGCATCGGCGACCTGCGCGGTATCCTGACCCGGTTGACCCATATCGCCGAGCTCGGGGCCAACGCGATCTGGATTTCGCCGTTCTTCAAGTCGCCGATGCTGGACTACGGCTACGACGTCTCGGACTATCGCGACGTCGATCCGATGTTCGGTACGCTCGAGGACTTCGATGCCGTGGTCACCGAGGCGCATCGTCTCGGTCTCAAGGTGATGATCGACCTCGTGCTGTCGCACACCTCGATCGAGCATCCCTGGTTTGCCGAAAGCAGGCGTTCGCACCAGAACCCGAAATCCGACTGGTATGTCTGGGCCGACCCCAAGCCGGACGGCACGGCACCCAACAACTGGCTGTCGATTTTTGGCGGCTCCGCCTGGCAATGGGACACGCGCCGCGAGCAGTACTACCTGCACAACTTCCTGGCCGAGCAGCCCGATCTGAACTTCCACAACCCGGAAGTTCAGGATGCGCTGCTCGATGTCACCCGTTTCTGGCTAGAGCGCGGTGTGGACGGCTTCCGCCTCGATACGATCAACTTCTATTTTCACTCGCAGGGTCTGGAGGACAATCCGCCGCTCGACCCCGCATTGCGCGACAATTCGATCGCACCGTCAGTGAACCCCTACAACTATCAAGACCATATCTACGACAAGAACCGGCCGGAGAATCTGGCATTTCTCGGCCGCTTCCGGGCACTGCTGGACGAATACCCCGCAGCGGCCGCCGTCGGCGAGGTCGGTGACGCGCAGCGCGGACTGCAGATCGTGGCCGACTACACATCGGGCGATGACGGCATCCACATGTGCTACGCGTTCGACTTTCTGTCGCCGCAGAAAATCTCCGCCAAGCGGGTTCGTGCCGTGCTGGAGCAGTTCGGCGAGACTGCCGCCGATGGCTGGTCCTGCTGGGCATTCTCCAATCATGACGTGATGCGCCATGCCTCGCGCTGGGCCGAGGGTGAGGCGGATTGCAACGCCTATCTCAAGATCGTTTTTGCCACGATGGCTGCGCTGCGCGGCTCGGTGTGTCTTTATCAGGGCGAGGAGGTTGGGCTCACCGAGGCAGAGCTGGCCTTCGAGGATCTGCGCGATCCCTACGGCATTCGGTTCTGGCCCGAATTCAAGGGCCGCGACGGCTGCCGCACCCCGATGGTGTGGGACTCGGGCGAACCCAATGCCGGGTTCTCGGCTGGCAAGCCATGGCTGCCCGTGCCTGCCGACCACATCACCCATGCTGTGAACACGCAAGAGGGTGTCGAAGGTTCGGTGCTCGAACATTATCGCCGCATATTGGCGTTCCGGGCCAATCATCCGTCGCTGCTCAAGGGGTCGATCGAATTTCTCGCCACGACCGGCGATGCGGTCGCTTTCATTCGCCGCACCGAGACCGAGAAGCTGCTCTGCGCCTTCAATCTCGGCAGCATGCCGGCCGAGGTCGCGCTCCCTGGCGCGATTTCGCCTGTTGCCATTCCCGGTCACGGCCTTGCCGGCCAGCACGTGAACGGAAAACTGCTTCTGGACGCTTATGGCGGCTGGTTCGGCCGCCTCGCCTGACGGCAGCGGCGCGATATTTGTTGGGAGGACACTATGGCCAATCTCAAACTGACAGGCGTCAGGAAAGCCTATGGCAATCTTGAAATCCTGCATGGCATCGACCTCGACATAAAGTCGGGCGAATTCATCGTCTTCGTCGGGCCTTCGGGCTGCGGCAAGTCAACACTTCTGCGCAGCATCGCGGGGCTCGAGCAGATCACCGGCGGCACGCTGGAGATCGACGGCACGGTGGTCAACGACATTCCGCCCTCACAGCGCGGCATCGCCATGGTGTTCCAGTCATACGCGCTCTACCCGCACATGACGGTCTACGACAACATGGCCTTCGGCATGCGGCTGGCGAAGAAAACCAAGCAGGAGATCGACGAGCGGGTGAAGTATGCCGCCGGCATCCTTCAGCTCACGCCCTATCTAGACCGTTTGCCCAAGGCTCTCTCGGGCGGCCAGCGCCAGCGCGTCGCCATCGGCCGCGCCATCTGCCGCAACCCCAAGGTTTTCCTCTTCGACGAGCCGCTGTCGAACCTCGATGCCGCGCTTCGCGTCGCCACCCGCATCGAGATCGCCAAGCTCAGCGAATCGATGCCCGACACCACCATGATCTACGTCACGCATGACCAGGTGGAGGCGATGACGCTGGCAGACCGTATCGTCGTGCTTAAGGACGGCTATGTGGAGCAGGTCGGCTCGCCGATGGAGCTTTATCTCAATCCAGGCAATCTCTTCGTTGCCCAGTTCATCGGCTCTCCCGCGATGAACATTCTGCCGGCGAAAATCACCAGGGCAGGCAAGGCGACAGAGGTCGAATATGCCGGCGGCCGCAAGGCGACCGTGCCGATCGAGACCCCGGCGGGTGCGGCAGGCCAGGAAATCAGCTTCGGTGTGCGGCCAGAGGATCTGACGGTCGCCGATGGCGCAAACGCACTCTTCGAGGGCAAGGTCGATTATGTCGAGCAGCTCGGCGAGGTGCAGCTCGTCTATCTCGACATCGGCCGCGAAGGCGAGCCGCTGGTTTCCAAGCTGGCCGGCAACTCGAATGTGGAGCGCGGATCCACCATGCGGTTCAACGCAGACGGCGACACGCTGCATATCTTCGATGGCGACGGACGCTCCTTCGCACGCGAGCGCATGGCAGCGGCAGCCGAATAGAAGAGCTCTGCAATCCATTTCGCGCATGGCGGTTGTGCACGAAGTGATAGCCGGCCATGTGGAACTGCGGCCGGATTTGCCCTAGTTTCTCGCCAGCAACCTCTGGCGAAAGGGCAGGTACCCATGGCCGACCAGCCGCCTCTCAGCCTCTACGTTCCGGAACCGGCTGTCCGGCCGGGAGACACTCCAGACTTCTCCAATGTGATCATTCCGAAGGCCGGGTCGGTCGACCGGCCGCCGGTCGATGCAGATCCCGAGTCGATCCGCGATCTCGCCTTCTCCATCATCCGGGTTCTCAACCGAAAGGGCGAGGCTGTCGGCCCATGGTCAGGCCTGCTGACGCCCGACGAGCTGCTTGAAGGCCTCAAACATATGATGACCTTGCGCGCTTTCGATGCGCGAATGCAGACCGCGCAGCGCCAGGGCAAGACCTCCTTCTATATGCAGCATATGGGCGAAGAGGCGGTGAGCTGCGCCTTCCGCCAGGCGCTGGAACCCGGCGACATGAACTTCCCGACCTACCGGCAGGCCGGCCTGTTGATCGCAGGCGGTTACCCGATGGTCGACATGATGAACCAGATCTATTCCAACGAGGCCGACCCGCTGAAGGGGCGCCAGCTTCCCATCATGTACTCGTCCAAGGAGCATGGCTTCTTCTCGATTTCCGGCAATCTCGGCACGCAGTTCGTGCAGGCCGTCGGCTGGGCGATGGCCTCGGCAATCAGCAAAGACACGCGGGTCGCCGCCGGCTGGATCGGCGACGGCTCGACCGCCGAGAGCGATTTCCACGCCGCACTGGTTTTCGCCTCCACCTATCACGCGCCGGTGGTGCTCAACATCGTCAACAACCAGTGGGCGATCTCGACCTTTCAAGGCATTGCCCGCGGGGGCTCCGGCACATTCGCGGCGCGTGGCCTGGGCTTCGGCATTCCCTCGCTCAGGGTCGACGGCAACGATTATCTCGCCGTTCATGCGGTGGCGAAATGGGCGGTCGAGCGCGCCCGCCGCAATCTCGGGCCGACGCTGGTTGAATACGTCACCTACCGGGTCGGTGCGCATTCCACGTCGGACGACCCGTCGGCCTACCGCCCGAAGGCGGAGTCCGACGCCTGGCCATTGGGCGACCCGGTGCTGCGTCTGAAGAACCATCTCATCAAGCTTGGTGCCTGGAGCGACGAGCGCCACACGCAGGCGGAGGCCGAAATTCTTGACACGGTGATCGCCGCGCAGAAGGAAGCCGAAAAACACGGCACGCTGCACTCGGGCGGCAAGCCGTCGACGCGCGACATGTTCGAAGGCGTTTATGAGGAGATGCCGCCGCATCTGCGCCGCCAGCGCCAGCAGGCGGGAGTGTAACGCGATGCCGCGCATGACGATGATCGAGGCGATCCGCGACGCGCTCGACGTGTCGATGGGACGCGACGAGGGCGTGGTCGTCTTCGGCGAGGATGTCGGCTATTTCGGCGGCGTTTTCCGCTGCACTGCCGGCCTGCAGCAGAAATATGGCCGCACCCGCTGCTTCGACGCACCGATCTCCGAGCTTGGCATCGTCGGCACGGCGATCGGCATGGCCGCCTACGGGCTGAAGCCCTGCGTCGAGGTTCAGTTTGCCGACTATGTTTATCCTGCCTACGACCAGATCGTGTCGGAGGCGGCGCGCCTGCGCTACCGGTCCAACGGTCAGTTCACCTGCCCGATGGTCATCCGCATGCCAACTGGCGGCGGCATCTTCGGCGGTCAGACGCACAGCCAGAGCCCCGAGGCGCTGTTCACTCATGTGTCGGGCCTGAAGGTCGTTGAGCCATCCAACCCGGTCGATGCCAAGGGCCTGCTGATCGCCGCAATCGAAGACCCCGATCCGGTGATCTTCCTGGAGCCGAAGCGGCTCTATAACGGCCCCTTCGACGGCCATCATGACCGTCCAATCACCCCCTGGAGCAAACATGCGCTGGGCGAGGTCGAGGCCGGCCACTACACCGTGCCGCTCGGCAAGGCCTCGGTGCGCCGCGAAGGATCGGCCCTAACCGTGCTGACCTATGGCACCATGGTCTATGTCGCGGAGGCCGCGGCGGAGGAAACCGGCATCGACGCCGAAATCATCGATTTGCGCACCTTGCTGCCGCTCGACCTCGATACCATCACGGCCTCGGTGAAAAAGACCGGCCGTTGCGTTGTCGTCCATGAGGCAACGCTTACCTCCGGCTTCGGCGCCGAGCTTGCTGCGCTCGTGCAGCAGCATTGCTTCTACAATCTCGAAGCGCCGATTGCCCGCGTCACCGGCTGGGACACGCCTTATCCGCACGCGCAGGAATGGGAGTATTTCCCCGGCCCCGCGCGGCTTGGCGAAGCGATGCGCGAGGCGATGGAGGCTTAGATGGGCGAACACACCATCAAGATGCCGGATGTCGGCGAGGGCGTTGCAGAAGCTGAGCTTGTCGAATGGAGCGTGAAGCCCGGCGACCTCGTGCGCGAGGACGACGTGCTGGCCGCCGTGATGACTGACAAGGCGACGGTGGAGATACCTTCGCCGGTCGAGGGCGAGATCACCTGGCTGGGTGCGGAGGTCGGCGACACGGTTTCGGTTGGCTCGCCCATTGTCCGCATCAAGACCGCGGGCGGCGGTGACGGGGAGGCGGAAGAAATCGTGGCCGAAGCCAAACCGGCTGCGCCCGAGCCCGAGAAACCCGCAGAGAAGCCTGCTGAAGAGCGCTCGCACAAGGCCGAAAAAAAGCCGGCTAAAGATACTGCACCCAAGCCCGCGGCTCCGATCATGCGGGCCGCAGGCGCGCCGCGTGCGGAAGGCGAAAAGCCCGTTGCTTCACCGGCCGTCCGGTTGCGGGCCCGCGAGGCGGGCATCGATCTGCGCCAGGTTCCGGGCTCCGGTCCCGCCGGCCGTATTCTGCATGAGGATATCGACGCCTATCTGCGTGCTGGTCCGTCTCAGCAGGCGACCGCTGCTCGTCATGCCGACAGTTCGGTCGAGGAAATCAAGGTCATCGGGCTGCGTCGCCGCATCGCGGAAAAGATGGCGCTGGCGAAATCGCGCATCCCCCACATCACCTATGTCGAGGAAATCGACGTCACAGCACTGGAAGACCTGCGCGCCGCGCTGAATGCATCGCGCAAGGCCGATCGTCCCAAGCTCACCATCCTGCCGTTTCTCATTCAGGCGATGGTGGTGGCGATCAGGGATCAGCCGGCGCTCAATGCGCATTTCGACGACGATGCCGGTGTCGTGCGCCGCTATGGCGGCGTACATGTGGGCATCGCGGCCCAGACCGATTCCGGCCTCGTTGTGCCGGTCGTCCGCCATGCCGAAGCGCGCGATCTGTGGGACAGCGCGGCGGAGGTGAACCGCCTGGCAGACGCCGCGCGTGCCGGCACCGCGACACGCGAGGAACTGAGCGGCTCCACAATCACCATCACGTCTTTGGGCGCGATGGGTGGTGTCGCAACCACGCCGGTCATCAACCATCCGGAAGTCGCGATCGTGGGCGTGAACAAGATCATGATGCGCCCGGTCTGGGACGGTGCCGCTTTCCAGCCGCGCAAGATGATGAACCTGTCCTCCAGCTTCGATCACCGCGTGATCGACGGCTGGGATGCCGCGCGCTTTGTCCAGCGCATCAAGGCGCTGCTGGAAGCGCCGGCCATGATTTTCGTGGGGGAGTGAGCAGATGAAGGAAATCGCCTGCAAGCTTCTCGTCATTGGCGCTGGCCCGGGTGGATATGTCTGTGCCATCCGTGCCGGACAGCTCGGCATCGACACCGTCGTGGTGGAGGCGGTCAAGCCGGGCGGCACCTGCCTCAATGTCGGCTGCATTCCCTCTAAGGCGCTCATTCACGCCGCCGAAGAGTTCGAGAAGGCCTCGCACTGGGCCGCAGGCGACACGCCGCTCGGCATCTCGGTCGCCAAGCCGGCCATCGATTTCGGCAAGACGATCGCCTGGAAGGATGGCGTTGTCGGGCGCCTAACCAGCGGCGTCTCGGGCCTGCTGAAGAAGGCCGGCGTGAAAGTTGTCGATGGCTGGGCGCGGTTCCGCGACGGCAAGACCGTCGAGGTCGAAACCGAAACGGGCACGCAGGTGATCCGTGCCGAGGCGATTGTCATTGCGACCGGCTCAAGCCCTGTCGAGTTGCCCTTCCTGCCTTTTGGGGGCCAAGTGATCTCCTCCACCGAGGCGCTGGCGCTGGCAGAAGTGCCGGCGACGCTGGCCGTGGTCGGCGGCGGCTATATCGGGCTCGAGCTTGGTACCGCCTATGCCAAGCTGGGTGCAAAGGTCACCGTGGTTGAGGCGGAAGACCGCATCCTGCCGCTTTACGACCCGGAGCTGACGCGCCCGGTATTGAAAAGCCTCGCCGCGCTGGGCGTCGAGGTGATGACCGGTGCAAAGGCCAAGGGCCTGTCGAAGAAGGGCGATGCCCTTCTGGTGGAAACCGGTGCCGGCGAAAAGAGGATCCAGGCCGCAAAGGTTCTCGTCACTGTCGGGCGTAAGCCGCTCACCGAAGGTTGGGGCCTCGAAGAAATCGACCTCGACATGAGCGGCCGCTTCATCCGCATCGACGATCACTGCCGCACCTCGATGCGCGGCGTTTATGCAATCGGCGATGTCACCGGTGAGCCGATGCTAGCGCACCGTGCGATGGCGCAGGGCGAGATGGTGGCCGAAATCATCGCCGGCAAAAGCCGCGCATGGGACAAGCGCTGCATCCCCGCGATCTGCTTCACCGACCCCGAAATCGTCTCGGCCGGCCTGTCGCCGGAGGAGGCACGCACCGCGGGGCGCGACGTCAAGGTGGCGAACTTCCCGTTCTCGGCCAATGGCCGCGCCATGTCGCGACTTGCCGAAGCCGGTTTCGTGCGCATCGTGGCGCGCGCCGACAATCATCTGGTTCTTGGCGTTCAGGCGGTCGGCCAGGGCGTGTCGGAACTCGCCGCCGCCTTCGGGCTTGCGATCGAGATGGGCGCAACGCTGGAAGATGTCGCCGGAACGATCCACGCGCACCCCACGCAGGGCGAGGCCTTCCAGGAAGCGGCTTTGCGCGCGCTCGGCCACGCGCTGCATATTTGATTTCGCCGAACGCGGCGTCTTCCTCGGGCTTGTAGCTCGATTGCGTCCTCTCCCTGTCCTTCGACAAGCTCAGGATGAGGGAGAGGAAGAGCTTCCGCAGATGACAGCGCGCTCTTCTCCCCACCGGGGAGAAGGTGGCCCGAAGGGCCGGATGAGGGGGTAAGAAGCTCCGTTGGGGCTGATGAAGGCAGGCCCTTGGGACAAGCCCAAGGGTGACGGCGCGGACGGGTTGGCCCACTCGCCTCCGTCATTACCGGGCTAGTCCCGACAATCCATGCCTCGGCATCGCTGCGCAGGAGCGACGGCGGCTAAACCAGAACCGGCTTCTTCACCCGCTCTTCGCCGCCGAAAACTTTGATGTAGCGCTCGATCTCTTGTCGGTCGCCGGTCGCCTTGTTCGGATTGTCGGAGAGCTTCACGGCGGGGCGTCCGTTCGCTTCGCTCACCTTGCAGACCAGCGAAATGGCCTTCAGCCGGTCATTGGGCAGCGGCGCGCAATCCTCGAAATCATTGGTGAGGTTGGTGCCCCAACCGAATGCCATGCGCACCCGGCCCTCGAAATGCCGGTAGGTTTTGAGGATCGTGTCGACGTCGAGGCCATCGGAGAAGATCAGCAGCTTCTCTTTCGGGTCGCGGCCATGCGCCTTCCACCACTCGATAATGCGCTCGCCGCCCTCGATCGGCGGAGCGCTGTCGGGGCGGAAGCCGGTCCAGTCGGCCACCCAGTCGGGCGCATCGCGCAGGAAGGCGGCTGTACCAAACGCGTCCGGCAGCACAATCAGCAGATTGCCGCCGTAAAGCGTGTTCCAGTCCTGCAGCACCTTGTAGGGCGCTGCACGCAGCTCTTTCTCGGTATCTGCAAGCGCTGCCATCACCATGGGCAGCTCGTGCGCATTGGTGCCGAGCGCCTCAAGGTCGGTATCCATGGCGAGCAGCACATTGCTGGTGCCGGTAAAGGCTTCGCCGATGCCTTCCTTCAAGGCTTCCACGCACCAGCGCTGCCACAGGAACGAGTGCCGCCGCCGCGTACCGAAATCCGAAATGCGGATTTCAGGAAACGCCTTCAGCCGCTCCACCTTGTCCCACATGCGGGCCTTTGCCCGCGCATAAGTGACATCGAGCGAAAACGGACCGAGTTCGCGCAGCGCGGCGCGGCTGCGCAATTCGTTGATGATCGCGAGAGCCGGAATTTCCCACATCGACGTCTCGGCCCATGAGCCGTGAAAATCGAGCTGGTACTGGCCTTCTTCCTTGCGCAGCTCATATTCGGGCAGCTGGAACGCCGACAGCCAGTCCAGAAATTCGGGCATGAATATCTGCTTGCGGCCGTAGAAGCTGTTACCTGCCAGCCAGATCGTCTCTTTCTTGGAAAGCCGCACCGTGCGCGCGTAATCGAGCTGCGCCCGCAACTCCGCCTCGTCCACCTCCTCGGCCAGCCGCACCGAGGTCGTACGGTTGATCAGCGAAAAGGTCGTGCGGACATCCGGGTAGCGGCTCCAGATCATCTGCAGCATCAGGAGCTTGTAGAAGTCCGTATCGAGCAGGCTGCGCACGATTGGGTCGAGCTTCCAGGTGTGATCGTAGACGCGCCGCGCAATGTCCGTGGTCGTCATCTGGCTCTCCGATGCAAATCCGCGTTAGTGCATAAGGGTTGCCGGCGCGAATTGCCAGCTTGTCCAATCAATTGAAAGCATGCAGCATTTTGTGAAATTGCGCCTGAGGGCAGTGTCGCTATTCTTGCAGGTACAGAGGGGCGCGCCGATTCCAGCCAGGATTTTCATAACAGCGTTGGTCGCGGGTGTCGGGTTGCTGGCAGCGTCGCCGGCCGCCTTCGCGCATACGGCCGACCGCGGCTTCGTGATGCTTCTGCCGACCGGCTATTATCTCTTCGGCGGCGCGGCGGCGGTGGCGCTCAGCTTCGCGGTTCTGGTCGTCATGCCGCCCGTCGCACTTGCCGTGCTTTTCGCTACGCGATTACGGCTCGTTGCTCGCCCGATCGACGGCAGGCTGTTCACCAGCACGATCAGCTTCCTCGTCGTTGCCAGCATCTGGTACGCCGGTCTTTTCGGCAGCCGCGACCCGTTGTCGAACCCGCTGCCGCTGGTGTTCTGGACGGTTTTCTGGGTCGGCTTCACGCTAGTTGTCGGCCTGCGCGGCAATCTCTGGCGCTGGCTGGAACCATGGTATGGGCCTTCGCGGCTGATCCTCAAAGCAATCGGCCGGGCGGACGCGCCTCCGCCGCTGAAACTGCCTGAGCGCATGGGCCATGCCGGTGCGCTGGTTCTGCTCCTCGGCTTCGGGTGGTTCGAACTCGTATACCCCTCGCCCGACGATCCCGCACTTCTGGCCAAGGTGCTGATCGCCTACTGGCTTTTCAACCTGGCGGGCATCCTGGCTTTCGGCCATGAGGCCTGGACGGCGCGTATCGAGCTGTTTTCGGTGCTGTATTCAATGATTGGACGGCTTGCGCCGTTTCAGCGTGAAGCGGACAGTGACGGGCGGCAGGCGCTTTTTCTGCGGTTTCCCGGTGGCGCGCTGGAGAAGGCCCCGCCGCTACCGCGCGGTGCAACACTCTTCCTGCTGCTAGCGCTGGCAACTGTTTCCTTCGACGGGCTGATGCGAACATTCTTCTGGCTCAGCTTGGTCGGTGTGAACCCGCTCGAATTTCCGGGCCGCTCTGCCGTGGTGTTTGCAAACACTGTGGGGCTTGCCGGCATCTTCTCGGCCCTTTCGGCACTGTTCGTTTTTGCCGTCTGGCTCGGCAACCGCATCGCCGGCTCGACTGCATCGCTCGCGACAAGCTGCGGCTTGCTGGTGTGGTCGATCCTCCCCATCGCGCTCGCCTACCACTTCTCGCACTATCTCGGCGTGCTGGTGATCAACGGCCAATATGCGCTCGCCGCGATTTCCGATCCGCTGTCGAATGGCTGGAATATTTTCGGCACCGCCGGCTTTCATGTTGCCGCTGCGGCAACCGCCGGTTATGACGCCGCATGGATCATCTGGAACCTGCAATCGGCCGCGATTATCGGCGGGCATCTCATCGCCGTTATGATCGCCCATGCACTCGCGTTCCGAATTTACGGCTCCGCGCGCCAAGCCGCGCTCAGCCAAATTCCCCTTGCAATTCTGATGGTTGGCTACACTGTGTTCGGTCTGTGGCTGCTTTCGTCGCCCACTGGAGGCTGACGCTGCGGAACTCAGTTTTCGCGGTTCTATTGCCAGCTTCCGGGTTTGGTGATTTTATTTGCATACAAGTGAATTTTGGCGCACCGCGAAACCCGTGAAACGCCTCTTTGAATATGGTCTTAACAGCCGAAAAAGGGGAACTGGTATGGCTGACAAACGCACTTCTCTCCTGCTTCCAAAGAAACAGGGCCTCACCCGCCGTGGCGCGCTGAAGGGGCTCGGCGCAGCGGCCGGCATCATGGCCGCGCCGGGCTTCGTGCGCTACGCCCAGACACAATCGTCGGAGCCGATCCGCATCGGCTTCCAGGCACACCGCACCGGCATCGGCGCTGCATACGGCCGCTGGTATGAGCGCGTCACCATGGCCGCGACACAGGCGATCAACGATGCCGGCGGCATCAACGGACGCCCACTCGAGATCGTCACCGAAGATGACGGTACCGACCCGAAGCGCGGCGCCGAGGTGGTCGAGAAATTTGCCAACCAGCACAAGACCGACGTCGTGTTCGGCACCCTGTTCAGCCATGTCGTGGTGGGTTCGGCGCCAGCTGCGGGCGAACTCAAGATTCCCTACTATGTCGTGTCGGAAGGCTACCACGTCGCGTCCGGCAGCCTGAACCGCTACGTATTCCAGCCGGGCATCACCGATGTGAAGGCGCAGGTGCGCGCTGTTGGCCCGTGGATCGCCGACAACCTCGGTAAGAAGATCACCCTGGTTTTCCCGGATTACGCTTTCGGGCACGACCACCGCGACAAATTTCCCGAGCGTTATGAGGCGGCTGGCGGACAAGTCGTCGGCCTGGTGCCGATCCCGCCTACGGAAACCTCCTTCACCCGCTATTTCCCGCAGATCCCATCGGAAACCGAGGTGATCTACCACGTGATGGTCGGTCCCGGCGTGCTGACGTTCGTCAAGGAACTCGGCGAGTTCTACGGCTCCAGCGGACCGAAGCTCTTCGGTTTCCTGGACAGCCTTGAAGCGGTCGATATTGCCAGCCCCGGGCTCGAATTCCTGGAAGGCTCGCACTTCTGGGAGGCTATGCCGCGTTATCTGCAGCCCGACGCCAGCGATGCCGCCAAGGCGTACCGCGCCGCCGTCGGCATCGACGACAACGGCGCCAGCGTGAACGATCCGAAGGATGTCTCCACCGCCTCGCACATGTTCGGCTGCTGGGAGACGCTTCATATCATCAAGCAGGCGATGGAAGCCGCCGGATATCAGGGCCCTGCCGACCGGGCCAAGCTGGTGGAAGCCACCGAGGCGCTGACCAGCTTCGCCGCCGGCGCTGCGCACCCGCAGGGCGACAAGGTCTTCAACGCCAAGATCCACCAGTCCTTCGGACACCAGCACGTTTCTCAGGTTGTCGACGGCAAGCTCAACGTCGTCCACACAACCTCGATCGAAGACGGCATGTACGAGGCGGAAGCCGACTACACGACAATGCCGCTTTAGGCTCTGTTCTTACCCTCCCCCTTGTGGGGAGGGTGGACGGACGAATGGAATTCGAGAGACCGGGTAGGGGTCGTGAAAAGCATGGTTCGTCGGCACCCTCAACCCGGACCTGTGGTCCGACCCTCCCCACAAGGGGGAGGGTAATCTAAATGGCATTCGGACCTTATTTCTTTCTGGCTACGCTTGAAGGCCTGGTGATGGCCGCGGTGCTGGCGCTCACCGCGCTCGGCCTGTCGCTGGTCTTCGGTGTCATGCGCGTGGTCAATGTCGCCCATGGCGAGTTCTTCATGCTGGGCGCGGTGCTCGCATGGGCGGTGGCGTCCTCGATTTCGGGGCACCCCGCGCTGGGTTTCCTCGCGGCTCTCGTCATCAGCCCGCTCGTCGTGGGTGCGGTAGCACTTGCCTCCGAGCGGCTGGTGCTGAAGCGCGTCAACTACAACCCTGAAGCCACCATCGTTGCGACCATCGGCATTCTCTACATTCTCCAGCAGCTGGCGCTCACCTTCTACGGCCCGGACGCACGGCCGGTGGTGGCGCCGTTCGACTATCGCATCCGTTTCCCCTGGTTCGGCTATTCGGCCTACAAGCTGTCGGTCATCGCGGCCTCGGCAATCGTGCTTGCCGCGACCTGGTACCTGCTCTCGCGCACCAAAATCGGCCTGATCATGCGCGCCACGCAGTTCGACGCCGAAACCGCGACGGCCTTCGGTATTCCGGTCGACAAGGTCTATGCCGGCGTCTTCGCGCTGGGCGCCATGCTCGCGGCGGTTGCCGCAGTTCTGATCGTGCCGATCCAGCAGGCGCATTACCTGATGGGCCACGACCCGCTGCTGCTCTCCTTCATCGTCGTCATCATCGGCGGATTGGGCAGTTTGCGCGGCACCATCGTCGCCGCGCTTCTCATCGGCCTGTCGGACGGCATTATATCGGTGTTCTTCTCGCCGACTCTGGCCAAGATCATCGCCACCATGGCCGTGGCGCTGGTGCTGGTTTTCCGCCCGCAGGGGCTGTTCGGAGTATCGGCGCGGTGATGGGGCTCGGCAATCTGTCTGGCCGTGTGCTTGCCCTGCATCTCGGCGTCGTTGCGCTGCTGTTTGCGCTGCAATTCGTCCTGCCGGCCTATCACCACGGCATCATGGCGCGCATTCTGGTGCTGGCCGTCTTCGCCATGGGCTACAATCTGCTCTTCGGCTACACCGGCCTGCTCAGCCTCGGCCATGCGATGTTCTTTTCCGCCGGGCTCTACGGCGCGGGACTGACCGTCTATCACCTCGACTGGTCGGTGCCGGCTGCTTTTGCCGCGGGCCTTGCATCGGGGCTCGTGCTTTCAACGGTCGTCGGCTTCCTGGCGCTGCGCACAACCGGCGTCGCGTTCCTGATCGTCACCATGATGTTCGGCCAGGTTGCCTATCTCTTCACGCTCTATTTCGGCGACTGGACACGCGGCGAAGAGGGCCTCACCCTGTCGCAGGCAGCGCGCCAGCTCGGACCGCTCGATCTCACCGACCCGACGACGCGATATTTTGCAGCGCTCGCCCTGTTCACGGTGGTGCTGTTCGTCACGCTTGCGCTGGTGCGCGCGCCCTTCGGCCGGGTGCTGATCGCGATCCGCGAAAACGAGGAACGCACCCGCATGCTGGGCTACGACACGTTTCGCAACAAGCTCGGCGCGACCATTGGCTCGGGCGTCATCTGCGCGGCCTCGGGCGCAGCCTATGTGCTTCTCTTCGGCTATTTCGGCTCGAGCTTCGCCGCCGTGCAATATTCGATCCTGCCGCTTCTGTGGGTCCTCGTCGGCGGAGCTGCCACCACGCTGGGCCCGCTGCTCGGCACTGTGCTAATGTTCTATCTGATCGACCTCTCGAACGACCTTCTGAACAGCCGCTTCCCCGATTGGGACGTCTCTTATCTCGGCATCGTCGGCGTGGCGCTCGTGCTTCTCATCCTGTTTTTCCCGAAGGGGCTGCTCGGCTCCATACGTGACCGCTGGGTCAGGTGGCTGCCATGAGCGCGCTTGTGGAAACACGTGGCCTCGGCCGCAGCTTCGGCGGCCTGCGTGCGGTCGACAGCGTCGATTTCAGCCTCCCGGAGGGTGAAATCCGCGCAATCATCGGCCCCAATGGCGCGGGCAAGACCACCTTCGTCAGCCTCATCTGCGGCCGTGTTGCACCGACCGACGGTACGATCAGCTTCGACGGGCGTGACATCACCGGCATGCCGGCGGACCGGCGGGTGATGGCGGGCATTGCCTACACGTTCCAGATCACCTCGATCTTCGCCAACCTCACGGTCGAGGAAAACGTCACGCTCGCCGCGATGCGCCGCCATGTCGGCCGCGCCGGCAAGCGCTATTCGCCCGCGGCCCTTCGCCAGGCTTCGCTGTCCGCGCTCGGCCGTGTTGGCCTGCGCGACCACGCCGACGCAGTTGCCGGCAATCTCGCTTATGGCCATCAGCGGCTTCTGGAAGTCGCGATGGGGCTGGCGCTCGAACCCAGGCTTCTGGTGCTCGACGAGCCGACGCAGGGGCTCTCAGACACCGAGATCGAGAGTTTCATCGCGCTGGTGCGCGAGATCGGCCAGCAGGCGACCGTACTTCTGATCGAGCACAACATGCCGGTCGTCATGGCACTGGCCGAGCAGATCACCGTCATGGACCAGGGCCGCATTATCGCCGAAGGCACGCCCGATGCGATCCGCGCCAACGCCGCCGTGCAGCAGGCTTATCTTGGAGCGCCTGCCGATGGCTGACGTGCTCGTTCTGGACAATGTCGACGCCGGTTACGGCGAGGTGCAGGTGCTGCGCGGCATGTCGCTCATGCTGCGACGGGGCGAGGTGCTGTGCATGCTCGGCCTCAATGGTGCGGGCAAGACCACGACGCTGAAGACCATCATGGGGCTGGTGCGCGCCAGCGCCGGCTCCATTCGCCTCGGCGAGAGGGAACTCGCCGGGCTGCCCGCGCATGAGGTGCCGCGCGCCGGCGTCGCCTATGTGCCGCAGGGCCGGCGTCTGTTTTCCGAGCTCACCGTAGCCGAAAACATCGAGATCGGCTTGATGACGCGCAAACATGGCGAAGCCACGCGCGAGAGCGTGCTCGAACTTTTCCCGGTTCTGCGCGAGCGGCTGAAACAGCGCTCCGGCACATTGTCAGGCGGCGAACAGCAGATGCTCGCCATGGCGCGCGCGCTGTGCGTGGAACCCGAAGTGCTGCTTCTCGACGAGCCGACCGAAGGGCTGATGCCGTCAATGATCGCCCGCATTCGCGACACCGTTGCGATGCTGCGCGAGCGCGGCGTCTCAACGGTCCTTGTCGAACAGCGGGTCGACGCGGTTCTGCCGGTCGCCGACCGTGTGGCGTTCATAGAGAACGGCCGCAACCGTGAAACACTGGATGTGGAAAAGCTGCGCGAGAACCCTGAGCTCGTTCGCCACTATGTCGGCGTGGGGTAGCGCGTGGTGCGCCGTGCCTGCCATTGCGACCACGCGAAGGCGGCAACGAACTGCAGGCTCATCAGAAGCACGATCGTGGGTGCCGGCGCGCTGTCGATGAAAAAGCTCGCATAGACGCCCAGAACCGACGACCCCACCGCGATCGCCATCGAAACGACGAGCATGCGCTCGAAGCTGCGCGTGATCAGATAGGCGATGGCGCCGGGCGAGATCAGAAGCGCGATGGCGAGGATGATGCCGACCGCCTTCAGTGCACCGACGATGGTCAGCGAAATCAGCGCCAGCAGCCCGTAATGCAGGAGCCGCACCGGCAGGCCGATGGCGCGCGCATGCTGTTCGTCGAACACCATCGCCATCAGGTCGCGCCGGAACACACCGGCGGTGGCAAGCGCCACGAGCGCTATCGCCGCGCTTTCGGCGACATCGCGCCAGGCAACACCCAGAATGTCGCCGAACAGAATGTGGTCGAGGTGAATTTCGGTCTGGATAGCGATGTAGAGCACGATGCCCAGCCCGAACATTCCGGAGAACACGACGCCCATGACGGTGTCTTCCTTCACCCGGCTGTTTTCTTTGAGATAGCCGGTGGCGAGCGCGCAAACCATGCCGGCCGCGAATGCGCCGGCCGCCAGCGGCAGGCCGACGACATAGGCAAGCACAATGCCGGGCAGCACCGCGTGGCTGATGGCGTCGCCCATCAGCGACCAGCCCTTTAGAACCAGAAACGGCGACAAGAGGCCCATCGGCAGCGCCGCGAGCGCGGCGATCAGGAACGCCTTTTGCATGAAGGGAAGCTGGAAGGGTAGAAGGAGGAGGTCGATCACGCGCCAGCCCCCAGCGCCGCCCGGGCGCGGCGGCGCGCCGCCAGCATGCCGTGTTTGGGTGCGAAGAAAAACGCTATGAGGAAGATCAGCGTCTGCAACACGACGATGATGCCGCCGGTCGCGCCATCGAGGAAATAGCTCGCATAGGCGCCGGTGAAACTTGTCACCGCGCCGATGGCGACGCTGGTCAGGATGAGACGCGGAAAGCGGTCGGTCAGCAGATAGGCGGTAGCGCCTGGCGTCACCACCATGGCGATGACCAGAAATGCGCCGACCGTCTGAAGTGCTGCCACCGTGGAGGCTGCGAGCAGCGTGAAGAACACGACGCGCAGCAGCCCGGTGTTGAGACCGATAGAACGCGCATGGCTTTCGTCGAAGAAGGTGACCATCAGGTCCTTCCACTTCAGCGTCAGCACCGTCAGCGTCACCACCGAAATGATGACGAGCTGCAGCGTGTCCATGGGCGTGATCGCCAGAATATTGCCGAGCACGATGGTCTGAATGTTCACCGAGGCCGGCGACAGGGAGACCATGAACAGGCCCAGCCCGAAAAAGGATGTGAAGATGAGCCCGATAATGGCGTCTTCACGCAATTTCGTGCGCTGGTTGAGAAAGAGCATGCCGGCCGCCGCCAGTCCGCCGGAAAGGAAAGCACCCAGCGAGAATGGCAGGCCGAGCATATAGGCGCCGGCCACGCCCGGCACGATGGCGTGCGAAAGCGCGTCGCCGATCAGCGACCAGCCTTTAAGCATCAGATAGGCCGACAGAAACGCGCATACGCCGCCCACCAGAGCCGACACCCACATGGCGTTGACCATGTAGCCATAGCCGAAGGGTTCGAGCAGAAGCTCCATCAGGATTTGTCTTTCCCGCCCTTGCCCGCCGCGTCATCGCCATAGATGACGAAGGGGCGCTCGTCGTCGGTCAGCACGGTCACGCTGCGCGTATCGGTTTCCGCGTCTTCATGCAGGTCGGCGCCGCCGAGCACATGCCGCCTCAGCACGCCGCCAAAGGCCTTGCGCAGATTGGCCTGCGTAAACACATCCTCGGTTGGCCCGGCGGTCAGCACCGTGCGGTTGATGAGGATCGCCCGGTCGCAAAAGCGCGGTACGCTGCCGAGGTTATGGGTTGAGACCAGCATCACGCGGCCTTCGTCGCGCAGCGTCTTCAAAAGCGTGATGATCGCCTCTTCGGTCTTCACGTCGACGCCGGTGAAGGGCTCGTCGAGCAGGATCACCCGGCCTTCCTGCGCCAGCGCGCGGGCAAGAAAGACACGCTTCTTCTGACCGCCGGAAAGCTCGCCGATCTGGCGCTTGCGGTAGTCGCTCATGCCGACGCGGGCGAGAGCCTCGTCGACCAGCGCGCGGTCGCGGGCGCGCGGAATGCGCAGTGCATTCATGTGGCCGTAGCGGCCCATCATAACCACGTCTTCCACCAGCACGGGGAAGTTCCAGTCCACCTCCTCCGCCTGCGGCACATAAGCGACAATGTTGCGCTTCAGCGCCTGCGCAGCCGGCTGGCCGAATATCGAAACCGAGCCGCGCGCCAGCGGCACAAAACCCATGATCGCCTTGAAGAGCGTGGACTTGCCGGAGCCGTTGACGCCGACAAGCGCTGCGATCGAGCCTTCTGGAATGGCGAAGCTGGCGTCGATCAGCGCCGTATTGCCGTTCCGGTAGGTGACGGTTGCGTCACTGACGGCGAGGCCCGGTCGCTCCACCTTTTCAGGCGCTGCAAACCCGTCGGCCTCGGGCTGCAGGTTCATTGTTTCAGACCTTCCACGATCGTGTTGGTCGTCACCTTGAGGAGGTCGAGATAGGTCGGCACGGGACCGTCCGGGTCGGAGAGCGAGTCCACATAAAGCACACCGCCGTAACGGGCTCCGGTCTCGCGCGCCACCTGCCGCGCCGGCTTGTCGGAAACCGTGCTTTCGGAAAACACCACGGGAATGTCGTTATCCCGAACCGCATCGATCACCTTGCGCACCTGCTGCGGCGTACCCTGGCTGTCGGCGTTGATCGGCCACAGATAAAGTTCGCGCAGGCCGAAATCGCGCGCAAGGTAGGAGAACGCACCCTCGCTGGTCACCAGCCAGCGCCTTTCGGCCGGGATGCTGTCGAGCGCATCGCGCAGCGGCTCTACAAGTGCCGCGATCTCGGCGAGATAAGCATCTGCATTGGCCTGATAGATGTCCGCATTGTCGGGATCGTTCTCGGACATGGCGCGGCGGATATTGTCGACATAGACGGCCACATCGCTGGGCGACATCCAGGCATGCGGGTTCGGCTTGCCGGTGTAGGGACCCTCGGCAATACCCATTGGCTCCACACCGTCGCTGACGACGATACCCGGCACGTCGCCGAGATTGTTGAGGAACCGCTCGAACCACTGTTCGAGGTTGAGGCCGTTCCACAGTACCAGATCGGCGTCGCGGGCGCGCAGAATGTCGCCCGGCGTCGGCTGGTAGTTATGAATCTCGGCATTCGGCTTGGTCACCGATTCCACGGTCGCGGCATCGCCTGCCACGTTGCGCGCGATGTCGGCGATCACCGTGAAGGTGGTGACGACCTTCAGCTTATCCGCAGCCTGAGCCTGAACGAGGCCCATCGACAATACCGCAATCGTACCAACAAGGCCTGACCAGCTAAGCGAACGCATGAAATTCCCCGGATGACGATCATTGGACACACTGCATTTAGGAGAATTCCAAACACCTGTCAATGCAATTGCAAATCGTTTGCAACTGAGGCGAGCCAGTTGCGAATTGCTCGCATTAGTTTTTGCAACTGGGTGTCAGCTGGCTCATAGTTCGGCGATGAATCACAGCGCACAGACCAAGCCGGACTACGAACGGGAACTGAGGCGCGCGGGCGTCCGCATCACGCGGCCGCGCCGCGTCATCCTCGATATTCTCGCGGCAACCGAAGATCATCCCGACGCGATGGAGATATTCCAGCGTGCCAGCACCATCGATAAGTCGATTTCGCTGTCGACCGTCTACCGCACGATGAAGCTGCTGGAGGGCATGGGCGCCATTCACCGGCACGCATTCGAGGGGGGGCCAGCGCGTTTCGAGCAGGCGTCAGGCGACCACCACGACCATCTGATAGACCTCGATACGGGCGACGTGATCGAATTTCACTCGAACCGTATCGAGGAGTTACAGGACGAGATCGCCCGCGAGCTGGGCTACGAAATTGTCCATCACAGGCTGGAACTCTACGGCCGGCGCAGGAAGGCCAGCGCTCGGAAATAGGTCAACGCAAGGCCAGCTGCGCGTTTCGCGGGACCGCGGCCGCGATCGCTTCCAATGCCGCCGGATCAAGTGTCATCGCGACATGTCCGAGCCCCGGAAGAAGCGTCACCTCCGCCTGAGGCTGCACCGCATGCACAGTCCCGGCATAGGCCTGCGAGGCAAAGACCTCGTCCTTGTCGCCAGCCAGAAGGGCGATTGGCGCATCCACAGCCTTCAGCAGACCGTCGGTGTCTTGCGGGTTCATGCTAACGAGCAGCCGGTGCGAATAGACCGGCGTGAGATTAGGACTGTCGCCGGCCGCGAACACGATCACGGGCAGATAATCGAGCCCGTGAAAGCCCAACCCGTTGAGGATCGACAGACCGATGATGCGCGGAATATCGGGGTAGGCCCAGGCGCGCTCCGCCGCGTTCGGATTGTCGGCGGTCGAGGGTTCCGCGTCGACACCAAGCATGGGCGACACCAGGATCAGCCTGGCGATGTCGGGCGCATGCCCCTGGCCGGCGGCATTGAGCGCAAGGCCGCCGCCCGAAGAAAATCCGATCAGGCTGATTGGCAGGCGCGGGGCCTCGTTGCGCATGAAAGCCAGGAAATCTTCGACGTCCTCAGCCGGCTGGCCGATATGAGCAACGTCGCCGCGCAGCCCGGTTGCGCCATGGCCCCTGATGTCGATCGCATAGGCGGTGACGCCGCTTTCCGCCAACGCCACGGCCAGCGGATGCATGCTCTGGCTGTCGGCGCTCGACCCATGCAGAAGAAGCGCGGCTGCGCGGGCATCTTTTGCTTCGTAGCGGCGGAACGCGATGCCGACGCCATCGCGCGCGTCGGTGAACCCGATCCCGGCCATGGTGCCATAATCGACATCCGCGAACGGGTCGGTGATCGAAGCGAAGGGTTTCGGTTTGTCAGCCACCGGCCACATGACCAGAAGCGCAAGAACAAGCGCCGCGACGATGGGCACGGCTAGGATCGAGAGGAGAAGTTTCATTCGGGACAGGGTTCCTCCGGGCCGATCGATTGTCGAGCTGCGCAGCTAGCAACCGCGGCCTGCCAGGGTCAAGTTGTTGGGGCCGAGGTTGTTCGGGTTGACGCTTGTCACATCACTCGTTCATCATTTGCGCACGCGGCCGGCCGCGGGGGGAATCAATGAGCGAAGCGGAGATCGGCCTCATCGGCCTGGGCACAATGGGCTCGAACCTGGCGCTCAACATCGCCGAAAAAGGCCACAAGATCGCCGTCTGGAACCGAACCGCCTCGCGCACAAAAACCTTCGCGGGCAATGCCGGCGAACTGGCCGGCAACATAATGGCATGTGAAACGCTCGAAGATCTGTTGCAGGCGATCGAGCCGCCGCGGCCGGTCATTCTGATGGTGCCGGCAGGCGATCCGGTCGACCAGCAGATCGAAGCCCTGCTGCCTCTTGCCGGCAAGGGCGACATCATCATAGACGCAGGCAACGCCAACTTCCGCGACACTGAGCGCCGTGCGCAGGAACTCGAAGGCAGCGGCATCGTGCTCGTCGGCATGGGTGTGTCAGGCGGCGAGGACGGCGCCCGCAACGGGCCCTCCATCATGGTCGGGTCCGACAAGGCGGCGTGGCTGCGCGTCGAAGGCATCTTCAACGACATTGCCGCCAGATATGAGGGCGAACCTTGCGCGGCCCGGCTGGGGCCGGGCGGTGCCGGCCATTTTGTCAAGACGGTCCATAACGGCATCGAGTATGCCGACATGCAGATGATCGCCGAGGTCTACGGCATCCTGCGTGACGGGCCGGGGCTCAGCGCCGAGGAGATAGGTTCGATCTTCGCCCGCTGGAACGATGGCCGGCTCAACTCATATCTCATCGAAATCACGGCGGAAGTGCTGGCGACGGCCGACCCGGACAGCAGCGTGCCGCTGGTCGATGTCATTCAGGACAAGGCCGGCCAGAAGGGTACGGGACGCTGGTCGGTGATCGAAGCCGCAATGCTCGGCGTGCCGGCAACCTGTATCGAGGCCGCGGTTGCCGCGCGCAGTCTTTCGTCGCTGAAAAAAGAGCGGGAGTTCGCCTCCCGCCGCTACCCGCAGATAACGCGCCAGCAACCGGGCTCTACCGCGGCCCTCGTGGCCGAACTTGAGACCGCGTTGCTTGCCGGCAAGATCGCCGCCTATGCGCAGGGCTTTGCAATCATGCGGGCAGCGTCGGACGAGCATGGCTGGGATTTGCCGATGGCCACGATAGCCCGCATCTGGCGCGCCGGCTGCATTATTCGCTCGCAGCTTCTCGATTCGATTGCCAAGGCCTACGACGCCAAGCCGAAGACGACCAATCTGATGGTGGCGCCGGCTTTCGTGGACATGATGCAGCCGGCACATCTCGCCCTCAGGGTCACTGTCGGGCGTGCGGCGCTGCACGGGCTGCCGACGCCGGCACTATCAGCCGCCCTCGCCTATTTCGACAGCTACAGACAGGCCCGCGGAACCGCCAACCTGATCCAGGGCCAGCGCGACTTCTTTGGCGCGCATGGTTTCGAGAAAATTGGCAGCCGGGGGCAGAAGCACGGCCCCTGGTCAGCGCGCGCCGGGAAAAAATAGCGTCTAGCCGCCGCCCTGCGGCCGCTCCGCAGCGGGCGGAATAGAGGCGGGATCGCGCACCAGCTCCGGTACGCTCAGACTGTGCAGGTCCGCCACGGGACGACCTTCGATCTGGCCCAGGACGGCATTTGCGAGTTCGCGACCCGCCAGCCGGAAATCCTCCTCGACCACGTAAAGGCCCGGCCGAAACATCTGCACCAGCGGGGTCGACTGTTTGGTCACGACATCGATCTCATCGCCAAGAGTCATGCCGCACATTTCCAGCGCGTTGACGATTGCCATAGCAGACGCGCCGCTGCCGCAGACCACACCGTCGGGGCGGCTGGGGCGTCTGAGAAGCTCGATAGCGGCATCGCGGATACGGTCGATAGGCTGATCGACCCAGCTGTTGTGAAACGGAACTTCGGTCAGCCCGCATTCGGCGACGCCATTGGCAAAACCGTCAGCCATATGCCGGTAGTAGCTGAGCTTGGGTTCGGGGGCGAGCAACGCGAGCCGCTTGCGACCGTTCCGGGCGAGCCGGCGAACCGCCAGTCGGGCAAAGACCTCGTTGTCGAAATCGTGCCAGGGATGCGCGTTGCCGAGATCGGTGCGCCCATGCGTTGCGAATGGGAATTTGTGCTCCAGCATGTAGAGCACGCGCGCGTCCTGCGGCTCGGTCCGCGAGATGATGATTCCGTCGGCGGAATGTGTTTCCACAACGTAACGGACGGCATCCATGGGATCGTCGCGCCCCGAATAGGGCGTCAGAATGATATGGTACGGCGTGCCGCGCAGTGCGCGCGATACGCCATAGATGATGTCGGAGATGAAGCCCATCAGCTGCTCGTCGGTATTGAGCAGCAAGGAGATGACATTCGTCTTGCCGGTCCTTAAGCGCACGCCGGCGCGGTTCGGACGGTAACCTACCTGTTTGGCGACTAGCTGGACCCGGCGTTTGGTATCGGCGGAAATGTCCGGTGCGTCCTTCAAGGCACGCGAGACGGTGGTCACGCCGAGTCCGGTCATGAACGCAATCGTCTTCAGGGTGGGCCGCCCCTCGGCGCCGGCCTGCACGTTCCCCTCAGCTGATCTGTCGTTCATGGCCCCGCCACCATTTCAAGCCGCACGTACCGTTCTGACTCCACACGTTCACGAAGACAACCATAGCTGTAACGATACAGATTTGGACCATTTCGGGAAAATCTGCGACGCTGGCCGTCCACAGGGTGCAGGCAATCCCAACGACAGATCCCGCCCTGATCACGACTCGATTTCTTGCACCGCAGCATAGCCTGAATTCTTGATTCCGCTACAATAATCCCCTGAAATGCTGCGTTGCAGCGGGATTTCCTACCGATCTCCCAGCGGCCGCTACCCTCGTCAGTATATTTTCGGGACACGAAAAAATATCGCCGAATCGCCGATCCGCTGTTGCCGGAGCTTTTTCATTCGCATAACGTCCCGACCTGTAACGTTACAGATTCAGGGAGGACTGTGATGAAATACCGTATGTTGACCGCTGCTTTTGCCGCCCCGGTCGCGCTTCATTTCACCGGCCCGGCCAGCGCCGTTGATCTCGAAGTCACGCATTGGTGGACCTCGGGCGGCGAAGCTGCCGCTGTCGCCGAATTCGCAAAAGCATTCAACGAAAAGACCGAACACAACTGGGTCGACGGCGCGATTGCCGGGTCCGGCGGTGTTGCCCGCCCGATCATGATTTCGCGCATTACCGGTGGCGACCCGATGGGCGCAACCCAGTTCAACCATGGCCGCCAGGCCGAGGAACTGGTCGAAGCCGGCCTGATGCTCGATCTCACCGAACTGGCCGAGAAAGAAGGCTGGAAGGACCTCGTCCATCCGTCTTCGCTGCTCGACAGCTGCACGCTTGACGGCCGCATCTATTGCGTGCCGGTCAATATTCACTCCTGGCAGTGGATCTGGCTAAGCCACAAGGCCTTCCAGGACGCAGGCGTTGCTGTTCCGACCAACTGGGACGAGTTTGTCGCCGCTGCGCCCAAGCTGCGCGAAGCCGGCAAGGTTCCGCTGGCAATGGGCAATCAGCCCTGGCAGGCATCCGGTGCGTTCGGTGTGATCGCGATCGCAATTTCAGGCATCGACGCCTGGAAAGCGGTCAACATCGACAAGAACGCCGAAGTTGCCGCCGGTCCCGAATATGCCAAGGTCTTTCAGGCTGCGGCGAATGCGCGTGAATTCCGTAAGGGTTCCAACGTGCAGGACTGGAACCAGGCCACCAACATGGTCATCACCGGCGAAGCCGGCGCACAGATCATGGGTGACTGGGCGCAGGGCGAGTTCCAGGTAGCCGGCCAGACGGCCGGTGAAGACTATAGCTGTCTACCCGGCCTCGGTGTGAACGAGATCATCTCGACCGGCGGCGATGCCTTCTACTTCCCGAAGCTCGACGACCCGGAAAAGGAAGCGGCCCAGCTCGAGCTGGCATCGCTGATGCTTTCGAAGGAAGTCCAGGTCAGCTTCAACCTCAAGAAGGGCTCGCTGCCGGTGCGTGGCGACGTCGACCTCGCGGCTGCCAACGACTGCATGAAGAAGGGTCTCGCGATCCTCGCTACTGGCGCAATCCTGCCCGACGGCAACCAGACGCTGTCGCCGGACACGCAGGGCCAGATCGAGGATCTGATGACCCAGTTCTGGTCAAGCGACGAGATCTCCGCCGACGAAGCGCAGAAGCGCTACGCAGAGATTATCGCAAGCGCCGACTGATCAGGTGAGACGCCGCCGGCCTTCTGCGGCCGGCGGCTACTTTGTGCGGGAGGTCGGTCATTGCTGTGCCAGCCTTTGCTGGCGAACGGCAATGCCGACAGCCGATCGGGGAGGTGCTTTCCATGGCTGATACCGTCGAAACGGCAGTTGCCGCGGCGGGCGCACGGCCAGTCGAGCGTGGCCGATGGGAACGCTGGCTGATCGCGGGAATCGCAGGCGGGGTACTTCTCAGGCTGGCCATGCTGCTCGGACTTTCGGTTTGGTTCGAAGAACTGGGCACAGCCGGAGACTGGATCGTCGAGGGGTTGCCATGGCTGGTTCTTGCCTTCGCCGGCCTGTCGCTCATCGCCGTCATCGCCAATTCTGCAAGTGGCTTCAGCCTGTCCGGCAACCGCCTGCGCGGCCATGTCGTCGGCTGGACGATAGCCGCACTGTTACTCCTCGTATTCGACTTGCTGGGGCCGCAATTCAAACCAGCCGTTTCCGTCCTCGGCAAACCGGCGCGCATATTCATCGAATTCTGCGGCGAACACGGTCTCTTCCTCGCCGCGGTCTGCTTGCTGGTGGCCGGTGCGCTGGCTGCCAGCGGCTCGGAAAAGCAGCTCCTGTCGCGACCCGGCATCTTCGAGCGCGTCTGGGCGCTCAACCTGACGGCCAAGATCGCAGCGGTGCCGATGATGCTGGTTGCGCTCGGTGTCTTCACCGGCGGCACAGTCTGGACCGTCGTCTATTCCTTCACCGACTCCCGGCTGCTGCCGCGCGAAAAGTGGGTCGGCCTTGCGCAGTACGATCGCCTCTGGGGCGAGGATCGCTGGCTTATCTCGATCGAGAACCTGCTGATCTACGGCGTCTGTTCGCTGGTATTTTCGATCGTCATCGGTTTTCTGCTGGCCGCAATGCTCGACCAGAAGGTGCGCTTCGAGAACACATTCCGCACCATCTTCCTCTACCCCTTCGCGCTGTCCTTCATCGTCACCGGCCTCGTCTGGCAATGGGTGCTGAACCCCGACTTCGGCATACAGGGCGTGGTGCGCTCGCTTGGCTGGGAAACCTTCACTTTCGACCCGCTCTACAATCAGGACATCGTCATTTACGGCATCCTGATCGCCGGGCTGTGGCAAGGCACGGGCCTGATCATGTGCCTTATGCTGGCCGGCCTGCGCGGCATTGACGAAGAGATATGGAAAGCCGCGCGCATCGACGGCATTCCGATGTGGAAGACCTACCTGTTCATCGTCGTGCCGATGATGCGTCCGGTATTCATCACCACGCTGGTGCTGATCGCCTCCGGCATCGTGCGCGTTTACGATCTGGTGGTGGCACAAACCAGCGGCGGACCGGGCATCGCTTCAGAGGTTCCGGCCAAATATGTCTACGACAAGATGTTCCTCGGCCAGAACCTCGCACAGGGTTTTGCCGCATCGACAATGATGCTGCTGAGCGTCCTGATCGTGCTGATCCCCTGGGCCTATCTCGAATTCGGAGGGAAGAAGCGTGGTTGATACCGCATCCCTTCTCAAGATGGCTTCGGTTGAATCCAGCCCTGCCTATGATGCCTTGACAGGCCCGCGCGGCCCGCGCCCGCGGCCGAGATTTTCACGGCGCAATATCTTCCTCTACGGCACGCTTCTGGTTGTTGCCGTCTACTACTTGCTGCCGCTTTACGTGATGATCGTGACATCGCTGAAAGGCATGCCGGAAATCCGGCTGGGCAACATCTTTTCCCCACCGGTGGAAATCACCTTCCAGCCCTGGGTGAAGGCCTGGGCAGAAGCCTGTACCGGGCTGAACTGCGAGGGTCTGTCGCGCGGTTTCTGGAATTCGGTCCAGATCCTCGTGCCGTCGGTGGTGCTGTCGATCGCAGTCGCCTCGGTCAACGGCTACGCGCTTGCCAACTGGCGCTTCAAGGGCGCCGATATCTTCTTCACCATCCTGATCTTCGGCGCCTTCATTCCCTATCAGGTGATGCTCTACCCCTTGGTCATCATGCTGCGCGAGCTCGGCCTTTACGGCACGCTGTGGGGACTGGTGCTGGTTCACACGGTGTTCGGCATGCCGATCCTGACGCTGCTCTTCCGCAATTATTTCACGTCGCTGCCGGAAGAGCTGTTCAAGGCTGCCCGCGTCGACGGGGCCGGCTTCTGGGGCATCTACTTCAAGATCATGCTGCCGATGTCGCTGCCGATCTTTGTCGTGGCGATCATCATTCAGGTGACCGGTATCTGGAACGACTTCCTGTTCGGCGTCGTCTACACCAAGCCCGACACCTATCCGATGACGGTTCAGCTCAACAACATCGTCAACTCCGTGCAGGGCGTGAAGGAATACAACGTCAACATGGCGGCGACGCTGCTGACCGGCCTGGTGCCGCTGATCGTCTATTTTGTTTCTGGAAAACTCTTCGTGCGCGGCATTGCAGCCGGCGCGGTCAAGGGCTGAGATACGGGGCCGGATATGGCAAGTGTGGTCGTACGCGATGTTTCGCTGAATTTCGGAGCGGTCGAGGTTCTGAAATCGCTGAATATCGAGGTTGAACAGGGCGAGTTCCTGGTGCTGCTCGGGCCATCGGGCTGCGGCAAGTCGACATTGCTGAACTGCATTGCCGGCCTGCTCGACGTCACTGACGGCCAGATTTTCATCAACGGCAAGAACGTCACCTGGGAGCAGCCGAAGGATCGCGGCATCGGCATGGTGTTCCAGTCCTATGCGCTTTATCCGCAGATGTCGGTGGAAGGGAACTTGTCCTTCGGGCTGAAGAACCAGCGCCTGCCAGCCGACGAGATCGCCGAGCGCGTGAAACGCGCCTCCGAAATCCTGCAGATCGAACCGCTGTTGAAGCGCCGCCCCTCGGCGCTTTCCGGTGGCCAGCGCCAGCGCGTCGCGATCGGCCGTGCACTGGTGCGCGACGTGGATGTGTTCCTGTTCGACGAGCCGCTTTCCAATCTCGACGCCAAGCTGCGTAACGAACTGCGCGTCGAGATCAAGCGCCTGCACCAGAAACTCGCCAACACCATGGTCTACGTCACGCATGACCAGATCGAAGCGATGACTTTGGCCGACCGTATCGCCGTCATGCGCAACGGCATCATCCAGCAGCTCGATGCGCCGCAGGCGATCTATTCGCGGCCGGTCAATCGCTTCGTTGCCGGCTTCATCGGGTCGCCCGGCATGAACTTTCTGGAAGGGACCATCGAGGGCGGCGCGACACCCAGATTCAATGCCGGCGACACCACGATCGACACCAAAGGCTATGAGTTTGCCGACAAGCCTGAAACCGGGACGAAGGCGGTGTTCGGGGTGCGGCCCGAACATGTTATGCTCGGCGAAGCGGCCCGCGCGATGCCCTACACCAGCGAGGTCGATATCGAGATAGTGGAGCCGATGGGCTCAGATACACTCGCCTGGACCAGGCTGGGCGGGCAGAACTTCACCTTCCGCACCGATTCCGAATACGCGCCGAAGGAAGGCGAGAAGGTACTGATCGGGTTCGATCCGGCCAGAGCCTCGCTGTTCGACGCGCACACCGATATCCGTCTCTAAAGAGGCCGCGGCATTGTTCAGCGCCTAGGCCAATTTTCTCAGCCGGTGCAAGGCACCGGAAACAACCGGACCAGAAAACACAACAGATCGCGCTTGGAGCAGTCGATGACCGCCTTTTCCTACCAGCTTTATTCTTCCCGCGAGTTTCCACCGCTCGAGGACACACTCGCCATGCTCAGAGGCCTCGGCTACGAGCAAGTCGAGGGTTACGGCGGCGTCTACGGCGATCCCGCTGCCTTGCGTGCAGCTCTCGACCGCAACGGTCTGGCGATGCCGTCGGGCCATTTCGGCCTCGATATGCTGGAGGACAATCCCGGCAAGGTGATCGAGATTGCCCGTATCGCCGGGATGAAAGCGGTATTTTGCCCGCATATCGGTCCGGAGCTTCGCCCGGACAGCGCGGCCGGATGGGCCGATTTCGGCCGCAGGCTGGCGAAAGCCGGTGAGCCGATCATGAAGGCGGGCTTCACCTATGGCTGGCACAATCATGACTTCGAGTTGCGCGCGCTCGCCGACGGGTCGGTGCCACTGGCGCATCTTCTCGATGCAGCGCCCGAACTCGCCTGGGAAGCCGATATTGCCTGGGTCGCTCGCGGCGGCGCGGACCCGCTCGGATGGATCGCGCGTTATGGCGACCGGCTGGCGGCTGTCCACGTAAAGGACATAGCGCCTGCTGGCGAAAAGGCCGACGAGGACGGCTGGGAAGATGTCGGACACGGCACGATGCCCTGGACGGCAATCTGGGCTACGTTGAAGAATACGCCCGTGGACATCTTCGTGATGGAACACGACAAGCCCAGCGACCATGAGCGCTTTGCGCGCCGGTCGATCGAAGCAGCCCGCAGTTTTTAGGAGAGCGCAAATGGCCAGCAAGAGCGGAGCCGGGAAACTCGGCGTCGGCGTTATGGGCTGCGGCAATATCTCAGCAGCGTATTTCTCGCTGTCGAAGCTGTTCAAGGGGATGGAAATCCGTGCCTGCGCCGACCTCGACATGAAACTCGCGCAGTCGCGGGCAGCGGAATATGGAGTGCGTGCTGAAAAGCCCGCCAACCTTCTGTCGGCCGGCGATATCGACATTGTCGTCAACCTGACCATTCCGGCGGCCCATTACGAGGTGTCGAAAGCAGCGCTCGACGCCGGCAAGCACGTGTATTCCGAAAAGCCGTTCGTACTGTCAGTGAAGGAAGGGCTGGACCTGAAGAAGTGCGCCGACAGAAAAGGCCTGCGGGTTGGTTCCGCGCCGGACACGTTTCTCGGCGGCTCGCACCAGCTTGCCCGCAGGATCATCGATGCCGGCGACGTCGGCAAGATCACCAGCGGCACAGCCTATGTGATGAGCCACGGCATGGAGCACTGGCACCCGAACCCGGATTTCTTCTTCCAGCCGGGCGGCGGACCGGTGCTCGACGTCGGCCCCTATTACGTGACCAACCTGATTCAGCTCGTCGGCCCCGTGAAACGGGTCGCAGCGTTCTCGTCTACGCCCGCTACGCACCGCACCATCACGTCGAAGCCGCGTTATGGCGAGAAGGTCAAGGTCGAGACCCCGACCACGATCCACTCCGTGCTCGAATTCGAAAACGGCGCGGTGATTACGCTCAACGCAAGCTGGGACGTATGGGCTCACGGTCATTCGCCGATGGAGCTCTATGGCGAAACCGGAACTCTGTTCCTTCCCGATCCGAACTTTTTCGGCGGCGACGTGGGCCAGACGAAAGCCGGCAAGAGGCTGAAGAAAAATCCGACCTGGAAGCACCCGCTTGGCATTCCGAACCAGAAGCACAGCGAAGGCATGATGGCCAACTACCGCACGATCGGCCTGGCCGACATGGCGCTGGCTATTGCGGAAGGCCGCCCGCACCGCTGCTCGCTGGAGCTGTCGCTGCACGCGGTGGAGGTCATGCTTGCAATTCTACAGGCCGGCGAGACCGGCAGGGTCGTCACCTTGAAGACAAGCTGCGAGCGCCCGGCGGCTCTTGGCGTGGCCGAAGCCAAGGCTATGATGAAGAAGAAAAAGGGCTAGACCGGCCACCGGCCGGTAGGAGATTTGTATGACCCATTGGGTGCCTGCCGAACATCGTTATGATGGAATGTTCTACAACCGCTGCGGCAAGTCCGGCCTCAAACTGCCGGCCATTTCGCTCGGCCTGTGGCACAATTTCGGCGGCGACACGCCGCACGACCTCAAACAGGCCATGTGCCGGCGGGCCTTCGATCTGGGCATCACCCATTTCGACCTCGCCAACAATTACGGCCCGCCACCCGGTTCGGCGGAGGAGGCATTCGGCAAGATCCTGCGTGAGGATTTCGCCGGTTTTCGCGACGAGCTGATCATCTCTTCCAAGGCAGGTTATCTGATGTGGCCCGGGCCTTATGGCGAATGGGGCAGCCGCAAATATCTGATCTCAAGTCTCGACCAGAGCCTGAAGCGTATGGGTCTCGACTATGTCGACATCTTCTATTCGCACCGCTTCGACCCCGACACGCCGCTTGAGGAAACGATGGGCGCGCTGGACCAGATCGTGCGTTCGGGCAAAGCGCTCTATGCCGGGATCTCCTCCTACAACTCGAAGCGCACGCGCGAGGCCGTCGCCATACTGAAAGAGCTAGGCACGCCCTGCCTGATCCACCAACCAAGCTATTCCATGATCAACCGCTGGGTGGAGGATGACGGTCTGCTCGACACGCTGGACGACCTCAGTATCGGTTCGATCGTCTTTTCGCCGCTGGCGCAGGGCATGCTCACCAACAAATATCTTGGTGGCATACCCGACGCGAGCCGCGCGGCGCAGGGCAAATCGCTCAAGAGCGAATTCCTCAACGACAAGACACTGGCCGGCATTCGGGCGCTCAACGAAATCGCAAGAAAGCGCGGCCAGACGCTGGCGCAGATGGCGCTGGCCTGGGTGCTGCGCGGCGGGCGCGTGACGACGGCGCTGATCGGCGCCAGCCGCCCCGAGCAGATCGACGACTGCGTGGCCGCCCTTCAGAACCTCGAATTCTCGAAGGACGAACTCGCCGAAATCGACAAATACGCCATGGACGCCGACATCAATCTGTGGGCCGCTTCGGCGGAACGTGCCGGCCCTTCGCGCAACTAAGCCGGTGCCGTGATCGTCAATCCGATCCTGCCCGGCTTCAATCCCGACCCTTCGATCTGCCGGGTCGGAGACGATTATTACATCGCCACCTCCACGTTCGAATGGTATCCCGGCGTCCAGATTCACCACTCGAAAGACCTTGCCAACTGGCGGCTGGTCAGGCGCCCGCTGGAGCGCGCCAGCCAGCTCGACATGCGCGGCAATCCGGATTCCGGCGGCATCTGGGCGCCCTGCCTGTCATATGCCGACGGGCTGTTCTGGCTGGTCTATACCGACGTCAAGCGCATCGACGGGTCGTTCAAAGACACGCACAATTACATCGTCACCTCGCCGACCATCGAGGGTGAGTGGTCGGATCCGATCTACGCCAATTCGAGCGGTTTCGATCCATCGCTGTTCCATGATGACGACGGCCGCAAATGGTTTCTCAACATGCTGTGGAACCATGTGTCGCCGGGCGTCGGCGGATCACCGAAACATCCGTCCTTTGCCGGCATATTGCTGCAGGAATTTGATGCGGCTGCCGGCAAGCTTGTCGGGCCGGTGAAGAACATTTTTGCCGGCAGCCCGCACGGGCTGGTCGAAGGCCCGCATCTCTTCAAGCGCGATGGCTGGTACTATCTCACCACGGCGGAAGGCGGCACCGGCTACGACCACGCGGTTACCTATGCCCGCTCGCGTCAGATCGACGGCCCCTACGAACTGCACCCCGAAACCTTCCTCGTCACGTCCAAGGAGGCGCCCGACGCAGCACTGCAGCGCGCCGGTCACGGGCAGATGGTGGAGACTACGGATGGCAGCTTCTACCACACCCATCTGACAGGCCGTCCGCTTCAGGGCACCCGGCGCTCGCCGCTTGGCCGCGAAACCGCGATCCAGAAGGTCGAATGGAGTGACGATGGCTGGCCGCGACTTGCAGGCGGCGGAGTGGTTCCTTCGCTCGAGGTGCCCGCGCCCTTTGGCGCAAAAACGAAGCCGAAACCAGAAATCGTTCGGCATGACTTTTCGAGCGCCGACCTGCCGCTCGATTTCCAGTGGCTGCGTTCGCCGGCGCCGGGGCGCATCTTCTCACTGACGGAGCGGCCCGGTCACCTTCGGCTTTATGGCCGTGAGTCGGTTGGCAGCTGGTTCGAGCAGGCGCTTGTCGCGCGCCGGCAGGAGGATTTTGCCTTTCGCGCCGAAACCGAACTTGATTTCCAGCCGGAGCATTTTCAGCAGGCGGCGGGCCTGACGCATTATTACAACCGCCACAAATTCCACTTCGCGGCGATTACCCACGACGCGAAAAAGGGACGCGTGCTGCGCATCATGTCCTGCCTCGGCGATTGGCCGGAAAGCCGGCTGACATTCTTTCCCGAGGAACCGGTCGCTGTCGGCAATGGTCCGGTCTCGCTGGCCGCCGAGGTTGACGGCGCGGCACTTCAGTTTTTCTGGCGCCAGGGCAAATCCGATTGGGTGCCGCTGGGGCCGGAGCTTGATGCGAGCCTGATCTCGGATGAGGCGGGCCGCGGCGAACATGCCTCCTTCACAGGCGCTTTCGTCGGCATGCTGGCCTTCGATGTTTCGGGCACGGCGATGCCGGCCGACTTCGCATATTTCGAATATCGCCGCGTGGTCTGATCAACCGTCCGCGCGCCGGGGTCTCGTTCGACACACCGATTTTTGAGCCCCACCGCTCTGCGACGCTGCTAGAAGGTGTCAACCTTACGAGCGGGAGCCGAAGCCATGTCCAGTATCACACAGCGCCTCGAATTCACCGGTCATTCCGGCGCGAAGCTCGCCGCCAGGCTCGATTTGCCCAACGGGCCGTTGCGCGCCTACGCGCTCTTTGCGCATTGCTTCACCTGCTCCAAGGACGTGGTGGCCGCGCGGCGCATCGCGGCCTCACTCGCGCGAGAAGGCATCGCCGTGCTGCGCTTCGATTTTACCGGGTTGGGCTCCAGCGAGGGCGAATTCGCCTCGACCAACTTCTCCACCAATTGCGGCGACCTGTTTTCGGCCATCGAATATCTGCGCGAAAATTACGAGGCGCCGGCCGTGCTGATCGGCCATTCGCTTGGCGGCGCGGCGGTGCTGGCTATTGCGAAGGATGTGCCCGAGGCAAAGGCAGTGGTAGCGATCGGTGCACCGGCGGATGCCGGGCATGTGCTCCACAATCTGGGTACGACGCTGGAGACCATCCGCGCCGAGGGCGAGGCCGAAGTCGATCTGGCCGGCCGCAAGTTCCGTATCCAGAAGCAGTTCGTCGAAGACGTCGAAAGCCAGAAGGTGAAGGACGCGGTCGCGAAAATGCGCAAGCCATTGCTGATCCTGCACTCGCCGATCGACCAGACGGTCGGCATCGAGAATGCGTCGGAGATATTTCTGGCCGCGAAGCACCCGAAGAGTTTCGTCTCACTCGACACAGCGGACCATCTGCTAACCAAGCCGGACGATGCCGAGTTTGCCGCGCGCACCATCTCGGGCTGGCTCACCCGCTACGTGAAAAGCGACAAGCCACAGGGCAGCGAGGCGATCGAGCATGTGCGGGTTATGGAAACCGGCGAAGGCAAGTTCCAGAATGCGGTACAGGCCGGGCGCCACCGTCTCTTTGCCGACGAGCCGGAAAGCGTCGGCGGCATGGATTCCGGCCCCTCGCCCTACGACTTCCTGTCGATTGCGCTAGGCGCCTGCACGGCAATGACCTTGCGCCTTTATGCAGCGCACAAGGAGCTCGATATCGGGCGCATCAGCGTCGATGTCTCGCACGCCAAGATCCATGCGAAGGACTGTGACGATTGCACGGAAGCGGAGCGCGAAAAGGGCGGCAAGATCGATCGCTTCGAGCGTGTCATTTCCGTCGATGGCGATGTCCCCGCCGACCTTCATGACAAGCTTCTGGAGATCGCCGACAAATGTCCGGTTCACCGCACGCTGGAAGCAGGCGCCAAGGTCAAATCCTCGGTGCGCTCCTCATAGGCTCAGGGAAACAGAACCGAAGGCAGATAGGTGGGAATTGCCGGCAGGAACCAGATGATTGCCACACCCACGATCTGCAGCAAAATGAAGGGCGCAACGCCGGCATATATATGTCCGGTGGTGATTTCGGGCGGCGCCGCGCCACGCAGATAAAACAGCGAGAAACCGAATGGCGGCGTCAGGAATGACGTCTGCAGATTGATCGCGATCAGGATCGACAGCCACACCGGGTCGTGCCCCATCAGGATGAGCAGCGGCGCCACCAGCGGCAGCACGATCACCGTGATTTCCACGAAGTCGAGGAAGAAGCCGAGCACGAAGATCAGGAGCATGCAGAAGATCAGTGCGCCGGTCGGGCCGCCGGGCATCGCAGACAGGAGCTCCTCTATGCGTTCTTCGCCGCCAAGACCGATAAAGACCAGCGAGAAGATGCTGGCGGCAATAATGGTGGCGAAGATCATCGAGGTGACCGTCATGGTCGATTTCATCGCCGGCACCAGCAGCCCGCTGGCGTGGATGCGCAGCAGCGTGACAACGAGCGCTGCCAGTCCGGCCAGCGCCAGCAGCGTGTAGGCACCGCCCTGCAGCCATCCCAGGATCGTGACGTCGCTGCGCTGCAGACGTACCGGCGCTGCCCCCGCAGCAATTGCGAGAAGAAGCAGCGCTACCGCTCCGCTCAGAACCAGCCAGCGCGGGGCGCCGAGGCGCTGCCCGGCAAGCAGCATCGTGCCGACGGCACCCACTGAAGCGGCTTCGGTCGGCGTTGCGATGCCGCCGAGAATGGCGCCGAGCACTGCAACAATCAGGATGATCGGCGGCAGGATGGCGCCGGCCACCTCCCGCGCCGAAGGGCGTTCTTCAAGCTGCGACGCCGCCGGTGCGTCCGTCGGCACCAGCCAGGCACGGCCGAGAATGTAGAGGATGTAAAGTACGACGAGCGTCAGGCCGGGCAACAATGCGCCGGCAAAGATTTCACCCACCGAGATCGTCTCGATCGAAAACTTGCCCTGCTCGAACTGCGCCTGCTGATAGGCGTTGGACATCACATCGGAGAGGATGATCAGCAGCGTCGATGGCGGGATGATCTGGCCGAGCGTGCCCGCGGTGCACACCGTGCCTGCAGCGAGCTTCGGGTCGTAGCCGTTGCGCAACATGGTCGGCAGCGCGATCATACCCATCGCGATCACGGTGGCACCGACAATGCCGGTGGATGCCGCAAGCAGCGTGCCGACCAGCACCACTGAGACGCCGAGGCCGCCGCGCAACCGGCCGAAAAGCCGCCCCATCGTTTCGAGCAGCTCTTCCGCGATGCGGCTCTTTTCGAGCACAACGCCCATCAGAACGAACAGCGGAATGGCGATCAGTACGTCGTTGGTCAGCACGCCGAACACGCGCTGGCCCAGAGCGCCAAGCAGCGTGATGTCCATCGTGCCGGTTGCCCAGCCGAGGAAGGCGAACAGCGTCGCAACACCTGCGATCGAAAACGCCACCGGGAAGCCGAGCAGGATAAAGGCGATCAGCGCCGCGAACATGATGATGTCGAGCGGCAGCATCATGCGCCCTCACGCAAGCGGGCGATGTCGCGCAGCAGGCCGGATACCGATTGCACGATCAGAAGGACGCAGAAGGCCGGGATCAGCGATTTCAGAAGGAAGGAGGCCGGGATGCCGCCAACGGAAATCGGGCCTTCGAGGATCGCCCATGAATTCCGCACCGACGGCCAGGTCCAGTAGAGCAACACCAGCATCGACGGCAGCAGCAGCGCCAGATGCCCGAAAATGTCGATCTGCGATTGCCGCCGCGGGGCGGCTTTGGCGTAGAAGATGTCCACGCGAACATGGCCGTTCATCAATAGCGTGTAGCCGGCGCCCAGCATGAACAGTGTGGAGTGGAGATAAAGCACGCTTTCGCTGAGCGCGATGAAGCTGATGCCGAAGACATAACGCAGAAGCACGATGACGAACTGCAACAGCATCATCGCCAGCGCGCACCAGCAGACCACGCTGCCGACTGCGCGGTTGACCCGATCAAGCGCATCGGAAAGCGCAGCCATTCAAATCCCCCGGCGATCATGCGCCGGCGCTGATGCCGCGCCGGCGCACTGGTTCCCTTAGTATTTGTAGTCCATCGCGCGGGCGTTCATCTGCCCGTTGTCGGCGTAGACCATATAGGCCGAGACCGACTTGCGGTAGGCAAGGAAGCTCTCGGTGATTCGCT
This sequence comes from Mesorhizobium sp. Z1-4, assembly GCF_004000235.1. Lineage (GTDB taxonomy): Bacteria > Pseudomonadota > Alphaproteobacteria > Rhizobiales > Rhizobiaceae > RCIO01. The sequence goes on from NZ_RCIO01000001.1 coordinate 1,120,952, forward strand.
GGACGAGTTCGTCGCTGTCGTTGCGCAGATCGGCGATCACCTCGCCGGCGGCATTGCCCATGGCGACAACCACGTCGTCAGGCAGCATCTTCACCTGAACGCCTTCATCAGCGACCAGCTTCTCGAGTGCGAGGGCGTGTTTGGTCGTGTATTCGGTCCAGACCGGATTGTAGAGGCTCTCGCAGGCGAGCGACACAACCTGCTTCAGGTCGTCCGGCAGGTCGGCATAGGCCTGCGCATTGACCACGCATTCCTCGGCCGAGGACGGCTCGCCGACACCCGGCCAATAGTAGTTCTTGGCCACCTGCTGGAAGCCCAGCGCGCTGTCGGTCCACGGGCCGATGAACTCGCCCGCATCCAGCGCGCCCGACTGCAGCGCCTGGAACATGTCGCGGCCGCCCATTGCCTGAACGGCCATGCCGATCTTGGCGCACATTTCGGATGCGAGACCGGTGGTGCGGAACTTGAGGCCCTTGAGGTCGTCGACCGAGTTGATCTCCTCGCGGAACCAGCCGGCCCACTGCGGACCGGAATTGCCGCACAGGAAGGGCTTCAGGCCGAAGCGTCCGTAGATTTCGTCATAAAGCGCCTGGCCGCCGCCATGCGTCAGCCAGCCTACCTGCTCGTCGGCGCGCAGTCCGAAAGGCTGCGAACCGAACAGGAGAATGCCCTTCGACTTCGAACCCCAATAGGCGGGAACGGCATGGTAGAGCTCGGCGGTGCCTTCCGACACCGCATCAAACACGCCATTGCCGGGCACAAGCTCGCCGGCGGCGAAGAGTTTTACCTCGATGCGTCCGCCCGACAAGGTTGTGATGCGGTCGGCCAGAAGCTGTGCCGCAACGCCCGGCCCCGGCAGGTTCTTCGGCCATGCCGTGACCATCTTCCATTCGCGCCGCTCCTGGGCAATTGCGGGTGTTGCGAGTGCGGCAGCTCCCGCGCCGACCGCCGCGGTTTTAAGGAATTCACGTCTTTTCATGATCGTTGCTCCCAATTTCCCTGCTTGTTGCTCAGTTGCCCAGAATGCCAGGCAGCCTGAGGCCTTTTTCGCGCGCACAATCGAGCGCGATCTCGTAGCCGGCATCGGCGTGCCGCATGACACCTGTCGCCGGGTCGTTCCACAATACACGTTCAAGCCTGCGGGCAGCATCATCCGTGCCGTCGGCGCAGATCACCATGCCGGAATGCTGCGAAAAGCCCATGCCGACGCCACCGCCGTGGTGTAGCGACACCCAGGTTGCGCCCGATGCGCAGTTGAGCAGCGCGTTGAGCAGCGGCCAGTCGGACACGGCGTCCGAGCCGTCCTTCATAGCCTCGGTCTCGCGGTTCGGCGATGCGACCGAGCCGGAATCGAGGTGGTCGCGCCCGATTACCACCGGCGCCGAAAGCTCGCCCTTTGCGACCATCTCGTTGAAGGCGAGACCCAGCCGGTGACGGTCGCCCAGCCCCACCCAACAGATGCGCGCCGGCAGGCCCTGGAACGAAATACGCTCCTTGGCCATGTCGAGCCAGCGGTGCAGATGCTCGTTGTCGGGCAGCAGTTCCTTCACCTTGGCGTCGGTCTTGTAGATATCCTCGGGGTCGCCGGAGAGTGCTGCCCAGCGGAACGGGCCGACGCCGCGGCAGAACAGCGGCCGGATATAGGCCGGCACGAAACCCGGGAACGCGAAGGCGTTTTCGAAACCTTCATCCTTGGCGACCTGGCGGATATTGTTGCCGTAGTCGAGCGTCGGCACGCCGTCGTTCCAGTAGGCCACCATCGCTTCGACATGCTCACGCATTGACGCGCGTGCCGCCTTCTCGACCGCCTTCGGATCGCTCTCACGCTTCTCGCGCCATTCGCCCATCGTCCAGCCTTTGGGCAAATAGCCGTTGACCGGATCATGGGCCGAGGTCTGGTCGGTCAGCATGTCCGGCCGCACGCCGCGCCGGCGCAGCTCGGGCAGGATTTCGGCCGCGTTGCCAAGCAGGCCGACGGATTTCGCCTCGCCCGCCTTCGTCCAGCGCTCGATCATCGCCAGCGCTTCGTCGATCGTCTCGGCCTTCTCGTCGAGATATCGGGTGCGCAGGCGGAAATCGATGGAATCGGGATTGCACTCGATGGCCAGGCAGCAGGCTCCCGCCATCACCGCGGCAAGCGGCTGAGCGCCACCCATGCCGCCGAGCCCGGCGGTGAGGATCCATTTGCCCTTGAGGTCGCCGCCATAATGCTGGCGGCCGGCCTCCACGAAGGTTTCGTAGGTGCCCTGCACGATGCCCTGCGTGCCGATGTAGATCCACGAACCGGCCGTCATCTGGCCGTACATCATCAGGCCCTTGCGATCTAGCTCGTTGAAATGATCCCAGTCGGCCCAGTGCGGCACGAGGTTGGAATTAGCGATCAGGACGCGCGGCGCGTCGGCATGGGTCTTGAACACGCCAACGGGTTTGCCCGACTGCACGAGCAGTGTTTCGTCGCCCTCCAGCGTGCGCAACGATGCGGCGATACGGTCGAAATCGTCCCAGGTGCGGGCGGCGCGGCCGATACCGCCATAAACCACCAGTTCGTGCGGGTTTTCTGCAACCTCGGCGTCGAGGTTGTTCATCAGCATCCGCAGCGGGGCCTCGGTAACCCAGCTCTTGGCGCTGATTTCGGGACCGCGCGGAGAGCGCACATCGCGGATGTTGTGGCGTGGATTTGTCATGGTCTGGCTCCGGGTGTGATGACGAGCGCAATGTCGTTGAGGCGGTTGAGAATGGCGCCCAGATGGACACGCAATCGTTTCGCCTTCTGCCCGTCATAGTCGAATGGCGGTTCTTCGGTTGCGAGGTGGGTCGCCTGCGCAAGCTCCATCTGAATGGCGTGCACGCCCGCATGCGGGCGGCCGTAATGGCGGGTTGTCCAGCCGCCTCGGAAGCGGCCGTTGACGACGTGGTCATAACCTTGGGCCGCCGAGCAGATGTCCGCTACAGCAAGCTCCAGTGCCGGCGCGCAGGTGGCGCCGTTGTTGGTGCCGATGTTGAAATCCGGCAACCGCCCGTCGAACAGAAAGGGGCAGTGCGAACGAATGGAGTGGCAATCGTAGAGGATTGCGATTTCATGCTCGGCCAGCACCCGGTCGATCTCGGCCTGCAATGCAGCGTGATAGGGCGTGTGAAATTCGGCGATCCGCTGTTCGATGTCGCGTACGCCCGGTTCCGCGCCGTCCTTCCAGATCGGCTGGTTGTCGAAATCGGTCAGCGGCACAAGGCTGGTCGTGTTCTGCCCGGGATAGAGGCTCTGGCCGCCGGGATCGCGATTGGCGTCGATCACGTAGCGATGGAACGTCGCCCGAACGGTCGTCGCACCGGGCGGCAGACCATCATAGAGCGTGTGCACATGCCAGTCCGTATCGCGCAGCTTGCGCCCTTCCTCGTTGAGGCGATCCCAGATATCCGGCGGCACATGCGTGCCGGTGTGCGGCAGCCCGAGGATGACAGGCGATGAGCCCCGACTGACCTCGACAGGGATCATGCATCAAGCTCCGGCAGGATGCCCGCGCCCACGGAAGCATTGAGGCCGCCCGAGGCAATGAGTTCGGAAGCTGCCTCCAGATCCACGGCCAGATACCGGTCTTCCGCGATCATCGCCGCGGCTGAACGGATCGCCTTGTGCGCGTTCTGCAATTCGGCGCTCGTCTTCAGCGGCGCGCGCAGATCAACCCCCTGTGCGGCCGTCAGCGCCTCAATGCCGATGATGCCGAAGAGATTTTCGGTCATCGGTGTGAGGCGGCGCGCACCGTGGCAGGCCATCGACACATGATCTTCCTGATTGGCGGAGGTCGGCGTGGAGTCGACAGACGCCGGGTGCGCCATCTGCTTGTTTTCCGACATCAGCGCCGCAGAGGTGACTTCGGCAATCATCAGCCCGGAATTCAACCCTGGTTTTGGTGACAGGAAAGCCGGCAGCCCGAATGAAAGCGCCGGGTCGACAAGCAGCGCGATGCGCCGCTGGGCGATTGCGCCGATCTCGCAAACGGCAAGCGCTATCTGGTCGGCCGCAAGCGCCACGGGCTCGGCGTGGAAATTGCCGCCCGACACCACGCTGCCGTCAGACAGAATGAGCGGATTGTCGGTGACGGCATTGGCCTCGATCGTAAGCGTGTGGGCAGCTTGCCGGAGAAGGTCGAGACAAGCGCCATCGACCTGCGGCTGGCAGCGGATGCAATAGGGATCCTGCACGCGCTGGTCGCCCTCGCGATGGCTCTCGCGTATCTCCGACCCGTCGAGCAGCGAGATCAGCGCCGCTGCAGCGTCGATCTGCCCGCGGTGTCCGCGCAGTGCGTGTATTTCAGGGTGAAACGGCGCCGACGAGCCCATTGCCGCGTCGGTCGAGAGCGCCCCGGTGATCAGCGCCGAACGTGCCGCGCGGTGGGCGCGGAACAGGCCGGCCAGCGCCAGCGCCGTCGAGACCTGAGTGCCGTTGATCAGAGCGATGCCTTCCTTGGCCTGAAAGACCAGCGGCTCCAGTCCAGCCTTTTCGAGAGCATCAGCTGCCGGCAGCCGTTCTCCGCCGAAATAGGCTTCACCCTCGCCCATCATAGCCGCCGCCATGTGGGCAAGCGGAGCAAGATCGCCCGAGGCGCCCACCGATCCTTTTTCCGGAATGAGCGGGATGACGCCGCGCGCAAGCATCTCCTCGATCAGCCGGATGACGTCCATCCGCACGCCGGACGCGCCGCGACCCAGAGACAGTAGCTTCAGTGCCATGACCAGCCGCACGATCTGCTCGGAGAACGGCGCTCCCACGCCGCAACAATGGGAGAGGATCAGGTTGCGCTGCAGTGTCTCGACGTCGTGCGGCGGAATGCTGACGCTGGCCAGTTTTCCGAACCCGGTATTGACGCCGTAGATGGCCTCGTTGCCGCGCGCGATGCTGGCGATGCGCGCGGCCGCCGCTTCAATTGCCTTGTGGCAGGACGGGTCCAGCCGTACCGGCGGCATCTCCCGCCAGACACGTTCCAGGTCCTGAATGGTGACCTTTCCCGGTTGCAGCACAAGCGTCATTCAATTTTCTCCCCCAATGCGCAGATGAAGCGGGTTGAAGCCGATGCGATAGGCCAGTTCGGCCGGCTCCCCGGCGTTCCAGACCGCGAGTTCGGCGGCCTTGCCTTGCTCGATGGTCCCGATTTCTTCCGAAAGGCCCAGTGCCGCCGCGGCGTTGCGCGTCACGCCCGCAAGCGCTTCCTCCGGCGTCATGCGGAACAGCGTACAGGCCATGTTCATGGTCAGCAGCAAAGAAGCGAGCGGCGACGAGCCGGGGTTGCAGTCGGTCGCAACGGCGATCGGTACGCCCGCCTCGCGCAGCAACTGCACCGGCGGCAATTGCGTCTCGCGCAGCGTGTAAAACGCGCCCGGCAGGAGCACCGCCACCGTGCCGTGCTCGGCCATCGCGTTTACGCCGGCCGCGTCGAGATACTCCAGATGGTCGGCCGAAATGGCGCCGTGCCGCGCGGCAAAAGCCGCGCCGCCGAGATTGGACAGCTGCTCGGCATGCAGCTTCACCGGCAGGCCGAGCGTCTGGGCATGTTCGAATACACGCTGCATCTGATCTGGCGAAAAGGCGATGCCCTCGCAGAATCCATCGACCGCGTCTGCAAGACCCTCGGCTTTCGCCTGGGTCATGCCGGGTAGAACGACCTCGCCGATATAGTCGTCGGCGCGGCCCTTGAATTCGGGCGGCAGCGCGTGGGCAGCAAGCCAGGAGGTGACGATGCGGACGGGCCGCATCTCACCGAGACGCCGCGCCGCGCGCAGCATCTTCAGTTCGTGCTCGACCGAAAGCCCGTAGCCGGATTTGATCTCGATGGTCGAGACGCCCTCTGCGATCAAGGCGTCGATGCGCGGCAGCGCCGATTCGACGAGCTCGTCCTCGCTAGCCGCCCGCGTCGCCGACATGGTCGACACGATGCCGCCGCCGGCCCGCGCGATCTCCTCGTAGCTCGCGCCCTCGAGCCGCATTTCGAATTCGCGCGCCCGGTTGCCGCCGAAAACAATGTGCGTATGGCAATCGATGAGGGCTGGCGTGACCAATCGGCCGCCGAGGTCGACACGCTCAGCGCCGTGCCAGCCGGAGGGGAGTTCGCCCTCGGGGGCCACCAATGCAATGCGACCGTTCTCGACGCCGACGGCGTGGCCTTCAAGTAGCCCATAGGGGGCGCCGCCGCGCATCGTCGCGAGCCGCATGTTGACGAACAGTCTTGTGGTCATCGGTGCGTTTTCGGTTTCAATAAGCAGAGATTGATGGTATTATGTATAGACATAATAAGTCAAACGGAATTCATCGATGCAATCCATCTTCGCCGAAAACGCGCTGCTGCCCGACGGTTGGGCGACCAATGTAAATGTCCGGATCGGCGACGATGGCCATGTAGCTGAAGTGACCCCAAATGCAGCAGCCGACACAGCTGCCACCCGCGTACCGGTGCTGGTGCCCGCGGTTTCCAACCTGCACAGCCACACATTTCAGCGGGCCATGGCCGGCCTGGCGGAGCGGCGCGGACCCAACGAACGCGACAGTTTCTGGACCTGGCGCGAGGTCATGTACCGCTTCCTCGACATCCTGACGCCGGACGAGATCGAAGCCGTCGCGGCACTGGCGTTCGTCGAGATGCTGGAGTCCGGTTTCGCGGCGGTGGCCGAGTTCCATTACCTGCACAACCAGCCCGGCGGGGCCCAGTACGACGACATCGGCGAGCTGGCCGTTCGTATTGCCGCGGCCGCTTCGCAATCCGGCATCGGGCTGACGCTGCTTCCGGTCTACTACCGGCAAGGCGGCGTTGACGGACGGCCGCTGAAAGGCGGCCAGCTGCGTTTCGCCAACGAGCTCGACAGCTTCGGCAATCTGGTCGCCCGGAGCATGGAGATCGCCGCCGGCGCGACGGCGGACACCGGTTTCGGCATTGCACCGCACTCGCTGCGCGCTGTTCCCGCCGCCGACCTTGCCGAACTCGCCGGCTGGCAGCCGCAGTTGCCGCTGCACATGCACATCGCCGAACAGGAGGCCGAAATCGAGGAGACGCTGGCCGTATTGAAGGGGCGGCCGGTGGAATGGCTGCTCGGCAATCACGACGTCGACGACCGGTGGTGCCTGATCCACTGCACGCACATGACGCCGGACGAAGCATCGCGGCTCGGCGCGTCAGGAGCCGTTGCGGGGCTCTGTCCCGTTACCGAAGCAAATCTCGGCGACGGCATATTCGACGCACCGACCTTTCTGAAACCGGCAGGCAATTTCGGTGTGGGCTCAGACTCCAACATCTCCATAAGCGTTGCCGGGGAGCTGCGGCAGCTCGAATATTCGCAACGCCTGCGCGACCGTGCGCGGGTGGTTCTGGCAGAACCGAAACAATCGGCCGGACGCCGGCTCTATCTCGGCGCGCTATCGGGCGGCATGCGCGCGCTCAACCGAAATAGCGGCGAGATCGCTGCCGGACGCTGGGGCGATCTCGTAGCGCTGTCCGCAGGAGAACTGTCGGCATTCGGAGCCAAGGATCTTGTTCTCGACGAATGGATTTTCACCGGCGGCGTACAGGTGCGCGACGTGTGGGCAGCAGGGCGTTATATGGTACGCGATGGATCACATGTGTCGTCGGACGCGATCCGCGCCCGATACCGCAAGGTACTCGAAAGTCTCGGTAGCCGCCTGTGAACGCAGCCCGCATATCCTGGAAAGACATACGCGACGAGCTTGAGCGCCGTATCGCCGTGCGCGAGTGGGCGCCGGGTGCTGGGCTGCCGGGCGAGGAAACGCTGGCCGCCGAGTTCGGCGCCTCTCGCGCGACCGTCAACCGGGCGATGCAGGACCTCGCCGCACGCGGGCTGATCGAACGCAAACGAAAGGCTGGAAGCCGGGTTTCGGAAAACCCGGTGCGAGAGGCACGTTTCGTGATCCCGCTTGTGCGCCAGGAGATAGAGGACACCGGCGCGCGGTACGACTACAGCCTGCTGTCGCGCGAAATCGTCGGAGCGCCGGAACTTGTCGCCGCACGGCTTCAGATCGCGCAGGGCGCCCGGTTCCTGCATCTGCGCTGCCTGCATCTCGCAGACCGCGCGCCGTACCAGTACGAGGACCGCTGGATCAGCCTGATGGCGGTACCCGAAGCCGAAGAGGTCGACTTCAGCTCGGTTGGCCCCAACGAATGGCTCGTCGCCCATGCACCGTTTTCGACCGCGGAATATGCGTTCTTTGCAGCTGCGGCCTCGGGCGAGGAAGCCCCGGCGCTCGGGCTTCCATTGGGTTCACCGGTCTTTGTCGGCGAGCGATTGACCTGGCTGGCTGGGCGGCCGATCACGCTCGTGCGCATGACACATCCGCCGACGCACAGGGTCGTCACCCGCCTCTGAACGGGAAAGGGCGGCGCACAGCACCGCCCTCTCCAAAGCCAGCTGTCCGCAGGCTTAGTTCATTTTTCCTGCTATCCAGTCCTTGTAGTTGGCCAGCCGCGTGTAGATGCCGTAGGCATTGGCGTGGCCGCAGGCAGCGTCAGCGTCGATCGGGCCTTCGCCCCAGGACACGATACCGACCTGAACCGGCTTGCCGTCGACCATGGTGAAAAGCGGCCCACCGCTGTCGCCGTTGCAGGCGTCGCGCGCGCCGTCTGCTTCGCCGGCACACAGCATGTTACCCGTAAGCGGGTTGCCCATCGTCGCCGCCATGGTCTGCACGGCATCGTCGATAGCGGTTTCGCTGTAGCGCATGCGCCAGGCGTAGTCGCGCAGGATTGCGCCGATGTCGCGGGCGTAGATTTCCTTGATACCACTGTTACAGGCGGCGTTGGGGAACAGCTTGATGCTGGCTTCCATCAGATTGTTGGGGAAGCTGCCGTCGTCCATCATGCCCCAGCCGATCACCGTGGCGTCGCCGCCATCCAGATCGTCGCTTGTCATTGCGATGGTCGGCGCGGTCGCCGAGTCGGCCAGCCGCAGCAGCCCGATATCGTTGTCCAGCGTCGAAGGATCGTAACCCTCGTGCACGATGACCTCGGCAACGGCCAGCCGCTTGCCTTCAGCAAGGTTGGTCGCTTCGGAGAGTACGGTCACCGTTTCAGCCGGGATCGCCTCGCCGAAATCGTAAAGGCAGTGGGCCGCCGTCAGTACCCAGTTTGGCGCTATCAGGCTGCCGCCGCAGAACTGCGCATTTGGCTGCGACTGAGGCGAGTCGTCCAGCCACTCGGTGGTCAAAAGCGCGACCTGGAACGGCCACGCGCCCTTGGCCGCTTCCTTGCCGCCGAAGACACGGTCGTCCGACGGTTCCATGGCATTGGAACGCAACTCCGGCACACGGCTTGCGGGCGACGTTTCCGGCCGCGCGTCCTGCGCCAGTGACTGCGTCGCAAAAGGCAGCGACAGCGCCAGAGCCGTCAGCGATGCTGCCGTGACTTGGTATCCACGAGTGAAGAAGCTCAAATTGTCCTCCTGAGACATGTGCACCGTGCCCCAACGCATTCGTGCGGCCCGGCCGATAGCCACCTAAAGCCCATAGGTGACGATACGGAAACATTAGTTGACATCAAAGTTGGAATAAATGGGGCGCCCGCCGCGATCGCTCCGCCTCGAAAGGCTTGTCATCGGCGCATTGCCGGGCTTCGATAGGCTTGGCGCGCATCATCATATCGACATGATTGTCGATTGTGTTCACGCCCGTCTCAGGCATCTGGAGTTTTACGGCAATGAAATTTCCTGACAAAGCGGTGTTTGCGTCGGCGCTTGCCGCCTTCGCTCTGGTCGCGGTTCCGGTGACGGCGGCAGAAGTGTCGTCCGGCAGCGAAGGCACCGGCGAAGCTTCGCGTGCGGCACCGGGGGGTGCGCGCATTTCGGAGCGCGGTTCGCCGGTGGAACAGTTGAAGCTCGACGAAGAAGGTGTGACACGCGCTCTCGAACTCGACGCGGAAAAGATCGAGAGGAACCTCGGCACCGTTATCCGCAAGAAGGACGGTACCGAGAGCCGCGAACCGGCAAGCGATGCAGTGATGCGCGCTTTACGGGGCGCAATGCGTGAAGGATCCGATCCGACATTTGCCGAGGGCGGCGACGCACGCCAGGTCTTCGGCGACGACGACCGAATTCAGGTGACGGACAGCAGCAACTATCCGTTCCGCACCTTCGGCCTGATCCAGGGCGAAGGTCCCGACGGCGGGATCTTCAATTGCTCGGCAACCCTGATCGGTCCGCGCACGCTGCTGACCGCAGCACACTGCCTCTACAATCACGACACCGGCTGGCTCGACAATTTCGTTTTCGCGCCAGGCCTCCTCTCCATGCAGGAGGCGCCGCACGGCGTCTACGAATATGAGGAAGCCCACATCTTCGAAGGCTACATTTCGAACTATCAGGGCTATTACGGATCGGTCGTGCCGTGGGATATCGCGGTCGTCATCCTGCAGGAGCCGGCTGGCGAAAATCTCGGCTGGATGAGCTACGGATATGACCCGAACCTGGGCAATTTCGTCGCCAACATCGTCGGTTATCCCGGCGACATGCCGCCCGGAACCATGTGGGCGGTAAGCTGCGATGTGTCCGCTGCGAACATGGGCGACAGCTGGTTCCAGTATCTGTGCGACACCTATCCGGGTTCGAGCGGCAGCTCGGTCTACAAATACAACGGCTCCACGAACGAGCGCGTTATCTACGGCGTCAACGTCGCGGAAAACCCCTCCGCCAACACCGCGGTGCGTATCAACCGCACCTATTTTGAGTGGTTGCGCGGTCTGGTTAAGTAACTGTTTGAAAGCTCAGGCAGCAGGGGCCCGTGGCGCAAGCCGCGGGCCTTTTCTTTTGAACTCAGGCTGCAACACGCCTTTTTGCAGCTTCATATTCAGCGGCCAGCCGGTCGATCAGTTTTGCCGCCGGTACGACCTCATCCACTGCGCCGATGCCCTGCCCGCAACCCCAGATGTCTTTCCAGGCCTTGGTCGCACCCGAGGAGAAATCCATTTTGGAGGGGTCGGATTGCGGCAGATGGTCGGGATCCAGCCCCTGCGCAGCGACCGACCCTTTGAGGTAGTTGCCGTGGATGCCGGTAAAGAGGTTGGAATAGACGATATCGGCAGCTTTGGAATCGACGATCATCTGCTTGTAGCCATCCACCGCGCGTGCTTCCTCGGTGGCGATGAACGGCGATCCGATATAGGCGAGGTCGGCGCCCATCGCCTGTGCCGCGAGCACGGCGCCGCCATTGGCGATCGCCCCGGAAAGCAACAGCGGCCCCTCGAACCACTGCCTGATCTCCTGGATCAGCGCAAAAGGCGACAGCGTTCCGGCGTGGCCGCCGGCACCGGTGGCAACCGCGATCAGCCCGTCGGCACCCTTTTCGATCGCCTTGCGGGCGTGCCGGTCGTGGATGATGTCGTGCAGCACGATGCCGCCATAGGAATGTACGGCCTCATTCACCTCCGGCACAGCACCCAGCGAGGTGATGACGATCGGCACTTTGTATTTGACGCATGAAGCCAGATCCTGCTCCAGCCTGCTGTTCGATTTGTGAACGATCTGGTTGACGGCGAAAGGTGCCGCCGGCCGGTCGGGATTGGCTGCGTCATGTGCCGCCAGCGTTTCGGTGATCTCGGCCAGCCAGTCGTCGAGCTGCTCCTGCGGCCGCGCATTCAGCGCTGGAAACGACCCGACGACCCCGGCCTTGCACTGCGCCAGCACCAGCGGCGGATGCGAGATGATGAACAGCGGCGCACCGACCACCGGGATACGCAGGTTCCGCTTCAGAATATCGGGTAGCGCCATCGGTTGCCTCATTTCAGATTTATTGACGTGTGCGTAAACGTAACTCGTTCTAGCAGATCGACTGTCGCGGGCAATCCTGAATGTCGGCGGGCCGCAGCCACCGGCGCGGACGGCATCCAGCTATCGAGATTGATCGCAGCGCTGCCACGGTTTAACCATTGTCCGTCGGAGCGGCGGACGAGGATTTTCGATTGGATTCCATCGAGCGGGCGATAAGGGATGCGCTGGCAAAGGGCGATGCGCGCGACAAGGCCTATCGCGAAAACGTCTACCGGTCGGTGCTGGCGGCGCTGGAGCGCGCCAATGCGGCGGATCCCGAGCTTTCCCAGGAAACCATCACACATCGCAGGCGGGCACTTCAGGGCCACATAACAACGATCGAACGCGAATTCGTCGTGCCGTCCGCACCTAAGGTGGAGCCGCCCCGCGCAGCGGCCGAAACCGGAGGGCAGGCTACCGCCTCGCCGCAAATCGATGCGCCGACCCGTGACGAACCCGCGGCGCCACGCTTTGATGAAGCGTCCGAAGAGATCGGCGTGGCTGAAGACGACAGGCTGGCACCCGGGGGCGCAAGGCGTTACCGTCGGCGGCGGCCATATGCCGTCATGTTCGTGGTTGCCATGCTCGTCGCGGCCGTCGCGATCGGCGCCTGGTGGACCGCGCAGCTTGGCCTTTTTTCGCGCCCAGAACCAACGGAACCGCCGCCCTCAACAGGCGGCGAGAGCTTCACGCCTCAGCCTCCGGCTGCGGGAACGGTCCGCGATTGGGTGACGCTGTTCGATGTCTCGGATGTCTCCGGCGTGATCACGCCGTCCGGCACCGCGGCAGGGAAAGTGGAGGACGACGACGGCACCTACCTCGTGGTCCGCTCGGGCTCCGGCGGCGAGGCCGTGCTTGTCAACGTGCCTGAAGATCTGTTGCAGCGCCTGGCTGGCGGACATGTCGTATTCGACGTGATTGCCCGGTCGGAGGAAGGCCGGGAAACGCAGATTTCGATCAGCTGCAATTTCGGCGAGCTGGGCGACTGCGGGCGCAGGCGCTATCTCGTCGGTTACGAACGCGCCGACTATCTCTTCGACGTCGAACTTCCGGCCGGAACGCCTAGCGCGGATGGCACGATCGCGATCGTCTCCGACGTCGACAATGAGGGCAAGGTGCTGCATCTCTTCGAGATCAGGGCCGCGCGGCGTTAGTCGAGAAGCGCGAGGAGTGTCTCAAGCCGGTCGGCTTCGCCAGCAGGTTTGTCCCATCTGAGCCGCGATATGCGCGGAAAACGCATCGCCACGCCTGATTTGTGCCGGGTCGAGCGGTTCAGCCCTTCGAACGCCACTTCCAGCACCAGCCCATGGCCTGGCTCGGCGCGCACCGAGCGCACCGGCCCGAAGCGTTCTACCGTGTTGTCGCGCACATATTTGTCGATCTGCTTCAGCTCGTCGTCGGTGAAGCCGAAATAGGCCTTGCCGACAGGCACCAGCTCGGGCGCGTTTTCAGGCCCGGTCCATACGCCGAATGTGTAGTCGGAATAGAAGCTGGAGCGTTTGCCGTGTCCGCGCTGCGCGTACATCAGAACCGCATCGACGAGGAACGGATCGCGCTTCCATTTGAACCACGGGCCTTTCGGGCGGCCAGCGGCGTAAGTAGAATCCCAGCGCTTCAACATGATGCCTTCGATCACTGGATGCGGCGGCGACTGCCGGAGAGACTCCAGTTCCTCGAAGGTTTCGAAGGTCACCAGCGGCGACAAGTCGAAGCGGCTGGCATCCAGCCCGGTGACGAAATCTGCCAGCCGCTCGCGCCGTTGCGCAAACGGCATTGCGCGCAAATCCTCTTCGCCCGCCCGCAGCAGATCGTAACAACGCACGAATGCCGGGTACCGCGCCTGCATCTTGGCAGAGACAGTCTTGCGGTTGAGCCGTTGCTGCAGATCGGAAAAGCTGCCGGTCTCATGCGGCGGCGTGCCGACCAGCAATTCGCCGTCGATGGTGCCGTCGAACGTCACCGCCTCCACCAGGTCGGGGAACGCACCCGATACATCGTCACCGGTGCGCGAATAGATGCGGCGGACGCCGGCTTCCGCGGTGACCTGAACGCGTATGCCGTCCCACTTCCATTCAGCCGCATAGTCCGCGGGGTCGAGCTTCTCGCGGTCGTTTTCGGCAAGCGGGTGGGCGAGCATGACGGGCCGGAAAAGCGCGGCAGCGCTTTCTTCCGGCTTGTCGCCCTTGCCTTCGAGCCAGGCGAAAAGCGCCTCGTAGGGCGCTTCGATGCCGTGCCAGATTTCCTCGATCTCGCTCACATCAATGTCGCCGAGCCCAGCCAGCGCCTGTTTCGCGAGCCTTGCCGAAACGCCGATCCGCAATCCGCCGGTGACAAGCTTGATGACCGCGAAGCGCGCCGGAATGTCGAGTTCGTCGAGTAGTGCCGCAAGTATTGCCGGCGCATCGGAACGGCTGGCGGCGGCGAGCGTGTCCACCACTTGCGCCAGCGGCGGGCCGCCGCCGCTGTTCTCCTCGCCGCCGGGCCATACCAGCGACAGCGTTTCCGCCAGGTCGCCGACATAGTCGTAGGAGTAGGCGAAAAGCACCGGATCGATGCGCTCCGCACCTAGCGCCCGCAAGACGCCCGGTTTCACGCCGGTGAAAGACAAATCGCCGGTGATTGCCGCCAGCGCGTAGCCCCGGTCGGGGTCCGGCGTAGAACGCAAATAGTCCGTCATCAGCTTCAGCTTGGCGTTGCGGCTTGCCGTCAGCACCAGCCGGTCGAGGAGTTCGGCGAAGCGCTGCATCTAGTCGCCCTCGTCCTCGTAGCCGACGAGGTTGAGCGGCCGCGCGGCGATGCCGTTGATCTCGCACCAGCGCACAAGGGCTTCTTCGCGGCCATGCGTGACCCAGACCTCGCCTGCTCCGGTATCGCGTATGGTGCGGGTCAGTTCCTCCCAGTCGCCATGGTCGGAGATGATCAGCGGCAGCTCCACGCCGCGCTGCTTGGCGCGCTGTCGAATACGCATCCAGCCCGAAGCGAATGCCGAAACCGGGTCGGCGAAGCGCCGCGCCCAGCGGTCGGCGAAGGCGGATGGCGGCCCAACAACGATCTCGCCGGCGAAATCGCCACCCTCGGCGTTGTCCAGCGTCGCCGGTTCGAGCCGGCCAAGCTCGATACCCTCGCTCTGATAATAGGCGCAGAGCTTCTCCAGCGCGCCGTGGATGAAGACCGGCCGGTCGTAGCCGGCGTCGCGCAAAAGACGGATCACGCGTTGCGCCTTGCCGAGCGCATAGGCGCCGACCAGATGCGTCCGTTCCTGGAAGGCAGCGGCGGAAGCGAGCAGCCGCCTGATTTCGCCTGCGGCGTCCGGGTGCTTGAAGACAGGCAGGCCGAAGGTCGCTTCGGTGATGAAGACGTCGCAAGGCACCACTTCGAAATCGGCGGAGGTCGCATCTTTCTGGCGTTTGTAGTCGCCCGACGCCACGATCCTGATGCCGCCGGCCTCAACCGCGATCTGCGCCGAACCCAGCACATGCCCCGCCGGATGGAAGGACACTTTCGCGCCGCCAATCGCGACCTGCTGGCCGCACTCGATCGCCTGGCTGGTGCCGGCGAAATCGTCGCCATAGCGCAACTTCATGATCGCCAGCGTCTCGCGCGTCGCGAGCACGCTTTCGTGGCCGGCACGCGCATGGTCGGAATGCCCGTGCGTGATCAACGCCCGCTCCACCGGTCGCACCGGGTCGATGAAGAAATCGCCCAGCGGGCAAAAGAGACCTTCGGGCCTTGTGTGGAGAAGCTGTTCGGGGCGCATCGCCTGAAGATAGCGGTTTGCCGCGGCCGGAAAAGCCTTCGCGGCTGCCACCAGAATCTCTCTTGCCAGTTCGCGACAATCGCGGGATAAGCCGCGCGCCCGGGATGCCGGGTTCCGGAACCCTCAAGACATGCAATATCTGCAGCTTTCGTCCGGCGATCTCGTCGTCGACCGCCGCGCCTCCTATGCCGAAGCTCTGTTTTCGGCAGGTGACCACATGGCCGCGGCCGAGCTTCTACGTGAGGCACTTGAGCTTGCGCCCACATGGAGCGCCGGCTGGTTCCGCTGCGGCGAAATCTACTGGGAGGCCGGCCGTGCCGAAGAGGCCGCCGATTGCTGGCGCGAGGTGCTGCGGCTCGACCCCGCCGACAGCCTTGGCGCTACGCTCAGGCTCGGCCTCGCTGGCGCGGTGCCGCTTCCCGACCACACGCCGCCGGCGTTCGTCGAGGCGCTGTTCGACCAATATGCGCCCGACTTCGACACCGCTTTGGTCGAAACGCTCAACTATCGCGTGCCGGAACTTCTCGCCGAAGCGATAGCTCGCACCGGCTCAAACGCATTTGCCCATGCAGTCGATCTCGGCTGCGGCACCGGTCTGATGGGCGAGCGCTTGCGCAAGGCGGTGAGCTTTCTGGAAGGCGCGGACCTGTCGGCCGAGATGCTGAGGCGCGCCGAGGCAAAGCGCGTCTATGACCGGCTCGAGAAAGCCGACCTGCAGAGTTTGGTTATTCCTGAAGAAGCCGATCTCGTCACGGCAGCCGATGTCTTCATGTATGTCGGCGGACTGGAAGCGCTGTTCGCGCGCATTTCGGCTTCGCTCGCGCCTGGTGCTCTGTTCGCCTTCAGCGTCGAGCGGCATGACGGCGATGGCTTCGTACTTCTGGCCTCGCGTCGCTATGCCCACTCCGAGACCTATCTGCGTGACCTGCTCGCCGCCAACGGCTTCGAGTTGCTCTCGCTCGACCGCAAGCCGATCCGCATGGACCGCGGCGAGGCAATCGAAGGGCTGATCGTTGTTGCACGCCGGGCAGACGTTATCGACGTGCCGGTGGCCGCAGCTGAAGACGAGACCAGTCACGCCGCCGAACTGCGCCAGCCAAACTGATCACGGTTTGTTCGCATTTTCGCTTGGCGCGCCCGCGGCCGGGCGCTAACGTTCGCGCGTGACCGCGAAACCAGACCTCACCAGCGCCGAAGCCGGCCCTTATCTGCCTGAACCGTTCCTGCGCTGGTTTGCGGAGCGCGGCTGGTCGCCGCGCCCACATCAGCTGGAATTGCTGGGCAAGGCGCAGGCGGGCGCCTCGGTGCTGCTCATAGCCCCGACCGGGGCGGGCAAGACGCTGGCCGGTTTTCTGCCTTCGCTGGTCGATCTGGCCGAGCGCCCGAAACGCAAGCCGGGCGAGCCCTTTCGCGGCATCCACACGCTTTATATCTCGCCGCTCAAGGCGCTCGCCGTCGATATCGAGCGCAATCTCGGCAAACCGGTCGCCGAGATCGGCCTCAGCCTCTCGATGGAAACACGCACCGGCGACACGCCGTCTCACAAGCGCCAGCGGCAGAAATATGCACCGCCCGACATTCTGCTCACCACACCAGAGCAGCTTGCTCTGCTGATCGCCTCGCGCGAGGCGGACCGGCTCTTTTTCGGCCTTCGCTATGTGGTGCTCGATGAGCTGCATTCGCTCGTCACGTCCAAACGCGGCCATCTCCTTTCGCTGGGGCTGGCGCGCCTGCGCCGCTTTCAGCCGCAGCTTCAGGCGGTCGGGCTGTCGGCGACGGTGGCCGACCCGGATGCGCTGCGGCGCTGGCTGGTGAGCCAGGCGAGCCTCTCCCCCCTTGAGGGGGAGATGGCCGCGAAGCGGCCAGAGGGGGTTGCCTCAGAAGGCGCCGCTGGAAAGCTGAGCCCTGCATCAACCACCCCACCCCGATCGGCTGTGCCGATCGACCCTCCCCTCAAGGGGGAGGGAAAGCGCAGCGCTATGTCTGAACTGATCACCGTGAAGGGCGGCGCGAAACCTGAAATCACCATCCTGGATTCGAACGAGCGCGTGCCCTGGTCTGGGCATTCCGCCCGCTACGCGATCCCCGAAGTTTATGAAGCGATCAAGCGCCACAAAACGACGCTTCTGTTCGTCAACACGCGCAGCCAGGCAGAGCTTTTGTTCCAGGAACTCTGGCGCATCAACGATGAATCGCTGCCGATCGCGCTGCATCACGGTTCGCTCGATGTCGGCCAGCGAAGGCGCGTCGAAAAGGCAATGGAGGATGGCAGCCTGCGCGCCATCGTCGCCACGTCGACACTCGATCTCGGCATCGACTGGGGCGATGTCGATCTGGTCGTCCATGTCGGCGCTCCGAAGGGCGCGAGCCGGCTTGCCCAGCGTATCGGCCGCGCCAACCACCGGCTGGATGAGCCGAGCCGCGCCACCCTCGTGCCGGCAAACCGCTTCGAAGTGCTGGAGTGCAAAGCGGCGGTCGAGGCTAACTATCTCGGCGCGCAGGATACGCCGCCTCTGCTGGCCGGCGCGCTGGACGTGCTGGCGCAGCACGTGCTGGGCTCGGCCTGCGGCGATCCCTTCCAAGCCGACGAGCTCTATGCCGAGGTCCGTTCCGCCGCACCTTATGCCGCGCTCGACCGCGGGACTTTCGATGAAGTGGTCGCCTTCGTCGCCACTGGCGGCTACGCGCTGAAAAGCTATGAGCGTTATGCCCGCATACGGCAGATGCAGGACGGCCGCTGGCGCGTCGCGAATCCGCGCATCGCGCAGCAATACCGGCTGAATGTCGGCACGATCGTGGAATCTCCCATGCTCAATGTCCGCTATGTGCGGGCCGGGCGCGGCGCGGCAGCGCGCGGCGGGCCGGTGCTTGGCAAGATCGAGGAATATTTCATCGAAACGCTGGCGCCGGGCGACACATTCCTCTTCGCCGGCAAGACGCTGCGGCTGGAAGGCATCCGCGAAAACGAGTGTTTTGTATCGAATGCCGCCGGCGAGGATGCCAAGGTTCCCTCCTATGCCGGCGGCAAGTTCCCGCTCTCCACCTATCTCGCCGAACAGGTGCGCTCGATCCTTGCCGACACGTCGCGCTGGACGTCTCTGCCGCCGCAAGTGTCGGAGTGGTTGCAGGTGCAGAAATACAAATCCGTGCTGCCCGGCCGCGACGGCCTCCTGATCGAAACCTTCCCCCGCGCCGAGCGCCACTACATGGTCGCTTACGCCTTTGAGGGCCGGCTCGCACATCAGACGCTGGGCATGCTTCTGACCCGCAGGCTCGAGCGCGTAGGCGCCCGTCCGCTGGGCTTCGTCGCGACCGATTACTCTCTGGCCGTGTGGGCACTGGAGGATCTTGGCGCGCTGTTCCAGTCGCGTTACCCGCTGGGCGAACTCTTCGACGAGGACATGCTGGGCGACGACCTCGATGCCTGGCTCGCCGAAAGCTGGATGCTGAAACGTACCTTCCGCAATTGCGCGGTTATTGCGGGACTGGTCGAGCAGCGGCACCCCGGCCAGGAAAAGTCCGGCCGCCAGATCACCGTTTCCGCCGACCTGATCTACGATGTGCTCAGAACCCATGAGCCCGACCACATTCTGCTGCGCGCCACCCATGCAGATGCCGCCGCCGGGCTGCTCGATGTCAGCAGGCTCGGCGACATGCTCTCGCGCATTCGCGGGCGAATCATGCATAAAAGGCTGGATCAGATATCGCCGCTCGCGGTTCCGATCATGCTGGAGATCGGCAAGGAACCCGTCGGCAAGGACGCCAGCGAAAGCCTGCTGCGCGAGGCGGCGGACGATCTGATTGCCGACGCCATGAAGATGTGAGACAGGAATGAACCTCGCAGCCATCGCTGAGCCGCAATATGAAACCGCCACGATCGAAGTGGCGGGTGCGACGGCGATATGCGACCCGCGCGGCGCGCTCTATTTCGCCGATGACGATCTGCTTGTCGTGTCGGACTTGCATCTGGAAAAGGGTTCTTCGCTCGCCCGCCGCGGCATCTTCGCGCCGCCATATGATACGGGTTCGACGCTTTCGGTACTGGCGGACATCGTCGCCCAATACCGGCCACAGGCTGTGATCAGCCTTGGCGACAGCTTTCACGATGCCGAGGGCGCGGCGCGCCTGCCGTTGGTCTATCGGGAGGCGCTGCTTGAGATGATGTCGGGGCGCGACTGGTTCTGGATCGCCGGCAATCACGATCCCGACGCTCCGCATGATCTGCCGGGTGAATGCGTGCGCGAGCTGGCGCTGGGCGATCTCATTTTCCGGCACGAACCCTCACGCGGGAGAGCGCCGGGCGAAATCGCCGGGCACCTGCATCCCGGCGCCCGCATCGTGCGGCGCGGTCGGTCGGTGCGGCGTGCCTGTTTCGCCTGCGATGGCGAGCGCCTCATCATGCCGGCCTTCGGCGCGTATACGGGAACGCTGAATATCAGGGACCGCGCCTATGCCGGCCTCTTCGCCGCCGAACGGCTGGTGGCCTACATGCTTGGCCGCAACAGCGTCTATCCGATCGCCGGCACGGCGCTCAGGTAGCCGTCGCCGCAAAAGCGATGATCATCGTCACCACGATGCCCGCCGTCAGCTGCATGCGCAGCCGCGCGAACCAGCCGGGCATGCGGCCTGATTGCGCCGAAAGCGAATCCCAGGCGCCATGGGCGGCGAATGCAACCGCCAGAAGCACGAATGAATAGGGCGGCGGAATAAACAAGGCGGCCCAGCCGCCAAGCGCCGGCACCACCGATATCGCCAACAGGCGCGCCGTATCGTCGTTTGTGCCCGACATGGCATAGCCCCAGCGGATACCACCCAGAAACGACAGCACGACCGCCGCATAGCCTGTAAGCAATGCGATGGTGGTTTCGCGCCAGAGGTGATCGCCCGGTATGCCATACAGCCAGAGCGAAAGAAGGATCGCGGGTACCAGGCCGGCATAACCGAGGCGCAGGGCAACCGTCTGCGGCGACGCTTGTTGGACAGCCCGGTTTTCTTCCGGTTGCTCGGTTTCGGTCATTTCTACTCCCTGCGGAAGACGACACTGCCGATCCACCCCGTCAGCAGGGCGAGAGCGACAGCCAGCAAACCATAAAGCAGGCTGTATTCATGTGCGGCGCGGAAAATCGACTGCTCGAAACCGGCCTTGAAAATGACCAGAGGAACCGAAGTCTCGCGCAGGAAGGCACTGTTCTTGAACAGGAAGGCGCGCGCGCGATGTGTGCCAACCGGCACGTTGGGCGCCAGCGAAACCGTCGCACGGAAGAGATTCTGCGACAGGAATTCGACGCCGCCGATGCGCTCGCTGTAGAGCCCGGTCGTACGTTTGCGCTCGCGCAGCGCGGTGGTGAACTCTTCGATCGTTTTCCTGGAACCCTCGGCATCGATCGGCTCGAGGAAGATATTGTCCGCGCCGAGCGAGAGCTGCTGGTAACTCTCGACATTCGTGATGTCCTGAAACGCCCGCGTCGTCGCGACCGAATAGGAGCTCGGAACGCCCCGGAACGATTGCGACTGGGTGTTGATCCACATGCCGAGCACGCGGCTCTTCTTCCACACCACCAGCGGCCGCGGCGGGCCTTCCAGCACGACAATCACATCATACCGCCCCTGGCGGCTCACCAAAGGGTCGATGTTTTCCAGAGCGCCGAAGATCGTCAGCTCCGCCCCGCCGAAATCCGATGTGATGGAGAACCGGTCGGTGGAGAGGCCGACCTGGATGTTTTCCGGGTTCTCAAGCTCGACCTGCGCCAGCGCCGCATGGACGCAGGCGATGAGGCCAATCAGGATCAGGAGCGCGCGAAGCATCATCTCATGCGCCTCCGATCGGGGTCAGCGTGTAGATGCTCGAGGGGCGCACGAAGAGATCGAATCCGAGCCGCAGTGCAACCGCGAGAACCAGCAGCGCCAACAAAGCGCGCAGCTGCTCGCCGCGCAGCTTCTGGCCGGCCCTTGCACCATATTGAGCGCCGGCAACACCGCCGGCCATCAGAAGGAACGCCAGCACGACATCGACCGTCTGGTTGGCGGTGGCATGCAATACCGTGGTGAAGGCGGTCACAAAAATGATCTGAAACAGGGAGGTGCCGATCACCACATTGGTCGGCACCTTGAGCAGATAGATCAGGGCCGGCACCATGATGAAGCCGCCGCCGACACCCATGATCGCCGCCAGAAAGCCGATGCCCGCGCCGAGGGCGACAACCGGTATGGCGCTGACGAACAGCTTGGATGCCCGAAAACGCATCTTCAGCGGCAGCTTGTGAATCCAGTTGTGCTGGCCCGGTTTGCGCAGAGTTGCCGTTGCGCCGCCGCGCGAACGCTGAATCGCGCGCACCGATTCCACGAGCATCAGTCCGCCCACAATGCCGAGAAACGCGACGTAGAGCAGCGAGATGAAGAGATCGAGCTGACCGAGCCGCCGCAGCAGCGCGAAAACATAGGCGCCGAGCGCCGACCCGGCGAAGCCCCCCAGAAGGAGCACCGTTCCCAGTTTGAAATCGAGCGTTCCACGCTTGAAGTGCGCGATCGCGCCGGAAATGGATGACCCGATAACCTGGTTGGCTCCGGTCGCGACCGCGATCGCCGGCGGAATGTTGTAGAAAATCAGCAGCGGCGTGATTAGAAAGCCGCCGCCGACGCCGAACATGCCTGAGAGGAACCCGACTGCGGCGCCCATTCCGAGCAGCACCAGAAGGTTCACTGACATTTCCGCTATCGGGAGGTAAATGCTCACCCGTCCACCCGGTCTGCGCAACGCGTGCCGGGCACCCGTTCCCAGCCACAAGCCTTAGAAATAGAAGCCGGTTTTGCGCCCACAGTGTGGCCAAGTCAAACCAATCTCGCACAAATGGCTAATGCAGTGGCTGGTGGCTGCCGCCCGGACGGCCCGCGGATGGTCGGCGGGCACCACAGGCGTCAGTTGAGCGCCAGCAAGGCCTTGACCAGCTCGTCGTCGACCTGGCCGTCGGCCTCCATGCCGTTGGCGGCCTGGAAGGCCTTGATGGCAGCCTGAGTCTTGGCGCCCATCACGCCGTCGGCGGGGCCTGCATCGTAGCCGTTGTTGTTGAGAATGGCCTGTATGTTGCGCACTGCCTTTTCGACATCGACGCTTGCCGTTTGCGCATCGCCCTCGGTCCACTCTTCAGGAATGTCGGCAACGTTGGCCTCGGGAAGCACAGGGCGGGCTTTCCACAGCTCGACGGTCTGGCGCGCCTTTTCGAGCTGCTCCGGACGCAGGGCCTTCGCAACCTCGTCGCGCTTGGCCGCGGCGTCGCGGTCGCCCGTCTTGGCCACGAGTGCGAACCATTTGTAGCTCTCTTCGAGGCTTTGCGGCACGCCGGTGCCCTTGGCCGCGAGGATACCGAGATTGTACTGGCTGTCGGTCACACCGAGTTCGGCCGCCTCCAGGAACCAGCGCGCGGCGCGGTCATTGTCGGGCGCGTTTTCGGTTCCGCCCATTGCATAAAGCACGGCAAGATTATGCATCGCGCTGGCGTTGCCCTGTTTCGCGGCCCGGTCATACCACTCCATCGCCGCGGTGATGTCACGTTCCACACCGGAGCCGCGCTCGTAGAGATTGCCCAAGCGGTATTCGGCCGGCGCGTAACCGAGTTCGGCGGAGCGTTCGTACCATTCCGCCGCAGCCGCCATGTCGGCGGCGACACCGCGCCCGTCCGCATAACGATTGCCGATCTCGAACATCGCCTTCGCGTCGCCGGCGTCGGCAGCTTCGCGCAGCGCCACGGGGCCGGCATCAACCGGCACAAAGGTGGCCATAGTCGCGGGGTCGGCCGCGTCCACGCTCTCGGGCAATGTCATGGGTTCGACAGCCGCCATGCGCTCGTCGATCTTGCGGGGCTCGGCGACGTGTTCGACCGGCGCGGAGTTCATGATCGCGTCCCGGGCAGAGTTCACGACAGCGGTTCCGCCTTCGCCTGCCACTGTGGGCGCGGCAGGATCATCCTGATGCAGCATCTCGGCGCTCAGGGGAGTCAGAGCCGGTTCGATGGTTTCCTGTTCGGCAATGGCGACATCCACGGAGCCATCGTCGGAAAGCAGCGCCGCGCCAAGCTGCCACGTGCCGACAACAACGACAATTGCCGTCGCGGCCATGAGCGCAGTCTTGCTGCGCCCCTTCAGAATTCCGCCAACGCCCAGCTTGCGACCGCTCCCACCGCCGTCACCCTTGCGTTTCATTGCTTCTGCCTCGGCGGCAGCCGCCTGCGCGGCGCGGCGCGCCGCAGCGATGAAGTCGGACTTGGCAGCGTCCATGCTGCTCGCCGGGCCAGGGCCACCTTCCTCCGAGCGGACGCGTTTCATGATTGCATCGAGATTGGGCGCGCCGGAGCCGGGTTCGATCGGCTGGTTTGCCGTGCTCGGATCAAGCGGCTCGTCGAGTTTGGGTTCGCTGGCGGCGTTCGAGCCGGCGAGTTCAACTTCGGCCGGTTTGCGCTCTTTGCGGAACTTGCGCGCCAACCCGCCGAGCATCGAGCGTTTCTCGGCACCAGCCGCGGCAGTTTCCTCATCCGCGCCGAGCGCCTGCTGCGCGGCGGCGGCTGCGGCCTGAGCCGGTGATCTGATCTGCGGTCCGACCGCCGGTTCGGGAACGTCGAATTGCGGGTCATCGCCGAAATCGCTTTCGATCGACGGCGTGTCGGCGGCGGCAAATTCGGGCTTGCGCACCGCTTCTGGTGCCGGCCCCCGCTGTTCCAGCGTGCCGAGCCGGTCGACAATCTTCAGCAGCGTGTCGTGAATGGTCTCGAAGGTCTTGGCGTTGCGCTCGTCCGATTTGCGCGACAGCTCCTCGAACGCTTTCAGCTCGGCCGAGAATGCGGAAAGGCCTTCGCCTCCGGCGCCCGGCGGAAGGCTGCTCACCGCCTCCTGGGCGGCCCGGCGGGCGGCCTCAACCATAGCCTCGCGCCCTTGCGACAGCGACTGCTCGATGTGGTCGAGCCGCGGCGAGATGTCGTCGAATTCGGGAAGCGGCTGGCTTGGCTGCTGCAGGTGAGCCGAAAGCGCGGCCACCTGGGACTCCAGGCTGCGGATCACTTCGGGATCGATACCCGCAACGTCGCGGCCGGAATTGTCGAGCCGGCGCGAAATATCGTCAAGCCGCTCTTCGAGCCCGGCCATACCCTGCACGTCGCCGAGGGCCGGCCGATAGGTCTCCAGGTTTGCCGCAAGCTCGGCAAAACGCCGCTCCATTGCATCGACGAGGTCCGCGCCGCCATTCGCGGCGCCGGTATCGCGCTGGTCGAGCTTGTCGGACACCGTTTCCAGCCGCCGCTCAAGCTCGCGGAACAGCTGCTTGCCCTGCTCGATGGCATCGCCCTGACGCTGCTCCAGCAGAGTCGAAATCTGCGCGAACCTGTCTTCCATTCCCTGGAAGATCACATCGGCATAGTTACGTGCCGGGTCCTGCTCAAGCTTTCCTGCAATAGCGCTGATCTGGTCGGCCAGAACCTCGACCGCGGATTCCGGCACCTCGATGCGCTGCGCAATCTCCTCGACGCGGTGCGACAGGGCGTTGAGCCTGTCGATGACCTGTTCGGAGCTCTGGTCTTCGGCCAGTTCCTCGATCTGGTGCGCCAGCGAGGTGACACGCGCCTCGATGCGCTCAAAGGGCTCCGGGTCGAAGGATTGGGACGTGGCATTTGCTGCCGAAGCCGCAATCGCCCGGGTGATTTCGTCGAGCCGCTGCTCGATCAGCGCAAAGGACTCAGGCATCTGTGCGCCGTAATTGGCGGAGAACTGA
Organism: Mesorhizobium sp. Z1-4; assembly: GCF_004000235.1. Lineage (GTDB taxonomy): Bacteria > Pseudomonadota > Alphaproteobacteria > Rhizobiales > Rhizobiaceae > RCIO01. The sequence goes on from NZ_RCIO01000001.1 coordinate 1,146,256, forward strand.
TCGACCGTGCCGGCGAGCCCGCGAAGCTTGTCTTCGAGCGAGCGCAGCGAAAGCGATTCCGGCAGGCTGTCGACGGCCTGGCCGATGCGTTCCAGCTGACTGTTGAGTGCTTTCAGCGTCGGTTCGAACTGCGCCCGGTCCGGTGCGCGGTCCAGCTTGCTCTCGAGGCTCGACCAGCGCCGATCGACCGAGCGCAGGGTTTCTTCGCGCGCCAGTTCGCCGAGCGCACCTTTGACCTTCTCAAGCTCCAGCCGCAGCATGTTGACGCTGCGGTCGTCGCTGCGTTCCGAAAGCGACCGGACGGCGTCTGAAAGGCGTTCGAATTCAGCGCCGATCTCGCCGGCGCTGGAAGACGGCGCCATGGAACCGAGGCGTTCGATGTCGGAACGAAGCGAATCGAATTCGCGCCGAAGGCCATGGCCCATCTGCTGGCGCAGCTCCTCGCGCAGTGCCTGGAGTTCCGACGCTACGCGCGTCACAGCGCCGAGGCTGTCTTCCTGCTGGCGCACGCGGCTCATGTCGCGGGCCAGAGCATCGAACGACCCCTGCCGCACGTCGCCGCGCGGCGCTTCATAGCGGTCATACTGATCTGCGAACTGGTGATGGTCGTCTTCGCGGTAGCGCTGCCGTTCTCCGCGGCGCGGCGCCTGAAACGCCTCGCGCCCCGGTTCGCCACGGCCTTCAAGCCGGGCCAGCGTACGGTCCATATCCTGGAAGGAGGGGTTTGGGCGCCTTCTCCGTCCGGCGTTGATTGATTCGAGATATGACCGTTTGTTGTTCATCGACATGCCTGTCCGCCGTCGCAACCGGCAGGGAGCCGGTGCTTTTAAGGTCGGGGCGACTGCGAATTCGGCCTAAGTCCGGTCTTCCATGGTCACGGTGGGTTGCGCCACCTGACTTTTCGAATGGAAAACCGTGGCCAACGCATGACAGGATATCCACAGTACACCGACGCGCTCACCTTTCCCCGAACGTGGTAAACAAGGCGTTAACCAACCTTACCAGGATGCAAATTGCACTGCGTAGCTTGCCTGTGGCGTTTCTTCGCAGTTGCAACATGAAGCCGCCGGCATTATCTGGCCCGCAATGAAGTTGACTCGTTCCGTCAGGAACGGGTCTTTCGACTGAAACTGGTCCGGATCCCTGACCCCCAGGGGATCCGATGCTATGGGCCCGATGCGGTGCCCGCCGGGGATTTTGAGAGGACATTATGAACTTCACCTCAGCCGGGCTCGACCCGGCCGGTGGCGGTGGTTCGGATTCCGTTTCCGAAAACCTCACGAGAATCGGCGAAATGGCGCGCGAATTCGGCGTTACGCTGCGTGCGCTGCGTTTCTACGAGGACAAGGGGCTGATCCAGCCCATCCGCCACGGCGCAACCAGGCTCTACCGGTCTGCCGACCGCAAACGCCTCGACTTCGTGCTGCTAGGTCGCCGCGTCGGCTTCTCGCTGCGCGACATCAAGCAGATGCTCGACCTGTACGATCCGGACGGCTCCAACGTTCGCCAGCTTAAAGTGATGCTCGACAAATCCGAGCGTCAGCGCGGACGGCTCGAAAAGCAGCGCGAGGAACTTGCGCAGGCGCTTGCCGATCTGGATGGCCTGATCGATGACGTTCGGGGGCAGCTCGCCGCGCGAGCCTGAACCCCGGCCACCGGCCGCATTTTACACCTTCAGACGCGACGGTGGTGGCGAATGCCGCCGCCGCGATTGCGCCTGGCATAAGCGGATTCATAAATTTTGACGTTTACGCAAACGTCAAAATTTGATAGTCCGCGCTCCGAATGCCGATCTCACCTTGCGCCCGCTCGCTGCGAGGCGCAGATTTGTATTTTCGGAGGAACCCATGCCGACCTACAAAGCACCGGTCGAGGACACGCTTTTCGTGCTCCGGGACGTTCTGGGCTATGAGCGCTATTCCAATCTCCCCGGCTTTTCGGACGCCACGCCCGATGTGCTGGAAGCCATCCTCGCCGAGGGCGCCAAACTCGCCGAAAACGTGCTTCAGCCGCTCAATCGCGCCGGCGACATGGAAGGCTGCGTGCGCCACGACGATGGTTCGGTGACCACGCCGAAGGGCTTCAAGGACGCTTACGAGCAGTATTGCCAGGGCGGCTGGCTGGGTCTTGCAGCGCCGGCCGAATATGGCGGCCAGGGGCTCCCCTATTCAGTTCACTCCGCCGTCAGCGAATACATGATCTCTGCCAACATGGCGCTGATGATGTATCCGGGTCTCACACAGGGCGCGGTTGCGGCAATTGTCGAACATGGCTCCGACGAGCAGAAGCAGACCTGGCTGCCCAAGATGATCGAGGGCACCTGGACCGGCACCATGAACCTGACCGAGCCGCATTGCGGCACCGATCTTGGCATGCTGCGCTCCAAGGCGGTGCCGCAGGCCGACGGCTCCTACAAGATCTCCGGCCAGAAGATCTTCATCTCCGCCGGCGAACACGACATGTCCGACAACATCGTGCATCTGGTGCTGGCCCGCATCGAGGGTGCGCCGGAAGGCGTGAAGGGCATCTCGCTGTTCATCGTTCCGAAATTCCTGCTCGATGACAACGGCGAGCCGGGCGAGCGCAATGGCGTTTCCTGCGGATCGATCGAAGAGAAGATGGGCATTCACGGCAATTCGACCTGCGTGCTCAACTACGATGACGCCACCGGTTATCTGATCGGCGGCGAGAATGCCGGCCTCAAGGCAATGTTCGTGATGATGAACGAAGCCCGCCTCGGCGTCGGCCTTCAGGGGCTTTCGATTGCCGAGGTCGCCTATCAGAACGCCGCAGACTATGCGCGCGAGCGCATTCAGGGCCGGGCGCTCACCGGCCCGAAAGCGCCGGACAAGAAGGCCGATCCCATCATCGTTCATCCCGATGTGCGCCGCTCGCTGATGACCATGCGCGCCTTCAACGAGGGCGGCCGCGCACTCGTGCTGTGGACCGCGATCAAGTCCGACGTTGCGCACCGTTCCGGCGATGACAGGGAGGTGCAGGAGGCCGACGACCTGCTCAGCCTCATGACCCCGATCATCAAGGGCGTTCTGACCGACAAGGGTTTCGACCACGCAGTAATGGCGCAACAGCTCTTCGGCGGCCATGGCTACATTGAAGAACACGGCATGAGCCAGTTCGTGCGCGATGCCCGCATCGCCATGATCTACGAGGGCGCGAACGGCATTCAGGCGCTCGATCTCGTGGGACGCAAGCTGCCGGCCAATGGCGGCCGCGCCATTCAGGCATTCTTCAAGGAGGTCGGCGACTTCTGCGAAGCGCACCGCGAAGACGAGACGATGAAGCCATACACCAAGGCGCTCAAGAAGGGTCTCAACGACCTCCAGGCGTCCACGATGTGGCTGATGCAGAACGCGATGGCCAAACCCGACAATGCAGGTGCCGCCTCGACCGATTTCATGCATCTCTTCGGCCTGGTGGCACTCGGCTATATGTGGGCGCAGATGGCCAAGAGCGCGCAGGAGAAGCTGGCCGCAAACGGCTCGTCTGCCTTCCTCGACAACAAGCTGACCACCGCTACCTTCTTCATGGAACGGCTGATGCCGGAAACGGCGACACGGCTCGCCCGCATCTCAGCCGGAGCCGATTCCATGATGGCAATGCCAGCGGAGGCATTCTAGGCGCGACGTTGCGGGCGGTCTTTTGACCGCCCCGCGCACGCCGCCGGCAATCCTGGCGCGCCCGCACGAATGTGATGGTCCAGGCGGAGTCACTACTGTTCAAGGTTGAACTTGTTGGTAGAATGCCGGCGTTCCACGGGAGAAGAAAATGGCCGTCAGACCAGCTGAAATCCTGCAGCGTCCCAAGCCGGACTGGGCGTCCGAGGACGTCGCCATGCTGTATGACATGGCGACCAAGTTCCTCGAAGCCGAGATCGCACCGCGCTACGAGGAATTCGAGAAGGCCGAATCGTTCGACCGCGAAAGCTGGGAAAAGGCAGGGGCCAACGGGCTTCTTTGCGCTTCCATACCTGAGGAGTATGGCGGCTCGGGCGGCACCTACGCGCATGAAAGCGCGATCACCATGGCATTGGGGCATGTCGGTGTCGACGGGTTCGGCATTGCGCTGCACAATGCCATCGTCGCGCCTTACATACTCCACTACGGCTCGGAAGAGCAGAAGAAGAAGTGGCTGCCCAGGATGGCCTCCGGCGAGCTGATCGGCGCCATCGCGATGACAGAGCCAGGCGCGGGTTCGGATCTTCAGGGCATCAAGACACGCGCCGAAAAAGACGGCAACCAGTACCGCATCAACGGTTCCAAGACCTTCATAACCAACGGCCAGCTCGCAAATCTCATCATCGTGGTCACCAAGACCGACCCGGCAGCGGGCGCCAAGGGTACCTCACTGATCGTTGTCGAAACCGACGGTGCGGATGGCTTCGAACGCGGACGCAACCTCGACAAGATCGGGCTGAAAGCCAATGACACGTCGGAGTTGTTTTTCAACGATCTGAAGGTGCCGACATCCAACCTGCTCGGCAACGAAGAAGGCCAGGGTTTTGTCCAGCTTATGCAGCAGCTCCCTCAGGAGCGCCTGCTGATTGCCGGCCAGGCGGTCGGGATGATCGAGCGCGCGCTCACCGTCACGATCGACTACGTGAAGGAACGCAAGGCCTTCGGCAAAGCCGTCCTCGACTTTCAGAACACCCAGTTCAAGCTGGCCGAACTCAAGACCGAGGCGACAATCGGCCGTGTCTTCTACAATGACTGCGTCGCGCGCCATCTCGCTGGCGGGCTCGACCCCGCCACGGCTTCGATGGCGAAGTACTGGTTGACTGACCTGCAGTGCAAGATCGTCGACGAATGCCTGCAGCTCTTCGGCGGTTATGGCTACATGAACGAATATCCGATCGCACGCATGTATCGCGACGCCCGCGTCCAGCGCATCTATGGCGGCACCAACGAGATCATGAAGCTGCTGATCGCGAGGAGCCTCTAAAGATGTCCGCCGATCCGCTTGCCAGCTTCAGCATGGACAATGCGCCGCCGACCGCCAAATGGCTGGGCATGGAAGTGTTGGGCTGGGATCGCGACGCGATGACTCTGCGGCTCGCGTTCGACCCGCCGCGCGACGTGATCAATTTCGGCGGCGTGGTGCAGGGCGGCTTCCTGATCGCGATGATGGACGACGCGATGGGCTTCAACTGCTTCATCAGCCTTGGCATGGTGAACCGGCAGGCTTCGATCGACGTTCACACGCATTTCCTGCGCGCGGTCCAGCATGGCCGCGTGGAGGTTGAGGCGCGCGTGGTCCGGGCCGGCCGGTCCGTCGCCTTTCTGGAGGCTGAGCTTTACGGCCCCGACGGCGAACTTGCGGCACGTTCCGTTTCCAGCATGAAACTCACCCCCGTCGCCAAGGCTGCGCAGGCGGCCGAATAGGAGCGTGCATGAGCGAGTTTGATCTCCACTGCTTTTCCGAGAGCGGAAACTCCTACAAGGTCGCGCTGATGCTCAAACTCTGCGATGCCGACTGGCGGCCGCTGGGTGTGGAGTTTTTCAAAGGCGCCACGCGCTCGGCTGAGTATCGCGACATCAACGTGATGGGCGAGGCGCCGGTGCTGATCCATCACCGCGAGGGTGGCGATCTCACACTCAGCCAGTCCGGCGCGATTCTGATCTATCTGTCGCGCCATTTCGGCAAATTCGGCCACAAAACCGAGGCCGAGGAGTTCGAGATCCTGCGCTGGATCCTGTTCGACAACCACAAGCTCACCAGCTACACCGCGACCGAGCGTTTCATGCGCCATTTCCGCGGCAAGAAGGGCGACCCTGCGGCGGAGTTCATCTATGGCCGGGCACGCGACGCCTGGAAGGTGCTCGATACTCATCTGACGGGCCGCGACTGGGTTGCTGCGGACCGCGCCACGATCGCCGACTTTTCGCTCTGCGGCTATCTGTTCTGGCCCGAGCAGGTGGATGCCGACTGGACTGAATTCCCCGCGATCGCCGCATGGCTGGAGCGCATCCGCGCGCTGCCCGGCTGGGCCGCACCGGAAGATTTGATGCCTTCGGGCATGTGAGGAAAAAACTGAGGGCGCCGCCGTTCGCGCCCCATTGCAAGGAGATGCAAGATGGCAGACGCATTTGTATATGACGCCGTTCGCACGCCGCGCGGACGCGGCAAGAAGGACGGCTCGCTGCACGAAGTGCCGGCGGTGCGGCTTGGCGCCAAGGTGCTGGAAGCCGTGCGCGACCGCAACGGCCTCGACACCTCCAAGGTTGACGACATCATCTTCGGCTGCGTCGATCCTGTCGGCGAGGCCGGTGCCGTCATCCCACGTGCCTCCGCCTTTGAGGCGCGTTACGCCACCGAGGCACCTGGCATGCAGATTTCGCGTTTCTGCGCTTCGGGTCTCGATGCCATCAATTTCGGCGCTGCCAAGATTGCCGGCGGCTCGGATGACATCGTGATTGCCGGCGGCGTCGAATCGATGAGCCGCGTCGGCATGGGTATGTCGGGCGGTGCCTGGTTCATGGACCCCTCGGTCGGCCTGCCGTCTTATTTCATGCCGCAGGGCGTCTCCGCCGACCTGATCGCCACCAAATACGGCTTCAGCAGAGACGACGTGGATGCCTATGCGGTGGAGAGCCAGAAGCGCGCCGACGAAGCCTGGAAGGACGGCCGTTTCAAGAACTCGGTCGTCACGATCAAGGATCAGAACGGCCTGACCATTCTCGACCATGACGAGCATATGCGGCCGGGCACCGACATGCAGTCGCTGGCTTCCCTCAATCCGTCCTTCGTCATGCCCGGCGAGATGGGCGGCTTCAATGCCGTCGCCGTGCAGCGTTACCCCGAAATCGAAGGCGTGAACCATGTGCACCACGCCGGCAACTCGTCCGGCATTGTCGATGGTGCGGCCGCCGTACTGCTCGGCTCCAAGAAGGCTGGCAAGGCGATGGGGCTGACGCCGCGCGCCAAAATCCGCGCCTTCACCAATATCGGCTCCGAGCCGGCAATCATGCTGACTGGCCCCGTCGACGTCACCGAGAAGCTCCTGAAGAAGGCCAAGATGACGCTCGACGACATCGACCTGTTCGAGCTCAACGAGGCCTTCGCCTCGGTGGTGTTGCGCTACATGCAGGCCTTCGACATCGATCACGACAAGATCAACGTGAATGGCGGCGCCATCGCCATGGGCCATCCGCTCGGCGCCACCGGCGCGATGATCTTCGGCACCGTTCTCGACGAGCTGGAGCGCCGCGATCTGAACACCGCGCTTGTCACGCTTTGCATCGGTGCGGGCATGGGCACCGCCACAATCATCGAGCGGGTCTGACGGAGGCGCGCCATGTATATGCCGAGCAGCGCCCGTGAGGAGCGCCGCGACGTTCTGACAGCTGCGATGCGTGACATCCAGTTCGCCGCGCTCGTGTCGAGTGGGCCGGAAGGGCTGCATGCGTCGCACCTACCCGTCCTGCTGCGCGAGGTGGGCGACGACCTTTTTATCGAGGCGCATGTCGCCAAGGGCAACCCGCACTGGAAGCTCGGTGGCGCACCGACGCTCGCGATCTTCCAGGGCCCGCAGGCCTACATCCACCCCGGTTGGTACGAGAGCAAGAAAGAGCATGGCCGCGTGGTGCCGACCTGGACCTACATCGCCGTTCATGCTCATGGCAGCATCGAGGCGTTCGATGCAAAGCACGAGCTGCTCGATCATGTCGGCCGCCTGACGTCTCAGAACGAAGAAAAGCGGGCCGAACCTTGGGCGGTCACCGACGCGCCAGAGAAATATCTCGACGCGATGACCCGCGCCATCGTGGGCATCAGGATGCGCGTCGAGCGCATCGAGGGCAGCTGGAAACTCAATCAGCACAAATCCGATGCCGACCGTGCCGGCGTCGTCAGTGGCTTGGCAGCGGAAGAGCGCACAGGCGCGCATGCGGTTTCAGCGCAGATGCAGGCTCTGGAAGCCGAACGCCAGGGAGCCCGATGATGAAGCTGAACCCAGCCACCACCGCCCTCATAGTGATCGACGTGCAGAAGGGCTTTTTGCAGCGCGAGGCCAATGGCGAGCGCCGCAACAATCCTGCCGCGGTATCCAACATGGTGCGGTTGCTCGAGGCGTTCCGCAGCCGCGGCATGCCGGTGATCCACATCCGGCATGCATCCACCAATCCCGGCTCGCTTCTGCGGCCCGAATTGCCGGGTTTTGCCTCCATGGACGAAACCCGCGAGATCGGCGACGAGCCTGTTCTGGTTAAGTCGGTCAATTCCGGCTTCATCGGCACCGATCTCGAACAGCGCCTGCGCAATGCGGCAATCGAGACCGTGGTTCTTGTCGGCGCCACGACCAATCACTGCGTCGAGACCACGACCCGCATGGCCGGAAATCTGGGCTTCGATGCCCGGCTGGTCGAAGACGCCTGCTACACGTTCGACCGCATCGGTTATGGCGGCGCACACGATAGCGCGGAAGACATTCACGCGATGACACTGTCGAACCTCGACGGTGAGTTCGCGATCATTGAAACGACTGACAGCCTGCTCGCGGCATTTGCTGCGAGCGCCGCGGCCTGAGGAGAACACAGATGAGCTACAACAATTTCACCGTCGAAACCGACGCCGACGGCATCGCCCTTGTCACATGGGATTCGCCGGGCCGCTCCATGAACGTCTTCACCGAAGAGGTGATGGACGAGCTGGAGAAGATCAACGACAAGCTCGCCGCCGACGAGGCGGTCAAGGGCGTGGTCATTACCTCCGGCAAGGACAGCTTCTCCGGCGGCGCCGACCTCACCATGCTGCAGCGCCAGCTCGGCACCTTCTACGCGATGGAAAAGAAGGACCACGATGCGGCGATAAAGATGCTCTTTGACGGCGCCGGCCGCATGAGCTGGCTGTGGCGCAAGATCGAGACCTCGGGCAAGCCGTGGGTCTCGGCGATCAACGGTACCTGCATGGGCGGCGCGTTCGAGCTTTCGCTCGCCTGCCATGGCCGTGTCGTCGCCGATAGCGACAAGGTCAAAATGGCGCTTCCCGAAGTGAAGGTCGGCATCTTCCCGGGTGCTGGCGGCACGCAGCGCGTGCCCCGGCTTGCCAATGCGCAGGAAGCGCTGCAGATGCTGACCACCGGCCAGAACCTGTCGGCCAAGAAGGCGAAGCAGATGGGTCTGGTCCACGAGGTCGTGGACCCGGCCAATCTGGTCGACGCCGCCAAGGCAATGATCAAGGCCGGCCTCAAGCCGGTTCAGCCCTGGGACGAAAAGGGCTTCAAGCTGCCGAGCGGGCCGGTCTATTCCGCGGCCGGTGCCAATCTCTGGCCACCGGCGATCGCGATTCTGCGCCGCGAGACCTACGGCAACTACCCGGCTGCTACCGCGATCCTGAAATGTGTCTATGAGGGCCTGCTTGTGCCCTTCGATACCGCGCTCCGGATCGAGCAGCGCTATTTCACCGAAATCCTGCAGTCGACCGAGGCGGCCATGATGGTGCGCTCGCTGTTCGTTTCCCTGCAGGAGCTGAACAAGGGCGCGCGCCGGCCCGGGGGCGTGCCGGAAACCAAGTTCAAGAAGATCGGTGTGCTAGGCGCCGGCTTCATGGGCGCCGGCATTGCCTATGTCACCGCGCAGGCCGGCATACCGGTCGTGCTTCTCGACCGCGACATGCCCTCAGCCGAAAAGGGCAAGGCACATTCCGCCGGTCTGATGGATGGCCGCATCAAGAAGGGCCGTTCGACCGAGGCCGACAAGGAAAAGCTGCTGTCGCTGATCACGCCGACCGACGACTACGATCAGCTCGACGGCTGCGACCTGATCGTGGAAGCGGTGTTCGAGGACAGCGAGATCAAGAAAGGCGTGACGGAGAAGACCGAGGCGGTGATCTCCAAATCGGCGACCTTCGCATCCAACACCTCGACCATCCCGATCTCCGCTCTGGCGAAAAACTCGAAGCGGCCAAAAAACTTCATCGGCATCCATTTCTTCTCGCCGGTCGACAAGATGATGCTGGTCGAGATCATCATGGGCAAGAAGACGGGCGATGCCGCTCTTGCCGTCGCGATCGATTATGTGCGCGCTATCCGCAAGACGCCGATCGTCGTCAACGACACCCGCGGTTTCTACGTCAATCGCTGTGTGCTGCGCTACATGGCCGAAGCCTTCCAGATGCTGATCGAAGGCGTACCGCCGGCAATGATCGAGAACTCCGCCAAGATGGCCGGCATGCCGGTCGGCCCGCTCTCGCTCACCGATGAAACGGCGATCGACCTGGCGCAGAAGATCATGAAGCAGACGATGCGCGATCTGGGCGAGAAGGCGGTGCCGGCCGACCAGTTCGAGCTCATCAACACCATGGTCGACAAATATGGCCGCCATGGCCGCAAGAACGGTAAGGGCTTCTACGATTATCCGGCCAAACCGGCGAAGAAGCATCTGTGGCCGGAGCTGAAGACGCTCTACCCGCAGCAGGATCCTGACAAGATCGATGTCGAGGAACTGAAGCAGCGTTTCCTCGTCACCATCGCGATGGAAGCCGCGCGTGTCATGCAGGAAGGCATCGTCACCGACCCGCGCGAGGCGGATGTCGGCTCGATCCTGGCCTTCGGCTTTGCGCCCTATACCGGCGGCGCGCTGTCCTACATCGACGGCATGGGCGTGGAGAATTTCCTCGCGCTGTCGAAGAAACTCCAGAGGAAATATGGCGCCCAGTTCAAGGCGCCGAAGCTGCTGGCCGACATGGCAGCCAAGGGCGAGACCTTCTACGACCGCTTCAATCCCTATCCCAAGGACGCTGAAAAGAAGGCGGCTTAGCGCACCAGCTTTCCTCTCCCCGTCGGGGAGAGGTCGGTTTGCACCACGAGGCGAAGCCGAGTGGCCAGGCAAACCGGGTGAGGGGCCGGTCATCATTCCCCCCCACCCCGCTCACTCCGTTCGCGACCCTCCCCTCAAGGGGGAGGGAAATAGGAGCATTTCATGTACGTCTGGGGTCGCATGCTGCGCATGGGTCTGACCGCGAAATCGCGCGGGCCCTATCGCATGGGCGATGAAAGCCGCCTGACCTTTCGCTGCCTGCCGTCAGACATCGATTCCAACATGCATCTCAACAATGCGCGCTACATGATGCTGGCCGATATCGGCCGCATCGACATCTTCATTCGTGCCGGCCTGATCGGCCTTGCACGCAAGCGCAGATGGGCGCCGATGATGGGCGGCCTGCAGTCTGTGTATGTGCGCGAGATACGGCTGTGGCGGAAGTTCGATGTGGTCTCCACCGTCGAGACCTGGGAAGACACGCAGGTCATTGGTCGCCACCGTTTCGAGCTTGAAAGCGGCGAGACCGCCGCACTGGTGATGACAACGGCCGGCGTCTACGACTTTTCGGCCCGCCGTTTCGTGCCCATCGACGAGATGGTTCGCGAACTCGGTCATGAGATCAAGCCGCGTCCGCCAAGCGAGGAAGAGCGCATTTTCATGGATTCGCATGCGGGCCTGCGCAAACTCGCGAAAGTGAAGAGCTGACCGCTTGCCAGTCGGCAGCCACGCCATATGCTGCGCCGGAATTGACCAAGGAGCATTGCGCAATGGCAACCAGCATCGACTATTTCGTGACCAGCGTCTCGCCCTGGACCTATCTCGGCCATGACGCCGCGCGCGCGGTTGCTGCCAGGCATGGGGCAACGCTCGTGCCGCGCCCGGTGAACCTTGGCCAGATGTTCGGTGTTTCGGGCCAAGTGGCGCTTGGCGAGCGACCCGCCGTGCGCCAGCGCTACCGCTTTATCGAGCTGCAGCGCTATGCCGAGATGCGCGGCAAGAAGATGAACTTCAAGCCGAAGCACTTTCCCACCAATCCGGCGCTTGCCGACCATACCATCTGCGCCATTGCCGCCGACGGCGGCGATCCTTTCGATTATATGGGCCGGGTCTTCGCCGCTGTCTGGGCCGAAGAACAGGACATTGCAGATGAAGCGACGTTGAAGCCGCTTTTGACCGCATCCGGTTTCGATGCAGAAGCAGTCATCGCACGCGCCAAGACCGACGAGGTTGCGGCGATCCGCCAGAAAAACACCGAAGATGCAATCGCGGCCGACGCCACCGGCGTACCGTCCTTCGTGCTCAACGGCGAGCCCTTCTGGGGGCAGGACCGTCTCGATGAGCTCGACCATGCGCTGGCGAGCGGCCGCGGGCCATACGGTCCGCTATGAGATGACGCCTGAGGAGACAATTGATCTCTACGCCGCCGCCTGGGGCGAAACCGATTCCGGGCGGCGCATGACGATCCTGGAACAGGTGCTGTCGCCCGACTGCACATACACCGACCCCCGCGTTCATGCGGCCAATCCGGGGGAGCTATCCGATCATATCGGGCGCATCCTGCCATCGCGTCCGGGGGCGAAAGTGCTGCGCATCAGCACCGTCGACATGCACCACGGCAAGGCGCGTTTCGCCTGGCACATGGTCAATGCCGACGGCACCGCCCTGCCGGCCGGGCTCGATATCGTCGAATTCGATGAAGCGACCGGCAAGCTCAAGACGATCCTCGGCTTTTTCGGCTCTCTGCCGGACCTCGAATAGCCGGCAGTGTATCGGCGCCGCTCTGCGAACTGGACAGACGCGCCCGCGCATCCTACAAGACAAAAAAGGTATATTTTCCTGCTCACTGCAGGCGGAGGATCCATGCTTTCGCACGACCAGGTCTGGGAGGCCATCGACCGGCTTGCCGAGCGTAACTCGCTTTCGGCGTCCGGCCTCGCCAAGCGCGCCGGTCTCGATTCCACCGCTTTCAACAAATCGAAGCGCCGCTCGTCGGACGGGCGCCCGCGCTGGCCGTCGACGGAATCGCTAGCCAAAATCATGCAGGCTACCGGCGCTTCGCTCGATGACTTCATGGCCCTGCTCGGCGGGACGGCGCGGCGCGGAGGCGTGCCCGGCGCATCGGATACCGGCATTCCGCTGCTCGGTTTCGCCCAGGCAGGCGCCGGCGGATACTTCGACGATGCCGGCTTCCCCGCCGGCCATGGCTGGGACATGGTGGAGTTTCCGGCCGGGGTGGCCGACGGGTCTTACGCGCTGAAGGTTCAGGGCGATTCCATGCTGCCGCTCTACCGCGACGGCGACGTTCTCATTGTCCATCCCGGTGCTACGGTGCGGCGCGGCGACCGTGTTGTGGTGAAGACATCGGGCGGCGAGGTGATGGCCAAAATCATGACCAAACGAAGCGCCCAGATCATCGAACTGACCTCGATGAACCCGGACCATCCGGACCGCAGCTTGCCCATGGCCCAGGTCGAGTGGGTGGCCCGCATCGTCTGGGCCAGCCAGTAAGGCGACAGATGCGAAAGGCGCCCATGGCCCTGGCGGCTGGCGGATTGATCCTGCTTGCGGCCGGCTTGCTTGCCGGCAGAACCGCCTGGCAGCAGCAGCCGGCGGCGGAACCAGAACTGGTCGAGGCGAAGACCGAGGCGCCCGAGCCGTCGCCTGCAATGGTTCAGCAGTCCGCAGTGCCGGCGAATGCGCGCCCGGTGGCGCCGGACGTTGTGGCCATCCCCGAGGTGGAACCGGAGACGCTCGTGCGCATCGCGCCGCGCGCCCCGCTCAGCCCTTTCGCCAAGCCGCTGCCGCCGCCCACGCCCGACCACAGCAGGATCTACCGGCCGCTCGCGGAGGCGGCGGGCCGTATTCTCGGACAGGGGCTGATGGTTGAAATCGCGGGCCTCGACATTGTCGAACCCGACGAGTTGTGTCTCGATCCCGAGGGCATTGAATGGCCATGCGGCATGCGCGCGAGAACGGCGTTTCGCGGCCTGTTGCGCGGGCGCGCCGTCAGTTGCGATATCCCGCCCGATTTCGAGGGTAGCGAAATCACCGCCGGCTGCACGCTGGGCAAGCTCGATCTCGGCGAGTGGATCGTTGCCAATGGCTGGGCGAAGGCGGTGCAGGAAGGCCCGTACAAGGAATATGAAGAGGCCGCGCGGGACGCCGAAAAGGGCATCTTCGGTCCAAGCCCGATGCCGCTTCCCATACTCACCGAAGTCCCGAACTTCATGGATGAACGCTGAGGCAACCCGCCTCTGCGAAGTCAGTCCGCGAGTTCGCCGGCCAGCGCTTTCGCAATCAGTGCCCGGGTTTCGGCGATGCCATAAAGCGCGGCGAAGGAGCCGAAACGCGGCCCGCGCTCCTGGCCGATCAGCACCTGGTACAGCATCTGGAAGAAGGCGCCGGAAACGCCGGGCCCGCCGCCGGGGCTCTGGCGCTTGTGATCCTGATAACGCTCGATCCCGCGTGCGACGTCGAGTACGGCGTTCTGGACCGCCTCGCCATCCGCGCCGGCAGACAGGCTGCCAAGTTTTTCGGAAAGGGCCGCGAGAGCCGCCGCCTCCGTTTCGTCCGGCGCGCGGAAGGTCTTCGTCGGCTTCACGAAATCGTCGAAATAGCGGATCGCATAACCCACCAGCCGGTCAAGCTCGGGATGCGACTCGGCCGTCACGCCCGGCGCGTGCCGCGAAATGAAACCCCACAGCACGGTGTTGTCATGCGCGTTCGACGCGCTCACCAGGTTAAGCAGCAGCGCGAACGACACCGGCAGCGCAATCGCAGGCGGTTCGCCGTCGTGAATATGCCAGACCGGGTTGCCGAGCCGCTCCTTCCATTCCTGCCGGGAAAAGGCGGAGAGGAAGGTGTAATATTCGTCCACCGCGCGCGGAATGACGTCGAAATAGAGCTTCTTCGCCTGCCGCGGCCGCTGGAACATATAGAGCGCGAGGCTCTCGGTGGGGGCGTAGGTCAGCCATTCGTCGATGGTGAGCCCGTTGCCCTTCGACTTCGAAATCTTCTGCCCGTTTTCGTCGAGGAAGAGCTCATAGACGAAATGCTCCGGCGCCCGTCCGCCAAGGATCTCGCAAATCCTGTCATAGATCACTGCGTTGGTCTGGTGGTCCTTGCCGAACATCTCGAAATCGACGCCGAGTGCGGCCCAGCGCATGCCGAAATCCGGCTTCCACTGCAGCTTCACCGCGCCGCCGGTCACAGGCAAGGTTGTCTCGGTTCCGTCCTCGTCGTCGAATGTGACGGTACCGGCGGCCGCATCGACATTCTTCATCGGCACATAGAGCACGCGGCCGGTCGTCGGCGAGATCGGCAGGAAGGGGCTGTAGGTCGCCTGCCGTTCGGGCCCGAGCGTCGGCAGCATCACCGCCATGATATCGTCATAACGCGCCGCCGCGCGCAGCAGCACCTCATCGAAGCGGCCAGACTTGTAGTATTCCGTTGCGCTGGCAAATTCGTAGTCGAAGCCGAAGGTGTCGAGGAAACGCCGCAACATCGCGTTGTTGTGGTGGCCGAAGCTCTCGTAATTGCCGCCGAAGGGATTCGGCACGGTGGTCAGCGGCTGGTGCAGATACGGTTCCAGCGCGGCGCGGTCCGGCACGTTGTCCGGAATCTTGCGCATGCCGTCCATGTCGTCGGAAAAGCAGAGCAGCCGCGTCGGCACCTTGTCTTCGGTCAGGACACGAAACGCATGCCGCACCATGGTCGTGCGCGCCACTTCGCCAAACGTACCGATATGCGGCAGGCCCGAGGGCCCGTAGCCGGTCTCGAACAGCACCGCCTCCGGCCAGTCACGGCCTTCATAACGCGCGATGATCTTGCGCGCCTCCTCGAAGGGCCAGGCATTGCTCTCGGCTGCCGCGCCGATGATTTCGGGGCTGAGTGTGACGGGGTTCATGCCAGCCTGTACTGCTTTGAAAGGGACCGGTGGCGCTTGGCGCCGCAAATGCGGCTTGGTCCTATTCGCCCGGCCAAACTTCGTCAACAAACACGGCGAAAATCGTTGCACCGGCTGGCCTCGATCCGTAACAAGACGCGGCAATCTCAAGAGCGGAGTTATCGATGAAGCAGCCGACTGCGCAGGAAGCGCTCATCTATCTCATGGTGATGGTCTCGGCGTCCGACCGCGAAATGGGCGATCCGGAACTTTCGCGCATCGGGTTCGTGGTCTCCAACCTGCCCGTGTTCGAGGGTTTCCAGGCAAGCCGTACGCTGGATGTGGCGCGCGAGTGCCAGGAATGGCTCCAGCGCGAAAACGGCTTTCAGGAGATTCTCGACGCCGTTGCCGCCGCAATTCCGGAGCGCCTGCGTGAAACCGCCTATCTGCTTGCCGTGGATGTCGCGGTCGTGGACTTGCATGTGGAGCCGGAGGAACTGCGCATGCTGCATATCCTCCGCGACAAGCTCGAGATCGGGCGCGACGCCGTATCCGCCATTCAGCGCGCCGCGAAGGCCCGATTCCTGCGGCTTTAGCCCGGTTCACCGTGAGTTGACCGGGCATCCCCTTTCGGCAGCCCGCGGCAAGCTTTATGCGCAGGAAACCGCATGCCGCGGTTCGGGTTTCGCATGACTGTCGAAGGCAATTCAGAGGTCATATTGCGCCTGGTCGCATTCGCCGCGATTTTCGGGGCGATGGCGGTGTTCGAGCTCTGGTCGCCGCGCCTGGAACGCGCCGAGATGATGGGCGCGCTCAAATCGCGGCGCTGGTTCACCAACCTGTCCATGGTGATCCTGTCCTCGCTACTGCTGCGGCTGATTTTCCCGGCCGCGGCGGTCGGAACCGCGCTTTGGGCACAAGCGAATGGTTATGGCCTCTTTCCCGCGCTCGGGTTGAACCCCGTCATAGGCGGCATTCTGGCCTTCATCGTCCTCGATTTCGCTGTGTGGCTGGAACACGTCGCCAGCCACAAAATCCCGCTTCTGTGGCGCATCCACCGCATGCACCATGCCGATACCGGGTTCGACGTGACCACGGCGCTGCGGTTTCATCCGCTCGAAATCGTGCTTTCCATGTTCTGGAAGGCGGCAGTCATCATCGCTCTCGGCGCGCCGCCTGTTTCGGTGCTGCTGTTCGAGATCGTGCTCAACGGCACCGCGATGTTCAACCACTCCAACATCGATTTGCCCCGCCGTATCGACGGGCATCTGCGCAAGCTGCTGGTGACGCCGGACATGCATCGCGTCCATCATTCGACGCTGCGTCGCGAAACCGATTCCAACTACGGCTTCAACTTTCCGTTCTGGGACCGGATTTTCCGCACCTATAATGCGCAGCCCTCCGCCGGCCACGCGAAAATGGAAATCGGTCTGAAAAACTGGCGGGACGGCCGCCCGGCCGGGCTCCTGTGGTCGCTGCTGCTGCCGTTCAGAAAAAGCTGACCGGGAAATAGCGCAGGTAGAGCTCCTCGAACTCACCGTTCATGTTGATTTCCCGGAGTGCATAGTCGAAAGCCTCCGCCAGGATTGCGTCTTCCTGCCTTACGGCGATGGCAAGCCCTGCGCCGAAATACTCCGGTGCAATGTAGGGACCACCGGCAAAGCGGCAGCAATTGGCGGAATCGCTTCCCGCCAGCCAGAAGCTCAGCCGCAGGCCGTCCCCGAATGCCGCATCGGTTTCGCCGCTTCGCATCCCGGCATAAAGCCAGTCTTCGCGGCTGTAGAGCACCGGTTTTGCCCCTGGAAAGTAGTCGCGCAGCATCCTTTCATGCTCCGACCCGGCAAGCACGCCAACGCGCCTGCCTTCAATGTTGCCGTGGATCGGCTCCTCAAGGGTCGAACCGCTTGCTACAACGAAGCGGGCGGGAAAGCGCAAATAGGACCGTGTGAACGCGTATTTCAGCCTGCGCTCCGGTGTCAGCGCCAGGCCGGCGATGAGCGCATCGCCTTCGCCGCGCTCGATTGCACCTTCCAGTTCTTCCCAGGGCAAGGCCTGAATCTGGCAGCGGTCGAGAATATCGAGTGCCCGGCATACCGAGCGTGCAAGGTCCACATGAAAGCCCGAAATCAGGCCGTTGCTGTCGAGAAAATTGAATGGCGGGAAGTCGACGGTCGTCAGGAACCTGATGCGGGCGAATCGCGACAGATCAGGTTCGGTGAGCCGCTCTTTGACGTCCCAGAATTGGGGGATGTTCGGCCCGGCTGCATGTGCGGGCACGGCCGTCGCACAAAGCGCCGTAACCATGAATGCGGCCAACCAGCGAAACATCAGAACTCCATATTTTCAACTGCGCCGAACACTTGGTTGCCTACAACCGTTTGGTTGTTTTTGCAAAGCATACACAGCCAAGGTTGAATTAGTACCGAATAGTCAATACGATTACTTAACGCGGGCGGGGGCATGGTGGGGCCGGGATTGCCATGGCGCATTTCGACAAGACGCTGGAATACATAGATAAAATACAGAATGCACACACCCCCGAGGATGTGTGCCGGGCGCTGGTCGACGTTACCTCGCAGTTCGGCCTGACGGCGCTTCTGGCGGGCACGGTTCCCGGCCAGGGCACGCCGGGCGAGGAACAGCGCGGCCACGTGCTTTTGTGCGACTGGCCGATGGACTGGCTCGAGCGCTATGTGACGCGCAACTATGTCGACCACGACCCGCTCGTCCAATACATGCGCAAGAACCCCTCGCAGGTGACCTGGAGCGATGCGGCGGCACGCATCGATCTAGATCGCAGCGCGAGAGAGGTATTCTGCGATGCGGGCGCCTACAAGCTCAATGACGGCTATGCGCTGCCGCTCGTCACGCTCGAAGGCGAGATCGTAATGATATCGCTGGGCGGCGAACAGGTCGACCTCGACGAGCACGCCGTGCGGCTGATCTCACTGGCATCCACATATGCGATCGGACGCGCAATACAGCTAAGCTCCGCCTCGCCGACCATCGACCACCGCCCCGAGCTCACGCCGCGCGAGAAAGAGTGCATGCGCTGGGCCGCGGCCGGCAAATCCGAGTGGGAGATCTCCCAAATCCTCGGCATTTCCGAGCACACCTCCGAAAAGCACCTGCTCAACGCCAAGGCCAAACTTGGCGCGTCGAACAGGGTTCAGGCGATTGCCGAAGCGATCCGGCACGGCTACATCGCCTAGCACTCAACCTGCGGTTTAGCGGCTTCCTGTTCACTACGTGATCGCGTAATTTCGACACTGTTGGGCCGTCGTACACTGGTCTTCCTCAACAAGGGAGACCGTTATGTTATACGCATTTTCAACCAGTGAACTGATGGACCGGCCGGACCTATGGCAGGCGGTTCATTCCCTCAGGCACAGCATCTTTGTCGACGAGATGGGCTGGGACGACCTGCGCCGTCCCGACGGGCTGGAAATCGACCAGTTCGATCATGAGGAAGCGACCCATCACCTGGTCGTCCGCAACGGCGAACTGGCCGGCTATCAGCGCATGCTGCCGACCACACGACCGCATCTGCTGACTGAAGTTCTCACCGACCTTTACGAAGGCACGCCACCCTGCGGCCCCGACGTCTTCGAGCTCACGCGCTACGCGGTTGCCAAGCCATACCGCGAGGGACGCTGGGGCGTTTCCAGCGTCGGCAGCGAGCTGATTGCCGGATTTATCGAATGGGGGATGACGCGTGGGGTCGACAAGGTGATCATCGAGTTCGAACCCATGTGGGTTCTGCGCGCCCTGCAGCTTCGTTTCCTCGCGCAGCCGCTGGGCTACCAGCGCACATATGGCCGCCAGCAGGTGGTCGCCACCCTTCTCACCTTCGATGAAACCACGCTTCGCACAGTGCGGGAGAAACGCAATTTCGATGCCGCGGTCCTCGCCCAGGGCGAGCCGGATTTCATTGGCTACAGAAAGGCCTCGTAAGCCCAGCCTCGATTTTCACGGAACCAGTCAAGAAGGGAACACGACATGGACTTCCGACCAGAATCCGAATTTCAGAACCACACACTCACCATCACGGTCGCGTCGCAGGACGGCAGGCCGATCCTCGACGGACCAGCCTACCGGAGCCTTGCGGCCACGCTCCGGGATGCCGCCGACGACGACGAAACACGGGTCGTCGTCCTGCGCGGGCTTTCCGGCTGCTTCTGCCTCGGTGGTGACTTCTCCGAATTTCTCGATAAGACCCGGCACCGGGACCTTATCGCAGCGGTAACCGAGATGTTTCGCGTGCTCGCCACCTTCCCCAAACCGCTGCTGGGCTGCGTCGACGGCGATGCGGTCGGTGTCGGCTGCACGATTCTGTTCCACTGCGACCTCGTCATCGCTTCGCCCGAAAGCACGTTCCGGGTTCCGTTTGTCGATTTCGGCCTTGTGCCGGATGCGGCCACCAGCATCCTCGCTCCCGAAAAGCTGGGTTACACCGACGCGTTCAAGTTCTTCTGCCTCGGCGAAACACTGACCGCGGAACAGGCGTTCGGCATGCGCCTGGTTTCTCACCTGGCGGGCGAAACCGACGCCGAACAGCAGACGATGTCGATCGCGCGTACTCTGGCCAAGAAGCCAGCCAGGGCACTATCGCAGACCAAGATGCTGCTGCGCGGAGACGAAAGGCTGCTGTGCGACCGCATCGACCGGGAGATCAAGCTCTTCCACAATGCTCTGCAGGACGATGCGACCATCCGGCGGCTGGCACGCATCGCCCGCATGGCAGCCTGAGGGCGCGTGCCGGAGGCCTCGAAGGGAACGTCCGCTCCGTATCTGGCCGATTTGCGGCCAGGTGCGGAACAGATGCCGCCGCGGGGGACCGACGGCACCGCCGCACCGCGCGATCGCGCGCGCTCCCTGTCCGGAGCGCGCCGGCAGGAGCTCGCCAACGAGATCGCGGTCTGGCGGCCGGTTCTCCGTTATCTGAACCTGCCCGACGAGGTCGCCAGCGCCGCCGAGGCCCGGGCGCGTGCCAACGGCACGACAGTTCAGGCCGAATTGCTGGTATCGGGCCGCTGCAGCGAACAGGCTTTCTTCCGGGCAATGGCCGCGGTTCTGGGCGTCGCATTTCTTTCGCGGCTCGATGCTGACACGCTCGTTTTGCGCAACCGCGACGGGCTCGCCCTGCTGCAGTCCGCCGACGGACCGAGACTTGTGCGCTCCGTAACGGAAGACGGGGCC
Source organism: Mesorhizobium sp. Z1-4 (assembly GCF_004000235.1). Taxonomy (GTDB): domain Bacteria; phylum Pseudomonadota; class Alphaproteobacteria; order Rhizobiales; family Rhizobiaceae; genus RCIO01. Next base: position 1,167,115 of record NZ_RCIO01000001.1, read on the forward strand.
GGGCTGATCGTCGTGGCGCCCAACCTTGTCGGGTTTCAGCGCATACTGGAGCGCAAGGATATCGACCCTGCCCTGCTTGCGCGCCTGCGTATTGCACCGCAATCCGTTCTGCGCACCGCAATCAGTGCGCGGTGCCAGCGTGTGATCGGCGAACGTGCGGTCGCCCAGCTTTTCGACGCCCTGCCTTATTGCTCATCCCGCATGGTCCTTACAGGGTTCCAGGGTTTTGCCGCGGGCGGGCTGGTGACCGCCTTCGCCGCGGCCATGCTGGCTGCGCCGCGCTGGATGATCTTTGCCGCGCATCTCTTCTTTTCGGTGTTCTTTTTCGCGTGCGCGGCGCTGCGCCTTGCGGCCGCCGGCCATGCGCAAGCCCGCCGAAGGGCAGCCGGCTTACGGCGCTTCGAGCCCTCGGCCCTGCCGCGCTATTCGGTTCTGGTTGCGCTCTACCGCGAGGAGCAGATCGTTCCCGAACTGCTGCAGGCACTTGGCGCACTGGTCTGGCCGCGCAGCAAGCTCGAAATCAAACTCGTCTGCGAAGCCGATGACCTGGCCACAATTGCCGCTCTTGAAGCGCATGAATTGCGGCCGTGGGTGGAGATCGTTCGCGTCCCGCCAGGACTTCCGCGTACCAAGCCGAAGGCTCTGGCACATGCCCTGCACACGGCAACGGGCGATCTCGTCGTGCTCTACGATGCCGAGGACAAGCCGCACCCCTGGCAGCTGCTGGAAGCACATCAGCGGTTCGAAGCTTCGGATGCTTCGCTTGCCTGCGTGCAGGCCCCGCTGGTGATCTCCAACGGCCGACGCAGCCTGATTTCGCATATGTTCGCGTTCGAATATTCCGCGCTCTTCCGCGGGATATTGCCGTTCCTGTCGGCCTACGGCCTGGTGCTGCCGCTTGGCGGCACCTCAAACCACTTTCGCCGCAATGCGTTGGAAAAGATGGGCGGCTGGGATCCATACAACGTGACGGAAGACGCCGATCTCGGTCTGCGCATGCATCGTTTCGGCTATCGTACCGAGACAATCGATTATCCGACCTATGAAGCGGCGCCGGAAAACTGGAAAGACTGGCGCAACCAGCGCACGCGCTGGCTGAAAGGGTGGATCCAGACCTGGTTCGTCCATATGCGCAGCCCGCTCAGGCTGGCGCGCGAGCTCGGGCCAGCTTCGTTCCTTGTGACACAGATACTGTTTGCGGGAATGGTCGTATCGGCGCTGGTGCACCCGCTGTTCCTGCTGACCATCGTCTGGCTGGGTTACACCATCGCCTCCGGCGGTGCCCAGTCATGGCTCGTACCTGCGATCATAGCGCTGGATTTCAGCAATATCCTGCTGGGCTACGGCGCCTATTTCCTGCTCGGCCGCACGTCGCTTCCGCGCGAGGAGCGGCACGGCATCTGGTTCGTCGCGCTTTGCACGCCGCTCTACTGGTTCATGCAGTCGATCGCCGCCTGGCGGGCGGTGTTCCAGCTGCGGCGCGATCCCTATTTATGGGAGAAGACGCCGCATCCGGGCAGCGGCGACGCGCTGCCGCCCTGACATCACAGGCTGCGCAGAAATGCCGGCGCGTCGGAGATGATCCTGGGATCTTCCTTGCCGATCGCCTTCTCGTCGCGCCCGGCATAAGGGATCGACAAAAGCACGTGGCGAATGACCGCAAGGCGCGAGCGCCGCTTGTCGTTCGCCCGCACCACCTGCCACGGCGCATAAGGTGTGTGCGTGCGCTCCAGCATCAGGTCGCGCTTGGCCGAATAGTCGTCCCACTTTTCCATACCGGCCACGTCGATGGGCGAGAACTTCCAATGCGTCAGCGCGCTGTGGCGGCGGTCGTGAAACCGCTCGAGCTGGGTTTCCTGGCCGATATTGAGCCAGAATTTGAAGAACCGTATGCCTTCGCTGACCAGCGTCAGCTCGAAACGCGGCGCGTCATCGAGAAATTTCTGGTGCTGCTCCGGCGTGCAGAAGCCCATGACCGGCTCCACGCCGGCACGGTTGTACCAGGAGCGGTCGAAGGTGACGAACTCGCCGGCGGTCGGGAAATGCGCAATGTAGCGCTGGAAATACCACTGCCCGCGCTCAGCCTCGGTCGGCTTGGGCAGCGCGATGATGTTTGCGGTGCGCGGGTTCATGTAACGGTGCATGCGAAAGATCGTGCCGCCCTTGCCGGCGGCATCCCGACCCTCCATCACCACCATGACGCGCTCGCCCGTCGCCTGCATCCAGGACTGCAGCTTGACCAGCTCCTTCTGCAGGGTTTCCAGCGTCTGGTCGAAGTCCTTGCGCTTCATGCGCTCGTCATAGGGATAGCCGCCGGCCGTCAGCTTGTTTTTTTCCACCCAGTCGGGGAGGCCAGGATCGTCGATGTCGAACATGCGTTCCTTGCCGCCGACCTTGATCCTGATCGGCTTGGCATCCACACCGCCTTTGTTCCGATTGTCATTTTTCATGCGCCGATCCTTCTAAGTTCACGCCGTCATGCTATTGGGAGCGTTCTTCGGCCTCAAGCTGCCAGTTGCAGAATGTGCGCCACCCGCGCGGGACCATACCATGAGCGAAACCGACACCACCGAGAGGACGCGTAGCGCATTGGCGCTCTACGCAACGCGCCTTTCGGAGGCGCGCTGGGTTGTTGCCGTGGCGGTTGCGGCGATCCTGTTCGTCGCCGCGTTCTCCGACGTGTCCTGGGCCCATATCGTCATTCCGGTTCTCGGCGTTGTCGGTGCGGCCGCGCTTGTGCCGCGCACAAGCCGAATGCGCCGCCGGCGCGAAGCCAAGGCACAGGCGCTGCTCGGTCCGCTGGAGCGCCTTTCAGCGATGCGTCTGGCCGCCGCCGTACCCGATCCGCTAATCCTGTTCGACCAGACCGGGCGCATCGCGCATGCCAACCAGCCGGCGCAAACAGCTTTCGGATCGGTTGCGCCGGGGGTTGATGTGCAGCTGCGCTTTCGATCTCCCGAAATGCAGGAGCTTGTGCGCGCATTGCTTTCGGGTAACGACCGGCCTGCGGGTGTCGACTATGCCGAGCGCGTGCCGGTCGAGCGGCATTATCGCGTCAGCGCATCCTCGGTGGGCGCCGGCTCGGGGCTCTATGTTCTCGTGTTCAAGGACCAGAGCGAATTGCGGCGGGTCGACCGCATGCGGGCCGATTTCATCGCCAATGCCAGCCATGAGCTGCGCACGCCGCTGGCTTCCATCTCGGGTTTCATCGAAACCCTGCGCGGCCCGGCCCGCGACGATCCCAAGGCCCGCGACCGTTTTCTCGAGATCATGAACAACCAGACCGGGCGTATGGCGCGGCTGATCGACGATCTGCTTTCGCTGTCGCGGCTGGAGATGAAGTCCTTCGTCAATCCCGACGAGAGGGTGGACATCTGTCTGCTGGTCGGCGGTGTGATCGATTCTCTCAACCAGCTTGCGAGGGATGCCGGGGTCGAGATCGTGCGTGACATCCCGGCTGAACCGATCGAGGTGCCGGGCAGCCGCGACGAACTCATTCAGGTGTTCGAAAACCTGCTTGAGAACGCATGCAAATACGGTGCGTCGGGAGGCAAGGTCGAGATATCGGTCGAACGCTCGGGCCCTGGCCCGGAAGCCGGTGTCGATGTCACGGTCCGCGATTTCGGGCCCGGCATTCCCGACGAGCACATACCGCGCATCACGGAGCGCTTCTATCGCGTCGATGTCGAGGAAAGCCGCACCCAGAAGGGTACCGGGCTCGGCCTTGCCATCGTCAAACACATTCTGAGCCGGCACAATGCGCGGCTCACCATACGATCCAGGATCGGCGAGGGTGCGGCGTTTACCGTTCACCTTCCCGGATAATGATGCACTCTCCGGCGGCAGGCACACAGTCGCGATGACGTTATCGTGTCTGAAGTCCGCTCCGGTTCTTTTTTCCGTTACCTGCCTGTCCTAGGTTCCGGATTCGAGATGCCAAGGAAACGAGCCGCACATGCATATTGTCAGCGCCTATGATGAAGACCTGAAATTTCTCGCCGGCCGGGTCGCCGCGATGGGCGGCATGGCCGAGCGCATGATCGAGAATTCCATATCCGCCCTGGTGCACAACGACGCGCCGATGGCGCAGAAGGTGATTGCCGCCGACGAGCAACTCGATGCAGCGCAGCGCGAAATCGACGAGCGGGCGCTGGCGGTCATCGCGCGCCGCCAGCCGCTGGCGGACGATCTGCGCGAGATCATCGGCTCAATTCGGATCTCCACCGATCTGGAACGCGTCGGAGATCTCGGCAAGAACATCGCCAAGCGCGCAATTTCGGTCGCCATGTCGCGGCAGCCGGTCAAGCTGTTCCGCGGTCTGCAATCGCTGTCGGAGCTCGCCTCGGCGCAGTTGAAGGACGTGCTCGACGTCTACGCATCACGCGAAGTCGGCCGCCTGGGCTCGGTGCGCGACCGCGATTACGAAATCGATGCCGTCTACACCTCGCTGTTCCGCGAGCTCCTGACCTATATGATGGAAGACCCGCGCAACATCACCTCATGTACGCATCTTCTGTTCTGCGCCAAGAACATTGAGCGCATGGGCGATCACGCCACCAATATCGCCGAGACGATCTATTACGTTGTCACTGCCGAGCAGCTCCCGGCCGAACGCCCCAAGCAGGACCGCAGCCACGATGTGACGGTCGAGGTCGACGACTAGAAGGCGGCGCTGCCTGCTGCGCTCTAGCGGACCCTGCGCCTCTCCGAGGCCGGCTGGTACGCCAGCCGCGAGTGATAGGTGCAATAGGGGCCTGAATCGCCGGACTCATTGCCGCAAAAGCTGAATTCGTCACTCATCGGGTCGCCGTTCGGCCATTTGCAGGTGTGCTCGGTCAGCTCCACCAGCGCCAGGTTGCGCGATATCGGAATCACGACGTTCTCGATGGGCCGCAGGTCCTGCCGCGCGATGGCCTCAACGTCGAACTGCGCCTTGAGCGCCGTGGCGCCGATCGTCTGGGTCACGGTGCGCCCGGTGCGCGGCGTGCGCCCGCCTGCCGGAGCGGCCTTTTTTGGCCGCGGCGACGACGACCCCGTCCTTCCGCGGCCGGAAAGCTTCAGCCGATGAACCTTGCCGATCACCGCGTTACGGCTGACGCCGCCAAGCTGCGCCGCGATCTGGCTTGCACTCAGCCCGTCCGCCCATAGCTTTTTCAGCTGTTCAACGCGTTCGTCTGTCCAGTTCATCGTATGCCGCTCCTTGGCGAAGCGTGCGGAATCGGAATCCTTTCCCGACCGGCCGAAGGGCCAGCGTGACGCTACATTTACGCAGAGATTAGAGTCCGCCGCACGAAATCTAGTTCGTTAGGGGCAAACTATCGCATCGCTTGACTCCGTGACAAGAGTCCCGACCGCAGGCAGAATCGCTTTTCCCGGTTTTCCCCAGCTTGGCCGGAATATCCCAGGCGCGGCGGCGGCGCCAAAGCGTTGGACCAATTGCCCAAACCCCGTCATTCATTGACTTTCCGGGGAAAAACCGGGATAGACGCACAAATTGGACAGCCGCCCGCTGCTGGGCGGCTTTTTTGATTTTGCCGGTTGGTATTGGCGGTTGCCGGAACGAACCGGAGCATTGCCGGAGGATACGGAATGAGTGGCTCGGCGCTGTACAATACTTTTGCACGCGCACCCCTGTCGTTTGAACACGGCGAGGGTTCCTGGCTTGTAACGCCGGGCGGCCAGCGATTTCTCGACTTCGCCGGCGGCATCGCGGTCAATTCGCTGGGCCATGGACACCCGCATCTGGTCGCCGCCCTGACCGAGCAGGCGGCAAAGCTGTGGCATGTATCGAACCTTTACGAGATTCCGGACCAGTCGCGGCTGGCGGACCGGCTTGCCGAAGCCACGTTCGCCGACAAGGTGTTCTTCACCAATTCCGGCGCCGAGGCGATAGAGTGCGCCATCAAGACGGCCCGCCGCTATCAGTATGCCGGCGGTCACCCTGAGCGTTACCGCATCATCACCGTGGAGGGGGCCTTCCACGGCCGCACGCTGGCGACGATCGCTGCCGGCGGACAGCCGAAATATCTCGAGGGCTTCGGCCCCAAGGTCGAAGGCTTCGATCAGATCGCCTATGCCGATCTGGACAAGATCGAAGACCTCGTCTCGGGTGAGACCGCCGCCATCCTCATAGAGCCCGTTCAGGGCGAGGGCGGTATTCGTCCGGTGCCGTCATCGACGATGCGCAAGCTGCGCGAGATATGCGACCGGCATGGACTGTTGCTCATTTTGGACGAAATCCAGTGCGGTATCGGCCGCACCGGCAAGTTTTTTGCGCATGAATGGTCCGGCATCGAGCCGGACATCATGGCGATCGCCAAAGGTATTGGCGGCGGTTTTCCGATGGGCGCCTGTCTGGCCACCGAGGAAGCGGCCAGCGGCATGGTACCGGGCATCCACGGCACCACCTTCGGCGGCAACCCGCTTGCCATGGCGGTTGGCAATGCTGTGCTGGATGTGGTGCTGGAAGATGGGTTTCTGGACGACGTGCAGCGCAAAGCGCTGCTGTTCAAGCAGGGACTTGCCTCGGTTATCGACGAGTTTCCTTCCGTTTTCGAAGAGGTGCGCGGCGAGGGCCTGATGCTGGGCCTCAAATGCCGGCTGCAGAATACGGCGGTGAACGCCGCATTGCGCGATCATAACCTGCTGACTGCGCCGGCCGGAGACAATGTGGTCCGGCTTCTGCCGCCGCTCAATGTCGGCGACGACGAAATCCGCATCGCGCTGGACGCCATTCGCGCCGCAGCCGCCGGCCTGGCCGAAAAAGCCGCCGGCGCGGCCTGAGCGTTCGTCATGTCAGCAAAACACTTCACCGACCTGTCCGACATGTCCGCGGCGGAATTGCGCGGTATCCTGGATGACGCGCGCCGCCGCAAGGAACGGCTGAAAGCGGGTGAGGCCGACAAGCCGCTTGCCGGCAAGGCGCTGGCGATGATCTTCGAAAAGCCGTCCACGCGCACACGCGTTTCGTTCGATGTCGGCATGCGCCAGCTTGGCGGCGAAACGATCATGCTGACCGGCACCGAAATGCAGCTCGGCCGTTCCGAGACGATCGCGGATACCGCACGTGTCCTTTCACGTTACGTGGATGCGATCCTGATCCGCACCACTTCGCATGACCGGCTTCGCGAACTGGCCGAATATGCAACCGTTCCGGTGATCAACGGCCTGACCGACGATACGCACCCGTGCCAGGCAATGGCCGACGTGATGACGTTCGAGGAGCACGCCGGTCCGGTAGGCGATCGGCTGGTCTCGTGGGTCGGCGACGGCAACAACGTGCTTCATTCGTTGCTGGAGGCTTCGGCCAGGTTCGGCTTCCGCATGAATGTTGCGGTGCCGGAGGGCAGCGAGCCGGCGGCACAATATGTCGACTGGGCGCGTGCCAACGGCGGACGGGTTACAATCACCGCGTCGCCGGAAGAAGCGGTTGAGGGTGCCGATTGCGTGGTCACCGACACCTGGGTTTCGATGGGGCAGGAACATCGCGCCCGCGGCCACAACGTCTTCCGCCCCTACCAGGTGAACGCCGAGTTGATGAAGAAGGCGAACCCGGAGGCGCTGTTCATGCATTGCCTGCCGGCGCACCGCGGCGAGGAAGTGACCGACGAAGTTATCGACGGACCGAACTCGGTGGTTTTCGACGAGGCGGAAAACCGTCTCCATGCGCAAAAGGCCGTGCTGGCATGGTGCCTCGGCGCTTGAAGCGCGGCAGGCGCGACCTTATCTGCAGGCAGCTAACCCCATTTTGAACGCATTGTGCCTTTCGCCGATACCGCGTGGCCGGTAGCTTGGCAGGGTAGATCGGGATTTGTGATTTTGAGCGAACAACTACCGGCGCTGGGCGACTTCGGGTTCGCCGGTGACGACAACGTCGTTCCTTTCGACGTCCAGTCTCTGGACGTTCGAGGGCGCGCGGTGCAGCTCGGCCCGCTTCTGGACAAGGTGTTGAGCCGCCACGACTATCCCGAGCCGGTGGCGAACCTGCTGGCGCAGGCGATCGTGCTCACCGTGCTTCTCGGCACGTCGCTCAAATTCGACGGCAAGTTCATTCTCCAGACCCGCTCCGACGGACCCGTCGATATGCTGGTCGCCGACATCCGCACCCCCGGTTCTGTGCGCGCTTACGCTCGTTTCGACGCCGAACAAGTGGCAGCGGCGGTTGCGGATGGCCGCGACGCGCCCGAGCAGCTTCTCGGCGACGGCGTGCTCGCGCTCACCGTCGACCAGGGGGCATACATGCAGCGTTATCAGGGCGTGGTGCAACTCGACGGGACCTCGCTGGAAGACATTGCCCGCGTCTATTTCCGTCAGTCCGAACAGATTCCGACCGAGGTACGCCTCGGCGTCGCACGGCAGCTACTGCCTGGCGGCAACGGCGCGGCGCCCAACTGGCGGGCCGGCGGGGCGATCATGCAGTTTCTGCCCGAATCGCTCGACCGCATGCGTGTGCCCGATCTGCACGGCGGAGACGGCGACGATTCCGACCCGGACCAGAGCGGCCCGACCGACGATGCCTGGCAAACCGCGCGTGCGTTGTTTCTCACGCTCGACCCGTCCGAGCTCGCGGACCCCACAGTTGGTACGGAGCGGCTGCTCTACCGGGTTTTTCACGAACAGGGAGTGCGGGTTTACGACGGAACACCGGTCGTGGACGATTGTTCCTGCTCGCGGGACAAGATCCGGCAGATCCTCGAAGGTTTCACGGCCGAGGAGATCGCGGAGAGCACCGAGGACGGAGGAATCCGCGTTAATTGCGAGTTCTGCTCGACGGAGTATGTATTCGACCCGGATGAGTTTTCGGGGTCCGGTTCGTCGCTCAATTGACCGAATGCGCCTGGCCGGGAACGTCCAGTGAAAATGCGGGAATGTCGATCTCGAAGGTTTCGCCGTCGGCGCCGCTCATCGTGTAGCTGCCGACCATGAAACCCGACTCCGTCGTCAGCGGGCATCCGGACGTATATTGATAACTGTCGCCGGGTTTCAGTTCCGGCTGGTCGCCGACCACGCCTTCGCCGCGTACCTCGCGCACCCGCCCGAGCCCGTCGGTGATGCGCCAGTACCGCGACAGCAGCTTCACCCACATTTGCGAGTTGTTGGCGATCGTGATGCGGTATGCCCAGAAATACTCGCCATCTTCGGGATTGGAGCGGTCTTCCAGAAAAATCGGCTCCGCCATCACCTCGATGTTCCGGGTGATCGCTTTGTACATGTCAGTCTCACCTCGCCTGCGGCATCATCCTGATGTGCCAGATAAATCACGCGTTGTAACCGTCAAAGACATGAGTATGGTCCTGATCATGGCCAAACACCGGCACGAACAGAATGCTTGACGGCTGGGCGCGGCGGCGGATCGACCCGGCACTGAACCTAACTGCCCGGCAACTGGTGCGCCTCGGCGCAACCCCGAACGCGATTACGGTCGCCTCCTGCCTGATAGGTCTCGCCGCTGCGGCCGCCATCGCGGCAGGCAATCTCTATTTCGGCCTGTTCCTGCTGCTCGTCAGCCGCATCGGCGACGGCCTCGACGGCGCGGTTGCCAAGATCACCGGCAGCAGCGATTTCGGCGGCTTCCTCGATATCGTGCTCGACTTCGTCTTTTACGGCGCGATCCCGCTCGGTTTTGTACTGCTCGATCCGGCAGCCAACGCGGTGGCCGGCGCGGTGCTGATCTTCTCGTTCTACGTCAACGGCGCGAGTTTCCTCGCCTACGCCGTGATGGCCGAGAAGCGCGGCGCGACAACCGACGCGCGGGGCTCGAAATCGCTTTTCTTCACCACGGGGCTGGCCGAGGCGACTGAGACGATACTGTTCTTCGCCGCCTTTTGCCTGTTTCCGGGCTGGTTCCCGGTTCTGGCCTATGCCTTTGCAGCAATCACCTTCTACACAGCGCTGTCACGCATCGTGCTGGCCGCGTCGGCTTTTCGCGGCAAAACCTAACCCGCCCGATCCAGCGCCTGGTCGAGATCGGCGATCAGGTCGTCGGCATCTTCCAGCCCCACCGACAGCCGCACCGTGCCTGGATTGATACCGAGTTCGGCCCGTGCCTCGTCGGTCAGGTTCTTGTGGGTCGTGGTCGCAGGATGCGTGATCAGGCTCTTTGCGTCGCCCAGATTGTTGGAGATGCGGATAACTTCCAGCGCGTTCTGGGTGCCGAAGGCCGCCTTCTTGCCGCCCTTCAGTTCGAAGCAGACCAGCGTCGAGCCACCCTTCATCTGCCGCGCGATGATGTCGGCCTGAGGATGATCGTTGCGGCCGGGATAGATGACCCGCTCGACCTTGGGATGGCACGCAAGGTGCCCGGCCACGCGCCCGGCGCTTTCGGTCTGCTGTTTCACCCTGAGCGGCAGCGTCTCCAGCCCCTTCAGCATGGTCCAGGCGTTGAACGGCGAAAGGCTGGGCCCCGTATGGCGAAAATAGTCGTGCAGGTGCTTGTCGATCCATTCCTTGTCGGAAAGCACGACACCGCCGAGGCAGCGCCCCTGCCCGTCAATGTGCTTGGTCGCGGAATAAACGACGATATGCGCGCCGAGCTCCAGCGGCTTCTGCTGCAGCGGCGTCGCGAACACATTGTCGACGACAACGCGCGCACCGGCCGCATTGGCGATCCCGGCCACCGCAGCGATGTCTATCACTTCAAGCGTCGGGTTGGTGGGGCTCTCCAGAAAGAATAGCTTCGTATTGGGCCGCACCGCAGCCTGCCATGCGTCAAGGCTGGTGCCATCGACCAAGGTGGTTTCGATGCCGTATCTCGGCATCAGCGTCTCGATCACCCAGCGGCACGAACCGAACAGCGCCCGCGCGGCAACCACGTGATCGCCCGCTTTCACGCTGCACAGAAGTGCCGCGCTGACAGCCGCCATGCCCGAGGCCATGGCCCGCGCGTCTTCCGCACCTTCCAGCTGGCACATGCGCTTTTCGAACATGTCGACGGTGGGGTTGGCGTAACGCGAATATATGAAACCCGGTTCGTCGCCCTTGAAGCGCGCCTCCGCGGCTTCCGAGCTGTCGTAGACAAAACCCTGGGTCAGGTAGAGCGCCTCCGACGTTTCCCCGAACGATGATCGCATCGTGCCGCCATGAACCAGTTCGGTTGCCGGTTTCAGTGCGCGCTTCGTCTCCAGGGTCATGACAGTGCCTCAAAAACAAAAAAACCGGCCGCAAATCGCTGGCCGGTCCTCTCGGTCCTTTAGCGACTTGTTTAACGTGGCTGCAAGCCGACCGGCCAAATCACCACGGGATAATTGTCGTTTAGACGGCGCCGGTGCTTGCGTCAATCGCAAGGNATAATTGTCGTTTAGACGGCGCCGGTGCTTGCGTCAATCGCAAGGGCGCTTAAACCTCCGGCCAGGAAGAGCAGGTGGTGAGGCTCCGTTGGCCAAGGCAGGTATTCTCCCCGACACCGAAATCGCAGCGCTGTTCGAGGGCGGTGCGCTGGCATCCGATGCCGCGCTCGACCCGGACCAGATCCAGCCGGCAAGCCTCGACCTGCGGCTTGGCACGACGGCCTATCGCGTGCGGGCAAGCTTCCTGCCCGGTGCGCGTCCCGTTGCGGACAAACTCTCCGCGCTCAAACTGCACGAGATCGACCTGTCGGGCGGCGCCGTGCTGGAAACCGGCTGTGTGTACATCGTTCCGCTGATGGAGCGGCTGGCGCTGCCGGATGACATCTCCGCCTCCGCCAATCCCAAGAGCTCGACCGGGCGGCTCGACATCTTCACCCGCGTGATGACCGATCATGGCCGCGAGTTCGACAAGATCGGCGCGGGCTATTCCGGCCCTCTCTACCTGGAAGTCAGTCCGCGCACTTTCCCGATCGTCGTTCGCGCCGGCTCCCGCCTGTCGCAGGTGCGTTTCCGCCGCGGCACGCCGCTACTCGACGCCGAAGACCTCGCCGGCCTTCACGCGCGACAGACGCTTGTCGCATCGGACGAACCCAACATCTCGGGCGGCGGTATTGCTCTGTCGATCGATTTGCGCGGCGACCCCAACGGCCTCGTCGGCTACCGCGCCAAGCATCACACCGCCGTGGTCGATGTCGACGTAAAAGCCGCCCACGATGTGCTTGATTTCTGGGATCCGCTTTATGTGCGCGGCACCGGTGAACTGGTGCTCGATCCCGACGAGTTCTACATTCTCGCCTCGCGCGAGGCTGTGCATGTGCCGCCCGACTATGCCGCGGAGATGACGCCGTTCGACCCGCTGGTCGGCGAGTTCAGGGTCCACTATGCCGGTTTCTTCGATCCCGGTTTCGGCCATTCGGCGGCCGGCGGCACCGGCAGCCGCGCCGTGCTCGAAGTACGCAGCCACGAGGTGCCGTTCATCCTCGAACATGGCCAGACGGTCGGCCGGCTGGTCTACGAGCACATGCTCTCGCGACCGAAGAAACTCTACGGCTCGGCTCTGTCGTCGAACTATCAGGCACAGGGCCTGAAACTTTCGAAGCATTTTCGCGCGGGCGACGAGATCATCGCCCACTAAAAATTCGGCACTACTCTCCGATGCTTGCGATGTAGGCCAGAATGCCAGCGATCTGCGGCGGCGTTGCAACAAATTCCGGCATATCGGGATGGCCGGTGACAATGCCTTCCGCCAGCGCCTCCTCCAGATTTTCGAGCGGATAGCGCTGCGGCAGAAGCCTGAAAGGCGGCGCGTCGGGATGCGTGCTCTCGTCAGCCTTGCCCGTTGCGTGGCAGGTGGAACAGTTCTCCAAAACCAGCAGGCGTCCGAATTCGATATCAGATGCCTCGTCGGCATGAGCGGCTGCCACGCCCAGGATCAACACCGAAACCGCCGCAATCGTCAAAGTCCGCATCAGGTCCTCCTACTTGTCATACGGCTCTTATGGGGGAGCGCAGCCGCGGTTGCCTTGATCCCGGTCAAGCAGCGACGAAAGCGCTTGTTGCACAGCAAACTGGACGCCTAGAATGGCGGCGAGGCTCCGGATAGATAGCTCGCGTGTAGGATGTCCAGAAACGCCACCCTCCAGAAACCGCTCCTGCAGGTCGCCGCTTTTCTCGGGTTGGCGGTTGTGCTCGGCGCGGTGACGATCCTGGTTGCCATGCGGCTGGCCGAGCGCAGTGCCGAGGCGGAGCTGCGCCGCAATGCCGAGTTCACGCTGGGCCTGCAGGTCGAGACGATCCTCAGCCATCTCGACAAGTACCGCCATGTGCCGGCACTCACTGCGCGCCGGCAGGACGTGCTTGCGATGCTCGCCGACGGGTTGTCTGCAGCCGATGCCGACGAGCTTCGCGTCATAGCCTCCAATGTGCGGACCCTGTCCGGCGCCACGGACAGCGCCTTCGCCGCGCCGGACGGCATGAGCATGACAAGTGCTACCGGCTATCTCACCCCCGACCTGATCGCCGACACAGAGCTGGTGCGCGCAGCATTGCAGGGCCGGCTCGGCAGGGCCTCGCTTTCGGCCGCGGATACCCAGCACACCTATGCGTTTTCGACGGGCGTCAGGCTCGGCCGCGATGTCCGCGCCATCATCATTGTCGCAGCGCCGCTGGACTCCATCGAGCAGACCTGGGCGCTGTCGCCGAATCCGATCGTTGCTTTCGACAGCCGGGGCCAGCTCGTCGCCGGCAATCGCATGGCGCGCGGCAGGGCATCCGCTATTCGCGAAGCTGTTTTCACCGGAGCGGGCGCAAGCGCCGGCACGATCACGCTTCCCGACACCGGCTCCTCGCGCTTCATTCCCTTCCGCCGCTACATTCCGCACATGGACTGGACGCTATTTGTGCTGGTACCCGACCGCGCGATCGTGGATGCGGGCCGCTATGCCGCCACGGTTGCCGGGCTCGGCGCAGCGCTGGCCACGCTGATCGGCGTCATCATCGTCCTGAGCCTGCAGGAATCGCGCCGCCGGCACCGCCTCGAGCGCCTGACTGCTCTGCGCCTCGAACGCCAGGTACGCCAGCGCACCGGCGAGCTGAGCAGGTCCAATGCCCGGCTGGCAGTTGAAGTGGAAGAGCGCAAGCTTACCGAAACGGCGCTCCGCAAGGCGCAGACGGAGCTGGTGCAGTCGACCAAACTGGCCGCGATCGGCCAGATGTCGGCGGCGCTGGCGCATGAATACAACCAGCCGCTCGCAGCCATACGATCTTACGCCGACAATGCGCAGCTGTTTCTGGCGCGAAAAAAGACCGCACAGGTCTCCGACAATCTGAGCCGCATCGGGGCGATGGTCGACCGCATGGCCACCTTGTCGAAGACGCTGAAATCCTTTGCCCGCAAACCGCGCATCGACCTTGCCGACGTTCAGCTTGAACAGGTCCTGCAGGACAGCCTGCTTCTGATCCAGCCCAAGGCCAAGGCCGCCGGCATGAAAATCGTCTGCCGGCCGGACCGCCCCGGCCGCCTGGTTCGCGCAGGCCCGGTGCGTCTGGCGCAGGTCTTTGTCAACCTGATCTCGAACGCCATCGATTCCAACACGCTGTCGGGGGCCGACGAAATCACCATCGACTGGCAGGCAGACGACACCACGACGACGATCCGCGTCTGCGATCGCGGCCCCGGCATCAGCGCCGACGACGTCCATTCGATATTCGACCCTTTCTTCACCACCAAGGAAGTGGGCGAAGGTCTCGGGCTCGGGCTCTCCATCGCCTACAACATCGTGCAGGATTTCGGCGGTAAACTCAGCGCCGGCGGCCGCGAGGGAGGTGGCGCTACCTTTACCGTGGTGCTCAGGACGGCTGCCCCGGCCAAAAACCGGCAAATGGAGCCGGCCTGATGGGCGCCTATGCCGATATCGTGCTGATCGACGACGACAGCGATCTGCGGCACGCTCTCGTGCAAGGGCTGGAGCTGGACGGCTATGCCGTGGCCGATTTCCCGCGCGCGGACGGCGCCTTGAGCATGATCACCCGCGCCTTTTCGGGCATCGCCGTATGCGATATCCGCCTGCCCGACATCGACGGCATGACCTTCCTGGCCAAGGCGCTTGAAATCGACCCCGCGCTGCCCGTCATTCTGATCACGGGTCATGGCGACGTGCCGCTTGCGGTGCAGGCCATGCGCAACGGTGCATATGATTTTCTGGAAAAGCCCTTCACTCCGGGCAAGCTGGCCGAGGTTTCCGCGCGGGCGCTGGAGAAGCGCCGGCTGGTGCTCGAAAACCGGGCGCTGCGCGAAAACCTCACCGGCGGCGACGGTGTCGATGAAGTCCTGATCGGAAACTCGCCGGCGATGGTTCGGCTGCGAGCCGAGGTCCGGGCGATTGCGGAGACCGACGCCGATGTGCTCGTCGTCGGCGAAACCGGTTCCGGCAAGGAGGTCGTGTCGCGCGCCATTCACCGCCTTGGCGCTCGCGCTGGCCAGCCTTTTGTCGCCATCAATTGCGGCGCGCTGCCGGCGGAGATAGTGGAATCGGAGCTGTTCGGACACGAAAAAGGTGCCTTCACCGGTGCAAGCAGCCAGCGCATCGGCAAACTGGAACATGCCGATGGCGGTACGATCCTGCTCGACGAGATCGAATCCATGCCGCTCGATCTTCAGGTGAAGCTGCTGCGCGCGCTTGAAACCAAGCAGATCGAGCGACTGGGGTCCAACCGGGTCATCAAGACCGATGTCAGGTTCATCGCCGCGTCGAAGGCGGACCTGAAGGCCGAAAGCGAAGCCGGGCGCTTTCGCGCCGATCTCTTCTACCGCCTCAACGTGGTGAGCATTTCGATACCGCCGCTGCGCAACCATGCCGAAGACATACCCGACCTGTTTTTCCAGCTGGCGCGTGAGGCACGGGCCCGCTACCGGCGCGAGATCCCGGAAATTACCGTCGATCTTCTGGAACGCCTGAAGGCACATGACTGGCCCGGCAATGTGCGCGAGTTGCGCAATGTCGCCGACCGGTTTGTCATTGGCCTCGGCACCGATTTCGGGCAGCAGCGGCAGGCGGCGGTCAATGGCGGCGGCCCGCCGCTGCGCGAGCGCATGGAGAGCTTCGAAAAAGCCGTGATCGAAACGGCGCTCGACCGGCATGACGGCAGGCTGAAACCGGTCTACGAGGAGCTCGGCATCTCCCGCAAATCGCTGTACGAAAAGATGCGCCGCCACGGGCTTTGAGGGTGAGAAACCACCCATTGCCCGCCGAAGATGTTACCGAATCTACCCATCCAGGTTTGCATCGGTGTTGCGCTGCGCAATGACTGCGCCCGGTAACGCCCTGTAAACTATCGATATACGCGGACATGCGCAGGCCAGCGGGAAGTTGGCACGACGCTTGCGAACACATTTGTGAGCCGGCGGCACAGCCGGTGTCCGGAGAATAGGGAGAGACTCCATGAAATATGTTTTGGGCGCGGCTGTTGCCGCATCGGTAGCGATCGGCGCGGCACCCGCGCTGGCAAGCTGCGACGACGGCGAAATGGTCATCAAGTTCAGCCATGTGGTTGCCGCGACGGGCCACCCGAAAGGCGACGCCGCAACGCTGCTCGCAGACCGTGTCAATGAGGAGATGAACGGCAAGGCCTGCATGGAGGTGTTCGCCAACTCGACCCTCTATGACGACGACAAGGTTCTGGAAGCGCTGCTTCTGGGCGACGTTCAGCTCGCTGCTCCGTCGCTTTCGAAATTCGAAGCCTACACGCTGAAGTACCGGCTGTTCGACCTGCCGTTCCTGTTTGCCAGCCTCGACGCCGTCGACAGCTTCAACAACAGCGATGCGGGCCGCGGTCTGCTCAAGGTTATGGAGCCCGACGGCTACACCGGTCTCGGCTACTGGCTGTCCGGCCTGAAGCAGTTCTCGGCCAAGAAGCCGCTTGTCGAGCCCACCGACGCGTCGGGCCTCAGCTTCCGCGTGCAGACGTCCGACGTCGCCGTGGCGATGATCGAGGCGCTTGGCGCTTCGGCCCAGAAGCTCGCCTTCAAGGAAGTCTACGGCGCGCTTCAGACCGGCGTTGTCGACGGTCAGGAAAACACCTGGTCGAACATCTACACCCAGAAGTTCTTTGAGGTGCAGGACGGCATCACCGAGACCAACCATCAGGTTCTGGCCTATCTGCTGGTGACCTCGACGGAATGGCTGGAAGGCCTCGACGCCGACATTCGCGATCAGTTCGTCTCCATCGTTGACGACGTGACCGCATCGGCAAACGCTTCGGTCGCAGCGACCGAAGCCGCCAACCGCCAGAACATTCTCGATGCCGGCGGCATGATCCGCGAGCTGGCGCCCGAACAGCGTGCCAACTGGGTCGCCACCATGAAGCCGGTCTGGGATCAGTTCGAAGGCGATATCGGCAAGGACCTGATTGACGCCGCTGTCGGCGCCAACGCCACCAACTAGAAACAACAAGCCGACACATTGGCCGGGCGGGCGAAAAGCCCGCCCGGTGCTGCATCGGGTGATCGTCACCGCTGTTGCAGCCAATAATGACTTCGGGGGGAGGTCAGGATAATGAACTGGAGCGTGTTGTGGCCCTATCTGGCGCTGCTGCTCATGATAGGCGCGTTCTGGCAATGGGAGCGCAGGCGGCCCGAGGCAGTCGCCCGGCTTGAGGAAAACCTCATCGCCGCGCTGCTTGCCATCATCACCATCGTCGCATTCGCGCAGGTTGTCGCGCGCTACGGCTTCAACACCGGCTGGGGCGGCGCGCTCGAACTTCAGCGCATTCTTTTCGCCTGGCTCATCCTGTTCGGCATGAGTTACGGCATCAAGATCGGCTCGCATCTCGGCGTCGATGCGCTCATCCGGCTTTTCCCGCCCCGGGCATTCCGCGCCCTGGCGATCTTCGGCGCCGCCTGCGTTCTGCTGTACGCGATCATTCTCATCAACGCGGCATGGCTCACGCTGCTCGGCGTCGACACCAGCACCAACTGGCGCCAGACGGGTGCGGTCGGCTACTGGACCTTCATGTTCCAGCGCGGCACCGGGCTCGACGACCTGCGCTGGCCCGAGCTGCTCCAATCCACCTTCGGCCTTCAGGACCGCGTTCAGCGCTGGATCGCATATCTGATGCTGCCGATCGGCCTGTCGCTGCTTGCTTTCCGCAGCCTGCAGGCCATCGGCCAGATATGGACGGGGGAGCGCGAACTGGTGATTGCCGGCCACGAAGCCGAAGAGCTCGTTGCCGAGCACAAGGACGAGCTGAAGGGCTGAGACAATGGAAACCATAATCCTTTTCGCCCTTGTCATCGGTCTGCTGTTTCTGGGCGTCCCCGTCGCGGTTTCGCTCGGCCTGTCGTCGGTACTGGTGATCGCGCTGTTTTCGTCCGACTCCATGTCGTCGGTTGCGCTGCAGCTCTTCACCGCATCGCAGAACTACACGCTGCTGGCCATTCCGTTCTTCATCCTGGCATCGGCATTCATGTCCACCGGCGGCGTGGCAAAGCGCATCATCCGCTTTGCCATCGCGGCGGTCGGCCATTTCCGCGGCGGCCTCGCCATGGCCTCGGTTCTGGCCTGTATGCTGTTCGCCGCGCTGTCGGGCTCCTCGCCGGCCACGGTAGTTGCCATCGGCACCATCGCGATCGCCGGCATGCGCCAGGTCGGCTATTCCAAACCCTTCGCGGCAGGCATCATCGCCAATGCCGGCACACTCGGCATTCTGATCCCGCCATCGATCGTGATGGTGGTCTATTCGGCCGCAACCGATGTTTCGGTCGGCCGCATGTTCCTCGCCGGCGTTATCCCGGGCCTTGTCGCGGGCCTGATGCTGATGGTCGCCATCTACATCGCCGCCCGTTGGCGCAATCTGCCCGCTGAACCGTGGCGCGGTTTTCACGAACTTCTGAATGGCGGCAAGGAGGCGGGCTGGGGCCTGTTCCTCATCGTCATCATCATCGGCGGCATCTATGGCGGCGTATTCACGCCGACGGAGGCCGCCGCGGTGGCCGCCGTCTATGCCTTCTTCGTCGCGCTTTTCATCTATCGCGACATGGGTCCGATGAAGGACACGCCCTGGGTCGCCGAAAGCGATTCCAGAAGCGCGCGGGTGGGTTTTTCGGCCAGCGTCTATTTCCTGGCGTTCTTCTTTGTGTGGATGATCCTGTCGTTCTTCGCGACGGCGGAATCGGAGACCGTCACATTTGCCGGGCGCACAACGCTCGGGCTCATATTGTCGCTCGCAATCCTGATCGCCTATGCGGTCTGGCGCGACCCCGAACACAGCCCGCTCGCCGTGCCGCGTCATCTCGCGGCCGGGCTTCCGATCTGGGGCCGCAACCTTTCGCTCATGCTGCGCAAGATGCCCGCAGCAGCCTTTCACGACGAAACACGCAAGGTCATGGTCGACGCCAGCAAAACCACACTGATGCTGATGTTCATCATCGTCAATGCGCTGCTCTTCGCGCATGTGCTGACTTCCGAGCGCATCCCCGACGCCATCACCGACGTGATGCTCGATTACGGCTTCAACTGGTTCACCTTCCTGATCGCGGTCAATCTGCTGCTGCTTCTGGGCGGCCAGTTCATGGAACCTTCCGGACTGCTGCTCATCGTGGCGCCGGTCGTTTTCCCGATCGCAATGGAGCTCGGCGTCGATCCCGTCCATCTCGGCATCATCATGGTGGTGAACATGGAGATCGGCATGATCACGCCGCCGATCGGCCTTAACCTGTTCGTCACGTCGGGCATAACCGGCATGAGCCTGATCCAGGTCGTAAGGGCGGCGATGCCTTTCGTTGCCGTGCTCTTCCTGTTCCTGATTCTCGTCACCTATGTGCCGGTGCTGTCGACATGGCTGCCCTATTCGCTGATGGGGCCGGAACTCGTGACCCGCTGACCCGGCGGGCTTGCCCCGCACCGCTACTTCTTTCTAGGTTCGGGGCATGGGGGCGGAAACCGAAACAAGGCGATGCCGGCGCTGCGGCGCCGACATGGCGCTGTCCGAGCGCCGCTGGACCGGCACGGGCACGGAGCTCCGCTACGACTGCGCCAGCTGCGGCTATGAGGTGAAATTGCTGCCGCCGGGCGCGGTCGGCAGCGGCATTCTGATGTGGGTGGCAGCCTCGACGCTCGTCACCGCTCTCTTCATGTACGACAAATGGTTCGGCCCCGGCGTTTTCGGCTGGATTGTCATCGCGCTGTTCTGGTTGGGCGGCGCCTGGGTCTACCTGCCCGCGCTTTGGAAGCTGCGCGCCCACCCCGTTACCGGCGCGGCGCCGTCAAAGCTGCCGGATGAGCAGGCGGATCCCGACCCGCTGCGCGCCGGCATCAAGGCGATTGAGCGCAAGTCCCTTTTCGGCGCGCCGCTGCTGCTGATCGCAGCGGCAGCCGCAATCCTTCTGGCGGCCGCGGCAATCGGCTACGTGAACGACGTGATGCTGAACTGAGCAGGCTCTACTTGTCCTGTCCCGCGGCCTCGCGCTCTTCCTGCCGCAGCGCGGTAAGAGCGGAGGCGATGAGGCCGGTCGGCACCGCCACGATGCCGAGAGCGACCAGCAGGATCAGTACGGTGAAAAGCCGCCCGAGCATGGTCACGGGATAGACGTCGCCGTAGCCAACCGTGGTCAGCGTGATGGCGGCCCACCAGAGTGCGTCGAAAACGGAGCCGAACGCCTCCGGCTGCGCCTCATGTTCGAATTGGTAGACAACCAGCGCGCAGGCATAAAGCAGCACCGTCGCAACGACCGCGAAGATTGCCACCTCTTCTCTTACCGAACGCCACGCGGCGGCCAGCCGTTCCGCGGCCTTCGTATAGCGCGCCACCTTGAGCAACCGGAACAGTCGGAAAAGCCGCAATGTCCTCAGTGCTCTGAGATCGACACCGAACCATGGCAGCACGAGGCCGAGCAGGAAGGGCGCGATCGATAGCAAGTCGACGATGCCGTAGAAGCTGAAGATATAAGCACGCCTGTTATGCGCCGTGAGGATGCGCAGCGCATATTCGAGAGTGAAGATCGCGATGATGACGATGTCCGTAACGACCAGGACGTAGCGTGCCCAGCGCGGCAGATCCGGAAGCGTCTCGATGCCCATCAACAGGGCCGAGATCGCGACAATAGCCAAGAGCGCCAGTTCGACGCGCCGGCCGAGGCCCGGATGATGGCCTTCGAGTGCGGTCCCGATGTGATTTCGCCAGTTCATGCCGCCCTGTCCCGCCGGCGCGGCTGCCCGCGCTCCATGTGGGATAAAGCCATGTCACCGGCTTGGCTGCAACTCCGGCCGCTGCCGCGGGCGCGTCAATGCCGGCTCCAAACTGTGCTTGACACCAGCCACGCGGGTGACGATCAATGCGCCGGTCGGCGGGTGTAGCTCAATGGTAGAGCAGCAGCTTCCCAAGCTGAATACGAGGGTTCGATTCCCTTCACCCGCTCCAGCCTTCCAACGTCAGCTGACAATCCGCAGGTTGGAGAGTTCCTGGCTGATTTCCTTGAACTTCTCCGCCAGGCTGGAACCGGTTGCATTCCAGTAGAGCTTCGCCGGCAGGTTGTTCGCATCCTTGCGGAAGCGGGATTCGGAAGCGCAGGCCTTCAGCGCATCCATTTGCGCCTTTTCCTCGCTCTTGGATGAGCTGAGGTCCAGAGACACCGTCATCACGACGATGCCGGCTGTCTTCGCATTGCTGCAAAGCGCGGCAAACTGCTCGTTGAGCGCCTTGGTGTAGTTGCCGTTCGAATAATCGCTCTTGCTGACGACATTCGAGGTGCCCATGAAGATGCGGTTGGCGCTGGTGCCGTTGTAGCCTTTGCCGGCATAGCCGTAGGACGAATAGATCGACTTGTTGCTGGCGAGGTCGTTGTAGCCGAGCGAAGACGGCGTGTAGTAGGTGTTCTGGCCGTCCGTCAGCACGATCACGACCTTGTCGTTGCCGTTTTCCACTTCGGGCCGCCCCTGGGTGAACGGCGCCGCGCTCGACACCACGCGCCACCCCCACGCCATGCCTTCCGGCACATTGGTGCCGCCGTTCGATGCCATCGCGTCGATGGCGCTGGTCACGGCCGTCTTTCCGGCGCTGCTGGTGACGTCGGTCAGCGGCGTGATGGCAGTTGTCGTGCAGCTCGCATTGGGGCCGCTGCCGGCACTTGCCGCGCTGGTGCCGCTGGGTGCCGGCTCGAAGTATTTCGGCATATATTTCTGCCGGTAGGCGTTGTCCGAGCTGGTGGTGAGGTCGAGCCACCAGTCGTTTTCGGACGCGCGGTTGGAGCTGTCGCGTTTGTCGGTCTCGTCAGGGCCGAACATCGGCACGTAGAGAGTGGCAGGCGTCGCGCTGCTCGGTGTCGCGTCATTGATATTGTAGGGATAGGGCCGCGATTCCACGCACCCCTGCCAGCTGGCGTAAGAACCGTAGTTGGGAACCGATTCATAAACCGGCACCGTCTGGTACGAGCAGGACGAGTAATACCAACTCGTGCACACCCACTGGGTGGTGGTTCCGGTCTGCACATTGCTGTAGCCGGTGATGCGCTGCAGGTCGTCGAACATGGTGAAGCGGGTAACCTTCTGGTTGACCGCCGCTCCCCAGCCCGCGCCTGTCTTGTAGAAGCCGCCGCCCGATGCGGTGACTTTCTTGGCGGCCGGCATGGTCGACCAGTCGAAATTCTCATGATGGATCGGCGAAATGCCATCAGTGTCCATCCACGACGCCGTCTTGTTCGACGCGCCGACATTGACCGAAGCGGCAAACGGAACCACCGCGAACTGCACCGGCTTGGAGATCTGCTTCATCTGCGCGCCTTCGGCGGCGATGGTGTCGACGAGCTGCTTGGCTGCTTCCTTCAGCAAAACCATGCGCTTCTTGCCGGAGCCGGAACCGAGATAGTCCATGGAACCCGAATTATCGAGCACCAACGCCACTTCCAGCGTGTTCTTCAGCCGCACTTCGGAAAGGGCGCTGAAGGCCAGGTTGGTCTGTGTCGTTCCGTCACCGCCCACAAAGGCCTTGAAGGCGCCCAGAAAGAAGGGTTTGTAGCTGGCCTCCGCCGACAGCTTGAGTGTGCCGCCACCGGCATTTTCGTCAGGCAGAACGACCGTCAGCACCGCTTGGCTGGCATCTTCGCCACTGAGATTGGCCTCAAAGAAAGTGTGCGCATAGGCCTTCGCGGCATCGCCGCCGCCGCCGTCCGAAATGTAGCGTGCCGTCGCTATGCCGGCTGCATCGAGTGCGTGCAGAACCGACTGCCGCTGCTGGCTCATCACCGCGTAATCGACACCCAGGGCAAGCCCGCCCATGATAGGCACGATTGCCACCGCGGTGATCAGCACATAATTGCCGCCGCGGTCGTTCCACAACCTGCGAAGCATCTCGGTATGAACCCCAGCCAACGAAAATGACCGGCGATTCTTCATATAGGGAAATTAAGAATCGCTTGAGCGATGCGGTTAATACGAGATAAACCCAAACAAGCAAATTGTATTCAGAGCACTCATGCAAGAAATCTTAAATAATGCTAAATTATTGTGTAAAATATAACGGTTAAGATTTGCAAATTCGTTCGGGCAATCAGCATATTCATAAAATATCACGGCAGAAAAATATTTGATCTATCAAGAAGACTTTCCTGAATCTGCCGGTGAATACACAAACTGTCGGGAGATGCCAACGTGGCCGTAGGCCATGTTCGGCCGATCTGCGGATATGCTGCCGGAACGCGGCGCACGGAGTGGGCTATTGAACCGCCGTATCGACATGCGTATGTGCCTTCCAACGCAATTTTGGAGGTGGCGCGTGTCATCCATCAATCGGTTTCTCGGCGATACGCCGCTGCGCGTGGCATTGAAGCTCGTCGTGCTGTCGTTTCTGGTCGGCATCGTGATGAGCGCATTCGGCTGGTCGCCCTGGGATGTTCTCAACGGGATCCGCGAGTTCTTCGTCCGCATGTGGGATCTTGGTTTCGACGCGCTTGCCCGCTTCGGCGACTACATCGTGCTGGGTGCTGCGATTGTGGTACCGGCTTTTATCATATTGCGCATTCTCAACTACCGACGCTCCTGATGCGCGTCATGCATATGAGGCTGCCGTTTCGAACATTATCGCGTGGCGCTCTGCGAGCTCGCTGACATCGTCGGCGTAGCCGCCGCCCACCACGCCAACGAGCGGTATGTCGCGGCCCCGGAAATGCGCGATCACACGCCGGTCGCGTTCTCTTATCCCGTCATCGGTGAGTGAAAGCCGTCCCAGGCGGTCGTGCACGTGTGGGTCCACCCCGGCATTGTAGAAAACGATGTCGGGTGAGAGTGCTTCCGCGATCCGGCCAAGCGCGTCGTCGAGGCACTCAAGATAGGCGGCATCTCGCACGGCGTCGGGTAGCGCGAAATCATAACGCGAAGGCACCTTGCGGGCGGGATAGTTCTTTTCCGCATGCAGCGAGAAAGTGAAGACCCGGGGTTCATCCGCAAATATCTCGGCCGTGCCGTCGCCCTGATGCACGTCCAGATCGACGACCAGAACGCTGCTCACGCGCCCCGCGGCGAGAAGCACCGACGCGGCAACGGCGACATCGTTGAATGTGCAGAACCCCGCGCCATGTCTGCGCCTTGCATGGTGGCTGCCGCCGGCCGCATTGCAGGCGATGCCGCCGGCGAGTGCAATATCGGCCGCGATTACCGTACCCGCCGAAGCCAGCCGCGCCCGCAACGCAACCCGCTCACCGATCGCAAAGCCGATCTCGCGCTCAATGGGCTTCGGCACCTCGCAGCGCAACACCTGATCGACATAGTTCGCGTCGTGCGCAAGACGCAGCCATGCGGCTGGGGCGGGCGCCGATTCCACCAGTGTGCCGTCACGCGCCAGCCCACGGGCGCGCAAGCTGCGCATGAGTGCAGAGTACTTGCCCATCGGAAAGCGGTGATTGACCGCAAATTTCGCGTCGTAGTCGGGGTGATGGACAATCGGCAGAGCCATAGCTTCTATCTAGGGCCTGTGCGTGCGCCTGGGAAAGGGGGGCGCACAAACTGTCATGGGGTTGGCGGCTTGCCAGGCCGGCCAGGCTTGCATGGCACGGCCGATATGTGCAGATGCAGCTAGTAGCATCGCGCCACCGGGTTTCATCCATGACCGAACAGACAAGCTCAGAAGCCAGCCGGCGCCCCTTTGTGGTGACCAACCGTTCGGTACTTGCCATCGCCGTGCCGATGACGGTCGCGTTCCTGACCACACCGCTACTGGGCGTCGTCGACACCGCCGTTGTCGGGCAACTGGGCGATGCCGCGCTTCTTGGCGGACTTGCGATCGGCGCCGTCACCTTCGATCTGGCATTCGCAACCTTCAACTTCCTGCGCACCGGCACGACCGGCCTTGTCGCGCAGGCGATGGGCCGCGAAGACGACGCCGAACAGCAGGCCGTGTTCTGGCGTGCGCTTGCCATTGCCGCAGTATCCGGCCTGGTCACGATCCTGCTCGCGCCGCTTCTGCTTTATGTCGCGGGCGTGTTCTTCGCCCCTGAGGCCGCCGTCTTCGACGCGCTCGCGCTTTATGTGGGCATTCGAATATTGGCAGCTCCGCTGTCGCTGATGAACTATGCGATCCTCGGCTATGTGCTCGGCCGTGGCGAAGGTGCGCTCGGGCTCGTGCTGCAGCTCGTACTCAACGGCTCCAACATTGCCCTGTCCATCTTCTTCGGCCTGACGCTCGGCTGGGGGCTTGAAGGCGTCGCATGGGGCACGGTGTGCGGCGAACTCATAGGCGCGGTCGCGGGGCTTGCGATCGTCGCGGTCCGGTTCCTCCGTGCCGGTCTTGTGCCACGCACGCGGGTCTTCGACCTGCAGGCACTGGGCGCCATGTTCACGCTGAACCGCGACATTCTGATCAGAACCTTCGTGCTGATGGCCTCCTTCGCACTTCTGACCCGTCAGGGTGCCCAGCTCGGCACGCTGACGCTGGCGGCCAACGCCGTTCTGATGAACTTCTTCCTGGTCGCCACCTATTTTCTGGACGGCTTTGCCGCCGCGTCCGAGCAGCTGGCCGGGCGCGCCGTTGGCGCACGCAACGGCACCGCATTCCACCGCTCCGTGCGGCTTGTCGCGATATGGGGTTTCAGCATCGCGCTGGTGCTGATGGCGGTTATCCTCGCTTCCGGCGACCGGCTGATCAACCTGATGACAACGGCGCCGGATGTGCGTGCCCTGGCGGCGCTCTATATTATCTGGATCGCGGCAACGCCGCTGTCAGGCGTACTTGCCTTTCAGATGGATGGCGTTTTCATCGGCGCCACCTGGTCGCAGGACATGCGCAACGCGATGCTGCTATCGTTCGCATTATATCTGGTCGCTTTGCTGTCGCTGGGAGCGCTGTACGGCAATCATGGCCTGTGGGCTGCCCTGCACATCTTCCTGCTGGCGCGCGGTGTCTCGCTATACCTGATCATGCGGCGCCGTGCGGCGGCGCAGTTCGGCTCGTGAGCTAATCGCCGAGCGGCTGTGCGGCCCACCGGTCGACCGTGCTGTCGCGGATGTCGAGGATCGAGCTCAGCCCTTCGCGCTCGGCCAGTTGAGCGAGACCACGCACAATATGCGCCGGAAGACCGGGGCCGCGATAGATCATGCCGGTATAAAGCTGCACCAGATCGGCTCCGGCGCGAATTTTCTCAACTGCCGTTTCGGTGCTGTCTACGCCACCCACGCCGACAAGCGTCATGTCGGGACCGACTGCCTTGCGCATTCTGGCGAGCACCGCTGTCGATCGTGCAAAAAGCGGTTTGCCCGACAGTCCGCCCGCCTCGCCTCGCGCCGCGCTTCGCAGGCCGGCACGCCGTAGCGTGGTGTTCGATACGATCAGCCCATCGACCCCCGCATCAGTCGCTTCCCGGGCGATCGACGATATTTCCGCTTCATCGAGATCGGGCGCGACCTTCAGGAATATCGGCACACCTCGGTCGCCTGGCGCTGCGTTTCGCGCCGCGATGACCCGCGCCAGAAGTTCACGCAACGCGCCCGCCGACTGCAGATCGCGCAGGCCGGGCGTGTTGGGCGAGGAGATGTTCACAACCAGATAGTCGGCGAGCGGTGCAAAGGTTTCCACACCGGCGACATAATCGCCGACGCGGTCGCTGCTGTCCTTGTTGGCTCCCACGTTCACGCCGACAATGCCCGGCCTTTTGCGGCGCCCGAGCAGCCGCCGACGGGCAGCCGCGTGGCCTTCATTGTTGAAGCCCAGCCGGTTGATGACGCCGCCGTCCTCGCGCAGTCGGAACACACGCGGCGCCGCGTTGCCCGGCTGGGCCCGGGGCGTCACGGTGCCAACCTCCGCGAAACCGAAACCCAACCCCAGCAGGGCGTCTGGCACCTCGGCGTTTTTATCATAGCCGGCCGCCATGCCGAGCGGGTTGGCGAAGGTCAGCCCCGACCGTTCGACAACAAGGCGCGGATCGCGCGGCAGGCTTGCGCGGACGGCGCCGGCCGCCAGTGCCCGCAGCGAAAGCTTGTGGGCAGCCTCCGGCGGCAGCTGCAGGAGAAGGCGCTGGCCGAGCGCGCCGAGCATCCGGGTCAAGGCTCCAGCGGCGGAAAGACGTGCTTTCCGTCGGAACCGAGCGGAAGCGGCCTCGCCCAGTCGACCGCCGCAAGCGGAAGAGGTGCGTAGAGATGCGGAAACAGCGCCCCACCGCGCGAAGGCTCGTATTTCAGCGCTGCGCCGAGTTTCGCTGGGTCGACGGCGACAAGCAGCAGGCCATCCTGTCCTGCAAAGTGCTTCTCGGCCGTTTCGATCACCTGCGCTGCCGTGGAGAAGTGAATGAAGCCGTCGGCGAAATCGACCGGTGCGCCGTCGAACTGGCCGGCAGCTTCCGCCGCCCGCCACAGTGCGGCGGGGCAGATTTTGTAGATGAACTTGTCCAAAGCACGCTCCTGACTGCGGCCCGGCTATAGCTTTGATCGTATTTCAGGCGCAATGGCTGCTATGATGCGGTTCGCAAAATTGGGGAGTTCACCATGCGCAATATTGTCCCGACGGTTTTCGTCCTGGCAGCGGCCCTTCCATTCGCCGGACAGGGCCTGGCGGCCGAGCGTTTTCAGCTTGAGCGAACCGAAGGCGGCTTCGTGCGCATGGACACCGAGACCGGACAGATGTCGTTCTGCGAAACGGGTTCGGACGGGCTGGCCTGCAAGGATGCAGGCGGCGGCAGTCCGGCCGGCGCCGGCCGCATCGATGCGCTCGAGAAGCGTATCGATGCGCTGGAAAAGCGCATTGGCGAGTTGGGTGCAGGCACGGCCCACAACGCACTGCCTTCCGATCAGGAGTTCGAACAGACGATGAGCCTGATGGAGCGCTTCATGCGCCGGTTTATGGGAATCGTGAAAGAGTTCGAGACTGAAGCCGGGCAAGAACAGGAAGCTGCGCCGGATCGGACTTGAGGGTCTGGACCGGTCTCTCCCGTTCGACGCGATGCAGGATCGGCAGGTTTTTGTCATAGCCCAGGCCGACAAACACGATCGACAGCACGAACATGACGCAGGCAAGCAGGAACGCGCCCTGCGCAAACCGGCCGTAGACTTCGCGAACCGTGTTCCGGAACACCTGTTTGGACTCCGGGTTCACCGGCCGGCTCTTGTCATCGAGGTATAGCCACATCTCCGTGTGGCGCGGGCTTTTGCGGCCTGCCTCGAATGCCTTGACGAGCAGGATGGTCGCCATAGCCAGCGCCATCACGGCACCGGCCCGGAATGCGATTGCCGGATTGAACGAAAAGCTCAGCATGACCAGGCCGATGGCGAGCCAGCCGAAAAGCACGGCCCTGCCGACGCATATCATCGCAACCTGGCGGAACTTCTCCATCAAGCTTCCCTCCGGCTATCTGCGACTTTAGGCCAATGCCGCAAGCGGGCAAATCACAACCCGGCGAGCGGCAGGACGCCCATTGTTGCATCGCAGCTTGAAAAGCGGCGGCATCCCCGCATAATCCAGGGAGGGAGGCACGCCCTTGCGGCGATGCGTGGGCGTGGAGGTTTCGTGGCATCTGGCTGCAAATTCGTCATCGCTGACGATCATCCACTGTTTCGCGGCGCGCTGAAGCAGGCGCTGGCCGGCGTGGAGGGCGAGAACGCCGTTCTTGAGGCGGGCGACTTCGATTCCACCAAGGCGCTGATCGCGGACAATGACGACGCCGACCTTCTGCTGCTCGACCTGACGATGCCCGGAGCCAGCGGCCTGTCGGGCCTGGTTGCCCTGCGCGGCATTCATTCCTCGATGCCGATGATCGTCGTTTCCGCGCGCGACGATCCCGAGACCATCCGCCGCTCGCTCGAACTCGGCGCATCGGGGTTCATCTCCAAGTCCGCCGGCATGGATGTCATCCGCGAGGCTGTGAAGACGGTTCTTGCCGGCGGCGTCTATACGCCCGAGGGCATTGAGCTCGGCTCGGAGGGCGATCCCGAGATATCCGACGTCATCAGGCGGCTTCAATCGCTTACACCGCAGCAGACGCGGGTGCTCGGCATGCTGGCGGAAGGCAAACTCAACAAACAGATCGCCTATGAGCTTCAGGTTTCAGAAGCGACGGTGAAGGCACATGTCTCGGCCGTGCTGCAAAAGCTCGGCGTGGACAGCCGCACACAGGCAGTGATCATGCTTTCGCGCATCGGAGCCGACCCGGTCAGCTAGCCTATTCGGCTGCCGCCGGCAGACGCTGAAGCCGGTTGAGCACCGTCCGCAGCGCCGCCGGTTTTACGGGCTTGTTGAGCACCGGTATCTCGAGTTGCGCAGCCTGCGCGCGAACTTCGTCGGAACGGTCCGCGGTGATCAGAACGGCCGGCAGCCCTGCGCGGTGAAACTGACGGATGCGCCGGATCGCTTCCAGCCCCGTTTCCTTGTCGAGATGATAGTCGGCAAGGACGATGTCCGGCTTGGCCGCACCGCTGCCGAGCTCGGCATGCCGCTCCCAGCTCGGCTGGGTTTCGACCACGCAGCCCCAGCCTTCGAGCAGGAGGCGCATGCCGTCGAGAATGCCGGCATCGTTGTCGATACAAAGAACGGCCATGCCGTCCAGCGCAGTCAGCGGACGCTGAGGCGGATCGTCGGCAACAGTTTCGGTTTCGACCGCCTCGAAAGCCGCAGTCGGCACGATGACTGAAAACCGTGTGCCCTTGCCCGCGAACGACTCAATCTGGATTTCAAGCCGCAGCACGCGAGCGATGCGATCGACAATCGACAGGCCGAGCCCAAGGCCCTGCGCTTCGCGCACACCTTCTTCAAGCCGGGTGAATTCGCGAAACACGGTGTTCAGCTTGTCGGCGGCGATCCCGATGCCTGTGTCGTGCACCTGCAGCTCGATCAGTCCGCCGCGACGCCGGACGCCGACCAGAACCCGCCCCGAGCGGGTGTATTTGATCGCGTTGGATACCAGATTCTGAACCAGCCGCCGGAACAGGTTGCGGTCGGTGAAAATGGTCGCGCTTGACGGCACGATGCGCAGGTCGAGGTTCTTTTCATTCGCCAGCGGCTGAAAGTCCGTCTGGATCTGGCGCAACAGCCCATCGATGCTGAATACGGATTTGGCGGGTTTCAGCGCCCCTGTGTCAAGGCGCGATATGTCGAGCACCGCG
Source organism: Mesorhizobium sp. Z1-4 (assembly GCF_004000235.1). Classification (GTDB taxonomy): domain Bacteria; phylum Pseudomonadota; class Alphaproteobacteria; order Rhizobiales; family Rhizobiaceae; genus RCIO01. The sequence continues at coordinate 1,197,530 of NZ_RCIO01000001.1, forward strand.
CCGAGAATCGTTTCCACGGAGTCGAGCGAAGACTCAATGCTCTGCACGGTCTCGAAGCGCTTGTCGCCCTCGGCGGTTTCCATCACCGACGCGCAGTAGAGACGTGCGGCATTGAGCGGCTGCAGGATATCGTGGCCGACGGCTGCAAGAAATCGTGTTTTGCCCAGATTGGCCTCTTCGGCGATCACCTGCGCCTGGGCCAGCTCCTCGTTCACTTCGACCAGCTCGGCGGTGCGCATTGCAACACGCTGCTCCAGCGTTTCGTTGGCGCGCTTCAGCGCCAGGTCTGCCTCCACCCGCGCGGTGATGTCGGCATAGGTGGCGACGATGCCGCCATCCGGCATCGGGTTGGATTTAACCTCGATGGTCCGGCCGCTGGCCTTGAGCTCCAGTTGCCAGGGCTGTCCGACCGTCGTCAGTCGCTCCAGCACGTGGTTTTCACGGTCGGGAGAGATTTCGCGGCGGTCGATTAGGTCGCGCAGAAACTCGGCCATCGAAATGCCGACCTGGCCCAGCTGGTCGGGCAGCCCGAACAGGTTCCGGTATTGCCGGTTCCAGCAGATCAGGCGCAGGTCCTTGTCGAAAACCGTAATGCCTTCTTCCATCTGGTCGAGCGCAGTCTGCAGCAGGTCGCGGTTTTGCTGCAGTGCCTCGGAGGCATCGTCGAGCAGCCTAAGCGCATCGCGCGCCGATCTGTCGTTGCGCTGAAACATCAGCGACAGAATGAGCCGCGACGACGACGATCCGACGGCGCTGGCCAGCAGTTGCTCGGAGAAACGAATAACGGGCATCGACGCCTGCTCGGTGCCGACGAGCAGGACGCCCTCCTTTTCCTCGTAGCTCTGGAACGACCTTTCCGTCCGCTCGACGCCAAGATAGCGGCCGATTGTGTCTTTCAGGTCGTTGACCGTGACCGCGGTACGAAAGCGGCGCAGCACCGGGCGCGGATTGGCATCCCGCGGGACGAACAGCGCTGCCTGGATACGCTCCAGCGCATAGGCCTGCCGGCTCAGCGAGCCGAGTACGAAAAACAGCGTGTTGATCGCCAAGCTCCACATCACGCCGTGATTGAGCGGTTCGGCAACGGTGCCGAACAATGCCTGCGGGCGCAGGTCAGCAATGCCGAACAGCCCGGTGCGCAGAATTTCGGTATCTGGCGGCGCCAGCGAGGGCAGCAGAAGCGTGTAGGCCCAGGTGAGGCCGCCGGCGATCATGCCCATGGCGGCGCCGCGGGCGTTGGCGCCGCGCCAGATCAGCCCGCCGAACAGAGCCGGCGCAAATTGCGCGATCGCGGCAAAAGAGATCAGGCCGATCGCCGCAAGGCGCGTGTTGTGGGTGGTCTCGCGATAATAAAGAAAGGCGGCAAACAGAACGATGAAGATCGCCGCGCGGCGGATATTGAGAATGGTCGCGGTAAGGTCGGCCTTTTCGCGATAGTCCGGGCGCAGGTAGCGGCGCAGGAAAAGCGGGATGGCAAGGTCGTTGGAGATCATGATGGACAGCGCCACGCTGGCCACGATCACCATGGCGGTGGCTGCCGAAAGCCCGCCCACGAACGCTGCCAGTGCAAGCAGGTCATTGCCCTGCAAGAGAGGCAGCGAGAGCACGTAGAGGTCTGACGTGGTTCTGTCGCCGACCGTCGCCAGACCCGCAAACGCGATCGGCACCACGAACAGGTTGATCAGAACGAGATACAGAGGGAACAGCCAGCTTGCGGTCTTCAGCTCTTCTTCGGCGCGGTTCTCAACTATGGTCACATAGAATTGCCGCGGCAGCATGATAATCGCGAATCCACTGAGCGTGGTCAGCACCACCCAGGTTCCGAGCGACGTCCGGTAGCCCAGGGCAGCGGCAACGTCCGCGTTTTCGGCCGTGCGGCGGAAAAGATCTGACGGCCCGTCGAAGAAGAAAAACGTGACGGCGATGCCAAGCGCCAAAAATGCTGCGAGCTTGACCACCGATTCCACCGCGACAGCCAGCACCAGGCCGTTCTGGTGCTCTGTCGCGTCGGCATGGCGGGTTCCGAACAGAACAGCGAAAACAGCGAGCAGCATCGCCACCATCAGAGAAATGTCGCCGATGAAAAGGTCGTCTGCGGGCGGGCGGCCGTTGTAGTGTTCGACCAGAAGGCTGACGGAATCCGACACGGCCTTCAGCTGCAACGCAATATAGGGGATGGTGCCGAGCGTCGCGATGATGGTCGCGATCGATGCAACGGCGAAGCTCTTGCCGTAACGGGCGGCGAGAAAGTCGGCGATCGAGGTGATCTTCTCCGATTTCGCCAGCCGGATGATCTTGCGGATGACCGGAAAACCGAAAACGAAAAACAGGACCGGGCCGAAATAGATCGCCAGGAATTCCCAATTGCGCTCCGACGCCAGCCCGACAGAGCCGAAGAACGTCCAGGACGTGCAGTAAATTGCCAGGCTGAGCCCGTAGATGATCGGCCTCGGGCTGTCGAAGCGCCTGCGCGCCGCGTAGCGGTCGCCGAGGCTGGCGATCGCAAACAGCAGCGACACGTATGCGAGCGCGACAATTGCAATTGCCCATCCCTGCACGGGCAAGTCCTCCCCTGGCCCGCTGGCGCCGGCCTTTTACGCGATGCAATCACAGCCGCCCGGTGCTGTCCATCGCCTCTCCGGCTTGCTTTGGCTGCGAAATTGCATAACCCTTGCATTTCATCGCCTGCGTCCAATGGCGGCCAGGCACTAATTCTGCGAGGGGAGACATCTAAGTGCTCAAGGAATTTCGTGAGTTCATTGCCAAGGGCAATGTCATGGATCTGGCCGTCGGCGTGATCATCGGCGGGGCATTCGCGTTGATCGTGAAGTCGCTCACCGACGACGTCATCATGCCCATTGTCGGTGCGATCTTCGGCGGCCTCGATTTCTCCAACTATTTCATCGGCCTGTCGGACTCGGTGACGGCGACAACCCTCGAGGCTGCTCGCGAGCAGGGTGCCGTGCTCGCATATGGCAGCTTCATCACCGTACTGCTGAACTTCCTCATCCTTGCCTGGATCATCTTCCTGATGGTGAAGGCGGTGAACAACATCCGCCGCAGCATGGAGCAGGAAAAAGTCGAGGATGCAGCACCTCCGGCACCGCCTGCCGACGTCAAGCTGCTGACCGAGATCAGGGATCTTCTGGCCAGGAAATAGAGCAGATATCACCAGCCCGCCTGTGGGCCAACAGGCGGGCTTTGCCTGGATGCCATCCGCGGCGCTAGACAGGCGGCTGCAATATTGCCCGCCCCTCACACCGTTCCGGATGAACCAATGGCTCTGATCGATGATTTGCGCGCCCAAGCGCGCCTTGCTCCCGAAAGCGGCATTGTAGCCGTGGCCAATTACGGGCGCGGCCGGGAAGGCCTGATCCCGCTTTGGGCCGGCGAAGGCGACTTGCCGACGCCGGACTTCATTTCCGCGCCGGCGGCACGTGCGCTCGAGGGCGGCGAAACCTTCTATACCTACCAGCGCGGCATACCCGAACTCAGGGTATCCCTTGCCACGTACCATTCCCGGGTATTCGGCCAGCAATTCTCGCCCGAGCAGTTTTTCGTTACCGGCGGCGGCATGCAGGCAATCCAGCTGTGCCTGCAGGCAACGGTCGGCGCGGGGGACGACATCATCTATTTTGCCCCTGCGTGGCCCAACATCTTCGGCGCCTCGCTCGTGGGCGGAGCCAATCCCGTCGCGGTGGGCCTGGATTTCGGCGCCAATGGCTGGGCGCTCGATACCGATCGCCTGGAAGCAGCCGTTACCGACCGAACACGCGCCATTTTCGTCAACTCGCCGTCCAATCCGACCGGGTGGACCGCGGACACCGAGACGCTGCAGCGCATTCTGGAGCTGGCCCGCCGCCGGGGTCTGTGGATCATCGCCGACGAAATCTACACCCGCTTCTACTACGGCGGCGCGCGTGCCCCTTCCTTCCTCGACATAATGGAGCCGGAAGACCGTATCCTGTTCGTCAACACGTTCTCCAAGAACTGGGCCATGACCGGCTGGCGCATCGGCTGGATCATGGCCCATCCCGAGCTCGGGCAGACCTTCGAGAACCTGATCCAGTACTCCACCTCGGGCGTCGCCCAGTTCATGCAGCGCGGCGCCGTGGCGGCGCTCGAACAGGGCGAAGCTTTCGTCGAGATGCAGGTGGAGCGGGCTCGCAGCGCGCGCGACATCATGTGCGGCGCGCTCGAAGCGACCGGCCGTGCGCGTGTCAGCCCGCCGCCCGGCGCGTTCTACCTTTTCTTCGCAGTGGATGGCGTTACCGATTCGCTTGAGGCGGCATTCGACATTGTCGACAAGGCGAACGTCGGCCTGGCGCCGGGTTCGGCGTTCGGCGAGGGTGCGGAAGCCTATTTCCGCATCTGCTTCAACCGCCGCCTCGATCAGGTCGAGCAGGCGGCCGAACGGCTGGCGTCCTGGATTTCATCACGCTGACCGCTCGCCATTGCCGGCAGGCGGCTGAGCCGCGGAACTGGCGCCCGCAGGCGGCGCGTCGCGTTCCAGCAGATTGGCGAGATGGGCAGCGCTTTCGACCAGGCTGCGGCGCGCTCCGGCGTCGAGCGCCTTCAGCCGCGTCAGTGCCGCCTCCCCCAGCGGACGCGGCGCTCCGGCGACGATCGCCCGGCCAGTGTCCGTCAGCCTCGTATGCACGATGCGGCGGTCGGCCAGGGAGCGATAGCGTTCGATGATGCCGCGCAGCTCCAGATTGTCCAGGATTGTCACCACCGTTGCGGCGCTGAGATCCGCATAGGCCGACAGCGCGGTCGTCGTCACCTCGCCGAGTTCCAGAATGCCGCGGCAGACGACGAGCTGGGCCGAGGTCAGCCCACACTGCTTGGCCACCGCCCGCGACTGCACGTCGTTTGCCCGCACGATACGCCGGATCGCCTTTTCGAGTGCCAGTGACTGCTGGCGCAGGCTGTCAGCCTTTGCCCGATGTCGAGGTGCCATACCAGTGTCTCATTTGACTTCTAATAATTAGAATTATAACTAACGGCGCGAAAACGCAATCACCCCTCAGGAGGCTCAACGGACATATGTGTGGAATCTGCGGCGAGATACGGTTCGATAATACGCCGCCGTCTGCGACGGCAATGGCGGCAATGCTCGACGCGATTGCGCCGCGGGGGCCCGACGGGTCCGGCTACATCCAGCACGGCAGCGTCGCGCTGGGTCACCGCAGGCTGAAGATCATCGACCTGTCCGAAAAGTCGCGACAGCCGATGACCGATTCCGCGCTCGGTATCACCATCGCTTTCAACGGCTGCATCTACAATTATCCCGAGCTACGCTCGGAGCTCGAGGCGAAGGGCTATTCCTTCTTCTCGTCAGGCGACACCGAGGTCATTCTCAAGGCATGGCACTGTTGGGGCGAGGAGGCAGTCGGCCGTTTGCACGGCATGTTCGCCTTCGTCATTTCGGAACGCGAAAGCGGCCGCACGGTCATGGTGCGCGACAGGTTCGGCATCAAGCCGCTCTATTATTCCGAGCTGCCCGGCGCGATCCGGTTTGCGTCGTCGCTGCCCGCACTGGTGAAATCCGGCGGCGTCGACACCTCGATCGACCGCGCCGCCCTGCACAATTACATGAGCTTCCACGCCGTGGTGCCGCCGCCGCGCACAATCCTCAATGGCGTGCGCAAGCTGCCGCCGGCGACGATCCGAATCATAGAGCCGGACGGCTCCAAGACCGACCGCATATACTGGAACCCGCCCTTCGACCGCGACCCGGCAAACAGCGGCCTGTCGGCGCAGGACTGGCGTGAGCGCGTACATGACGCGCTGCGGCTTGCCGTGAAGCGCCGAATGGTGGCTGACGTGCCGGTCGGCGTGCTGCTGTCGGGCGGCGTCGACTCGAGCCTGATTGTGGCGCTGCTGGCCGAAGCCGGTCAGCACGGTCTTATGAGTTTCTCGGTCGGCTTCCAGGAGGCAAAAGGCGAGAAGGGCGACGAGTTCGTTTATTCCGACCTGATCGCCGAACGTTTCGGCACCGATCACCATAAGATCTTCGTGCCCTCGTCGGAGCTGATGGACGCGCTGCCCGGAACCTTCGCAGCAATGTCAGAGCCGATGGTGTCGTACGACAATGTCGGTTTCTATCTTTTGTCGAAGGAGGTTTCCAAGCACATCAAGGTGGTGCAGTCGGGCCAGGGCGCTGACGAAATATTTGCCGGCTATCACTGGTACCCGCCGCTGAAGAATTCGAACGATGTCGTGGGCGATTATACCCGGGTCTTCTTCGACCGCGACCATGCGACCTTGAAGACACAACTCGGCGATGAGTGGATTGCCGAAAGCGACGTCAGCCGTGAACTGGTTGCCGAACACCTCAACCGGCCAGGCGCGGACACTCCGGTCGACCGGGCGCTCAGGCTCGACGGTACGGTCATGCTCGTCGACGACCCGGTAAAGCGCGTCGACAACATGACGATGGCCTGGGGGCTGGAGGCACGGGTGCCGTTCCTCGATCACGAGCTGGTGGAGCTCGCCGCCCGCATCCCGCCCGAGCACAAGCTGCGCGACAACGGCAAGGGCGTGCTCAAGGACGTCGCGCGCAAGGTGCTGCCCTCGGAGGTCATCGACCGCAAGAAGGGCTACTTCCCGGTGCCCGAGCTCAAATATATCGACGGGCCCTACCTCGATCTGGTGCGCGATGCACTGGGTTCGGCAGCGGCGCGCGAGCGCGGCCTGTTCCGGCAGGACTATCTCGACCGCCTTTTCGCCAACCCGGCCGATCATATTACGCCGCTACAGGGCTCCGAGTTGTGGCAGGTCGGGCTGCTCGAACTCTGGCTGCAGACGCATGGGATCTGACGCAATGACCGGCGAAAGCAAGAAGGCGGGCTCCAGGCGGCAACGCGCCGGCGGGCAGATGAGTGTGCGCCTCAAACGCATGCGCGGCGAATCGCTCAAGCCGCCGATCGCTTCGGTGGCCGAAGACGGCGAGGCGGCGAAACCGCAAGCCACGCTCGATTGCGGCTGGGGCAAGCTGATCTTCGCCCAGACCTTCAAAACCAATGAGGGCGTCGTCGAGGCGCTGCGCGGCGAAAGGCGGGACCGCAGGGACATCGCTTTCTACGTGCGCGACCCGCATGTGCTTCTGTCGCTTGCACCGCAGGAGATCTTTCTCGACCCTTCGCATTCCTACAGGCTGGAACTGCCGACGTACCGTGCCGGCAGCCGGCAGCCGCGCGGCTATTTCATTCGGCGCCTGTCGTCGCAAAGCGACGCGGAGGCGGTGAACGCCATTTATGCCGCGCGCAAGATGGTGCAGGTGAACCCGGATTTCTTCTGGTCGAGCCGCGACAGCCGCTCCATCACCTGTTTCGTGGCCGAGGATGAAGCGAGCGGCGAGATCATCGGCACCGTAACCGGCATCGATCACGGCCGGGCATTCGCCGATCCCGAGCGCGGCTCCTCGCTATGGTGCCTGGCGGTCGACCCGCAGGCCCGCCATCCCGGCATCGGCGAGATGCTCGTGCGGCGCGTCGCCGAACATTTCAAGGCGCGCGGTGCCGCCTTTCTCGATCTCTCCGTCATGCATGACAACGAGCAGGCGATTTCGCTCTACGAAAAGCTCGGCTTCCACCGCATCTCCATCTTTACCGTCAAACGCAAGAACCCGATCAACGAGAAGTTCTTCGCACCGCAGATCGAGTCCTACGACGCGCTCAACCCCTATGCCCGTATCGTCGTCGACGAGGCGCGGCGCCGCGGCGTGCATGTCGACGTGCTCGATGCCGAGGGCGGCTTCTTCAGGCTCTCTTTTGGCGGCCGTTCCATCAAATGCCGCGAGGCGCTGTCGGAACTGACCTCGGGCGTTGCCATGTCGATCTGCGACGACAAGGCAGTCACGCGCCGCGTGGTGGAGAAGGCCGGCCTAACCGTGCCCGAACAGATTGAGGCAGACAGCGGCGAAAAGCGGGTCGCGGCGTTTGTGAAGAAGCACGGCCGCGTGGTGGTCAAACCGGCGCGCGGCGAACAGGGCCGCGGCGTTGCTGTCGGTCTTGAGAAGCCGCAGGACGTTGCGGCCGCGATCGCCGGCGCGCGCGAGGTCTGCGACCGCGTTTTGGTGGAATCCTGCTTCGACGGCAACGACCTGCGGCTGGTCGTCATCGACTACAAGCTGGTCGCGGCGGCACTGCGGCGTCCGCCGCAGATCGTCGGCGATGGACGGCGCTCGATTGCCGAACTGATCGGGGCGCAGTCGCGCCGGCGCGCGGCGGCCACAGACGGCGAAAGCACCATCCCCGTCGACGATGAAACCGCTCGCTGCCTCGCCGCGCAGGGTTTCGGCCTCGACGACGTGCCGGACGAAGGCGCCGAAATCCTTGTGCGCAAGACCGCCAACCTCCACACCGGCGGCTCCATCCACGACGTCACCGACATCGTGCATCCCGAGCTTGTGGATGCTGCTTGCCATGCAGCGCGGGCCATCGGCATTCCTGTCGTCGGCATCGACTTCATGGTGCAGGCGCCCGACAGGCCCGATTACGTGTTCATCGAAGCCAATGAAAGGCCGGGGCTGGCAAACCACGAGCCGCAACCAACGGCAGAACGTTACCTGGACCTGTTGTTTCCGATGTCTCGGGTGAGGCATGATGAGATGGCTGCGGAAACATGAAATGCCGAAACTGAATATAGACACCGATTTTCTGATCGACTCGCTGGAGGCGTTGCTGTCGATCGACAGTCCCACGGGTTACACAGACAACGTGGTGCGCCACACCACCGAGGAGCTGCAGCGCCTCGGCCTGGAGCCGGAGCTGACGCGCCGCGGCGCGATCCGAGCCGTCATGCAGGGCGGCCGCCGCGAAGGGGCGCGTGCCGTCGTCACCCATCTCGACACGCTGGGCGCGCAGGTGAAACGCGTCAAGGAGAACGGGCGGCTGGAGCTTGTGCCGATAGGCCACTGGTCGGCCCGTTTCGCCGAGGGTGCGCGGTGCAACATCTACGCCGAGACAGGCAGCTTCCGCGGTTCCATTCTGCCGCTCAAGGCGTCGGGCCATACATTCAACGACGAGGTCGACACCCAGCCGGTCGGCTGGCCGCACATCGAACTGCGCGTGGACGCGATGACACAGTCCTATTCGCAAACGCGCTCGCTTGGCATCGATGTCGGCGATTTCGTCGGTATCGACCCCGGCACCGAGTTTCTGGAAAACGGGTTCATCAACTCGCGCCACCTCGACGACAAGGCCGGCGTGGCCATCGCACTGGCGGCGATCGAGGCGCTTAACCGCGAGCGGCCCAGGCTGCCCGTCGACATCCACTGGCTGTTCACGATCGCCGAGGAGGTGGGTGTCGGCGCGGCGTCGATCGTCACACCCGACATCGCGTCGATGGTCACGGTAGACAACGGCACCTCAGCGCCCGGCCAGAACTCCGCCGAATTCGGCGTCACCATCGCCATGGCCGACCAGTCGGGCCCGTTCGATTATCACCTGACGCACAAGCTGGTGGAGTTGTGCCGGGAAAACGAGATCGACTACCAGAAGGACATTTTCCGCTACTACCGCTCGGATTCGGCGTCGGCTATCGAGGCAGGGCACGATGTGCGCACCGCGCTTCTGGCATTCGGCATCGATGGTTCGCACGGCTATGAGCGGGTGCACAGCCACGCGCTGACCTCGATTGCGGAGCTGATCACTGCTTATGTAGCCTCGCCGCTCGGTATCAAGCGGGACATGCAGCAGCTGTCCGATCTGGAGGGCTTTACCGAGCAGCCGATGGAGGAAGCCGAACAGCCGCCTCTGCCGCCCGAGCCGGACGGCTAGGCAAAGGCGCTACTGGCGGCGGAATTCGATCTCGCCCGAGACGACCCAGCTGTTCGACGCCCGGTCGAAGAACTGGCTCTGAACCAGAAACACGTTGTCCTGTGGCGGGGTCACGAAGGTGCGCACCTTCACCATCTTGCCCGCGTCTTCCACCTGGGCTTCGGTGACGATCATGTTTTCGGCAATGCGCAGCGTCGCGTTCACAAGCCCGTAATTTGCGGCCGCACCGAGAAAGTTTCCGGTCAGCTGGTCGCCGACAAGGCTGAGCTTGCCTTCGAGTTTCTGCGCGCCTTTCGTGGTACCGCATTTGCCGGTGTTGCTGAGCGCCGCTTCCTGCGGGTTGTAGCTGGCCGAGATGCGGCAGGTAATCTTGGTCAGGTCCGAGCGGAGATTGGGCCTCGCCTCGCCGCTGCCGCGCCAGTCGCCCTGATAGGCGGCGAGAATCTCCGCACCTTCCGCGGCATGCAGTGGGCCCGCCGCGGCGATCCCGATGAAAATGGCGGCTGCCGATCCGGCGATGAGCTTGTAAAATCCCGGCAAGACCAAACCTCTCTCGTTTCAGGCAGCGCGCCCCATAAGCCGCCGAAGTGTCAGGATCAAGGCGGGCAGGAAAGCGAGGTTCGCCACCAGCGCCACGCACAGCGTGGTGATGATGAGGAAACCGAGATTGGACACCGAGGGCAAGCTTGAGAACAGCGTGCCGAACGATCCCGCGACGAACATGAAGGTTGCCGAAACCAGCGCCGGCGCCACTTCCAGTATCGCCTCATGCATCGCCTTGCGGTCAGTCATGCCGGACCTGTGATTGGCCAGGAACGCGTTGATCACATGCACTGCGTTGTCGATCGAAATGCCGAACGCGATGGTGAGCGCGATAACATGCGCGATATCCATCGGCTGGCCGATCGCCCACAGCGCGGTTTCGATGAACAGCACCGGGATGAGATTGGGCAGCAGCGCCGCAAGCGAAACCAGCGGCGCCCGCGACCCAAGCATGATGACGAAAACGCCGAGCACGATTGCGATGATCAGGCTGTTGCGCAAATCGTTGACGATGTTGGGTATCTCGATGGCTGCCAGGATCGGATAACCGGTCACCACCGCGCCTTCGATGCCGTCGGCGGAGAGCGCGCGCACAACGTCGTCGGCGGCAGCAAGAGCTGTCGCCGGGTCCATCCCATAAGGTACCGAACCGGTGATCAGATATTCGCTTCTGTCGTCCGAAAGAAACCGCCCGCGCATATTGTCGGGCGCTTCGTCCATTGCCTCGTCCAGCGCCGATGCCGACATGCCTGTTGTGGCGACCCGCGCCAGCGAAACCGTCCGGTCGCGGCCGATCTCGCCGCCGAAGGCGCGCTCGGCTTTGCCCAGCGCATCCAGTGCGTCCTTGTCCGACCAAGTCTCGCCTTCGGGCACAGGCAGCAGCATGTAGATCGGCGCCACGCCGCCGAATATATCCACCGCCAGCTCCTCGCCATTTGCGGCTTCGGAATCGCGCGGCAGCTGGGCGGTGATGTCGTGTTGCTCGTCGACGAAAATGTGGCCTGTCGAAAACACCGCCGCAGCCACAACCGCCGCAAGACCGACCAGCCCGGGCCGCCAGATCGCGAAACGCGAAACCGCATCGCCCACGGGTTCGAACACGCCTTGTCGTTTGCCCACGCGGATGCGGTTGCCGAAATAGTAGAGCAGCAGCGGCATCACCACCATGACGGCAATGAAGGCGATCATCACCGCCGTGGAGCCCAGAAACGCCAGAGAGCGCAGCGCCTGGTTGCCGCTGAAGGCAAACGAGCCGAATGCAACCGCAGTTGTGATCGAAGTCATCGAGTTGGCGGGTCCGACGCGACGGATCGCGGCTTCAATCGCCTCGCGGCCGTCGAGCCCGTGATACCGTATGGCCGACCATGTGAAGAACAGCATGATCGTGTCGGCCAGCGCCAGCACCATGCCAATCGTCGGCAGCGCGGTGGAGAGATAGTTGATACTCGAGCCGCTGATCGCGTAGCCGCCCAGCACCCAGGCAACGGAAGCGAGTGCCGGAATCGAGCAGATGGCCGCCGGGATGATTGCCCGGAAGGTTGCCAGCGAGACCAGGAACACCATGGTCACGCCCAGGATCGTAAGCAGCGTCTGGTCGGAGATCAGCGCTTCCACCGCGTCGGCGCGCAACAGCGGGTAACCGACGAAATCGAGCTGCAGGCCAGGCGGCGCGATATCGCGGATTTCCTGCAGCAGCCGGTACACCGGCTCCGCTTCCGGCGCGTTGCCGTTCTCCTCCGAAAACGGGCTTTCGATCGAGATCAGCGCGGCGTTTCGGTCAATGCGCGCGAACTGGGAAATAAGCGGGTCGCCCCTGCCCGCGCTGGCAATAATGGCGCGCACATCGTCGGTTTCGGAAAACCGCTCAGGCAGGGCCGATGTGATAGCGCCGCTCGCAGGATCGATCTTGGCGGCGGTAAAGAGTGAAAATACGCTTTCCACACCGTCGACCAGCGTCAGGTCGAGATGCAGGTTGCGCAGCTTTTCGATGCCTTCGGGATCGTAAAGGTCGTCAGCCCGAACGATGATGCCGAGATCGCCGGAAAAGTCGCGAAACTCGTTCTGAACCCGGCGATAGCTGAGGAATGCCTCGCTCTTGCCGGCGAGCACGTTGAGCACATTGCCGTCGAAATGAAGGCGCGGTATGGACGCGATGCAGATCGCCGTCGCCACCACGATAATGGTCGCGAAGATACGCGGGAAGCGCACGACGAAAATCCCCAGCGCTTCAAGCCCGAAGCCGAAACTCTTCAGCTTATCCTCCTGTCCCGCATGTCATGCCTTGCGGGCAAGGCAAGCCCGCGTCACCAGTGCGTTCGTCCCTTCGGGGAATTTCCGCGCGGTTCTATGACAAAAGAATAGAGGAGAGGCAAAACAAAACAGCACGAAACCGCGAAGGGGGTTAACCCTGCGCGGTTCGCAAACGGTTTGTTTGTACCGGGCGCCTGTTCAGCGCTGGACGACGATGCGTACGTTTTTGAGGCCGACACTGCGCGTCAGATTGTAGAGCGTGCGCGCGTTGGAAACGTCGAGGCGCACGCAGCCGGCTGACGCCGGACGCCCGAGCCGGCTTACCTGATTGGTGCCGTGCACGGCGAAATTGCCGCTATAGAAGATCGAATAAGGCATCGGCGCATTGTTGTAGCGGCTCGAACGGTGGTTTTTGGACAGCCATTTCGCCGACCATGAACCTGTCGGCGTCACCTTGCCCTTGCGTGCAGTCGAAACGCGCCAGCGGTATTTCACCCGCCCATGCTGCGTTACCGTCATTGTCTGGCTGGAAATGTCCACCCTGGCGACCACGCTGGCGGCGTTGGCCGTGGCCGGGATGGCCATGGCAAAGGCGAGCGCCAGGCTCGCCGCGGCAAAAACCGATTTCATGATACTACCCCTCATCTGCCCGAAATCCGAGCCAACGAAGCTAGTCAGCAAAGATTTCACCCGGGTGAAAGGATAGGCTTAAGCCGCGCTTGCTGTCACGCCGCAAATCCCGCGCTTTGGCGCAAGACTTTGTGAGTATTCGCCGCTGCCGCATTTGCGGCGGCGGCGCGGAACCGGGGCTGGTTTAGCGGATCAGACCCGTTCCACAGACTGCACGACGCCGTTAGTGTCGACGAAGCAGACCGCCTGGCCGGAGCCGACCGCCAGGTTGACCTGGAAGGTGCCGTTCGGGCCTGCCATCGAGCTTACCGGCAGCACGCTTTCCGTCGTACCGAGCCGTGTCGCGGCTTCCGAGGCGCACAGCAGCTGCAGGTCGGCCGGCGCGGTTTCGCCCGTGCTGCGCACGGCGCCCGCCTTGGGCTGCATCGTCGTCGAACAGCCGGCCGCCAGCACGGCGGCCATCAATATGGCCGATGCGGCAAAGCCCCGGCTTGAGGTTGCGCTGCGTGTCATCCCGTCTCCCCCTCAAACGCCTTTGTAGAGTGCCGCGCCCTGCAGCAGCACGATCACCTTGGCGCCAATCTCCACCTGATCGTAAAGATCGGTAATCTCGTCATTGACCATGCGGATGCAGCCGGACGAGATGTTGAGCCCGATCGACCAGGGCTGGCTGGTGCCATGGATACGGAAGATCGTGTCGTGTCCGTTTTCATAAAGATACATGGCGCGCGCGCCGAGCGGGTTGTCGGGCCCGCCAGGCATGCCGTCTTTCCATTTCGCCGCGTTCGGGTCGCGCTCCACCATTTCGGCCGGCGGCGTCCAGGTCGGCCATTCCGCTTTGCGCCCCACCTCCACGATGCCGGCCCAGCCGAAACCTTCGCGACCGATGCCGATGCCATAGCGCATCGCCTTGAAACCGGGCAGCACGAGATAGAGGAAATGCCGGTTGCCGTCGATGATGACGGTGCCCGGCTTCTCCGCGGTGCGGAAATCGACGACCTGGCGGCGGAAGTCCTCCGGCGTCTGGCCGTGCGCCTGATAATATTTCATCGCCTGCTTGGGATCGTAATTCACCCACTGGCGCTTGATCGGATCGAATATCTGCGTCTCGAAAACCTGCGCTCCAGCCGAGGTTGCGAACAGCACGGCCGATGCCAGCGCGGCAGCGCCAACGGCAAACGAAGCGAACGCGCCGCGCCATCCGGCGGCGAGCCTGGCGAGCCCCTGTGTCATCGTCATTGCATCCATTCCTTCAACCTGTCCTCGTTCCGGGCAATCCATTCCGATGCCACCTGGGCGGCCGGCTTATGCTCGACCTGAAACGCGTAGCTGATCGCCGTGATGTCGGCGGCTTCCAGCGCCATGTTGGAAAGAAACCGCGCGAATTCCGGTTCGTCTTCCTCGAGCCGTTTGGCGTAGGCGACGTGAAAGTGCGAAACGTCCCATGCCGTTTCGGCGCGCGATTTCTGCAGCCAGTACGGATCGTCGGCACGCTTGATCAGATTCCAGCGCTCCGGGTCGTAAGCTGGCTCCTCGAGCACCACGAGCTCGTGGAGATCGAAGACGTGGTGCGGCGCGTAGCAATAAAACACCATCGGGCTGCCGAAAGACGCCGCGACGTCGACCGCTGCCATGGCGATCTCTTCCGGCAATTCGACCAGCGACATGGTGCGGAAATAGCCGTAGCTGCGGGCGCGAATATATTCGATCTCCGTCGATGACCAGGTCGGCGCACCGATCCAGATTTCGCCCTTGCCGTCATTGTCGCTGTCGAAGCTGACCGCCATCTGAGGATCGGCCAGGTCCGCGACGGCCTTGATGCCGGTCATCTCGGCCGTTGCTTTGGTGACGCAGACATTCTGCCTGGCCTCCACGCCATGGTCACCGACCACGATGGAGCCGCGCTCATTCAGACGCTCGAGCGCGCCTGCGAGATTGGGAAACCACAGTTCCGGATGCACGTCTGCGGAGCCTTCGGCCATGTCGGCCAGCAAGGTCATGGTGCCGCGCGGAAGCAGTTCGACCTCGACGCCCATGCTCGCTGCGGCCTGCGCGATGATCTGCGCCGTAACATTGGCCGAGGGCCATGTCGGAACGCCGATTACAACGGGTTCGGCGATGGCCGGCGCGGCGGCAAACAACAGGCCCGCGGCAAGCGGAGTCGATAATCGCAGCGTCTTGCGGGGCGGCATCAAAACCCTTCCTCTTCGGTCGCACATGTGCCGAGCTGACGCTTTGCGCATGCCTGATTTCGTGTCGTCCTGATGGCTTCAGGCGCCACTTTGCGCAGCTTAGCACGAGATAACGCAGCGGCAAGTTTGGACGGCGCGTTAAGCCACGCCGGAGCGGCAGGGGCATTCTTTCCATGCCCTTGTTTCTATGCGACATACGGCCCGGGGCACGACGGGGAGGAAGCATGCCGCAGGCTGACGACGGGGTATTCGACTACATCATCTGCGGCGCCGGATCCGCGGGCTGTGTGCTTGCCAACAGGCTGTCGGCCGATCCCGGCAACCGGGTGCTGTTGCTTGAGGGTGGCGGCAGCGACAACTGGATATGGCTTCACATCCCCGCCGGCTATCTCTTCGCGATCGGCAACCCACGCTCCGACTGGATGTTCAAGACAGCCGCCGAGCCCGGGCTCAACGGCCGTTCGCTGCCTTACCCGCGCGGCAGGGTGCTGGGCGGCTGCTCGGCGATCAATGCGATGATCTACATGCGGGGTCAGGCGCGCGATTATGACGGCTGGCGGCAGCAGGGACTCGCCGGCTGGGGCTGGGACGATGTTCTGCCCTATTTTCTGAAACACGAAGATCACGAAGCGCCGCCCAACGAATTCCACTCGTCCGGCGGTGAATGGCACGTCGAGCATCCGCGTATCAAATGGGAGGTTCTGGAGCGCCTGCGCGATGCCGCCGAAGAGGCGGGTATCGAAAAGATCGACGACTTCAATTCAGGCGACAACACTGGTTCGTCGCATTTTCAGGTGAACCAGAAGCGCGGCCGGCGCTGGTCGGCGGCGCGTGGTTTTCTGAAACCGGTGCTGTCGCGGCCCAACCTCAAGGTCGTCACCGGCGCGCTGGTCGACCGTGTTGAGCTGCGCGACGGCCGTGCGATCGCGGTTCGCTACCGGCTGGGCGGCGAGACACGCCTGGCCGAGGCCCGCGGCGAGATCCTGCTCTCGACCGGCGCAGTCGCCTCGCCGGCGATCCTCGAGCGCTCAGGCATCGGCGACCCCTCGCTGCTCAAGGCAAACGGCGTCGAGCCGCTGGTCGACCTGCCCGGTGTCGGCAACAACTTGCAGGACCATCTGCAGATTCGCCCGGTCTACAAGGTCAATGGCGTTCGTACGCTCAATACCGATTACGCCAATCTGTTTCGGCGTTCGATGATGCTGGTCAATTATGCACTGCGCCGGCGCGGTCCGCTTGCCATGGCACCGTCGCAGATGGGCGCTTTCGTGCGTTCCTCGCCCGAATACGAGACCGCAAACCTGCAGTTTCACTTCCAGCCGCTCTCGCTCGACAACTGGGGCGAAGGCCTGCACCCGTTCGACGCAATCACCGCCAGCGTATGCAATCTGCGGCCGACAAGCCGCGGTTCAATCCACCTTTCGGGACCTGACGCAGCGAGCGCACCGGACATCCGCCCCAACTATCTTGCCACAGACGTGGACAGGCAGGTCGCGGTGGATTCGCTCAAATGGACGCGCCGAATCGTTTCGCAGCCGGCGATGGCCGCGTTCAATCCGCAGGAGCACAGACCCGGCGCTCACATCGTCTCGGACGAAGATTTGCTGGTCGCCGCCGGCGAACTCGGGACCACCATCTTCCATCCCGTCAGCACGGCACGCATGGGCCCGGACGGCGACCGCTTCGCTGTCACCGACGAGCGTCTGCGTGTGCGCGGCATTGGCGGGCTGCGCGTGATCGATGCCTCCATCATGCCAACCATCGTATCCGGCAACACCAGTTCACCGACCGTGATGATCGCGGAAAAAGGCGCCGCGATGATCCTCGAGGACGCCCGCTAACCATCCATTAACCAACCGCGAATACCTCCGGATCTACGAAAATTCGGGGCTCGGAAGCGTATGGGTGACGTGCGTGTGCCGCTATATGAGCGGTCGGAACTGGTATGCAGCATTGCTGCCGTCCTGGGAAAAAAGAACGGCCGCCATGCCTCCCGGTACTGGCACGGGCTTGCTAAACGCCTGATGCGCTTGTCGATCGCGTTTGGTGCCAGCCGTGAGGCTGCCGAGGCCGAGGTGCACCGGCTGCTTCATACCGTGCTGCGGGAAATCGACAGGCGCGATCTGGCGCCCGGCACCTGATAACGGTCATTGTGCCGCGGCCTCGCGGCTCCGATCATTTCGAGATATTCCGACCGGCAACTTTCAGAAGCTTCCGGAAGCGCGGGCACTCCAGATGCGACGGTGCCGTGCATCTTGCCACATGTTCGAGCATGTCGCGCAACAGGGTGAGATCGCGAATGTCGTTATCTATTGCGGCAGCGCGCGCATGCAGCGTTTCACGCGGCAGGTCCTTGCCGCCTGATCCGGCGAACATCTCCGCGATCTCGCCGAGCGAAAAGCCGGCCTTCTTGCCAAGCGATATCAGGGTAATCTGAAGCAGCGCCTCAGGCCCGAACTGGCGCCGGAGCCCGTGCCGGCCAATCGAAGTGACCAGGCCAATCTCGTCGTAATACCGCAGCGTCGATGGCGGCACACCGGTGCGTTCGGAGATTTCGCCGATATCGAGAATTTTCATGCTTGACCTCAAGCTGACTTGAAGTGGCAGAGTGCTGCCTCAAGGGTGTTTTTGCAAGGTCGGGATCATGACCGAGACGGCTACCATCGAAACCAGCGCGGCCAACAGGGCCGGGCTCGCGGCTCTGGCGCTGGCCATACTGCTCGCATCGGTCGGCGTCAGCATCGCTACCATCGCGCTGCCAGTGCTGGCGCTCGAATTCTCCGCGCCCATGCACCAGGTTCAGTGGGTCATACTGGCCTATCTGCTGGCGCTCACGGCCACGGTGGTGATCGGCGGCCGCATGGGCGACCTTTTCGGCAAGCGCACCGTCTTTCTCGCCGGGCTGGCGCTCTTTGCCGCCGCGTCGGCGCTGAGCACGCTGGCGCCCTCGCTTGGCGCTCTGATCGCGGCCCGTGCACTGCAAGGCATCGGCGGGGCGATACTCATGGCGTTGCCGATGGCGATCGCGCGCGAAACAGTCGGCCCACATCTGATGGGAACGGCAATGGGTGTGCTTGGCACAATGTCGGCCATCGGCACCGCGCTCGGGCCGTCGCTTGCCGGCTTTCTGATAGACTGGTCAGGCTGGCGGCTTGCCTTTGCGGTGCTGACGTTTGCCGGACTTGCCGCACTCGCCTTCGCGGCATTCGCTGTTCCCGCAGACCGGAAATCGGAAACGGCCAGCCTTGCACATGTCGATATGCCGGGTGCGGCCGTGCTGGCACTCGTGCTGGTGGCGTTCTCGCTTGCCATGACTGGCGGAGAGGAGGGGTTTGCCACCGCACATCTGGCCATGCTCGTCCTGGCGCTGGCCGGCAGCGCCGTGTTTGTGCAGGTGGAACGCCGCACACCCGTACCGCTGGTGCAGCTGGCAGCTCTGCGCGACGCCGGCATGGCATGCGGGCTGGCGGTAAATCTGATCGTCGCAACCGTGATGATGGCCACGCTGGTTGTCGGTCCGTTTTTCCTGACGCTGGGTCTCGGTCTCGATGCGGTTCAGGCCGGACTTGTGCTCTCAGTAGGGCCGGCGGTTTCGGCCCTGTCAGGGATCCCGGCCGGGCGGATCACCGACCGGCTGGGCACTGCGCGTGTCGTCAGGATCGGACTTATGCAGACATTCGCCGGACTGGTCTGCCTTGCGGTGCTGCCGCATATCTTCGGCGTTGCCGGCTATGTGATGTCGCTGGTCCTGCTGACGCCGGGCTTCCAGCTGTTCCTTGCCGCCAACAACACCGAGCTCATGCTGACCGCGCGGCAGGACCAGCGCGGCATGATATCCGGCCTGCTCGGCCTCTCCCGTAATCTGGGTTTCATGACCGGCGCCTCCGTTATGACGGCCGTCTTTACGGCCGGTCTCGGCACGCGCCAGATCGTCGACGCGGGTGCGGATACGGTCGGAGACGCGTTTTCCATAACGTTCCTTGCCGCGGCAGCGGTCATCGCCGGTGCCTTGATTGTGTTGGTTCTTTCAGACTGGCGCCGGGTTTAGAAGCCGGGCCATCGCGGCGCGGCATCGGCTGAACTTGCGCTCGCATGATTGTGACAAAGCGGTCGCTCGACTTTTCCCGGCGGCCGGTGGCATGTCGTATCGTGGGAGGGCACAATCAGGAAAATATCATGCGCGCTTTCATCATCGCTGCCATGTTGACCACTGCCATCCCCGCCTGGGCCCAAACCGCGCCTTCGGCGACCGAGGTCGCCGCCTATCAGGGCTTGCATCTTGCCGCCCATAACGGCGATGCGGCCGCGATCCGCGCACTCGCAGCAGCCGGCGCCGAACTCGATGCCCGCGACGCCTCGGGCCGGACTCCCGCACATGTCGCGGCCTTCGCTTCCAACGACGACGCCCTGCGTGCACTGGCCGAGGCCGGCGCGGACATGAACGCACTCGACAACCGCGCTTATGACGTGGTGACCATCGCGGCGGTTGCCGACGATCCCGAACTGATGTCGCTTGCGATCGCGCGCGGCAACAGGGCCGACCTGATCACCAGCCCCTATGACGGCACCGCCCTTATTGCGGCGGCCCATCTCGGCCATGCCGAAGTCGTTCGCCGGCTGATCGCCGCTGGAGCGCCGCTCGACCATGTCAACAATCTTGGCTGGACGGCGCTGATCGAGGCGGTGATCCTGGGCAATGGCGGACCCGATCATATCGACACGGTGAGGGCCCTGGTGGAAGCGGGCGCTGACGCCGCAATTGCCGACCGCGACGGCACCACCCCGCTGCAACACGCCCAGAGACGCGGCCATTCAGAGATCGCGGAGATTATCGAAGCCGGAGGCTGAGGAGCCGGGCCTGCGAATCGCAAGTCCGAACGGGTGTCGGCCGATCAGGCTACCCTGTCAAAGCCGTGAGCGCAGCGAACTGGTGTGAGATCGAATAATGGCGGTGAGAGAGGGATTCGAACCCTCGATACGGTTTCCCGTATACACGCGTTCCAGGCGTGCGCCTTCAACCACTCGGCCACCTCACCATGCGCGTTCCCGGGTTGGCCGGGTGGCGCGGTGGCTCATCTAGTCGAATTGGCGGCGAATGCCAAGCCCGCCCGCGCCTTCCGCGGTGAAGAGATGCCGGGCAGCGCGTACCGCGCCATGGCGGCAACCGCGCCCACAATTCAGTGCGGCGATTGCGCAAATGCGCCGACCGCCCTATCTCTTTGCCGGAATTTGTAGATTTGAGGCCGCCGGCGGCGTGAAGAATGCTCCGGCAGCCGCCACGGCAAGGGTATGATCCGCTTCTTCTTCCGCCTAATGGCGACGATTTCACTCGCAGTCGCAGTCATCATGGCTGTGCTCGATGCAACGCGTTCTATCGCGGCCGACCAGATCGTCGTGACCGCGCTGTCGGCGAGCTGGCAATCCGTATCACCCGGCAGCTACGCGGCATCTGAGGCGGCGGTCAGCGAGGTTCTGGCACCTTATGCCTGGGATCCGGTCATCATGACATTGCTGTCGGCACCCGGTTTTGCCGTTTTCCTTGTCCTGGCGCTGCTGCTTTACATGATCGGCCGCCGGCCGGAGCGCCGCACCGGCCGTTTCGCCCCGATCTGAGCGCGAGGGAAATGTGTTCTTTCTCGCAGACCTTCTGAACAAAAAGACCAATCTGCCGGCGAAGGCCGATGCGCTGCGCGGCAGGGCCGAGCCCATTCCGACCGCCGCCAGCCACTTCATCTCCGGCCGGTCCCTGAGCGGTCCCCATCCGAAAGGGCTGGAGACGATTCAGTTCGGCATGGGGTGTTTCTGGGGCGCGGAACGCCTGTTCTGGCAGACCGAAGGCGTCTGGGTGACGGCCGTCGGGTATGCGGGCGGTTTCACGCCAAACCCGACCTATCAGGAAACCTGCACCGGGCTCACCGGCCATGCCGAGGTGGTTC
The DNA here is from genome assembly GCF_004000235.1 of Mesorhizobium sp. Z1-4. GTDB lineage: Bacteria > Pseudomonadota > Alphaproteobacteria > Rhizobiales > Rhizobiaceae > RCIO01. Next base: position 1,218,866 of record NZ_RCIO01000001.1, read on the forward strand.
TGGTCGTCTACGATCCAGGGCTCGTAACCTTCTCGGAGCTGCTTTCGGTTTTCTGGGAAAACCACAATCCCACGCAGGGCATGCGCCAGGGCAACGATATCGGGACCACCTACCGGTCGGCGATCTACACATCGTCTGCCGCGCAATATGAAGCTGCAATAGCTTCGCGCGACGCCTACCAGGCTACGCTGGGCCGCGCCGGCCACGGCGGCCACATCACCACGGAGATCATGCCGGCCGAGGGGTTCTATTTCGCCGAGGCCGAGCATCAGCAATATCTGGCGAAGAATCCCCATGGCTATTGCGGATTGCAGGGAACCGGTGTCTCCTGTCCGCTTCCGGCGACCGCCTGACCGGCCGGAAACCATATTTGTCCGGAAGGTCAAAATTCCGCGTGATATTTGCTCAGCCACATGCAAAACTGGGCCGAAGCGGATGTTATCTTCCGCCAAAAAGATGTGCCGTCGCCGCTCCGGTGACGGACACAAAAGTAACAATGAGTGCAACCGACAGGGTGTGGATCACATGAAGAGATTAGTTCTTGGCCTTCTGGCTGCCGCCGCGATGTCCGTCACGGCCTATGCGGAGGAAATCGCTCCTGCGCTGCTGTTCGATCTTGGCGGCAAGTTCGACAAGTCCTTCAACGAAGCGTCATACAACGGCGCCCAGAAGTTCTCCGACGAAACCGGCATCGAATATGTCGAGTTCGAGATTTCCAACGACGCACAGCGCGAGCAGGCATTGCTGCGCTTCGCCGAGGATGGCCGCAATCCGATCGTGATGGCCGGCTTCTCCTGGGCCGCGGCGCTGGAAAAGGTGGCCGCCCAGTTCCCGGACACCAGCTTCGCCATCATCGACATGGTCGTGGACCTGCCGAATGTTCGCTCGGTCGTCTACAACGAGCATGAGGGCTCCTACCTCGTCGGCGTTCTCGCGGCGATGGCGTCGGACTCCAAGAAGGTCGGCTTCGTCGGCGGTATGGACATTCCGCTGATCCGCAAATTCGCTTGCGGTTATGTCGGCGGCGCCAAGGCTGCCGGTGCAACCGACGTCATCCAGAACTACACCGGCGACACGCCGGCCGCGTGGAACGACCCAACCAAGGGCGGCGAGATCACCAAGTCGCAGATGTCCCAGGGCGCCGACGTTGTGTACGCGGCCGCCGGCGGCACCGGCGTGGGCGTGCTCCAGGCTGCCGCGGATGCCGGCAATCTCGGCATCGGCGTCGACTCCAACCAGAACTACCTGCATCCGGGCAAGGTTCTGACCTCGATGATGAAGCGCGTGGATGTCGCTGTCTACAACGCCTTCATGGACGCCAAGAACGGCGACTTCTCCACCGGCTTCAACGTGCTCGGCCTGGCAGAGGACGGCGTGGGTTATGCGCTGGACGACAACAACGCATCGCTGATCACCGACGACATGAAAGCCGCGGTCGAGAAGGCCAAGGCCGACATCATTGCCGGCACGGTCACGGTCCACGACTACATGTCCGACAACAACTGCCCCTACTGATCGGGCAGCATGGGTTGCAGAAGGCCGCCGGGTATGCCCGGCGGCCTTTTTCGTTGGCGCAGCCGATCATGCCCGTTGGCAATTGGCAGGCACGGCCGGGCTTGAGCTACGATTGCCAGTGATTCTGGCGCGTCCCTGAATACGGGGCTGACGTACCTACCGGCCGCTCCAGGCCGACCCCACGGAAATGGAAATGCGGACATGATCGACACACGAAGGCGTCTCGCCGCCATTTCCATGCTTTTGGTCGCCGGTATTCTGGCCGGCACGCAGCTGGGCAAGATCGCGCCGCTGATCGGCTGGTATCGCGACGATGCCGGAATGTCTCTGGTCGCCATCGGCTGGCTGACCGCGCTGCTGGGGCTGTTCGTGGCGCTGGCCTCGCTGCCGGCAGCATTCGCCATCAGCCGCGCCGGCCTCTACCGCTCCTTCATCTTTTCGACGGTTCTGCTTTTCATCGGCGGCATCGGCATCGCCACCTTCGAAAGCCAGACGGCCGTGCTCGCGGCGCGGCTTGTCGAAGCGCTCGGCTATTTGCCGCTGGTGATCGCGGTACCGGCACTGGTCAGCGCCCTGGCCCCGGCCGAATTCAAGGCACCGGCTCTGGCGATCTGGGGCGGTTTCGTGCCGATTGGCTTCGCGATCGCCGACTTTCTTGCCTCCGCTATGGTACCCGTCTTCGGCGAACGTGCATTTCTGGCAACCGTGGTGGCCGGTTTCGGCGCCGCCAGCCTGCTGGCGGGGTGGCTCGCCTACGGTCTCGAAGCGGTGGACGAACCGCCGAAACCGCAAGGGTTGCCGCCGATACGCGCCTCGGCATCGACCGACGTGCTCCTCGTCGCCGCCGCCTTCGGCGTCTATGTCACCCTGTCGATCGCGTTCTTTGCCTTTCTACCGGAGTTCATCCAGTCAGGCCGGTCCGACCTGGCAATAGCCGCCGGTGTCATTGCGCTTGTCGTGCCCGTCGGAAACATCTTCACCGGCTATGTGATGAAGGGTCGCCGCGCCCGCTTTGCCATGCTGCTGTGCATAGCCGGTTTTCTGGGCACCGCCGTCTCCGCCCTGCCAATGTTCTCGCCAAGCGGCGTCGTAGCCTCCACCGCGGCAGCTGTGGTTTATGCGATCGCAAGCGGCGTAATCGCATCGGCGCTGTTCGCCAGCGTGCCCTTCATCGTGCCTGCCGGCGGGTCGGCCTCGGTGGCAATCGGGATCATTGCACAGGCGGGCGGCATCACGACCGTGGTGGCGCCTCCGGTTGCCGGGTATGTGATCGAGCGTTTCGGCTTCCCGGGGCTTGGATGGTTTCTGGCGCTGTCGTCGCTGCTCGGGCCCGTGCTTCTGGCACCGCTGTTGCGACGAAGGCGCGCCGGCCTGGTCGACTGACGCCGGCTAGTAGTGCGGCGGCTTGGTCACCGGCGTTTCCGGCAGGGTCTGCTCTTCCAGCGCCAGGAACCGCTCCGTCAGCGCATCCAGCTTCTTGCGCATCTTCTCGGTCGTTGCCCAGTGTTCGCCGAGCTGTTCGGAAAGCTCTGCGATCGTGCGCTCCTGCTCCGCAACCAGCATTTCAAGCCGGGTGATGCGTTCGTCCGTGTCGTCCGTCATCTTACCAGCGGCTCCAGCGCGGCGCGCAGATCCGCGTTGAGCGGTTTTGGCCGGCGCGTCTGCCTATCCACATATACATGCACGAAAAATCCTTCCGCCGCTGCGCTGTCCTCGTCGTTGCGAAACAGGCCGACTTCATAACGCACCGATGAGCCGCCGAGCCGGCCGACACGGATTCCCGCATTCACCTTGTCCGGAAAGGCGAGTTCGGCATGGTAGCGGCAGCCGGTTTCCACCACGAGACCGATCTGCCCGCCAGCGTGGATGTCGAGCACACCCTGTTCGATCAGCCAGCCATTCACAGCGGTATCGAACAGTGAATAATGAACGACATTGTTCATGTGCCCGTAGAGGTCATTGTCCATCCAGCGTGTGGTGATCGGCCGGAAAGCAACGTATTCGCTGCGTGTCGACGGCGGGTTGCGGCTTTGATTGTTGCTCACGGGATCGCTTGGCTGATTGGCTCGTTTGTCGGTTGAAATTGACAAGCGTTACCGCTTTTGTCGAGACTGGGCTTGGCGCCGGATTGTCCATAGGGGAATTGGCAGCCGGGGACCGCCATGATAGTCCCCTTGACCAAATGATAAAAAATCGCCGCAACGGCGATAAAAGAGAGTGGGAACGGTAGATGGCGGAAGCGGCAATCGAGCTTGTCGGCATCAACAAGAGTTTTGGTGCGGTTCGCGCCAACCGGAACATCGACCTTAATATCCCCAAGGGGACAATTCACGGCATCATCGGCGAAAACGGCGCCGGCAAATCGACGCTGATGTCTATTCTCTACGGCTTCTACCAGGCCGACAGCGGGTCGATCAGTGTTGACGGCAAACCGACGACGATCCACACGCCCAACGATGCCATCGCGGCCGGCATCGGCATGGTTCACCAGCACTTCATGCTGGTCGAGAATTTCACGGTTCTGGAAAACATCATTCTCGGCGCCGAGGGCGAGGCGCTGCTCGGATCGTCCATCGCCAAGGCGCGGTCGGAACTGGAGCGGCTGGAGCGCGACTACGGGCTCGAGGTCGACCCCGATGCGATCATCGAGGAACTGCCGGTCGGCCTTCAGCAGCGGGTGGAGATCCTCAAGGCGCTCTATCGCGGCGCCGATATCCTCATTCTCGACGAGCCGACCGGAGTGCTAACCCCGGCCGAGGCCGATCATTTGTTCCGCATTCTTGCCCAGCTCAAGGAGGAGGGCAAAACGGTGGTGCTGATCACGCACAAACTGCGTGAGATCATGGCCATCACCGACAACGTGTCGGTGATGCGCCAGGGCGAGATGGTGGCCACCCGCAAGACAGCCGAAACCACAGTGGAGGAGCTCGCCGAGCTGATGGTCGGCCGCCGCGTGCTGCTGCGCGTCGAAAAGGGCGAGGCCAAGCCGGGCGATTTCAAACTTTCGGTGAAGGGCCTTACGGTCAAGGATTCGCGCGGCGTCACCATGGTCAAGGACGTCTCCTTCGACGTCAGGGCGGGCGAGATTGTCGGGATCGCAGGCGTCGCGGGCAATGGACAGTCGGAACTGCTGGAAACGATTGCCGGTATTCGCACCGCCGAAGCGGGCAAGGTGACGCTGCTCGGCGAGGAGATTGACGTCTCGGGCGCAACCGATCCAGGCGATCTGCGCGACCGCGGCCTGGCCCATGTGCCTGAGGATCGCCACCATGTCGGGCTGGTGCTGCAGTTCGAAGAGAACGAGAATTCCGTTCTCGGCTATCACGACGAGCCGCAATATCTGAAAGGCCCTTTCCTCGACCGCGAGAAGATCGTCGCGGAGGCCGGGGAAAACATGAAGAAATACGACATCCGCCCAGCCAATCCGATGCTCAAGACCGCCAACTTCTCGGGCGGCAATCAGCAGAAGATCGTGCTGGCGCGTGAAATGGAACAGGACCCCGAGGTTCTGATCGTCGGCCAGCCGACACGCGGCGTCGATGTCGGCGCGATCGAGTTCATCCACAAGCGCCTGATCGACATGCGCGATCAGGGCAAGGCGGTTCTCCTGATCTCGGTCGAACTGGACGAAGTCCGCTCTCTGTCGGACCGGATTCTGGTGATGTTCGACGGCCGTATCGTCGGTGAGCGCGGGCCGGACGCAACCGAAGGCGAACTTGGCCTGTTGATGGCCGGCGTCGAATCGAAGGAAGCCGCGGAATGAGCGCACCCTATGCAAAGCTGCCCGGCTGGGCCGACTACGGCCTCATTCCGGTTATCAATCTGCTGGTCGCATTCCTGGTTGCCGGCCTGGTTGTCATGCTGGTGGGTGAAAACCCGCTGCGTGCGGCGGGGATCCTCGTCGAGGGTGCGTTCGGCCGCGGTCAATCGATCGCCTATACGCTCTATTACGCCACGAGTTTCATCTTTACCGGGCTGGCTGTCGCGGTCGCGTTCCACTGCGGGCTGTTCAACATCGGCGGCGAAGGCCAGGCCTATATAGGCGGCATCGGCGTCGCCATCGTGTGCCTTTCGCTAGACGGCGTGTTCCCCTGGTGGATCAACTTTCCGCTGGCCATCCTCGGTGCCGGCGCCGTCGGTGCTTTCTGGGCCTTCATTCCGGGCATATTGCAGGCCAAGCGCGGCTCTCACATCGTCATCACCACCATCATGTTCAATTTCATCGCTGCCAGCGTGATGGTCTATCTGCTGGTCGATGTCATCAAACCGGCGGGCTCGATGGCTCCGCAGACCCGCACCTTCCTCGAAGGCGGGCAGCTGCCGAAACTCAACTGGCTGATCGAGATGTTCGGCTTGCCGATACGCTCGTCGCCTTTCAACATCACCTTCCTGCTGGCTCTGGTCTGCGCATGGCTTGTCTGGCTGCTGATCTGGCGCACAAAACTGGGCTACGAAATCCGCACGCAAGGCCACAGCCCGAAGGCAGCCCGATATGCCGGCATCGGCGAAGCACGCATCATCGTGATAACGATGATCATCTCCGGAGCGCTCGCCGGCATGATGGCACTCAACCCGATCATGGGCGACCAGCACCGGGTGCAGCTCGACTTCGTTACCGGCGCGGGGTTTGTCGGCATCGCCGTTGCGCTGATGGGCCGTTCGCATCCCGTCGGCATTATTCCGGCGGCAATCCTCTTCGGCGCGCTCTACCAGGGCGGCGCGGAACTTTCGTTCGAAATACCGACGATCAGCCGCGACATGATCGTGATCATTCAGGGTCTCGTCATCCTGTTCGCGGGCGCACTGGAGCACATGTTCCGGCCGCAGATACAGACTTTGTTCGCAACCCTGCGGCCGCGATCGGCCGGGGTCGAGGCCACAAGCGGTGAGGGAGCCTGACATGGAGTTCTTCACCACCATCGTCCAGATACTCGATTCCACCGTGCGGCTTTCGGTGCCGCTGCTGCTTGCCTGCCTTGCCGGGCTCTATTCGGAACGCTCCGGCATTTTCGACATCGGTCTGGAGGGCAAAATGCTGGCCGGCGCGTTCGCGGCCGGGGCGGCGGCGGCCGTCATGGGCTCGGCCTGGGCCGGGCTTGCCATGGCGGTGCTCATTTCCGTCGGGCTCGCGCTCGTTCACGGCTTCGCCTCCATCACCCATCGCGGCAACCAGATCGTGTCGGGCGTGGCGATCAATTTCATCGCCGCCGGTTCCACCATCATCCTCGGCCAGGCCTGGTTCAGCCAGGGCGGGCGTACGCCTTCGCTGTCGGCCGAGGGCCGTTTCGGCGCCGTCAATCTGCCTTTCGCGGACGCGGTGGCCGACGTCCCGATAGTCGGCCCAATCTATTCCGAGCTTTTGTCCGGCCATTCGCTGCTGGTCTATTTCGCCTTCGCCATGGTGCCATTCACCTGGTGGGTGCTCTTCCGCACGCGCTTCGGATTGCGACTGCGCGCCGTCGGCGAAAACCCTGCCGCGGTGGACACCGCGGGCATCTCGGTCACATGGCTGCGTTATCGCGCGGTGATCTGCACCGGCATTCTGTGCGGGTTTGCCGGCGCCTATCTGGCGCTCGCCATGAATGCCGGTTTCGTCAAGGACATGACCGCCGGGCGCGGCTTCATCGCGCTTGCAGCGCTCATCTTCGCCAAATGGCGACCGGTGCCGGCAATGATGGCCTGCCTGCTGTTCGGTTTCCTCGACGCGGCCGCGATCCGGCTCGGCGGATCGCCGCTGCCGCTTGTCGGCCGCGTGCCGGTGCAGTTCTTCCAGGCGCTGCCTTACGTGCTGACGGTTGTGCTGCTCGCAGGCTTCATCGGCAAGGCGATCCCGCCGCGCGCCGGCGGCCAACCTTATGTGAAAGAAAGATGAGATCCGTGAATGGTGAATGGACAATAGGAGCCAACAACTCTCCTGGTCCGTACCATTTACCATTCACTATTCACCATTCACCCCGCCGAGACGGAACCGCTACACATGTCCCATGACCTCTACCTCGCAGCGCGCGAAGCGATGGCGAAGTGCCATGCGCCATACTCCAAATTTCCGGTAGGGGCTGCGATCCGCACGGAGGATGGCCGTGTCTTTTCCGGTGCCAATATCGAAAACGCCTCCTTCCCCGAAGGCTGGTGCGCGGAAACGACCGCGCTTTCGCATTATGTGATGGGCGGCGGTGGGCGCATCACGGAGATAGCCGTGACGGCGCAGAAGATGGCGCGTATCACGCCTTGCGGCGGCTGCCGGCAGCGTCTTGCCGAGTTCGCGGGGCGGGACGCCAAGCTCTATCTGTGCGACGAGACCGGCGTGGTGGAAACGCTGTCGATGGCGGAGATCCTCCCACTCGGTTTCGAGGGAGACACGCTGAAATGAAGCAGGCTGAGGCGCGGCTTGTCGAGGCGCTCAACGGCATTGCGGCCGATACCGCGTTGGTGCTTGGTTCCGGGCTCGGCGGCCTGGTGGACGAGGTCGAAAGCCCGGTCCGCGTGCCGTATGGCGACCTGCCGGGTTTCCCGCAGAGCGGCGTCACCGGTCACGCGGGCGAAGTCGTCGCGGGCTATCTTGCCGGGGCCCCAGTCGTCATGCTTTCGGGCCGGGCCCATTATTACGAGCACGGCAATGCCGCCGCCATGCGCCCCGCGCTGGATGTGCTGGCGGGCATTGGCATCAAGAAGCTGATCCTCACCAACGCCGCCGGTTCGCTGGAGCCCGAAATGGGGCCGGGGTCCGTGATGCTGATCGAGGACCACATCAACTTCTCCGGCACCAACCCGCTTTTCGGCGAGCCGTCCGACAAGCGCTTTGTCGGCCTGACGGAGGCTTACGACCCGGGCATGCGCGCGGCACTCCTGAAAGCCGCGCTCGACACCGGCACCGACCTCCACAAAGGCGTTTACATGTGGTTTTCGGGCCCCTCCTTCGAAACCCCCGCCGAAATCCGCATGGCCCGCGTGATGGGCGCCACCGCGGTCGGCATGTCGACCGTGCCGGAGGTCATTCTCGCCCGCTTCCTCGGGCTTCGCGCGGCAGCCTGCTCGGTGATCACGAACCTTGCCGCGGGCATGTCCGGCAGCGAGCTTTCGCACCAGGAAACGAAGGAAATGGCGCCGCTGGGCGGCAAGCGGCTGGCGGCTATCCTGAAAGAATATTTCCGGGCCGGCGGCAATGTCTAACACGGTCTTTACCTTCCCCCTTGTGGGGAGGGCTGGTGAGCCTGCGTTGCAAGGCAGCGGGGGTGAGATGGGGTGGGGGCCGAGCTCCATTCGCCGCCAGCCCCACCCTGGCGCTTTGCTGCGACCCTCCGCACGAGAGGGAGGGTAGGATGCTCCCCCAGGAAATCATCCGCAGGAAACGCGACGGCGGACAGCTGAGCGCCGAGGAGATCGGCGCTTTCGTTGAAGGGCTAGCCAAGGGCTCCTTCACCGAGGGCCAGGTGGCGGCTCTCGCCATGGCCATTTTCCTGAATGGCATGAACCGCGACGAGGCGGTGGCGCTCACGCTCGCCATGCGCGATTCGGGCGACGTGCTCGACTGGTCCGACCTTCCCGGGCCGGCTGCCGACAAGCACTCAACGGGCGGCGTCGGCGACAATGTCTCGCTGATGCTGGCGCCCATCGTGGCGGCCTGCGGCGCTTTCGTGCCCATGATCTCCGGGCGCGGCCTTGGCCACACCGGCGGCACGCTGGACAAGATGGATTCCATTCCCGGCTATACTTCGCAGCCGGATAATGCGCTGTTCCGCAAGACGGTGCGTGAGGTTGGTTGCGCCATCATCGGCCAGACCGCCCGCCTGGCTCCGGCCGACAAGCGCTTTTATGCGATCCGCGACGTGACCGGCACGGTGGAATCGATCCCGCTGATCACCGCGTCCATTCTGTCGAAGAAGCTCGCCGCCGGTCTTGGCTCGCTTGTCCTCGATGTGAAGTCCGGCAACGGCGCCTTCATGGCTACGGCGCGTGATGCCGGCAGGCTTGCCCGCAGCCTGGTGGAAACCGCAAATGGCGCCGGCCTGCCAACGACGGCACTGATCACCGACATGAACGAACCGCTGGCATCGGCCGCCGGAAATGCGGTGGAGGTGGCCAACGCGGTCGAATTCCTCACCGGAAAGCGCGACAGGCGGCTGGAATCGGTCACGCTTGCGCTCGCCGCCGAAATGCTGATGTCGTCCGGCATCGCAACCTCGATTCACGAGGCGGCACTGGTATCGCGCACAGCGCTCGACAATGGCGATGCCGCGGAGGTTTTCGGACGCATGGTCTCGGCACTCGGCGGCCCGTCAGACTTCGTTGAGAACTATCGCCGGCATTTGCCCCCCGCCGAGGTAGAATTCGCCGTCAAGGCGGACCGCGGCGGCTATGTGACGGCCGTCAAGACGCGTGACATCGGCATCGCCGTCGTTGCCATGGGCGGCGGCCGCACAGATCCGGGCGCTGCAATCGACCATGCGGTCGGCATCACGCGGCTGCTGCCGGCAGGTTCGGAAGTCGCCGCCGGCGACGCTCTGGCGCTGGTCCACGCGCGCTCGCAGGCGCAGGCACAAGAAGCCGCACGGGCCATACGCAAGGCTTATTCCATTGAAGACAAAAAGCCGACGGTGCAACGCCCTGTCCGGCGCCGTGTGGTTGCGGACGGCTAGTTACTGCTCGAGCACCAGCTCGCCATATTCGACCTTGTAGCCCGACAGCCGGCTGAGGAAGCTCATGCCGACCAGAGTGCCGGCCAGTGCCTGATCCTCAAGCACCACCGCCTGAACGTCGCGCACGCGAATACGGCCAACCTCCACCGTCTCGATCATCGCCACCGCGGCTTTGGTCGTACCGTTGGCAGTCCTCACCTCATGCTCGAAATCGCTGTTGCCGAGGCTGATTCCCAGCCGGCGCGCGGTCGAGCGGTTGATGGCGATCAGTGTCGCCCCGGTATCGATGAGCGCGTCCACCGAGCGCCCGTTGAGGCGGAAATCGGCGCGGTAATGGCCGGCGCTGTCGGCCTTGATGCCGAATGAGCGGCTTGAGCGCGCAAGTCGGGACTGTTCGGGCGCCATCTTGTTGACGACGACAATCTGCCGGTCCTGCTTGGGTTCTGCCGCGCGCTCTTCAACCGCCCGTTCCATCAGGCGGTGAAATGTCTCGGGACTGCTCTGGTAGAGGATCGGCACGGAAGCCGAGCTTCCGGCGAAAATGCCGAGAATGAGAAGTTTGCGCAGCATGCGGCCCGCCCTTGTTCGGCAGACACTCTAATTTGCGCAGGCTAGCCCGCGGTTAACGGGAGCGATCACCCCGCCGGCAGAGTTAAGCGTTGGTTACTTCGTTCCGTACATGCGGTCACCCGCGTCGCCCAGTCCAGGAACGATGTAACCCTTCTCGTTGAGGTGGCTGTCGATAGACGCGGTGAAAACCGGCACATCGGGATGTGCCTTGGTGAAGTTCTCGATTCCCTCCGGTGCGGCAAGCAGGCACAGAAACCTTATGTTCGTAGCGCCGCGGTCCTTCAGCTTGTCGACCGCCGCTATCGAGGAGTTGCCCGTCGCCAGCATCGGATCGACCACGATGATGAGCCGGTCTTCCAGATCGCTGGGCGCCTTGAAGAAATACTCTACCGCTTCCAGCGTGTCGTGATCGCGGTAAAGCCCGACATGGGCCACCCGCGCTGCCGGCACCAGGTCCAACATGCCGTCCAGCAGCCCGTTGCCGGCCCGCAGAACCGAGGCAAAAACGAGCTTCTTGCCTTCAAGTATGGGCGCGTCCATCGGTTCAAGCGGAGTGTCGATACGTGTTGTCGTCAGCTCAAGGTCGCGCGTCACCTCATAACAGAGCAGCAGCGAAATCTCGCGCAGCAGCCGCCGGAAACTGGCCGTCGAGGTCTCCTTGTTGCGCATGATACTGAGCTTGTGCTGGACCAGCGGATGATCGACGACAGTGACGCTCTTCATGCGGCTGCTCCTCATTTCCATGGTTGTTGCTCTACCTTAGCCCGCACGCCGGTCCGATACACCACCGCCGGCCCGCGCGATCACAGATTTCGTCGATTATCCGTCTAGCCGCGCCTCAAGCCTGGCGCGCGTTTCTTCGTCTACAAATGCCGCCGCAAGGGCGGTCCGGGTCACCTCGGCCAGGTCTTCCGCGTCCATACCAAAATGCTCCACCGCCACCTCATATTCCTTCTTCAGCGAGGTGTGAAAGTAGGGCGGGTCGTCGGCATTGAGCGTCACCCGGCAGCCCGCCCCGCGCAATTCCGGAAACGGATGGGATGCATAGTCCGGGAACACTTTCAGCTCGATATTCGACACCGGGCACACTTCCAGTACCACACCCTCGTCCGCGATCCGCTTCACGAGCTCAGGGTTTTCGATTGCCCGCACGCCATGGCCGATGCGCGACGGGCGGATATGGTCGAGTGCGTCGCGCACGCTCTCCCAGCCCACCAGCTCGCCGGCATGAACCGTGATGCCGAGGCCAGCCTCGCGGGCAATATCGAAAGCCCGCGCATAGTCGGCATGCTGGCCGAAGCGCTCCTCGCCAGCCATGCCGTAGCCGGTCACCAGCGGGTGCCCGCAATTCACCGCGAAGCGCGCCGCATCTTCAACCGATTCCACGCCGAAATGGCGTACGCCGGTGACGATCATGCGCGATTCTATGCCGGTCGCCTGCTTCGCGCGGCGCATGCCTTCGCCAAGCGCGTTTGTGTAGGTCTCCGGCGACAGGCCGGCGCGCCGCGCATGGTCGGGCGACGTGAAGAACTCCGAATAGATCGCACCATCGTTCGCCAGGCCGGTCAGATAGTGTTCTGCGAGCAGCGCATAGTCCTCCTCGTCGCGAAACAGATCGGCCGAAAAGTCGTACGCGGCAAGGAAGGTAGTGAAATCCTCCCACACGAAGGCGCCGTCGCGAATGAAGCGGGACGTGTCGGCGCCGTATTTGCGCGCCTGGCGTTCCACCAGCTCAGGCGCTGCGGCGCCCTCGATATGACAGTGCAGTTCGGCCATCGCCACCATTGGTGCTCTCCTTAACCAAGCGAGCGGGGCGCGGCCCTTCATCGCGGCTGAGACAATAGCGCCCGCAAATTCGATGGGCTATGGTCCGCCCGGTTTTTGACAGGAAATAGCAATGGCCGGGCAGCGCACCACAGCCGCGGGCGGCATGGAATCGACCTACGGGTTCCAGAGCGTCAACGAGCGCGACAAGCAGGGTATGGTGGATGAGGTGTTTCACCGCGTCGCCAAGCGCTACGACGTCATGAACGACCTGATGTCGGGCGGCATGCACCGGTTGTGGAAAGATGCCATGATTGCGTGGCTCAATCCGCCGAAGCGGCCCGGCTGGAAGCTGCTCGATGTCGCTGGCGGCACTGGCGATATCGCCTTCCGCGCGGTTGAGGCTTCCGGCGGCAATGCCGCGGTCACTGTGCTCGACATCAACGGCTCGATGCTGGGCGTCGGCCGCGAGCGCGCCGAAAAGCGCGGCCTGGCCGACAGGATGGAGTTCGTCGAGGCAAATGCGGAGAACCTGCCTTTTCCCGACGCCAGTTTCGATGCCTATACGATCGCCTTCGGTATCCGCAACGTGCCGCACATCGACGTTGCGTTGTCGGAAGCCTTTCGCGTGCTGAAAACCGGCGGCCGCTTACTGTGCCTTGAATTTTCCGAGGTCGACTTTCCGCCCCTTGAGAAAATCTACGAGGCCTGGTCGTTCAATGCCATTCCGCGCATCGGCCAGATGGTGACGGGGGACGGCGAACCCTACAAATATCTGGTGGAGTCGATCCGCCGCTTTCCCAACCAGCGCAACTTTGCCGACATGATCTCCGCCGCCGGCTTCGAGCGCGTCACCTGGCGCGACTATACCGGTGGCATCGCCGCCTGCCATTCCGGATGGAAGCTCTGAGCCGGGGCCGCAGATGAGCACATTGGGTGCATATTTCCGGCTTGCTCGCGCGGGCTGGGTCATGGTTCGCGAGGGCGTGGTCGCCGCGCTGCCTGGCGACGAGCTCGAAGGCCCGGCGCGTCTGGGCTGGCGCCTCGGCAAACTTCTCGCAAGAAACCGAGCCCGCAAGCGCGACCGCAGCGAGCGTATCGCCAAGGCAATCGAACGGCTGGGGCCGTCTTATGTGAAGCTCGGCCAGTTTCTTGCCACGCGGCCGGACGTTGTGGGTCACGATATCGCGCTCGATCTGGCGACGTTGCAGGATCGTATGGCTACCTTCCCGCGTGCGGCCTCCGTCACCGCCATTGAAGGTTCGATCGGCCAGCCGGTTTCCGCACTTTATGTAACTCTTGACGAACCTGTAGCGGCCGCGTCGATCGCACAGGTTCATTCAGCCACAGTCGAAGAAAACGGCGAAACCAAACGTGTCGCGGTCAAGGTCATTCGGCCCGGCGTGCGCCGCCGTTTCCACCGCGACCTCGAAGGCTTCTTCCTTGCCGCCCACTTGCAGGAGCGTTTCATTCCGTCGTCACGCCGGTTGAAACCCGTTGAGGTGGCCGAAACACTGGCCCAGACCACCAAAATAGAAATGGATCTGAGGCTCGAGGCCGCTGCGCTCTCGGAGATGGCGGAGAATATTGCCGGCGACCCGGGCTTCCGTATCCCTTCAGTCGATTGGGCCCGCACCGGCCGCGACGTCGTCACCATGGAGTGGATCGACGGCTTGAAGATGTCGGACATCGAAGGCCTGCGCGCTGCCGGCCATGACCCGGTGGCGCTTGCCGCGACGCTCATTCAGTCGTTCCTGCGCCACACGCTGCGCGACGGCTTCTTCCATGCCGACATGCATCCCGGCAATCTGTTCGTCGAAGCGGACGGCACTATCGTCGCGGTCGATTTCGGCATCACGGGCCGGCTCGGCCGCAAGGAGCGGCGTTTCCTGGCCGAGATCCTCTACGGCTTTATTCGCCGCGATTTCCGCCGTGTCGCCGAGGTGCATTTCGAGGCGGGTTATGTGCCTGGACATCATGATGTCGCGGCCTTTGCGCAGGCGCTGCGCGCCATCGGCGAGCCGATCCACGGCCAGCCTGCCGAAACCATCTCCATGGCCAAGCTGCTCACCCTGTTGTTCGAAGTGACGGAACTCTTCGACATGCAGACGCGGCCGGAACTGCTGCTCCTGCAAAAGACCATGGTCGTGGTGGAGGGCGTGGCGCGCACGCTCGACCCGCATTTCAACATGTGGAAGTCTGCCGAGCCTGTGGTCGGCACATGGATCGCCGAGAACCTCGGCCCCCGTGGCATGATTTCGGATGCACGCGAAGGCGTTGGCGCGATGCTTTCGCTTGCCCGTCAGGCGCCCGACCTCGCCGCGCGTACCGAGCGTCTGTCGCGCGAAATCGATGCCATGGCCGAAAACGGCCTGCGTTTCGATGCAGAAACCGCCGAGGCTATCGGCCGTGCCGAGGCGCGCCATTCGCGCTGGGGCCGCGCCGCGCTCTGGGTCATCGCCATTTCCGCTGCGGTGATTGCCTGGAAGCTCGTTTGACAGCATTGCTAGCAATGCATACATTGCTAGCAATGGAGTGCGAAGATGGCGACAGTGACAATCAGAAATGTAGGAGAAGCCACTAAGCAGGCGCTACAGCACCGCGCGGTACGTCATGGCGTCTCCATGGAACAGGAAATCAGAACGATTTTGGACGAGGTTGCGCGCAGCGGCGACACACCCGACCGCGAAGAGAGCCTCTACGATGCTATTCGCCGGCTTGTTGAGCCGCATGGCGGGTTTGAGCTCGAACTTCCGCCGCGCGAGGCAATGCGGGATCCGTTCGATACGGCCTGATGCTGCTTTTGGACACCAATGTCGTTTCGGGAATGTTCAGCCCGGCGAGGGAACCTGCGGTCGAAAGCTGGTTCGGTTCTGTCGATCGGAACACTCTTTTCCTGTCTGCAATTACGAAGGCGGAGTTATTGTACGGTCTGGCAATCATGCCGGCGGGAAAGCGCAGGCTTGAGCTTGCAGAGGTGATCTGGCGATTTCTGGCCCGGGAGATGGGAAACGAGATACTTGAATTCGGCTCGGTCGAGGCGGAGCATTTTGCGGACATTGCGGCAACTCGCCGCGAAAAGGGACGACCCATCAGTCAGTTCGATGCACAGATTGCCGCGATCGCACGAGCACGAGGATTCACCGTAGCGACGCGCAACGTTCGCGATTTCGAAGAATGTGGCGTAGAGATCGTCAACCCTTGGAGTGGCGTTGAATGAATCTCTCGGCCCCCCACGTTCTCCTCATCATCGGTGGAGGTATCGCGGCTTATAAATGCCTCGACCTGATCCGCCGCCTGCGTGAGTGCGGCATCGCGGTGCGCTGCGTAATGACCGAAGCCGCAAGCCAGTTCATCACGCCGCTCTCGGTCGGTGCGCTCTCGGCGGATCATGTCTTCACAGATCTGTTCGACCGCCAGGATGAGCAGGATGTCGGTCACATCCGCCTTGCCCGGGAAGCGGATGTGATCGTGGTCGCTCCGGCGACCGCCGACCTGATGGCAAAATGTGCCAACGGCCTTGCCAATGATCTGGCATCCGCAGTGCTGCTCGCAGCCCGTGCGCCGGTGCTCATGGCGCCCGCGATGAACCCCGCCATGTGGTCGAACCCGGCCACCCGCCGCAACCGCGAGACGCTGGCACGCGACGGCATCCGTTTTGTCGGGCCCAACAGCGGCGAGATGGCCGAGAGCGGCGAGGCGGGCGAGGGCCGCATGGCCGAGCCGCTGGAGATCGTCGCTGCGGTAGAGACTATGCTGAAGCCGGCCGACCAACCGCTCGCCGGAAAGCGTATCGTGATGACATCGGGTCCGACACACGAACCGTTGGACCCAGTGCGCTACATCGCCAACCGCTCATCCGGCAAGCAGGGTCACGCGATTGCCGCCGCGCTGGCAAAGCTCGGCGCCGATGTCCGCCTCATCTCCGGCCCGGTGAACATCCCGGACCCTGCTGGCGTAACAGTCATCCATGTCGAAACCGCGCGCCAGATGAAGGCCGCGGTCGAGGCGGAGCTCCCCGCCGACGCCGGTATTTTCGTTGCAGCGGTGGCCGACTGGCGGCCGGCGAACGAAGGCGCGGAGAAGATCAAGAAAGTCGCCGGCGACGGCCCGCCGCCGCTCGCCATGGTCGAAAACCCCGACATTCTGGCGACCATCGGCCACCATGCAAAGCGCCCGGGCCTCGTCATAGGTTTCGCCGCAGAGACCGAAAACCTCGCCAAAAACGCCGCCGCGAAGCTGAAGAAGAAGGGGGCCGATCTCATCGTTGCCAACGATGTGTCGCACGATTCCGGCATCGGCACCCAGGGTGTGATGGGCGGCGACCGCAATCTCGTCCGCATCGTCTCCATGGACGGCGTCGACGAGTGGCCCGAACTCAGCAAGGCCGAAGTCGCTGCGCGGCTGGCCGCGCTGGTGGCAAAAAGACTGACGCAATAAAAAAGGCCCGGCGCATAACGCCGGGCCCCGTTGCCTGAGTTTCTCCGGCCGGTCAGGCCGAAGGCTGTTTGGTCTTCCTGAGATATGGCAGCACGCGCTCGAACGAGCCGAACTTTTCGGTCGCCTCGTCGTCCGGCACGGCGGCGGTGATGATCACGTCCTCGCCCTGCTTCCAGTTGGCGGGTGTTGCCACCTTGTGTTTGGCGGTCAGCTGCAGCGAGTCGATCGCGCGCAGGATCTCGTCGAAATTGCGCCCGGTCGTCATCGGGTAGCTCAGTGTCAGCTTGATCTTCTTGTCCGGCCCGACCACGAAAACGGTGCGAACCGTCTGGTTGTCGGCGGGCGTGCGCCCTTCCGAACTGTCGCCCGCACTAGCCGGCAGCATGTCGTAGAGCTTCGCAACCGCGAGGTCGCCATCTGCGATCAGCGGATAATCGACATCGAAGCCGGTCGCCGTCTTGATGTCGCCTTTCCACTTGGTGTGGCTTTCCACCGGGTCAACCGAAATGCCGATGATCTTCACGCCGCGTTTGGTGAATTCAGGCGCCAGCCCCGCCATGGTGCCGAGTTCGGTGGTGCAGACCGGCGTAAAGTCTTTCGGGTGCGAGAACATCACCGCCCAGCCATCGCCGATCCAGTCATGAAACTTGATCGGTCCCTGTGTGGTTTCGGCTGTGAAGTCGGGCGCTGTATCATTGATGCGCAGACCCATATCGCGTCTCCTTGTTCTTTCTGGCTCCTAAGGGGCCATTTGGCGTTCCCGCCATCATATCTCAAGCCGCATCCGGCGCGACAAATGAGCCTGCGAAAATGACAGTCTCGCGAAACAATATAGCGGGCTTTATGCCTGGCGCTGGAAATTCCGTCCCGCGCGGCCTCAGGGGCGTTCAGGCAGGCGCAGTGTCCGCGGGAGTGATCAGTGCCTCGCCCATCAGCTCTTCCACGAAAAGGCTCACCAGCTGCGCGCGTCCCGATACATCCGCCTTGCGGTATATCGCATTGAGCTGCGCCTTCACCGTGCCGTCGCGGCGCTCGCGCATCGCTGCGATTTCCGAGATCGAAAAGCCCTTCACGGCCAGCATCGCCACGTCGCGCTCCGAAGCGGTAAGTCCCCATTCGTCGAAATGCTGGGTCATAAGCTCCGCAAACGCGCCGGAAGCCGCCTTCAGCGCGCTTTCCATGCGGCTTTCGCGCTGCATCAGCCGGCGCACCTCGAATGCGGTAACGGCAAGGCCGCAGGTCAACGCAAGAACCACCAAATATTCAAACATGTCGCTGTCGCGCACCCCGGTCGCGGTATCGTAGCCCATGAAGTCGCCTACGGCGTCGACCGCGAAAAACACAACGCAGAGCACCTGCAGCACCAGAACCGCCGGCAGCGCAATCCTCAGTCCGCCCATCGTCTTCCCCTCATTCTTCCCAGCGCTACGCCGCCCCGCCGAGGAGCGGGGCGGAGCGGCGCCAGCTGAAGATCAGTCGTCGTCTTCGCCGTCTTCATCGTCGCCGTCCTCGATTTCCAGCACTTCGCCGGTCTTCGCATCGATTTCGGCCTCGAACGTCTTGCCATCCATGGCGAGTTCGACCTCGAAGCCGTCATCTTCCATCTCGAACTCTTCCACGGTGTAGCCCTGTCCTTCAAGCGCGGCGCGGATTTCGGCTTCCGTGGTTCCGAGCTTGTCGCCTGCAGCGATATTGGCATAGGCCGCGCCGGCCATGATTGCGAGGGCGGACGCTGCGCCGAGAGCGGCAGTCAGAGGTTTGGCTTTGATCAGCTTCATCATTTGGAGACTTCCTTTCGGTTGGGGTTACAGGTCGCTGTCCTTGCGACGCCCCCAACATCGGTGCCGGAACCCGGCTCCTCCATTGAACAAAGGCTTAAACAGGCGGATTAGACCCAAGGTTTAGGCGGGGTTTGCGAGCGGTTTATGTGCGCAGCTTTCGCCGCCCGCTTCGTTTGTGGATGAAATCGCCATAAAAGCTTCATGAATGCGCGGCCAAGGTGCCGCCACACCGGGGCAGCGGAGCAAGGCGATGAGAGACGAGCCGAAAGACGGGCGGGGCGGCATGGACTGGCTGGAGGCGGAACTCGCCGACACGCTGGACGAGGATTACGAGCTCGAGCTTTCCGAGCCGGCGCTTTCGGTCGAACTGCGCCGCATCTACCAGAAGATGCACCCGCCAACGATTGACCGGCACACCTATTTCCATGAGCTGCTGCGGCTGCAGTCCGAGCTGATCAAGCTGCAGGACTGGGTCTCGTACCACAAGAAGAAGATTGTCGTTGTCTTCGAGGGTCGCGATTCCGCCGGCAAGGGCGGCGTCATCAAGCGCATCACCCAGCGGCTCAACCCGCGCGTCGCCCGTGTCGTAGCGCTGCCCGCGCCCACCGAGCGCGAAAAGTCGCAATGGTATTTCCAGCGCTACGTGCCGCATCTGCCGGCCGGCGGCGAAATCGTCCTGTTCGACCGCTCCTGGTACAACCGCGCCGGTGTCGAGCGTGTCATGGGTTTTGCGTCGGAAGACCAGGTCGAACAGTTCTTCAACGACGTGCCTGAATTCGAACGCATGCTCGTGCGCTCCGGCATCCTTCTGGTCAAATACTGGTTTTCCATCACCGACGAAGAGCAGCAGATGCGCTTCTTGATGCGCATCCACGACCCGCTGAAACAGTGGAAGCTCTCGCCCATGGACCTCCAGTCGCGGGTGCGCTGGGAGCGTTACACCAAGGCCAAGGAGGAGATGTTTGCCCGCACCAACATTTCGGAGGCGCCCTGGTACATCGTAGAAGGCAACGACAAAAAGCGCGCGCGCCTGAACTGCATGGACCACCTGCTCACACAGGTGCCCTACGAGCCGGTGCCGCATGAAGATGTCGACCTGCCCGACCGTGAGTTCAATCCGAATTACGAACGCGCCGTGCTGCCACGGGAACTCTACGTGCCACAGAAATACTGAGCGGCTGTTGACAGTCCGTCGCCGCGGCGCGCGTTGACGGTGCAATAGTCCGGTTTAAAGTCGGAGCTTAGCAGGGAGCCGCGCCAGATGACCGAGAAATCCGAAGCCCGCATCGCCCAGAAAGGCCCGTTCGCCGTCGAGGTGGAAGCCGGCAAGGCCTATTTCTGGTGCGCCTGCGGACGCTCCGCCAACCAGCCCTTCTGCGACGGCAGCCACGAAGTGACCGACCTCAGGCCGGTCAGATATGTCGCCGAAAAAACCGGCAAGGCCTTCTTCTGCGGCTGCAAGCAGACCGGCAACAAGCCGCTCTGCGACGGCACGCATAACGGGCTTTGAGGTGGTATCGCCGGCAGAATGAAGACGCCGCGTGGACAACCCAAAAGCACCGCCATCCTTTGCCCATACCCACTATTCGTTGCGCCCAGCTTGCGACGAATCTCCCGCGAGCGATAACGGCAGCCCGGTTGCCAAAAGCGTCATTGCGTGGCACTGGCCGAGGCGAGCAACGGGACGGAAACATGGGCCTTATCATCGCCATTGACGGGCCGGCGGCGTCGGGCAAAGGGACGCTGGCCAGGCGGCTGGCCGACACTTACCGTCTCAACCATCTCGACACCGGACTCACCTACCGAGCGGTTGCCCACCGCATGCTGATCCACGGCCTGCCGCTCGACAATCAGTCGGCTGCCGAAACGGCGGCGCGCCAGATCGACCTCGGCGCGCTGGACCGCACTGTGCTTTCAGCCCACGAGATCGGCGAGGCGGCGTCGAAAGTTGCGGTGATGCCGCGCGTTCGTGCCGCCCTGGTCGAAGCGCAGCGCAGATTTGCCAACCAGCCGCCGGGCGCCGTGCTCGACGGACGCGACATCGGCACGGTGGTGTGCCCGGATGCCGATCTGAAGCTCTATGTGACAGCCTCGCCGCAAGAGCGGGCGCACCGTCGCTATACCGAAATCATCGCCAATGGCGGCACTGCTGACGAGGCGGCGATCCTGGCCGACATCGAAAGGCGCGACGCGCGTGACATGGGGCGGGCCGATTCTCCGCTCAGGCCCGCGGCCGACGCACACTTGCTAGATACGACCACAATGGATATAGAAGCCGCGTTTCGCGCCGCGCGGGATCTGGTTGACCAGGCGATTGCGGCGCGCAGCGCAGACTGAGACGGAATTCCGGGCCCGGCCCGGCCCGTTTCGGACAAAAACCGCCTGAAGAACAGTCCGATGCGCCGAAACCGCCAGAGTGCGGGCATGGCTTCCTGAACGAAGCCCGGACGTTTCCTGAAGGCAGAACGCAACGCTAACCCCTCGGCGCCTGCCCGAAATTCGGGCTTTCCAGGAGTTTCAATGTCACAATCCAACCCCACCCGCGACGATTTCGCGTCGCTGCTCGACGAGTCGTTTTCGGAAGACCATTCCGCAGAAGGCTCCGTCGTCAAAGGCCTGATCACCGCGATCGAAAAAGACATGGCCATCATCGATGTCGGCCTCAAGGTCGAAGGTCGTGTTGCGCTCAAGGAGTTCGGCTCCAGCGCCAAAGAACTGAAGGCCGGCGACGAAGTCGAGATTTATGTCGAGCGCATCGAGAACGCACTCGGTGAAGCCGTTCTGTCGCGCGAAAAAGCACGCCGCGAGGAGAGCTGGGTCAAGCTCGAAGCCAAGTTCAACAATGGCGAACGCGTCGAAGGCATCATCTTCAATCAGGTCAAGGGCGGTTTCACCGTCGATCTGGACGGCGCCGTGGCGTTCCTGCCGCGCAGCCAGGTCGACATCCGGCCGATCCGCGACGTCACCCCGCTGATGCACAACCCGCAGCCGTTCGAAATCCTCAAGATGGACCGCCGCCGCGGCAACATCGTGGTTTCGCGCCGCACCGTGCTCGAGGAAAGCCGCGCCGAGCAGCGCTCGGAAATCGTGCAGAACCTCGAAGAGGGCCAGGTGGTCGACGGCGTGGTCAAGAACATCACCGACTACGGTGCGTTCGTCGACCTCGGCGGCATCGACGGCCTGCTGCATGTCACCGACATGGCATGGCGCCGCGTCAACCACCCGACCGAAATCCTGTCCATCGGCCAGACGGTCAAGGTGCAGATCATCCGCATCAACCAGGAAACCCATCGTATCTCGCTCGGCATGAAGCAGCTCGAGAAAGATCCGTGGGAAGGCATCGGCGGCAAGTATCCGATCGGCAAGCGCGTCGGCGGCAAGGTGACCAACATCACCGACTACGGCGCATTCGTCGAGCTGGAGCCAGGCATCGAAGGCCTGATCCACGTTTCGGAAATGTCCTGGACGAAAAAGAACGTCCATCCGGGCAAGATCCTGTCGACGACCCAGGAAGTCGATGTGGTCGTGCTCGAGGTCGACCCTCAGAAGCGCCGCATCTCGCTTGGTCTCAAGCAGACGCTCGACAATCCGTGGGAAGCCTTCGCCAACAGCCACCCGGCAGGGTCGGTTGTCGAAGGCGAGGTCAAGAACAAGACCGAGTTCGGTCTGTTCATCGGCCTCGACGGCGATGTGGACGGCATGGTCCATCTCTCCGATCTCGACTGGAACCGTCCGGGCGAGCAGGTGATGGAAGAGTACAATCGCGGCGACATGGTTCAGGCACAGGTGCTTGACGTCGACGTGGAGAAAGAGCGCATCTCGCTCGGCATCAAGCAGCTCGGCCAGGATTCGGTCGGCGCGGCGGCTGCCTCGGGCGAACTGCGCAAGAACGCAGTGGTCACGGCGGAAGTCTTGGCGGTGAAGGATGGTGGGCTTGAGGTCAAGCTCGTCGACCATGACATGGAAACCTTCATCAAGCGTTCGGACCTTTCCCGCGACCGCGACGAGCAGCGTCCGGAGCGTTTCGCGGTCGGCCAGAAGGTCGATGCCCGCGTGACCACCTTCGACAAGAAGACGCGCCGCATCACGGTCTCGATCAAGGCTCTGGAAATCGCTGAAGAGAAGGAAGCGGTCGCGCAGTTCGGTTCAACCGACTCCGGCGCTTCGCTGGGCGACATTCTGGGCGCCGCGCTCAAGAAGCAGGGCGACAAAGAAGAGAAGTAGTCTCCTCCCGCTTACTGCCTGAAAGACAGAACCCCGCCGGAGCGATCCGGCGGGGTTTTTCGTTGGAGGAGCGATAACTCCGCTATCAGCCACGTCGGATCAGTGAGCCAGCATCTCGTCCACGATCTGCTCGACGCTTAGATCGGCCGGATAATAGGTTGGCCAATTCGTCAGTTCCTCCAGAAGCCCGGCGCGGTCGTCACCCCAATAGAGGTGGTAGTGACCGGCAGCGCCCGGCGCGATTTTGTGATCGCTGAATTGAATGTATTGCGGGGCGCCCGGATCGCCGTCCGCCTTCTTGAAGATGAACCGCACGCCGCGGTTGCCCTTCTTGTAGGTCAGGATCTCATAACCGTCGCTGGCATAACGAGCTTTGAGCGGCCTGCCTTCCTCGTAGAAGGTCAGGGTGTCGCCGTCGATGGTAATGCGCTCGACGTTTGTCCGGTAGCCGGTCTCATAGTAGGCTTTGTATTCGGCGGCCGTACGGTCGCCGTTTTGGGCCTTCTTCTCCATCACCGGGTCGAGCGTACCGTCCTGCAGATAGGGGTAAACCGACTGCCAGTCGCCTTCCCAGTCCGCCAGGGTCCGGTGCTTGATCTGGTCGTCCTCGAAGTAACCTTTGTAGATCTGATCCGCAGCGTGATCATGTGCGTGCTCATGCCTGGCTTCTTCGCCTTCGTGGACCATACCCGACGCGCCCACCGCGACGATGTTGAAGGGCTTTCCGCCGACAGCTATTTCCCCGGCCCTGGTGAACTCCGCCGCGTGAACGGCGTGTATGACGCCCTTGAGCGGGTCGGTGACGAAGATTTCATCGCCTGCCACCGCTATGCGCGGTCGCGGATCGCTCCAATGGCCGTCCATCGAATAAGGTTCGGTCAGCTTCAGCGAATTGGCGATCTTGCCTGAAAGAACGTTGATGCGGTTCAGCTTGCCATCCTCGGTGAAGACATATGCGAATTTGGCTCGCACCGGGTCGACCGCGAAATGCACGCGGCGGGTCGGCAGCTCGATGTATCGAAACGCGTCCGTGTCTTCCGGATCAACCAGAACCAGCGCAGAGGCACCGAAATTGCCCAGGAAGTATTGCAGGCCGCGGCCGCCGAGCAATGTCGAGACCTTGCCGTCCGGCAGGCTGTCGGCATAGGCGAGATGTTCGATTTTCGGGCCCGATGAGCCCCCCTGAACAATCAGAAGTCCCGTATCGCAAGCGATTGCGATCAGATTGCCCGATGTCGCTTCACCGTGAAGGCCAGGGCACGGTGCGTCCTCGCCAGCGGGGTGACCATCAGGTCCGAGTGTGCGAATGCCGATGGGCAGATTGGATGGGTCGGCCGGGTCGGGGATGGTGACGAGCACTTCCTCGCCCAGCGCTATCGCGACGCCGTGGTGCGGCGCGGGCGTCTTCACCTCCCGAAGTGCAGGCTTCCCGGCATGGAGGTCATTCTCTCCGGCAATGCGGACGACACCCTCGCCGTCGAAGAAAATCGCGACCTGGCCGTGATGATCGACAATGTGAACCGGGCGCTCGCCTTCCACCGAAACGTTCAGAAGTGCCGGAACCGTGATTTCGAGGTCACCGTGATCGCCATGGTCGTCGATTTCGATTCCGGTGTCGATTGCCTGCACAATGTTGCCGTCGCGCTGGGCCGCATAGACCGTGCGGCCGCTGCCGCTGGCATGAAGTGCAGCCGGCGCTTTCAGCGTGAAGCTGCCGATTGCATCTCCGTCGGCGGCGTCGATCACGCGGACAATTGGCTCGGCATGATCGCCGACAAACAGCCGCCAGACGCTCTTGCCGCTCTCTTCGGCGCTGGCGGGCGCCATGACCACCGCCATGGCCACCGCAAGCGCCGGCACCACTCCCATACGAGTCATCTTCGTCTCTCCTTTATGTTATTACATTACTATCGCAGTTAAAAAGAGAGGCGGGGACCACCCCGCCTCGGACTTGTCCGGCAGCCGGCCGGTTCTTCGGTCTCTATCCGGCTTGTGACAGACAGTCGCGCAGCGATGAGGCCATACCGCGCAGCAGTTCGAAATAGAGCTCCGGCCCGTCTTCCAGTGCCGCGCCCAGCGGGTCGAGCACGCCAGAGCCGGCACCGGTGCCTTCGGTCGCGACAGCGACGAGCTTCGGCTCGAACTGCGGCTCGGAAAACACACAGGTCGCGCCGAGTTCGCGCACCCGGGCCTGAATCTCGCGCATGCGCTCAACGCCCGGCATCACGTCAGGATTGACCGTGATCGACCCGGCGGCCTTCAGGCCGAAGCGGGCTTCGAAATACCGGTAGGCGTCGTGGAAGACGACGAAAGGCATGTCCTTCACCGGCTCCAGCTCGGCGGTGAGTTCGGTGGTCAGCTCGCCCAGCCGGCTGCGAAGGGCCGCAGCGTTCGCCTCATAGGCGGCGGCGTTTTCAGGATCGGCCCCGGAAAGCGCTTCGGCGATCTCGTGAACCATCGCGGCCGCGTTTTGCGGGTCGAGCCAGATGTGCATGTCGAATTCGCCATGATGGTGGCCCGCATGCGCCTCGTCGCCATGATGGTTGTCATGATCATGACCAGCCTCTTCATGTGCGTGATCATCATGGTCATGCGCATGATCGTCGTGGTCATGAGCCTCGAAAGCGCCGCCTTCGCGGAACCGCAATTTGATCAGATCGTGCGCCTCGCCGAGCTCAACGACTTTGGCATCCGAGCCCAGTGTCTCGATCGCACCGTCGAGGAATGTCTCCATCTCGTGTCCGACCCAGAAGACAAAACTGGAGGCTTCGAGTGCAGCCGCATCCGAAGGCCGCAATGCATAGGTGTGCGGCGAACCAGCGCCGCGTACGAGCAGGTGCGGTGAGCCCGTGTCGCCCATCACGCCGGCGACCAGGGAATGAATCGGCTTGATGGATGCGACCACGCCGTCCAATGCACTGGCGGGTGCCGGGAGTACAGCGAGGGCTGCTGCGAAACAAAGGGGGCGCAGGCGGGACATTCAAACTCCGTTCGTATCAGGTGTCGACGACATTACGTAATAACATTACGTTCGATTGCGTTACGCTATAACGTGTGGCATAGCCATGCACAAGCCCTTCGGAAAAAATCACCGATACATACCAACGACCGTTGACCATGCTTGACGCCAGCCGCACTGCCGCACCGCTTGTCTCGCTTTCCGGGGCGGGAGTTTTCCGCAACGGCCGCTGGCTCGTGCGCGGCGTGGACATGACAATCCGGCCGGGCGAGATCGTGACCCTGATCGGACCCAACGGCTCGGGCAAAAGCACAACCGCGCGCATGGCGACCGGCATATTGAAGCCCGACGAGGGTTCGGTTTCGCAGCGGGCGGCGCTGCGCATCGGCTATGTGCCGCAACGGCTGGCGATCGACCGGTCGCTGCCGCTTTCGGTCAGCCGGCTGATGCGCCTGACGGGCCCGACGCCGCACGAAAAAATACACACGTCACTGGCGGCCGCCGGCGTCGCGCATCTGGAAAACGCGCAGGTTCATGACCTTTCGGGCGGTGAGTTTCAACGTGTGCTCCTGGCGCGCGCGATTGCACAGGAGCCCGACCTTCTGGTCCTCGACGAACCGGTGCAGGGTGTCGATTTCAACGGCGAAGTGGCGATGTACGAGCTGATCGGCATAATCCGCGACCGAGTGGGCTGCGGTGTTCTGCTGATTTCGCACGATTTGCACGTCGTTATGGCGGCGACAGACACGGTGATCTGCCTCAATGGCCATGTCTGTTGCTCGGGTTCGCCTGAAAACGTCGCTGCAAGTGAAGAATACCGCAGCCTGTTCGGCGCGCGGGCGGCGGAGGCAGTGGCGTTCTACCGGCATCAGCACGACCACACCCATCTGCCCGACGGGCGCGTGAAACACGCAGATGGTTCGATTACCGAGCACTGCCACCCCGAAGACGGCCACCACGATCACGGCCATGACCAAGGGCATGATCATTCAGGCGCAGCCGGGCGGGCTAATGGAGGTGGCCATGCTTGACGACTTCTTCACACGCGCGCTTCTCGCCGGGATCGGCGTCGCGGCCGTTGCGGGACCGTTGGGCTGCTTCATCGTATGGCGGCGCATGGCCTATTTCGGCGACACGATGGCGCATTCTGCGCTGCTAGGCGTTGCGGTGTCGCTGCTTTTAAGCCTCAACCTCACCGCCGGTGTGTTCGCGGTTGCCGCGCTTGTTTCAGCGGCACTGATCATCTTGCAGCGGCGGCGAGCACTGTCATCCGACTCGCTGCTGGGTATCCTTTCGCACTCGACACTGGCATTGGGGCTCGTGATGGTGGCCGCGATGAGCTGGGTGCGCATCGACCTGATGGGGCTTCTCTTCGGCGACATACTTGCCGTGTCGAAGCTTGACCTTGCAATGGTCTATGGCGGCGGTGTTCTGGTGCTGGCGGCGCTGATCTATCTGTGGCGGCCGCTGCTTGCCGGCACGGTGAGCGAAGAAGTCGCCGAGGCCGAAGGGCTGTCGCCGCGGGTGTCGCAATTCGCATTCATGCTGCTGATGGCGGCGGTCATCGCGATCGCAATGCGCATCGTCGGCGTATTGCTGATCACTTCGCTGCTGATCATCCCCGCTGCAACAGCGCGGCGTTTTGCGGCGACGCCGGAGCAGATGGCGGTGATGGCAGCGTTCGTCGGAATTCTGGCGGCCGTCGGCGGTCTGTTCGGCTCGCTGAATTACGATACGCCATCCGGCCCGTCCATCGTGGTTGCGGCGCTGGTCATATTCCTGATCAGCATGGCACCGCTCCGCAATCGCGCCCTCAAAGGAGGCCAGAAGCCATGACCGAGGCAACCGCGCTCACACGCAACCAGTCGCTGGTGCACAACACGCTGCGCCAGGCGGACGGCCCGCTTTCGGCCTACACCATTCTCGACCGGCTGCGCGACGACGGCTTTCGCGCGCCGCTGCAGGTCTATCGGGCGCTCGACAAACTCACCAGCCTTGGCCTGGTGCACCGGCTGGAAAGCCTGAATGCTTTCGTTGCCTGCGCCGGCGAGCACCGGCACGGCGAGAACGAGCTGATCGCTTTCGCGATCTGCGAACGCTGCGGACAGGTTGAGGAGTTCGCCGATCCGGTGGTTTGCGAACGGCTCGAGGCATGGGCCGGCGACAACGCTTTCCATGCCGACAAGACGACGATCGAAATTCGCGGCAAATGCGCTGTCTGCCGCGCCGCCTAGCCCGGCAGGTGGCACATGCCGGAAAACACCTTCCCGCGACGCCACGTCCCTTTGCGTTGCGGGCGAAACCGACTATGAAGCGGGTCTGACAGGACGGAGCCTGCAATGACGATGATTTCCCCGAAACCCAAGCTGGTCACCGTGTTCGGCGGGTCGGGCTTTCTTGGCCGGCACGTGGTGCAGACGCTGGCGCGGCGCGGTTATCGCGTGCGGGTGGCCGTGCGCCGGCCGGACCTTGCAAATCACGTCACCTATCTCGGCAATGTCGGCCAGATCCAGCCGGTGCAGGCCAATCTGCGCGTGCGCTGGTCGGTCGACCGTGCGGTGCAGGACGCCGATCACGTGATCAATCTGGTCGCGATCCTGTTCGAGACCGGCCGCCAGACCTTCGATGCGGTGCAGGATTTCGGCGCCCGCGCTGTGGCAGAGGCTGCCCGCGCCACCGGCGCCAAGCTGACGCATGTCTCGGCAATCGGCGCCGATGCCGACAGCGAATCGGACTATGCGCGGACCAAGGCGCTGGGCGAACAGGCGGTGCGCGAAACCGTGCGCGACGCGCTGATCGTGCGACCTTCGATCATCTTCGGACCCGAGGATCATTTCTTCAACCGCTTTGCCAATATGGCGCGCTTCAGCCCCGTTCTGCCGCTGATCGGCGGCGGGCAGACCAAATTCCAGCCGGTCTATGTCGGTGACGTCGCGGAGGCGATCGCGCGCCATGTCGATGGCGCAATCGACGGCAAGCAGACAGTCGAGCTCGGCGGCCCGGCGGTGCTGACGTTCCGCGAGTGCATGGAGGAGATGCTTGAGGTGATCGACCGCAAGCGGCTTCTCGTCAACGTGCCGTGGCCACTGGCCCGGCTGAAGGCATCCTTCCTCGGCCTCCTGCCCAACCCGCTGCTGACGGTCGATCAGGTGAAGCTGCTGGAGACCGACAATGTCGTGTCGGCACAAGCAGTCAAGGACAGGCGCACCATTGAGGGGCTCGGCATCAAGCCGCGCACGCTGGAAGCGATTCTTCCGACCTATCTGTGGACCTACCGGCCGGCGGGCCAGTTCACCCGCAAGGTGGAAGGCTAAGGCCGCTTGGAAGCGCTGACGGCGCTGCTGCCGGACGCGATTTCGGCGTCAGTCGCGGCGCTGCTGATCGCCGCCTCGTTCTTTACCTCGGCATTCACAGCCGCCTTCGGGCTCGGCGGCGGCGTCGCCATGCTGGCGCTGCTTGGTGCCTTCCTGCCGGTTTCGGCCCTCATTCCCGTCCATGGTGCAGTGCAGCTCGGCTCCAACACAGGTCGCGCCTGGCATCAGCGCGAGCACATCCGCTATTCGATCACGGTACCATTCGTGATCGGCAGCATGGCGGGAGCTGCCGTCGGCGCACTGCTTGTGGTGCAACTTCCCGACGCGGTGCTGAAGCTGGCGCTCGGCCTGTTCATCGTGGTGATCACCTGGACCAAAATTCCCGGCATCGAGAATCTGCGCGGGGCGGGGCTGGCGATAGGCAGCGGCATCATCGCGCTTGCCAACATGTTCTTCGGCGCCACGGGGCCGCTGTTGTCCGCATTTTTCGCGCAGATCATTCCCGACGACCGCAAGGCGCTGATCGCCACGCATGCGGCGGGCATGACCGTGCAGCACGCGCTCAAGGTGATCGCATTTACGGTCGCGGGATTTGCCTTCGCGCGCTGGCTGCCGCTGGTGGCGGCAATGATCGCCGCCGGCTATCTCGGCACCATCTCCGGCTCGCGGCTCCTCGACAAAATGCCGGAGGAGCGCTTCCGCCTTTGGTTCCGCATCGTGGTGACGCTGCTGGCGCTTGACCTGATGCGACGCGGGCTGATGGCATTTTTCGGCTAAGACGCCTCTGCGATCAATCAGTCGCGCAGGAAATCTCCGTGCTGTAGCTTGTCGGCGAGAGTTGCGTCCCGATAGTCGCCAGTTGGATCAAGGCTGGGCTCCGGAAAGTCTCCCAACCAAGGCAATATCGATTTGATTGTCCCGTCGCTTGCTGGCTCGTCAGTAGTTGCAAGTGAAACGCTAAGTAGCCGAACGCCTGCTCCAAACTCAGCTTCCAAGTTAAGCGGATCGATCTGTCGAACGGTCAACGGGTCGGAGAGTTCGTCAAATGTAACGAACATTGGGTAGAGATCGGCCGGGAGTAAGCGGGAAACTTCGTCTATCTCTTCGAGCGCAGCAGATATGCTTTCTCTGGGGCCGGCGTTTGGATCGTGGGGTAAGTCCGAAAACACATTCGCGGCGACGAATTGTGCATCAGAGGCCGGGTTGTCCGACCCGGAAAGCAGAGCAAAAAGGTAGCGTCCGCCAGGCAGCTGTAAGGCAACGGCTTCGCCATTGATGGTTCGGGTTGCGACGCCGATTTCAGGTAGCAGCTGCGGCTGGTATCGAACTGTAACGCGGGTGATGCTTGAGTTCGCATGGACTCGTCCCCCAACTTCGACCGTGACGGTGACCTTCTGGTTCCAGGAGAATTCCGGCCAATAATATCTGTAGAGACCGAAAACTGCGGTCGCCAAAACAGCCAAGAACGTCAGAATGGCAAGACCGCGATTGCGCATCGGAAATCTCCGAGACTAGAACGCCTTCAGCCCCAGACTGCGAGCGCGGCGAAGCCTGCGAGACCGACCGCTATGCGCCACCAGCCGAATAGTGCGTAGCCGCGTTTGGATACAAAGTTGAGCAGGCCACGCACCACGATGACGGCGACCACGAAAGCGGCAACGAAGCCGGTCGCGATGATCGGCAGGTCGGCAGCGGTCAGGATGTCCATGTTCTTGAACAGATCGAGCGCGAAGGCGCCGACCATTGTGGGCATGGCGAGAAAGAACGAAAACTCGGCGGCGGAGCGCTTGTCGGTGCCCAGAAGCAGCGCGCCGACGATGGTGGAGCCGGAGCGCGACGTGCCGGGGATCATTGCCAGGCACTGAAACAGGCCAATACCCAGATAGACCTTCCAGGGGAATTTGGTGACATCGTCATAACGCGGGTTGAGCGCCCAGCTGTCGACCCACAGAAGCACGATGCCGCCCAGAACGAGCGTGGTGCAGATCAGCACCGGTGTTTCGAAAAGCACCGTCTTGATGAAATCGTGGGCCAGATAGCCGATCACCGCCGCCGGCAGGAAGGCGAGCAGGATGCCGCCCACGAAATATTGCGTGCCGCGGTCCGACGGCAGCGACACCAGCATCGACCACAGCCGCGCGAAATAAACGCTGAGGATCGCCAGGATCGCGCCGAGCTGGATCAGCACCTCGAAAGCCTTGCCGGTCGATTCGAAACCGAGGAAATGGCCGGCGAGAAGAATGTGGCCGGTGGAGGAGACGGGAATGAACTCCGTCAGACCCTCGAGAATGCCGAGCAGGAGCGCATCGACGATCGTCTGGCTTGCCATGAAGTCTCCTCGACCGCCGCAACTTGTCAGCGCAGCCGGTGCGTCTTATAGCTCCGCACCGTGGCCAGTCCCCCCGCGCGGCTGCGGGAACGGGCCGCCGTGACTTAGCTGCCCCACAGCCAAAAGGCCAGAGGCCTGGCCCATCGGTGTTCATGCTTACGCTTTTTCATTTTCCACTGTCCGCGTCGTCCCGATTCGTCCGCCTGAGCTTCGCCGAATATGGCGAGGAGCTGTCGCTCATCGAGGAGCGAACCTGGCAGCGCCGGCCCGAATTCCTGTCGCTCAATCCGGCCGGCACAGTGCCGGTGCTCCTGGCCGAGGGCGATGTGCCTATCGTCGGTGCGCCGGTGATTGCCGAATATGTCGACGAGACGCGCGGCGCCTTCAAGCGAGACAAGCGGCTTTTCGCGGAAGACCCGTTCGAACGCGCCGAAATCCGCCGCCTGACCGACTGGTATCTCGGCAAGGCCGAGCAGGACGTGCTGCGCCATCTGGTGCGCGAGCGCGTGCTGAAGCCGCTGATGAATGACGGTGCCGGCGGTGCGCCGGACGCCAGCGTCATTCGCGCGGCGCGGGCCAATATCCGCCAGCACATGAAATACACCAATTATCTGGCCGGCACGCGCAACTGGCTGGCCGGCGCGCGGCTCACCTATGCCGATCTCTCGGCAGCTGCGGCACTGTCCGTGTTGGACTATCTGGGCGAGATCGACTGGGGAGCCCACAGTGCGGCCCGCGACTGGTATCAGCGCATGAAATCGCGACCCTCATTCCGGCCGCTGCTGGCCGACCGCGTGCGCGGGCTGTCGCCCGTTTCGCATTATGCGGATCTCGATTTCTGATCGCAGGGCAACTGTGCTCAAATCGCCCCGGGAGCACGGCATGACAAAAAGCGCCGCGACAGGACAAGGCCTCACCCGCGATCCCGCAAAGCTACGGGCATTCGCAGAGACTGCCGCGCGGCAGGCGGGATTTGATGCTTTCGGCGTCGCGTCGCCTGCCAAACTGCCGGATATTTCGGCCAAGCTCGCCGCATTTCTCGAGCACGGCCGGCACGGCACGATGGGTTGGATGGAAGAGACCGCCGAACGGCGCGCGCATCCTCAGGCGCTTTGGCCCGAAGTGCGCAGCGTCATC
Organism: Mesorhizobium sp. Z1-4; assembly: GCF_004000235.1. Taxonomy (GTDB): domain Bacteria; phylum Pseudomonadota; class Alphaproteobacteria; order Rhizobiales; family Rhizobiaceae; genus RCIO01. Next base: position 1,251,535 of record NZ_RCIO01000001.1, read on the forward strand.
CTGCTCGGCATGAATTACGGGCCCGAAACCGATCCGCTGGCGACGCTTGCGCAGAAGGACAGGGCGACGATCTCCGTTTATGCGCGAAACCGCGACTATCACGACGTCATCAAGGGCCGGCTGAAGGAAATCGCCGGGCGCTTCGCGGCGCGCTCGGGCGCGGATGTGAAAGTGTTCGTGGACACGGCACCGGTGATGGAAAAGCCGCTCGCTGCCGCCGCCGGGCTCGGCTGGCAGGGCAAACATACCAATCTGGTGAGCCGCGACTTCGGCTCCTGGCTTTTTCTCGGTGCGATTTTCACCACTGCCGAGCTCGAAACCGACATGCCCGAGGCCGACAGCTGCGGCTCGTGCCGCGCCTGCCTCGATATCTGCCCGACCGACGCCTTTCCCGCGCCCTACCAGCTCGATGCCCGCCGCTGCATTTCCTATCTCACCATCGAGCACAAAGGGCCGATCCCGCATGAATTCCGTCAGGCGATGGGCAATCGCATCTATGGCTGCGACGACTGCCTGGCAGTCTGCCCGTGGAACAAGTTCGCGCAGACCGCCAGTGAAGCGAAGCTCAAGGCACGTGAGGAACTGAACGCACCCGCGCTGGACGACTTGCTCAAGCTCGACGATGCCGGTTTCCGCAGCCTGTTTTCGGGCTCGCCGGTCAAACGCATCGGCCGCGACCGCTTTGTGCGCAATGCGCTGATAGCGGCCGGCAATTCGGGGCACGATACACTTGTTCCGCACTGCGAGGCTTTGATTGCCGACCCCGAACCCGTGGTGCGCGGCGCGGCGATCTGGGCGCTGGCGCAACTGCAGCCCGAAGCAGCGGAAGGTCTGGCACGCAAGGCTGCGGCACGGGAAAGCGACCCGGACGTCAAAACAGAATGGATGCGGGCAATGGGGGCTGCAAGCTGATGCGCTGGCTGATGATCGGAGCGGGATATTCGGCCCAGACCCTTGCCCGGTTGATTGCCGGCGAGGCGGCGGCTGTATCTGGCACGACCCGGGACACAGTCAAATTCGGCGCGCTGGAGGCTTCCGGCATTTCCCCGCTGGAATTCGACGGCAGCTCGATCCCGCAAGCGCTGGCGCAGGAGATGAGCCGCGCAACGCATCTTTTGCACTCTGCTGCGCCCGGAAGCGGCTCTGACCCGCTGCTTACCTTGCTCGGTGCCTCGCTGGCAGAGGCGATGCCGAAGCTGCGCTGGGCCGGCTATCTCTCCACTGTCGGCGTTTACGGCAATCATGACGGCAACTGGGTGGACGAGGAAAGTGCTTGCCTGGCAACGTCTAAACGCGGCATCGCCCGTGTCCAGGCGGAGCGCCAGTGGCTGGATGTAGGCAAAGCCAGCGGTATCACGGTCGCCGTGCTGCGGCTTGCCGGCATTTACGGCCCTGGGCGCAACGCCTTCACCAAGCTGGAAGACGGAACCGCCCACCGCATCGTCAAGCAAGGCCAGCTTTTCAGCCGCATCCATGTCGCCGACATCGCGGCCGCGACCCGGCATCTGGCGGAATCCGGCGTGGGCGGCATCTTCAACCTCGCCGACAACGAGCCAGCGCCGCCGCAGGATGTGATCGCCTACGCAGCAGAGCTGATGGGTGTCGAGCCGCCGCCCGAAATTCCTTTCGAGGAGGCGGAAATGTCGCCGATGGCGCGCTCCTTTTATGCCGACAGCCGCCGGGTTTCTAACGCCAGGCTCAACGCCTCCGGTTATGAGCTCAAATACCCCGACTATCGCACAGCGCTTTCGGCCATGTGGCGTGAGGGAAGCTGGCGCTGACACCGCCCGGTGCGCGGGGTCGCCCAACCGTGCTAAGATGCGAATCGAGGGCTGGTCGGGGGCTGTGATCGGTTCGGAGCGAACTATTGATCGACTTCAGGCATTTCTGGAAAGCGGTATTTCTGTTCGGTGCGCTTACGGCGACGTCGTCGGGTGTGGCTGTCGCCAAGGAACCGCTTGCCAAGACGCTGTTCGGGGCACAGCAGCTGCCGGCCGCCATCGCGCCCAAATCCTACGGCTTCTACTCCAAGGGCTGCTTTGCCGGCGGCGTCGGCATGGCGGCGGACGGGCCCAACTGGCAAGGCATGCGGCTTTCGCGCAACCGGCACTGGGGGCATCCCGAGCTTGTGCGCACTGTGGAACAGCTTTCGCGCGATGCGGCCCGAGACGGCTGGCGCGGGCTGCTGCTCGGCGACATGTCGCAGCCGCGCGGCGGACCGATGCTCACCGGCCATGCATCGCACCAGATCGGGCTCGACGCCGACATCTGGTTCATGCCGATGCCGGACCGGCGGCTGAGCTACGACGAGCGCGAGCAGATCAGCGCCGTTTCGCTGCTCAGGCGCAATTCGCTTTATGTGGACGACCGCAAATGGACGCCCGCGCATGAAGCTGTGTTGCGGCGCGCCGCAAGCTACGGCAATGTCGAGCGCATTCTTGTCCATCCCGGCATCAAGAAGAAGCTTTGCGATACGGTTCGCGGTGACCGCGGCTGGCTTTCCAAGGTGCGGCCGTTCTGGGGCCACGATTCGCATTTTCACATGCGTATCGGCTGCCCGGCGGGCTCGCCCGGATGCAAGGGGCAATCGGCGCCGCCGCGCGGCGACGGTTGCGACGACTCGCTTGCCTGGTGGTTTACCGAGGAACCCTGGCGACCAGCGACCGGACCGGCCAAACCCAAGGCCCGCGACGTGATGACCCTGGCGAACCTGCCCGCCGAATGCAGGGCCGTCCTTGAAGCTCCGGCGCCGGTATCGGCCGATGCAGTCACGGTGGACAGCAGCGGTGCCATTCCCATCACCACGCCCCCAGTCAGCGCACGCGCATTCGCGCCGCTTCCGGCAGTTGATATCCCGCTACCCAGCGCACGGCCGGGAAACTGACCGACAAACCCCGGCCGGAACAATATCTCCGGCGCTGATGCACCTTGCGAGAGTCTGTGATATGGCGTTCGCGCCCGATGCCGACGCGGACAATCGGGCCCGACGAAAAACGCCTGGCAGCCAGACCCGCCGTCAGCATCATGGGACGATTGCAAGCTGCATATGTTGAGACGCGACGACGAGCTTACCGGACTGGATTTTCCGGTCCTGATCGGCGACATCGGCGGCACCAATGCGCGCTTTGCCATTCTGGTCGACGCGCAGGCCGAGCCGAAGGAATTTTCTAACGTCGAGACCGCCAGCTACGGCAATATCGACGAAGCAATCCAATCTGCAATTCTCGACAAGACTGCGATCCAGCCGCGCTCTGCCGTGCTTGCAGTGGCCGGTCCGGTCAGCGGGGACGAGATCGACCTCACCAACTGCAACTGGGTGGTGCGGCCAAAGGTAATGCTCGAAAAGCTCGGGCTGTCGGATGTGGTCGTTCTCAATGATTTCGAGGCCCAGGCACTGGCCACGGTCGCTCTCGGCGAAGACAGCATGGAGCGCATCGTCGACGGCGCGGGCGATGCCTTTGGCAGCCGCGTGATCCTTGGGCCAGGCACCGGCCTCGGCGTTGCGGGCATGGTGCATGCCCGGCACATCTGGATTCCGGTGCCCGGTGAAGGCGGGCACATGGACATGGGCCCGCGCACGGTGCGCGACGCCGAGATCTGGCCGCATCTTGAGCCGATCGAGGGCCGGATTTCTGCCGAGCAGCTTTTGTGCGGCCGCGGACTCGTCAATATCTACCGCGCGGTTGCATCGGCGAATGGCGCCAAGCCAGCGTTTTCGACACCGGCGGAAATCACCAGCTCGGCGCTGGACGAAACAGACGCGAACGCCGTGGAGGCACTCGACCTCTTCGTCACATGTCTGGGCAGGATCGCCGGCGATCTGGCGCTGGTTTTCATGAGCCATGGCGGCGTGTTTCTGACCGGCGGGATCGCACAGAAGATCGTGCCGGCCCTCAAGCGCGGAAACTTTCAAGCCGCGTTCGAGGACAAAGCACCGCACACCGAGCTGCTCAAGGCGATGCCGGTCTTTGTGATTACGCATCCGCGCGGCGCGCTGGCCGGACTGACTGCGTTTGCGCGCACGCCGGTCAGCTTCGGTGTGGAAACCGAAGGCCGCCGCTGGCGGCGCGACTGACCCAACGGACGGAACCGGGGAGCGAAGCAATGTCTGATATGGCACTCGCCGTTGTCGGCGCCAGCGGGCGTATGGGGCAAACGCTGATCCGCGTGATCACGGAGACAGAGGGCGTACGGCTTTCCGGTGCCGTGGAACGCCAGGGCGCGGCGGAGCTTGGCCGCGATGCGGGCGAACTGGCAGGAGTAGGCGCGCTTGGCGTCACCATTTCCGACGATCCGCTGCCGATCTTCGCGCAGGCCGAGGGTGTGCTCGATTTCACCATTCCGGCCGCCAGCGTGACCTATGCCGGATACGCCGCGCAGGCCCGTATCGCGCATATCTGCGGCACCACCGGCATGAGCGCCGAGGACGAAGCAGCTCTGGCCGCGGCCGCGCGCCACACGCCAATCGTGAAATCCGGCAATATGAGCCTTGGCGTCAATCTGCTCGCAGTGCTCGTGGAACAGGCGGCACGGGCACTGCCCGACGACTTCGACATCGAAGTTCTGGAGATGCACCACCGTCACAAGGTGGACGCACCGTCCGGCACCGCGCTTCTGCTTGGCGAGGCTGCCGCTCATGGCCGCGCGGTCGAACTCGATAACAGCTCCGTTCGGGTGCGTGACGGCCATACCGGGCCTCGGCCCAGCGGAGCGATCGGCTTTGCCACGCTGCGCGGCGGCTCGGTTGTCGGCGACCATTCCGTCATACTGGCCGGTCCCGGCGAACGCGTGACCCTTTCTCACAACGCCGAGGACCGCGGCATCTTCGCCCGCGGCGCGGTGCGGGCAGCGCTGTGGGCGCGCGGCGGCAAACCCGGTCTTTATTCCATGCGCGACGTGCTCGGCCTCGCGCAATCCTGATCCAGATCCCAATCGCGAAAGGCAAAACGCATGTCCGGAACCCTCATTCTCGTTCGTCACGGTCAGAGCGAATGGAACCTGAAAAACCTGTTCACCGGTTGGCGCGACCCGGGACTGACCGAAAAGGGCCATGAAGAGGCGAAAGCCGCCGGCCGCAAGCTGCGGGCAAAAGGGCTGAAATTCGATATCGCCTTCACCTCGGTGCTTTCCCGCGCCCAGGTGACGCTCGATCACATTCTGGAAGAGACCGGCCAGACCGGACTTGAGACGATCCGCGACCAGGCGCTGAACGAACGCGACTATGGCGACCTGTCGGGTCTCAACAAGGACGATGCGCGCAAGAAGTGGGGCGAGGAGCAGGTGCATATCTGGCGCCGTTCCTACGACACGCCACCGCCCGGCGGCGAAAGCCTGCGCGACACGGGCGCGCGGGTGTGGCCGTATTACATGGCAGAGATACTGCCACGCGTGCTGCGCGGCGAGACCGTGCTCGTCGCCGCGCATGGCAATTCGCTGCGCTCGCTGGTGATGGCGCTGGACAGGCTTTCCGGCGACGAGATCGTGAAGGTGGAGATCGGCACCGGCGTTCCGATCGTTTACCGGCTCAATGCCGATTCCACCGTGGCATCGAAGGAAATTCTCGAAGGCTGACCCGTTCGGGGCCGCGGTACCATGCCGGCCTCGATGACCGTGCGCGGTGGCGGACGCTATGATTCGCCCGCAAGTCGGCGCAATCCGGCAGATTGGCGTTGACAGGGGGGTGCGGCCCGCTTACATCGGCGGCGCACCTAGCCCAGGTGGCGGAATTGGTAGACGCGCACGGTTCAGGTCCGTGTGCCGCGAGGCGTGGAGGTTCGAGTCCTCTCCTGGGCACCATTCGATCTGCACTGCCAATCAGATCCGCCAGTTAAGCCTTTCCAGAGTGTTGCGCTCATTTCACCGCGCGACGCTCTACCGGCTGGCCCATCCCCTGTTACGCAAGGTACCCGAAATCCTCGGTGCGTGAAGCGCATCCCGTGCGACGCAGGTGCTTGACGCGCAGCAAGGCAGCACCGTGCGCAAAACGGGCAACGGCGCGGTGAAAAATCCGTTCTTGTTTGCTGCAGCACAAAGTCGCGTCCGCGCGGGCATGCTTCCCTTCCACGCTCGGAGGATGTCGTTGTCATGAAACTGCCCGCCATAGACCCGGACATAACCGTGGACGAGATGATGCGCCGCTGGCCGGCGACCATCCGTGTTTTCATTCGTTACAATATGCTGTGCGTCGGCTGCCCGATCGGTGATTTCCATACGCTGCCGGAAGCATGCGAAGCGCATGAACTCGACGAGGAGCTTGTGTCGCAAGCGCTGCTCGCGGCGATGTCGTCGGAGGCTGCCTGACGCCTGCCGGCTATCTTTTGCGGCGGTTTTCCGCGACCAGCATCAGGCCATGTGCATCCGTTACCGTAACCTTCTGGCGGCCCCCGCGCACGAGACCTTCGTCTTCCCACGCGCTGAGCAGGCGGCTGACGGTATGCAGTGTAGTGCCCGTCATCTCGGCAATGTCCTGGCGGGTGATCGGGAAATCGACCTCGATGCCGTCGCCGGTCTTTCTACCGGATTGGGTGACCAGCCTCAGAATCGCATGCGCGATGCGCTGTTCCACCTGCTCGCTCGACATGGCCATGACGCGCTCCTGCGTTTCGTGCAGGCGGGTGCCGATGGTCTGATACGCATTCGCGCCGAACCCCGGCACCCCCGACTGGAGATCGGCCCAGGCGCTATTTGGCCACGATAGCGCCACGCAGTCCACCGCGGCCACCGCCGAAGCCGGGTAGGTGCCGCGGCCCATCGCTACGGCGATGCCGAACAGCTCACCCCGGTTGATGTAACGCGCCACAACCTGATGACCTTCCGAAGAGGTCTGGACGACGCGGATATGGCCGTCGAGCAGCAGGAAAAAATGGCCGGCTTCCTCGCCCTGGGAAAAAATCTCGGCATCTTTTGCGTACCGCGCCGAGTGTGCGCCTGAAAGCACACGGTCGATTTCCTCGCCGGACAGCGAAGCGAATACCGGGATGGCCGCGATCAGCGACCTGTCGAGCGCCTGATGGGGCATGGCCTCATGCTTTCGTGCCGCCTGTTCGGCTCTTTCTATCCGCAGTTTGAGATAGCGCAAATAGCCGGGCGCCGGCGCGCGGTACTGCTCATTCAACGGTTCAGACGGGACCTATCCCGAAAACAGAAGGAAAATGAAGATGAAAACGCTGTTGGCCACCCTCGTGCTCGGCACCGCCGTCGCGTTTGCCGGCGCAGCCGGCGCCGAGGAGTTCGAAGTCAAGATGCTGAACAAGGGCGAGAAGGGCGTGATGGTCTTCGAGCCGGATCTGATCCTTGCCGCACCCGGCGACACCGTCCGCTTCGTGCCGACCGACAAGGGCCACAATGCCGAAACGATCAAAGGCATGCTTCCTGAAGGCGCCGAACACTTCAAAAGCAAGTTCAACGAGGAATTTGTGATGACCCTCGATGCGGAAGGCATCTACGGAATCAAGTGCACGCCGCACTATGCCATGGGAATGGTCGCCCTGATCCGTGTGGGCGAACCGGTCAACTTCGCCGAAGCTGAGGCCGTCAAGCATCCCGGCAAGGCGAAGAAGGTCTATGCGGAGCTGTTCGGCCAAGCCGTCGCCAGCAACTAACCGTAACAACTGCACAAGGCCCGGTTGTCAGACCGGGCCTTATTTGTTTGTGCGCTCAGCTTACCCGGCTGCGAAACAGGACCGGCGCAAAACGAGCTGCGAACAACAGGAATGCTCCGCTCCAGGCCGCTCCGCCGCATACGAGCATCGCCGCGTAGAGCTCACCCGAGAACAACGCTGCGACGCGCAGGGCCGCTCCGACCGTTACAAGCACATATATGGCGACAATCCACCGGTCGGCCACGATCGCTCGGCCGGTGTGTCCGAGGCTCGCCCGCGTCATGACGGCAAGCGTCATCGTGCCTATGGCGCCGGCGGTCAGCGCGTGGACCGCAGCCTGATCGGGTACGGCCCCGCCGGCCGCCGAAAGCCCCATCAGGACTAGCGACGCGGCAAGCCAACCATATCCGAGATGCAGAATGAACAGGATGGGTTCGCGCATCGTTGCCAGACCGCGCCAACGCCAGAGCCGCGCGGCGAGCAACGCTCCGGCGGCACACAACAACATGCCGACGGTCCGCTCACCTGGAAATACGACGGTCCCGCCCATTGCCAGCGCGGTTGTGAGCAACGCTGCGTTGTCGAGAGCGCCGAACGGCGCCGGGAGAGAAGCCGCACCGCGTTTTGCCAGCCAGTTGCGGGTAAAACTCGGAACGATCCGGCCGCCGATCAGGGATATCAGCACCGCCGCGACGGCCAGTGCGAGATCCTGACCAAGATTGCCAGCCAGAACGCCGGCATTCGCGAGATGGTCGAGCGCATTCGCGAGCCCGAACAGCGAGATCATCAGCGCCACGGGCGCGTTTTTCCAGTTCCGACCGGCCGCCACCTCGCGCCATATGGCAAGGCTGAGAAGAACGGGAAAGGCGAGATCGATCATCAGGGTCAGCCAGGGGTTCGGCACGAAAAGGCATGCGACCCTGCCTGCGAGCCAGATCAATACCAGCACCAGCAGCGGGGCGCCGCTCAGCGGTAGCCGGCCCGTCCAGTTCGGCACGGCGGTCAGGGCGAAGCCGGCGATCACAGCAGCCAGGTATCCGAACAGCATCTCATGCGCATGCCAGCGCAAGCCTCCGAACGGGCCGCCGATTTCCCACCCGGAAAAATAGACCCATAACCAGGCCGGTATCGCCAGACCGGCGTGCAGCGCGGCAAGGAAGAAGAACGGTCGAAAACCGTAATGAAGGACAGGCGGGGTCGCCCTGATACGGCCGCGCCAGTCACGGGAGAGATCGCCCGACCTGATTGCCGCGCGGGGAACGGAACGCTCACCCTGCGCCACCCTGGGGCGATGCTGCGTCATGCGTTCGGCCGCCCGGCGGCCTGCATAGCCAGTACGGCGCCACGGGATGCGAAATCGGCGATGTCCTGAAACAGGGCCGATACCTCCGCAAAGGCAGTGCGGTCGGGTTCGTCCGGGGTCAGTTCATCGAGTTCGCCCAGAAGGGCAAGAATGACGACGATCGCATCCCGCATCCCGCGAGCTTCAGCAAGGCTTTTGACCCGCCGCGCCTGTTCATCCTCCGTGCCGACGCGGTCCAGCAGATCGTTTGCAGTCTGCCGGCAGCCACAGTCGAGATTGGCTTCGGCAAGTCCGCGCCGCAAGCGGCCAATGACCGTCTCGCCAGGTACCTCGGCGACCGAGCCGACTTGTGAGCGCCTGTTTCGCACGACGTCATCCTTTGCCGGTACCGGAGAACATTGAGGTCAATCCGCGTTGCAGCGCGGACTTCACTTTCGCAATGAAGGCCGGTTCCTCGCGCACCAGGCGAAAACCGAGATGGTCGGGTGGAGTGCCGACCGCGCAGCCGCCGCTCTTTCCGTCGCGCACGAAGCTCGACATATAGGTTCTATGCTGGCCTTCCATGACGTAGACGCCGCAGTTCTCGATCGCGCCTCGCACGCTTCCGTCAACCGGGTCGAGCGTCACGCGCTCGTAGCACGTCGATGTCCATTCCCAGACATTGCCGCCGAAATCATCCATGCCGAGCGAATTCGATCCAAAGTGACCGCGCCGCTTCGGTTCGGGGTCGGGAGCCCGGTTTGCGGCAACTTCCTCGCGATATTGGCGCAGCCAGCGGATAGCGGGGTTCGAGGGATCGTCGGCAATGGCGGAGTATGAGTCGCCGACAAACCGCTCCGCCGACGCGACGGCGAGCTCAAGCGCCGTCGGAAGCCGCCAGCTTTGGCCGGTCGCCGCGGAATACCAGCGCGCATAGGCATGTGCGTCCAGCCAGTTGACGCCGGTGACGGGAACATCCACCTGCCCAGGCCTCGCGGCGGCTGGCTGACATGCGCCATCGTCAACGCATTCGCCATAGTCGGCAAGACTCACCTGCTGCTTCATGATGCGGAATGCATCGACCGCCCTCACCTCGCTTGGCGCGGCAGCCGGACGCCCGTCAGCCAGAAACTCGCCGGGAAGCTGGTAGTCGATGGCCGCAGCCGGGATCTCGACGGTGACTGCGGCATCTCGCCCGGAGGCCGGCTCGCCGGCGAGGCCGATCAACGCCACCGGTACGGCCAGCGCCGCGGCGGCACCGAGCACCGCCTCCATTACGTGATGATGCATGACCGTTTCTCCGTCGCGGGACCCGGCCCAAGGGCCGGGTCCTCGTAATCGCGACTCAGTTGATGGGGATCGGGCCGGGTGCTTCGACCTGCTTCATCAGATCGTCGTTCCAGTCGCCCTCGACCAGGAAGTGCGCGGTGGCGCCAAGTTCGACAGCCTCGATGAGGTTGTGGTTGACGTAGGCATACACACCCGGCTGCAGGAAGGTGTAGAGCGCAGCGCCGGCCGAACCGCCACGGATGAACCAGGTTTCCAGGTCCTTTGCCGGCGGATTGGCGAACTTGCCTTCTTCCCAAACATAGTCGCCATGACCGCCAATGAGGTGCGGACGGGTGTCCCGGTTGGCCTGGCTGTGAACGATCAGGACCGTTTCACCCACCTTTGCCTTCATGGCGTTCTCGCCGGTCAATGCGCCCTTGGCACCGTTGAAGACAACGTGACTGGGGACCAGGCCCTTCATGACCTCAAGCGTGTCGGCATAGCTTTCGCCGTGGCTATCATAAGACTTGAAGTCACCGTTCTCGTCGCGCGGGATGTAGAAGTCGTTTTCGCCGATGTAGAACACCTTGTCATAGGCGATCGGCTCACCCTTGTCGTTCTTCAGCCCGTCGCGCGGCAACACCATGATGGTGCCGCTCATGCCCGAAACAACATGCCACGGGATCATCGGGCCTTCCGGCGCACAGTGATAGACGAATGTGCCGGTGCGGGTAGCCTTGAACCGCAACTTGACCTGTTCACCCGGGTTGATGAGCGTCAGTGCTCCGCCACCGAGCGCGCCCGTAGCCGCATGGAAGTCGATGTTATGCGGCATCGAGTTGCTGTCGGGGTTGATGAGGGTCAGTTCGACATAGTCCCCTTCATGCACCACCATCATGGGGCCCGGGATCGATCCATCGAAGGTCATTCCCTGCAGGGTTGTGCCTTCATCGTCGATTACAACGGGCTTCTCCACGATCGGCATAATAAATTCGACCACCTTGGGACCGGTGGTCGCCACCTGCTCATGCGCATGAACGAAAGGCGGTGCGACGAGCGTAACCTTTTCGCGCGGCAGTGCCGCGATTTCAGTCTCATTGGCAGCAGCGGACAGAGCCGGCATCGCGGCCAACATGGCGGCAGCCGCCACTCCCATCAGTGCCTGACGACGCGTGAACATCTCGGTTCTCCTTGTGGTCCGTCATTGTTGATGGACCGAACCTAGACCTTTGCCCGCGGACGCTCTTTGCGATGGAACAAATACAACTCATTTGCGTTGCGCATGCGATGCCGCCTGCACCAGGCGCTCACCCAACATTACAGACCGATTCCATCGGTGTTCGCTGTAGGCGTTGTCTGGCCACTTTCCCGCCCCATTGCGGCGACACTCGACAGAACAACCGAATCCCCAAGGCACCTCAAATCATGAATTCACGCTTTCCGCTCGCAGCGGCGACGCTCGCTCTCGTTTTGTCCGCGCCTGTCGCCGCGCACGCTCTGCCGCAATGCGGCTCCGCATCCTGGTACGCACTGCACTCACGGACCGCGTCGGGAGAAATGATGAACCCCGCCGCCATGACAGCCGCGCACCGGACGCTGCCCTTCGGCACCAAGGTTCAGGTCACCAATTCCGGCAACGGCCGTTCTGTCACAGTGCGTATCAACGACCGGGGTCCATTCATCAAAGGGCGCATCATCGACCTGTCGAAGGCCGCGGCCCGTGAACTCGGTTTCCTGCGCGCCGGCCACACCAGGATCTGCCTCGAGCACGGCTGAAGGCGAAGCACTACAGCGCTGCGCGCGGCTCGGCCTTGCCGCGCACTGGAATGCCGGCGAGGAATGTCATGCCGCCATTCGGATCTGCCAGGCGTTCGTCCTCGGTCTGGTTTTCCCGCGCCGACGTGACCACAAGCCGGTCCAGCGCCGGCCCCACGAAGGCGGGACACGAGACCTGCTTCGCCGGCATGTCATATTGAGCGATCCGTTTGCCGGCCGGGTTGTAGACATCCAGACGGGCGCAGCCCCAGCGCGCGTTCCAGATATTGCCGTCGGTATCGCAGACGGATCCGTCGATGCCGCCGCCTTTGCCACGTTCGTCGACCAGCAACGCCGGCTCCGAAGTAGGCAGGCCGGTCGCCGGATCGCATTCGACGCGAAACAGAATGTTCTTCCCGGAATCGGCGTAATAGGCGACGTCGCCTGCGGGTGAGAAACAGATCGAATTGGGAATGCTGACATCCGGGAAAAGACGGCGCGTTTCGCCGGCGCGGTACCAGTAGATCGAGCCAGCGTGCTTTTCGGCTTTCTTGCCCATGGTGCCAACCCACAACGCGCCTGACGGATGCACTCTGGAATCGTTGGAGCGCGTTCCAGGGCTGTCTGCTTCGATCGGCGCGACAAGCTCCAACCGGCCACTTGCGCAGTCGCGGACATGCAGCCCGGTTTCGGTCGCCAGCAACTGGCGCCGCTCGTCCACGATCGCTATCGCCGATGCGAGCAGCGGCAGGTCGTGGGCGACTTCGGAGCGGTCCGCTAAACGATATTCGATGAGTTTGCGGCCGAGAATGTCGAGCCACCACAGTGTGTCTGTCGTGGGATCGTAGCTCGGGCCTTCGCCGAGCTCACATTGCGTGTGAGACAGTACTTCTACTTGTGCGTCCGACATTTTCTCCTCCGCATCAGCGGAGACTAGCGGCAAACGCGGCTCACATCACCCCGCCATCGACGATCAGCGTCTGTGCCGTTACCGCGCCCGATGCCGCCGAGGCCAGGAACAGGCACGGGCCAACCATGTCGGCCGGCGAGAGACGCCTTTTGAGGCATTGGCGGCCCTGAACATGAGCCTCGATATCATCTTCGGTGAGCCACAGAGCCATCTGCCGGTCGGTGACCACCATCCCCGGCGCGATGGCGTTGACACGTATTCCGAAGGGGCCAAGCGCGCCGGCCATGCTCTTGGTCAGGCCGATGACACCGGCTTTCGCGGCGGCGTAGGCGGGGTATTCGCCGCCATTCAGCATGAAGGCGATCGACGAGAAATTGACCACGGTGCCGCGGCCAGCTGCCTTCATGTCCGGCAGCGCTGCCTGGATCGTGAAAAAATGCGGCCTGAGGTTTACCGCGTGGTTCATATCCCAGCGTTCGGGGGTCACATCGGCGATGATGTCGCGGTCGTCGCGGGCCGCGTTGTTGACCAGCACCGATATGGTGCCGTGCGCACGTTGCGCCTGTGCCACTGCTTCGCGCAAGGCGCCGATGTCGGTCAGGTCTGCGTGCAGGAAAAGCGGCCTGATGCCGGTTTTCCGTTCCAGCCTGCCGCACAGCTCCTCGCTTGCGTTACGGTCGATATCCACGAACGCCACACGCGCATTCTGACGGACGAAACCTTCCGTAAGCGCCGCTCCTATGCCCGATCCGCCGCCGGTGATCAGCACCGACGCATTCGCAAGGTCCTGGTGGAGAGGAAGTTCGTTCACGGGTTCGGGCAGCGCCGGCTACGATATATTGGCGGTCTGCGGCGCACGCAGCGTGTTGCGCAGGTAACCCAGCGTCGCCTCGGCGTTGCTTGGCCTGCCGAACAGGAAGCCCTGCCCGCCGGCACAACCGAACTGTTCCAGCCTCGCCGCCTGGCCCTCATCCTCAATGCCTTCGGCGACAACATCCATGTTCAACCCTTCGCACATCGCAAGAATGGCTCGGATGATGTGTTCGGAGGGTTTGTCGTCGAGGATGGATGAGACAAAGGCGCGGTCGATCTTGAGCTTGTCGAAATTGAATTCGCGGAGCCGGCCGAGCGACGACTGGCCGGTGCCGAAATCATCCAGCGAGATGCGGGCGCCGATGCGACGTAGATCGTTGACGATCTTCTCGGCAGAGGCCGGATCGGTCATCAGACCTGTCTCGGTGATCTCCACTTCAAGGCGACGCGGGTCGAAGCCAGTGCGGTTGAGGATCGAAAGAATTTGCAGGCCGGTGTTCTGGTCGACAAGCTGCGACGGCGACAGATTGAACGACAGGAACAGATGTTCAGGCCATGCCCGGGCGGCCTCGGTCGCCTTGCGCAGCACCAGCTGCGACAGCGGCGCGATAATGCCGCGCTCTTCGGCGATGGGAATGAAGGTCGCCGGCGACACAAAACCCAAGTCGCGGTCGGTCCAGCGCGCCAATGTCTCGAACCCGATCGTCTTGCGCGAAACCAGGTCGACGATTGGCTGGAAATGCGGCTCGACTTCGCCGGCCGAGACCGCTCGGCGCAGCGCCTGCTCGATGCGCGTGACGCGCTTTGCCGCCTCTTCCATTTCGCGGGTGTAGACGACCACCCCGCCGCGGCCGGAGCGCTTGGCGTGATAAAGCGCGGTTTCGGCCTTGTTGAGCAAGTGCGCGGTGGTTTCGTCGCCGGAATAGAACAACGAACAGCCAACCGAAGCCGACAGACGCGCCGTGCGTTCACCGATGTCGTAAGGCGCCGACAATATCTCGATCAGCATGCGGGTCTTTTGCGATATGGCATCCTCGGAAAAGACCATGGGATAAAGAAAGGCGAACTCGTCGGCACCGACACGCGCAACGGTTGCGCTGTCGTCCATCGCCGCGTTGAGGCGCAAAGCCACCTGCTGCAGGATAAAATCGCCCGCGGCGCGGCCGAACAGATCGTTGATCGGCTTAAAACCGTCGAGGTCCAGCAGGCCGACGGCAAACGGCGCCGGATCGTCCGCGCGCTCACTGATCAGCCGGTCGATCTTGTCCTGGAGGCGGCGGTGATTGCCCAAACCGGTCAGCGGATCGGTAAACTCCAGATCCGCAGGGTTCGAGGCCATCGCCCTGTTTTGTATTCTATTACTCATCAGACACACAGCCAGACTTCGCAATACAAACTGGTATGATGGATAACCACTTAAGATTTCGTATCAATTTGACGTGTTGTCTGCCTCGGCATTGCTAGCGGCCGCGAACGACGCGAAATAATTCCAGCCCGGATGCTTGATCTCTTCGGATGGGTTCGAGCCAGTCCGGTATCTGCCGGTCGGACAGGGCGGCAAGCAATCCGGCAGGAAACGCCTCTGAAAGCGTCCGTGTTTCGTCGTTGCCGCGGCAATGTGCGACAAAGCCGATCTTGAATTCCCCGATCATGGAACGCGCTGCAGCCGGGTCCGAGGTGAGGGCGCGCAGCGCTGCGAGATTGCCTTCGACGTTGCGGTGATACGGCCCTGCCAGAGCCCGATGGCCGGTATTGGCCAGCACAGCCGCGCCGAGATTGGAGATGACCAGAACGGTCGCCGGCGGGAGCGCGGCAAGAGATGCGTAGTCCGCCGCGGCATTACAGTCGCCGCCGGGCGCGGCAGCTGCAGCCGGCTCGTGCGGCCCGGCGATGCGCGCGACAGCCATGTTCCAGACGATGTTGAATGATGCCAGCCAGGCAAGCGCCAGCAGCAGCGTGTAGACCGGGCCGCCACGAATGGCAGCGACGGCGCGGGCGCGGGCAATCAGCAGGGAAAGCGGAATGGCAGCCAGTGCCACGGAGAAAATGGCGCCACGCACCTGCCACAAAGACACTGCGGCCGCGCAGGCGATCATCGCCCCGAGAATGAGTGCGCTGCGCCGCGAGCCCGGATCCAACATCGCACGCCATGCCAGAAAGGCGAGCGCGAGCACCGGCGTTGCAAAATAGCCCGCAGCCTCGCCGGGTTTGGCGGCAGAAAGACCGAGAACACCCTGCGCCTCAGAAACCCAGTCGAGCCAAAAGCGCTTCAACAGCGGGTCGAGCGAGGCATATGGATCGGCCAGGCACGCCGGAAAGGCCAGGAGCGCGACACCGAGCGTGACCGCGCCAAGGCACGCCAGGGCAAGTGCACGCCGCTGCACAGTCACGCCGAGCGCTGTTACGAGCGCGCAGACCGCAAGGCCGAGGCCAGTGAGTATTGCGGTGCCGGCCTGGGCGCCCGACCAGGCATCGCACGCAACCGAGGCCCATAGGCGCGGCGGAAGGGTGACCACCGTGACGAGCGCGGCGGTGGCTGCAAATCCAATACCGAAACCGGCAGCTGTCTCACGCTCGGAAGCGCCATAGACCAGATAACAAAGCGCAAGTGCGGCTGCCCCCGCCGCAACCAGCGGCGCGGTTTCCATACCCACCGCCAGCGACAGGGCCGCCAGCGTGCCCGCAGCGGCGCCACCGCTCGATCCTGGCCGGGCAAGGAGCGCGGCGACCATGCCAAGCACCAATGCCAGCTGCACGTTGTGATGGTCGAAGGAGCCCGGCGCGAAGATGCCCATGAAATGCAGCGCCGCCAACGCCAGCACCACGGCGGGAAAGGCCGCCTGCGAGCCACCGATACTGCGCGCCGCCCGGGCCGTAAAATAGAGGCAGAGCGCGAGCAGCAGGCCCGGCCAGAGATAGGCTGCGATCGCCTCCGAAACAGGCCCGTTGCCCGTGACCTCCCGCATGGCGGCGATCAATATGGCGATCGGCGCATCGACAAGCCGCGACCAGTGCATTTCGAAGCCCGGTTCCGGCCCCATACGATACTGAACAAGGTCGAACCAGCCCTGCCCCGCGAGAAGGTCGCGCACCTGCACCAGCCGCATGAGACTGTCGGAATCGCCGCCGGACCGGACAAGCTTGCTGGCGTCCTGCAGCCAACTCGCCAACAGCGAACCCGCCGCTCCCGCAAGTGCCATTGCGGCATCGGCACCGCGTGCAGCCGTCCGCGGCTCGTCTCCGCCTGTTCCGCTCGTCGATATCGCCTGCAAAAACCGGCCCCCCGCAGGGTTAAACGTAGCTTTAACCGCTTCAACAAATAGTAAAGCGCGAAGCGCGCCGGCGGCGGCGCAACCGGAGACCGTCATGAGCCTTGCCATCCTGCCCGATGCCCGCATTGCGGTGCTCATCCCCTGCTACAACGAAGAGCACACGATCGGCGAAGTGGTGAGCCGGTTTCGCGAGGCGCTGCCGGGTGCGGCCATCCATGTCTACGACAACAATTCGTCAGACCTGACGGCGCTGAAGGCACGGGCGGCGGGCGCACTTGTCGTGCGCGAGCCGCGCCAGGGCAAAGGCCATGTGGTGCGGCGCATGTTTGCCGATATCGAGGCCGACATCTACGTCATGGCCGACGGCGACGGCACCTATGCGCCGGAAGACGCACCGCAACTCATCAATGCCCTTCTGACGGAGGGGGCGGATATGGCGGTGGGTACGCGCCGCGGCGTCGGCGACGATGCCGGACGCACCGGCCACGCCTTCGGAAACCGGTTTTTCAACGCCGTCTACCGACAGCTTTTCGGCCGCGAATTCACCGACATTCTCTCCGGGTACCGCGCCTTCACACGCCGCTATGTGAAAAGCTTCCCGGCCGTTTCCGGGGGCTTCGAGATCGAAACCGAAATGTCGGTTCACGCATCGATGCTGAAGCTGCCCGTGTGCGAAATCGCACTCGACTACGGCCGCCGGCCGCCCGGTTCGGCCTCGAAGCTTTCGACCTTCGGGGACGGCTTCAAGATATTGTGGATGTTCGCGATGCTGATGAAGGAAACGCAGCCGCTGCGGTTCTTCGGCGCGATTTCGTGCCTTCTGCTGGCGACGAGCGTGGCGTTCATGACGCCCGTGCTGCTTGAGTATTTCACAACCGGGCTGGTGACGCGCCAGCCGACATGGGTGCTGTCGATCGGGCTGCTGCTGCTTGCCACCGTTGCATTCGCTGCCGGGCTGATCCTGGATTCAGTGGCGCGGGGCCGCGCCGAACAGAAACGGATATTCTATCTCAGCCTGGCTAGCGCCCGCGGCGACCGCGAGCGGCAGACGGAACCACGCAAGGCGGCCTGACGGCAAACGGAAAATCATTCCTCGACGCATCCTCCCCAAGGCGCTATCTCGGCTGAAGACTGGCCAGGACGGCCGCTCTCGCCACGCTTTTCCGGGGACCCTGAATGCCGTTGAAAATCGCCGTGCAGATGGATCATGTCGGCACCGTTTCGATTGCCGGCGACACGTCGTTCGCGCTTTCGCTTGAGGCGCAGCGGCGCGGACACGAGCTGTTTCACTACACGCCCGACCGGCTGACCATGGAGAACGGCCAGGTTTTTGCGCGGGTCGAGGAAATGTCGGTACGCGACGAGGCCGGCAATCACTACACGCTTGGCGAACCGGTGCGCACCGATCTGGCGGAAATGGACGTCATCCTGCTTCGGCAGGACCCGCCATTCGACATGAACTACATCACGACGACGCATATTCTGGAGCGCATTCACCCCAAGACCCTGGTGGTGAACGACCCGGCCTGGGTGCGCAACAGTCCGGAAAAGATCTTCGTCACCGAATTTCCGGATTTGATGCCGGAAACGCTGATAACCCGAGACGCGGCCGAGGTGGCGGCGTTCCGCAAGGCTCATGGCGACATTATCGTGAAGCCGCTCTACGGCAATGGCGGCGCCGGCATCTTCCATCTGCGGGAAGACGACCGGAACCTGTCATCGCTGCTCGAAATGTTCACGCAGATGTTCCGCGAGCCTTTCATCGTGCAGCGTTATCTCAAAGACGTTCGCAAAGGCGACAAGCGCATCATCCTTATCGACGGCGAGCCGGTGGGCGCGATCAACCGCGTGCCGGCCGAGCACGATTCGCGCTCCAACATGCATGTCGGCGGGCGCGCGGAAGCGACCGGGCTGACAGAACGAGAGCGCGAAATCTGCGCGCGCATCGGCCCTTCGCTCAGGGAGCGCGGCTTCATTCTAGTCGGTATCGACGTGATCGGCGACTACATGACCGAGATCAACGTCACCTCGCCCACGGGCGTGCGCGAGGTCAAACGCTTCGGCGGCGCAGATATCGCAGCTTTGTTCTGGGATGCCGTGGAAAAGCGGCGCAGCTGACCCGCTGAACCGGAACATCTGTTCCCGCTTTACAATCGGTTGCAACCGTATTGCACCTTAACCGCTAGTTTGTTCTTGTATTGTTCTTGATGCTGTGCTTCTGTGCGTTACAGGGGCTCGCGAAGAACACATCCGTGCACGTGAAAACAGGCACGGTTCGGGAGCTGCCATGGTTTCTCATGTCCGTACCGTCGCGTTTCAGGGCGTCGAGGCCGTTCCGGTCGACGTGCAGGTGATGGTCGCGCCGGGCAAGGTCGGCATGCAGATCGTCGGCTTGCCCGACAAGGCGGTGGCGGAAAGCCGCGAGCGGGTGCAGGCGGCACTGCATGCATCCGGCCTTTCGATGCCGGCGAAGCGGGTGACAGTGAACCTCGCGCCTGCGGATCTACCAAAGGAAGGCAGTCACTACGATCTGCCCATCGCGCTGGGACTGATGGCTGCGCTTGGTGCAATTCCGGGCGATTCGCTCGCCGGCTTTGTGGTTCTTGGCGAACTTTCGCTGGATGGAACGATTGCGCCGGTGGCGGGCGCGCTGCCGGCCGCAATAGGGGCCAATGCGGACGGCCGGGGTCTGATCTGCCCGCATGGATGCGGGTCGGAAGCTGCATGGGCCGGGGCGGATATCGACATTATCGCGCCGCGCAGCCTGATCGCGGTGGCAAATCATTTCCGCGGCACACAGGTATTGTCCCGGCCGGAAGCGGCGATCCGCGAACTGGCGCGCAACCTGCCGGACCTTGCCGATATCAAAGGGCAGGAGAGCGCTCGGCGGGCGCTTGAGGTTGCAGCCGCCGGCGGCCACAACCTTCTCATGGTAGGGCCGCCCGGTTCGGGCAAATCCATGCTGGCGCAACGGCTGCCGTCCATCCTCCCGCCGCTGGGCGCCCCCGAGCTTCTGGAGGTTTCGATGATCGCCTCGATTGCCGGCACACTTGCCGACGGCAAGCTTTCGGACCGGCGGCCGTTTCGTGCGCCGCACCACTCGGCCTCGATGGCGGCCATGGTGGGCGGCGGCCTGCGGGTGAAGCCCGGCGAGGTGTCGCTCGCGCATTGCGGCGTGCTTTTCCTCGACGAGTTTCCCGAGTTCACGCCGCAGGTGCTCGATTCGCTCCGGCAACCGCTGGAAAGCGGCGAATGCATGATTGCGCGCGCCAACCACCGCGTGACCTATCCGGCCCGCTTTCAGCTGGTGGCGGCAATGAACCCCTGCAGGTGCGGCATGGCGGGCGAACCCGGACACCGTTGCGCGCGCGGCGCGCGTTGCCAGGCAGACTATCAGGCGCGCATTTCAGGGCCGCTGATGGACCGCATCGACCTCAGGATCGAGGTGCCTGCGGTTTCGGCAACCGACCTCATTCGCCCGGGGCCGTCCGAAGGCAGCGCAGCCGTGGCCGAGCGCGTGGCAAGGGCACGGCACATCCAGTGCGAGCGGGCTGTCGAACTCGGCCAGGCGGCCGCCGTCACAAACGCCTCGCTATCGAATACGATGGTTGAGAAACTCGCTGCCCCGGATGCCGGTGGCGCCAGCCTGCTTGCGGATGCCAGCGAGAAATTCGGCTTTTCGGCCCGCGCCTATCACCGCATTCTCAAGGTGGCGCGGACGCTGGCCGATCTCGACGGCACAGACACCGTCGGCCGCGTTCATTTGGCGGAGGCGATTTCGTATCGAATGGCGGGAGAGAAACTTGCCCGGCAGGCCGCCTGACATCGAGCGAACGAACCGGCCCGTCAGTCGACAGAGCCGACCAGTGTTTCGTTTTCGTCGTGCAGCGAGACCCAGCGGCCGGTGTGATAGCTCGCCTGGCGTTTCAGGAAACGATAGCCGGTTTCGCGCCAGCCGCGAACATCGTCGCGCAAATTGTCCAGGATGAGGTCGCCGCGGTGCGTGCGCACCGTCAACACGGCGTGGCCTTCGCCATCGGGCTTGCGCACCACCGTGATCAGCAGGTTGGAAAGCGAGATGCCGGCCCGGTTGAGCTCGCGCCGCTTCAAAAGCGCATAGTCTTCGCAATCGCCGGCGCCGATGTCGGGGTAAGCCCAGACCTCGTCACGGCCGTAAATGTCGATATCGTTGAGCGGGCGGACACTGCGGTTGATCTCGACATTGACCGCGGCAATGCGGTCCATGATCGCCTGCGTCAGCCGCAGCGGTCCGCGGTCGCGCGGCCGCACCGCGCACTCGGCCGGGTTGGCCTTACAGAATTCGTAATGGCCGATCGGCTGGGAGGTCTGGCGGCCCGCAACCATCGAACTGAGATCGCCCGCACCTGCCTGGCCGCAACCAAACAAGGCCAATGAAACAAGGCCGACTGCCCGCAACGCCGCGGCGCGATACCCAATACCCATGACCTCGAAACCCCGAGCCACACTCCCCGTTAACAAAAAATTAAGGGTGAGGACCGGCCGGAGTCAATTCGAGAGCCAAGCAAGTTGTGGGAATGGTTACTTCCGCAGCGGCATCAGGCGCGCTTGGTGGCGGGCCGCTTCTTTTGCGCCGGCTGTGTCGACTTCGCATTGGAACGGATGAAGTCCAGTATCCGCGGCGCAATATCGGCCCGGAAGCGCGACCCGTTGAACACGCCATAGTGCCCGACCTTGGGCTGCATATGGTGGGCGCGCATGCGGTCGGGGATGTTCACGCACAGATCGTGGGCCGCCTTTGTCTGGCCGAGGCCGGAAATGTCGTCATTCTCGCCCTCGACAGTCAACAGAGCGACATTGCGCACGGCGGACGGATCGACCAGCTCGCCGCGATGGGTCATCTCGCCCTTAGGCAGTGCGTGGCGCACGAACACCGTCTCCACCGTCTGAAGGTAAAACTCTGCGGTCAGGTCCATTACCGCCAGATATTCGTCGTAGAACTCGCGGTGTTTCTCGGCTGAATCGCCATCGTCCTTCACGAGATGCATGAAGAAATCCTTATGGGCGATCAGATGGCGGTCGAGATTCATGCTCATGAAGCCGGAGAGCTGCAGGAAGCCGGGGTAGACAGGCCGGCCGAAGCCCGGATGCGGCCAGGGAACGGTGGTGATGACACTGTCACGAAACCAGTCCGTGCCCTTTTCTTCCGCCAGCAGGTTCACGGCGGTCGGGTTGCGCCTGGTGTCGATCGGGCCACCCATCAGGGTCATCGTGGCAGGTGCGGCTTCGTCGCCCCGCGCCTCCATGACCGAAACCGCGGAAAGCACCGGCACGGAAGGCTGGCACACGGCAATGACATGCGTGTCCGGCCCCAGCCAGCGCAGCATGTCGATGACGTAGTCGACATAGTCATCGAGATCGAAAGGGCCATCCGCAAGCGGCACCATACGCGCGTCGGTCCAGTCGGTGATGAACACCTCGGCGCTCGGCAGAAACGTCTCCACCGTTCCGCGCAGAAGTGTGGCGTAGTGGCCCGACATCGGAGCAACGATCAGTATTTTGGGATCGGGGCGGCGGTCGGCGGGCAAATTGCGTTCGAAATGGATCAAGTTGCAGAACGGCTTCGACCAGACGGTCTTTTCCTTTACGGGCACACGAACGAAATCGACCCTGGTTTCCGTGATACCGAACTCAGGCTTTGCGTAGCGGCGGGTGGTACGCTCGAAAAGTTCGGCGGCGCCTGCAACCGAGCGTCCGAAACTGGTTTGCGAAGCCGGGTTGAGCGGGTGGCTGTAGAAAAGCTTCACCGCGTCGGCCAGCGCCCGATAGGGTTGCAGCGCGGCATGGTTGAGCTCGTACATCTGGTAGAACATTGCGCTTCTTAACCCCAGTCGCCGTCCGGCATATGCCAAAAATGCGCGGATTCAGCCCGGCATTTGTTATGTGGCAAAGCTATGCGCAGATTTGCTGCGGCGCAACAAGAAACGGCGGAATGGGCAATATCGGGATCAAAACGGCACTTAATCGAACGAAAACTGCATGATAAGCCGCTCATCCGGCTCAATTCCGTGTGGAATTTCCGCCCAAAACGCCTCTGCTAGACAAGGCGGCGCATCGGCCACCGGCAATTCGCGGAATCCCTGCGATTCGTAGAACGGCTGGTTAAACGGCACCGTTCTGAAGGTTGTCAGGCTGACGCCGCGAACGCCGGCTTTCATGCCGTGGGCAAGTACCGCCTGCACGAGCGCACCTCCCAGTCCTTTGCGGCCATGGGCGGGATCGACCGCCAGTTCACGCAGATGAAGGTAGTCCGCCAGTGGTCGCGCCAAGGCGAATCCGACGGGGGACCCGTCCGTATCCGCGGCCACGTAGACGCTGCCGCCATCCAGGACAGCACGCAGCTGCTCCACATTATCGAAACCGTCCTCGGCGATCCGCGGATAGCCGTGGGTTGCGAAAAGCCGCCCGGCTGCATTTTCGACCTCGACGAGGCGCGGATGATCAGCCGGCGTTCCGGCACGAATGAGATATCCCGGTGGGCAATCAAAGCGGCCTCTGGCCGGCAGCGGCGTGGCGCCGCCGCCCGGTGTCACCCTTCGAAACCCTCGACCACCACCATTTCAGCGTCCGCAACTTCCTGCCGGATGGCCTTCGCGGCCTGATACTCAGCCGAGTTGTAGCAGTCGACCGCGGCCTGATGGGACGGGAACTCGATCACGACATTGCGGGCGCGCACTGCTCCTTCCAGAGCGGTGTATTCGCCGCCGCGCGCCAGAAACCGCGCGCCGAAGCGTTCGAAGGCCGGTTTCGCGGTCGACACATAGTCCTTGTAGCGCTCCGGGTCGCGCACATCGACACGTGCAATCCAGTAACCTTTGGGCATGTCTTTCCCCTGCATTCGCGCCGCGCTACGCGGCGGCCATCTCTTCCAGAATTGCGGCAGCGGCAGCCTTGTGATCGGCCGCGGCAACCACCGGCCGCGCGACCACAAGGTGACTTGCGCCGGCGCGCAGCGCATCTGCCGGCGTGGCGATGCGCTTCTGGTCGCCGGCGTCGGCGCCCGTCGGCCTGATGCCGGGCGTTACCACCGCCATTTGCGGACCGACGATAGCGCGCAGCCGTGCGGCTTCGGGCGCGGCACATACGATGCCGCCCATCCCGGCCTCACGGGCCTGCCCGGCGCGGCGCGCGGTCAGCGTCGCTGCGGCTTCGGCATAGCCAGCCTCGGCGAGATCGGAATCGTCCATGGAGGTCAGAACTGTAACGCCAAGCAGGCACAGGCCCGACCCGCTTGCTGCGGCCACAGCGGCGCGCATCGCCTTCGGGTAGGCATGGATGGTGAGCATGTTGACGCCCAGTCGCGCGACGCTTTCGACGCCCTTGGCCACCGTATTGTCGATGTCGAGCAGCTTGAGGTCGAGAAACACCTTCTTGCCGTCCTCGACGAGATCGCGCGCCAGCTCAAAGCCGCCGGCATATGCAAGCTGGTAGCCGATCTTGTAGAAACCGGCCGTTTCGCCGAGCGTTTCGATAACCTGCTCGGCTTCGGCAATGCTTGGCACGTCGAGCCCGACAATCAGCCGGTCGCGCATTTCGTTCTGTATCACCATCATATTTCCACCCTCGTGCTCAGGAGTCGCGCATGTTCAATCAGCGAGCGGCACAGCCGCTGCATGCCCTTGCTCAGCCGCTCGGCAACGAAATTGCCGTCTTCGTCAAATGCTTCGGCCCCGTTAGGCACCGAAACCTGCGGCGCAATCACTTCCATCTGGATATGCGCCAGAACCGCGCGCAGATGGTTGGCGCTGCGGATGCCTGCGAAATGTCCGTCCGAGGACGAGCAAATGCCAACAGCCCGCCCCGAATAGGGCTTCAGCGGCTTGCCGCCATCCTGGCTGATGCGGCTGACCCAATCGATGGTGTTCTTCAGGAGAGGCGGCATCGAGCCGTTATATTCCGGCGTACAGATGAGAACCGCATCATGGGCTGCGAAAAGCCGCGCCAGCTTGTAGGCGTTTTCGGGAATGCCCTTCTCCGCCTCCAGATCCTCGTCCATGATCGGCAAAGGGTAATCCGCAAGCGAAATGCGGGTTACGTCGGCGCCCTGCTTCGCCAGTTCATGCTGTGCGATATCTGCGGTCTTGCCGGAATAGGCGCCGGATCGGATCGACCCTGCGAAAACGAGAATCTTCGGTATCATGTGCAGATATTCACCCTCGCGTGCTTGCGGGCGCAAACCCGGTGAGATCAGTGGCGCGCCGTCGGCAGCACCGGCTCGCCCCTCGAATACAGCCAAAGCGTCGTCGGCGGAATGTTCCGCAAGATGAAGTCGAACCGCGTAACCCGGTAGTTGCCCTTGCCGGGCGGCACCGGAGAAAGCGGGCCATAGGTGAGCTGAACGATGGGCCGGCCGGGGTTCAGGCGATCAAGCAGATGTTCGACGTAGCGAACCCGCTGTTCGACCGGAAAATTCAGCAGGGGCACGCCGGAAACAATCGAATCGAACGTCTGGTTTGCCCTTTCGCCCAAGGTCTTCTCAAGATCGAAGGCGTCGCCCTGGATCACATCGACCTCGGGAAAATGCGTTCTGAGATGCGCCACGAAATCGGGCGAATATTCAATCGCGGTCAGCCGCTCCGGGGCTATGCCGTGTTCCAGAATCGCGCGGGTGATCACGCCTGTGCCGGGCCCGAGTTCAAGCACCGGCAAATCTGAATTCGGGTCGGTCACGCTTGCCATGCGCCGTGCGGTCACGCCACTTGTCGGCACAATTGCGCCAACGGCCTTCGGTCCACCCACCCAACCGCGGAAGAAGCGCAGTTCCTCATCGAAGCGCGCCGCAAACTTCCGCAAACCTGGGTGAAGGGTCATGAACGCTCTCCTCGTGCCGCCGCTGACCGGATTGACATGTACATATGCGCTGCCGCTGGGGAAGCAAGCGATTCCGCCGCTATTCCCCGAACGATTCCAGGAAATCCTTCATCCGCGAGAAGAAGCCGGCCGACTGCGGGCTGTTTTCCTTGGATGAGAGCTGTTCGAATTCCTCGAGCAGCTCACGCTGACGCTTCGACAGATTCTGCGGCGTTTCGACAGATACCTGGATGTAGAGATCGCCAACCTGCGGCTGGCGCAGAATGGGCATGCCCTTGCCCTTGAGGCGGAACTGGCGGCCGTTCTGGGATCCCTCGGGCACTTTCACGCGCGTCTGCGTGCCATCGAGCGTGGTGACTTCGAATGCACCGCCGAGAGCGGCTGTGGTCATCGAGATCGGCACTTTGCAATAAAGATCGGAGCCGTCGCGCTGGAAGAATTCATGCGGTTTGACCGACAGGAAGATATAGAGATCGCCGCTTGGCGCGCCACGCAGGCCGGCTTCCCCCTCGCCTGCGAGGCGAATACGCGTGCCATCCTCGATGCCAGCAGGAATATTGACCGAAAGCGACCGGTCCTCGGTCACCCGGCCCTGGCCGGAACATTTCGGACAGGGGTCGGTGATCGTCTGGCCGCGCCCCTGACATTGCGGGCAGGCGCGTTCGATCGAAAAGAACCCCTGAGCCGCGCGCACGCGGCCGTGGCCCTGACACATGGCGCATGTGGTCGGCGACGTGCCCGGCTTGGCACCCGAGCCGGAACAATCGGTGCACTGGATGGAGCTCGGCACGTGAATTTGCGCCGTCTTGCCGGTGAAGGCCTCTTCGAGCGAGATCTCCATATTGTAGCGAAGGTCGGCGCCACGCTCGCGTCCGCCTGAGGAACGACGACGCCCGCCGCCCATCATGTCGCCGAATATATCCTCGAAAATATCGGCAAATCCGCCGGCACCGCCAAAGCCATGGCCGCCACCGCCGCCCATGCCGCCATTTTCAAACGCGGCATGGCCGAAGCGATCGTAGGCGGCGCGCTTTTGGGGGTCTTTCAGAACCTCATAAGCCTCGCCGACTTCCTTGAACTTGCGCTCGGCCTCGGCATCGTCGGGATTGCGGTCAGGGTGAAAGCGCATCGCCTGCTTGCGGAACGCTGCCTTCAGCTCCTTTTCATCCGCGCCTTTCGCGACGCCCAATGTCTCGTAGAAATCTGCCTTCATCACATCCCAGAACGGTAAGTGCGGCCGATCAGTCTCGCGCCGTGGCGCCGAGCACCCAATCAAGCCAAGGATTTAGTGATCCCGGCGCGCGTATGCCATAGATTGAGCACCAAAGTGTAGGTTTTTTTGTACTGCCCGCGGTTCAGGACGCGCCCGAGACCGCATTGCCGACGGCGGGTTCGCTGTTGGCCGGACGCCGCTGGCCCGAAGCAGGGCTGAAAATGCGGTTTACCCAGCGGGACGCCGGCGTTTCGAACCAATGGAACGAGACCAGCGATACAGCGAAGACCGCAATCACCGCCAGCGGCAGATACAGGTAAAAATTCATCACTCCAGCGGGTTCCACAATCAGGCGCCACACGCCGCCGAAAGCCAGCGCGCCGACCACCGGGTGGATCAGATAGATCGAGAACGACACCCGGCCGAGCGGGTCGAACACTCCGAGGAACCGTGCCCCTTCGGGCGCGTCGCTTTCGGCAACGGCGGCCTGGTAGATCGCCAGGGCCAGCAACAGCAGCACGAGATAGGACGCACCGACGATGCACATAGCCGCCAGCGAACAGCCAAAGGTCAGCCAGGCGCAGCGGTGGCTGGCGGAGACCAAGACGCGCCGCCGCGCCGCCATCGCAACTGCGGCACCGACCGCGAAGTCGGCAAATGCACGAAATGCGCCCCATGTGTCGGCATAGAACCAGCGCTCGAACGGCATCAGGCCAGAGGCGGTGGCGATTTCAAGCAAAAGGCACGAAACGGCGACGAGCCCAAGCAGGCCAGTTATGCCGCCCCAGCGGTAGGCGATGACAATAACCGGCAGCGCGAGGTAGCAGAACCATTCGGCCGACAGCGTCCAGCCGACATAGTTGAATGTCAGGGTTTCGGTGAACCCCCAGCCCTGGATCAGGATCAGATTCGCCGGGAGCGCGGAGAAGGCGTAGCGCTCCGGCGAACGCGTTTCATAAACGCCGAAATGGACTGCCAGCGCCAGAACAACGAAAAAGCCGAGCGTTGCCAGGTAGAGCGGATAGAAACGCGCGACCCGGCGAATGAGAAAGCGGCCATAGCTGCCGCGCTCGGTCAAAAGCCGGTCGGCATATCGCTCCATGATCAGGAAACCCGAGATCATGAAGAACATGTCCATGAGCGGAAGCAGGCTGAGCAGCAGCTCCGTCGCGTGGACGGCGCTTGGCGGACCGTAGTTCAGGAAATGGAACACCATAACCAGAACCGCCGCCGCGATACGCCAGAACTCAAGTATCCGGTATCTGTCCGCCATCCCCGCCCTCGTCTGCAGCGGCCTCCGCGAACCGCTACCCACTACTAACGTTTCCGGCAGGGCATGTGTGGATTGACTTGAGCTGCAGTTAACGCGGCCGCGCGCAGATACAAAAAAGCCCGGCTGAGCCGGGCTTTCTTGTTTGTTCTCAGGTTGTCAGGCCGACTTCTTCTTGTCGTCGTCCTCGTCGATTTCCTCGAAATCGGCGTCGACCACATCGTCCGCCTTTGCGTCGGCGGCGGCATCGCCTTCGGCGGCCTCGGCCTGCGAAGCTTCATACATGGCCTGGCCAAGCTTCATGGAAGCTTCGGCGAGGGTCTGCGTCTTCGCCTTGATATCCTCAAGGTCGTCACCTTCGGTGGCGGTCTTCAGCTCGGCGATGGCCTCTTCGATGGCCTTGCGGTCATCCTCGGAGATCTTCTCGCCATACTCACTCAGCGACTTCTCCGAAGAGTGAATCAGGGCCTCGGCCTGGTTGCGGGCCTCAACGCCCTCACGGCGCTTCTTGTCGGCCTCGGCATTCGCCTCGGCGTCCTTGACCATGTTGTCGATCTCGTCGTCGGAAAGGCCGCCGGATGCCTGGATGCGGATCTGCTGCTCCTTACCCGTGCCCTTGTCCTTGGCCGAGACGTTGACGATGCCGTTGGCGTCGATGTCGAAGGTAACCTCGATCTGCGGCACGCCGCGCGGTGCGGGCGGAATGCCTACCAGGTCGAACTGGCCGAGTATCTTGTTGTCGGCCGCCATTTCACGCTCGCCCTGGAAGACGCGGATCGTCACCGCCGACTGGCTGTCCTCGGCGGTCGAGAACACCTGGCCCTTCTTGGTCGGGATCGTGGTGTTGCGCTCGATCAGGCGGGTAAACACGCCGCCCAGCGTCTCGATGCCCAGCGACAGCGGGGTCACGTCGAGCAACAGCACGTCCTTCACGTCGCCCTGCAGAACGCCGGCCTGGATGGCCGCGCCGATGGCGACGACTTCGTCAGGATTGACGCCCTTGTGCGGCTCCTTGCCAAAGAACTGCTTCACGACTTCCTGAACCTTCGGCATACGGGTCATGCCGCCGACGAGAACGACCTCGTCGATCTCGCCCGCCTTCATGCCGGCGTCCTTGAGGGCCGCCTTGCACGGCGCGATGGTGCGCTGGACCAGGTCGTCGACAAGCTGCTCGAACTTGGCGCGGGTCAGCTTCATCGTCAGGTGCTTGGGACCGGACTGGTCGGCGGTGATGAAGGGCAGGTTGATTTCGGTCTGGGTCGAGGACGAGAGCTCGATCTTGGCCTTTTCCGCAGCTTCCTTGAGGCGCTGCAGGGCAAGCTTGTCATCCTTCAGGTCGATGCCCTGTTCCTTCTTGAACTCGTCAGCGAGATAGTTGACGAGATGCATGTCGAAGTCCTCGCCGCCGAGGAAGGTGTCGCCATTGGTCGACTTCACCTCGAACACGCCGTCGCCGATTTCGAGAACCGAGATATCGAAGGTGCCGCCGCCAAGGTCATAAACCGCGATGGTGCCGGTGGTTTTCTTGTCGAGACCATAGGCGAGCGCGGCCGCCGTCGGCTCGTTGATGATGCGCAGCACTTCAAGGCCGGCGATCTTGCCTGCGTCCTTGGTGGCCTGGCGCTGGGCGTCGTTAAAATAGGCCGGAACGGTGATGACGGCCTTCTCGACCTTCTCGCCGAGATAGCTTTCGGCGGTCTCTTTCATCTTCTGCAGCGTCATCGCGGAAATCTGCGACGGCGAATAGGACTTGCCGTGGGCCTCGACCCAGGCATCGCCATTCTTGCCCTTCACGATCTTGTAGGGGACGAGCTTCTTGTCCTTCTCGGTGACGGGATCGTCGTAACGGCGGCCGATCAGGCGCTTGATCGCGAACAGCGTATTTTCGGGGTTTGTGACAGCCTGCCGCTTGGCCGGCTGGCCGACGAGGCGTTCGTCGCCATCCGAAAATGCGACGATGGAAGGGGTTGTGCGCGCGCCTTCCGAGTTTTCAATCACCTTCGCGTCCTTGCCGTCCATGACGGCGACGCATGAGTTTGTGGTACCAAGGTCGATACCGATAACTTTAGCCATGGCTCATATCTCCGCTAGGCAGGCTTTCAGGACCCCATCAGGCGTTCCAGGCGAAAGCCCCGTTCACACGAAATACCGCTTCAGCGGCCGATTTGCCGGCTGCGCGGTGTTGCGGCGTATATAAGTAGGAGGGTTTTGCCATGCAAGGCGGCAATGGGCTGCTTTGACGCCCGAAAAGAACCCAAAAACGCGGCCAGGCGGGCCATGTACTTCAGGGGCGGCGCGAAGCCACCCCTGAAACCAATCCGATCACCGGCATTGCCGGGCCAAGGTAGAGCGAATCAGCCGATCACGCCGCCGCCCGACTTGGTAACCACCACGACCGAGGGACGCACGGGCATGGCCGCGTCGAAATCGGGCCAGCGGGTCGCCGGGTTTTCATAGGTGGCAAGGCCCTCGTCGCCCGGGTGCTGAACGGCGAGGAACAGCGTGTCGCCCGAGGGGTTGAACAGCGGGCCGCACATTTCGGCACCCACCGGCACACGGTAAAAGAGCCGCGAGGTGCCCCGCGCCGCGCCTTCTGTATCGACTGCCCACAGGCCGTCTGTGCGTCCGGTCTTGGAACCGCTGTTGCCGTCGGTCGAAACCCAGAGGCGGCCGGCGGTGTCGATGGCACAGTTGTCGGGCATGCCGAACCAGCCGTTTTCGGTGGTGGCGGATGAGAAGGTTGCGCCCACCTCGGCGATCGAAGGATCACCACATTTGAGAAGGATATCCCAGGTCGAGCGCGTGGCCGCGAAGTCACCGCCGCTTTCGGCAATTTCGATGATATGGCCGAAAGCGTTGTCGGCGCGCGGATTGGCCGGGTTCTCGTCGCCCTCCTTGCGGCGGGTGTTGTTGGTCAGCATGACATAGACCTTGCCGGTGCGCTGATTTGGCTGCACGTCTTCCGGGCGGTCCATCTTGGTCGCGCCAAGAAGATCAGCGGCGCGGCGGGTTTCGATCACCACATCGGCCTGGCTGTTGAAGCCGTTTGCCGCCGTCAGCGGCCCTTCGCCATGCACCAGCGGCAGCCAGTCGAGCGAGCCATCGGCATTGAACCGCGCGACATAAAGCGTGCCCTCGTCGAGCAGGTCCATATTGGCGGCGCGATCCGACGCGTCGTAGCGGCCCGCAGTGACGAATTTGTAGACATAGTCAAAACGCTCGTCGTCGCCCGAATAGACCACGACACGGCCGTCGCCGTTTACGATGGTTTCGCAGCCCTCGTGCTTCACCCGGCCGATCGCCGTGCGCTTTTTCGGAACCGAATTCGGGTCCTCGACATCCACTTCGACGATCCAGCCGAAACGGTTGGCCTCGTTCGGCTCCTTGGCGATGTCGAAACGGTCGTGAAAATTGCCCCAGTTGTACCAGCCGCCGGGAACGCCGATGCGCTCGTAGTTGGCGGCTTCGGGATGATCGGCCGGCAACTCGCCCTTGAAGTAACCGTGGAAGTTTTCCTCGGCCATCAGATAGGTGCCCCACGGCGTGACGCCGCCGGCGCAGTTGTTGAGCGTTCCAAACACCTTGCGACCACTCGGGTCGGCGTTGGTCTTCAGCCGGTCATGGCCGGCTGCAGGGCCGGTAAGCTCCATCTCGGTGTCCGGCGTGATACGGCGGTTTTTGGTGCCGTCGAACACCGGCGCCCATTTGCCGTCGGTGCGGCGGATTTCGATGATGGTGCCGCCATGGGCCGCCATTTCGATGTCCACGATTTCCTTCGTGAACTCGCCCATCACGACCTTGTCCTTGCCTTCGCTGTCCTTCTCGACCTTGGCCCAGCCGGGGAACATCAGCTCGGCGTTTGTGTATTCGTGATTGACAAGAAGGAGGCCGTGATCGGAGTTGCCGTCGATCGGCACGAAGCCGATATAGTCATTATTGTAGCCGAACTGCCGGGCCTGCTTCTCAGCGGTCTGGGCCGTCGGGTCGAAATCGGGCGAATCGGCGAACACCTTGTCGCCCCAGCGCAGCAATATCTCGGCATCATAACCTTCGGCGACGTGGTGGTTTTCGTCGACGCCGGCCGTCACTTCCGGGAAATCGAAGACCGAGCCGGCCGCGGCATGCGCTTCGCGCGCGCTCAGCAGCGCAAGCGGGCTGACAGTCGCGCCGATCGCGGCGACAGCGAGCGACCCGCCCAGAAAGCCGCGGCGCGAATAGCGCGTGTTGATGACATCGCCCATTGTCGGGTTGCGGGAGGTGTTGCGGCCGACATCCTCCGATTCCTCGCGGATTTCGGTCGGCGTTTTGAAGTCGGGTGAAACGTGCTTGTTCATCGGTTGCATCCTTGGTTGCGTTGCGCCTGGGATGCCCGCTATCAAGCGCAGCCACATTTCAAACCGATGACAAAACCATGACGGCAGGCTGCAATTTTCGCTGCCGTCAGACCTGTTGCCAGCCGCCGCTCCCGGCTGCGCGGTAAATCGCGTCGATGGCTTTCTGGTTCAGGACAGAGTCCTCCAGCGTGAAATAATCGGCTTCCTCGCCAGCCGCGCGGCGTGCAAACGCTTCGACCTGCAGCCGGTACTGTTTCGCAGCTGGAAAGCGGAACTGCTGCGTGGAGGCATGGCCGGCATCGTGCAATTCGACACGGTGATGGTCATAGCTGCCGGCGTTGAACGGCGCGACAACTTCGATGAACCCTTTGTCCCCGTGAAAGACCATGTGCTGGCGCAGGGCCATCTGGGTGGAGCAGTAGAAGGTGAGTTCGAACGCGCCGAAATCGGCCTTCACGCTCGCATAGACGTCGGTGCCGAATTTGGGGTCTCGGTCCACCCTTGCCTGAATGCGGGCCGGCTCGGCCCCGGTGACGAAGCGCGTGGTCACGGTCGGGTAAACCCCGATGTCGGGCAGCGCGCCGCCACCGAGTTCGGGCTGATTGCGCATATTGGCCGGATCGACGTTGAAGTAGCTGAACGCTCCCTGCACATGGCGCAGCCTGCCGATGGCGCCGCCCTGCACCAGTTCGCGGACCTTGAGCCATTGCGGGTGATAGGTGACCATGAAGGCTTCCGACACGACCACATTGTTGCGGTCGCGCGCCGCGATCACCTGAGAGATGTCTTCGGCGTTCAGTGCCAGCGGCTTCTCGACCAGCACATGCTTGCCGGCATCGGCCGCCTTCACTGCCCATTTGACATGCTGCGAGGTGGGAAGCGGAATATAGACGCCGTCGATCGTGTCCGACGCCAGCATCGCCTCGTAGGACCCGAATGCGTGCGGTGCCCCGGCACACTCGGCCAGCGCCCGCGCCTTCGCCTCGTCACGGCTGGCAATCGCCGACAGCACGCCGTTTTCGGCGTCCTGGATCGCCGGAATGAGCTGCTCACGCGCGATCTTGGCGGTGGAGAGAATGCCCCATCGAAACATATTGCGGCCCCGACCCAATTCGCGGCGAACCTAGCGCGGGGTTCTGGAGAAGGCCAGCGGTGGTCGCGCGTCGTCTGCTGCGCGTGTGGTCGAAATCGCCGTCGTTTTGTAGCGGACATCGGCCAGACGCTTGGGACATGCCCAAGGGTCACGGCGGAGCGGTCGTTCGCTACGCGGTGAGCGCCGTCAGCAAGCCAGCGGCAGCACAGCTCCAGATGATGCTGCGCGAGAGCGCGTTGCTAAACTCGTTGCGCGGGTGGCGCTCATAGAGCCAATGCAGGAAGCCGTGCAGCACGCAGAAGCCGCCGAACAGCAGGCTGAAGAGATTGCTCCCGGCATAGGCGCTCGCCACGCCCCAGATCAGCAGGCCGAACAGCGGCATATGAAGCCAGAAGAACCAGAGCATCGCTGTCCGTTCCTCGACTTTTTCGAGGATCGGGAAGATGCGCTATTCGTGGCAGCGCACCGCATCCATTTCGTGGAGAAAAAACAATGCCGCCGCGACAAGCAGCGCCACGAAATGGAATTCGAGGCTCATCCCCTCAGCACACCGCCGGTCTGCTTGGTGACATTGTCGACGATCTTCGCGGCCAGCGCCTCGAAATCCTCGTCGGTCAGCGTCTTTTCGACTGGCTGGATGGCAACCTCGATGGCGAGCGACTTCTTGCCCTCGCCGAGCGATGCGCCCTCAAACAGGTCGAACACGCGCACGCCGGTGATCAGCTTCTTATCGGCACCGGCGGCGGCACGGACGAGCTTCGCAGCCTCCACGCCGGCATCGACGACGAAAGCGAAGTCGCGCTTCACCGCCTGCAGCGGCGAGATGTCGAGCCGCGGCTTGGTGCGGGTCGCCTTGGCCTTCGGCTCGGGGATCGCATCGACATAAACCTCGAAGCCGCAAAGCGGGCCTTCGACATCGAGCGCCTCAAGCGTGCGCGGATGCAGTTCGCCGAACGTGCCGAGCACGTTTTTCGGGCCCAACTTGATCACGCCGGAGCGGCCGGGGTGATACCAGGCGGGACCGCCGGGCTCGATCTGCAGATTGGCGACGGGGGCGCCGCAGGCTTCGAGCGCCGCCAGCGCATCAGCTTTGGCGTCGAACACGCCGACCGGCTGCGCATTGCCTGCCCAGTGCCGGCCCTGCCCGTCCATCTGGGCGGTGCCGCGCCGCACACCGGCGGCTACACGGCGCTGACCTTCGGGCTCGTCACTTTCATAAGTGCCCGACACCTCGAACAGTGCGACATCGGAGAAGCCATGATTGGCATTGCGCTGCGCGGCGGAAATCAGCCCAGGCAGCAGCGAGGGCCGCATGTCCGACATGTCGGCGGCAATCGGGTTCGACAGGCGCAGCCCGTCCTGGCCGCCGCCGAACAGCTCGGCATGCGCATGCGGGATGAACGACCAGGTGACGGCCTCCATCATGCCGCGCGCGGCAAGCGCGCGTTTGGCGTTGCGGGTTCTGACCTGCAGCGTCGTCAGCGTGCGGCCGTTCACAGCGTCGTGGCTGACCATCGGCTGCGGGTCGATCTCGTTGACGCCGTGAATGCGCATCACCTCTTCGACCAGATCGGCCTTGCCTTCCACATCGGGACGCCATGACGGCACGACGAAGCGCACGGTGTCGCCGTCTTCGCTGCCCTTCGGCGTGAAGCCGAGCCGCTTGAGGATTGCGATGCTCTCGTCGCGGCCGATATCGAGGCCGGTCAGGCGCTTTGTCTCGGCCAGTGGGAAATCGACCTCGAGATAATGGTGGCCGGTAGAGCCGACGGTTTCGCCCTCGATCGAGGTCGGGTTGCCGAGCACGATCTCAGCTTCGGTCGGCTCGCCGCCGCAAAGCTCCATGACGAGGCGCGTGCCGAGATCGACGCCCGGCACCATGAATTCAGGATCGACACCGCGCTCGAAGCGGTAGCGCGCATCGGTGATGATGCCGAGATCGCGCCCGGTGCGGGCCGTGGTCAGCGGATCCCAAAGCGCGGACTCCACCAGTACGTCTGTCGTGTTTTCGTCGCAGCCCGAGAGCTCGCCACCCATGATGCCGGCAATCGATTCGACGCCATTGTCGTCGGCGATCACGCATTGGCCTTCAGCCATTTCGTATTCGCGGCCATCGAGCGCCAGCACCTTTTCGCCGGCGCGCGCCGAACGCACGACGAGATTGCCCTTCACCTTCGCCGCGTCGAACACATGCAGCGGGCGGCCGCGATCGAAGGTGGCGTAGTTGGTGATGTCGACCAGCGCGGTGATGGGACGCAGGCCGATTGCGATCAGCCGCTGCTGCAGCCATTTCGGCGACGGCCCGTTCTTCACGCCGCGCACCATGCGCAGGGCGAAACCCGGACACATGTCCGGTTCCTCGATCGTCACCTTGACCGGGCATTCGCCTTTGCCGGTGACAGGCGCTACCGTCCCGTCCTTCAGCGTGCCTAGACCCGCGGCAGCGAGGTCCCGTGCAATGCCGTAGACGCCGGTGGCGTCAGGCCGGTTGGGGGTGAGGCCGATCTCGATTACCGGATCGTCGAGTTTGGCCCAGGCCGCGAAGGAGGTGCCGACCGGCGCGTCCTGATCAATGTCGATGATGCCGTCATGCTCGTCGGAGAGCATCAGCTCGCGCTCGGAACACATCATGCCATGGCTTTCGACACCGCGGATCTTGCCGACGGAAAGCGTGACGTCGATGCCGGGCACGTAAGTGCCGGGAGCAGCGAAGGCGCCAACAAGGCCCGCCCGCGCATTGGGCGCGCCGCAGACGACCTGGATCGGATCGCCGGTGCCGGTATCGACCGAGAGCACGCGCAGGCGGTCGGCGTCCGGATGCTG
Source organism: Mesorhizobium sp. Z1-4 (assembly GCF_004000235.1). Classification (GTDB taxonomy): domain Bacteria; phylum Pseudomonadota; class Alphaproteobacteria; order Rhizobiales; family Rhizobiaceae; genus RCIO01. The sequence goes on from NZ_RCIO01000001.1 coordinate 1,288,020, forward strand.
CTCGGCCGTGAGCACTTTGGCGATCACGAACGGCTTGAGTGCCGCCTTGTCGTCGACGGACTCGACTTCGAGGCCGATCATGGTCAGCTTCTCGACGATTTCGTCCAGCGTGGCGTCGGTCTCAAGGTGATCCTTGAGCCAGGAAAGGGTGAATTTCATCGATATGTTCCTTAGCTGCTCAGACCGCCGAAAAGGGTCGGCATGTCGAGCGGGCGGAAGCCGTAATGCGACAGCCAGCGCACATCGGCGTCGAAGAAGGCGCGCAAATCCGGCATGCCGTATTTCAGCATTGCGATGCGGTCGATGCCCATGCCCCAGGCGAAACCCTGATATTCGTCGGGATCGAGCCCGCCGAAGCGCAGCACGTTGGGGTGGACCATGCCGCAGCCCAGAATCTCCATCCAGTCGTTGCCCTGGCCGAACAGCACCTCGCCCGGCCGCGAGCGGTCGCACTGAATGTCGACTTCCAGCGACGGCTCGGTGAAGGGGAAGAAGCTCGGGCGGAAGCGCATATTGAGCGACGGCACTTCGAAGAACGCCTTGCAGAACTCGGTGAGCACCCACTTCATGTTGGCGACATTGGCCGTTTTGTCGATCACCAGCCCTTCGAGCTGATGGAACATCGGCGAGTGGGTTGCGTCGAAGTCGCAACGATAGGTCTTGCCCGGAATGACGATGCGGATCGGCGGCTCCTGCGCTTCCATGGTGCGGATCTGCACCGGCGAGGTATGCGTGCGCAGAAGGCGCGCCTCGTCGCGCTCGCCCTTCTCCAGGAAGAAGGTGTCATGCATTTCGCGCGCCGGGTGGCCTTCGGGGAAGTTGAGCGCAGTGAAGTTGTAATAGTCGGTTTCGATGTCCGGGCCTTCGGCGATGGCGAAGCCCAGATCGCCGAAGATGGCGGCGATTTCGTCCATCACCTGGGTGATTGGGTGAATGCGCCCGCGCTCGGCCGGCGTCTGGCGAACGGGCAGCGTGACGTCGAGCATCTCGCGCGCCAGCCTGGCGTCGATTGCAGCGTCGCGCAGGGTGGCACGGCGTTCGCTCAGCGCATCGCCGATGCGGTTCTTGAGGCCGTTGATCGCCGGGCCGAAGCTCTGCCGCTCTTCCGGCGTCATGGAACCGAGCGACTTCAGGCGCTCCGATACGGAGCCCTTCTTGCCGAGTGCGGCGACACGCACGGCCTCGATCGCCTGCTCGTCGCCCGCCGCCGCGATTTCGGCCAGCAGCGTCTCTTCGAGCGCTTTCAGATCAGTCATCAATTCGGTCACGGTCTCATTGCCTCGGCTTGGACCCTCATGCGAGGCCCGTTAACAAGCAAAAACCCGCGCCGGCCCAGCCAGCGCGGGTTTCCCAAATCAGATTTTCGAATGCTTGGGAAGGCGCTAGCTTAAGCTACAGCGCTTTCAAAAGCGTTCGGCGTCGTGTCTTTCAGATAGGCGAGCGCGGTTTTGGCCTGCGCAACGACCGCGGCGAATGCCTGCGGCTCGTGGATCGCCATGTCGGAAAGCACCTTGCGGTCGATCTCGATGCCGGCCTTGTTGAGGCCGTCGATCAGGCGGCCATAGGTGAGGCCGTGTTCGCGCGCCGCGGCGTTGATACGCTGGATCCACAGAGCGCGGAAATTGCGCTTGCGGGCCTTGCGGTCGCGGTAGGCGTACTGCATCGACTTTTCGACCGCCTGCTTGGCGGTGCGGATGGTGTTCTTGCGGCGGCCGTAGAAACCCTTGGCCTGACCGAGAACCTTTTTGTGCTTGGCGTGGGCGGTAACGCCTCTTTTTACGCGTGCCATGTCATGATCTCCTTAAAAGCTCGGTTCCGTTGCGGCTCAGAGGCCGCCGCCGTTGGGCAGATAGTTCTTGACGACCTTGCGGGCGTCCGGCTCAGCCAGAACCATCATGCCGCGCGCGTCGCGGATGAACTTGTTGGAACGCTTGATCATGCCGTGGCGCTTGCCCTGTGCAGCAACCTTGACCTTGCCGGTCCCGGTGATCTTGAAACGCTTCTTGGCAGAAGACTTGGTCTTCATCTTGGGCATTTTGCTGACTCCGTTTTAGGCGCTCACGCAAGTCCGCTGTGCGGGCGGCTCCGCGAGGGCGCCGGATCGCCGGCGGCGGCACTCCTAGAGGTCCCTGTCGTGCCTTCCGGCACTCCACGCCTCTTGCTGGCCGCTTCTCGCTTCGCTCGTGGCTTTTGTGAGCTTAAGCATTAAGAACCGCCACGGCATGCCCTGCCGGACGGTTCGGAACGCGGCCTTATATCGATGCGTTGCGAAAAGCGCAACAGGCCGTGACTGTGATTCTGAGCGGCGAAGGGGGCGCTATTTCGGCGCCAGCACCATCATCATCTGGCGGCCTTCGAGCTTCGGCTCGGCTTCCACCTTGGCGATCTCTCCGACTTCCTCGCGCACGCGGTTGAGCAACTGCATGCCGAGTTCCAGATGGGCCATCTCGCGGCCGCGGAAACGCAGCGTGAGCTTGACCTTGTCGCCCTCGTCAAAGAAACGGCGCACCGCCTTCATCTTCACCTCGTAATCATGGGTGTCGATGTTGGGACGCATCTTGATCTCTTTGATGTCGATGGTCTTTTGCTTTTTGCGGGCCTCGGCAGCCTTCTTCTGGCCCTGATATTTCAGCTTGCCCAGATCGGTGATCTTGCACACCGGCGGCTGCGCGTTGGGCGAAATCTCCACCAGGTCGAGCCCGGCGTCTTCGGCCATGTTGAGTGCTTCGTCGATGTCGACGACGCCCTTGTTGTTGCCCTCATCGTCGATGAGCTGAACCCGCGGGACGCGGATGTCGCGGTTGGCGCGCGGTCCTTCCTTGACCGGTGCGGCGGCTTTGAATGGTCTGCGAATGGTCGTTGTCTCCTTCTGCCGTTGACCCTGAATCGCTTGGGCGCCCGGACGATGCCGAACGCAAGGCGCGCAATGTGGTGGCAGCGCCCGGCAAGTCAATAGCATAGTTTGCGCGCGGAATCATTATTTCGGCCCGGGATGCGCCACAAACACGGCTCTTCACCGGCGCAGCCGAACATGCGATAGGCGCTGCCGGAGGCTTTCTGCATGAATCCCGAACAGAGCGAAACCATCGAGGTCGCCGGCAACGCCATCGCAGTCAGGCACCGGCCGGGCAAGGTGCCGGGTCTGGTGTGGCTTGGCGGCTACAAGTCCGACATGGCCGGCACCAAGGCAGATACGCTTGATCAATGGGCCGGCGAGAACGGCCTTGCCTTCACCCGGCATGACTATTCCGGTCACGGCGTGTCGGGCGGCCGCTTCGAGGACGGCACGATTTCGCGCTGGCTCAACGAAAGCCTTGCCGTGTTCGAACGCTTCACCACCGGTCCGCAAATTCTCGTCGGATCCTCGATGGGCGGCTGGATCGCACTGCGCATGGCGCAGGAGCTGGCCAAGGCGGGCAAGAGCGACCGGCTGGCCGGCATGCTGCTTATTGCGCCGGCGCCCGATTTCACGGTGGAGCTGATGGAGCCGGAACTGACCGGGGCGCTGCGGCATGAACTCGAAACGAAGGGCTATCTCGAAGAGGCGTCCGAATATTCCGACGAACCCAACGTCTACACAAAGGCGCTGTTCGAGGACGGGCGAAGGAACCGCGTTCTGACCGGGGTCATCGACACGCATTGCCCGGTGCACATCCTGCAGGGCAAAGCCGACCCCGACGTGCCTTACACGCATGCACAGAAGCTGGTGGAGCACCTTTCCGCCGACGACGTGACGCTGACGCTGGTGCGCGACGGCGACCACCGGCTGTCGCGGCCGCAGGATTTGGAACTTCTGACACGCACCGCTCAAGGCCTGGTTCGACAACTTCCATGACGACGCGGCTATCGATCCCGGCCGCGGCGCTGGTGGCGGCCATCGTCGGTTTCGGCGGCACACTGGCGCTCATCATCGCCGCCGCGGATACGCTTGGCGCCAGCCGCGAACAGACCGCGAGCTGGGTGACGGCGGTCTGTCTCGCGCTGGCAGTGGAGACCGCATATCTGTCATGGCGCACGAGAATGCCTGTGGTAACGGCATGGTCGACGCCCGGCCTGGCGTTGCTTGCGGCAGCCGGCGGCTTCACCATGAACGACGCAGTTGGCGCCTTCATCATGGTTGCTCTGCTTTTGATCGTGACCGGAACGATCCGGCCGCTTTCACGCCTTGTCGGGCGCATTCCGGGCTCGCTGTCATCGGGCATGCTGGCCGGCATTCTCGTTTCCTTCGCCATAGGAGCGGTCAAGGCTGCGGGTTCCGACCCGCTGCTGGTCTTGCCCCTGGCCGCCCTGTTTTTTGTCGTCAGGCTATTCAATCCCGCGCTCTCGGTGCTTTCCGTTCTGGTGGCGGGCGTCGTGCTCGCCTGGGCGCTCGGCCGGGTGGACGCCTTTCCCGAACCGGAGCTTTCGACGCTCGTCTTTACCGAGCCAAGCTTTTCGCTCGCCGGCTTCTTCGGCCTTGCGCTGCCGATCTATCTGGTAACGATGGCGTCGCAGAACCTTGCCGGCATCGCGGTACTCAGGGCGGCCGGCTACGAGCCGCCGTCCGGGCTGCTCGTCTGGTTTACCGGCGCCGTCTCGCTGCTTTCAGCGCCTTTCAATGCCGTGACAACGAACCTGGCAGCGATTTCCGCGGCGATCTGCACCGGACCGGACGCGCATCCCGACCCCGCGGAACGCTGGAAAACAGGACCGTACTATGCGCTTTGGTATCTGATATTCGCATTGTTCGGCGCTTCGCTTGTAGCGCTGTTCGACGCCTTGCCGCCGCAGCTGATCATTCTGGTTGCCGGACTGGGCTTGCTCGCGCCGCTTGCCAACGCACTGACAATGGCGCTCGGCATCGCCGGATTGCGCACCGCGGCGGTGGTCGCCTTTGCCGTCACCGCGTCTGGTGTCACCATTGCCGGAATCGGTTCCGCGTTCTGGGGTCTGATGGCCGGGCTTATTGTGGCGGCATTGGATACAGCCGGAAAACACTTTCTAAAACAATAGCTTGGCGGATTTGTTCGAATCCGTCATTGAAACAGACAGACCCCGTTCCCATCTCGAATTCATGCAGCCACGACCGGCTGCCCAGCACTGACAGGGAACGGGTAACGATGACCAATTCCGCATTGATACGTCCTGCCTGGACGCCAGCCACCATCGCGCTGATGGTGATCGGCTTCATGGTGTTTTGGCCGCTCGGCCTTGCCATGCTCGCCTACATTCTGTGGGGCGACCGCCTCGACGGTTTCAAGCGCGATGTAAACAAGGCCACCGACGGCATGTTCGCAAATTGCCGCCGCGGCCATCACCGCGGGTATCATGCCCGCACCGGCAATGTCGCTTTCGACGACTGGCGCGCGAAGGAACTCGAGCGGATCGAGGAAGAGCGCCGCAAGCTCGACGAGATGCGCGAACAGTTCGACGACTATCTGCGCGAGCTGCGCCGGGCCAAAGATCAGGACGAGTTCGACCGCTTCATGGCCGAGCGCTCCAAATCCACCCCCGCCACGACTTCGAAAAAGAAGAAGGGTGACAAGGGCGAAGGCCTGCTCGACGACTGAACGTCAAACCTCCAGTCAAGGTGAAAGACGGCGCCGCAGGGCGCCGTTTTTCGTTGAAGGCGATTCCCGGCGAATCGCCTAGATTGAACCCATGAGCTTTGCGTTTCTGCGCCAGAAGAAAGATGCGGCCATGCCGCTGACGCGCGACCACGAGGTCGGCGGACGCACTCTGCCGCTCCGGATCGTCGAAAACGACCGCGCCACCCGGCTGACGCTTCGCATCGCCTCGGGCGGAACCGGGCTTCGCGTGACCGTGCCGCCCGGTGTATCCACTCGCGAGGTCGACCGGTTTCTGGAACGCAATCGCGGCTGGCTGGAGCAGCGGCTTGCCAAGCTGCCGGACCAGCCACAGGTGCGGCCGGGCATCAAGATTCCGTTGCGTGGCGTGCCGCACCTTATCGTTCATGAACCCGGCAAGCGCGGCATGGCCGAAACAGGGCACACCGATGACGGGCCTGTGCTCATCGTGCATGGCGACCGCCGTTTCCTGCAACGCCGCGTCGCCGATTTCCTGAAACGCGAAGCCAAACGCGAGATCGAAGCGCTCGTTGCCAGACATACAGCCACCGTTGGCCGACGGGCGAAATCGGTGCGTTTCAAGGATACGAGCTCGCGCTGGGGGTCATGCACCTCCGACGGCGCACTCTCCTTTTCGTGGCGCATCGCGATGGCACCCGGCACGGTGATCGACTATCTGGTCGCGCATGAAGTGGCGCATCTGATCGAGATGAACCACGGACCTAAATTCTGGAAGCTGTGCCGCGAGCTTTGCCCGCGCACCGACGAGGCCAAGGCCTGGCTCAAACGCAACGGCCCGGCGCTTCAGGCAATCGGGTTCGGGTAGGAGCGCAAAAGTGCAGAACTTATTAGCACTTCCCTATGAACTGCAGATAGTGCTGGTCGCTGGCTATTTGGGATACAAGGTTTCTTCAGGTGGAAGGGATAAATCATATAGGGCAGAAGATGTTCTCCTGCAAATACTTACGTTTGGATTGATAGCGCGCTCGGCTTCTTTGATCATTGCTCCCGACCTAGAAAATATCGCCGCCGCCGCCGCAATTTCGATCGGTATCTCAGTTTCTACTGGAGCCTTTTGGCGAGGTGTCATTGCGCAATACGCCGTCAGGACGGTCCAGTTTCTTCGCATTTATCGTGACGACCATGAACCCACTGCCTGGGCATCACTGACCTCCGCGAGAGCGAAGTGGACGTTCATTCAGGTTCACGTGAGAGACGGCCGTGTACTCGAGAGTGTATTCGCAACAATACCTTCTCAAGGCCGCCCAAGTCGGGAAATTACGCTGAACGAGGACGGCGTTGTCCTGTATGTGACGGCAATCTATTCAGCTGCGGGTGAAAGGACGCCGCAGGTGATAAAAGGTAACGACAACGATTTCATCGTTACGTTCATCCCCCGATCAGAGATCCAGCAAATCGAAGTGGGTTGGAAGAAATAGTTCATTTCTTTGGTGGTGGTGGCGGTGCTCCTGAACCTGTTGTTGTAGGTTGAGCAGAACTTTGGCCATGACCACCTCCGGACGGAGAGCGCCCTGTGCTCGAACGGCCTGATCCTTGATTTCCAGTTCTTGGGGGCATCGTCTTTGTTTCCCGAATCGAAACTATGTTATTTTAGCATGTAATTTTCCGTAACGCAGACTTTCGTCGCTGAGTTTCTAGCCCAAGCACAACGGCCCGGCGCTTCAGGCAATCGGGTTCGGCTGACCCGTCAGCGGCCCGCCAAGCCGTTCATGCCCGGCAGGATGTTACGCGCGATCGCGAAGACAATCAGCAGTGCGGGAATGGCGATGAAGCCGCCGATTGGGCCCCACAGCCAGATCCAGAACGCCAGCGCTAAAAGCACCAAAAACGGATTGAGCGTCATGGTGCGGCCGATCACCATCGGCGTCACAAACTGCGCCTCGATCAGATTGACGCCGAGATAGGCGAGCGGCGGCAGGATGCTGTCGGTAATCGTGGAGCCGATCGACAGGCCGACTGCGAACATAATGACCGCCATCACGACCGGGCCAATATAGATGACGAAATTCAGCAGGCCGGCGAGAGCGCCCCAAAGCAGCGGCGAGGGAACCCCGATGAGCCAAAGCACCAGCGCAACGGCGGCCCCTAGCCCGACATTGATCGCAGTGATCGACAGCAGATAGCGCGAAACCAGCGTTTCCACGTCGCGGAAGATGTGGGCCACGCGCCAGCGCAGGCGGCGATTGACGCAGATGCGCAGCAGCGTGAGACGAATGTCGTTGCGGGTGGCAACGAAGAAATAGAGGCTCGCCATGAAAAGCAGCATCTGCGCGACCAGCGCCGGCGCCAGCACAGCGACATCCTCGACGCCCGCGCCTTCCTGCTCGACCTTCAGCGTGGAGGTGGAGCCGCCCATCAGCGAACCCATCTCTTCCTGAAGGTTTTTCAGCGCATTGATCGGCCCGCGCAACTCGGCGAGGTGGATTTGCAGGCGGTTCCAGATGCGCGGCAGCTCACCTGCCCAGAAGGAAAGCGGGCCCATCAGCGCAATCGCAAGCAGGCACACCACCACGACAAACAAAAGCACGACCGCGGCCGAGGACAGCCAGCTCGGCGTACCGCGCCGCTCAAGCCAGGTTGCGACCGGGCCCAGCATCAGGCCGACCGTTACCGCCAGCGCGACCGGCATCAGGATGAATGCTCCCGCATGAAGCGCGAAGATGGCGCCAATCACGCCGAGCAATATGACTGCAGCCGACGATGCGCGACCGAGCAGGACGTCGATGTCGACCCTGAGCGGCACACGAGCGATCGGCGGGAGTTTGGTCTCGGGCTTCTTCATCTGGCAGCTCGATTGAACGCGAATTGGGGCCGGATAACGACCCGCGCCCCAACTTCACATTGCGGACCGTGCCTGTATAAATACCCCGAATAAAGCGGAGGCGTCCCTTTTGAATAAGAAATTCATGTTCTTGACTGCGCTTGGCCTGCTTGTCGCAGCTTGTCAGGCGCCGCAAAGCGTACAGGATTTCTCCAACAAACAAATGGGCCGCTATGCCGTCGGCAAATCCTACGCGCAAGTCGCTTCCACGCCCGACTTCGAGGAAGATTCGCTTGGCCGCGTGAAACTTTACGGCGAGCCGATCGGCTCATTCGTGCTTGCCTCGGGCCAGATCGTGCACCGGCACATCAAGCGCTATGCTGCCGGCGGCGTCAGCACGGATTTCGGCTTTATCCGGCAGAGCGAAAAGCTGCGTTACCAATATCGCCTGGCCTATTTTCTGGTCGGACAGGATGGCGTTGTGAAGGACATGGCGCTCGGCACGGTGCCCGGGGAAACCAACAAATGCGTCGGCTATTTCTTCGGTATCGTCCAGAATTGCGAAGGTGGCGAAACGCCTGCGCAATCGCTGGCGATTTTCGATCAGGTGGTGCGTACGCAGAACGGCCAGCCGATCAGTGCCTGGGGACCGCCGGCGACGGCACCTGCCCCTCCTTCGGCCGCTGCAGCGGGCAGCGGCTGAATCTCGACACCGGCCCAAGGGCATTGTATTTGCTTGTCTCATGGCGCTCGACATCAAAATCTGCGGCCTGAAAACGCCCGAAACCATCGCCGCCGCGCTTGACGGCGGCGCCAGCCATATAGGTTTCATCTTTTTCGCCAAAAGCCCGCGCTATCTGGCTCCCGAACTCGCGGGCGACCTCAGGCTTGCCGCGCGGGGCCAGGCGGATGCGGTGGCCGTCACCGTGGATGCCGACAACGCGTTTCTCGACGAGATCGTGCTCGCCATGTCGCCCGACATGCTGCAGCTCCACGGCCGCGAAACGCCGGAACGGGTGGCAGCGATCCGCGCGCGCTACAGCCTCCCAGTGATGAAGGCGTTCTCCGTTTCGGAAGCCGGCGATCTCGACAGGATCGCCGCATATCGCGACGTGGCCGACCGGTTTCTGCTCGATGCCAAGCCGCCGAAAGGCTCCGAGCTTCCGGGCGGCAACGGTGTCACCTTCGACTGGCGCATACTCACCGCCCTTGACGCGGATATCGACTACATGCTTTCCGGAGGGCTCAACGCCGCCAATATCGGCGAGGCCCTGCAACTGGCGAACCCGCCCGGGATAGACATTTCCTCCGGCGTCGAAAGTGCGCCGGGCGTCAAGGATGTGGGGCTGATCAGAGATTTCTTCGGGGCCGTGCAGGAAGCGCAATCGACAAGCGCAGCCTGACTGGCCCGAACAGCCAGGAGGCCGGGCCATGAATAAGCCGGCATTGCCGAATTCCTTCCGCAACGGACCCGACGAACAGGGAATGTTCGGCATGTTCGGAGGCCGTTTCGTCGCCGAAACGCTGATGCCGCTGATCCTGGATCTCGAAAACCACTGGAACGAGGCCAAGAACGACCCCGCATTCAAGGCCGAGATCGAGCAGCTCAACAAACACTATACGGGCCGGCCCTCGCCGCTCTATTTCGCCGAAAGGCTGACGGAGCATCTCGGCGGCGCAAAGATCTATTTCAAGCGTGACGAGCTGAACCACACAGGCTCGCACAAGATCAACAATTGCCTCGGCCAGATCCTGCTCGCCAGGCGCATGGGCAAGAAGCGCATCATCGCCGAGACGGGTGCCGGGCAGCATGGCGTTGCCTCCGCCACGGTCGCAGCGCGCTTCGGTTATCCCTGCGTGGTCTATATGGGTGCCACCGACGTGGAACGTCAGGCGCCCAACGTGTTCCGCATGAAGCTGCTCGGTGCGGAGGTGCGCCCTGTGACGTCGGGCCACGGCACTCTCAAGGACGCGATGAACGAGGCGCTGCGCGACTGGGTGACCAATGTCGAGGACACCTATTATCTCATCGGCACCGCCGCCGGCCCGCACCCGTATCCGGAGCTCGTGCGCGAGTTCCAATCGGTGATCGGGCGCGAGGTGCGCGAGCAAATGAAGGAAGCCGAAGGACGACTGCCCGATATGCTGGTTGCGGCTGTCGGCGGCGGCTCCAACGCCATTGGTCTTTTCCATCCGTTCCTGGACGATGAGGACGTGCAGATCGTGGGCGTGGAAGCCGGCGGTAAGGGACTTTCGGGCGAGGAGCATTGCGCCTCGCTGACGGCCGGACGGCCGGGCGTGCTGCATGGCAACCGCACCTATCTGCTGCAGAATGAAGACGGCCAGATCAATGAGGGCCACTCGATTTCGGCCGGGCTCGACTATCCCGGCATCGGTCCTGAGCATTCCTGGCTGAAGGATAGCGGCCGGGTGGACTATGTGCCGATCATGGACGACGAGGCGCTGGAGGCGTTCCAGCTGCTCACCCGTCTCGAGGGCATCATCCCGGCGCTGGAGCCGGCCCATGCGCTGGCCGAGGTGGTCAAGCGGGCGCCGAAAATGGCGAAAGACCAGATCATCGTGATGAACCTCTGCGGCCGCGGCGACAAGGATGTGTTCACGGTCGGCAAGATTCTCGGACATGAGCTATAATACGGGCGTTGAGCAAGCAGCCGGGAGGCAAGCCAGCCATGTTCGAGATTTACCGTTCGAAGCAGAACCCGCAGCATTATGTGGCGATACGCGCGGACGATACGCGCGAAAATCCGAAAGGTATCCGCGAAAGCCGCAACCTTGCGCTGATGACGCGGATCGAGGACGACGACGCCAAACGCATCGCCTTCGACGGCGGCGAGGCCATGAGCCGGATCGCCCGCGACGGCTTCTATGCATTCGCCGTGACCATACAGGTGCGCGAGGGCGTGGAATGATCGAGCTTTTCGTGGTCTATGCCAGCCCCGAGGAAGCGCAGGATCAGTCGCGGCAGGTGATCGAGGCCGGTCTCGCCAACTCCGCGATCATGGTCGGTGCACGGGCGCAAAGTCACTGGAGCCACCTGGACGAAGCCGCGACTTTGGCGGTCTACAAGATCTATGACGACGAAACCGCACCGGCGGCAGCCGCCTTCATTGCCGAAATTCACCCGAGCGAGGAACCGGAAATCCTTCGCGGATCCTCGGGTAACGGTTCGGGACGCTAGAGCTCACGGGAAAACCGCATGACCACACGCATTGACCGCCGCTTTGCGGCACTGAAGGCCGAGGGCCGGCCGGGGCTCGTCACCTATTTCATGGGCGGCGATCCCGACTATGAGACCTCGCTGTCGATTATGAAGGCACTGCCCAAAGCGGGTGCCGACGTTATCGAGCTCGGTATGCCCTTTTCGGACCCGATGGCCGACGGACCGGCGATCCAGGCGGCGGGCCTGCGCGCACTCAAGGGCGGGCAGACACTGGCCAAGACGCTGGCGATGGCCGCGGACTTCCGCAAGCACGATGAAGACACGCCGATCGTGATGATGGGCTATTACAATCCGATCTATGTCTACGGCGTCGAGCGGTTCCTGACGGACGCCAAGGCTTCCGGCGTCGACGGGCTGATCGTGGTCGACCTGCCGCCGGAGATGGATGAGGAATTGTGCGTTCCCGCACTCAAGGCCGGGCTCAACTTCATTCGCCTGGCAACGCCGACAACCGACGAAAAGCGCATGCCGGCAGTTCTCAGCAACACATCCGGCTTCGTCTATTATGTGTCGATGACCGGCATCACTGGTTCTGCGCTGCCCGATACCACAAAGGTCGGCGCGGCGGTGGACCGCATCAAGGCCCACACCGACCTGCCGGTCTGCGTGGGCTTCGGCGTCAAGACGTCCGAGCAGGCACGCGCAATCGGGGCATCGGCGGACGGCGTGGTGGTGGGGACCGCCATCGTGAACGCGGTGGCAAACGTGCTCACCGCCGACGGCAGGAAAACGGCCGATCCCGCAGAGGCGGTGGCGACACTGGTCGGAGGCCTCGCACAGGGCGTGCGTCAGGCCCGCCTTGCCGCCGCCCAATAGTTTCTTCATGTATCGCCGCAGCGTATCCGCGAAGGGAGACCGCATATGAACTGGATCACCAACTTCGTCCGGCCGAAGATCAACTCGATCCTCGGGCGGCGGGACATGCCGGAAAATCTCTGGATCAAGGACCCCGAAACCGGGGAGATGGTGTTCCACAAGGACCTGGAGGAAAACCAATTCGTTATTCCTTCCTCCGGCCACCACATGCGCATTTCGGCCATGGAGCGGCTGGAGCATTTTTTCGACAATGGCGCTTTCGAGACGCTCGATATTCCGAAAGTGGTCGCGGACCCGCTGCGGTTCCGTGACGAAAAGCGTTATGTCGACCGCCTGAAAGAGGCGCGCAGCAAGACCGCTCTCGAAGACGCCGTGCTTGCCGCACAAGGTACGATCGAAGAGCTGCCGATTGTCGCGGTGGTTCAGGACTTTGCCTTTATGGGCGGCTCGCTCGGCATGGCAGCGGGCGAAACCATCATCAAGGCGTTCGAGACCGCTCTTGCGGAGAAGCGTCCGCTGGTTCTGTTCGCCGCGTCGGGTGGCGCGCGCATGCAGGAAGGCATCCTTTCGCTCATGCAGCTTCCGCGCACGACCGTTGCCCTCGACCGCCTGAAAGAGGCCGGGCTGCCCTATATTGTCGTTCTGACCAACCCGACCACCGGCGGCGTGACGGCGTCCTACGCCATGCTGGGCGACATACACATCGCCGAACCCGGTGCACTGATCGGCTTTGCCGGCCCCCGTGTGATCGAGCAGACGATCCGGGAAAAGCTGCCGGAAGGCTTTCAGCGCGCGGAATATCTGATGGAACACGGCATGGTCGACATGGTCGTGTCGCGGCTGGAAATGAAGGCAACTGTCGCGCGGCTGCTGCGGATGCTCCTGAAGTCGCCCCTGCCCGAGACGGCAGATGCCGAACCGCAGGAGCCGGAAGCGCCCGCACTGCCGGCGCCCCAAGCCGCGAGCGAGCAACCGGCGGCCCAGTGACCGCGACAATTGCTAATCCAACCCGCCTGCCATCGAGCGAGTATTATTTATGACGACGCTCACCGCCGAGCAGGAAATCGATCGGCTGATGTCGCTGCATCAGAAGGGCATCGACCTTTCGCTCGACCGCATCAGGCGGCTGCTTGAACAACTCGGCCATCCCGAGCGGCGACTGCCTCCGGTAATCCACATCGCCGGCACCAACGGCAAAGGCTCGGCGGTAGCGTTCTCGCGCGCACTTCTGGAGGCAGCCGGCTACACGGTGCATGCGCACACCTCGCCGCATCTCGTGCGCTGGCACGAGCGCTACAGGATCGCGGAAAAGGGCGGCGGACGGCTTGTCTCCGACGCCGTGCTGGCTGACGCCATCCACCGTGCCGCGGACGCCAATGGCGACAACCCGGCCACAGTGTTTGAAATCCTGACCGCCGTCGCTTTTCTGCTGTTTTCCGAACATGAAGCCGATGCCACGATCATGGAGGTCGGACTTGGCGGGCGTTTCGACGCCACCAATGTCATCGACAATCCCGCCGTGTCGGTAATCATGCCCATTTCGCTCGATCACGAGGCTTATCTCGGCGACCGGGTCGAGCTCATTGCCGCGGAGAAGGCGGGCATCATCAAACCCGGTGTTCCCGTGGTGATCGGCGCGCAGCAAAGCGAGACCGCACGGGACGTATTGATCGAGACTGCGGCGCGGGTGGGTGCGCCGGCCATCGTCTACGGCACCGACTTTCTCGCCCATGAAGAAAACGGGCGGCTGATCTATCAGGATGAACACGGGCTGATGGACATCGTACTGCCGCGTCTGCAGGGACGGCATCAGATTGCCAATGCGGCGGCTGCCATCGCGGCGGTTCGGACCGCCGGTTTTGCCATCGATGCCGAAGTCGCCGACCGGGCCATGAGCAGCGTGAGCTGGCCGGGACGGCTGCAGAAGCTGCCTGAGGGGCGGCTTTGGGACAATGCGCCCGAAGGAGCGGAAATCTGGATCGATGGCGGACACAATCCCGGCGCCGGGCTCGTGATCGCCGAGGCACTGGCCGGCGAGGAAGAACGGTTTTCGCGGCCGCTGTTCCTGATTGCCGGCATGTTGAACACCAAGGACCAGAGCGGGTTTTTCCGGGCGTTCGAAGACATGGCGCGCCATGTCTATACCGTGCCGGTCGAATCCAGCGACGCCGGCGTGCAACCGTCGGAGCTCGCCGTTCAGGCCATGGAGGCGGGGCTGTCGGCCGAGCCGGTTGCGTCGGTCGAAAATGCACTGAAGCTGTTGCGCGATACCTGGGACGAGGAAGAAGCTCCGCCGCGCGTCCTGATCTGCGGGTCGCTTTATCTCATCGGCGCGGTGCTGGAAGCCAACGGCACGCTGCCCGCATAAACGGAAAACGCGGCGGGAATTCTCCCGCCGCGCCGGTATTCAGCAAATTTGAAGTCGATCAGCCGACCGCGCCGCCAATCCAGGCCGAGAGAGCCGTCTTGGGAGCGGCGCCGACTTTCATGTCAGCGACTTCACCGCCCTTGAAGAGCATGAGCGTCGGGATGGAGCGCACGCCATACTGCGCTGCGAGCTCGGGATTTTCGTCAATATTGAGCTTGGCGACCTTGATCTTGCCGTTCATCTCGGTGGCGATCTCATCCAGCGAGGGGGCGATCATCTTGCACGGGCCGCACCAATCGGCCCAGAAATCCACGACGACCGGCTCGGCGGCGTCCAACACTTCGCTCTTGAAGCTGTTGTTGTCGACTTTTACGGTGGCCATTGACGGCACTCCTTGCATGTTCCGAAGTTGATCCAGATGTGGGCTTTCAGGCGCGCTCCGTCAAGCGGCAGCAAGTCACGGGGTGGTGAGCGCCGCAAGCGCCGCGTCAAGCGCCTGCGGTTCGAGCGGGATAAAGATCGGGCCCTCCGTAAAAAGGAGCGCGGCGCGCACCGTGCGCCCGGGATAAACCGGCTCGAGCAGGGCGCGGTAGACCGCAAGCTGCCGCACGTGGTTTTCCGGCACTTCCGCCGCATTGCGCGGCACCACGCGCCCGGTCTTGTAGTCGACGATCAACACCTCATTCTCCGAAACCGCGAGCCGGTCGACCTTGCCCGACACCGACCAGCTGCGTCCGCCAACCTCGATCTCGCCCATCAGCGAAACTTCCGCGCGGGAGCCGGGCGCAAACACATCAGCGAAGGCGGGATCCGACAAAATCGCGCCGACCGATTCGGCCAGACGGTCGCGCTCGGCCTGCGGCCAGGCCGACGCAACACTGCTCAGATAGCGGGCAAGCGCAGCCGGCCGTTCCTTCTCCGGCACGGACGGCAGAAGCTGCAAGAGCCGGTGGATCGCGATTCCGCGGGCCTGCGCGAGCGAAGGCTCGCGTACCGGATCGAGCACCGGGGACGCGCCCGTTCCGGCAGGCTCCGCATTCCCGTCTTCGACCATCAGGCCGGTGCCGGAGGGGCGGAGCGGCGGCGGAAGCTTCGGGGCCGCCGGCAAAGGACCGAGGGGATCGGGGGCGGCAGCCACGGCCGGCGGCTCGACGACCGGAATGTTGCCCACCGTGGCATCTGTGCCATCAAAGGGTGTGTACCGGAAGCGCAGAACGGGCGCGTCCGAGCCCTGCCTTTCGCGTGTTTCGGTGTAGTCGGAACCCTTGAGCGCAGCTTCCACCATGCCATGCCAGGAAAGCGCGGGGCGGCCGCGAACGCCGTGATATCCGCATACGATCAGCCGATCCTCGGCGCGCGTCATGCCGACGTAAAGCAGGCGCCGGTATTCTTCTTCGGCGGCGTCACGGATCGCCGTGCCCCGGCCTTTCGCAAAGGGATTTGCGGCACCCGGGCCGGCGCGCCACAGGTAGCCCTCGCCCTTCCAGCGGCCGTTTCGGGAGCGAAACGGCATAAGCACCGGAAGGTGTTGCGTATGAAACGCCTCGCTGCCCGGGTCGACCAGAAAAACGATCGGGGCCTCCAGCCCCTTGGAGGCGTGGACTGTCATGATCCGCACTTCGTCGCGGCTCTGATCCATCTCGCGCTTGATCTCCGGCGCTGATTCGTCGAGTGCGGCCAGCAATGCTTCCAACCCGTCGCCGCCGGTCTGTTCGATCGCCAGGCAGAAGCTCAGAAATTCGTCGATGACGTCGCCTGCCTCGGCGCCGAGGCGCGCCACAAGCTTCGCGCGTACAGCCGGCGTTCCGGGTGCACCGGCCAGCAGACCGGCATAGAATTCGAACACCGGCAGAAAAGCGGCGCTGTCGCGCCAGGTCTCCAACGTCCCGGCAACATTTGCGAGGAGCAAATCGGCCTCTGCGTGGTGGCGCAAAGACGAATAGAGCGACCGGTTGCCCCGATCGTGCGCGAGCGCAAACAGCTCACTGTCGCTTAGGCCGAAGATCGGACTGCGCAGCAGTGCGGCCAGCGATAGATCGTCCTCCGGCTGCTGCACGAAGCGCGCAATCGCCAGCAGATCCTTCACCGCGATATGATCGGTCAGCACCAGCCGGTCGGCCCCAGCCACCGGTACGGCTCGGCTGGCATCCTTCAAGGCGCGGGTCAGCGCATGAACGAAACTTCCGCGCTTGCGCACCAGAACCAGAATATCTCCCGGCGCGACACGGCGCTTCTGGCCTTCCAGAATCTCACCTTCGCGCAGCCAGCCGCTGATGGTGTCTGCAATCGACTCCGCCAGCCGCACCGAAGGTGCCGATGCGTGGTCGACCGGCTGCGTCCAGTCGTCCGGTTCCTCCACGGTTTCCGGGCCAAGCGAAGGCCACGCCTCGACATAGCCGGGCTCGCCCGTGCGGATGCCGTCATGCGCGATCAGGCCGGGGTCGCGCGTCAGCCCCTTGCGCCTGATCTCGTCGGCAAACACCAGATCGACCGCCTGCAGCACATCGTCGGTGGAACGGAACGAACGGGTGAGCCGTACCTGCTCAAAACGGGCTTCCGCCTCCGCCACGCTGCTCGCAAATTGATGGCCGCTTTCGGCAAAGGCGGCCGGTTCCGCGCCCTGGAAGGAGTAAATCGACTGCTTTTCGTCACCGACGGCGAAGATCGTGCGGCGGACGTGGTCGCGCGCACCGCGCCCGGCGAAGAACTCGGCGGCAAGGCTCTTCACTACACGCCACTGTTCGGGGCTGGTGTCTTGCGCCTCGTCGATCAGAATGTGGTCGATGCCCTGATCGAGCTTGTATTGCACCCATGCGCCGGCATCGGCACGGGCAAGAAGCGCCGATGTACGACCGATCAGATCGTTGAAATCGAGAAAACCGCGGGCGCTTTTGATGCGCTCGTACCGTGCGATCAGCCAATCGGCGATGGTAAGCGCCGACCCTGTGGCTTCGACCATGCGGAAAAGCGCCAGCCGGTCGCGTGCCGCGATGATGTGCCTGGCCGTTTCCATATAACGATCGGAAAGGTCGGGCATTTCGATCCGGAGCGCCTTCTTGAACCTTGACGCTGCGTAGGGCTGGCCGTCGGTCGCCTTGAGGAAGCCTTTCACCAGATGGTCGAGCCGCCTTTCAGCCGAGCTTTCGGCGAATGCCGCGGACATTTCAGGCAGCATGTCGTTGACCACAGCGGCGGCACCCGAAAGCTGTGCTTCTTCCGCGAAACGCCGCAAATATGCCGAATCGAACTGCGGCAGCGGCCAGACGGCAGCCGCCACGCTTTCGGCCGTATCGTCCAACGCGAAACCGAACTCGGTGCGCAGAACCGAAAAACCACCGTCTTCGTCGCGCACCTCCGCGATGAAGCGGCGTAATCCGTCGCGATGCCTGACGATTTCACCCATAAGCGCATCCAGGCCGAACTCGCCGGCGGTCGCCAGAATGTCGGGGAAGGCGCGGGCAAGCGCGGGATCATGCCCGGTATCGGCCCCGGCGATCATATCGCGGCGCGCCTCGGCGAGCAGTATATCCTCCTGACGCGAATCCAGCATCTCGAAATGCCCGGCAATGTTGGCCTCGAGCGGAAACTGCTGCAGCACCGCCTCGCAGAAGGCGTGAATGGTCTGGATCTTGAGGCCGCCCGGCGTTTCAAGTGCGCGCGCGAAAAGGCGGCGCGCGGCGGCGAGCTGTTTGGGGCCAGGCGCGTTACCCGTCAGATTGCCGACCACCTGTGCAAGCGGCGCGTCCTCCATCAGCGCCCAGGCGGCGAGATCGCCGAAAACCCGGTTCGCCATGTTCGCGGCCGCCGCGCGCGTATAGGTGAGGCACAGCACCTTCGAAGGCTCGCAGCCGTCGAGAAGCAGGCGAACCACGCGCTGCGAGAGCACATGCGTCTTGCCGGAACCGGCATGCGCCGACACCCAGGCGGAGACGTCGGGCCGCGCGGCGAGCTGCTGCGCGCGAACGGTATCTGCCGGTATGGAGAGTTTTCCGCTCATTCGGGCGGCTCGCCTCCGCCGGAGGCCGACCATTCGAGAACGCGGGCGAGATGATCGTAGTCGCCGTCCGTGTCGCCCTCGCGGAAAGGCAAAGCGCGAGAGATGTAGCCGTTCGATTCGGAACCGTAATGAGCGACAAGCCGTTCCAGCCGTGCCCATGCATCGGCGCAAAGCGTTGCCGCTTTGACCTGTTTCTTCTTGAATTCGAGCACGGTCTCCTCAAACACGCCGCCATTCGCTTTGAGCCGCACATAGGCCAGTTCGTGCGGTTTTCGCTTGCCTGCTTCTTCAAATGCACCCCGGGCCAGCAGCGCGCCTTCCAGAGCCAGCTGCGGCGAAAGCAGCGTGTGCGCCTGGCCTTTCGAGGGGTAGGAGCCGGTCTTGTAGTCGAGAATGTCGGCCTCACCGCCCGCCAGCAGGTCGATGCGGTCGGCGCGGCCATGCAAGGTCGCGCCAGTGCGGCCGATCTTCGTTGCCGTTGCATCTACTTCGGTGAGGCGTTTATCAATGTCCGGCGGGCGGTCCCTGCGTTCCCAATCCACCACCGAACCGGCAAGTGCGATGAAACGCGGCCACCACACGGCGTGAACGTCGGGCGGCAGCTGAGCCATCGCAAAGTGCTTGCGGCCGGCTTCGAGCAGCCGCGCTTCCGCGCCAACATCACGCGGGTCCTCGCCGGTCTTGATGAAGGCATGCAGGATGTCGTGGAACAGCGTTCCGCGATCGGCCGCGCCTGGATCGCGAATGAAGGGATCGAGCGGGCGCAGCTCCAGAACACGCTTTGCGTAGACCGCATAGGGGTCGCGGCGCAGCGTCTCGATCTCGGTCACCGAAAAGCGCTTGGGGCGCGCGGCGATTGGCGGCGTCGGGGCCGGGCGCGCAATCGGGCTCATAGCAGGCAGGGCGTCAAGCCGCCGCGCACGGGCGACGAGGGCCGTGCCTCTGCTGCGCAGCTGCGCGGCCGCCGGCGCACCAACATAGGTCAGAAGCCGCTGCATCCAGCGCGAGGCAACCGCCGGCGCGTCGCCGGCGCGCACCGAGCGCGTCAACACCACTTCCGGCATCGCCGCCGCCATCCAGAAATCATGCGCAGCCTGGCCGATGCGGCGTTCGGGCGGTTCGAGTTCCAAGCCGGACTTCATGAGCCGCGACATGAAGCGGTCGGCATTTGCGCGATGCGGCCAGCTGCCTTCGTTGAGACCGCCCAGCACCAACATGTCGACATGCTGCAACCGGGCTTCCAGCGTACCCCAGATCGCGACGCGGCTGTCGGCGCCCTGCGGCGGCTTGACCGCAATGCCGGTGATGAGTGCAACCAGCATGTCCGGCCATTCGGACGCGGCAAACGCCAGCGGTGTGCTGGTGCCGGTGAGCTCGCGCAGGAACTTGACCAGCGCTTCGCCGCCTTCGCCACCATAGAGACGGGCGAGGCCGCCATCGTCAGCTCGGCCGAGGGCCTCGAGCGCCTCGACAGAAAAACGCGCGACATCGCGGAGAGAAACATTGGCATTGCCACGCAATGCGATGAGCGGCGCAAGCGCGTCAGCGGCCGCCTGCATTAGCGCACGCGCATCGGCGATTTCGGCGTCCGCAATGCGCGACAACCAGAACGGCCTGCGCGCCCCCTCACGCGCGAGCGCCGCCCAGCGGGTTTCAAAAAGTACGCTCAGCTCGGCCATGTCGGGTCGGCCGGTGCCGCCACGGAACGCAACCAGCTCGACGATTTCGGCGGCACGCCTGGCCGCAGGACGCGGCATGGAGCAGCACATGAGCGGGTTCTTCAAGAGCGACAGCATCGCGACGGGGTCGCCCGGCGACAGCGCCGCCTCCACCGCGCGCAGCAGAAGTGCCGCTACAGGATAATGCCGCAGCTGCCGGCCGCCGGAATCGTCCGGCTGCAAACCGAAGCGGCGAAGCTCCGCAGCCACCCGCCGTGCCAGCGCCCGGTCCGGCGTCACGAGCGCCGTTTTGCGGCCCTCGCCGGCCGCCCGGCGCAATGCGACAGCGATCGCCAGCGCTTCTTCGTGTTCGTTGGCGGCTTCGACGACCGTGACGTCCTCGAGCGACTTATGCTGCAGCAATGTCCCGGCGACGGTGCGGGACAGCGCCCATTCGCTGGTGGTCTCGGCAGGGCGAAGCGCTTCGCTGAAAAGGCGCGTCCGTGCCGCGAGCGCAGACACGGGTTCGCCGATCGTCGCGACTTCGGTGCGATCGACGCCCAGCGCCCTGGCGAGTTTTGCCAGACCGAATTGCGGGTGGCCAAAGGTGGAAGGCAGGCGCAGCTCCTCGCCGAGCAGCGACCAGGAGCCTTCGTCCATCGCCAGGTCGACGCCCGGCAAAACCACCGCGCCATTGGGCAGGCCGGCAATTGCGGCCAGAAGCCTTGCCGTGGCGGGGATCGAACCTGTGGAACCCGCCGCGATTACCGGGCCGTCAGGCGGGTTGCGTTTCAGCCGCGCGGTTTCGGCATCTATCATCGCGGTCAGATGGGCGCCGGGGCTGGCAAGCCGCCGGGCCTCCAGCTCGGCCGGAAAATACTCGGTCACGATTGCCAGGAAATCGAGCGTGACTTGCCACCAGCCCGCCAGATCGTCGGGCACGAGGCTGCTCAACCGCGACCATTCCGCGCCCTCGATTTCGACCTCGTCCATCAGCGCCGACAGATCACGTGCGAGCCAGATCGCATCTGCGGTTGAAGCCGGCACCACGACATCCTCGCCGAAGCGAGCGCGGATGTGAGCAGGCAGCCTGCCTTTCCAGGCCTGCACCAAAGGCGCCAGCGTCAGCACACGATCGAGCGCACCGATGGGCGGCGCGAGATCGAGTGTATCGGCGGAGACCGGCTCGAACGCGCCGAGGTCCTCTTCGAATTCACCCAGCGGCCTGATCTGCGGCAGGATCGCGGCACGGCCGCCAAGCTTGTCGAGAAAAGCCGCACGAAGCTCGCGCGCGGCACGGCGAGTCGGAACGAAGATCGTGGTTGCGGCCAGCGCCAGCGGATCGTCCGCCGGAGCGCCCGCCACCAGCCGGTTGTGCAAAACGGCATCGGCCAGCGTCGGCAGAAACGCTACTCCGGCCGGAATGGAAAAGACTGTCGGCCCCGCCCGGCCGGTCATGTGCCTGCTGAGCGGTGCAGCACGGCTGCTTCGGCGGCGGCGATTGCATCCGGGGTGCCGACCGTGATCCAGTGGCCCTTCATGACATGGCCGAAGAGGCGACCAGCGGCAATTGCCCGGTCGAAATAGAGATTGAGCGAATGCGGTTCGGCGCGGGCACCGGCAAATATCGCCGGGTTCACGATGGCCGCACCTGCGTATATCAACCCTTCCGGTGCGCCCCCGGCGCGGCTCAGGCGGCCATCTCCGGCAAGAAGGAAGTCGGTTCGGCCCGTATGTCCGGTTGCATTTTCGAGATTGGCGAGCATGAGAAGAATATCCATCTGCGCGCTGTCCCAGGCAAGGGCGAGCTCGGCCAGATTGTCCGCGCCGCCGACCCAGAAGGTGTCGGCGTTGAGGACATAGAACGGTGCCGCGCCGAGCAGCGGCAGCGCCTTGACGATTCCACCGGCAGAATCCAGCAGTTCCTCGCTTTCATCCGAAATCGAA
Source organism: Mesorhizobium sp. Z1-4 (assembly GCF_004000235.1). GTDB lineage: Bacteria > Pseudomonadota > Alphaproteobacteria > Rhizobiales > Rhizobiaceae > RCIO01. The sequence goes on from NZ_RCIO01000001.1 coordinate 1,310,396, forward strand.
ACGTGCGGTGAAGCGCATTCGTCAAGATGCGCGATCAGCTGGGGCGCGAGGTGATGCACGTTGACCACCGCCTCGCCAACGCCAGCGCCAACCAGGGCGTCGAGTCCCCAGTCGATCAGCGGCTTGCCCGCAACCGGCACAAGCGGTTTCGGGATGCGTTCGGTGATAGGAAGCATGCGCTTTCCGAGCCCGGCGGCGAGCACCATGGCCTTGGTGGGTACCTGGCCGGTCATGCCTTGAGAGCCTCGGCAAGACCGATTTCCTGTAGCGCCTGCGCGACCGGCAACAATGAGGGATGGCGCAGCGCCTGAGCAAAATAGGTACGGCAGCGGGGCAGGTGGCGCATGTAGCCCGGCTTGCCGTCGCGCTTGTTGAGGCGCACGAAAATGCCCAGCACCTTGGCGTTGCGCTGCGCCGCCATGATGGCGAACGCTTCATCGAAAGCACCGCGGTCGAACGCGCCCTGCCGGGCGCGCGCCAGCGCATAGGTCGACACCACGGCGGCCTGCAGGTCGGGCGGCACCGTCACGCGCGCATCCATTGCCAGCGAGGCGACATCATAGGCGGCCGGGCCGTAGACGGCGTCCTGGAAATCGATCAGGCCGAGGCGGTCATTGCCGACGCGGTCCGCGCGCCAGATCAGGTTCGGCGAGTGAAAATCGCGCAGCACGATAGTCTTTTCGGCGTGTTCCAGCCGGTCGAGCACTGCATTCCAGGCATCGAAAAAACGCTGCCGCTCTTCACTCGTGATCTGGCGGTTCGCCTCATGCGGCAGATACCAGTCGAGCATCAGCGACAGCTCTATCAGCATCGCCTCGCGATCATAGTCGGGCAGCCGATGCTCCACGCCCTCTGCGACCGGCAGCATATGCGGCCATTTTCCGGCGTGCAGATCGGCCAGAAGACCGGCGGCTGCGAGGTAACGTTCCGGTATCGGCGCACCGTCGGCATCGACAACGCCCTCGTCGCCCAACTGCTCCAGAACGAGCAATCCATTGCCCAGATCCGATGCGTGGATGACGGGCGCGCAAAAGCCAGCGTTCTTCAAGGCCGAGCCGACTGCGACAAAAGGCACGACGGATTCCGCCAGCTTGGCCACCTGGCTGTAGGTCTTGCCACCCTGGATCGGCGGGCCGTCGGGGCGTCGCGGAGCATCCATCAGGATGCGCGTGGCACCATCCGCCATCGTCAGTGTTTCGTAAGCGCGGGTGGAAGCGTCGCCGATCAGATGTGCGCGGCTGGCAGCAGCTTCGCCGGACGCGGCCAGGAACGCGCGAATATCGAAGGAACGCTGGATGCGATCCGCGGCAGGTCCGGATGCCGAAATTCTGGCATCGCGGCCCGCGCCTTCTTCGCCAAGTTCGATCTCGATGGAATTCGCAGGCAGAAGGTCGCCGGCGCGCTCGGGCCATTCGATGAGCACAACACTGCTGGCCGTCGCTTCGTCCAGGCCCAACTCCTCCAGCTCCTCGACCGAGGTCACGCGGTAAAGATCGTAGTGCACAACCGGAAACCGCGCATCGTAGGACTGCACGACCGTGAAGGTCGGGCTTGGCACTTCCATATCGGGCTTTGCCGCGAGTGCGCGAATGATCGCACGCGCCAGCGCGGTCTTGCCGGCACCCAGGTCGCCGCGCAAGGCCACCACATCGCCAGGCCGCAATGCGGCGGCAAGATCGTTACCCAGCAGGGCAGTCGTGGCTTCGTCGGGCAAGAAGCGCCGAAAGTGGCGCACCGGCATCGGCACTCACTCCGCCGCGGCGCGGATGCCCTGCGGCGCCGCGGGAAAGCGGCAGATCACCGTGGTGCCAGCGCCTGTGCCGGTTTCGATATCGACGCTGCCGCCATGCAGTTCGACGAAACTCTTCACGATTGAGAGGCCCAGGCCCGCGCCGCGGCGGCGGCCGCGCTTGGGACGCGGCTCGAAGCGGTTGAACACCGTTTCCAGCACTTCGTCGGGCATGCCCGGACCATCGTCATGGACGGAGAACTCGATGCCCTCGTCAACCCCGCGTGCGGCAAGCCTGACAGTGCTTCCTTCCGGCGCGAAATTGGCCGCGTTGCTCAGCAGGTTGAACAATATCTGTCGCACCCGCTGTTCGTCGGCATGGAAGGAGGCCGGCGCCGCCGCGCTGTCGATTTCGAGTGTGAGGTGATGCTCGCGCAGGCGTTCGCCGATCGCCTCGGCGGCCTCCTTCACCAGGCCATCAACCTGCACTTCGCCGATTTCGAGTTCCATGATGCCTGCATCAACAGTGGCAAGGTCGAGAATGTCGTTGATGATCGTGTGCAGCACGGTCGACGACGACCCAATATGCTCGACATATTCGCGCTGCCGCGCGTTGAGCGGTCCAGTCGTTTCCATCGCCAGCAGCTCGGCAAAGCCGCTGATATTGGTCAGCGGCGAGCGCAATTCGTAAGAGACGTGCTGGACGAAGTCGTTCTTCAGCTGATCGGCGCGCTGCAGCGCCTCGTTCTTGTCCTTCAGCGCCCGTTCGACATTCACGCTGTCGGTGATGTCGACAAAGGTGATCATCACCTGTCCGTTGGGCAGATGGATGACGGCGTAACGCAGCACTGAACCGTCCACCAGTTCCACCTGACCCTGCCGGTCGCGGCGCTCGTCGTCAAAGCCGGTGGCAGCGGCTACAAAATCGCTCCACGGGTTCTCCCTGGCGCGCGCGGCGCAAAGGTCGCGGATTGCGGAAATATGCGTGCCGGCCTCAGCCTGTTTGTCGTCGAGGCCCCAGAGGCGGGCAAATGCCGGGTTGGACAGCCGGGCTACGCCGTCGGAACCGAACACAGCAACGCCTTCAGCCAGATTGTCGAGTGTTTCGCCCTGTACCCGGACAGCAGTCTTGTAGCGGCTTTCCAGATCGATCTGCTCGGTCAGGTTCTCGAAGATCCACGTCACGCCGCCATTGGCCTGCGGATTGGCCACCACGCGGACGGTGCGCCCGTCCGGCAGATGCCACCAGTGCTCCTGAGAATCGACCGCGCGATAGGCTTCAAGCAGCGTCTCTTTCCAGCGCCGCCATTCCGGCTGCTCGGCGAGCTTGCCTTCGCTGCGCAACCGGTCGAGCACCAATGCGTGCTCCGGCGCGCTTTCCAGAAAGCCGATGTCGAGCTCCCAGAGCTTCTGGAAGGCCTGGTTGAAAAAGCGCAGCTTGCGGCCGGAATCGAAGATCGCGATCGCGGTGTTGAGCTGGTCGAGCGTATGGGCGTGGCTGCGCGCCATACGCTCCGACTGTTCGCGGACACTTTCGGTGTCGCTGACATCGACAGCGATGCCGGCGGAACCGGCGGCGGTGGCATGGTCGGTCACCGCAAAGACACGGCGGTCGCCGCCAACCACGGTGGAGAGCTTTCCGGCGAACGCGGCCTCGGTCTTCTGCTGGTGCGCGATCGCGTCGCGCGACTGGGTGCCCAGGAACTCCTTGCCTTCCTCGACCGCGGCTTCGGGCGAGCGTGCTTCAACGGCCGCTGCATAGGCATGGTTGACCCAGCGGAGCGTTCCGTCCGGGTGGCGCATCCAGATCGGCATGGCCAGCGCATCCGCAAGGCCGAGCAGCATTTCGCGCTCATTGGCGACAAACTGGTGTTCGAGCCGCAGGCGCGCATGTTCCTCACGGGCTGCGGAGAGGAGTTCGAAGCGCAGCACGCGGCTCACCGGGGAACAACGCCCCTGCGCCTCAAGCAGGGTGTTGTCGCGCGTTGCGACCACAAGATCGAATGGCCTGCTGTTCTCGCGAAGTTCGGTCAGCGCATTTTCCAGCTCGGCAGCCGAATTCGGCTTAAGCCATCTCCCGAATGCCAGAAAAGCGCCACGCTCTTCCGGAACGCCGGTATCTGCCGGCAAGCTGCCGACGACCTCGGGTTTACCGGCCTCATTCATCCACACAACGACCTTCTGGTCGTTGAGATTGAGCAACGACTCGGTGCGCTGGAGCAAGGCTCCCGACTGCGAAAGCCTTTCGCGCAGGTCGATGTTTTCGTCTGCCGTGCGGGTGCGTTCGCGGATCAGCCAGATGGCCGAAAGCATGGCTGCGCCGGTGGTGCCGATGAAAACAGCGAGCTGAATAACTTCCCAAGCACCGAAGAGATCGCTGCCGCCAGACTGCGCGTGGGCGGCGAATGGATGCATTGCGGCAACGCCTGATGCGAGTGCCGCGGCCAGCCTGGTGCGAGCAGAAAACCGCCCGCCGGATTCCGCACGATCCGTACCGTTATGCGCGCCGCGTGCCGCTGCGCTGCCCGCCTTTTGCGAGACCACTCCTGGCAATGTGTTGTTCCTTTTCGCCGCCTTCGTGCCAAGACCGCCCGCTGCGCGCCTCTCTGCCGGAGGCGTCGCGAATCAGGGCAATGTACCTGCAAGGGGATTCGGGGTGAAGGAGGCCCAACAAAAAACCGGGCGACGCAGGGCCGCCCGGTTCACACTGTCAGGTAATCCTGCCGGATCAGTAGCGGTAGTGGTCCGGCTTGAAGGGGCCCTGCGGCGTGACGCCGATATAGGAGGCCTGCTCGTCGGAGAGTTTCGTCAGCGTTGCGCCCAGCTTGTCGAGATGCAGGCGCGCGACCTTCTCGTCGAGATGTTTGGGCAGGACGTAGACTTCGTTCTTGTATTTGTCGGACTTGGCCCAGAGTTCGATCTGCGCCAGCACCTGATTGGTAAAGGAAGCCGACATCACAAAGCTTGGATGGCCGGTGGCATTGCCGAGATTCAGCAGGCGGCCTTCCGACAGAAGGATCATGCGGTTTCCGCCGGGAAACTCGATCATGTCGACCTGAGGCTTCACATTTGTCCATTTCAGGTTGCGCAGCGCAACGACCTGAATCTCATTGTCGAAGTGGCCGATATTGCCGACAATCGCCATGTCTTTCATCTTGCGCATGTGATCGATGGTGATGACGTCCTTGTTGCCCGTCGTGGTGATCACGATGTCGGCGGTGGGCGCGGCATCTTCCAGCGTGACGACCTCGTAGCCGTCCATCGCTGCCTGCAGGGCGCAAATCGGGTCGACCTCAGTGACGCGCACACGGGCGCCCGCGCCGCGCAGCGACGCGGCCGAACCCTTGCCGACATCGCCATAACCGCAGACGACGGCAACCTTGCCGGCCATCATGACATCAGTGGCGCGGCGAATGCCGTCGACCAGGGATTCCTTACAACCGTATTTGTTGTCGAATTTCGACTTGGTGACACTGTCATTGACGTTGATCGCCGGGAAAGGCAGCAGGCCTTTCTTCTGCAGCTGATAGAGGCGGTTTACGCCGGTTGTGGTCTCTTCCGACACGCCACGGATCGCGTCGCGCGTCTTGGTGAAGAAGCCGGGGCTTGCCGCCATGCGCTTCCTGATCTGGGCGAAGAGGATTTCCTCCTCCTCATTGCCTGGCTTGGACAGCACATCCTCGCCGGCTTCGGCGCGGGCGCCAAGAAGGATGTACATGGTGGCATCGCCGCCATCGTCGAGGATCATGTTGGAGGGTTCGCCGTCCGGCCACTGGAAGATCTGGTCGGTGTACCCCCAATACTCCTCCAGCGTTTCGCCCTTGATGGCGAAAACGGCCGTGCCGCCCGCAGCGATCGCCGCGGCGGCATGATCCTGGGTGGAGAAGATGTTGCAGGAGGCCCAGCGTACGTCGGCGCCGAGCTCCTTCAGGGTCTCGATCAGCACAGCCGTCTGGATGGTCATGTGGAGCGAGCCGGAGATGCGCGCGCCCTTGAGCGGCTTGGTCCGGCCGAACTCCTCGCGGCAGGCCATCAGGCCCGGCATTTCGGTTTCGGCGATTTCGATTTCCTTGCGGCCCCAGTCGGCCAAACCGATATCGGCAACGACATAGTCGTTTGCTGTCGTCATGTGATCGCTCCGCAATGTCTCATGTGATGGGTGTATCCGCCGTGGCGCCTTTGGCGCGCGGATCGGGCTGGCGGCCTGACTAGCAGATCGCAGCCTACGTCTCAATAGGACATAAAGAAATCTTTATACGGCTATGTGCAACTCAGCTATCTTCGCCAAACCCGGAAGACACCAGCTCTTCCAGCGCGTCGAGTGCGGCCGCGGCATCCGGCCCCCGGCCATGCACGGCGATGGAGCAGCCGGGGCTCGCGGCCAGCATCATGAGCCCCATGATCGAGGTGCCGCCGACGGTAACGCCGTCCTTTTCCACCTCGATGACAGCATCGAAGCCGGACACGGTTTCCACGAATCTGGCCGAGGCGCGGGCATGAAGACCGCGTTTGTTGACGATGACGAATTCGCGGGAAAGGGCAGGAGGCGTGCCGGCTGCCATCTATTTCGCGGCCAGGACCTGGCTGGCAACATTGATGTATTTGCGGCCGGCCGTCTGCGCCTGCTCAAGCGCCGCAGCGAGATCGTCGTTGCGCCTGACGCTGGTCAGCTTGATCAGCATCGGCAGATTGACACCGGCAACGACCTCGATCTTGCCCGGTTGCATGACTGAAATAGCCAGATTGGAGGGCGTACCGCCGAACATGTCGGTGAGAACGATCACGCCGGCGCCGCTGTCGGCCCTGCCGACAGCATCCAGAATATCGACTCGCCGTTTTTCCATGTCGTCGTCAGCGCCGATCGACACTGTTTCCAGACCGTCCTGCGGGCCTACAACATGCTCGACGGCATGTTTGAATTCTTCCGCGAGTCGACCGTGCGTCACGAGCACGAGACCGATCATATTGTTGCAGGCTCCCGTTGTGGGCGAATAATTCGGCCTCCCGGGAGGCCCATTCGACAGGGGCGCTATCTTGTCGACGGCTATCGCGTTGACAACCCCAATTTTGCCGGCGTCGCTACCAAAACGATATTATCCGGCTGCTTTTCAGTCCGTGCAGGCCGCAAAAGGCGGCGATTCCAGATACGCACGGATCGCCAACGCCGCCTGAAGGGCATTTCGACGCGGCAGAAGCAGGCGCGGCAGCGATATGCCGGCCAATGGCGCCGGGCGCAATTCCTGAAAGCGGGGCGCGGCATCATCGGACACCAGTTCAACCACAAGATCCACGACCGCCGCCGGCTCGAAAGCGATGGCGGAGGGCCGGTAGCCACGGACCTCCGCCAGACCGGCTGTGGCCGCCGGGGCGCGCGCGACAAGGCGCCCCTGCGACGGCTCGAGCAGCAGCTGATCGTCGCAAACCAGCCGCGCCGGGCGGCCCGAGGCGCGGCAAAGGTCTATCAGGGTGAAACAAAGAGTGGTCTTGCCGGAACCGGACGGCCCGGAAACGACAACACCGCGGTCGGCGATCACCAGCATCGAGGCATGCAGATTTTGCGGCACCTATCGCGGCTCGGCCGGCAGCGAAATGACGAAACGGGCACCGCGGACATCGCCCGGCTTGGCACCTATGATGTTTTCAGCGGTAAGCGTGCCGCCATGCGCCTCGATGATCTGGCGGCTGATGGAAAGCCCCAGGCCGGAGTTCTGGCCAAACGAGTCGCCATCCGGCCGGTCGGTGTAGAAACGTTCGAAAATCCGCTCCAGCGCATCCGGGCGTATGCCCGGGCCGTTGTCCTCGATGGCCACGACGACCCGCCGGGTAGAGCGCGAGAGCCGCACGACGATACGCCCGTTTTCGGCCGGCACGAAGGAGCGTGCATTTTCGATCAGGTTCGTCACCACCTGACCAAGCCGCAGCTCATGCCCGTTGACGGCAAATCCGCGTGTGCCCGATGGCAGCTTGTCGACCTTGAGCTCGATTTCGACCGGTTTGTGGCTGCGATTGAGTTCGCGCGAAACGGCAATAACATCGGTCAGGAACTTCTTCATATCCAGGGTTTCGGCGTCGACCCTTGCGAGTTCGGCATCGAGCCGCGACGCGTCCGATATGTCGGTGATCAGACGGTCGAGACGCCGCACATCGTGCTGAATCACCTCGAGAAGCCGTGCGCGCGAGGCTTCCGTCTTGGCGACCGGCAGCGTTTCCACAGCGCTGCGCAGTGACGTCAGCGGGTTCTTCAGCTCATGGCTGACATCGGCTGCAAAACTCTCGATTGCCTCGATGCGGGCATAAAGCGCGTTGGTCATCTCCCTCAGCGCGATCGAAAGGTTGCCGATCTCGTCCTGGCGTTCGGAGAAATCCGGGATTTCCTCGCGGCTCTTGACCCCGCGCTTGACCCGGACAGCGGCCGCCGACAGGCGTCGGAGCGGATTTGCGATCGTGGATGCCAGAAGCATGGACAGGATCGCAGTGACGATTGCGGCAACGCCGAAGACACGGAAGATGGCGCGGCGCTCGGCGGCCACGATCTTGTCGATGTCGCCGCCCTGTGTCGACAGAAGCAGGGTTCCGAGTACCGCACGGAAGCGCTGGATCGGAACCGCCACCGACACGATCATCTCGCCCTGTTCGCTCACCCTGACGACCGTTGAAGGGGCGCCGGAAAGCGCGTTCATGACCTCCGGAAAAGCCGCGCCGCTGCCGCCCGGCTGTTCGTAGTAGATCGGCAGATCGGAACGCCGGAACAGATCGGTAAAGAACTTCCGCACGCGGTCGACAATGTCGGGCTCTTCCTCGGTGACCGGCGAAAGCTCATAACGAAGGACTTGGCCACGCGAATAAAGGTGCCGGGAATCGAGCAGCAGGTTGGCATCGCGGTCGTAGATACGGGCGCGCGTGCGCGTCGGCGAGATCAGCCGCCGCAGGACAGGTGCAACACGTTCCGGATTAATGGGAAAATGAAGGCTGTCCAGCTGATCGTTGGTCGGTGGCAGGCTCTCGCCGGCCTGCAGCTCGAGCAGCCTCTCAGGGTCGATGCTGATGGAATCGGTTTCCACCGTGGCAGAGGCTGCGACCGCACCGGCAATGATTTCGCCCTGGGTCATCAGACTTTCGACGCGCGCGTCGATCAGCCCGTCGCGAAACTGGTTGAGATAAAGAATGCCCACAACCAGCACACCCAGCGCAGCCAGATTGAGGAACAGGATGCGCCGGGTGAGACTGGAAAAGACATAATGGCCCAGCAGCCGGCGCAGCGGGCGGGTGAGCGCGCCGCTCACCTCGCGCACGAAACCATACCGCTGGGCCAGTTTCCGGGTCCGGTTTTTGCTGTCGGCGGCAATCGCCATTCACAGCTGCTCCGCGACTTCACGCCTCACGAAAGCGGTAGCCCACCCCGTAAAGCGTCTCGATCATGTCGAATTCGCCGTCGACCGATTTGAACTTCTTGCGCAGCCGCTTGATGTGGCTGTCGATCGTGCGGTCATCGACATATACCTGCTCATCATAAGCCGAATCCATCAGCGCGTCTCGGCTTTTCACCACGCCCGGGCGCTGCGCAAGCGAGTGCAGGATGAGGAATTCCGTCACCGTAAGCGTAACGGGTTCACCCTTCCAGGTGCAGGTGTGCCGCTCCTGGTCCATGACAAGCTGGCCGCGTTCCAGCGAAGCCGACTGGGTTCCCGCCGTCTTGGCGCCGGTTTCGCGCGCGCTCGCGCGCCGCAGCACGGCGCGCACCCGCTCGACCAGAAGGCGCTGCGAGAACGGCTTGCGGATAAAATCGTCGGCGCCCATCTTGAGACCGAAGAGCTCATCGATCTCGTCGTCCTTGGAAGTCAGGAAGATTACCGGCAAGTCGGTTTTCTGACGCAGGCGCCGCAGAAGCTCCATGCCGTCCATGCGCGGCATCTTGATGTCAAGAATGGCCATGTTCGGCGGCCGCGCGGCCAGGCCTTCGAGCGCCGAAGCGCCGTCTGTGTAGGTCTCGACGCGATAACCTTCGGACTCCAGGGCGATCGACACCGAGGTCAGGATATTGCGGTCGTCATCGACAAGAGCGATCGTTGCCATATCAAAGTGCTCCCTCATGATCGGCGTCCCTTCCATCTTGGGAAGATGCCTTGTGGCGGACAAATTTAGTACAAAATGTGGCGGCGCCCCAGAGTCCGGCGACGATATGCGCGGCTTTCTTGATCGCGTGGTGAACCGGGCCGCCAAGCGCCGGCGTTATCCACATTCACAGAAATTCACCGTCTTTAAACGATTTAAGGAATTTTCAAATTTTTTAAATCGATTAATGATTTGAAAACGCTCGCTTTTTCTGTTTTGGCACGAAAAGTCCGCTCTGATTGGCCCTTTGGCCGCCCGGCGCGGGAACACCCAGCATTCCCGGCCGACAGCGCCAACACCAACTAAGCGAGGGGGAGCATGACCGAGCAAGGTACGCGTAATCCCGAAAACGGGATCGAAACCATCGGACTGACCGGAACCGGCACTGTCCGCTACAATCTGACGGAGGCCGAGCTTTACGAACATGCGCTGCAGCGCGGTGAGGCGACGCTTACCGCCGACGGCGCTCTGGTGGCTTACACCGGACAGCACACCGGCCGCTCGCCCAAGGACAAGTTCGTGGTGCGCAATGCGTCGACCGAGGCCACGGTCTGGTGGGATAACAACTCGGCGATGGAGCCGGAGAAATTCCAGCTCCTGCTCGACGATTTCCTCAGCCACGCGAAAGGCCTCGACCTTTACGTTCAGGATCTTGCCGGCGGGGCAGATGCCGAACACCGGCTGCCGACGCGGGTGATTACCGAATTTGCCTGGCATTCACTGTTCATCCGCAACCTGCTCATCCGTCCCGCGCGGGCCGACCTTGCCGGATTCGCCCCGCAGTTCACGATTATCGACCTGCCGTCCTTCCGGGCCGACCCGGCCCGCCACGGCACACGCAGCGAAACGGTGATCGCCATCGACTTCAGCCGCATGCTGGTTCTGATCGGCGGCACCGCTTATGCGGGCGAGATGAAGAAATCGGTCTTCACCGCGCTCAACTATCTGCTGCCTGAAAAGGGCGTCATGCCGATGCATTGCTCGGCCAATGAGGGCTCCGCGGGAGACGCTGCGGTGTTTTTCGGATTGTCCGGCACGGGCAAAACTACACTTTCGGCCGATCCGTCGCGCACTCTGATCGGAGATGACGAGCATGGCTGGGGACCGGCCGGCATCTTCAATTTCGAGGGCGGCTGTTACGCCAAGACAATCCGCCTGTCGGAGGAAGCCGAGCCCGAGATCTTCGCCACCACGAAACGTTTCGGCACTGTGCTGGAAAATGTCGTGCTGGACGATGTGCGCATGCCCGACTTCAATGACGGCAGCCGGACAGAAAACACACGCTGCGCCTACCCGCTGCACTTTATTCCGAACGCCAGCGAGACAGGGCGCGCAAGCCATCCGAAAAACATCATCATGCTGACCGCCGATGCCTTCGGCGTGCTGCCGCCAATCGCGCGTATGACACCGGCGCAGGCAATGTACCATTTCCTGTCCGGCTACACAGCCAAGGTGGCCGGCACCGAACGCGGCGTCAGCGAACCCGAGGCCACGTTCTCAACCTGCTTCGGTGCGCCCTTCATGCCGCGGCATCCGTCGGAATACGGCAATCTGCTGCGCGAGCTGATTGCCCGGCATGGCGTCAACTGCTGGCTGGTCAATACCGGCTGGACGGGCGGCGCGTATGGCACCGGCCAGCGCATGCCGATCCGCGCGACACGGGCGTTGCTGACGGCCGCGCTCGACGGCTCACTCGCAGACGCCGAATTCCGCACCGACCCCAATTTCGGCTTCGAAGTGCCGCTGGCGGCCGAGGGTGTGGACACCGCGATCCTCGACCCGCGAACTACCTGGTCCGACCCGGCCGCCTATGACGCACAGGCGCGGCGGCTTGTCGGCATGTTCATCGACAATTTTGCCAAGTTCGAAAGCCATGTCGACGCGACAGTCGCTGGCGCAGCTCCACGGCTTAACATCGCGGCGGAGTAGGCATTCTGCATCTCGATCCAGCAAGGGCCCGCCATCGTGCGGGCCCTTTGCTTTGTTGGGGACGTGGCGTAGACCGGACGCATTATGACGAGCACCGGCATCATAGAAATCGCACCGGACGTGACGGTTGCCGAGGCCGACCTTGAGGAGCAGTTCATTCGCTCATCGGGGCCGGGCGGGCAAAATGTCAACAAGGTGGCGACGGCGGTGCAGCTGCGGTTCGACGCCCGCAACGCCTCCGGGCTTGCTGACCCTGTGAAGGCACGGCTCTTCAGGCTCGCAGGCCAGCGCGCCACGAAAGACGGCGCGATTGTCATCGAGGCCAGCCGCTTCCGCACCCAGGAGCGCAACCGCGAAGATGCCCGCGACCGGCTGTTTGCACTGATTGCGGAAGCCGCCAAGCCACCGCCGCCGCCGCGCAAGAAAACCCGACCGTCGAAGGGCGCGGTGGAACGGCGCCTGAAGGCAAAGGCCGGACGGTCGCAGGTCAAGAAAATGCGCGGGCGGGTCGATCGCGAATGAAGGCCGGGCCACTTTGGCCTTTCCATTCGCGGCGTCCGGTGCAAAACTTTCGCTCGATATCAACCAGACGAGGAGGCTCACGGTATGGGCATATTCGATTTCGTGAAAAGCGTGGGCAAGAAGCTCGGCATCGGCGACGAGGAAGAAGCGCCGGACGCCGACAGCCTCAAGAAGGAGCTCGATTCCCATTCACTCGGCACTGACGACGTCAAGATCGAGGTAGTTGGCGACAAGGCCGTGCTGAAAGGCGTGGTGTCCGACCAGTCGGTCTTCGAAAAAGCCGTGATCGCGGTCGGCAATACGCTCGGCATTTCGAAGGTCGAAGCCGGCGAGCTGACGCTTGCCGCCGAGCCCGCCAAGGAGCCGGTGTTTTATACGGTCAAGAAGGGCGACAATCTCTGGAAGATCGCCGAGGCCAATTACGGCAAGGGCAAGGGCGCGAAATATCCCGTCATCTTCGAAGCCAACAAGCCGATGCTGAAGGATCCGGACAAGATCTATCCCGGCCAGGTGCTGCGTATTCCCGCACTCGACTGACGCTCATTCGCTGAAAATCCGACGAGGCCGGTTTCGGGTTGCCCGGAGCCGGCCTTTTCCATGATGAACGCAACATGCTCTCGCTCCCCGACGGTATCCGCCACCTGCCAGCCTATTTCGACAGCGCCGAACAACAGGCGCTGGTTGACGATATTCGCGCGGTCGTGGCCGCCGCACCGCTCTACACGCCAGCCATGCCGCGTACCGGCAAGGAAATGAGCGTTCGCATGACCAATTGCGGAACGCTGGGCTGGGTGACCGACAAGGAGCGGGGTTACCGCTACCAGCCGACGCATCCTGTGACCGGCAAGCCGTGGCCGGCCATACCCGAAAGGCTGCTTTCCGTTTGGAGCGAGGTCGCCGACGATCCGCAGGAACCGCAGGCTTGTCTGGTCAACTTCTACGACGCGGCGGCAAAGATGGGCCTGCACCAGGACCGCGACGAGGAAGACTTCTCCGCCCCCGTGGTATCGATTTCGCTGGGGGATGCGTGCCTGTTCCGCGTTGGCGGCACAAAACGCAACATGCCGACCACGTCATTTCGGCTGGAGAGCGGCGATGTGGTGGTGCTTGGCGGCGAGGGACGGCTCGCCTTTCACGGGGTCGACCGCATTTATGCCGGCACCTCGCCGCTCCTGAACAACGGCGGCCGGATCAATCTGACCCTGAGACGGGTGAAGCGGCCCGGCTGACCGCGCAAATGCTTGCTTAACAAATCGAAACTACCCTTGCGGTTTACACCAAGAAGAACGACCCGCGAGTGTGAGTAGGTAGCGATGACAGACCGGCCAGCGCCCATCACCGCCGGCACCGATTGGGTCTACGCGGCCATCGTCGCGGCGGCCGGCCTGTTTTTCGGACTGACCAACCAGTATCACCTGTGGACACTCGACGAGAACGGCTTCTCCGTTCTCTCCGAACGCCTGCCTTACTGGGACTTCACCAATCTCTGGGCCGGCTCGAAGATGGCGCTTGACGGCAACGCCGCCGTCCTTTTCGACGCAGAAACCTACCGAGCCGCGCTTCGGGCAATGCTGTCGCCGCTGCTGCCGGATCAGGAATGGAGCTATCCTCCGAGCATGGCACTGGTCGGCGCACCGTTGGCGCAGCTGCCGATCTTTGCGGCCTATCTTGTGTGGACGTTGGGCACGATCGCGTGCCTGTATTTCGCGATAAAGCCGCTCAAGCTTCCCTTTGTTGTCCATATCGCTGCCGCTGTTTCGCCGGCGGTGCTGGTCAATACGGTATTCGGGCAGAACGGTGCGCTCACCGGCGCGCTTCTGATCGGCGGCCTGCTGATCGTGCAGAAAAGGCCTATCCTGGCGGGGGTATTCTTCGGCCTGCTCACCATCAAGCCGCATCTCGGCATACTTGTGCCGGTATGTCTCATCGCGAGCCAGAACTGGCGTGCTTTCGGCTCAGCCGCCGTTACGTCTGTTCTGGTCGTGCTTGCAACGGGCCTTGCCTTCGGCTTCGACACCTGGCCCATGTTTCTGGCCAATACCGGTCCGCTGATGACGGCGATCCTGGAGGCCCCCTATCCGCAGCCCTACCACGCCAACGCCATGACCGTCTTTATCGGCGCCCGTTCGATCGGGGCCAGTTTGTCTGTAGCATATGCGGCGCAGCTGGCGGCGGCACTCACGGCCGCGCTTTTCGTGATCTGGCTCTGGCGCCCTTCAAATCCCGTCGATCACAGGATGCGAGCATTGTTGACTGCAACGCTGGCGATCGTCGCGACGCCTTATGGCTACAGCTATGACGCCATCCCCCTGTGTGTCGCCGTCGCCTTCCTGTTTGTTACGGTGCCGAAGCCGCCCGTTACGTTTCTCGCTTTCGTCTGGCTTTCGCCGCTGGCGATCCATCTGCTTCATCAACAGGGTATCGGATTCGGTATCCTGTTCCCGATCAGCCTATGCGTGTGGATGGGCATCCGCTGCCTGCGCGAAGCCAGATCGGCTCAGTCGGCCGCAGCAGCAGAAGAGGCCACCAGGTCGGAGCGAAGCCAAATCGTTGCCGCCGAGTTGCGGTAGATGACGCGATAGTTCTCCAGCGCATCCACGTTTGCTACGTTGGCGCTGATCGCCGTCTGGCCCGCGGTCTCGCGGCTCCCGCCGGCGAGAATGATGTCCGGCCTCAATTGCTGCAATTCTCTTGCCGCATCCGCGATATGGTTATCGCGGAGCGTTTCGAGACGGTCGGCGTCTACCGAGTCCGCAGCTGCTTCCATCATCGTTTCAGCATTTTCGACGGCCCAGAGACTGGCGTAGCGCGACTGATACCGGCCTTCGATCATACGCGTCAGCGGGAATGCCGCCTGCATGCGTGTCGCGATGGATGCAACTGTCGGGCGCTCGACATGCGATACAACGGCATCTCGCGCGCGACCGAGCTCCGCCTTCTGCGATGCTTCGAGAATGCCCTGGCCCGCGCCTGAAACGACGAGGCCAATGACGACAAACGCACCGGCCGCCGCCGCAAGCCTGGTTGTCGAGGCCCACTGCCGATAAGGTGGCAAGGTCCAGAGCTGCGCGCAAAGCGCAAGCAAGCCGAACATATGGATGGGCATCGCCTGGTAATCCCAGCCCTTACCCATCCAGAGATAGCAGGGGACATAACCCAGCGCTGCCAGGAGAAGCAGCGCTGCCGCCCTGTCGATCCGCCCCGGGCGTGCCACCGCAAATGCAATTCCGACGATAATGAGAAGCCCCGCCACCGGGCGAACCAGATCGCCGTGAAGGATCGATTTGCGCGCCGGCAGATAGAGCTCGGCAAGCATCGGCATGAGATCGGTAAAAAACGCCCGGTAGAAGAGCGCCAGCACGGCCAGGTAAGCCAGCGTTATGACCGCACCCAAAAGGGTCTCAACCGTAAGAAGCGGGCGCAGCGACCGGCGCATGAAACACAAGCCAAAGGCCGGCAGGGCAAGCGCCAGAACGGCGAATGGCGGTTTGATCATCACGAAAACAGCCGCGCCGATACCCGCCAGGATGCGAGTGAGGGTGCTTCCGGAGCGGAAGTCCGGCGTCTCGTGACGCGCGATCAGCAAAGCCAGCCAGGGCAAAAGTGCGATAATGCCGATCTGCTCGCGTTGGCCGAAATTGCCGGGGAAAAGATAGAGCACGGCGGCAACGGTAACGGGCGCGAGCCAGGCAAATCGAGGTGCGGAAAATCGCTCGACCGACCCAAGAATCCGGGCGCACAAGGCCACAGACGCCAGCGCAAATACCGGAATGCCAAGCGAGAGCAACAACTCCGCGGGCACGCCGGTCAAGCGCTCGCCGAGAGCAACCGGCATGTAGAGCCAGACCGAAAACGGCGGGTTGGTCTCGATGACGTCGACATATAGCTGAGCGCCGTCGAGCAGGCGGTTGCACACAACAATCAGGTAGGTGACATCGACATTGCCCGGCACCACCGCATAGGAAAGCCACGCCACAAGGGCTGCAATGAAGAGGCTCGCACTCGAAGGGCTGACCAGACGCCAGCGCCTGACGCCACCGTCGCCACGCAACGGCGAGTAGCCGTCCGCTGTCGTGTCCGTGTTGTCGGGGTTGGCGCCCATCCAGCCACTGCCGCGCCGCATATGCCGGCTTGTTCGAGGAGCGAATATCCTCAAAAACCTAGCGCCCGGCAGCTAACGGCGCGTTAATCCCGGTCTAAAGCTTCCTGAGAGCGACTTCCATGACCCGGTGCTCTTCGCCCTTGCGCAGGATCAGGTTGGCCCGCGGGCGCGTGGGCAGGATGTTCTCGTGCAAATTCTTAAGATTGATGTTGGCCCACAGGCCCTCGGCGATGGCGCGGGCGGCATCTTCGGAAAGCTGCGAATAGCGATGGAAGAAGGATTCGGGATTGCGGAACGCCGTCTCGCGCAGCCGCATGAAACGCGACACGTACCAGTGATGGAGAAGCTCTACATCCGCGTCGACATAGATCGAGAAATCAAAGAAGTCCGACACGAACGGCACGATCTTGCCGTCTTTCGGCAGCTCGCGCGGCTGCAGGACGTTGAGCCCCTCGAAGATCAGGATGTCGGGGCAGTCGATGGTGACGAACTCGCCCGGCACAACGTCATAGACCAGATGCGAATAAAGCGGCGCACGCACATTGCGCTGGCCGGATTTGATATCGGTCAGGAAGCGCAGCAGCGCGCCGACATCGTAGCTTTCGGGGAAACCCTTGCGCTCCATCAGATTTTCGTTGCGCAACACCTCGTTGGGCAGCAGAAAACCGTCGGTGGTGACGAGGTCGACCTTGGGGCTTGAAGGCCAGCGGCGAAGCAGCTCTTTCAGGATACGCGCAGTCGTCGACTTGCCGACAGCGACCGACCCGGCCATGCCGATGATGAAAGGCGTTTTCACTGCATCCTGAACAGAGAAGAACACCTTGCGCTGATCGAAAAGCAGCTGGCTCGCCTCGACATGCGCTGAAAGCAGCCGCGACAGCGACAGGTAGATGCGCCGGACCTCTTCCAGATCGATCGGCTCGTTGAAGGAGGAAAGCCGGACCACTTCATCGTTGGTCAAGGTCAGCGGCGTGTCGGCACGAAACGCCGACCATTCCTCGGCGGAAAAGATGCGGTAAGGGGAATATTTGTCTGTCGAGGCCAGCTGATCCATCGCCATCCAATTCGTGCCCGGCAGAGGCTATCCGCCCCGGGAGGCCTTTTCCGCGATGCCCGACTGGCCGGTTCTCTGCTCCAGTTCCGCAAGGACGGAGCTGAGCGGTATGCCGGCAATCTTCAGCACCACAAGCCAGTGATACAGCAAATCTGCGCTTTCCGATATCAATGCATCCGGGTCGCCCTGGATGGCCGCGATCACGGTTTCCACCGCCTCCTCGCCGAGTTTCTTGGCAGCCCTGGGCTGACCGCCGGCGACGAGACGGGCTGTCCAGGATTGATCGTCGCCCGACCCTGCGCGCTCGGCGACGATGCGTTCCAGATCTGCAAGCGAGAAGTCGCTCATGCCCATTCCCCCGTCGCGCCTATGCAGCGTCAAGCCGCACGGCAACGCCCGCTTGTGCCATATGCGCCTTTGCCTCGGCAATCGAGTAGGTGCCGAAGTGGAAGATCGAAGCGGCCAGCACGCCG
This sequence comes from Mesorhizobium sp. Z1-4, assembly GCF_004000235.1. GTDB lineage: Bacteria > Pseudomonadota > Alphaproteobacteria > Rhizobiales > Rhizobiaceae > RCIO01. The sequence continues at coordinate 1,328,317 of NZ_RCIO01000001.1, forward strand.
GTCGCATGGCCGTTCAAAACGCCGGCGACGAGATGATCGAGTGTGCCGACGCCGCCTGAGGCGATGACCGGGGCAGGCACGGCATCGGCGACGGCGCGGGTCAGTTCGATATCATAACCCTCCTTAGTGCCATCGCGATCCATGGAGGTCAGCAGGATTTCACCGGCACCGAGCCCCACAACCTTGCGGGCGAATTCGACGGCATCGATGCCGGTCGGTTCGCGGCCGCCATGCGTGAAGATTTCCCAGCGACCCGCCTCGCCCGGTGCCGAGGCCCGGCGCGCATCGATCGCGACCACAATGCACTGATTGCCGAACTTGTCGGCCGCCTCGGCGACGAAATCCGGGTTCTTAACCGCAGCCGTGTTGATCGACACCTTGTCGGCACCGGCCAGGAGAAGCTTGCGGATATCGGCCACCTGGCGCACACCGCCACCCACCGTGAGCGGCATGAAACAATGTTCCGCAGTGCGCGCCACGACATCGAAGATCGTCTCGCGATTGTCCGACGAGGCGGTGATGTCGAGGAAGCAGAGCTCGTCGGCGCCCGCCGCATCATAAGCGATCGCCGCTTCCACCGGATCGCCCGCATCGACGAGATCGACGAAGTTGACGCCCTTCACTACGCGGCCGTCCTTGACATCCAGACAGGGGATAACGCGGGACTTCAGGGTCATATACCAGCTCCGCGCATCAGGCCGCGACCGCGCGTGCCATCGCATTGCGCATTATCCAGCGGTGGAACGGCAGGATAATGCGTAGATAAGTACGCCCGAACAGATTGTGTGGTCTGACCCAGGTCGCGGCATAAGCAACGTTGTCGCGGCAGAGCACCGAGATACGGAAATCCAGATGGCTATCATCGAACCCGAGCAGAATCTCGTCCTCGGCCCGTCCCGCCACCGGGAATATGCCGAAACGGTCGCCGTTCCGACTCCGTCCCTTGAGCCCGAAAGGCAGCACTGCAAGTGCGCGCAGCAAAAGCAGGCCTTTCACCCAGATCGGAAACTCCGTCGCGCGGGCAACGATGGTTTCGACGTCGAGCGGGGTTTCACCCGCATAGCAATCGACAAAATCCTGCGGGCCAACAAGACCAGCCAACAAAGTGCCTTCGGGCAGCGGCGTCTCGCGAACCTTCATTGGCGTTCCTCCTCGAAAAGTGCCTTTTCCGGTGCCTCGCCCCGCAACACCGCCAGTGCTTCGGCCGGCTCGATGCGGCCATCATAGAGCGCGCGGCCGGAGATCGCGCCTTCCAGCCGGGCGGCGTCGGGCATCGTCATCCGCACGATGTCGGCCAAAGAGGCAAGGCCGCCCGAAGCGATGACGGGAATTGAGACGGTGTCTGCCAACGCGATGGTCGCATCCCAGTTGATGCCGGTCAGCACGCCGTCGCGGTCGATATCGGTGTAGATGATCGCCGCTACGCCGGCACCCTCGAAGCGTTTCGCCAGCTCCGCGACCTCGAGCTCCGATGCCTCGGCCCAGCCCTCGACTGCAACCTTGCCGCCACGCGCGTCGATTCCGACGGCAATCTTGCCCGGAAAGGCTGCCGCCGCCTGCTTCACCAGTGCCGGATCGCGCACCGCGACCGTGCCCAGGATGACGCGCGCCAGACCCTTTTCGAGCCATGCTTCGATATGCGCCATCGAGCGGATGCCGCCGCCGAGCTGAACCGGGTTCTTGGTCGCGGCCAAAATCGCCTCGACTGCCGCCCCATTGCGGCTTTCACCGGCAAAGGCGCCGTCGAGATCGACCACATGCAGCCATTCGAAACCCTGATCTTCGAAGGCCTTGGCCTGCGCGGCCGGGTCGGGATTGTAGACCGTTGCGCTCGCCATCTCGCCGAGCTTGAGGCGCACGCATTCACCGCCCTTGAGGTCGATTGCGGGGAAAAGGATCACGGCCTCCACCTCAGAAAATTGCCGATCAGCGCCAGACCCAGTTTCTGGCTCTTTTCGGGGTGGAACTGGGTGCCGACCATATTGTCGCGCGTGACGGCGGCGGTGACCTGACCGCCATAGTCGGTGGTGGCGAGCAGGTCATCGGCACGCTCAACCACGAGATGGTAGGAATGCACGAAATAGGCATGCAGGCCGTCGGGCCCGGTCGAAATGCCGTCAAACAGCGGGTGATCCTTGGTCAGCTCGATCGTATTCCAGCCGATCTGCGGGATCTTGAGCGAAGGATCGGCCGGTTTCATTTCCACCACGTCGCCGGCGATCCAGCCGAGGCCCTTCGTGATTGTCTTCTCCAAACCCCGCGCCGACATCAGCTGCATGCCGACACAGATGCCGAGAAATGGCCTGCCGTTTGTCGTGACTGCCTCTTCCAGCGCTTCGACCATGCCGGGAACGGCATCAAGGCCGGCGCGGCAGTCGGCATAGGCGCCAACACCCGGCAGCACGATGCGGTCGGCCTTGCGGACAGCCTCCGCATCGGCGGTCACTTCAATCGAAGCATCGATGCCGCCTTCACGCGCTGCACGTTCGAAGGCCTTCGCGGCGGAGCGGAGATTGCCCGATCCGTAATCGATGATTGCAACGCGCATGGCTATCTGCGGCCCGGATAGGAGAAGAGACCGAGCGCCGGGGCCGCCGATGAGGCCGCCGCAACCGGGCGCTGCATTTCACGCGGCGGTGCATCGCTGCCGTACGATGGCTCGCCGTGAATGTCGAAATAGCGCAGCATCGCCTCGTCTTCGCTTACAGCATCTACGACGCCCGCCTCGCGCCAACCCTGCCGGCGTAGGGCGGCGACACGAAGCGACGCGCCTTCCAGCGCCACATAGATCGAAACCAGCAGCGACAGGCCCATCGCCACATCCTGAAAGCCGGTGAGCTCGCCGCCGACGCCAAGCGCGATCGCCACTGCGAACACCAGCAGTGCCTCAATCCACATGCGGTGCCAGAGCAGCCAGACGAAAGGCAGGATCAGCGCCACAAATGAAAAACCGTCGCGAACCATGCGGATCTCGCCGCCCGTACGGGATGGCGGTTCCATGACGACATAACTCGCCATTTCAGCACCTCATCCGTTCAGCGTGCCCTTGGTCGAGGGAATGGCGCCGGCCTGCCGCGGGTCGATCTCACACGCCGTGCGCAGCACACGGGCCACGGCCTTGAAACAGGTTTCGGCAATGTGATGGCTGTTGTCGCCATAATGGTTGGCGATATGCAGCGTGACGCCTGCATTCTGCGCCAGCGCATGAAAGAACTCGCGGAACAGCTCGGTGTCGAACGTGCCGATCTTCGGCGACGGGAAAGCGACGTTCCAGACCAGGTAAGGCCGGCCGGAAATGTCCACTGCCGCGCGGGTCAGCGTTTCGTCCATGGCAAGGTCGAGCGAGGCATAGCGCGTCACGCCGCGGCGTTCACCCAGCGCCTGCGCCAATGCCTTGCCGATCGCGATGCCGGTGTCCTCAACCGTGTGGTGATCGTCGATATGGGTGTCGCCGTTGGCTTTCACGTCCATATCGATCAGCGAATGGCGCGAAAGCTGCTCCAGCATGTGATCGAAAAAGCCGATGCCCGTCGCGATATCGGAACGGCCGGAGCCATCCAGATTGATGCTCGCGGAGATCGCGGTTTCATTGGTCTTGCGCTCGACGCTTGAGCGACGTGCCGTTTCAGCGGAGGCCATGGTCGTCGGTTCCGGTTGAAGATGGCCGCCTTCTACCAGCCGATACCGCCAATATCCAGAACCATCCCGCACCTGCGAAAAGGAGCAGTTTGCATTAGGCTGCCCCGCGCATACATAAAGCGGCCAGAGCGAGTTTGGCGCAAAGCGCCGGAGATGATGATGAGCGAACAGCAATCCATGCACGCCACGACGATCGTTACCGTGCGCAAGGGCGGTCACGTGGTGATTGCCGGCGACGGACAGGTGAGCCTCGGCCAGACCGTGATGAAGGGCAATGCCCGCAAGGTGCGCCAGGTCGGCAAAGGCAATGTGATCGCCGGTTTCGCTGGTGCCACGGCCGACGCCTTCACGCTGCTTGAGCGGCTGGAAGCAAAACTCGAACAATATCCCGACCAGCTGATGCGCGCGGCGGTGGAACTCGCCAAGGACTGGCGCACCGACCGGTATCTGCGCCGGCTCGAAGCGATGATGCTGGTTGCCGACAAGTCGGTAACCCTGGCGCTGACCGGAAATGGCGACGTGCTTGAGCCCGAACATGGTGTGATGGCGATCGGCTCGGGCGGCAATTACGCGCTGGCCGCGGCGCGCGCGCTGATCGACACCGACATGACCGCGGAAGAAATCGCCCGCCGCGCAATGCAGATCGCGGCCGATATCTGCGTCTACACCAATCACAACATCGTGGTGGAGACACTCGATGCGGCCTGATGCCGGCGCCATCAGCTTCAAGCCGGTGACGGCTGGCGATTACGGGCTCCTGCGCGAATGGCTCAACCGTCCGCATATGCGCGAATGGTGGGGCGAGCCCGAAACCGAGCTCGGCTACATCGTCGACATGGTGGAGGGCCGCGACACGACCCGACCGTTCCTGATCATGCTCGGCGGCGAGCCCGTCGGGTATATCCAGTACTGGTTCGTCGGCCACCATCAGGACGAACAATGGCTGAACGAGAGCCCATGGCTCACGGAGCTGCCGAAGGAGACCGTCGGCGTCGATCTGTCGATCGGCGATCCCGACCGCCTGTCCGCCGGTATCGGCACGGCGGCGCTCACAGCCTTCGTCGCGATGCTGCGTGCCGAGGGTTTCCACGAAATCATCATCGATCCCGACCCGGACAACCGCCGCGCCGTACGAGCTTATGAAAAAGCCGGCTTCCTGCCCATTCCCGAGCTTGAGGGGCGCACCGACGACGTGCTGCTCATGCGGTATGCGCAAAAACCGAACGAGACACACATATGACCACATTTTCCCCGCGCGAGATCGTTTCCGAGCTCGACCGCTACATTATCGGCCAGAAAGACGCCAAGCGAGCCGTCGCGGTTGCGCTGCGCAACCGCTGGCGCCGGCAGCAGCTCGAAGGCGCGATGCGCGAAGAGGTTATGCCGAAAAACATTCTGATGATCGGGCCGACGGGCGTCGGCAAGACCGAGATTTCGCGCCGCCTGGCACGGCTTGCCGGTGCGCCCTTCATCAAGGTTGAGGCAACCAAGTTCACCGAGGTCGGTTATGTCGGCCGCGATGTGGAGCAGATCATCCGCGATCTGGTGGAAGTCGCCATCGGGCTGGTGCGCGAGAAAAAGCGCGAAGAGGTGAAGGCAAGGGCACATCTGAATGCGGAAGAGCGGGTGCTGGACGCGCTTGTTGGCAAGACGGCAAGCCCCGCGACGCGCGACAGTTTCCGCCGCAAGCTGCGCAACAACGAGCTCGACGACAGCGAAATCGAGATCGAAGTGGCCGACACCGGCGGTGGCGGCATGCCCAATTTCGAGATCCCCGGCATGCCGGGCGCCAATATCGGCGTTATGAACATCAACGACATGCTGCAAAAGGCGATGGGCGGCCAGCGCACCAAAAGCCGCAAGACGACGGTGAAGGATTCCTACGCGCTCCTGATCAACGACGAATCCGACAAGCTGCTCGATCAGGACGCAGTGGTTCAGGAAGCTCTTTCCAGCACGCAGAATGACGGCATCGTGTTTCTAGACGAGATCGACAAGATCGCGGCCCGCGACGGCGGCATGGGCGCGGGCGTCAGCCGTGAAGGTGTGCAGCGCGATCTGCTGCCGCTGGTCGAGGGCACGACAGTGGCGACGAAATACGGGCCGGTAAAGACCGACCACATTCTGTTCATCGCCTCGGGCGCCTTTCACGTATCGAAACCGTCGGACCTGTTGCCCGAATTGCAGGGCCGCCTGCCGATCCGCGTCGAACTCCGGGCGCTGGAGAAGGAAGATTTCCGGCGCATCCTGACGGAAACCGAAGCGAGCCTGATCAAGCAATATACCGCGCTGATGCAGACCGAGGGGCTGACGCTCGAATTCACCGACGATGCGATCGACGCGCTGGCCGGTATTGCCGTCGACCTCAATGCATCGGTCGAGAACATCGGCGCGCGGCGTCTGCAGACGGTAATGGAGCGCGTGCTCGACGATATTTCCTTCAATGCGCCGGACAGTGCCGAGAAAGAATTCACCATCGACGCCGACTATGTGAACAAGAATGTGGGCGATCTCGCCAAAAACACAGATTTGTCGCGATTCATCCTGTAGAAGGCGTGCAGCCGGGCCGGGCACAACGATCAGTTCGCGTAATTGTGCCCGACAGCGGCTCGACACGCGCGCCGGCAGTTTCTAACCTGTGGCGTTCCTCGTTTCGGCGGCCCTGGGGTGATCATGAAATTGCGGATGCTGCTTGTACTGGCTTGCCTGGCGCTCGGCCCGGAAACCAGTTCGGCTGCCGTGCTCGTGCCCGAAGGGAACCGGAACGCAAAACAACCTGCGATTCCCTACGGTTCCGGCAGCCGTACCAGAGCCGCCAAGACAACCTACGACGCCAAATATGAGCGCGTGCTGAAGCTGCTGCGCGACGATGAGCAGCTGCGGAAGAAAATCGAAGCGACGGCCAGGGATTATGGTATCGACCCGATCCATATCGTCGGGGCCATTGTCGGCGAGCACACCTATAATGTGGATGTCTACGACCGGCTTCAGACCTACTACGTGAAGGCAATTTCCTATCTGCGCAGCGCGATAGACTTCCGTCACGATGGCGAAGACATCGACGACTTCATCAAGCGCCCGCAATTCGATGACTGCAATGAACTCGACGGCAGCTATGCAACCTGGAATTGCCGCGAAACGGTCTGGAACAAAGAATTTCGCGGCAAGACGGTAGATGGGAAGAAATTCCCCAATGACCGCTTCGGCGCGGTGTTTTTTCAGCCTTTCTACGCCGGACAGACCTTCGGAATCGGCCAGCTGAACCCGCTGACCGCACTGCAGATGAGCGATCTCGTCCACAAGACCTCCAGACTGCCGAAGCTCGATCACCGGCGGGCGGCGCAGGTCTACAAGACGATCATGGATCCGGATCTGTCTTTGCCATATGTCGCCGCATCTCTGAAAAAGGCAATCGACGCCTATGACCGCATTGCGGGTTACGATATTTCGAAGAACCCCGGCGTCACGGCTACGCTTTACAATGTCGGAGAGCCCGACGCCCGGGCCTTTGCGCTGAAGGCGGAAAATGCAGCGCGCCGCAAGCGCGGGCAGGCGCCGCGCATGCCGCAGGAAAATTATTACGGCTGGCTCGTCAACGACAAGCTGGAAGAGTTGCGCACGCTGTTCCCAGGCAAATCCGCGGACTGAGCCGCCGCGTCGGGCCGCCTATTCGTAGCGCAGAAGCCGCAGCAATTTTTCGAGCTCAGCTTCCGTGAGTGTCGAAATGCGCCTGGCCAGCAGGTTGGCGAGTTCGGTGGCCGCCGGCGAAAGGCCCGCCGTATCGACCACGACCCTTGGATCGGAACCCGCAGCCAGCTGCTGCAGCTCCTCCACATCGTCCCAGATGAGATTGAAATAGCCGATGATCTTCTGGGTCATCGCCCAGCTTGGCGCGCCACGATGGCCGTGTTCGAGCGCCGAGAGATAGGCGGCGCTGACCCCCAGCGCCTCGGCCATCTCCTTCTGATTGGCACCTCGGTCACGGCGCAGCCGCCTCAGCTTTTCACCGAATGGCGTCATACGCCCTCTCCCGGCTTGCGGCGCAGCTTGACGTAGAAAGCGCCTTCACCGCCATGTCTTCGCGAGGCGGACGAATGACCGCTGACCAGTCCACGAAAAGGCGCGGTGGCAAACCAGGCGGGTACGGCGCGGCGCAGGATCCCTTCGCTCGACGGCGAAGATCCCTTGCCCGTGATGACGAGGACATGCCGAAGCCCCTGTGCGTGAGCCCGGTGAAGGAAGGACAGGAGCAGACTGTGCGCGGCGGCCTGGGTGAGGCCATGTAGATCGATGCGGCCATCGATCTGGATACGCCCCTTGGCAATGCGGCCGTGGGTTCGGGTATCGATCGCCGACGGAGGAGCAGCCGGGCGGCGCGGTTTCTGCAATTCCGGTGCCGGCAAAGCCGCACGTTTCGGCCGTGCCGGCGGCGAGGCCGCGGGCTCAGACACTTCCTCCGCTTCTTCAGGCAGACTGTCGCTGCGGTCGAGCGGCGTGACTGTCCTGGCGACGCGGCCCCACAAGATGCGGTCCTCAGCCGTCAGGGTCTTGCGCTTGCGGGTCACCGAAAACGCTCCGCGCAGGTTTTTGGCACCAGCATATGAAAGTCCGCCGCGTTGCGGATGACACCGGCGATTTCCCCGGCTGCCTTGCCGGAGCCCGCGAAAAGATCGCCGCGCGCAGGGCCGATTATCGCCGAACCCGTGTCCTGCGCGATCATCAGCCGCCGGAAACCTTCTCCGCCAAACGCGTTGAGCGTCGGCGAGACGACGTAGAACGGTGTTGCGAAGGTGTGCAAAATGCGATCCACGGCAATCGAGCGACCTGCGGTTAGCGGAACCTTGGCGGCGGCGACCGGGCCGGCTGTTTCATCATCGACCGCAGCCTCGCGAAAAAAGATGAAAGACCTGTTTTGCCACAGGATTTCATCGTGCCGTTCGGGGTTGGCCGTGAGCCATGCGCGAATCGACTGCATGGTCACTTGCGCCAGAGGAATTTCACCCATATCGGCGAGTACGCGGCCGATGCCGGTGAAAGGATGGCCGGATTTCGCCGCATAGGTGATCCGCAGCGTGCCTCCCCCGACCATGCGCAGTCGGGCCGCACCCTGAATGTGGATGAAAAAGAGGTCAATGCGGTCGGCCAGCCAGGCGATTTCCAACCCGCGGCCCGCGAGTGCGCCTCGTTCGATTGCCGCGCGGTCGAAATATTCCCTGACGAGATCGCCATCACGGCGCGCGAAACGGTACGAAGGGTCGAAGCTTGCCGGGCGGGCGGTATCGTCGAGTTCGATCAGGTCGTCCGGCCGGCAATAGACGGGGAAGCGGTATTGCTCGCTTCTGACCCGAGAAGCGCGTGCTTCCGGCTCATAAAAGCCGGTAACGAACCCAGTTCCGCCCTCCGGCTTTACGAGAAAAGGCCTGAAGTGGTGCTCGAAGAACGTCCGCGCCGTCTCGGCATCGAGATCGCCGGCGTTTCGCGCACCTGCAAAAGCCTCGGAAAAGGCATCGGCCGGAACGCCGAGCGTTCCGCTGCGATAGGGCTTCTCCAGTTCCCGGTGCGCGCAGCGGCGAAAAGCGGCAAAGGCCGCCACATGATCGTCCGCTGCCCAGCCGGGCAAAATGTCGAAGCTCTCCGCGACAAATTCGGCTTCGCGCTGCCCCACCATCGCCCTGCCCGGCGAAACCGTCAGTCGTCGGCTTCGGTCGCGACCAGCTTCCAGTTGGGGTCGTTGGAGCGGGTATCGCGCGCGAAGGTCCAGATATCCTTGACCTCGGCAACCGTCTCGGGGTCACCGTCGATGACTTCGCCGCTCTTGTCGAGGGTTGCCGAAATAAGCTCGCTCACAATCCGCAGGGTTACGTGCGCTTCCGAGCCCTTCAGCTCTGCCGAAACGATGTCAGCCATGTCGATGCCGACAAAGGACGACTGCACCTTTTCCGATCGCGACTCGCGATCGTCGATGGCGGCAACAAAACCCTCATAGACTTCGCGCGACAAAAGGTTCCTGAGCGTCCGCTTGTCGCCATCGGCATAGGCCATGACGATCATCTCGTAGGCGAGTTTGGCGCCTTCGACGAAAGACTTCGGATCGAATTCCGGCTCGGCGTCGCGAATGGCGCGCAGGCCCTTGTTCAGGTCCGTGCCCGGTTTGGCAACCGCATCGACGGAGGCATAGTTGTTTTCGGCCTCCGCCGCATCCTTGCGGCGCGGCAGGGAGATGACGTTCTCCTGCCCGTTGTCGTTTTCCTCGGCACGGCTGCGGCCGGCAGTGTAGGGGTCGAAGGGCGGGCGCTCATTGCCGGTTCGCCGTCCCAGCACATTGCGCAGCTGATAGAAAATCACCACAGCCGCGACGAGAAAGAAGATCGTTCCGAAGTCGAAGAATTGCATTTGATTCGCCAGTTATTCAGGGCATTTCGCTCATTTGCGGCGATTTGCCGGACGCGGCCCGATTTTCCGCGCGTTTTCCGCTTCACATATAGAACGCACGGCAACATCATTCAAATCAAGTCAATGAATCCCTATTTGATGAAAAACGCTCATCGTCGCGCACAAGGACCCGTTCATTTGCCGTTTTCGCTGATTCCGTTTCTGCTTCTGGTCATACCGATCGCCGAGATCGCCGTTTTTGTGGTGGTCGGCGGACAAATCGGTGTGCTTGCGACCATATTGCTGATTATCGCAACGGCGGTAACCGGCTCTATTCTACTGCGAATTCAAGGCTTTGGCGTCATGTCGCGCATTCGTCAGACGATGGATGCCGGCCAGTTGCCCGGACGCGACCTGGTGCACGGGTTCATGATCATGGCCGCCGGGCTTCTGCTTCTCACGCCCGGCTTCATCACGGATTCGATCGGATTCCTGCTTTTCGTGCCCGCATTCAGGGACCTGGCGTGGTCGCTGGTGCGCGACCGTGTCGCGGCAGCTGAAGGTACTTCCTTCCAGTGGCGGACAAGCCGCGGCGGCCGCACGATCGATCTCGACGCCGACGAGTTCGAGCGCGACGGGCAGCGCAGGCCGCATGACGGTCAAGACCGGCTCAGGTGACCACGGGGCGCTGCGCCTTGTCTCCTCGGGCCACCCATGCTAGCCAGCGGCCCAATTTCGGCTAAGGCCGCCGCGCGGCCGGTATCACAGGGACTTCCGCCACATGGCCAATGAGAGCAACGGAAACGCCGGCGCCGCAGCACAGGGACAGCCAGCGCAGAACGCGGTGATCAATATCCTCGCACAGTATGTAAAGGACTTCTCGTTCGAGAGCCCGGGCGCACCGCAGTCGCTGAAAGGGCGCGACAACAAGAACCCGTCGATCAACATCAATGTCAACGTCAACGCCAATCCGATAGCGGACAAGGAATACGACGTGGCAATGACGCTGACCGCGCAGGCCACTTTCGACAAAGATGTGCTCTTTAATGCCGAGCTCGTTTATGGCGGCGTATTCCGCATCGACGGTTTTCCGCAGGAGCACATGCTGCCGCTGCTTTTCATCGAATGCCCGCGGCTGCTTTTCCCGTTCGCGCGCCAGATCATTGCCGATGCAACACGCAATGGCGGTTTCCCGCCGCTGCTTATCGATCCAATCGATTTTGCGAAGATGTTCCAGCAGCGCATGGCCGAGGAACAGGCAAAGCAGGCCGGCGCACCCAAGGTCAGCTAATCGGGCCGCAGGCCAGCGTCAGCCCGCTTTCAGCCAGATTGCGTTTTCGCCCAACCTGGCAACCATCGCTGCGTGGGCTTCCAGCTCCGCATCGGTGATGCGCGGAGGCAGCGGCGTCGTGCGGGCGCCGAATGAGACGGTCGCGATTACCGTTTCGTCACGCTCGCTGGCGCCGGCGGTCATGTCCAGTCCAAGGGCTGCCTGGCGCCCGCCGATCAGCTCGATATAGACCTCGGCGAGGAGCTCGGAATCCAGCAGAGCGCCGTGCAGTGTGCGGTGTGTGTTGTCGATGCCGTAGCGCCGGCACAGCGCATCGAGTGAATTCGGCCCCATCGGATGTTTGCGTTTTGCGATCGCGAGCGTGTCGACGATGCGCTCCGGCGCTATCGGATCGGCCCCGATCCGCTCCAGCTCGGCGTTAATGAACCCGGCATCGAAGCCCGCATTGTGGGCGACAATGTCGGCCCCCTCGATAAAGTCGAGAAACGAATCCACGATTTCGGCAAAACCCGGCTTGTCGGCAAGGTCGGCATCGCTGATGCCATGGACCGCCTGCGCCTCGGCGTGAACCCTGCGGTTGCCGGGGTTGATGTACTGATGGAACGTACGGCCGGTCGGGAACTTGTTGACCAGCTCAACACCGCCGATTTCAATGATGCGGTCGAGGCGCGAGTCAAGGCCGGTGGTTTCGGTGTCCAGTATGATTTCGCGCACCGCTGGTATCTCTCCATTCAGCCGGAGCGGTCGCGCGCCTTGAGTGTCTGGATCAGTTTTCGAACCGCGGTGCGCGCCGCTTCCATTCCGGCACCGGTATCGATGACGAAATCGGCGTTGCGCCTTTTCTCGCGATCCGGGACCTGATTCGCCAGTATTGCGGCGAATTTTTCCGCGGTCATCCCCGGCCGCGACATTACCCTCGCCTTTTGTATCTCCGGTGACGCGGTTACCACGAGAATGTCATCGACCCGGCTGGTCGCTCCCACCTCGAACAGGAGCGGGATGTCGAGCACGACAAGCTCTGCTCCCGCATTGCGATGCCGGGCGACGAAAGCATCTTGCTCGGCACGCACGAGCGGATGAACGATTTCGCCCAGCCGGCGCAGTTTCTCCTGATCGTCGAGAACGGCAGCGGCAAGCCGCCTGCGGTCGACAACGCCGTTGGACACCGTGCCCGGAAACTCCGCCTCGATCAGCCTTGCCGCCTTGCCGGCGTAGAGCCGATGCACGGTCGCGTCGGAATCGTGAACGGGAATGCCCTCATCGACGAACATTTTTGCCGTTGTCGACTTGCCCATTCCTATCGAGCCGGTGAGGCCGAGTATGATCATCGCCCAGACTCCAGATCGGCGACAATATGCGCCCGAAGGCCTGCGGTCACCTGGGGACGTCGCCCGAACCAGCGTTCGAAACCGGGTACCGCCTGATGCAGCAGCATGCCCAGACCATCGACTGCGACAAGGCCCCGGCTGTGCGCGGCAGCCAGAAGGCCTGTTTCCAGCGGCGCATAAACGATGTCGGTGACAACAGCGCCGACCGGTAGTGGCGTGATGTCGACCTCCAGCGGCGGCTGGCCGGTCATGCCCAGCGACGTGGTGTTGACCAGCAGGTGGCAAGACGGCAGCAGGCCGGGCAGTTCGGACCAGCTATTGGCGCCGACGCCGGAAACAAACAGCTGCGCCAGGGCGGCGGCCCGCTCGCGCGTGCGGTTGACGATGCGGATGTCTGCAATTCCGGCTGCCTGCAGCGCAAATACGATTGCACGCGCGGCACCGCCCGCGCCGAGAACGATCGCAGTTTCGGCGCTGCTCCAGCCTGGCGCTCCGGCGTCGAGATTTGCCGCGAAACCATATGCATCGGTATTTCCGCCGACCACCTCGCCGTTTTCGAGCCAGAGCGTATTCACAGCGCCGATTGCCTCGGCGGCGGCATCGCGGCGTGCCGCGAGCCGGAACGCGTGTTCCTTATGGGGGATCGTTACATTGCCGCCGATCCAGCCTCGCCGGATCATGTGGGAAAAGAAGTCGGCAAAGTCGTGCGGAGCGACATCGATGGGGTCGTAGCCGCCATCAAGTCCGAGTTCGGCGAGCCAGTAGCGATGGATAAGAGGCGAACGCGAATGCGAAATCGGGTGCCCGCAGACGAATGCCTTCGGCGCTGCATCAGCCATCGATCGCCCCATATTCGCGCAGAACCCGAAGCAGCGGCAGAAGCGGCAGGCCGACAATTGTGAAAAAGCTGCCTTCAGCGGTATCGAACAGTTGGGCGCCAAGACCCTCGATCTGATAGCTGCCGACGCTTTTCAAAGCGGCATCGCCAACCGCCGAGAGATAGCGCCCGACATAGTCCGGGCCGAATTCGCGCATGGTCATGTAGGCCGTATCCACGCAGTTCCACGGCGCCGTACCGGCTTCGGCAATCACGACGGCGCTGTTCAGCTCGTGGGTGCGTCCGGAAAGTTCGATCAGATTGCGCCGCGCCTCTTCCATATCGACTGGTTTGTGAAACAGCCTGTCGCCGAGATTCATCGTCTGGTCGGCCGCGATGACGATTGCCTCCGGAAAACGCAGGCTGACTTCGATCGCTTTTGCCTCGGCGAGGATCAATGCAAGTTCGGCAGCGGTTGTGCCTGAATCGCCGATCGCGGCCTCGACCGCACGTTCATCGACATCAGGCAGCTCGACCCGGAACGGCACGCCGGCATTTTCGAGCAGCATACGGCGCCCGGCGCTGCCTGAAGCGAGAATGACTTCTCGGGGTTTGGTGAGCATGTTGCGGCCTTTTGCTGGCGTCGGCGCTAACGCGACTTGCCGCGCAAGGCAAGGATCGCGGCAGCGGTTTCCTCGATCGAGCGGCGCGTGACGTCGATCAGCGGCCAGCCATGGCGGCTGCACAATTGCCGTGCATATGTCAGCTCCTCGGCGATTACCGAGCGATCGACATAGTCCTGGGAGCGGTAGTCGCCACTTGAACCGAGGATCCGGTTTTGTCTGACATGCGAGATGCGCTCGGCGGATGCGACAAGACCCACAACGAGCGGGCCCCTTGCGCTGACCACCTCGGGTGGAACCGGGATGCCAAGCACGATGGGTACATTCGCGGTCTTCACGCCGCGGTTGGCGAGGTAGATGCTGGTCGGCGTCTTCGACGTACGCGATATCCCAACCAGCACGACGTCTGCTTCATCCACGTCATGCAGCATCTGGCCATCGTCATGTTCGAGCGTGAAATTCAGCGCGTCGATGCGGGTGAAATACTGTGCGTCGAGGACATGCTGCGCACCAACCCTGCGGCCGGCGGGTGTGCCGAGATATGACTGGAAAACGGTCAGCACTGGTTCAAGCACCGAAACGCAGGGAAGGCCGAGCGCAGCGCATTTTCTGTCTATGGTTGCAGCGAGCTCGGTGTCGACAACCGTATACAGGACGATGCCCGGCTCCTCCTCGATATCCGCGAATGCACGGTCGAGCTGCTTTCGGTTCCGGACCAGCGGGTAGATATGCTCGATCGAGCGGGCGTTGGTGTATTGCGCGGCTGCGGCGCGGCCGGCCGCCAGCAGCGTTTCGCCCGTCGCATCCGAAATCATATGGAGGTGAAAGAAGCTCTGCGGCTTGTTCACATGGTCGTCTGGCATGTTGTGATGTGGTGTGGACAAAAGGCGGTTCCGGCGACGTGCAGTTGGAGGCCAATCTAACAGAGGTCCTGATATCCACAATTCACCGTAGCGAGCCACCAATATCTGCACTGTGAAGAATTACAGGTCTATTCAACGATTGTCCTGGTGCCGTGCCAGGCGGATGCGACAGACCGCTCGTTGCAAGTGCTTGAAATGCAACCTAATGGATCGGTTATCCCCGTTCTTACCGTTTGTGTCTGTCATGGGGAAATGCGATTTGGGGCCGGTTGCATGGGCAGGAGCCTCTGTGGGCAGGCTTGCTGCCCCGCAAGTCACAGAGTCATAGAATCAGAAAATCTTTCTGAATTGGTTTCCTTTTTATTTACAGCGGTGGAACGGGTGCACCTTTATGGCTGAACGGAACGTGCTCAGGGTTCTGAAAGGCGAGACGGTTTTTCCTCCGCCTGTCTGGATGATGCGCCAGGCCGGACGTTATCTGCCGGAGTATCGGGAGACGCGGTCGAAGGCAGGAAGTTTTCTCGACCTCTGTTACAATCCGGAACTGGCGTGCGAGGTTACGCTGCAGCCGATCCGGCGTTTCGGGTTCGACGCGTCGATACTGTTTTCCGACATTCTGGTTGTGCCGCATGCGCTTGGTCGGGATCTGCGGTTCGAGGAAGGTGTCGGGCCGCGTATGACGCCGATTACCGCTTCAGAGATTGCTGGCCTGAACGGCGATGGGTTTCACGTGAATCTTTCGCCGGTCTACGAAGCTGTAAAGAAGATCAGGGCGGAGTTGCCGGAAGAGACGACGCTGCTTGGGTTCTGCGGTGCGCCTTGGACGGTTGCGACTTACATGATCGCCGGGCGCGGGACGCCGGACCAGGCGCCGACCAGGCTGTTCGGGTATCGAAATCCGGAAGCGCTGGATGAGCTTTTGGATATGTTGGCCGATCTCAGCGGCGACTACCTTGCGAGGCAGGTCGATGCCGGAGCAGACGCCGTTCAGATTTTCGATTCGTGGTCTGGTGTGCTGGACGAAGCGGCTTTTCAAAGGTGGTGTGTCAAACCGGTTGCGCGGCTTGTGCGGCGGTTTCGCGAGCATCATTCCGACGTGCCGGTGATCGGCTTTCCGCGCGGTGCTGGACTTGCCTATGATACTTATCGTCAACTCACCGGGGTAACGGCACTCGGGCTCGACTGGACGGTGCCGTTCGAACAGGCGAAGCGGTTGCAGGCTTCAGGGGCAGTACAGGGCAATCTCGATCCGCTGCGGCTCGTTGCCGGGGGTGAAGCCCTTGAAGAGGGTGTGCGGGCGGTACTCGACGCGTTGGGCGATGGACCTCTGGTCTTCAACCTTGGACACGGAATTACGCCCGAGGCACCGCTGGAACATGTCGACCGGATGATCGGACTGGTAAGGGGCTCTCAGCGATGAGCGCTGGAATGCCGGTATTCAGAGCATTTGTTGCTCTTTGCGTGCTGGCGGTTCTTACGGCGCTGTTTTTTCTGATCGAGCCGGGCGATGCCTATGACTGGATCAAGGCGCTGCATGTGATTGCCGTGATTTCCTGGATGGCGGGCATGCTCTATCTGCCGCGGTTGTTCGTCTACCACGCGGATGCCGCCTCCGGTTCGGAGAAGTCTGAGACCTTCAAGGTGATGGAGCGCAGGCTTTTGCGGGCAATCATCAATCCGGCCATGATCGTTACCTGGGCGGCTGGTCTCTGGCTTGCCTGGCATGGTTTTGCGTTTAAGGGCGGGTGGCTGCATGCCAAGCTCGCGCTTGTTTTGATGCTGTCGGGTGTTCATGGTTATCTGTCGGCAGCGGTACGCAAATTCGCCGAGGACCGGAATGAGAAGCCGGCGCGCCACTGGCGGATCGTAAACGAGGTTCCCACATTACTGATGATTGCGATTGTGGTGCTGGTGATCGTGAAGCCCTTTTGAGGCGATTTGCGGTGCGAATGACCGCTTGCTCTTTGCGGGCTGCGGCGATATGAGTCGCCACCTCTCCCGATACAGAGCGCCGCGTCTTCAGCAGCCAGCTTCCGCGTTTCGCGCTCCCGCTATCCTACCCAATTCTCCGCTTTCTCCTCATAGCGTTTGACGGACATGAAATTACAGGAACTTAAAAACAAGGGTCCG
Source organism: Mesorhizobium sp. Z1-4 (assembly GCF_004000235.1). GTDB lineage: Bacteria > Pseudomonadota > Alphaproteobacteria > Rhizobiales > Rhizobiaceae > RCIO01. The sequence goes on from NZ_RCIO01000001.1 coordinate 1,345,380, forward strand.
ACGGACCTGATCGCATTCGCCGAGTCGCTCGAGGTCGAGAATGCCAGTGTCATGCGCAAGCAGGAGCTGATGTTCGCGATCCTTAAGAAGCTTGCAGCGCAAGACACCGAAATCATCGGTGAGGGCGTTGTCGAGGTTCTGCAGGACGGATTTGGCTTTCTGCGTTCGGCCAATGCCAACTATCTGCCCGGACCGGACGATATCTACATCTCGCCTTCGCAGATCAGGCGCTTCTCACTTAAGACCGGCGATACGGTCGAAGGGCCAATCCGCAGTCCCAAGGAAGGCGAGCGCTATTTCGCGCTTCTCAAGGTCAACACGATCAATTTCGAAGACCCTGAGAAGATCCGGCACAAGATCCATTTCGACAACCTGACGCCGCTTTATCCGGACTCGCGTTTGCGGATGGAGATCGACGATCCTACCAAAAAGGACCTGTCGGCGCGTGTCATCGATCTCGTGGCGCCGCTCGGCAAAGGACAGCGCGGTCTTATCGTCGCTCCGCCGCGCACCGGTAAAACGGTGCTGCTGCAGAATATCGCGCACTCCATCACCTCCAATCACCCGGAATGCTTCCTGATCGTTCTTCTGATCGATGAACGTCCGGAAGAGGTGACCGACATGCAGCGTTCGGTGAAGGGCGAGGTTGTGTCCTCGACCTTCGACGAGCCAGCAACGCGGCATGTTCAGGTGGCAGAGATGGTCATCGAGAAGGCCAAGCGGTTGGTTGAACACGGTCGCGATGTCGTGATCCTGCTGGATTCCATTACCCGCCTCGGCCGCGCCTACAACACGGTTGTGCCGTCATCGGGCAAGGTGCTTACCGGTGGTGTCGATGCCAACGCGCTGCAGCGGCCGAAGCGGTTCTTCGGTGCGGCACGCAACATCGAGGAAGGCGGGTCGCTGACCATCATCGCCACGGCTCTCATCGATACCGGCAGCCGCATGGATGAGGTGATTTTCGAGGAGTTCAAGGGTACGGGCAATTCGGAAATCGTGCTTGACCGCAAGGTTGCGGACAAGCGGATCTTCCCGTCGATGGATATTCTCAAGTCTGGCACGCGCAAGGAGGACCTCCTTATCGCGCGGCAGGATTTGCAGAAGATTTTTGTGTTGCGGCGTATTCTTGCCCCGATGGGTACCACCGATGCGATCGAGTTCCTTATCGATAAATTAAAGCAGACGAAGACCAATTCGGACTTCTTCGATTCGATGAACACGTGATCGATTCGGACTCGAAACGAGCATTCATGGTTCATTAACCATAGGACTCGATTCGGACTCGAAATGAACATTGGCGCCGGCGCATGTCGCCGGCGATTGCCATGCGACAGTCCGACACAATCTTTGCCCTGTCCAGCGGTGCGCCGCCGAGCGGTGTTGCGATCATTCGCGTTTCAGGCGTGAAAGCCAAGGATGCCGTTCGGCATCTTTGCGGCTCTGTACCCGGGGACAGGTCGGTTGATCTGGTTTGCCTCCGGGCTGCCGATGGAGAATTGCTGGACCGCGGGCTTGCAATCGTTTTCTCGGCCCCGCGAAGCTTTACTGGCGAAGATTGCGCCGAATTCCACATTCATGGTGGCAGAGCATCCGTAGCTGCTGTGATTGAGGCGCTGGGATGCCTGGACGGGTTCAGGCAAGCAGACGCCGGTGAATTCACACGCCGGGCCTTTGTCAACGGCAAGATGGATCTGACCGGCGTCGAGGCACTTGGCGATCTTATCTCCGCTGAAACAGCGATGCAGCGGCGTTTTGCGCTTGCCAATGCAAACGGCTTGGCAAAGGCGCAGTACGATTCATGGCGGCAGCGCATCTTGTATGCGCGAGCGATGATCGAGGCTGAACTCGATTTTTCCGACGAGGGAGACGTGCCGGGTTCGGTTGCGGGTGAAGTCTGGCGGGATATGCGTTTTCTCGCTGATGAAATGGCGACAAAGATAGCGGGTGCGCGCAAAGCCGAGATTCTGCGGGACGGGTTTCGTGTCGTTATTCTGGGTGCGCCGAATGCCGGCAAGTCCAGTCTCATCAATCGGCTGGCCGACCGCGACGTGGCAATTGTTTCCGATGAGCCGGGCACCACGCGTGATCTGGTCGAAGTGGTGCTCGACCTGGGTGGTGTGCGGACCCTAGTCACTGACACAGCTGGATTGCGCGAACACGCCGGTAGCGTGGAGGCGCAAGGTATCGCGCGGGCGCTCGACCGGGCGGCGGACAGCGATCTCGTGCTGCTTCTTGAGGATGTTTCCGACCCTATCCCGGTGGATGTGCCGGATGGCATGGAGGTGCTTCGGATAGGTTCGAAGAGCGACCTGACGCGGATGGGTGCTGGTTCTTATGATTTGCTCGTTTCCGGAAAGACGGGAGCTGGCATTGGTGAGTTGATCGAGATGCTTCGGTCGGTTGCGATTGGGCGAATTGGTGGGTGGTCCAGCGATGCGCTGCCGTTTCGGATGCGACAGGTTGATTTGATCCGCGATGCTGAAGGGCATTTGCGCGATGGGCTAAATGAGCTGACGCCGCTTGAGTTGAGAGCGGAAGAGTTGCGGCTTGCCGGGGATGCGATCTCAAGCATCGTTGGTGAGATCCGTACAGAAGATGTGCTGGGACACATCTTCAGCCAGTTCTGCATCGGGAAATGATTCACGTGAAACATTGGCTTCACGGGTAATCGGCGATAAAGGTCGCTCACTTTGATCCGAGAATGTTTCACGTGAAACGGAATCGCTGCCGTAACGAGTTTTGATAGATATGGACGCATTTGATGTCATCGTGATCGGGGGCGGGCACGCCGGCTGCGAAGCCGCGGCAGCTTCCGCACGCGCTGGCGCCAGTTCGGCACTTGTTACGATCTCCGCCGATACGATCGGGGTTATGTCCTGCAATCCGGCGATTGGTGGATTGGGGAAGGGCCATCTCGTTCGGGAAGTCGATGCACTTGATGGGCTAATGGGACGCGTCGCAGACGCCGCGGGTATCCAGTTCCGCCTCCTCAATCGCCGCAAGGGCCCTGCGGTTCGCGGGCCTCGCACCCAGGCTGACCGGAAGCTCTACCGCCAGGCGATGCAGAGGGCGATTGAAGAGCAGGACAATCTGGCGGTTCTCGAAGGTGAGATCGTCGACATAGGGATTGCCGACGGCTCGGTGACGCATGTCGAACTGGCTGATGGGCGATTGCTGCGCTGTGCCGCAGTCGTACTCACGACGGGAACCTTTCTGCGCGGCTTGATCCACATTGGCGATGAGCGATTTCCGGCCGGCCGGATGGGCGAGAAGGCGTCGACCAAATTGTCGGAGCGCATCATGGCCGCCGGTTTCACGCTCGGCAGGCTGAAGACGGGTACGCCGCCAAGGCTTGACGGGAAGACGATTGATTGGGCTTCGCTCGATATGCAGAAGCCCGACGATCACCCGTTGCCTTTTTCACTGATGACGGACCGTATCGAGCTGCCGCAGATCGACTGTGGGATCACGCGGACGACCGAGCGCACGCACGAAATCATCCGCGCCAATCTTGCACGGTCGGCGATGTATTCAGGCTCGATCAAAGGTGTCGGACCGCGCTACTGCCCGTCAATCGAAGACAAGATCGTGAAGTTCGGCGACCGCGACGGGCATCAGATCTTTCTGGAACCCGAGGGCCTGGACGATTCGACGGTTTATCCCAACGGTATCTCGACATCCCTGCCCGAGGACGCGCAGAAGGCCCTGCTCGCAACGATCCCGGGACTTGAAGATGCTGCGATGCTGCGGCCGGGTTATGCGATCGAATATGATCATATCGATCCGCGGGAACTGGAGCCGAGCCTCGAGACGCGTCGGGTGAAGGGCTTGTTCACCGCTGGTCAGATCAATGGAACGACGGGCTACGAAGAAGCCGCCGCGCAGGGCCTGCTTGCCGGGCTGAATGCGGCGCGTCGTGCTGGCGGTGAAGCGCCAACCGAAATTAGCAGGACAGAAGCCTATATCGGTGTGATGGTTGACGATCTCGTGCATCGCGGGATTACCGAACCCTATCGTATGTTCACGTCGCGGGCGGAGTTCCGGCTTTCGTTGCGGGCCGATAATGCAGATGAGCGGTTGACGCCGCTTGGCGAGAAGCTTGGCGTTGTCGACGGGGGGCGACTTGAACGTTTTCGCGAAATCGAGAGCCGGCGCGGGAGCGTTCGTGAGCGTCTGAAGTCGCTTTCCGTAACGCCGAATGAAGCAGCTGCATTTGATATCCGGCTCAATCGAGACGGCGTTCGTCGCACGGCATATGAGCTCCTGTCCTATCCCGATGTTGGATTTCTTGACCTGGCGCGGATCTGGCCGGAACTTGCATCGGTTGATATGGCCACTGCCGATGCGGTCGAAACAGAGGCACGATATGCTGTCTATGTCGATCGGCAGCAGCAGGAAGTTGCCTACATACGCCGTGAGGAGCAGACGGAAATTCCTTCGGGACTGGATTACAGCTCTCTCGGCGGCCTCTCCAATGAGCTGAAGCAGAAGCTGACGGAGCGTGCGCCACGCACCATCGCGGAAGCACAACGCATGGACGGAATGACGCCGGCGGCTTTGGCTATCGTCATTTCGGCCATCCATCTTCACGGTCGCCGCGGGGCGGCATGAGCGACGCCAGATATGACGAGCTAGCTCGGGTGGCCGGACCCGTTTCACGTGAAACATTTTCGCGGTTGATCGCATTTCAGGCGACGTTCGAGAAATGGGCGGCGAGGATCAATCTCGCGGCGCCATCCACGATTCCGGAGCTCTGGAACCGTCATATTCTGGATAGCGCCCAGCTTGTGCCGCTGGCGCCCAATGCCTTGCGGTTTGTGGATCTGGGGTCCGGCGGTGGGTTTCCGGGAGCCGTTCTGGCGGTGCTATTAGCCGACCGGGACGGGGCATCGATCACCCTGGTGGAAAGCAATCAGAAGAAGGTTTCTTTTCTGCGCAATGCGATTGCCGGCTCTCCGGGCCGCGTCGTAGCTAAGCGTATCGAGGAGTTTGCGGGCACCGGTGAGGACGCGGATATCGTGACTGCTCGCGCTCTGGCGCCGCTCAACAAGCTTCTTGGCCTCGCGGAGCCCTGGCTTTCGGCGGGTGCAACCGCGCTCTTTCACAAAGGGCGGGATTACCGCCGCGAAATCGAAGAAAGCCGTGACGCCTGGCAATTCAGTCTGGTAGAACATCCCAGCGTGATCGATGCGGCAAGCGTGATCCTGGAAATTTCCGATCTCAAAAAGCGCTGAAGCGGCGATCGCTCTCGGAGTCACCATACGAGGCCGTCCCGAACCATGAGTCCCCGCATTATCACCGTTGCGAACCAGAAGGGCGGCGTTGGCAAGACGACGACTGCGATCAATCTGGCGACGTCCCTCGCCGCGATTGGCGAAAAGGTTCTGGTCGTTGATCTCGACCCGCAAGGCAATGCCAGCACCGGGCTCGGCATTGACCGTCAAGAGCGGCTGGTGTCCTCCTATGACGTTCTGACCGGCGAAGCGACCTTGGCTGACGCGGCGATGCCGACGGCGGTTCCGGGGCTGTCTCTGGTTCCTTCGACGCTCGATCTGCTCGGCATCGAGATGGAAATCGCAGCGGCGCCCGACCGGGTGCAACGGCTGCGCAAGGCGCTTCGCGACAATACGCGTCCGAGCCCTTACACCTATGTTCTTGTCGATTGCCCGCCTTCGCTGAATCTTCTCACCCTGAACGCCATGGCGGCGGCGGACTCGGTTCTGGTGCCACTGCAGTGCGAGTTTTTCGCGCTGGAAGGTCTGAGCCAGCTTCTGGCCACGGTCGAACAGGTGCGGGGGTCGATCAATCCCGACCTGGAGATCCAGGGCATCGTCATGACCATGTATGACGGCCGCAACAATCTTGCGAACCAGGTGGTCGAAGACGTGCGCGACCATATGGGCGACAAGGTCTACGACACGGTGATCCCGCGCAATGTGCGGGTTTCGGAGGCGCCGTCCTACGGCAAGCCCGTCATCCTTTACGATCTTAATTGCACCGGCAGCCAGGCTTATCTGCAGCTCGCTTCGGAAGTGATCCGGCGGGAACGGCATTTGCGCGCCGCCTGAGGCCTCCGGGCCGATATCGATTCGGTGGCGAAACGACAGAAATGGACAGCAGCATGAATGAAGATCAGTCCAGAAGGCGTCTTGGCCGCGGCCTTGCCGCGCTGATCGGCGAAATGGACAAACCGGCTGAAAAGGCGGCGGAGCCCAAGGCGACGGCAGACGGTCGTGTACCGATTGCCTTCATTGCGCCGAACCCGCGCAATCCGCGCCGTACATTTGCAGACGCGGATCTTGCCGATCTTGCTCAATCGATCCGCGAACACGGCATCGTGCAGCCAGTGGTTGTGCGGCCAACGGCAGATGCCGAGCGCTATGAGATCATCGCCGGCGAGCGCCGCTGGCGGGCCGCGCAACGCGCCGGCCTAACCGATGTCCCCGTTATCATCCGCGACGTCGACGACCGGGTGGCGCTCGAACTCGCGATCATCGAGAATGTGCAGCGCGCCGACCTCAACCCGGTGGAAGAGGCAAACGGCTATCAGCAACTCGTCGACGAGCACAATTACACTCAGGCCGATCTGGCACAGGTGATCGGCAAGAGCCGCAGCCATGTGGCGAATACGCTACGGCTTCTGAAACTGCCGACGGTCATTCAGGATCTGCTCGTCGACGGAACGCTTTCGGCGGGGCATGCACGCACACTGGTGACTGCGGAGGACCCCGCGGGTCTTGCCAAGCGCATCGTCGAAGAAGGGCTTTCGGTGCGTCAGGCGGAAGCCCTGGCGCAGGCACAGGAGGGCCGCGAGCCTCAGCATCAGCCGGAGAGCAAGAATGGTCATGCCGAGCAGGCCAAGGACGCCGACACGATCGCGCTCGAAAAGCTGCTCAGCGACGCTACCGGCCTCAAAGTTCACGTGCAGCACAAGGCCAAGGGCGGCGAGCTTCGTATCGCTTACCGGACGCTCGAGCAGCTCGATGAGCTTTGCCGGCGGCTCAACCCCTAGGGTGTTTGCAGCCGTCTACTGTTCGCCAGTTATGGGAACAGGCGTCGTCGTTTAGCCGTACCTGCCACTAAGGCATTGTTTTCAAATAGCTATTAACGACCGGCGCGCGCACCTGTAACGGCAGCGGCCAGCAAGGCCTGCCGCGTGGCCGCAACCGCCAGGTCCGGCCGTTGCCTGGTCTCAAGCACTGCGCTGTTGATGCGGTCGAGCGCACGGGCGCAGGCGTCGGCACTCCAGTTGGAAAGTGCGCGTTCCACCAGCCTGCGGCGGGCGAAGAAGACCGGCGGTCGCGCGGATGCGACCACTGCGGACGCCGGCTGCCGCTCACGATCCATCCTGTCGCGCATCATCTGAAGCAACTGGAACTGGCGCATCGCCGCTGAAAGCAGCAGAAATGGCTGGGTGCCGGCGCCGATCAGGCGCGAAAAGGCGGTATCGAAATCCGCCGGGCGCCCCGCCAGCACGGCATCGACCACATCGTCGAGCGAAAGACCCGCCGCGTCGCCGGCGGCTTCGCGCACGTCCTCCAGCTCGATACGCTCCTTGCCTTTGCAATAGAGAACCAGCTTTTCGATTTCGGCCCGCGAGGCCAGGCGATCGCCGCCGAGCCCGGCTTTCAGCACTTCCCGTGCCTCAGAGGTGATGCCGAGCCCGGCCTCGGACAATTGCTGCTCGATCAGACCATCGAGCGCGCGGGCATCGTCGGCATAACAAGGCAGCGCCATGCCGGCCTTTGCGGCCTCGACCGCGGTTCGGAGCGCCGCGTTTTTGCGCAGTTCGCCGGCCTCAATGAGGAGAAGCGCGTCTGCCGGCGGATCGGCCACGATCGACGAAACCGCGTCGGCCAGGGGTTTGTCGCCGCCGGCACCGGTCACCCAGACCAGCCGCCGGTCGGCAAACATCGGCACGGTTCGCATCTCGTCGACCAGCCGACCCGGATCGTCGGCCAGACCGGCGGCGTCCATGCGCACCACGGTAAATGCATCATCCAGCGGCAGGCCGGTTGAGGCGGCGAAGCGCTTGGCGCGCTCGGAAACAAGGCCGCGGTCCGGGCCGTAGACGAGGATGATGCGAGCCTCGGCGTGCGGCTTGACCAGCCAGCCGTCGACCTCATGGGCTTTTTTCTGTGCCATTTTCCGTGGCTAGCACAGCGCTCGCAAAATGCGAATCGGAAAGCGCACGGATATCCGACGCAACGCGCCTGCGCGCGCGACGTGAAGGAACCGGAATGGATATGGGGAAACTGGAGCGGGCGAAGGGATTCGAACCCTCGACCCCAACCTTGGCAAGGTTGTGCTCTACCCCTGAGCTACACCCGCTCGCACGGCGCCTGGCCGCAAGACGCGCTATATGACCGAACTCCATCGCGATTGCAACAGGAAATCAGGGCCGGGACGGCCGAATGCGATCGCTGCCGCCGGACGCCGGTTTTGCGCCTGTTCGGCGATGGGCTTGTGGCCGCCGCGGCCTTTGCCGTACACAGCCGCAACGGTTATGCGCAGGACAGGGGGCAGCGGAACAGATGGCATTGAACCGCGACGATCTTCTCGATTATCTGGCCGGCCTCGGTATCGAGACAAAAACCTACGATCATCCGCCACTGTTCACCGTCAGGCAGTCGGAGGCGCTGCGCGGCGACATACCGGGCGGGCATACCAAGAACCTGTTCCTGAAGGACAAGAAAGGCAGCTATTTCCTGCTCACAGTGGGCGAGCACGCCGAGATTGATCTCAAGACGGTGCATACAAAGATCGGCGCGTCCGGCCGGGTTTCTTTCGGCAAGGCGGAAAAGCTTGAGGAGCTGCTCGGCGTGGTGCCCGGCGCGGTGACCATATTCGGGCTGGTCAACGACAAAGCCGGTCAGGTGAAAGCATTTCTCGACGCCGGCCTGATGGAGCACGATGTGATCAATGCGCACCCGCTGACAAATGAGGCGACGACCGCGATCGGCCGCGATGACCTTGTGCGCTTCATCGAGGCCACCGGACATGAGGCGGCCGTCTTGAAACTCTCTGAGTGATTGCCACATTTGCGGCACACGATGATAAGGTGCCGCCTGATTCAGGCCCGGCCAACGAACCCGACAGGAATGCAGGATGAGCGACGCTGATTACAACAATGGCACGAAGCCGGGTCTGGTCGGGGATTTCGGCCATGCCGGCGGCATGCAGGCAGCTGCGCAGGACGGCTACATCAAGGACACGACAACGGCCGGATTCCAGGACGACGTCATTCAGGAATCTCGCAATCAGCCGGTGCTGGTGGATTTCTGGGCGCCCTGGTGCGGCCCGTGCAAGCAGCTCACGCCGGTGCTTGAAAAAGCGGTCAACGAGGCCGGCGGCACGGTCAAGCTTGTGAAGATGAATATCGACGACCACCCGTCCATCCCGGGGCAGCTCGGCATTCAGTCGATCCCGGCCGTCATTGCATTCAGGGACGGACAGCCGATCGATGGTTTCATGGGCGCGGTACCCGAGAGCCAGGTCAAGGAGTTCATCGGCCGGCTGGGCGGCGGCAAACAGGCGCCGAAGACAGAAGAGGCGCTGGCGGCCGCAGCCGAAGCGCGCGCAGCCGGCGACCAGCAGATGGCCGCCCGCATCTATGCCATGGTGCTTGAAGGCGAGCCCGACAATGCCGATGCGCTCGGGGGCATGGCCGAAATGCTGCTCGATGCCGGCGATCTGGATGCCGCGAAAGGTGTGCTCGACAAGGCACCGGAAGACAAGGCGGATGCACCGGCGATAGCGGCCGTGAGGGCGCGTATCCAGCTTGCCGAACAGGCGGCGTCGCTTGGTGATCCGGCGGAGCTGGAGCGCCGCCTTGCAGAAAATCCGAAGGACCATCAGGCCCGTTTCGATCTGGCCATGATCCAGAATGTGCTAGGCGACCGCGTGGCGGCAGCCGACAATCTGCTTCACATCGTGAAGGCCGACCGGAGCTGGAACGATGATGGCGCGCGGGCGCAGCTCCTGACCTTCTTCGAGGCCTGGGGGCCGACCGACGAGGCAACGCTGCAGGCAAGGCGCAAGCTCTCGTCGCTGCTGTTTTCGTAAAGATGCCGCGACGGCCTTGTGTTTGCCGCCGCGCGCGCCAGATAAGAAGCTCCGGCACCCAATGACGCAAACGGAGATGCAAGTTGCGCGCGGGTAATGCCCGATATCTGAAAGAGAGCGATCTGCCGGCTGCCGTTCCGGTTTTTCCGCTCGCCGCGGCACTGCTTTTGCCGGGCGGCCGCATGCCGCTCAACATTTTCGAGCCGCGCTATCTTTCGATGGTCGACGATACGATCAGCGGCAAAAGGCTGATCGGCATGATTCAACCGGCGCTCGGCGGCGCGCTGAAAGCCGATGGCGAGCCCGATCTTTGCGAGGTCGGCTGCCTCGGACGGGTGACCGCGTTCTCAGAATCCGGCGACGGCCGGTATCTGATCACCTTGCAGGGCGTGTGCCGGTTCCGGATCGAGAAGGAGCTTGCCGCGCGCACGCCCTACCGGCAATGCCGCATTCTGCCGTTCCTGTCCGATCTCGATGCCGATGCCGGGGCAGAGGACGTCGACCGCAAGGCGCTTCTAAAGGCATTTCGGGCCTATCTGGACGCCTATTCGCTGGAGGCCGACTGGGAGAGTGTGAGCCGGGCCGAAAATGCGACGCTGGTCAATGCGCTGTCGATGATGGCACCTTATGGGCCGGCTGAAAAACAGGCGCTGCTGGAAGCGCCCGACTTCAAGTCCCGGGCTGAGACGCTGATTGCAATCACTGAAATGGCGATCGCCCGCGACGGCGACGATGAAGGACCGCGATTGCAATGAGCGATGCCTCCCGCAAATCCGATATCGATCCCAAGCTGCTTGAGCTGCTTGCCTGTCCGCTGATCAAGGGGCCGCTCACATGGGACGCCAAGAAGAGCGAGCTTGTATCGAAGGCGGCGCGGCTGGCCTACCCTGTGCGCGACGGCATTCCGATCATGCTGCCATCGGAAGCGCGGCAGCTCGGCGACGACGAGTAGCCGATTTGCCCAGCTGCGCTACAAAGACCAACCAACCATCAGATCAGATCCATGAAACTCTACCGTTTTCTCACCGGACCCGATGATTCATCCTTCTGCCACAAGGTGACCGCGGCCCTGAACCGCGGTTGGCAGCTGCACGGCTCGCCGACCTATTCTTTCGATTCCTTGAACGGGACGATGCGCTGCGGCCAGGCGGTGGTCAAGGAAGTCACGGGCAAGGAGTACGACCCCGACATGAAGCTCGGCGAGCAATAGGGCCGAAAGCCTTCGTCTTTCGCCGGGTCGTTGGTCCGCTTCCCAAATCCGGACAGAAAACCGGAGGAATTGTTTTACTCGGCCGCGGCTTCGATATTGGTCATGTCATCATCCGACAGGCCAAAATGGTGGCCGACTTCATGGATCAGTACGTGGGTGATGATGTCGCCCAGCGTTTCCTCGTTCTCGGCCCAATAATCGAGAATGGCGCGGCGGTAGAGCGTGATGCGGTTCGGCCCCTCGCCGGTCTGCGGGTTCCATCGCTCGGCAATGCCGCGTCCCTCGAACAGGCCGAGCAAGTCGAACGGCGTTTCCAGCGCCAGGTCGTCCATGATCTCCTCGGTCGGAAAATCAGCGATCTGAATGACGATCTCGCCGGTGAGCTCGCGGAAGGTGCCGGGCAGGTTGGCGTAAGCCTCGAGCGCCATCAGCTCCATCTCGTCCATTGTCGGCGACATTTGGCTGTGCCAGGCGCGGGTTTGATAAATGCGTGCCATTTGGTGTCCTTCCTGCGCCATATAGACGGTTGTTGCACCGGTTTCGAGAGGACCCGAGGGCATTTCCTCCACGGCTGAATCGCGATGCCGTGATGCGAAGAGGAAAAAATTCTTGTCGGCGTGTGCTTGACTCTTATTCTCCGCTCTGGAATCCATAAGAACATAACATGAACAACCGAAGCTGTCGGGGTGACCGTCATGGCGCAGCAGGCTGTGGCGCAGGAAAGGCTTTGTGCCTTGCGCCAGGACATTGCCAGAATAGAGGGCCGGCCCGCCGAAAGGCTTGAGCCGCCGGATGCGGATGTCACCGTGCTACGGCGCGGCGGCACGGCGACCCGTGGCGAAGACCTGATTGTAACCGGTGTGGAGATGTTCGATGGCGCACTTGGCGGCGGCGTGCCGAAGGGCGCACTGAGTGAAATTCACGGCAAAGAGACGCGCGATGCAGGGGCAGCTGCCGGTTTTGCACTGGCGCTTTGCGCATTGGCCATGAGGCGGCAGGCGGAACCACACGCGCTCCTTTGGATCGGTACGGCGGAGATTTTTCACGAGGCGGGACTACCTTACGCCGGCGGCCTGGAGCAGGTTTTCGGGCTTTCACCCGAGAGCCTGCTTTTTGCCGCCCCGCCCAAACTTACCGATGCGTTGTGGATCGCCGAGGAGGCGACGCGCCTTGGCGCACTTGGCGCGATCATCGTTGAGTTGCGCGGCAATCCGGACAAGCTCGACCTCACGGCAACGCGGCGGCTGCATCACCGCGCCGCGGCAGCTGGCCGGCCGGTGTTTCTTCTGCGTCAGGCGGCGTTTTCCGAACCGACCGCCGCGCCGCTCAGGCTGGTCGTTTCACCCGCGCCCGCCACCAGGCGGGAAACACTCGACGGGCCACTTGAAGGAACGATCGGCAATCCCGTTTTCTCGGTTTCACCCGAGAAGAACCGCACCGCCCGCCAGGGCCAATTTCTGCTGGAATGGAACCGTCATGACCTCGCTTTTCAGCAACAGCGGACGGCGCATACTCGCCGTCTGGTTTCCCTATCTCGGCCCGGAACGGGTCTGGCGCCAGCGCCTGGGGCGGTCGTGGCGCTCGACAAAGCCGCGCAATACGCCGCCGCTGGTGGTGAGCCGGCACGAGAACAACACGCAGCGCATCTCGGCGCTCGACGAACGGGCTGAGACGCTGCGCCTCAAGCGCGGCATGGGTCTTGCCGATGCTCGCGCCATACATCCCGATGTCGATGTCGTGGAAGCCGACCCGGATGCCGACCGCCGGTTGCTCGATGCCCTTGCCGACTGGTGCGACCGCTATACGCCACTTGTTGCCATCAACGGCAATGACGGGCTTTTTCTCGACATTACCGGCTGCGCGCATCTTTTCGGCGGCGAGACAAAAATGATTGCCGATCTCAGGCGGCGGCTGGCCGAGCAGGGATTTGACGCCCGTGCCGGCCTTGCAGCGACACCGGGAATGGCCTGGGCGGCGGCGCGGTTCGGTCTTCGGCCCGTGGCCGCGGGCGCGGAGGCTGAAGCACTTGCGGGACTGCCGCTCGGCGCGCTCCGCCTGGAGACCGCCATGCGCATGGGGCTGGAAAGCGTCGGTCTGCGCACTGTCGGCGCGATCATCAACGCGCCCCGCGCTCCGCTCGCCCGTCGTTTCGGCAGCGGACTTATCCTGAGGCTCGACCAGGCGCTCGGCATGGCCGAAGAAGCGATCTCGCCGCGCCTGCCCGTGGCGCCGCTTTCAGCTGAACGGCATCTGGCGGAGCCCGTGTTCCTGACCGAGGATATCGAACGCCTGCTGGCGATGCTCGCCTCGTCGCTGAAACAGGATCTGGAGCGCCGGGGCGAAGGCGCACGACGTTTGCAGCTGGCACTTTTCAGGGTCGATGGCGCCGTTACCCGCATCGGCATCGGTACCTCACGGCCGATGCGAGAGCCGAAACCGCTTTGCCGGCTGTTTCATGAAAAGCTGGCCGCCATGGAAGACAATATCGATGCCGGTTTCGGTTTCGACCTGGTGCGGCTGGCGGTGCTTGCCACGGCTCGCTTCGAGGAGGAACAGGGCGATCTTTCCGGCGCCAATGCCGATGCGGGAGAAGATCTCGCTCTGTTTGCCGATCGGGTGCGTGCACGGCTGGGCAATGGAGCGATGCTGCAGCCGGTGCCGGTTCAAAGTCATGTTCCCGAACGGGCAGTGGCGCTGCGTTCCTTTGCCGATGCACGGCCCGCTTCAGCGGGTTCTGCTCTTTCGGAACTTACGCTGCCGGAGCGTCCTATCCGCCTTTTCGGGCGCCCGCAGCCTATCGAAGTGACGGCCGAAATTCCGGAAGGTCCGCCTGCCCGCTTTCGCTGGCGGCGTGCGCTTTACAATGTTGCGGGAGCGGAAGGTCCGGAGCGTATCGCGCCTGAGTGGTGGCAAGGCGCGGAAGGTGAACGCACCCGCGACTATTATCGCGTGGAGGATATGGAAGGCCGTCGCTACTGGCTCTACCGCGAAGGCTTTTACGGCGTTGCGGAAGAGCCGCCGCGCTGGTTCGTGCAGGGGATTTTCGCGTGAACGCGCGCGCCGAAATTCCCTATGCGGAGTTCGCCGTGCAGTCGAACTTTTCCTTTCTGCGCGGTGCATCGCAGCCGGAAGAACTGGTCGTCATGGCGCAGAAGCTCGGCCATCACGCATGCGGGCTTGCCGACCGCAACAGCGTGGCGGGGGTCGTGCGCGCCTGGTCGCAGTCGAAAACAGGCACGATTGCCTATCATCCCGGCTGCCGTCTGGTCTTTGCCGACGAAACACCGGACGTTCTCGCCTATCCGCAGGACCGGCAGGGCTGGGGGCATCTGTGCCGCCTGCTCACCCAGGCCAATATGCGAGAAGAGAGCGAAAAAGGCGCGCCGCTCGTTTATCGCGACGATCTGCTGGAATGGGGCGCAAATATCTCGCTTGCCGTGATGCCGCGTCTGGCGAACCAGATTTCGGATGAGCTGGCCCTGCTTTCCGGCTTGAGGGAACGTTTCGGCAAATCGGTGTGGCTGGCCGTTTCTCCGATCTATGGGGGCAACGACCATTTCCGTTTCGAGCAGGCGGCGGCAATGGCATCGCGCGCCGGCGTGCCGCTGATGGCGGTCAACGACGTGCTCTATCATGCCCCGGAGCGGCGGCAGCTTCAGGATGTGCTCACCGCCATCCGGCTTAACGTGCCGGTGTCGCAAGCCGGTTACGAACTCGGTGCCAATGCCGAACGCCACCTGAAAGAGCCGGCCGAGATGGCGCGGCTTTTCCGACGTTTTCCGCAGGCGCTTGCCGAGACCGGGCGATTTGCCGGAACGTTGCGGTTTTCGCTCAAGGAACTCAGCCATAACTATCCGGAGGAGACCTCCACGCCTGGTCTCGATCCGCAAGTGGAGCTGGAACAGCTCACCTGGGAAGGCGCGAAATGGCGGTATCCGAAGGGCATTCCGGACGGGGTGCCGGAGAAGATACGGCATGAGCTGGAGATCATCGCGCACAAGGATTACGCGCGCTATTTCCTCACCGTGCGCGATATCGTTCAGTATGCGCGCCGCGCCGATGTCGACGTTCTGTGTCAGGGGCGCGGCTCGGCGGCCAACTCGGTGGTCTGCTTCTGCCTCGGCATCACCGAAGTCGACCCTGTGCTCATGATGGACGGGCTGTTCGAGCGCTTCGTTTCCACCGAGCGCGACGAGCCGCCAGATATCGATGTCGATTTCGAGCATGAACACCGCGACAAGGTGATTGCCTATATCTACGAAAAATACAGCGAGACACGGACCGCGCTCGGCGCTTCAGTCGTCACTTATCGAGGCCGTTCGGCGATGCGCGAAGTGGCAAAGGCGATGGGCCTTTCCGACGATGTGCAGTCGGCGCTTTCGGGCTCGATATGGGGCTGGTCGACCTCAAAGCTCGGCGAGCGCGAGGCGCAGGCCGGTGGGCTTGTGCAGGGCGACCCAACGACAGAACGGGTCATGGCCCGAGCCAATGAGATACTCGGTTTTCCGCGCCACCTTTCCCAGCATGTCGGCGGTTTCGTCATCACCAAGGACCGGCTCGACGAGATCGTGCCCATTGTCAAAACCGCGATGGACAAACGCAAGATGGTGGAGTGGGACAAGGACGATCTGGACGCGGTGGGACTGATCAAGGTCGATGTGCTGGCGCTTGGCATGCTGTCCTGCCTGAAGCGCGCCTTCACATTGCTTGAGGCGCATTATCGCGTACATGACGACTACGACCAGCCGCTGACGCTCGCGACCATCCCAAAGGAAGATCAACGCGTTTACGACATGATTTGCCGGGCGGACACGCTCGGCGTGTTCCAGATCGAATCGCGCGCGCAGATGTCGATGCTACCGCGGCTCAAACCGCGCTCGTTCTACGATCTGGTCATCGAGGTGGCGATCGTGCGGCCCGGGCCGATCCAGGGCGATATGGTGCATCCCTATCTGCGCCGGCGCGAAGGCAAGGAGCCGGTGGATTATCCAAGCCCGGAAATGAAGAAAATTCTGGAGCGGACGCTGGGCGTGCCGCTGTTTCAGGAGCAGGCGATGAAGATCGCCATAGATGCCGGCGGCTTCACGCCGAGCGAAGCCGACCAGCTGCGCAGGGCAATGGCCACCTTCAGGCGCAACGGCACCATTCACAACTATCGCGAAAAGCTGATCAAGGGCATGGTGAGCAAGGGATACGATCCCGATTTCGCGGAACGCTGCTTCAAACAGATAGAGGGTTTCGGCGATTACGGCTTTCCCGAAAGCCACGCCGCATCCTTCGCGTTGCTGGTCTACGCCTCATGCTGGTTCAAGGCGTTTTATCCCGACGTGTTCTGCGCGGCGATCCTCAACTCGCAGCCGATGGGCTTTTATGCGCCGGCTCAGCTGGTGCGCGACGCGCGCGAGCATGGCGTCGAGGTGCGGCCGGTCGATGTCAATCATTCGAATTGGGACTCAACGCTGGAGGAGTCCAGCTTCGATCCGGCCGGAATCGAACCGCGTCATGCCGAAATGCGCGAAGTCATTCAGACGCGTCACGCGGTGCGGCTCGGGTTCCGGCGCATCAAGGGGCTGCGGCAAGAGAGTATCGACACATTCATCAAATGCCGCGGCGACGGCTATCGTTCCGTACGCGACGTCTGGCTTCGCTCTGGCCTCGATGTCGGCCAGATCCAGAAACTTGCCGAGGCGGATGCGTTCCGCTCGCTCGGCGTCGACCGGCGGGAGGCATTATGGGCGGTGCGGGCGCTCGACAAGGCGAAAGCGGCCGAACGTTTGCCGCTTTTCGAGCGGCCGAAGCTTGCATTGCGCGATCATGAGCCGGCGATGCAACTTCCCATCATGCCGCCCGGCGAGCATGTCATTCACGACTACCGTTCGTTGGGCCTGTCGCTGAAGGCCCATCCCGTTTCGTTTCTGCGCGAGCGGCTCGACAGTCATGGCATCACGCCCAATGCGGCGTTGCCGACCGTCAGGGACGGTCGGCGCGTTACTGTTGCGGGACTGGTGCTGGTGCGCCAGCGCCCGGGCAAGGGCAATGCGATTTTTCTGACGCTGGAGGATGAAGGCGGCATCGCCAATGTGATCATCTGGCACCGGAAGTTCGAGCGTTTCCGGCCGATCATCATGGGCGGGCGCTTCATCAAGGTCAGCGGCAAGCTACAGTCGGAATCGGGCGTCATCCACATCGTCGCCGACCACATGGAAAATATTTCCTCCTGGCTCGTGACGCTGTGTGAAGGCGCGCAAAACATCGCCGGCTGGGCGCGGGACGGAATTGCCGGCGGGTCCGGCCATCCGGATTCGCATGAGCGGCCACGCGATACGGAAAAACTCTACGCCGCAATGGCCAAAGCCGGCGAAGCGCCGGAAGAACTCTCACTTGAGGCCAACAAGGTAATGCCCAAAGGCCGCAATTTTCACTGATAGCGCGGCAAGTAATCGCAGTTGGTGCAACACTGCAGGTCGAAACCTCGGAGTGGGCCGATTACCGCGCCGCCAGCTAACGCCCCGCCTTCCCCAGCAGACGCTCGGCCTGCGCCAGATGCAGGCGCTCAACCATGCGCCCGCCGACCGCGACAACGCCTTTGCCGGCATTTTCAGGCCGCGCGAATGCGGCAACCACTTCTTCGGCAGCTGCGATTTCACTCGCCGAGGGCATGAATGTGCGGTTGGCGACTTCGATCTGGGAAGGGTGGATCAACGTCTTGCCGTCGAAACCCATATTGCGACCTTCCACGCACTCGTTTTCGAAAGCACCCGCATCGCGAAAATCGTTCATCACGCCGTCGAGTGCATCGATGCCGGCCGCACGCGCTGCAGCCACCATCTGCAGAAGCCAGGGCACCAGATAGCGGCGGTCGGGTGTCGCCAGCACCCCGGTTTCCTTCACAAGATCGTTGGTCCCGGCAACAAGGCACGCAAGCCGGGCTGCCGGGTCGCGGCCGAGCTCTGCCGTTGCACTGAGATTGAAGAGCGCCTTCGGGGTCTCCACCATCGCCCACAATGCGAGCCCGGCCGGCGCGTCCATTTCGTCGAGTGCGGCATCGGCGTCCAAAACGTCGCGCGGACCGTCCACCTTGGGCAGAAGAATTGCATCGGGGCGCACGGCGCGGGCGGCCAGCAGGTCCTCAGTGCCCCATTCGCTTGCCAGCGCGTTGATACGGATCACAATGTCGCAGTTTTCAGGACGCCTTTCGCGCAGGAACCGCCGCATGGTCTCGCGGGCGTCATCTTTCGCCTCGGGCGCCACAGCGTCCTCCAGGTCGAGGATCACCGCATCGCAATCAAGGGTCGGAATTTTCGCCAGCGCCTTTTGGTTGTCGGCGGGAACGTAAAGCACCGAACGGCGCGGGCGGCTGAGTGCAAAACCGGTCATAAGGCTTCATGCCGCCACAACATGACCGGCGCAAGTGCCCGCGCCGGTCCGCATGCGCAGGACCGCGCCTGGGTCCATTGCCGCCGGCCGGGCCGCACCCGCCTCAATCTGCAACCGCGCCCTGCAGGACTTCGTGTGAGCCGCCATGCCGGCCACGGCCCAGCCAGGCAGCGCACATGACAGCCGCAATCAATGTGACCAGGACACAAACCCATGCCGCAGCATGGAAGGATTGCGCAAAAGCCGCCTTTGCAACATCGCCAAGTTGGGTTTGCGCCGGTTCCGGCAGTTCCTTCGCGTAAGCCAGGGCTGCGGCGGCGGTATCGCCGGCGGCTATCAACATGCCGGATGGCAGCTCGCTGCCCTGCATCCAGCCATGATAAACGGCCGTTGCTACCGAGCCGAGCACTGCAATTCCCAACGCCCCGCCGAATTCGCTCGAGGTTTCGGACAAACCCGAAGCTGTGCCCGCCTTCGAGGGCGGTGCAATGCTCAAAATCACATCGGTGGTGAGCGTGAAGACCGGGGCCAGACCGAGCGACAGCAAGCTTGAGGCTGCAACGAGCACAGGCAACGACACCTGCGCGACGAGACCGGTTAGCGCAAGAAACGAGAGCGTGGCGACCAGCAATCCGGCTGCCATGACATGAGCCGGTTTCAATCTCTCCGCCAGCATCGGCGTTACAGTGGAGCCAACAATAAAGGCCGCAGCAGAAGGCACGGACCAGAGGCCGGCAGCCAACGGGCTCAAACCCAGTACAAGCTGCAGATACTGGGCGATGAGAAGGAATGACCCGAATGCGGCGAAGAAGCCAAAGACGTTGACCGAAAGCGCTGCGCCGAAGGCAGGTTGCCTGAACAGCGTCAGGTCAACGAGCGGGTCGGCGAGACGCTTCTGGCGTATCACGAAGACGACCGCGAGCACGATACCGGCGGCGACCGCCACCAGCGCCTCGGCGCTCATGCCGCTCTCGGCGACTTTCTTGAACCCAAAAATGGCAAGCAGCACCGCGGCGACCGAGAGCGCGGCACTTGCGATATCGAGGCGGCCGGCATTGTCGTCGCGGAATTCCGGCAGCAGGATCGGCCCGAGAACCAGCAGCATCACCATTACCGGTACCGCAATCAGAAAGACCGAACCCCACCAGAACCAGGTGAGCAGCACACCGCCGACAACCGGTCCGATCGCGGCGCCGGCCGAAAAGCTGGCAATCCAAACGCCGATCGCCACGCGGCGCTGCTTTTCGTCGTGGAACATGTTGCTGATCAAAGACAGCGTTGACGGCGCCAGCGTGGCAGCAGCAAGGCCAAGCAACGCGCGGGCGAGAATCAGCAATTCGGCAGTTGGCGCAAATGCGGCGAGGATCGAGGCAAGGCCAAAGGCGACGGCTCCGATCATCAGCAGGCGCCTGCGGCCGATCCGGTCCCCAAGCGTTCCCATCGTGACGAGGGCGCCGGCGACCATAAAGCCGTAAATGTCAACGATCCAAAGCAGTTGCAGGCCGGTCGGGTTCAGTTGCGATGCTATATGCGGGATCGCCAGGTTAAGCACCGTGAGATCCATCGAATACAGCATGCAAGGCAAGGCAATGACCGCGAGGCCGGCCCATTCGCGCCGGGTTGCCTTGCGGGATGTGACGTCAATCATGGAAGTCTCCAAACGAACTTTTTCGTGTCCTATAGCCGGGGCCCCTGCCAGCATTCTGTCAGTAGGGATGGCAACAGCCAGGTAACACTTTCCTGGCCAAGGACGTTTGGGTCACGCGGCTCCCGACACGCCGCGCCGCCCAAACTTGACGCGCGCCCGCCCCGTTCCTATCTGTCGGCCTTCGGTTTGGAAGGCACCAGCCGCCCGCTGGCCCCAAAGCCCCGGTGAAGCCTTCTCTGACATGCGTTTTCTCTGTCTCGCGACGGACGAAACGGCAATGCGGGCACCCGTTCATAATGTCCTTCGCAGTGAAGAGCGAAACGATGTCTGTTCAGATACAGGACGACTACAAGTCGCAGGCCAAGAGGCTGCGTGCGGCACTCGCGGATGACGGCCACACCGTCAGCCACTCGCGGGCACTGGAGCTTGTCGCACGGCTGCATGGCGCGCGCGACTGGAACACGCTGTCTGCCACCCCGGCTGCCACGGGAAGGGTTTCCGCACCTTTCATGGTGGGCGAGCGCGTGACCGGCACATTTAACGACAGTCCGGCGCAGGGCCGCGTGATCGGGGTTTCGGAAACGATCAAACCGGATCTGTGGCGTGTCACCGTGGCATTCGACCCGCCGGTCGATGTCGTGACGTCGAAGCTGTTTTCGAACGAGCGCCGGCGCATTCAGATGATCGTCGGGGCGGATGGCCGCTCGCGACGGCTGACCGGCAGCGAAACCGGCGTGATGGCGCTAAAACGCGCCTGATGCCATGAGCTATCGTGGCCGAAGGGGCGATCTTTGCGGATCGCCCCTTTGCCTCGCCGCCCGGGCTAGTATAAAGCCGGGTCACGCAACACCGAGCGAGCATTCGAAATGGACAAGTTCACCACGCTGACCGGCGTCGCCGCGCCGCTTCCGATCGTCAATGTCGACACCGACATGATCATTCCCAAGGACTATCTGAAGACGATCAAGCGCACCGGGCTTGCCGCCGGTCTGTTCGCTGAGATGCGGCTCAACGAGGACGGATCGGAAAACCCGGATTTTGTGCTTAACAAACCGGCTTACCGCAACGCGCAGATCCTGGTCGCGGGCGACAATTTCGGCTGTGGCTCGAGCCGCGAACATGCGCCCTGGGCGCTGCTCGATTTCGGTATCCGTTGCGTGATCTCGACCAGTTTTGCCGACATCTTCTACAATAACTGCTTCAAGAACGGCATCCTGCCGATCGTTGTCAGCCCCGAGGACCTCGACAAGCTGATGGACGATGCGGGGCGCGGCGCCAATGCGACGCTGACAGTCGATCTGGAGGCCATGGAAATCCGCGGGCCCGATGGCGGCGTGATCAAGTTCGATCTCGACGAATTCAAGCGCCACTGCCTGTTGAACGGCATCGACGACATCGGCCTGACCATGGAAAAGGCGCCGGCCATCGACGCCTTCGAGAAGCAACTGGCCGAAAGCCGCCCCTGGGCCTGACCGCCTGCGGCAAGCAACCATTCGCGCTGGCCCTGCCATGAAAGACCAGGCGTATCGTATACCTGCCGTTCGTTCAGCAGGAGGAATTGATGCGCAAGCTGATTTCGACCGGCTCGCCTTTCGAAAAGACCGCAGGCTATAGCCGCGCTGTGGCCGACGGCGACTGGTGTTTCGTTTCAGGCACGACCGGCTATGACTATGCGTCCATGGCGATGCCGGACGCGGTGGAAGACCAGACCCGCAATGCACTCGCCACCATCGCCGACGCGCTCGAACAGGCCGGGTTCGAGATGGCCGATGTAGTGCGCACGCATTATTACGTGACCGACCGTTCTTATGTTCAGCGCGTGTTTCCGATCCTCGGCGAAGCATTTGGCGACATCCGCCCTGCGGCCACGATGATCGTTTGCGAGCTCAACGAACCCGAGATGAAAATCGAGATTGAGGTCACGGCTTTGAGGCGCGAGCGCGGCTGAACCGCCTGCTTGCGCTTGCCTTTGTGCCCGGCGCCCACTAGCAAGGCGCCGGTTCACGAAATCCGAAAGGCAATTCCATGGCATCGCGCAAACTCCTCCTCCTTCCCGGCGACGGCATCGGCCCAGAGGCCATGGGCGAAGTGTGCAAGCTGATCGCGCTGATGAACGAAAAGATGAGCGCCGGCTTCGAGGTCGAGGAAGGGCTTGTCGGCGGCGCTGCCTATGACGCACATGGCGCGGCGATCTCGGAAGACGATATGGCGAAGGCGATGGCTGCCGACGCGGTGCTTTTCGGTGCCGTGGGCGGGCCCAAATGGGATGGCGTTCCCTACGATGTCCGCCCCGAAGCCGGCTTGCTTCGCCTGCGTAAGGACATGGAGCTTTTCGCCAATCTGCGCCCGGCGATCTGTTACCCGGCCCTGGCGGCGTCCTCCTCGCTGAAGCAGGACGTGGTGGAAGGTCTCGACATCCTGATCGTGCGCGAGCTCACCGGCGGCGTCTATTTCGGCGAGCCGAAGGAGATCACCGATCTCGGCAACGGCCAGAAGCGCGCCGTCGATACGCAGGTCTACGACACCTACGAGATCGAGCGTATTTCGGGCGTGGCCTTCGAACTTGCGCGCACCAGGCGCAACGAAGTCTGCTCGATGGAAAAGCACAATGTGATGAAGTCGGGCGTGCTTTGGAAGGAGGTCGTGGAGGCGACCCACAAGGCGCGCTACTCCGACGTCAAGCTCAGCCATATGCTGGCAGATGCCGGCGGCATGCAGCTTGTGCGCTGGCCTAAGCAGTTTGACGTGATCGTGACCGACAATCTGTTCGGCGACATGCTGTCGGACGTCGCGGCGATGCTGACCGGATCGCTGGGCATGCTGCCGTCGGCCTCGCTGGGCGCGCCGGACGAAAAGACCGGAAGCCGCAAGGCGCTTTACGAGCCGGTGCACGGTTCAGCGCCCGATATCGCCGGCAAGGGCATAGCCAATCCGATCGCCATGATCGCCTCTTTCGCCATGTGCCTGCGCTACTCGTTCAACATGGTGGCCGAGGCGGACCGGCTGGAAGCAGCGATTGCTGAGGTTCTCGACCAGGGCCTGCGCACCGGCGACCTGATGTCGGACGGCATGACGCAGGTCGACACTGCCGGCATGGGCGACGCGATTGCGGCGAAGTTCCTCGAACTCGGGGCCTGACGAACGGCGCCCGCAGCGCATGGATTGACGCTGCGCCCGGCTTGGGCGAGTTTCGGCCAAGCCATTCTCGCCCGGCAACCCGCTGAACGGACCGCATAATGATCGAGTTTCTCGCGCCGCACTTCGTCTGGCTGAACGATCCGACCGCCTGGGTCGCATTGTTCACCCTCGTTGTTCTCGAGGTCGTGCTCGGCATAGACAATCTGATCTTCATCTCGATCCTGACCAACAAGCTGCCCGTGGAACATCAGGCGCGGGCGCGGCGGCTCGGCATCGGGGCGGCGCTTGTCATGCGGCTCGTGCTTCTGGCCACGATTTCCTTCATTGTTCAGCTGACGGACCCGCTCTTCGAGCTCTTCGGACACGGTTTCTCCTGGCGCGACCTGATCCTCGTTGCGGGTGGCCTCTTCCTGGTCTGGAAAGCGACCAAGGAAATTCACCACACGGTCGATCCCGAAGACGACAAGGACACGATGGTCGGCAGGGCCGTACAGATGACGGTGGGTGCAGCGATCTTCCAGATATTGCTGCTCGATCTGGTGTTCTCGATCGATTCGATCATCACCGCTGTCGGCATGACCGACGAAATCGCGATCATGTATATCGCGGTTATCTGCGCGGTGACGGTAATGCTGCTTGCCGCGGAGCCATTGTCGAAATTCATCGCCAAGAACCCGACCGTCGTGATGCTTGCGCTCGGCTTCCTCCTGATGATCGGCATGACGCTGATCGCCGACGGGTTCGGCTTCCATGTGCCGAAAGGCTACATCTACGCCGCGATGGGCTTTTCCGCCCTGGTGGAAGGGCTCAACATGCTGGCAAGGCGTGCCCGCAAGCGCGAGAAGGAAGGCGCCGGGCATTAGCATGCACGGCAAGGGCGTAGGCTTGGAAGCCCGCAACAGCGATTAATCCCTTTGAAACTCCTGCGTGCGAGGGTTGTCCGGTAACCCGTACAGGTGCGCCTATGCAGACGGTTTCGCTCCCATTGCCGCAAGCATCATCGGTTTTTCGCGCGCGCCTCACTGCCACCGCGGTGGTCGGGTTGGCTGTTCTTGCCGCTTCGCTTTTCGGCATATTGACGCGCCCGGTGGGCTTTCTGGCCGCCTTCTGGCCGGCCAATGCCATTCTTCTCGGGCTCATGGTCCGAAACAAGGACTATGCCAGCCTCCCAACCTGGCTCGCTGCGTTCTTCGCCTATCTCGTTGCCGATTTGGCGACGGGCAGCGAACTGGCGATCACCTTGTGGCTGACATCTGCCAATATGGTCGGCGTAATTACCGGATATCTGCTCTTTCGGCTGTTGGGCGACGATGACAGGGCTCTCCGCAGGCCGTTGTCGGTGTTGTACCTGTTCGCGATAAGCGCGGCTGCGGCGCTTGCTGCTGCGTTGACGGGCGGCGGCGCGGCAGAGGTGCTGTTCGGACGAGACTTCATATCCGGGCTGGAGTTCTGGTTTGTCACCGAGCTTGTAAACAGTCTCGTGATCTTGCCAGTCATTCTCGCGTTTCCAGGCTTCGTCCGGTTCAGGCTCACCGATCGCCGTGGCCTCGGCCGCGACGAAGTGGCACGACTACTTCCAGCGGCCGTGCTTTTCTGTTCGGCCGCGGCCAGCGTGGTTATTGGCGGACCTGGAGCCATTGCGTTTCCGGTTCCGGCCCTCATCTGGTGCGCCCTCAGCTATACGGTGTTCACGACATCGACACTGACACTGGTGCTGTGCGCCTGGATGCTCGTCGCGGCCTCAACCGGCCTGCTTGCGGGCCCCATTCCACCAGACGCGCTGGGCTCAACGAGCTCCGTCCGCCTGGGTATTGCGCTGATCGCCCTCGGGCCGCTCTCCGTAGCAAGTATCAATGCTGCGCGCGAAGAGCTGCTGCGCAAACTGACACATAGCGCGAACCACGACATGCTGACCGGTACTTTGTCGCGCCGCGCGTTCATGGATCAGGGCCATGTGATAGTCGGAAAGCAGGCAGGCCAAGGCGTTCCGACCTCACTATTGATGGTCGATGTCGACTATTTCAAGAGCGTGAACGATCACTATGGACATGCTGCCGGCGACCGCATCTTGACCGAATTCGCTCGCCTCTCAAGCCTGGCGGTGAGAAAAAACGATCTGTTCGGCCGCGTTGGGGGCGAGGAGTTTGCCGTGCTGCTGCCGGGAACCGGCCTCGAGGAGGCAACTGCAATCGCCGAGCGCATAAGAGGCATTGTGGAGAACTCAGAGATCGCCATTTCGGACGTCAAGTCCATCGGCATCTCGGTCAGTATCGGGGTCGCTGCCACAGATGGCATGGCCGATGCCTGCCTCGACGGGCTGATGGCTGCATCCGACGCGGCGCTTTACCGCGCAAAATCAAAGGGCCGCAACCTGGTGCAAGCCGCCTGACGCAGCCAGTTACAGCCTCGAGGGTATCCGGATCGTCGGGCGGCGCGGCAGCGTGCGCAGCGACACGGTGAAGCTGTTGCCGTCCATGAATTCAAGCGCGAAGTCCGAACCCATGCGCGACGTGAACTCCGACAATGGCGTCGCATTGCGGTGCATGGGCAGCACGATCGAGGAAAAGAGCCGTTTGACGATGGCGCTCACCGTGTCGGCCGAAAGCGTCAGCCCGCCGTCTATCGGCACCATCACGATGTCGAGCCGGCCGATCGCGGCGTAATGCTCGTCTTCCAGATGGTGGTGCAGATGGCCGAGATGGCCGATGCATAGCCCCGCCACCTCGAAAACGAAAATCGAATTGCCGCCCTCCTCCACCCAGCCGCCGCGCATGATGTCGGTGGGGACGTTGCGGATATAGATGTCTTCAACGACCACCCGATGTTCGGCCGGGCCGCCCTCCGGGTTCCAGCCGGGCAACACATATTCGATGTCGGGGTTCGGGTAGTTGGTGAAATGCGTGGTGTGGGCCTTGTTCATGGTTACCACGCGCGGCACCGGGTCAGTGCCGTAGACGCCGCTATAGTCGGTAGCGACGGTCACCCCGGCCGGCGTCTCGATCACATAGGTGGAGTGGCCCGCATAAGTGATGGTGACTTCCTCCGCCTCGGCCTGGGCGAGCGTGAAGGAGGCGAATTGCACCTTTGGCAGGCTTTGTGCGATCGCCAGGCACTGGCTTGGAACCGGGCCTTGCTGCGCTTGCGCCTGCACGGCAAGGCAGATTGCGGACAGTGCACCGGCAAGCGTCATTCGCAGCATGGCAGCCTCCGAAAACGATCAGAGGCACAGCTTAGCGCGCATTCGGCCCATTGCATCCGCCGCCGGTCCTGCCGCCGGTCACGATCCCGCGATCATCTCATCCCAGCGGGCGATTAGCGCTGCGTAGCCATCGTCGGGCTGGTGGTCCCAGCAGGGTTCGTCATCGCCTATCGTCACGAATTTCTGTTTCGATGCGGTCCAGATATGGCCGGCCGGAGCGAGCCAGGACGTGTCGTCCAGCGTTCCGGCCTTGATGTTGACCTGCTCGCTGCCCGCTGTGCCATGGACAATGCGCACGCCGCATTGGGGGCAGAAATAGCCTTCGCGGCGTTTGCCGGATTCCGACATGCGGGTGAAACGGGACATGCCGCCTTCAACTGCCAGATCTTTGCGCCGCAAACGCAGCGACTCGCCAAAGGCACTCGATGTGTGGCGCTGGCACTCCGTGCAGTGACACAGGTAAAAGACGATCGGCCGGCCGGTAATGCTGTAGCGCACTGCGCCGCACTGGCAGCCGCCGTTAATCGGCAGGGTTGGGAGAGTAACTTTCCGCATCGGCAGGTTCACATGCGTGCTTCTGGACGTATCAAGCACTTTTCACTATAAGGCGCGCCGTTTCCGACACTAGAGACTTTTCCAAGGAGTCACATGGCCGGCCATTCCCAATTCAAGAACATCATGCACCGCAAGGGCCGCCAGGATGCGGCGCGTTCCAAGATGTTCTCCAAGCTCGCGCGCGAGATCACGGTTGCCGCCAAGATGGGCACGCCCGACCCGGACATGAACCCGCGCCTCAGGCTCGCCATCCAGAATGCCAAGGCGCAGTCGATGCCCAAGGACAACATCCAAAGGGCGATCAACAAGGCTTCCGGCGGCGACAGCGAGAATTACGAGGAAGTGCGCTATGAGGGCTACGGCCCGGGCGGCGTCGCGGTCATCGTGGAAGCGCTTACCGACAACCGCAACCGCACTGCTTCCAATGTGCGCGCAGCCTTCACGAAATCAGGCGGTGCGCTCGGTGAAACCGGCTCGGTTGCGTTCATGTTCGATCGGGTGGGCGAGATCATCTACCCGACCGATGCTGCCACTGCAGATGCGGCAATGGAGGCGGCGATCGAAGCCGGCGCGGAAGACGTGCAGTCGGACGAGAACGGGCATGTGATTTCCTGCGCTTTCGAGGATGTTGGCGACGTGACCGCTGCGCTGGAGGCCGCACTCGGCGAGGCCGAATCGGTAAAGACGATCTGGCGGCCGCAGACGGGCACGCCTGTTGACGAAGACCGCGCGCAGTCGATTCTCAAGCTGATCGCGGTTCTCGACGACGATGACGACGTTCAGAATGTCTATGCGAACTTCGAGGTCGACGACGAGACGATGGCGAAGCTCAGCGCCGCCTGACCACCAACCGGCTGGCTGTATGCGATGGCCACAGCGCCTACCCCCGAATTGACGGTGCGCCCGGCGGCGGCCGCCGATCTGGCTGCGATTGCCGAGATTTACGCTCACGCCGTGCTGGAAGGCACGGCGAGCTACGAGCTCGAACCCCCTTCGCTGTCCGAGATGACGAACCGCTTCAATGCGCTGCGAAGCGGCGGGTTTCCTTATCTGGTCGCAGAATATGACAGCCGCGTCGTGGCTTACGCCTATGCCGGGCCCTTCCGGCCGCGCCCCGCCTACCGCTTCATCGTGGAAGATTCCATCTACGTCGCCCCACCGGCGAAAGGCCGGGGAGTGGGGCGCGCTTTGCTCGAACGGCTGATCGAGGAGGTGCGGCAATTGGGTTTCCGGCAGATCATCGCCGTCATCGGCGACGGGCATGAGGCCAGCGCCTCCGTGAGGCTGCATCGGCGCCTGGGATTTGCCGACAGCGGCCGGCTGGTCGGGTCAGGCTACAAACATGACCGTTGGCTCGACACGGTATTTATGCAGCTTTCGCTGAATGGCGGCACCGGGTTTCCACCTGACCCGCAATCGATGCCGGAGCGCAGGTTCAGGGGCGAAGCCTGAGGGTCAGGCTTTCACCAGCTTGAGATTGCGGTCGAAAACGCCGAGCACGCGCGGCAGCTCGTGGCCCCTCTTCAGGATCTGCCCCGATGCCGCGACAACCGAATAGGCGCCCTGGCGGTTTTTCAGCCGGGGTGTTTTGGTGATTCGGAAAAGGGGAACCTCGCTGGTGCGCCGGAAAACCGAAAAGACGGCCTGATCCTTGAGGTGGTCGATTGCATAATCGCGCCACTCCCCGGCGGCGACCATAATGCCGTAGACCCTTAATATCTGGTCCAGCTCGCGGCGATTGAATGTTACCGGAAGTCCATACCGCTCACGCCGTGCCTCGCTGAGCGGTATGGGTATCGAGGAATCGTCCTGACCCTCCGCGGCTGCGCCTCCATCCGTCATCCGGAACACCTTTCGTTACAGTCCTGCGACAAAGGTTGCGCGTCGGCTGCCGAATTGCAAGCAAAACGGGCGGTTTGGGGGTCGTCCAGAGGGGTGCATTCACAAAACGCCACATGCTGTTTGATTTGGTGATGGCGTGCCACATTCTCGCCGCGAAGCAATCAAGCTCGTGCCTCAATGTCCGAACACGATCCGCCTCGTTGCCTGAGACGGTTCGGTTCGATCAGGTCCCGAAACCCCAAGCCCCCCGCCCACGGGGCCGGTTGGACCGAACCAACTCCGCAGAGTACCCGGAGGATCAGGCACCGAATCCCGACACGCCGGTTCAGTCAGTTCGACGAACCGGCGTTTTCGTTTCCGGCGGCCACCATCACCATGCAGACGAGAAGTTGACGATGGTTGCGCCCAATATGGCGCCGGGCAGTCCATCGGTACTGGTTTCCTGCAACAGGACGGCACAGCCGCCATTGCCCTTGCCGGCAATGTCGCTCATGGGCAGTTCAAACCGCGCGGCAACGCCTTTCCACACGCCTACCGTCTGATAGGCGGTCACGGCGTTGTGGTAAGTCAGCGATTTCCCCCGGTTTTCCCCGCGCTTGACGTTGACCACATGGGTGGCGTCGAAATTCACCAGCACGACATGCGCCTTGCGGCGGCCGTTTTCGCTGCCGCCGGTCTCGATGACGAGGTTGTCGCCCTCATATCTGGCCGCAATATCGACCGACAGGCCTTCGGCTGTGCCGATACGGTCCTCAATCGCATTCATAACCGCCGTGCGGCGCGACCCGGCCATATGCGTGCGGCCGTTGACGATCATCTGCGGCGTGTAGATCGAGCTGGCCTGAAAAGACCGGCCATAAGCGCGCTGGCGCTGCGTGTTTTCCGGCCGGGCCAATGTGTCCTGCCAGCCGAGATAATCCCAGTAGTCGACATGGTAGCTGAGCGCGACCACATCGCCGCGTTTCGCAAGATCGCCGAGGAAGGCGTCAGCCGGCGGGCAGGAGCTGCAGCCCTGGCTCGTGAAAAGTTCGACCACGGCCACAGGCTCGCCGGCCGGTTCGGCAATCGCCGCATTTGCGCAAAGCATCAGCGGCGCCGCTGCCGCAAGCATGAAAATGACCGGACGAATCATGTCGCTCAGATAACCCGTATTGCCACGCCCCGCTTCTCCGATGCGGTTCGGCATGATCCCATCTGCAAATTAGGCTTTTCACGATCTCAATCGGAAGTCACGTTGCGGTGAGAGAATTGCTGCCTGCCGTTGCCGGTTTTCGGAGCCCGAATGGACGAGACACTTTTTACATCGATCGATAATTATTGCGAGCGAACGGGACCGGAAATCTGGTCCGAGCCGCTGAACGCGATCACCAACCTGGCCTTCGTTGTTGCCGGGATTGCCGGACATGTGCTTTGCCGGCGCCATGGTGCAGACCGGTTCGCGGTGTTCCTGTGCTGGTGGGCGATCGTGATCGGCGTGGGGTCGGGGCTGTTTCACACCTTCGCCAATGGCATAACCCTTTATGCCGACGTGCTGCCGATCGTCGCTTTCATTCTGCTTATCAACTGGTATGTCGTGACCCGGTTCCTGGACATCGACGCAATCCCGGCGCTGGCCATCCTTGCAGCGTTCTATCTCATTGCCGGAGCGCTGGCCGGGTTGGCACCGGAAAGCCTGCGCGCGGCGACCAACGGCACAATCGGTTATCTGCCGGCATTGCTTGGGCTTCTGTTTTTTGGCGGTTGGCTGTCGATGCACGGTCATCCCGCTGCCCGTTACATGTTCTGGGCGGCGGGCGTGTTCGTGGTGTCGGCCTTCTTCCGTTCAGTGGATATGGCGATGTGTGCGGCCCTTCCTATAGGGACGCATTTCCTGTGGCATACCCTCAACGGCCTGGTTCTGGGCGTGCTCCTGGCTGGCGCGGCCAAATTTGGCGGAAAGCGGGGCGCCGTTCAGGCTTTCGGCCGGTGACCGAAGATGGCAGAGCCCACCCGGACTTTGGTGGCGCCGAAGGCAATTGCGGTCTCATAGTCGCCGGACATTCCCATTGAGAGGTGCTCGACACCTGCTTCGCCGGCCAGTTTTTCCAGCAGAGCGAAATGCGGGCCGGGATTCTCGTCGAAGGGCGGAATGCACATCAGGCCTTCGATCTGGAGCCTGTGCTCGATGCGGCAGCGCTCTACGAAGGCGACAGCCTCTCCGGGTTCGATGCCCGCTTTCTGCGCCTCCAGCCCCGTGTTTACCTGCACATAGAGCCGCGGCGCTCTGCCCTGCTTTTCGATCTCCCTGGCAATTTCCTTCGCGATCTTTTCCCGGTCGATCGACTGAATGACATCGAAAAGAGCAACGGCCTCTTTTGTCTTGTTGGATTGCAGCGGGCCGATGAGATGCAGCACGATATCGGAGAAATCCGCCTTCAGCCCGGGCCATTTGCTCTGGGCCTCCTGCACCCGGTTTTCACCGAATGTGCGGTGTCCGGCATCGATGACAGGACGGATGGCTTGTGCGTCGAATGTCTTGGTGACGGCGACGAGCTCGACAGCGTCTTTCGGCCGGCCGGCCTCGGATTGTGCCCGGGCGATATTGCCCAGCACCGCCTTCAGCCCCTCCACCGCGTTTGCCTCAGCCGACATGCCTCGCCTTCCCTGCCATCGTTATGCCTGTAATCTCCCGCAGTTGACGCTTCCGCCAAAGCATGGTGAAGGTCCGCGGCGCAATTTCCGGCACTTTCTGGTTTGAATTCTCTTCCATGGCAACTGAACGTTACAATCCGCGTGTCTGTGAACCCAAATGGCAGAAGGCCTGGGCAGACGCCAAGCTATTCGAAACGGCGAACGACGACCCGCGCCCGAAATACTACGTGCTGGAGATGTTCCCTTATCCCTCAGGGCGCATCCATATGGGCCACGTGCGCAACTACACGATGGGCGATGTGGTTGCCCGCTTCCGGCGCGCCCGGGGCTACAATGTGCTGCACCCGATGGGCTGGGACGCGTTCGGCCTGCCGGCGGAAAACGCGGCGCGCGACAACAAGGTCAATCCACGCGACTGGACCTATGCCAACATCGACACGATGAAGGGCCAGCTCAAGACGATGGGCCTGTCGCTCGACTGGTCGCGCGAATTCGCGACCTGCGATCCCGATTATTACAAACACCAGCAGAAGATGTTCCTCGATTTCTGGAAGGCCGGGCTGGTCGAACGCAAGACCGCCAAGGTCAACTGGGACCCGGTCGACATGACCGTGCTCGCCAACGAGCAGGTAATCGACGGCAAGGGCTGGCGTTCCGGCGCTCTTGTTGAACAGCGCGACCTGACGCAGTGGTTCTTCAAGATCACCTCGATGAGCCAGGAGCTGCTCGACGGACTGGATACGCTCGACCGCTGGCCAGACAAGGTGCGGCTGATGCAGGAAAACTGGATCGGCCGGTCCGAGGGCCTGCAGATACGCTGGAAACTCGACAAGGCAACCGCGCCCGAGGGCGAAACCGAGCTCGAGGTTTACACGACGCGGCCCGACACCATTTTCGGTGCGTCTTTCATGGCTGTCGCGGCCGACCACCCGCTGGCGAAAAAGGCGGCGGCGCAGAATGCCGAACTCGCTGCGTTCGTGGCCGAGGTGAAGCGCATGGGCACGTCGGCGGCGGCGCTGGAAACCGCCGAGAAGAAGGGGTTCGACACAGGCATTCGCGTCGTGCACCCGTTCGACGAAAGCTGGACGCTGCCGGTCTATGTCGCCAACTTCGTGCTCATGGAATACGGAACGGGCGCGATTTTCGGCTGCCCGTCCGGCGACCAGCGCGACCTCGATTTCGCCAACAAATACGGCTTGCCGGTCGTTCCGGTGGTGATGCCCGCCGAAGCGGACGCCGCGACTTTTCAGGTTATCGACGAGGCCTATACCGACGACGGCGTGATGATCAATTCGCGCTTCCTCGACGGCATGACCCCGAATGACGCTTTCGAGGACGTGGCGAAGCGGCTGGAACAGGTGCCGATGGGCAACCGCCCGATGGCGGAACGCAAGGTGCAGTTCCGCCTGCGCGACTGGCTGATCTCACGCCAGCGCTTCTGGGGCTGTCCCATTCCCGTGATCCATTGCGATGCCTGCGGCGCGCAGCCCGCCTCAGAGGCGGAACTGCCGATCGAGCTGCCGAACGATCTTTCATTCGACAAGCCGGGCAATCCGCTCGACCATCACGCGACATGGAAACACGTCAAGTGCCCGAAATGCGGTGGCGACGCGCGGCGCGACACCGACACGATGGACACGTTCGTGGACTCGTCCTGGTATTTCGCGCGCTTTACCGATCCGTGGAACGCGGAAGCGCCGACGACGCTGAAATATGTCGATGGCGCGAATGGCTGGTTGCCGGTCAATCAGTATATCGGCGGCATCGAGCATGCGATCCTGCACCTGCTTTATTCGCGTTTCTTCGTGCGCGCGATGAAAGCGACCGGTCATGTGAACGCAATCGAGGAACCGTTCGAGGGCATGTTCACGCAGGGCATGGTCGTTCACGAGACCTATAAGGGCCCGTCGGGTTATGTGACGCCGGCGGAAGTGACGATCGAGGAAGCGGACGGCCAGCGCACGGCCAAGGTGACGAGCACCGGCGACGCGCTGCAGATCGGCCCTATCGAGAAGATGTCGAAGTCGAAGAAGAATGTCGTCGATCCCGACGACATCATCGGCTCGTACGGCGCCGATACCGCGCGCTGGTTCATGCTGTCGGATTCGCCGCCCGAGCGCGATGTGATCTGGACCGAATCCGGGGTGGAAGGCGCGCATCGGTTCGTTCAGCGCGTCTGGCGCCTGGTTTCGGAGGCGGCACCCGCGCTGAAGGATGTCAGCGCGGCCACAGCGACCGAAGGTGACGCCGTGGCGCTGTCGCGCGCGGCGCACAAGACTCTGAAGGCGGTCGGCGAGGATATCGAGAAACTCGGTTTCAACCGCGCGGTGGCGCGGCTCTACGAACTCGCCAATACGATGCAGCCGCTGCTCGCGCAGGCGGCAAACGGCAAGGCGGATGCCGCCACTAGCGCCGCGCTGCGGCAGGCGCTGGAGTTTTTCGTTGCCATGATTGCGCCGATGATGCCGCATCTGGCCGAGGAATGCTGGGTCGCACTCGGCGGCCGAGGCATGGCTGCAGAACAGGCATGGCCGGCGTTCGACGACAAGCTCACCATCGACGACGAGATCGTCTACCCGGTGCAGATCAACGGCAAGAAGCGGGCCGAATTGACAATCGCGCGCGACGCGGACCAAGCTGCGGTGGAAAGCGCCGTCATGGCGCTGGAAGCGGTGCAGAAAGCGCTCGACGGAAGCTCGCCCCGCAAGGTGATCGTGGTGCCACAGAGGATTGTCAATGTCGTCGTTTGACCCAATGCGCCGCAGCCTTGCCACCGGTCTCGGACTGGCGTTCATCGGTGCGGCATTGCTCGGTGCGGGCTGCACGGCCGGGCCGCTCTACGGCAATGCGGGGTCTCCGGCGTCGATACCTTCGCGCCTGGCGAGTGTCGAAATCGAGCCTGTTTCGACGCGACAGGCGCAGGAAGTGCGCAATCATCTGATCTTCATGTTCGGCGGCGGGCGGGGCAGCCCGGCAAACCCTGCCTATGTGATGCGGATCAATGTCACCAGCAGTTCCAGCGCTGCGGCTCAGATCGTGGTCAGCGCCACGGAACAGTCGCCCTCGTCATCCCTGCTGACTATGACCGCCGCCTATACGGTGCGCGATACCGAGGGCGGCCAAATCGTCGCAGAAGGCAGCCGGCAGGTCGTTTCGGCCTATGACGTTCCGCGCCAGCATTTCGCCGCGGACAGGGCGTTGCGCGATGCCGAGAACCGGGCCGCACGCGAGGTTGCGGAGCAGGTCAGGCTGGCGGTCGCGCAGCAGCTTGCATCCGGCCGCTAGGGCTATCGTCTTTTCGCCTTGTTGACGTCGTTTGTTGCCGCTGGCGCGTGTCATTCCCGCGTCACGCAAATCAATCAGTAAGCATTGCACCGGCATGCGCTTCCTGAACGGACGACAGGACGATGGTTTCGACTTTCACAGACCTCGTAGCGGCACGGTTGCTTCCCCGCGACCTTGCCCCAAAAGACAGTCACATTGTCGACCAGCTGATTGCGGAGCGCGCCGCCGGGTTATCGGCGCATCCGCTGTGGCCGCTGATGCGGCCGCTGCTCTACCGTTTCCTGCATTATTCGGAAGCGGTGCGGATGGCGGATCATATCGCGACGCTTTCCGGCCGCGGCGTGCTCGATTTCGTCAGTGACCTTCTGGCGCTCGACATTCAGGTCGCCGGTGCGGACAACATTCCGGCCGAGGGCGGGTTCATCATGGCCTGCAGCCACCCGACCGGCATTGCCGATGCGGTTGCCGCCTTCGACGTGCTGAAAACCAAGCGCAGCGACATGGCGATTTTCGCCAACCGCGATGCGCTGCGCGTGTCGCCGCGGCTGCGCGAAGTGCTGATCCCGGTCGAATGGCGGGAAAGCGAAAAGTCGAGGGCGAAAAGCCGGGCGACGCTGGAGCAGACTGCGCGGGCTTTTGCTACCGAGCGCGCTGTGCTGCTGTTTCCTTCCGGCCGCATAGCCTACTGGAACAAGGACCATGTGGCCGAACGCCCATGGCAGACGACGCTGGTTTCGCTCGCCAGGCGTTACCGGGTGCCGGTTGTTCCGGTGTCGATAACGTCGCGCAATTCCTGGTGGTTCTATTTCGTGTCGCCGCGCAGTACCGAACTGCGCGACATGACGGTATTTCACGAGCTTCTGAACAAGAAGCACAAGCCCTTTGCGCTCAATATCGGCAAGCCGGTGATGCCGGACGAGCTCGACGGCAATGCAGCCGACGCGACCCGGCAGCTGCAGGATCACGCGGTGAAGGTGCTGTGCGTAAATCCGGAAGCAGAGTTCAGGCGCGCGTGAACCCGTCCCAGCTGTTGCGTCAGGCGATCTTCTGGCCGGTCTTGGCCCAGTCCGCCAGGAACGCATCGAGACCTTTGTCTGTCAGCGGGTGCTTGACCAGCTGTTTCAGGATAGCCGGCGGCACGGTGGCTACATCCGAACCGATTAGGGCTGCCTGCTTGACGTGATTCACGGTCCGAACCGAAGCCGTCAGGATCTCGGTGTCGAAGTCGTAGTTATCGTAGATCGTCCTGATCTCGGCGATCAGCTCCATGCCATCCTCGCCGGTGTCGTCGATGCGGCCAACGAATGGCGAAATGAAAGTCGCGCCTGCCTTTGCCGCCAGCAGTGCCTGATTGGCCGAAAAGCAGAGCGTGACATTGACCATGCGACCGTCACCGGTGATCGCCTTGCATGCCTTGAGACCGTCGAAGGTCAGCGGAACCTTGATGCAGATGTTGTCGGCTATCTTCGACAGAACGTCGGCCTCGCGCATCATCTGATCATATTCGGTCGCGGCAACCTCGGCCGATACCGGGCCGTCGACGATGCCGCAAATCTCCTTGGTGACTTCCAGGATATCGCGGCCCGATTTCAGGATCAGCGATGGGTTTGTCGTCACGCCGTCGAGAAGCCCGAGTGCGTTGAGCTCGCTGATTTCAGAGGTGTCGGCGGTGTCGACGAAAAACTTCATGGATGTCTCCTGGGCAGATGGGCGGTTGGCGCGGGCGCCATTCGGCCTTGCTCTATCGCAAGAACCGGGCAAGGTCACCCACCATGAGCAAAGATTCGCCCAGAACGGTTCCGGTGCTTGTGCCGACGCCGGTAGACCGGCCGTTCTCCTACGCCGTGCCGGAAGGTGCGGAGGTACGGCCGGGCTCCATCGTGCGGGTGCCGATCGGCCCGCGCGAAGTCGCGGCAGTGGTTTGGGACGGGGCGGGCGAAAATGTCGATGCCAGGAGGCTGAGGCCGATTTCGGAGGTTTTCGACTGCCCGCCGCTCGGCGAGGCGGCGCGGCGTTTCGTCGATTGGGTCGCCGCCTATACGATGACTTCGCCGGGCATGGTGGCGCGGATGTTCTTGCGGGCGCCTGCGGCCTTCGAGCCGGAGCCGCCACAGCCCGGGCTTCGCTATTCGGGCGGCGAGCCGGAGCGGGTGACAGCAGCCCGCAGCCGCGTGCTGGAGCTTGCGCGCAACGGCATGGCCTGGACCCGGTCGGGGCTGGCCCATGCGGCCGGCGTGTCGCTCAGCGTGGTCGATGGGCTCGTTGCACAGGATGTGTTCGAAACGGTGCTTCTGCCACCGCAGCCCGTGGTTGCGAAACCCGACCCCGACTACGCGCAGCCCGAACTTACCGTCGATCAGGAGGAAGCCGCCGGCAGCCTGCGCGAACGGGTGCGGGAAAGTGCTTTTTCAGTCACCATGATCGATGGAGTGACTGGCTCCGGCAAGACGGAGAC
Source organism: Mesorhizobium sp. Z1-4 (assembly GCF_004000235.1). Taxonomy (GTDB): domain Bacteria; phylum Pseudomonadota; class Alphaproteobacteria; order Rhizobiales; family Rhizobiaceae; genus RCIO01. The sequence goes on from NZ_RCIO01000001.1 coordinate 1,382,785, forward strand.
CTATTTCGAAGCAATCGGTGAGGCGATTCGGGCAGGCAAACAGGTGCTGATCCTGATGCCGGAAATCGCGCTGACCCAGGCATTTCTGGAGCGCTTTCACGATCGATTCGGTGCCAAGCCGGCGGAGTGGCACTCCGATGTCACGCCACGTATGCGCGAGCGCGTCTGGCGGCAAGTCGCGCAAGGCAATGTGCAGGTGGTGGCGGGCGCGCGCTCGTCGCTCTTCTTGCCGTTCGACAATCTCGGGCTGATCGTGGTCGATGAAGAGCACGACACCGCCTACAAGCAGGAAGACCGGGTTTTCTACAACGCGCGTGACATGGCGGTGGTGCGCGGCAATATCGGCCAGTTTCCGGTGATACTGGCATCGGCCACGCCCTCCGTCGAGACGCGGGTCAACGCCGAGACCGGGCGTTACCACAGCGTGGCGCTTCCGACGCGCTATGCCGAGGCCGTTTTGCCGGAACTCAAGGCGATCGACATGCGGCGCCATCCGCCAGCGCGGGGCGGGTTCCTGTCGCCGGTCCTGATCCAGGCACTGCGCGGTGCGCTGGAGCGAGGCGAGCAGTCGCTGCTTTTCCTCAACCGGCGGGGTTATGCGCCGCTGACACTGTGCCGGGTGTGCGGGCACCGGTTCCAGTGCCCGGACTGCTCGTCCTGGCTGGTTGAGCATCGTTTTCGCGGTCAGCTCGTTTGCCACCATTGCGGGCATCACGAGGCACGGCCGGAGGCCTGTCCCGAATGCGGGACCTTCGATCACCTCGTTGCCTGCGGCCCCGGGATCGAGCGAATCGCGGAAGAGGCGATGGAGCATTTTTCCGATGCGCGCATCATCGTCCTGTCTTCCGATCTTGTCGGCGGCGTGAAGCGGCTGCGGCTTGAATTCGAGGCCATTGCCAAGGGCGAGGCCGATATCGTGATCGGAACGCAGCTTGTCGCCAAGGGGCACAATTTTCCCGGCATTACGGTGGTTGGTGTCGTCGATGCCGATATCGGGTTGGCGAACGGCGATCCGCGCGCGGCGGAACGGACGTTCCAGCTGCTCAGCCAGGTGACCGGCCGGGCAGGACGCGCGGGCGGGCGCAGCCAGGGCCTGATCCAGACTTACCAGCCGGACCATCCTGTGATGCAGGCGCTGATTTCAGGCGATGCGGAAAGCTTCTACCAGCGCGAGATCGCGGAACGGCAGCGGGCGGCCATGCCGCCTTTCGGCCGGCTGGCGGCGATCGTGGTGAGCGCCGCAACGCGCGGCGAAGCCGAAGCGCATGCGCGCGCCCTGCGCCGGGCAGCGGCCCCAAGCGACCAGATCAGCGTCCTCGGACCCGCCGAAGCGCCGCTGGCCCTGATTGCCGGGCGGTACCGTTTCCGGCTTCTGGTCCATGGTACGCGCCGGGCCGGCATGCAGGACTACCTGCGGATCATGCTGGAAGCCGCACCCAGGCCGCGCGGCTCGGTGCGCGTGCAGGTCGACATCGATCCGCAGAGTTTTCTTTGACGTTGCGGAAGCTCCTCCCTAGAGTTCCGGCTCAACTTCGGGAGACGTCATGAAGAAGATCGCAGCGTCGGCAGCCGCCATATTCATCAGCTCAGCCCAGATGGCACAGGCTCAGCAGCCGATCATCACGGACATTCTATGGCCCAACATCAACTCCTATTGCACCTTCCAGCGCAACGGCCAGAACTTCGACTACAACAATCCCGACAGCTGGCGTTTCGTCTTCTTTGACAATACCGACACGATTACCGGCTCCAATGCGCGCTACGCCTATATCGGGCTGCACCACCAGGTGCGCCAGCTTGAGGAAATCGACACAATGACGTCGGGCGAGGGCGAGTTGCGCAGCTACCGTACCTGGGGCGAACCCAGCTACGAGGTGAAGGTCTCAATGATCAAGGGTGAGAGCGGCGGCGAAAGCACCTCCTATACCGGAACGATCTCCGTCAGCGGGCCGGGCGGCTCGGAAGAGGTGGAGTTTCACGGTGACTGCGGCGTCTGACACCGCGCTGGCCATCCAGCCGCAAGCTGCTAGACTGGCCGCATTGATGCGCAGTTCGAGGGGCGCCAGATGGAATTTGCTTTTCCTTGGCCGTTGAGCCTCGGGGAATGGCTGGCGTGGAGCTGCGCCGTCGTTACCGTGCTGCTCGGGCTGTTTCTGCTTTTCGCACCCACCAGCGGGCTGCGCCTCTACCGGCTGCAGACGCTGCCGGAGCATCCCGAGGCGGTGGCCAGTGCCCGCGCGAATCTGGCCGGCTTTCAGATCGCGCTGGGGCTCTGCTGCATCCTGCTAGCGCAACCGCTGCTCTATATCGCCCTTGGGCTCGCCTGGGCACTGACGGGATTCGGGCGGCTCGTGTCGATGCTCTCTGACGATGGCAATACGCTCTACAACTGGATTTCGCTGATACTCGAGATCATTCTGGCGCTGTCGGTGCTGCTGTTTGCCTTCGGGCTGGTCCCCTGATCGCAGGCTTTCCGCGGTCAAAGAGGGGCGTGCGACAAAAACGCGCCAAAAGGCCGACTTCCGGCGTGTTGCGAGTCCCGGAAGCGTATGCTAGACGGCGGTCAATATTTGGCTGGGGGAGCCGGTGTGTCCCGGTGGCTGGCCAAAAATAATCAGCAAGGTCAAAGATTTAGCAAGAGCTCAGAGCTCCAGCGTAAATCTTGCGGCCAATCAGACAGGAAGAGCGGCACTTCGTGGCGAATTCTGGTTCGATGATTTCTGGAATGGCCGAGCGTTATGCGGGATCACTTTTCGACCTCGCGCTCGAAGCCAAGTCGGTCGAGAAGGTCGAAGCGACTCTCGGCGAGGTTGAAGACCTGATCAACGCAAATGCCGATCTGAAGCGTCTTATCGAAAGCCCGGTCTTTTCGGCGGACGACCAGTTTCGCGCCATCGACGCGATCGCCAGGAAGGCGGGCATCGAAGGCCTGGTCGGCAACTTCCTGCGTGTCGTGGCGCGTAACCGGCGCCTGTTCGCCGTGCCGTCCATGATCGCCGCTTACCGCCGCGTCGCCGCCGCGCATCGCGGCGAGGTGGCTGCCGAAGTTACGTCGGCACATGAACTCACGGCCGAACAGATGCGGGAGCTGAATGCCTCGCTGAAGGAAGTGGCCGGAAAAGACGTCGCGATCAAACTCAACGTTGATCCCGCCATTCTCGGTGGTCTGATCGTGAAGATCGGCTCGCGCCAGATCGACACGTCGCTACGCACCAAACTCAATTCGCTTAAGCTTGCACTGAAAGAGGTCGGCTGATGGATATCCGCGCCGCGGAAATTTCCGCAATCCTCAAGGACCAGATCAAGAACTTCGGCAAAGAAGCCGAAGTTTCCGAAGTCGGTCAGGTTCTCTCCGTTGGTGACGGTATCGCCCGCGTCTACGGTCTGGACAATGTCCAGGCCGGCGAGCTGGTCGAATTTCCGGGCGCCATCAAGGGCATGGCCCTCAACCTGGAAGCCGACAATGTCGGTGTCGTTATTTTCGGCAACGACCGCGACATCAAGGAAGGCGACACCGTCAAGCGGACCGGCGCCATCGTCGACGTTCCGGTAGGTCCTGGCCTGCTCGGCCGCGTTGTCGACGCGTTGGGCAATCCTATCGACGGCAAGGGCCCGATCAAGTCTGCCGAGCGCCGCCGCGTTGACGTGAAGGCGCCGGGCATCATTCCGCGCAAGTCGGTGCATGAGCCCATGTCGACCGGCCTCAAGGCCATCGATGCGCTGATCCCGGTCGGCCGCGGCCAGCGCGAGCTGATCATTGGCGACCGCCAGACCGGCAAGACCGCGATCATTCTTGACACCTTCCTCAACCAGAAATCGCTCAATGCAGGCGACGACGAGAGCCAGAAGCTCTACTGCGTCTACGTCGCCGTCGGTCAGAAGCGTTCGACCGTCGCGCAGTTCGTGAAGGTTCTGGAGGAGCGTGGCGCTCTCGAATATTCGATCATCATCGCCGCGACCGCTTCCGATCCGGCCCCGATGCAGTTCCTGGCCCCAATGGCCGGCTGCGCCATGGCCGAATATTTCCGCGACAACGGCCAGCACGCGCTGATCGGCTACGACGATCTGTCCAAGCAGGCCGTTGCATACCGCCAGATGTCGCTGCTGCTGCGCCGCCCGCCGGGCCGCGAAGCCTATCCGGGCGACGTGTTCTATCTGCACTCGCGCCTGCTCGAGCGCGCCGCGAAGATGAACGAAGACAATGGTGCGGGTTCGCTGACGGCGCTGCCGGTCATCGAGACGCAGGCCAACGACGTGTCGGCCTACATTCCGACCAACGTGATCTCGATCACCGACGGTCAGATCTTCCTTGAAACCAACCTCTTCTTCCAGGGCATCCGCCCGGCCGTGAACGTCGGCCTGTCTGTTTCGCGTGTGGGCTCCTCGGCTCAGATCAAGGCAATGAAGCAGGTTGCAGGCTCGATCAAGGGCGAGCTGGCGCAGTACCGCGAGATGGCGGCGTTCGCTCAGTTCGGCTCCGACCTCGATGCGGCAACGCAGCGCCTGCTCAACCGCGGTGCGCGCCTGACCGAGCTTCTGAAGCAGCCGCAGTTCTCGCCGCTGAAGACGGAAGAGCAAGTCGCAGTGATCTTCGCCGGCGTGAACGGTTATCTCGACAAGCTGACCGTTGCTCAGGTCGGCAAGTTCGAGCAGGGGCTGCTGGCCCATATGCGCTCCGACGGCAAGGACGTACTCGCCGCCATCCGCAAGGAAAAGGCACTTTCCGACGACCTCTCCGCGAAGCTGAAGGCACAGATCGACGCCTTCGCCAAGAACTTCGCCTGAGGCCGACGAACCGAGACTGACAGGATCAGGGTCGCCGCATGGCTTCTTTGAAAGACCTTCGTAACCGCATCGCCTCCGTTAAGGCGACGCAGAAGATCACCAAGGCGATGCAGATGGTCGCCGCGGCGAAGCTGCGTCGTGCGCAGGAGGCGGCCGAGGCTGCACGCCCTTATTCGGAACGGATGGATGCCGTGCTGGCCAACATCGCGCAGGCGGTGGCTGGCGGCGGCGAAGCGCCGGCTCTGATGACCGGCAACGGCAAGGACGATGTGCACCTGCTCGTCGTTGCAACTGCCGATCGCGGCCTTTGCGGTGGCTTCAATTCGCAGATCGCGCGTCTGGCGCGCGATCATATCCGCAAGCTCACAGCCGAAGGCAAGAAGGTCAAAATCCTTACCGTCGGCCGCAAGGGTTATGACATGCTGCGGCGCGATTATGCGCAGCTGATCATCGACCGTGTCGAGCTCAAGGAAGTCAAGCAGATCGGCTTCGCCAATGCCGACGAGATCGCGAAAAAGGTCATCGCGCGTTTCGACGCCGGGGAATTCGACGTCTGCACGCTGTTCTATTCGCGCTTCAAGTCGGTGATCAGCCAGATCCCGACCGCGCAGCCGCTGATTCCGGCGGCTACCGGCGAGACGGAAGAAGGCAGCAACGCGGTCTATGAGTACGAGCCGTCGGCCGAGGAGATCCTCGGTGATCTCGTGCCGCGCAACATCGCGGTGCAGATTTTCCGGGCCCTGCTGGAAAACGCTGCCGGCGAGATGGGCGCCAAGATGACCGCCATGGACAATGCGACGCGCAACGCCGGCGAGATGATCGACAAGCTGACGATCACCTACAACCGCCAGCGCCAGGCGCAGATCACCAAAGAACTCATCGAAATCATTTCGGGCGCGGAAGCGCTCTAGGACAGGACGAAGGGTACGAAAAATGGCTAGAGCAGCTACCCCGAAAAAGGCTCCGGCGAAGGCCGCGACGGCCGCGGCCGCCAAGAAGACAACCGCGCGCAAGCCGGCTGCAGCAAAGGCAGGTGCGGCATCCAAGAGCACCAAGGCTTCCGGCGCCACCGGCAAGGTGCACCAGGTTATCGGCGCCGTCGTCGACGTCGCGTTCGGCGATCACCTTCCGCCGATCCTGAACGCGCTCGAGACCGACAACCAGGGTACCCGCCTTGTGCTGGAAGTCGCTCAGCACCTGGGCGAAAACATCGTCCGCACGATTGCCATGGACACCACCGAAGGTCTGGTGCGCGGCCAGGCAGTCACCGACACCGGCAGCCCGATCGCGGTGCCTGTCGGCCCGGAAATGCTCGGTCGTATCGTCAACGTCATCGGCGAACCGGTCGATGAAGAGGGTCCGGTCAAGGGCAGCGAAGTGCGCGCCATCCACCAGCCGGCTCCGGAGTATATCGAGCAGTCGACGGAGGCCGAAATTCTGGTCACCGGCATCAAGGTCCTCGACCTTCTGGCGCCCTACGCCAAGGGCGGCAAGATCGGCCTGTTCGGCGGCGCCGGCGTGGGCAAGACGGTGCTCATCCAGGAGCTCATCAACAACGTTGCGAAGGCGCATGGCGGCTACTCGGTGTTCGCCGGCGTTGGCGAGCGTACCCGCGAGGGCAACGATCTCTATCATGAGTTTATCGAGTCCGGCGTGAACAAGAAGGGCGGCGGCGAAGGCTCCAAGGCCGCGCTTGTGTACGGTCAGATGAACGAGCCGCCCGGCGCGCGTGCCCGCGTTGGCCTGACCGGCCTGACCGTTGCGGAGTATTTCCGCGACCAGGGCCAGGACGTGCTGTTCTTCGTCGACAACATCTTCCGCTTCACGCAGGCGGGCTCGGAAGTGTCGGCGCTTCTCGGCCGTATTCCTTCTGCCGTGGGCTATCAGCCGACGCTGGCGACCGACATGGGCGCGCTGCAGGAGCGCATCACGACCACCACCAAGGGTTCGATCACCTCGGTGCAGGCCATCTACGTGCCCGCCGACGACTTGACCGACCCGGCGCCTGCTACCTCGTTCGCACACCTTGATGCGACGACCGTGCTGAATCGTGCGATTTCGGAAAAGGGCATCTACCCGGCCGTGGATCCGCTCGACTCCACCTCGCGCATGCTCGACCCGATGATCGTCGGTGAAGAGCACTACCAGGTAGCGCGTGACGTGCAGCAGACGCTGCAGCGCTACAAGTCGCTGCAGGACATCATCGCGATCCTGGGCATGGACGAGCTGTCGGAAGAGGACAAGCTGACCGTTGCCCGCGCCCGCAAGATCGAGCGCTTCCTTTCGCAGCCCTTCTTCGTGGCCGAAGTGTTCACCGGTTCGCCCGGGAAGCTGGTCGACCTCGAGGACACCATCAAGGGCTTCAAGGGTCTTGTTGCCGGCGACTACGACCACCTTCCGGAGGCTGCCTTCTACATGGTCGGAACGATCGAAGAAGCGGTCGAAAAGGGCAAGAAGCTGGCTGCCGAGGCGGCCTGATCAGGGCGATAACGGCAGTAAGGCAATAGGGCAATAAGGAGAGCGGAAGAGGGACATTGGCATAGCTACTCGGGGAGCGTCCCCTACTGGCCTACTGCCTACAGCCCTACTCCCCCAAGTCTATGGCTGAAAGCTTCAAATTCGAACTGGTTTCTCCGGAACGGCTGCTGATCTCGGAAGAGGTCGAGCAGGTGATTATCCCGGGAACCGATGGTGAGATGACCGTGATGGCGTCGCATGCGCCGATCATGACCACCATCAAGCCAGGCGTCGTAACTGTGAAGCCGGTTTCCGGCGGCGAACAGCGTTATGCGGTGTTTGGCGGCTTTGCCGACATTCTTCCGCAGGGATGCACGCTGCTGGCGGAATCTGCCGTACCGGCGGACAGACTCGACCGTGCCGAGCTGCAGAAACGGATTGACGATGCGAGGCATAAGGCCGAGCACGCCGAAGATCTGGACGAGCGCAGCCGTGCCGAACTCTATCTGCATCAGCTGACGACGCTCGAAGGCGCACTGATTCCGGCCTAGCCGGTCCCATCAGCAGGAACCTAAAGCCGGGCCATGAGCCCGGCTTTTTTGTTGCCGGTCCGGTAGAGTCAGGGAGCGAGGTGCCTGAAGGCGGTCACAACCTGCCGGTAGACGCCGCGTTTGAAAGGCACGATAAGCTCAGGCATCTCAGCCATAGGTTTCCAGTCCCAGGCATCGAATTCGGCCGTGTGGCCACCTGGCGGTGGATCGATGGCAATCTCGGTTTCATCGCCATCGAAACGGAAGGCATACCATTTCTGGGTCTGGCCGCGATATTTGCCACTCAGTGCCTTGCCGAGGATATCGTCGGGCAGGTCGTAGTTGATCCATTCCGGGGCTTCGGCGAGCAAAGATACGCTTCGGATGCCCGTCTCTTCGTAGAGTTCGCGCTTTGCGGCCTCGAAAGGGTCTTCGTCCTTATCGATGCCGCCCTGCGGCATCTGCCAAAGCATCGGTGACGCCAGCAGCTCGGAGTCCGTATCCACAATCCGCCGGCCGGCCCAGACAAGTCCCTCTGTATTGAGCACCAATGCACCGACGCAGCGCCGGTAGGGCATCGCCTCGCGGTCCGGCGTTTGCCTGCGCTTGTCTTTGCCCATTCGGTCAGCCGGCCTCCGGGTCATTCGCCAGCGCCGAAATCGGGACGACCTCAATGCCGCGCTTTCTGGCTTCTGCGATCCATTCGGTGACTGCCGACACGGTTCCTTGAAACGCCGAACCGATGGCTATCGCATAACCCTTGGCGCGGGCAGTGCGTTCGGCTTCGTCCAACTTCTTGAGGATATCGCCGCGATCGCGCGTTTTGTCGATGTGAAGATCGGCGGCGGCATAAGGTCCGCGCGCCCCGGCGGCCAGCTCTTCGGCCATGCTGCGCGCCGATGTACCGTCATCGAGAAACATGAGGCCGCGCGCGGCAAGTTCATCCATGAAAGGTTTCATTGCCGCATTCTCGGTAACAAACCGCCCGCCGAGATAGTTCATGACACCGACATAGTTGGTCGTGCGCGACAGAGCGACATGAAGGCGCTGTGCGTTTTCAGAGGCGCCGGCGTCCACCGTGAGCGTATTTTTGCCCGGGTCGACATTGGGATAGTCGAAAGGCTCCATCGGAACTTGCATCAGGATTTCGTGGCCCTTCTGACGGGCCGTCTGCATCCAGCGGTCGATCGAATTGCCGCCGCTGGCAAATGCGAGCGTTACTTCGGCAGGCAGGCTGGCGATGGCCTCCTGCGTGCCGGTCTGAGAGACAGCGAGGCCACCGATCACGATGGCGATGCGGGCGCCCCGGGCGCCGGACCACGGACGCGCATAAACGTCGAAAGGCCTGCGCCCGTCGGCACCGCGCACCGGCAAAGGGCCCAACTCGGTTTCCTGGATCAGCGCCCTGTCCGGAAGGTGCGCCACCCGCAGGTTCTGTCCTTTGGCGCTCGGGTCGAACACTTCAACAGATGTGCCCGATGCGGGTGGGGGAACGCGGATGATAGAGGCGCCGCCGTCGGTGCGGGTTTCGGTCGGCTGAGGCCGCGACGCCTGTTGGGATGCGGTTGCCGTCTGTTCCTGCGGCACCGACACCACTGCCTGCGTAGCGGACCGGAAAGGCCGATCGCGCAGCGCGATTGCAGTGGAAGTACCGAAAACTGCCAGCACTGCAATCCAGAAAGCAAAAACCGAAAGCGGGGGAAACGAAAAGCGCGGCCGGCCGCGCCTGACATTCAGGCCCAGCGGCTGTTCGATCTCGCTGCGTTCGGCCTTGCTGTCCACTAAAAGGTCCTGTCGGTCGCTGTTATTGGGGCCGGCTGGACGATGGACAAAGCTGCGGCTGCCGGTAGTTCTCTAACGAACCGGTCCGCGGCTGGCGCGGACCGGCGATTTACGGCCTTACTCCTGGAGCTGTGCCTGGTCCGGATTTGGCGGGAAGGCAGGGTCTGTCTTGACGCCACGAATGAGGTCGAGCGCATGACCGAGCTGGACATCATCTTCCGGATCCGGCGGCACATAGGCCGACGAGCCGGAACCCTCGTCATCTTCCTCGACGCCCTGGATGTGGCCCCGCAGTTCCGATTCGCCGCGGGTGACGTCGCGTCCCAGCAGTTCGTCCGGCAGCGGCTGTTCAATCCGGATGTCCGGCGTGATGCCCGTGCCCTGAATGGATTTGCCCGACGGCGTGTAATAAAGCGCCGTGGTCAGTCGCAGGGCTCCGTTTTCGGCCAGCGGGATGATTGTCTGAACCGACCCCTTGCCGAAGGACTTGGTGCCCAAGACAGCCGCACGCTTGTGGTCCTGCAGTGCGCCGGCAACGATCTCCGAGGCGCTCGCCGAGCCGCCATTGATCATCACGATGACCGGCTTCCCGCCCGTAGCGTCCCCGGCGCGTGAATCGAAGCGCGTCACATCCTTGCGGTCGCGGCCGCGGGTGGAGACGATCTCGCCGCGTTCCAGGAAGGTGTCGGTTACACCCACGGCCTGATCGAGCAGACCGCCTGGATTGAGCCGCAGATCGAGAACGAAACCCTTGATCTTGTCGGCGCCGCCGGCCTCTTCCTCGATCTTGCGGATCGCGTCGCGCAGATCGTCGGAGGCACGTTCGGTGAAGGAGTTGATTTTCAGATAACCGACATCCTCCTCGACGCGATACCGTACGGCCTTCACCTTGATCACATCGCGCACGATGGTGAGCTTGATCGGCTTGTCGGCGCCTTCGCGCAGAATGGTCAGTTCGATCGGCGAGTTCACTTCGCCGCGCATCTTGTCGACAGCGTCGGAAAGCGTCAGGCCGCGTACGTCCTCGCCGTCGATCTCGGCGATGTAATCGCCGGCCAGTACACCGGCGCGGGCCGCGGGCGTGCCCTCCATCGGCGCGATCACCTTGACCAGCTCGTTTTCCATCGTGACCTCGATACCGAGGCCGCCGAACTCGCCGCGCGTCTGCACGCGCATGTCCTGGGCTGCTTCCGGATTGAGATAAGAGGAGTGCGGATCAAGCGAGGTGAGCATGCCGTTGATCGCGTTTTCAACCAGCGATTTCTCGTCCGGCGGGGTCACATACTGGGCCCGTACACGTTCGAACACATCGCCGAAAATCGCCAGATTCCGATAAGTGTCGGAGGCCGCGGCATTGGCGGTGGAACCGGGTGTGCCGTAGACCAGGCTCATGGCCGATGCGCCCATGAGGGCGCCGGCGAGCAGAAGCGACATCCTACGAATCATTTCCAGTCCTTCCAGAATAACTCTGCGCCCACCATGGCGCGGGATCGATGGGTTTTCCGTCCTTGCGAAACTCCACGTAGAGCTCCGGTTCCCTATTTCCATCCGCGAGGGCCACCGCACTCGCCAGTCTGGCCTCCCCCATCGTGCCCACGGGTTCACCGGCCAGTACCGATTGACCGAGCGAAACGTTGATTCGGTCCATGCCGGCCAGAACGATATGATAGCCATCGCCAGCATTGAGGATCAATAGCTGCCCGTATGAACGAAAGGGTCCAGCGTAAAGAACCGAGCCGTCAGAGGGTGCAGTCACGATTGCCCCCGATTGTGTTGTAACGATGTCGCCAAAGCTGGTGCCGCCGGCCCCGTCGTCCTCCCCGAAGCGCAGGTCGATGCGCCCGCTGACCGGCATGGAAACCTGCCCCAGCATCGCCTTGAACGGCACCGGTCCCGCGAGGCGGTTCTGCTCCGGAACCGGGCGCTCGGAAGGTGCATTCGCCGCCTCGGCTGCGGCGCGCGCAGATACAATTTCGTTCTCGAGCGTTGAGATGAGCTCCTGCAGACTGCTGGCCTTAGCGGCCAGTTCGCCTGCTCTCTGACGCTCCGCCTCCAATACCTCCTGCGACTGCTCGCGCAGTTTTGCCTTCTCGGCGATCAGGGCGGCAAGGCGCTCCTTCTCCGTCACCTGTTCGGCTACTGTCTCCAGAAGCTTGTCGCGTTCCGCCGAAATCGTGGCGACCAGCCTTCTGAGCTCGGAAAGATCTGCGATCAGAATTTCGGTTTCGGCCCGCATCTCCGGTACCACCGAGCCCAGCAGAATGGCGCTTCTGACGGATGACAGCGCGTCCTCGGGGCGAACCAGAAGCGCAGGCGGCGGGTTCAAGCCCATGCGTTGCAGCGCACCTAGCACCTCGGCAAGAACGCCGCGGCGTTCCGCAAGCGATGCGCGCAATGCCTCTTCCTGTCCGCCGAGCGCATATATGCGTTCGCCGATCGCATGCGCTTCGTCGCTCAGCTTGCGCTCGGTCCTTGCCGCCTGGATCAGCAACGCCGTCAGCGTCTGCTCGTCGCCCTTCAGCGCAGCAACCTCGGCTGCGATCGCAGCCAGCCGCTCCTCCGACAGGCTTATCTGTCTGGCAACTTCGGCATAGGCATTGCGGCTTGCCGTTTGCCTGTCGACGATAACGTCGACCGTTTCCGCCCGCGCCGCGGGCGCGGCCAGCATGCAGAAAAGAACAGCAAAGAACCCGGCGAGTGCCGGACGGAAAACCATCATCGAAGCCCGAGCGTTTGCGACCGATTCTATGTGCGGCTCCGTTAACGAACGATCAACCTTATGAGCACCGAAGATGGCCGCATGAAGCCAAGGGATGCGGCTGTCAATTTCACGTGAACTTCCCGGGCGAAGGCCCGTCATGCGCGGTGGTAGGGGTGACCTGAAAGGATCGTCACCGCGCGATAGAGTTGTTCAGCGAGCATGATGCGCACGATCTGATGCGGCCAGGTCATGGCGCCGAAGGCAATTCTGCGCTCGGCTGCATCAAGCAGCGATTGGTCCAGCCCGTCCGGGCCGCCGATCAGGAAAGCGGCGGCGGAGCGGCCTTCGTCGCGCATGGCCGCAAGCATGCCGGCGAATGATTCGCTGTCCATCGGGCGGCCGCCCTCGTCAAGAGCTATCAGCGCGGCGCCCTGCGGCAGCTGGGCGGAAAGCTTCTGTGCCTCTTCGCGCTTGCGCTGTGCAGTATTCGCGGCGCGGCCCTCCGCATGCTCGCTCACACCGCCGAATTCCAGGCCGAGCTGCGGTCCGGTTTTTGCCAATCGGTCGAGATAACGCATCGCAAGCTCCCTTTCGGGGCCGGCTTTCAGCCGTCTGACAGCGTGTATCTCTATTCGCATTCCAGTCCGGTGCGTTACCCGCTGTCAGCGGGTCAGTGCACCGTCTCTTCTTCGAGATCCGGAGCCTGCCACATCTTTTCCAGATTGTAGAACTCCCGGATTTCCGGCCGGAACACGTGGATGATCACATCGCCCGCATCGATAAGAACCCAGTCGGAACTGGAAAGCCCTTCAACGCGTGCATTGCCGTATCCACCATCCTTCAGCGCCTTGAGCAGATGCTCGGCCACGGCCGCGACATGGCGATGCGAGCGCCCGGAGGCGATCACCATGAAATCGGCGAGGCTGGACTTGCCATGGATGTCGATGGGTACGATCTGTTCGGCCTTGGAGTCTTCAAGACTGGCAAGAGCCGTTTTGAGGGCCGGAGGGGCGGCATCAAATCCGCTCATCTGGACCGGCGAAGGCATGGTTTCTGCCTTCTTCCGTATTGCTGTTCTCAGCGTCTTCCCTTTCGTACAAGAACAACGGAATCGCGCACGGAATCTGCACGACACCCTGAAGATAGGCAGAGTCCTGCAACAGTTTCAAGACATTGCCGGCAGATTGCCGCCATTCAACGGTGGTTGAGGGCTGTTCAGCGGCTTTCCTGCGGCGCCAATTCGAGCTCCTCATCGGGTGTCACGAGGTCGACAGGCAGCGGCGTCTGCGCCGCCAGAGGTGCGAAACTGCCGGTCTCGTCGGCCGGCACCTGCTCGCGCTGGCTGATGCGCCAGAGCGCGAATGCCGCAAAGGCAATGGCGATAACCACCGCCACATAGATGAAGGCGACGGTTCCGAACACTGCGGTGAGCGCGGTCGCGACGGCCGGGACAATGACGCCCGACAGCGACCAGGCAAACAGCATGGTGCTGGCAAGCGTGACCATTTCCTCCTTTGAGGCACGGTCGTTGGCATGCGCGTTGGAGAGCGAGTAGATCGATTCCGTGGTTCCGCCCCAGACCAGGTAGATCGGAATGATGTAAAGCAGCGCGTAGCCGTCGAATATGCCGGCTGTGATGCCAGCCAGCGCCACCAGGATCGCGGTTGCGACCATGACGATACGCCTGTCGATACGGTCGGATACCCAGCCCAGGGGAATCTGGAACAGTACCGAACCGAGCGGCATCATCGACATCAACAGTGCCACTTCGACCTGGCTGTAACCGCTCGCCGCAACATGGATGGGCGTGAAACCGGCGACCATCATCGACATGCCGCCGACAGCCAGCATGCCGACCAATCCAACCGGCGAAATGCGCCAGGCGCGCACGATGGCGACCGATGCCGATTCAGGCGGCGGGGGCAGCGGCAGGCGCGTCATGCCGACCGGCAGAATTGCGAACGCGGCAAAGGCGATGCCGAGAAGCGGCGCAGTTGCAGAGGCAAGGTCGATCTGGCCGGTCAGGAACGAGCCGGTGCCGAGGCCGGCAACATAGGCGACGTAGAAGATCGCCATCACGCGACCGCGTATTTCGTTGTTGACTGCGTCGTTGAGCCAGCTCTGCGCGACGATGAACATGCCGGAGATGGCGAAGCCATATAGGGCGCGCGCGCTGATCCAGCTTGCCGCGTTGACGCCGCCGCCAATGACGGCATTGGAGAGAATAATCAGCGCCGAGAAGATCATGAATGCCCGCGCATGGCTGACGCGCCGCGTCAGCGCGCCGGTGACCAGGCAGGCGATGAGCCCGCCCGCGGACAGGGCGGTGAGGATCAAGCCGGCAAGGCTCGGCGCATATCCGGCACCCGCCAGGCTCAGCGGTATGTAGGCAAACATCAGGCCGTTGCCGACGGCGGTCAAAAACGTGGAAACGATAATCGACGCGACGGCCACGACCGTGCCCGCTTCAGCGGGCAGGACCGAATCAGAGTTGGGCGGTGCGGGCGTCGTCATGCCCGCAATCTGCTCCGCCGCGGCAAATCCGGCCCCTAAAAATGCGACATTCCGCTGCCGCGAAACCGCCAGTCAGGGCTGTTGCGCGCCATTGCGGATAGCGGTTGACGACAGCGAACTGCGGGGTCCGTGAATAAAGGTCCATGCCGGCGCCCGCATGCGGGCGAGCAGCGGCGCATCGGCCTCGTCGACGCGTGCGTAATCGAACGTCTTGGCCATGACCGACGACAGGAAAGCGAGTGTTGAACCGGGGCGATCGATGACGGCGATCGGAATCGAACGCGCGATTTCGCGCCACCGCTCCCAACGGTGGAAGTCACGCAGGCCGTCGGCACCCATAATCCAGACGAAATTGACGCCCGGCCGGCGGCTTCGGATCAGGTCGATCGTATCGGCGGTGAAACGCATCTGATGGCTTGCCTCAAACGCCGTCACCTTGATACGCGGGTCTTCGGCAAGTGCTTCCGAAGCCGCGATGCGCTTCGCCAACGGTGCGAGTTCGCGGGTATCCTTCAGCGGGTTTCCAGGCGTTACCATCCACCACAGCTGCTGCAGGCCGAGCCGGCGGATCGCGATCTCGCTTGCCAGCGCGTGCCCTGCGTGCGGTGGATTGAACGAGCCGCCGAACAGGCCGACCGCCATGCCCCTTTCGACGTAAGGGATGCGCAGGTAGCGCGCGGGTGGAGTATCGGAAGGTGCCACGTTCATCGCCTTGCCGGCGGGCTCAAGGACGTGTCTGACCCGAACCGCGGACGCGGTATTTGAACGATGTGAGCTGCTCGACCCCGACCGGACCGCGCGCATGCATGCGGCCGGTGGCGATGCCAATCTCCGCTCCCATGCCGAACTCGCCGCCATCAGCGAATTGCGTTGAGGCGTTGTGCAGCAAAATGGCGGAATCGACTTCATTGAAGAAACGCTCCACCGCAGCGGCGTCCTCCGCCACGATCGCCTCGGTATGGTGGGACGAATAGGTTTCGATGTGGTCGATCGCTTCACTGATGCCGTCGACCAGCTTCGCCGAGATAATCTTGTCGAGATATTCGGTCGTCCAGTCGGCTTCGGCGACCGGCTTCGCGCCGGGAAACAGCGCCCGGATTTCGTCGGTGGCGCGGATTTCGCAGCCGGCCGCGTCGAGTGCTTCCAGAATCGGGACAAGAAGTGTTTCAGCAACCGCGCGGTCGACGAGCAGGGTTTCGGCGGCACCACAAATGCCGGTGCGCCGCATCTTGGCGTTCATGGTTATTGCCACGGCCATATCCAGCCTGGCCGAACGGTCGATGTAAACGTGGCAGAGGCCTTCGAGATGCGCAAAGACGGGCACACGCGCCTCTGTCTGCACGCGCTCGACCAGCCCGCGGCCGCCGCGCGGCACAATGACGTCGATGTTGCCGCCAAGACCTTTCAGCATCTCGCCTACGGCGGCACGGTCGCTGGTCGGTACGATCTGGATCGCATCGGCGGGCAGGTTCGCGGCCTTCAGCCCTTCCACAAGGCAGGCATGAATTGCTGCGGACGAGTTGGCGGAATCGGAGCCGCCGCGCAGGATTACCGCATTGCCCGCCATCAGGCAGAGCGCGCCGGCATCCGCCGTCACATTGGGGCGGCTTTCGTAGATGACGCCGATCACGCCGAGCGGCGTACGAACGCGCTCGATGCGGAGGCCGTTGGGCCGGTCCCACTCGGCGATCACGTCTCCTACCGGGTCTTTCATCGCGGCAATGGCACGAATGCCGTCGGCCATGGCGCGAATGCGGCCCTCATCGAGGGTAAGCCGGTCGAGGAAAGCCGGCGTCAGTTTTGCTTCCTCGCCATTGGCGACATCGATTGCATTGGCGTTGAGGATAGACTCGCGGTCGCGCCAGATCGCGTCGGCCATCGAAATCAGCGCGGCATGTTTGCGTTCTGCATTTGCCATGGCCAGCGGGCGAGCGGCGGCGCGGGCGCGCCGGCCAATCTCGGCCATCAGAGCTTCCAGATCCTGATGTGCGTCGCCGCGGGTCTGCAACATGATCTACTCTCCCGCCGTCCCGTTTGCGGCTTTTGCACGTCCGCCGATGCGGGACATCACAAGATCGTCCCTGTGCACCATGGCGCCGCGCGCCTCATAACCCAGAACCCCGGCAATCGCAGAGGTCTTCAACCCGGCGATCTTTACGGCATCGGACGCGTCATAAGCAACCAGCCCGCGCGCCACCTCGTGGCCGTCCGGGGTGACAATCGCCACGGTGTCGCCGCGCGCAAAGGCGCCGGAAACGCTTTTCACGCCGGCGGGCAGAAGCGACTTGCCGGAGGCAAGAGCGGCTTTTGCGCCGTCATCGACGACGAGCATGCCGGCAGGCTCGAGATTGCCCGCGATCCAGGTCTTGTAACCCTTCACGGGATCGGAGGACGGTTTGAAATAGGTGAAGCGTTCGCCAGCGCTGATCGCGGCAAGCGGGTTGAGGCGGGTGCCCGATGCGATGACCATCGCGGTACCCGCCGCCGTCGCAATCTTGCCGGCGTCGAGCTTGGTGCGCATGCCGCCGCGCGACAGCTCCGAGCGGGCAGCGCCGGCCATCGCTTCGATCTCCGGCGTTATTTGTTCCACATGCGGAACGAAGCTTGCATCGTCGGATGTTCCGGGCGGTGCGGTGTAAAGGCCGTCAATGTCGGACAATAGCACCAGGAGGTCGGCGCCCATCATGGTCGCGATGCGCGCGGCGAGCCGGTCATTGTCGCCGTAGCGGATTTCGCTGGTTGCAACGGTATCGTTCTCGTTGATGACCGGCACAGCGTTCATTTTCAGGAGCGTCGAGACCGTCGCCCGGACGTTGAGATAACGCCTGCGCTCTTCGGTGTCGCCCAGCGTGACGAGAACCTGTCCGGAGACGGCATCATGGCGGCCAAGTTCGCGTGACCAGGCGCTAGCAAGCGCAATCTGGCCGACCGAGGCCGCCGCCTGGCTTTCCTCAAGCTTCAGTTGGGCTGGCTTGAGACCGAGTATGGTGCGGCCGAGCGCAATTGCACCCGACGAAACGACCATCACCTCCGCGCCACTTCCGGTCAGTGCGCAGATATCGTCGACCAGAGCCGCCAGCCAGTCGTGTTTCAGGCCGGTCTTGCGATCCACGAGAAGCGCTGAGCCGACCTTCACCACGACGCGGCGCGCTGTGGAGAGCGGGGTAGCGCTCATCGATCGTCATCCTCGGGGTTGCGCGCAGCTTCGACCGCCGTCATCAGCTCGCGCAGCACTTCGGTAACGCCCTCATTGGCGGCGGCGGAAAGCAGCATGGGAGCGCGGCCGGCTTCCTTCTGAAGCGCGGCGACGCGTTCGGCACGCATTTCGCCATCCAGCAGGTCGACCTGCGACAGCGCCAGTATCTCCGGCTTGTCGATCAGGCCGTGACCGTAGGCCTCAAGCTCGCGGCGGATCGTGCGGTATGCGGCTGCGGGATCTTCCTCGCGCGCCGAAACCAGATGCAAGAGCACCGCAGTGCGCTCGACATGGCCGAGAAAACGGTCGCCGATGCCGACGCCCTCATGCGCGCCTTCGATCAGGCCCGGAATGTCGGCCAGCACGAATTCGCGGGCGTCGATGCGCACCACGCCGAGATTGGGGTGGAGCGTTGTGAAGGGGTAATCCGCGATTTTTGGCTTGGCGGCCGTGACTGTAGCCAGGAAAGTCGATTTGCCGGCGTTCGGCAGTCCGACCAGACCCGCATCTGCGATCAGCTTCAGCCTGAGCCAGATGGTGAGCTCTTCGCCCGGCAGTCCGGGATTGGCACGGCGCGGCGCCTGGTTGGTCGAGGACTTGAAATGCTGGTTGCCGAAACCGCCATTGCCGCCCTTGGCAATGCAGACGCGTTCGCCGACCTCGGTGAGGTCGCAGATCAGCGTTTCATTGTCCTCGGCGAAGACCTGTGTGCCGACCGGCACTTTCAGGGTCACATCGGCGCCCTTGGCGCCGGTGCGGTTGCGGCCCATGCCGTGAACGCCGGTCTTGGCCTTGAAATGCTGCTGATAGCGGTAGTCGATCAGAGTGTTGAGGCCGTCAACGGCCTCGACCCAGACATCGCCGCCGCGGCCGCCGTCGCCGCCGTCAGGGCCGCCGAACTCGATGAATTTTTCGCGCCGGAACGACACGGAGCCGGCACCGCCATCGCCCGAGCGGACATATACCTTGGCCTGGTCGAGAAATTTCATCGAATTGACAGCCGTGCGGGATAAGGGTTGGAAGCGCTGTCGGCGCCACGAGGCGCGAGCGATATAGGAATCACCACAAGACCGCAATCTTTGGCGGTCGCCAACCTCTTGCGGAACCGGCTCATGAAATGCGTCTCCTACAATATTCAGTACGGCATCGGCCTCGATGGCCGCTACGACATCACCCGTATCGCAGATGCCGTGCGCGGAGCAGATGTCATCGCCCTGCAGGAGGTGACGCGCAACAACCCGAAGAACGGCGGCCGCGACATGGTGGCGGAGCTGCGCGCGGCGCTGCCGGACTATTTTGCCGTGTTCGGACCGAATTTCGAAGCCGACCTTGGCTCCAGCATCAAAGACGGCCGGGCCGTTGATGTGCATTTTCAGTTCGGCAATATGGTGCTTTCGAAACAGCCTATCCGCCTGTCCCGCAATCTTCTGCTGCCGCGTCGGCGCAGCTTCGACAAAGTCAATCTGCAGCGCGGCGCGCTGGAAGCGCTGGTGGAGACGGAATTCGGACCGGTGCGTTTCTATTCCGTTCATCTCGACCATCGCGATCCCGACGAACGGCTGGAGCAGGTGCGGTTCCTGCGCGAGCGGGTGCTCAATTACGGGATCGAAGGCGGCGGGTTGACCGGACTTTCCGAACTCGGCATGCCGGAGCCGCCGCTTCCGGAAAGCTATCTCCTGATGGGCGATTTCAACATGCTGGCCGGGACGGATGAGTATCTCGCTCTGGCCGGCCGGTCCGACCCTTCGATGGGCATGCCGCTGTCAGCGGCGCGCGCGGTGGATTGCGCGGCTCATGACGCCGGGGCGGAGCCGGCAACGACTTGGGTTGAACCCAAAGACCCGGAAGATACCGGTCTGCACAAGCGCATCGACTACGCTTTCGTTTCGCCGGACCTTGCGCCGCGGCTCAAGGCGAGCCGGGTCGATCAGGCGGCCACCGGCTCCGATCACCAGCCGCTCTGGGTCGAATTCGGCTGAGATCAGCTGAAGGTCATTACCGACGACACGATGATCGCGAGCAGCGACAGGGTCGTCACCATGCCGAAGAGCCTCGGATTGATGCGCTCGCGCCCCAGCACCAGTGCGATAGCTGTCGCAGCCAGAATGATGCCGACAAAACCTAGTTTGGCCAGAAACCAGGGGCCGAGCGCCGCTGGGTTGCCGCCGTAACGCAACCACAGCATCGCGAAACCCGACGCGATCATGAACAGCAGTGCGATACGCGAATTGGTCGACAGTCTTGCGCCGATGGACATCAACATTGCCCTTGTTTCGGGTTCCGCTTTTGCGGCCTGCCTGGCCAGCAAGGGCATTGCCACGCCCGTCGCACCACCGGCGACGAGCGACAAAAGGTGAATAATCAGAAGGATCTTGAAGGCGAGGTCCACGTTCGGGGCTCCCGTTTGCGTTGGCGAGCATGCCTGCTACAACCTCAACATTGGTTGAGGTCAAGGAGTTTTCCGTTGATTCGCGAAATGTCGGTCGGCGAAGTGGCGGCCCGCAGCGGCGCGGCCGTTTCGGCGCTGCATTTTTATGAAACAAAGGGGCTGATCGGGAGCTGGCGGACTGCCGGGAACCAGCGCCGTTATCCGCCGGGTACGCTCAGGCGCGTCGGCATTATCCAATTCGGTCAGTCGCTCGGCATTCCGCTGGCGGAGATCAAGGAGGCGCTAGATACGCTGCCGAAGGATCGCGCGCCCCTCAAGCAAGACTGGGAGCGTCTCTCGCAACAATGGGCCGGCAAACTGGACGATCGGATCGCGCGGCTCAAAAAGCTGCGCGCCGCGCTCACCGATTGCATCGGCTGCGGTTGTCTGTCGACGGAGCTTTGCCCGCTGCGCAACCCCGCCGACAGGCTGGCGCGGAAAGGAAGCGGCCCGCGCCGGCTGCTTGGCGACTGAGCGCCGGCACGATCACGATTTCGCCGGCGCCCAGGTTCTGAGGCTCACCCAGGTTTTGCGGTCAAGGCTGTAGCGTTCGACCGGCACACGGCCGGCTGAGATCGAATCGATCATGCCTTGCCCCACATACTGGAAGCCGCATTTGTGGATCACGCGGCGCGAGGCGCTGTTGACCACGCGGCAGGAGGCGTGAACGTGCTCGACCTCCGTTGCCCGGAATGCCAGGTCGATCAGCGCGTGCGCGGCCTCGGTGGCATAACCATTGCCCCAATAGGGCTCGCCGACCCAATAGCCGAGCTCGAGCCCATGCTGTCTGAAGTCGAGCCCGGCACCGCCAACAAAAGCACCGTTGTCTGCCAGCGCCAGCGCATAGGCGCAACCCGTCACGCGCTTCGCCGTGCGCTCGATGAAGTCGTGGGCTTCCGCTTTGCCGTAGGGATGCGGCATGCGCGACAGCATGTCGGCGACGCGGCGGTTGTTGGCGAGCTGCGCCATTTCGACTGCATCATCGGTATGCGGCGGGCGCATCACCAGCCGCTCGGTAACCAGTACCGGGCAGCGGATACTGTGGCTGCCGTCTTCCGTTACGTCTTCATCCTCGATCATCATCCCGTTCCTCCATCTCGCAGCCGGCCTCAGGCCGCCTCGACCAATTCCTCGCCCATCGCTTTTTCGAATGCCGTTCTGGTGAGCCGCGTCGTCCACGTCGGAACCTGTGCCTGGCGCGAATTCGACCAGGTCTGGCGAGCGCCGGTCATCACGAAGCCGAGTTTTTCCTGCAGCCGCATGGAAGCCGGATTGTCGGGGAAGGCCGACGAGGTCACCGCGCGGATATCCCGCAACGCAAAGGCGTGCTCGATCAGCGCCGTCGCGGCCTCGGTCATGTAGCCATGGCCGTGCCAGGGTTCGGCCAGCCAGTAGCCGAGTTCCGGCTCGCTGCCATCGCCTTCGAGCGAGACGACGCCGATCAGGCGTTCGCGATGAATGGTGAAGACCAGGTCATCGCGCGTCTTGGCAAGCCCGGCAATCCAGTCTTCCGCGTCGGCCGGCCAGTAGGGGAAAGGGACCCTCGCCAGCATCCGCGCAACTTTCCAGTTGTTCAGTCCGAGCGCGATATCCTCGGCGTCCGGCAAAGCGGGCGGCCTTAGTGAGAGGCGTCGGGTAAGAAGAACCTGCATCTGGACCTCCAGAACGAAAAAGGGGAGATGGCTGCCCATCTCCCCTGATCTTTTTCTGGCTTATCCAGACACCGGGTCCCGAGATGGGCGCCGGTGTTTGGTGCGGAACCGGCTACTCCGCAGGCGTAATCGGATTTACCGATACGTAGGTTCGGCCGTTGGCTTTGGCGGCAAAAGCCACTTCGCCTGCGGTCGTTGCGAAAATCGTGTGGTCTTTGCCCATGCCGACGTTCGAGCCCGGGTGCCACTTCGTGCCGCGCTGGCGCACGATGATATTGCCCGACACGACGCGCTCGCCGCCGAACTTTTTCACACCAAGGCGTTTGGATTCAGAATCGCGCCCGTTGCGCGATGAACCGCCAGCTTTCTTGTGTGCCATTTCTCACTCCTTCGCGCGCTGAGGCGCCAAATCAGACCGGGTGATACCCGAAGAATTACTTTTTGGCCAGTTCCTTGGCCTGCTCACGCCAATCGGAAATCTGCTCGGCGCTGAAAGGCATCGCTTCGTCGATCTTGGCGATGTCCTTGTCGGACAGTTTCGCGATCTGCGCGAAGGTGGCGATGCCCTGCTCGATAAGCTGGCCGGCCGCGACCGGGCCGATGCCCTTGATCTGGGTCAGATCTTCCGGCTCGCCTTTCGGCGCCTTGAAAAGCGGCGCTGCGGCGGCGGTATCGGCCTTGGGTTCAGCCTTCGGCGCGGCCTTTTTCTCTACAGCTGGCTTCGCCTCAGCCTTCTTGGCGGGGGCTTCGTCCTTCGCGGCAGCCTGCTTCGCAGCGGCCTTCTTGGATGGCTTGGCGCCGCCGGTGAGAATTTCGGAGATGCGGACGGTGGTGAGAAGCTGCCGGTGGCCGCGCTTGCGGCGCGAATTCTGGCGGCGGCGCTTCTTGAAGGCGATGACCTTGGGGCCGCGGCCCTGCTCGATCACCTCGGCGGTTACCATGGCGCCGTCGACAAAAGGCGTCCCGAGGGTCACCTTGTCGCCCTCGCCAAAGGCCAGCACATTGCCGATCTCTACGATGTCGCCGACTTCGCCGGCCACGCGTTCGATGTTCAGTGTGTCGTCGGCGGCGACGCGGTACTGCTTCCCGCCGGTTTTGATGACTGCGAACATTTTTCGTCCTTCATTGTTCGGTCCGGCTCTGCAGCGCGAGAACGCGCAACGGCCGTCTTTTTGTCAGTCAGTTTCAGGTTCGCGTCCCTTCGGGCCGTCAATCCAGCGCAGCCTACTGCACCGCAAAGAACAGCCGGCGCGGGGAGGCCCCACGCCGGACGTGGCGGTTCGATACTGGATGCAGGTCTGCAAGTCAAGGCAATGCGGCGCCGGTTCTGCACCTGCTGCGGCCTGTGCTTTGCAGCGCAATGCGTATAAAAGCAAGGCACGGATCGCGCTTCGGAGGTTGGGTTGAACGGCACGCGAAAAGATGACGGAGAAACTGAATCGGAGCGGATCCTGCGGCAGGTGAACAGCCAGGCCGGCGCCAGCGCGTCCCGACAGGGCGACGACAAGGATGACTGGGCCGAATATTGGGGCCGCCGTATCGGCCGCACGCTCGGAATTTTGTTTCTTTTCGTGGTCATCTACTGGCTCTATCAGCTTCTGACCGGCAAGGGCTGACATTCGATGGCATTTGCAGTGCAGGACAAGCCGCGGGCTGTCATCGTGATTTCAAGCCACGTCGTACGCGGCACCGTGGGTAACCGTGCAATGGTGTTTGCGCTCGAGACGCTGGGATTTCCCGTCTGGGCAGTGCCGACCGTGACGCTGCCCTGGCATCCCGGTCACGGAAAGGCGACCCGGATCGTGCCGCAGGCGAAAGAATTCGCGGCGATGATGAAGGATCTGGAAGGAGCGCGCTGGCTGGGTGAGGTGTCGGCGGTGATCTCCGGCTACCTCGCCGAGGCAGAACAGGCGGCCGCGGTGGCATCGCTCGTTCATGCCGTCAAAAAGAAAAATCCGGCTGCACTTTATCTTTGCGATCCGGTTATCGGCGATCAGGGCGGGCTCTATGTGGCCGAAGATATAGCGGCAGCGCAGCGCGACCGGCTCTTGCCTTTGGCCGATATCGCAACGCCCAATCGCTATGAGCTCGAATGGCTGACCGGGGCGAAACTCGATACGCCGGATGCCGTCGCGGACGCCGCACTGGACGCCAGTCCGCCGACAATGCTCGTGACCTCGGCGCCTTCGTTCATGGCGCGGGGCACCGGCAACATCCTGGTTACGCCGGACACTGCGATGATGGCGGAGCACCGGCACATCGACAATCCGCCCAACGGGCCCGGCGACCTGACCGGTGCCGTATTTCTCGCGCGGCTTCTCGATGGGCAAGACCTGCAAACGGCGCTTCAGCTGACAACGG
Organism: Mesorhizobium sp. Z1-4; assembly: GCF_004000235.1. GTDB lineage: Bacteria > Pseudomonadota > Alphaproteobacteria > Rhizobiales > Rhizobiaceae > RCIO01. The sequence goes on from NZ_RCIO01000001.1 coordinate 1,407,191, forward strand.
AATCGGTGTTCGAAATCCTCGCCCGAACGGCCAAGCGGGGGGCGGACGAGCTGACCCTCGAAACGGACGCGCAAAGCCTCTCGCACCCTATGGCGATGGTGCAGACCAGGTCGCTTGCCTTTCCAGGTGGCGGCCGCCGGGCCTGAGGTCGATGGTGGTTCAGGCCGGGGCCGACGGGTGCCGAGGCGGCTGGATTGCAGCAATTGCGGAAAACGACACGCCGCCTGAATTTCGGGTATTCGGCCAGTTCGCGGCGCTGGTCGACGCACTGCCCGGAGACGCGCTGATTGCCGTCGACATGCCGATCGGCCTTCCCGAACGCTGCGGCCCGGGCGGACGCGGGCCGGAGAAGCTGGTGCGACCGCTGCTCGGCATGCGCCAGTCGAGCGTGTTTTCGATACCCTCGCGGTCGGCGGTCTATAGCGGTGCAGCACCGGCTTTGACCGGCGATGGAGGCTGGCTTGCCGCGCACCAGAGGGCGAGCGCTGTGGCGCGCGACACGTCCGATCCGCCACGGGGCGTTTCGATCCAGGCGTTCGGGCTGTTTGCCAAGATCCGTGAGCTGGACACGATGCTGAGGGAAAATCTGTCGCTTCGCGGCCGCATTTTCGAATCTCACCCCGAACTGTGTTTCTGGCGCCTGAACGGCAGGCGCCCGCTTGGCGAGCCGAAGAAGGTAAAGGGCGCCGTTTACGCGCCCGGCCTTGCAGAGCGCCGGAGACTGCTCGTGAGAGCCGGCTTCGACGCCGAAAGCGTTGCCGCACCGCCGCCCGCCGGCGCTGCACAGGACGATTTGCTCGATGCGCTCGCAGTGTTGACCGCGGCGCGCAATCGCCGTTCCGGCAATGCGCTTATGTTTCCTGATCCGCCCTTGCTCGACAGTTACGGACTGCCCATCGCCATCAGTTGCTGATCTCAACCACAGTTCCATTTGCCGCTTGGGACGTATGCGGCTAAAGGCAATGGCATGACACATCTGCCAGAGAAACTTGCCACCGGCTACCGCAACTTCATGTCCGGGCGCTATGCCAGCGAACGGGACCGCTACCGTGCTCTCGCGCGTGAGGGGCAGGAGCCGCACACGATGGTGATTGCGTGCTGCGATTCGCGCGCTGCGCCCGAAACAATATTCGATGCCGGGCCCGGTGAGCTCTTCGTCGTGCGAAACGTCGCCAATCTGGTGCCGCCCTACGCGCCGGACGACAATTATCATGGCACTTCCGCCGCCCTGGAGTTTGCGGTTCAGAGCCTCAAGGTCAGCAGCATACTTGTGCTCGGCCATGGCCGCTGCGGCGGCATCCGGGCCGCACTTTCGCCCGACGCAGCGCCGCTCTCGCCCGGCGACTTCATCGGCCGCTGGATGAACATGGTGGCACCGGCTGCGGAAACCGTTGCCAAAAACGAGATCATGACGTCGTCAGAGCGCCAGACTGCCCTGGAGCGCATCTCCATCCGCTATTCGATGGCCAATCTGCGGACCTTCCCCTGCGTCAAGATACTCGAGGGCAAGGGGCGGCTGACGCTTTACGGCGCATGGTTCGATATCTCGACAGGCGAGCTTTGGGTCATGAACCCAGAGACGGGCGATTTTCAGCGCCCCGACGTTGACTGACGCATAGCCTGAAAGCGCCGTCTCAAGTTGGCGGCTGGTCGGTTTCGCGCGGCATAATCACCCGCGCCAGGGCGGGTTCGGGCAGGGTGCGCCAATAGGCCCAGCACAGCGCCGCCAGAATTCCCATGGCCGGTGGAACCGTTGCAATCGCGAATGTGGGATTGCCGAGAGCAGCGGCAATCAGCCCGCCGACCAGCCCACCGCCCATCTGCAGAAAGCCGGCGAATGCCGAGGCAGAGCCTGCAATATGCGGAAATGCCGCTACCGTGGCCGTCGACATGGCGGGCAGGACGAACGCCATTCCGAAGGCGTGAAACCCGATCGGAACCATGACGTTCAGAAAAGTCGGCTCCTGTACTTGCAGCAGGACGGCGAGCAGAACGCAGCCGAAAACAACGCAGGCGAGGCCGGCTGGCACGATGCTGTTGGCGCTGTGGCGGGCGAGCAAACGTCGCGTCACCAGCCCGCCGAGGAAAAAGCTGCCCGATTGCATCAGCATTCCGAGCCCGAACTCGACCGCAGTCATGCCGACGCGGTCCATGAGGATGAAGGGCAGAATGGTGGCCTGCGTGTAAAAGGCACCGATGCCACATCCCATTACCAGGCTGGATGACATGAAATAAGGGTTGGACAGGAGCGTGCGATAGGAGGCGACAATCGCGCGGGGCCGGATCTTCGAGGGATCGGGAGCCGCCGTTTCAACGAGCGCAAAGCGTATGACCACCGTCAGCACCGCCCCGGCCACGACCATGAAGATGAACACGGCCTGCCAGCCGAACAGACCGGTGAGAATGCCGCCGATTGTCGGGGAAAGGGCAGGTCCGAGACCCATCACCAGACCGATGAAGTTCATTACTCTGGCGGACTGGTCGGACGTATACATGTCGCGGACGATGGCGCGTGCAATCGCGATCCCCACGGCCGCTCCCACGCCCTGGACGAAACGCGCGGCAATCAACGCCTCGACATTCGGTGCCAGGGCCGCAGCGATGCTCGCCGCCAGATAGACGGCCATGAAACCGAAGGTTACCGGCTTGCGGCCATAGCTGTCGGACAGCGGCCCGCAGAAAAGCTGGGCGATGGCGAAGCCGGCAAAATAGGACGAGAGGCTAAGCTTGATCAGAGCGTCGGTGGTGTCGAAGGCGGTAACCAGCTCGGTCATCGCAGGCGTATAGACAGCCATCGAAATGGGGCCGATTGCAACCAGAAGGGCGCAAATCAGTCCGACCTTGCGTTCGCTCATCGCCTGAGCGGAGACGATACGGGACGTTTGAAGGTTCATGCGGCATCATCCGTTGCCGCGGCCCGGGCTCTGACCTCCATCATGTTGAGGTGCGCCTGGCGCAACACTTCCGATGCCGCAGCCCAGTCTGCCTTGCCGATGCCGCGGGATGCCTCCGCAGAAATTTCGCCGGCCAGCGCGGTGACGCGCATTAGCGTCTCGTCCGCCAGTGGCGTCAGTGAAATGCATTTTGCGCGGCGGTCGGCCGGGTCGCGCTTTCTTTTCACGAGACCCCGCGCCTCAAGCCGGTCGATCATCGCCGAAAGCGTCATCGCTTCGACGTTCAGCCGCTCGGCGATAACACTCTGGCGCTCGCCTTCGGCGCGGGCAATGTGGGCCAGCGTTCGTGCCTCGCCGGCGGTCAGTCCGAGACCGGATTCGCTCACCCGGCGGTCGAAATCGGCGCGGAACAAGCGAGCAAGGTCGGTGAGCAGAAAGCCGAAAGAGTGAGGGTCGATGGCGCGGTGCATGTAGAACACTAAGGATCACTGATAATAAGTCTTACTTATTAATTACCGGCGCCTTTCAGGTCAATGGTCGCATGGCCAGGTTGCATGCGCGGAAGACGGGCCCTAAATCGATCGAAGCCGGTTTCTCCGGCATGTTTTCAGCAATTCCGGACAAAGCCGTGAGCGCCATCGACCTGACATCTCATCCCATGACCCATTGGACGGGGCCGATTGGCCTGCCGGATTTCACAGCGTTGGACGATGCCGAGTTCAGGCCGGTTTTCGAAGCAGCACTTGCCGAGCATAATCGGGAAATCTCGCAGATCGCTGGATCGGCGGATGCGCCCACGATCGAGAACACGCTCGCGGCGCTCGAACTCTCCGGCGACGCGCTTGGCCGGGTGTCCGCGCTGTTCTGGACACGAGCGGGCGCTCATACCAATGACGTCATCCGCGCGCTGGAGCGCGAGATCGCACCGAAGATGGCCGCGCATTATTCGGCGATCGCGATGAATGCCGAACTCTTTGCGCGTATCGATGCGCTCTACCAACGCCGTGCCGAACTCGGACTGGATGCCGAAACCGACCGTGTGCTGGAAAAGACCTGGAAGGGTTTCGTGCGCGCCGGCGCCAAACTGGGGGACGAAGCCAAAGCGCGACTTTCCGAAATCAACTCCGAGCTTGCACGGCTGGGTGCTGCGTTCGGGCAGAACATTCTGGCCGACGAGGCGGAATGGGCGATGTTCCTCGACGAGGGCGATGACCTTGCAGGTCTGCCCGGCTTCCTGCTTTCGGCCATGCGCGGCGCCGCCGAAGAGCGCGGTCAGGCCAGCCGCTACGCCGTGACGCTGTCGCGCTCGATCATCGAACCGTTTCTCACCTACTCGGCACGGCGCGATCTTCGGGAAAAGGCATTCCACGCCTTCACACATCGCGGAGAAAATGGCGGCGAGACAGACAATCGCGACAACGTTGCGCGGATTCTTTCGTTGCGCGCCGAAAAGGCCAGGCTGCTGGGCTATCCGCATTACGCGGCGCTGAAGCTCGACGACACGATGGCCAAGGATGCAGGCTCGGTTCTCGGGCTGCTTCAGCCTGTGTGGGAGAGCGCCAAACGCAAGGCTGCCGACGACGAGGCCGAGCTTGGCCGCATCGCTGCCGCGAATGGCAGCAACGAGCCGCTGGCAGCCTGGGACTGGCGCTACTGGCAGGAGAAGCTGCGGGCGGAAAAGTACGATCTCGATGAGGCACAGCTGAAGCCCTATCTGCAGCTAGAGCATATTGCCGATGCTGCTTTCGACGTTGCGGGGCGGCTTTTCGGCCTCACTTTCAAGGCGCGCGGCGAGGTCCCCGGCTGGCACCCGGATGTGCGGGTGTTCGAGGTGCATGACGCAAAGGGCAACCATCGGGCGACCTTCGTGGCCGACTATTTCAACCGCGCCTCCAAGCGCTCCGGCGCCTGGATGAGCTCGCTGGAATCCGGCCACAAGCTTGGCGAGGGTGCGATGCCCGTCATCTACAACGTGATGAACTTCGCCAAGCCGCCGAAGGGCGAGCCGGCGCTGCTTTCCATGGACGATGCGCGCACGTTGTTCCATGAGTTCGGCCATGCGCTGCATGGCATGCTGACCGACGTCACCTGGCCTTCGGTTTCGGGCACCTCCGTATCGCGCGACTTCGTCGAGCTGCCGTCGCAGCTTTACGAACATTGGCTGACGGAGCCGGAAGTGCTCAACAAGCACGCACGCCACCACGAGACCGGCGAGGCGATGCCGGAAGAGCTTGTCGAACGCATGCTCGCGGCGCGCAATTTCAACGCCGGCTTCGCGACTGTCGAATTCACCGCGTCGGCGCTGGTCGACATGGCTTTCCATGCCGAAGCTGCCGCGCCAGCAGATCCGCTGGCATTCGAGGCCGAAACGCTGGCGAAGCTGGGCATGCCGGACGCAATAGCGATGCGCCACCGCACGCCGCATTTCGCGCATGTGTTTTCCGGCGACGGCTATTCGGCCGGTTATTACTCTTACATGTGGTCAGAGGTGCTGGACGCTGACGCCTTCAAGGCGTTCGAGGAGACCGGTGACATCTTCGACGGCGAGACCGCGCGCAAGCTTCATGACTTCATCTATTCGGCCGGCGGTTCGCGCGACCCGGAAGAACTCTACACGGCGTTCCGGGGCAAGATGCCATCGCCCGAGGCGATGATGGAAAAGCGCGGGCTGACGCCGGCGGAGTAGCCGTGGTCGGCGTGAATTCTGACAAGGAGAGTGATTTAATGCAGCAGCGGCAACTCGGCAGAAATGGCAAACAGGTCGGCGCGGTCGGGCTCGGCTGCATGAGCTTCGCCGGCGTCTATGGCGGCACCGACATTGCCGAAAGCCACGCGACGCTGGCGCGGGCCCTTGAGCTTGGCGTCACGCACCTCGACACCGCGCTGATTTACGGCAACGGGCTTTCAGAAGAGGTTATCGGCGCTTTCATCAAGGATCACCCGGGCCGCTTCACTATCGCTACCAAGGGCGGCATACGGGTTCATCCCGAGCGCGGTTTCGACAATTCCGAGGCTTATCTGCGCGAATGCCTTGAGGGCTCGCTCAAGCGGCTCGGTGTCGACCATGTCGAACTCTATTACATCCACCGGCGTGACCAGAGCATTCCGATCGAGGATGTGACCGGCACGCTGGCGCGTTTTGTCGAAGAGGGCAAAATCGGCGGCATCGGCTATTCCGAGATCGCGCCTTCGTCGCTGGAACGTGCCGCCGCTGTACATCCCGTGATGGCTGTGCAGAGCGAATATTCGCTTTGGACGCGGCTGCCTGAGCTCGGCATGCTGCAGGCCTGCGAGCGGCTTGGAGCTGCCTTTGTTGCCTTCTCGCCGGTGGCGCGCGGCATGTTCGCGCGTGAGGTGCCAGACGCCAAGTCGATCCCGGCTGAGGCGTTTCGCGGCCAGAACCCTCGGTTTCAGGAGCCGAATTTCTCCCGCAACCTGGCGCTTATCGAGCCGTTCCGCCGCTATGCGATCCAGCGCGGTCTTTCGCCGGCGACGCTGGCGCTTGCCTGGGTGCTTGGCAAGAATGACAACATCATCGCCATTCCGGGCACGCGCTCGGCGGCGCATCTCGATGAAGATGCAGCGGCCGCCGACCTGAAGCTGAGCGCTGCCGAGATCGCCGAAATCGAGACGATACTGCCGGCGGGCTTCGCGCATGGCGCTCGCTACAGCGAGGCGCAATCGAACGGTCCGGAGGTCTATTGCTGAACCGAGGGGCTATTCAGTAGGCCTTTTTCGGCGAGCGGTCTTCGGACAGTGACGCGCGCGAACCCTCGACGATCTGCTCGATCGCGTCGGCCAGATGGATTTCGGCGATAGCGTAGTCACCCCGCGCGACCCTGATCCTGTGCGCCTCCATCAAGACGTCGGCATGGGTGAAGCCAAGTGGCGGCTCGAAACGATATGAGGCGAGTTCGATGGTCAGGCCGAGCGGATCATTGAAATAGATCGAATCCATGAAGCCGCGGTCTTTCGGACCGGTGTTCTTGATGCCCCTTTCCTCAAGCCGCTCGACGGCCTGAAGGAAAGTCACGCGCGACACATTAAACGCGATGTGGTGGACGCATCCGGGCTCTGTCGGCGTGCGGCGCGGATCGGGCTTGCGCTCTTCGTTCGTAAAGATCGTGATCAGGCGCCCGTCGCCCGGATCGAAATAGAGATGGCTTTCGGCTGCTCGGTCGAGATTGGGCTGTTCGAAAATGAAGGGCATGCCGAGCACGCCTTCCCAGAAGTCGATCGAGGTCTGCCGGTCGGCGCCGACCAGCGTGATGTGATGAACGCCCTGTGCCTGCAGTTTCCGCATGTCGGGTTCCCTCCGTCGATCCTGGCGGCGCCAGCCTACAGGCGAATGGAAAGACGGGCCACTACGGGCGTCGTTGCCCAGACACTATCGCCCGATGGCAAAAAGCTGTAAGAGCCGCCGCAACAAGTGAGGCCTCCTCCCCGGCCCGCATCTCGAATCACAGAGCACCCGACATGAAACTCCGCAATATCGCGATCATCGCGCATGTCGACCATGGCAAGACGACACTGGTCGATGAACTCCTGAAACAGTCCGGCTCGGTCCGCGAACACCAGCGTGTGGCCGAACGCGCGATGGATTCCAATGATCTTGAGAAGGAACGCGGCATCACCATTCTCGCCAAGGCAACTTCGGTGGAGTGGAACAACACGCGTATCAACATTGTCGACACGCCCGGCCACGCCGATTTCGGCGGCGAGGTGGAGCGCATCCTCAATATGGTGGACGGCGCGATCGTACTCGTCGACGCTGCCGAGGGGCCGATGCCACAGACCAAGTTCGTGGTCGGCAAGGCGCTCAAGGTCGGTCTGAAGCCGATCGTTGCGATTAACAAGATCGACCGGCCGGACGGGCGCCATGTCGAGGTGGTGAACGAGGTGTTCGACCTCTTCGCGGCGCTGGACGCCACCGACGAGCAGCTCGATTTCCCGATCCTCTACGGTTCGGGACGCGATGGCTGGATGGCCGCAAATCCGGAAGGGCCGAAGGACGAAGGGCTGAAACCGCTATTCGATCTGGTGCTCAAACATGTGCCGGAACCGACGGTGCATGAAGGGCCGTTCCGCATGATCGGGACCATTCTGGAGGCCAATCCGTTTCTGGGCCGCATCATTACCGGGCGCATCGAGTCAGGCTCGCTGAAGCCCAATCAGGCGGTGAAAGTGCTGCATCATGACGGCAGCCAGCTGGAAAGCGGCCGCGTCTCGAAGATACTGGCTTTCCGCGGGCTCGAACGCCAGCCGATCGAAGAGGCGCAGGCGGGTGACATCGTGGCGATAGCCGGTCTCTCGAAAGGCACCGTGGCCGACACCTTCTGCGACCCGTCGGTTAACCAGGCATTGCCGGCGCAGCCGATCGACCCGCCAACGGTGACAATGTCGTTCATCGTCAACGATTCCCCGCTTGCCGGTACCGAAGGCGACAAAGTCACTTCACGCGTCATCCGCGACCGTCTGCTGCGCGAGGCGGAAGGCAATGTTGCGCTGAAGATCGAGGAATCGGCCGACAAGGATTCCTTCTACGTTTCAGGCCGCGGCGAGCTGCAGCTGGCCGTGCTGATCGAAACCATGCGGCGTGAAGGCTACGAACTCGCCGTCTCGCGTCCGCGCGTGGTGATGCAGAAGGACGAGAGCGGCCAGCTGCTGGAGCCGGTCGAGGAAGTCGTCATCGACGTCGATGAAGAACATGCCGGCGTCGTCGTGCAGAAGATGAGCGAGCGCAAGGCCGAGATGGTGGAACTCAAGCCGTCCGGCGGCAACCGCCAGCGTCTCGTTTTCCACGCGCCCACGCGCGGCCTGATCGGCTACCAATCGGAGCTGCTCACGGATACGCGCGGCACCGCCGTCATGAACCGTCTGTTCCACGAATATCAGCCCTATAAGGGCGAGATCGGCGGGCGCATCAATGGCGTGCTGATCGCCAACGAACCCGGCGAGGCCGTAGCCTATGCGCTGTGGAACCTGGAAGATCGCGGCCCGATGGTCATCGACCCGGGCGTCAAGGTCTATCAGGGCATGATCATCGGCATTCACAGCCGCGACAACGACCTCGAAGTGAATGTGCTCAAGGGCAAGAAGCTCTCCAACGTTCGCGCCGCAGGCAAGGACGAGGCCGTGAAGCTCACGCCGCCGGTGCGCATGACGCTTGAGCGGGCGCTTGCCTGGATCCAGGACGACGAGCTGGTGGAGGTAACGCCGAAATCGATCCGGCTGCGCAAGCTCTATCTCGACCCGCACGAACGCAAGCGCTTCGAAAAGGCAAAGACAGCCGGAGCGGCATAGAGGCGGGCCGCAAACGGACAGGCAGCGCGGCTCAGCTTGCGGGTTCGCGCTTTGCGTCCTCTTCCTCTCGGATCTTGCCCATCTTCACCATGAGTTCGGTCTGGCGGGTTTCCAGAACCTCGCGGATTCGCGCAACATATGCCTCGTTCTCATGTGCGGGAATGTCGGGATCATAAGCGTCGGCGACGGCAATCATCGCCTCGCGGTCGGTATCGTTGAACAGATCCTTCATGCGCTCCGCCGCCTTCTTGCTTGCACCCAGTGCCTGGAAAGCGGAGCGGCCCATGCGCAGTGAGCCGTCATAGGTTTCGCGGATGATGTCGCGGCAGCCGGCAGCCCACAGCTCGTAGACATGATGCCGGTTTCTGGCCCGCGCGATGACATGCAGATTGGGATATGTCGCCGTTGCGTAGCGTACCAGTTCGTTAATCTGCTCCTTGTTGTCGATCGCGATGACAAAGAGCTTCGCGTCGGCGATGCCGGCAGCCGCCAGCAGGTCCGGTCGGGTCGCGTCGCCGTAGTAAACTTTGACGCCGAAGGTGCGCAGCGCCTCGAGGTGGCTTGAGTTGAAATCAATGATTGTCGGCGTGTAGCCAGCTGATTTGAGCATGCGGTTGACGATGCCGCCGACCCGCCCCGCACCAGCGATAATAATCTGGCTCGGTTCTTCGATCTCGTCGGCCTCGCGCGTTTCGTCGCTCGTGTAGCGTGGCACGATGATGCGATCGTAGAATATGAAGAGAAGCGGCGTGAGCAGCATGGAAAGTGCGATCACCAGCAAAAGCTGATCTGCGATTGCCTGCGGCAGGATCGAGTTGGCAACCGTGAACGACAGCAGCACGAAACCGAACTCTCCGGCCTGCGCCAGGCCGAGCGTGAAGAGCCATTTGTCAGCGCCGCGCAGCTTGAAGAAATAGGCCAGTGCCAGCAGCACCAGGCACTTGGCCAGCATCAGGCCGAGGGTGAGCGCGATGGTCAACCACAGCGTCTCGCCCAGAAGCGTAAAATTGATACCGGCGCCCACCGTCATGAAAAACAGTCCGAGCAAAAGGCCGCGGAAGGGGTCTATGTCGGATTCCAGCTCGTGGCGGTATTCGCTGTTGGCAAGCACCACGCCGGCCAGGAAGGTGCCGAGTGCGGGCGACAGCCCGACAAGCGACATCAGAAGCGCGATACCGACAACCATCATCAGAGCCGTGGCGGTGAAGAGTTCGCGCAGCTGTGCCATCGCGATGAAGCGGAAGATCGGACGTGTGAGGTAGCTGCCTCCCGCGACCACGATACCGATCGCTGCGATGGTGACGAGCGCGGTCTGCCAGCTGTTCAGACCATCGACCAGGCTGAGGCCGGGACCGTGTCCTGCTTCGGCGGCATGGCTGGCTTCCGCGCCGTGAGGAGCGATTTCGGCTGCAGCGCCCAGCAGTTCCGGTGCCGCCAGCAGCGGCATCAGGGCAAGCATGGGGATGACGGCGATGTCCTGGAAAAGCAACACAGAGAAGCTTGCCTGGCCGCCATCGGAACTCAGGATGCCGCGCTCGTTCAGCGTCTGCAGCACGATGGCGGTGGAGGAAAGCGCAAGTACAAGGCCGATCGCCAACGAGATGCTCCACGTTTCGCCGAGCACCATGGCGACCGCCATCACAACGAGCGTGGTTGCAGCCACCTGCCCGCCTCCGAGGCCGATCAGCCGGCCGCGCATCTGCCAGAGTTTTTCCGGTTCCAGCTCCAGCCCGACCAGGAACAGCATCATCACCACACCGAACTCGGCGAAATGCTGGATCGAGACGACATCGACATTGAGCAGCGCGAGGATGGGGCTGATGGCAATGCCGGCGATCAGGTAGCCAAGCACGGAGCCCAGTCCGAGCCGCGAGGCGATGGGCACGGACGCAACACCGGCGACGAGGAAGATAAATGCGAGAAGTAGAAAATCCGTCATCCGGTGCCCCCGTCCGCTCCCGACCGGGCAGCTGGCGCCGCCCCACATTCCGGCGAGCTTACGCGCGCCGCTTTGGGCCGCGCAAGCTGGCGGCCGGTGTCCCGAGCCACATTGAAGCCGATCGAGCGGCCGCACGGTAGCTGGTCAGATGGCGGATGGCGCGTCGAGAGTATTGCGACCGGTGGAATGTTGCGGCGCGGGCTGGCTAGTGCGGACCAATGTTGATAGCGAAAGGCGACGGTCAATCAGCGAGGCGACACCATGTTCTCCAACACTTTCCCGGATCGCGCGGTCATATCTGAAACCGTGGCGAAGATGCTGCTGGAGATCAAGGCGGTACATTTCAGAGCCGACCAGCCATTCACCTTCACATCCGGCCTCGCAAGCCCGGTCTATATCGATTGCCGCAAGCTGATCTCCTATCCGCGCATTCGATCAGCGCTGATGGACTTCGGGGTGTCGGTGATTGTCCGCAATGTCGGTTTCGAACAGTTCGATGCGGTGGCAGGCGGCGAAACGGCAGGCATTCCCTTCGCTGCATGGCTGTCAGACAAGCTTGGCCTGCCGATGCTTTACGTGCGCAAGAAGCCCAAGGGGTTCGGCCGCGATGCACAGATCGAAGGGTCGCTGAACGACGGCGCGCGGCTGCTTCTCGTCGAAGACCTGACCACCGACGGCGGCTCGAAAATCAAGTTTGCGGAAGCGATCCGCAAAGCAGGCGCGGAAGTGACCGACACTTTCGCGGTCTTCTATTACGACATCTTCCCCGACACACCGCAGCGGCTGGCGGATGCCGGCATGCGGCTTCACTACCTTGCCACCTGGTGGGACATTCTGAAAGTCTGCAAGGACGAGAACCGGTTTCCGGCGGACACGATCAGGGAAGTCGAGTCCTTTCTCAACGACCCGATCGGATGGTCGTCGGCCAATGGCGGCATTTCGGAACGGCCGCAATAGGCGCACCTGGCGCGATCAGCTCAGGCGCTCGATCACCAGCCGGTCCATCGGCACGTCGTGCCATTGCGGGAATATCGTCGGCAGTTTCTGGAACTCGAACCCCACGCCGATCGTGAGCGGCTTTGTGGGCATCGCGGCGAGCGTACGGTCATAGAATCCGCCGCCGTAGCCGAGGCGATAGCCGGCGGGATCGAAGCCGACCAGCGGTGCAATCACGATATCAGGCAAAACGGCCTCGCCTGTGGCGGGAACAGGTATGTTCCAGATGCCCTTTTCCAGCTTATCGCCTGGCGCCCAGCTGCGAAACTCAAGCGGCTGACCCTTGGAGATCACCACCGGCAGGGCGATGCGCGCACCGGCGCCGAGCTTACCCTGAGCCCAGCCGCGAAGATCCGGTTCGCCGCGGAACGGCCAGTAGAAACCTATGATGCGGCCGCTGAATTCGCCGATTTCGCGGTCAAGCGTGGCGGCGATATTTGAGGTCGCTTCCGCGCGCTTGGCGGCGGCCGTCGAAAGCCGCTTCTCGATGAGGCGGGCTCGCTCCGACTTGCGCCATCTGGCTACCTCCAGCGCAGCCTGAGGGTCGTGAGCAAGGATGCCGGAATAGGCCGGGTCCGCCTCGTGCAGCAAGCAGGCGGGTGAGGCGTAACCGGCGCGTTCCTCGCGGTCGTTCACAGGCTACGCCGCCTTCGTTTCCGGAAATGCCAGCAGTTCTTCCAGCAGATTACGTTCGTCGACCAGGTCGGCCAGCGTGTATTCGTCGAAGACCGCCAGGAAGGCATCGACGCCCTTGCGTATTATTCCCTGCAGACGGCAGGCGGGAGTGATCACGCAGGCTCCGCCATCGTGCCCGAGGCACTCGACCAGCGCGAAACTGTCCTCAGTTGCCCGCACGACAGCGCCGACATTGATTTCGTCCGGACTGCGGGTGAGCGCGATACCGCCAGAGCGGCCGCGCGTCGTCTTCACATAGCCGAGCCGCCCGAGATTATGCGCCACTTTCAGGAGGTGGTTGCGCGACAGACCGTAGGTCGAAGCCACATGCGCAACCGTGACCGGTTTTTCGTCGTGCACTGCGAGAAAAATCAGCATGCGCAGCGCATAATCGGTGTGAAGCGTCAGTTTCATGGGGCTTCCGCCGTTGCATCCTGCCTATCGCGCCATCCAAGCCTGAATAGGGCAAGAAGCGAGATCGCAGCAAGTGCCTGTGCCTTTGTGATCTCAAGACCGGCGTAAATCGTGTGGTGTGCCGACGGCGGCAACGGGCTGCCGGCCACAACCGCCGCCACGCGGGCCTCGAGCGCCGGCAGAAGCCACAATGCCTGTAGTGTCACGATTGCCACAACTGCCGCCGACAGGCTCACCGTGGTGCGGGACGCCCTTGGGAAAAAGGTCGTTATGACGAGCCCGAGCGAGAGGCCCCACTCCACCGTGGAGAAGGCGGCGAATGTGACGCTGCCGACCTCAAGCGCTACGGGCAGCTCCAGCGACGGCGCCTGGAACTTGACCGGGGTCGCAAGGAAGGAAACGCCAATAAGCATTCCGAGCCATGCGAGTGCGACGAACGCCGTAACAGCGTCCGCAAAGGGATCCCGGTCAGGTCTGTCCATGCGATTTGTCCCCTGGCGGTATGCCGGCGGCAGGCAGGCGGAAGAACATTGCCAGCTTGAGGCTTTGCGCGATGCGTTCGGCGCGCTCGGTGAACACAGCTGCCACCTCCGGCGTGCAGAGGTCGGTCGCCGTGCGCCTGAAAATGCCGAGCCAGATGTCGAAGTCCTCTTCGCGTACCTGTTTGAGTTTCAGATGCGCGGGAACAGGGCGGCCGCTGTAGGCGCCGTTCTTGAGGATTACGGCGCACCAGAAGTCGGTCATCTTTTCGAGATGCGGCTCCCAATGATCCCCGATCACCCCGGCAAATATCGGGCCCAGGCGTTCGTTGCCGCGGACTCTTCGATAGAATTCGCGCACAAGTCCGCCGACAAAGGCCCTGTCGATGCCGGGATGATCGAGTGGCGTTTCCGGCTTGGGGCTCTGCCGTTCCGCCAATGGGGTGGACATGGTTGTCTCTTTTAAGTGGTATGCTGGATACTACTTTTATCCATTGGGCAGCCAGCGGGCAAGAGCAAAATTGTCCGCAGGCGGTTGCATCGCACCGGGTTGAAGCTGCGCGAAAGTACGGCCACTGTAGCCGGCATAGCCATGGCCGTTAGGCCCCTGCGAGGAGGCGCAGATGTTTCCAGTCCCGGACTACCCCGAGATCCGCGAGGCGGTGCGCAGGCTGTGTGCAGAATTTCCCGGGGAGTACTGGCGCGCGCTCGACGCCAAGCGCGAATATCCGGCGGCCTTCGTGGCGCGGCTCACCGAGGCCGGCTATCTGGCAACGCTGATCCCTGAGGAATATGGCGGCTCTGGCCTGCCGCTTTCGGGCGCCGCGGCGGTGCTTGAGGAAATCCAGCGCGCTGGCTGCAACGGTGCTGCCTGTCATGCGCAGATGTATGTGATGGGCACCGTGCTGCGGCATGGCTCGGAAGCGCAGAAGCAGCAATATCTGCCGGCAATTGCCGCTGGAGAATTGCGGCTGCAGGCGTTCGGGGTAACCGAACCGACGTCGGGCACCGACACGACCTCGATCCGCACCTTCGCACGCCGCGAGGGCGAGGAATATGTGATCAACGGCCAGAAGATCTGGACGAGCCGCGCCGAACATTCCGACCTGATGGTGCTGCTGGCGCGCACCACGCTGCGCGAGGAGGTGGCAAAGCGCACCGACGGCCTGTCAGTGTTCATCGTCGATATGCGGGTGGCGGCGGGCAACGGGCTCACCATTCGCCCCATCCGCACGATGATGAACCATTCCACGACCGAGGTCTTCTTTGACGATGTTCGCATTCCGGCCGCCAATCTCGTTGGCGAGGAAGGAAAGGGCTTCCGCTACATCCTTTCAGGCATGAATGCGGAACGCATCCTGATCGCTGCCGAATGTATCGGCGATGCCAAATGGCTGATCGAAAAGGCCACGCATTATGCCGGAGAGCGGAATGTCTTCGGTCGGGCCATCGGTGCCAATCAGGGCATCCAGTTTCCGATCGCGCGCGCCTACGCCAATATGCGCGCGGCCGAGCTGATGCTGCGCGAGGCGCTGCGCTGCTACGAGTCGGGTGAGAATTGCGGGGCAGAAGCCAATATGGCGAAGCTGCTGGCGGCGGACGCCTCCAACGAGGCTGCCAATGTGTGTGCGCAGACGCATGGCGGTTTCGGATTTGCCGAAGAGTACGACATCGAGCGCAAGTTCCGCGAAACGCGGCTCTATCAGGTGGCGCCGATCTCCTCGAACCTGATCCTTTCCTATCTCGCCGAGCACGTGCTCGGCCTGCCGCGATCCTACTAGCGGGAGCGCTTGCGATGGCCGATGCCGAGGAACCTTTCGCCGAATGGATCGGCCGCACCAGCGAGCATATCGACGAGGTGACGCCGCGGCTCGTGAAGAGCTTTCGCGCCATCTTCGGCGACTGGCTCGCGCCGACGCCTGAGGACGAGGCGCCGCTTTGCCTGCACTGGTGCCTGTCACCGGCGATCGCGCCCATGGAAGCGCTCGGGCGCGACGGACATCCGGCCAAGAACCGGGATCTCCCGCCAGTGCCGCTGCCAAGGCGCATGTGGGCCGGCGGGCGCATCGAGACATTTGCACCGCTCCGAATTGGCGACACAGTGCGGCGCGTTTCGACGGTTGTGGATGTGACCCACAAACGGGGGCGCAGCGGCGAGTTGTGGTTCGTCGCGGTGGATCACGACTATCATTCGCCGCGCGGCCTGGCGGTCCGGGAGCGGCATGACATCGTTTACCGCGCGGACGGCACTTCGGCGGCGGCTGGTCCGTCGGCGGAGCAGGCGCCGGACGTTACGAGGCGCCTCGAAACCTCCCCGGTGCTTTTGTTCCGCTACTCGGCGATCACCTTCAACGGACACCGAATTCATTACGATCCGGCCTATGCGAAGGATGTCGAGGGCTATGACGGGCTCGTGGTGCATGGGCCGCTGCAGGCGACGCTGCTTTTCAACCTCGCCGCATCTCGCACAGGCACCGTGCCCGGGCAATTCAGTTACCGGGGCGTGTCACCCGCTATCGCAGGCAATCCGATCGATGTCTGCGCTGCTGAAGACGGCTCATTGTGGACCGCCGATGCGGCGGGCCGGGTGCACATGAAGGCTCAGGTCGAATGAGACGACCTACACGGCAGTCCGGCTACGTCGCTAACCGCGCCGATACGGCATTCAGCGCATCGAGCTTCGCTTTCTCCGACCCGTCGGAAAATGCGGCGTCCAGAATGCCGACGATCTGCGTGATCTCGTCGAGCTCCTCGGCGGCTTCTTTCACGGTCAGAGGCTGGTCGTCGTAGGAATCCACGAAGCGCTGTGTCGCGTAGGAAATCAGAAGCAGAGCCGCGGCGTTCTGGGGTTCGTCGGCTATGCGGGTGCGCGCCTCGCGACTGCAGGCATCATAGGCGCGCACGCTGCCGCCCGCTTCGTTTATGCTTTTGACCAGCGATTCAAACATCACGCACTCCTTGGTATTAGCGCTGCAGTTCCGATATGCCGCCGTTACCGGCGGACCACGAAACCGGATCGTTCAGGAAGCTTTCCACCTCGGCGATTGTTCCCGGGGGAAGGCGGTTTTCGTTCTTGCAGACCTTCAATATGTCCCACCACGTTGCCAGGTAGTGAAGCCGCATGCCGGCCTCGGCGAGACGCTGCGGGGTGTCGGGGAAGATATCGTAATAAAACACCGCGAATGTGTCGGCGACGGTGGCGCCGGTGCGGTTGATCGCGTCGCCGAACTTGATTTTCGAACCACCATCGGTCGTCAGATCCTCGACAAGCAGCACGCGCGCGCCATCCTTGAGAGAACCCTCGATCTGGGCATCGCGGCCAAAGCCCTTGGGCTTTTTGCGCACATAGAGCATCGGCAGCCCAAGCCTGTCCGACAGCCATGCCGCGAACGGAATGCCGGCCGTCTCGCCGCCTGCCACAGCGTCGAACTGTTCGAAGCCGACCTGCCTGACGATTATGGATGCTGCGAAATCCATCAAGGCCGAGCGGATGCGCGGATATGAAATCAGCTTGCGGCAGTCTATATAGACCGGGCTCGCGAGACCGGACGTAAAGGTGAAGGGCTGGTCGGCCCTGAAATGCACGGCGTCGATTTCCAGCAGCATCTTAGCGACGGTTTCGGAGATCAACTCCCTGTCTGGAAATGTGTTTGAAAACATCGGTTTTCTCTGTTGGCCGGGTCGGCGGCGGTTGCAAGTTCGGATCAGGTGTCAGGCGCTTTCCACTCTCCATTTCACCTTGAAGCCTGGATCGAAGACGGTGACGGGTCCGTCTTGAGTGTCGATCCTTGCGGGGAAGGCGACGGGGGTGGGTTGTCTGGTGAGTGTGATGCGGGTGTCGTTGGGTGGCATGCGGTAGAAGGCAGGGCCGTTGAGAGAGGCAAAGGCCTCGAGGCGATCGAGCGCGCCTTCCTGCTCGAACACATGGGCGAGCAGCGGCATGGTG
>NZ_RCIO01000010.1 GCF_004000235.1 Mesorhizobium sp. Z1-4
CCGAAACTCGGTGCCCGATTCAGCGATCTCGCCTATGAACGGCGATCCCTGAACGCAACTGCCAACAGGCGGGTTGACGCCCGCGCCTGCCTTCAGCGCAAGCTCGGTCCCGTCATCGAACGTGATCGATACAGTCGAGTTCGTGTTCGTAGCAGGGAAAAAGCCGCGAATGAGCGTGATGCCATCGGCCGCAGATGCGCGCGGCGATGTGTCCATGGTGAAGGCATTGGCCGTGGAGTTTCCATCGTCAGTGGCTTTCGCGAGCTGGTAGCCCGGAATGAAGTCGAGGATCTTCGACCATGACCCGGCGCCAGACGCGCCGACCTTGACGTATGTGCCGATGTCAGCGGTCTCATATACAAACCCGACCGTCTTCGCGTCATGGGCAAGGTTTGCATCCAGAGCGGCCTTGCTCGCCTCCCATGGGCCGTTGAGCGTGCCAGCATTTAACCCGGCCTCGACCCATGTGCCCCATGCGCGGATTTCCGCCTTGCTCGGCTTGTGCTTGGTCGACGAAGCAACGCCGTCCGTGGGAAAATCGCGCCAGATCATGTTGGCGGTGTTGATCATGCCAATTCTCCAAGCGACATCGCCCCGCTGAATGCAGGTGATGTGTCAATCGGTTTTCAGAGGGCGCTCAGGCGAGCGCGGTGTCGCTTTCCCAATCCGACCACTCAGTCTGCGAAAGAGACGCTTCGTGGCGGATGCGGAACTGATAGTCGTCTCCGGCAGTAAGTCCGGTGATTGTGGCTGTCAGGGTAGATGAGGCGACAGTGCTCTCGACAACCGGGTCCATCGTCG
This sequence comes from Mesorhizobium sp. Z1-4, assembly GCF_004000235.1. GTDB lineage: Bacteria > Pseudomonadota > Alphaproteobacteria > Rhizobiales > Rhizobiaceae > RCIO01. The sequence continues at coordinate 802 of NZ_RCIO01000010.1, forward strand.
TTGTGTTTTGATATTGGATGCGAGTAACAGAGAACGCGCCTGAAACTGGTGCGCCCCAATCCAGGTCTGCCTCACTGCCTGCCTGCATCGTCAGGGTCAGTTCGGGGGCCGCCCACGGGTCAACAGCAGGTGGGTTTTCGGTGCCACCCGGCTCACCTTCTTCCGTTGCAGCATCCCAATCGTATGCAGCCGAGCTGATCGACTGAACAGTGATCTGGCACCCGCGAAGAATGCCATGTTCGCCGAACAGCCATTTGAACTCGAGCACTTCGTATGTGCCCGAGACGCCCAGCGCGTCGTAGGACATGTTGATGAACCGCTCGCCAAAGCAGATCACACCAGCTTTGTTCAGGACGAACGTGCCGACGAAATCTGGATCGGCGCGGTGCGCCTCAATCTTCATGAGCCGGCGGCATTGCCCATGCGACGGCGCATTAATGAAGTCGACTGAGGCCGATATCTCGCCGCGGTCGGAAACGTCGGCCGTGTCAACCCAGGGCTGCGCGTCGGTGCCCTGCCAGCCATGACCTATTGACGTGTACTGTGAGTAGATCGTGTTGGCGGTCTGCAGGATGTCGCGGCCGCGTGAAAGGTCCGACCACCCAACGATGTGCGTCTCGTCGATCGTTATCTCAGGCGCGCGCCACTTGCCGACCTCGATCGTATAGCCACCGTCTGGAACAGGCTTCAGTCTGGCATTGCAAGCCTGCATGAAGCGGCGGAGAACGTCCGCCGGGCGTTCGTTGTAAGCGTAAGAACCCCAAATGCGATATCGCGACTCGATGCCGCCCGCCTTCAGCGTGATGGCGTCACCGCAATCTGTAGTAGCCTGCTGCCAACCCGCAATCGCCAAGGGCGTGAGCAACAGGCTGTCAGGAATGCGAAACCCATCCGGATGCCTTGCGTAGTCGAGGATCACGCGAGCGGCGTTGTCAGAGTAGGTCCACGTCGATGCGTCGTCCTGATCCTGTCCGCCGTCGTTCGGGTCCCATACGAGGCAACCTCGACAACGCGCCCGTACGAGGGTGTTGATGCCGTTCGGAAAGAGTTTCTGAATCTGATCGACATCAGGTCCGGTAAAGCGGGTGTAGATGCTCGCGATGCCGTACCCAAGATGGAAGGCTGTCCACCCAATTCCGGCGTTGACCAAGATAGAATAGGCGACATCCACACTCGTCCCAAGACGCCCTTCAGTGAATATCCACTGCCCGCCACCAGTGCTGCCATATGGCGAGGAGGTCACATACCCGCCCGACAGGATCGACGCCGACAGACTGACGTTCTCGATGTCGTCGATCCAGATTTCGTCGATGGCGTAAATCTGCCGGGACGCGATAGCTACTATCCGATGGAAGTAGCCGTCGGAATCGACCCCGCCAAACACCCATGGCCCACCGAGCAGCCCTTGCCCGTACAGCGCCACTCGGACGGGCGTAGCCTGCCGGAAATTGGTCTGGACGTCCTCGGGCTTGGGCGCCGGCTGGCGGCCGAGGGCCGTCTGAGCGAGTAACCCAACGCCGATAACTGCGGCATAGCCGAGCCCGATCGAAACCGCACTGATCGCAGCCGGCCCCAGAAAGAATATCGGGGACGAAGTCACGAGAGGCAGCAGCAGGCCGGCAATAAACTGCGGCATTGCGACAGCCTGAGACGGCCAAAGCGCGATGCTCGCGGCAATTACTGCCACGGTTCGTTTGAGCATCCGATTGTCCTGTTTGATCAGCCGCGCCAGAGACCCAGCACGCGAACATCTTCACGCGTACCGCCAACGCCTCGATTTTGCCGATATAGCCACATGCCCGAGCCGCGAACGGCGCACACCATCAGCCGCCCATGCACGATGACGCCGATATCGCCTGGTGCTGCCTCATTGACCCGCCAAAACCCTGCCCGGCGCATAGCGCGCGCCACCCAGACCGGTAGCGGCCAGGCCAACGCCATGACGATCGCCCCTGCCTCGGAATGATACCTTTGCGCCGAATGCTCGACGAACGACCTCCCAAAATGGACCGTGGCCCACCTGTCTGCTATGTGAACGCAGTCGTTCTCGCCCCACTCGAACCTTTCAGCGCTCGCGTCGAGGAAGAACCGCTCTGGCGTCAGAATATCGGCCATCTGAAAGTTCTGTTCACAAGCAAGGGGGTGTAGTTGAAGAACTTGTCCACCCAGCCCACACGCTTCGCCTGATCCGATGACGTGTAACGGCCATTCGGCGGCTTGGCGCGGTTGAAGAACAGGTTTTCCGCGGTCAGCACGACCGACATCTCTGCGCCATCCAAGCCGTCGATCTCGCCGCGCGAGACCTTGGGGGGCTGCATCAGACCCGCAAAGACCGGCACGGGACTGCCGACTGGCGCCCACGTTTCATCCATGAAGAGCATGTAAACCGTGATCGGCTGCTGATCGGCTTCCTCCGTTTCAGCAAGCGCCAAAGTGACCAGATCGAGGCCGATGCCCGACAGCCGGAAACTGATCTGCCTGGAAACCGGCTCACCGACCCAGCCGAGATCGTCGGGCACAACTGCACCATAGGTTGGTTGCCACTCGTAGCCGTTGGCATCAAGAACCGTGTTGCCCGCCCACAGGCGCTTGGTCTCGCTTTTGAACTCGGCTTGCGCCAACCAAGCTGCGCGCACCTCTCGCCCGGCTAATATCGCCGCCTGATCCTCTGTGAAGAAGCTCATAGATCCTCGAGCAGATTGATTGTCGGCGGATCGGCCAAGCCGACAGGCTGCAGCATCAGGTCCATTTCATTGTCGCTCGCGAGGCGCATCTGGACGTGGGGGCGAGCCCACTCTGTGCGAGCGCCGGACGACAGCGCCTCTCTCAATGGCGGCCAAATCGTGAAAGTGGCAGCGCTTACCATCTGCGAGACGATCCGCTTCACCTGATACAGCCGAACAGGATTACTGACGGAACCGACCGCTCCAACGCTGAAACGCATCCCAGAACGGATTTCGCCACACAAGCTCTTAGTCACCGACACCTGCGTGGCCCGCCGGGAAGCCGATGTTGACAGACTGACCTCTATCCAGCCGGTTTCATAACCGCTGTCGTCATCGAAATAGCTGTCGTCACTATGTGGAAGATCGACCTCGTAGTCGATATCCGCATCGATCACCCCGTCAGGAAGCGGGCGTCGGCCCGCGACAAATACGGGAACGACAATAGGCGTCAATCGGCCCTCTACGATCCCGGCGATTGCGTGCCAGAGTTCGATGCGTTGCTTGCCATGTTGCTGGTGGACCGGAATGTCCGTGAACTGCCCAACCCAAAGGCCGGCATCGGATGCACCGATCTGTGACGGGCCGTCGATCGACGCTGGACCGCGCAGGTTGCGCGGCGACGGATCAATACGAAAATTGCGCGGCGGGAGTTCGTCTCTCGGCCAAACAAGAACAGCCATTTCAGTTAGAAGTCCCTTGCCTGGGCATTTGCGAGAAGACCGGGCATATTGTCCGCAATCTGCTTTGCGCCAAGCGCCGCGCCTGCTTGTGTGGCGCGCCGCTCCGAATGGTCGATGCGAGCTTTGATGACGCCGTTGTCGTCGACAAAGACGCCCTTTATCGTCACGATAACCTCTTGCGGCGGCGTCCGGCTGTTCTGGTTCGCCGCCTCGACGCCCAGCCTTCCGTTCGGCCCGCGGCGCAGCGGCATGATGGCTTCCGGCCCGGCTTCGCCCATGAGGCCGATCCCGTTGGCGAAGGGGAACACGGTCGGGCGATTGACCACGCCGCCATTGGCGAAGGCATGCACCTGCTGGCCCGCATCGAACAGGCCACCTCGCGCAAACCCGAGTAGCTTGCCGATCCATCCGAAGATGCCGCCAAAAATACCGCCGCCACGGCCGCCTGCCGATCGATTGACTGCGAAGATCGCGTCGATCAGGTTGTTCAGCATCTTGTCGATGATCTTGTCGAGCACGTTGCTGGCCGCCTGTCCAAACGATTCCCAGAAGCTCTTGCCCTGCTCCAGACCGGAACGCAGATCGGATACGAAGCCCTTCACCGTCGACTTGGCGAAGTCGAGTGCTTCCTTGGTCTTCTGATATGCGATCTCTGCCGCCGCCATTGCGGAACCGAGCCCCATCAGATCGGCCGTCTGCTGGGCTGTCAGGTTGATGCCGGCGTCCTGCGCGCGGTTCAGAAGTTCGGCCTGATGCCGCATTTCAGCGGCGGCTTCTTCCGACATGAACAGCGCGTCGCGTTGGCGGTTGAACGCATCGGTGGCCTGATTGGCCTCGCGAACGATGTCCGCATAGCTGTCGGCAAGTTTCTCTGCCTCGGAACTACCGCCGCGCTTCTTACGCTCCTTCGGGAAGTCGATGATGTTGTCCCAGCCGAAGCGGCTGCCGAACTCAGCATTGGAAAGCGGTTCAGCGCCGGGCTGCAATCGTGCTCCCGTCTTGTCGAAGCGCCCCTTGTTGGCTTCCTGCGCGGCCGCTATCGCGAGAGCATTTGCCGTCGCCTGCCCCAGCCTCACCGCTTCATCTGCGGCCGCACTGTAGGCATCGCGAAGATCATCGATGGCATTCGCAAGGGCACTCGATCCGCGCACCGCTTCGTTACCAAGCAGCGCCACCAGAGCGTCCGTTACGCGGTCGAAATCCTCGGTGGTCTGCGTGCCCCGACTGATCTCGGTGCGCAGGTCTTGAGCCGCCCGGTCAGCCTCATTGAAGGCATTCCGCAGCCCGTCAATCTCGCGGCTGGATGCCCCGGCTCGCACCATCTCGTTGACGATGCCGCCGATCTCGGTCTTGATGTCCGGCAGAAGGTCGCGAGCCTGCTGCCATGCCCGATTGGTGAGTTCCTGGACGCTCGCCGCGAGTTCGCTTTCGTTGCGCAACCGGTCCAGTTCGTCGGCGTATTCACGGATGGCCGGGATGGCATCGCCCCACTGATCCGCGACTTTGCGAATAAGCGTTTCCTGTTCTTTGAGCGCGTCCGCAACCTTCTCGGATTCATCGTCGGCGCTGGCGAAATAGGAAATCGCAGCACTGCCAGCAAGAACAAAGCCGGCCGTGACCAGACCGAGCGGAGACAGTAGGCCGGCAAATGTTGTGCGCAGCGCGCCGAAGATACCGTTGAGCCGACCGCCATACATCGTGACCTGCGGAAGCTGCTGGGCCAGAAGCATGAACGGGTTCTGGCCCATCGCCATCATCATGCCGATGTCCTGAACCTGAAACGCCAGGTTCCGGGTCTGCATCTGGGCGAAGCGGGCACTCGTTGCATAGGTCTGCGCGCCGCCTGCCGCCATCTGGTAGTTGGCATTGAGCGCTACCAGCGCCGCGCCATGTTCCTGCGATGTGATTGCGCCAAGGCGGTGCGCGCGGTTCAGTTCATTCAGTTCCGCCTCGTATTGCTTCGATGCCGCGAACAGCGGGTTATACTTCGCCCGCAGCCGGTCCATCTCAGCGCCGACATCGGCAAGCGGGCCTTGCCATTGCGTTGTTGCGCGCGTGACACCGGTCTGACGGTCGATGAATCGCTGCATGGCAAGTTCGGCTTGCCCGAATGACCGCGTGACGTCGTTGGCTGCGGGTTCCGTTCGCTTTAACCCGTCCACCATTTTTGCCGTGTTGCGCTCTACCTTCTGGAGCGTGGCGGCGACTGGCGCGAGCGCGGCTTGCACAGCCTGCCCCATGCTGGCGGCGGCGGCTTCGGCCCTCCTGGACGACTCGACCATCCTGTTGAGGTCGTCGCTTGCCTTCTGGGCCTGTTCGCTTCGAATAGCGAAGCCAAGTTCAGCAGTCGTCATGCCTTCGCTCCACCGCCAAACATCGCGTCGAAAAGTTTCTCATCCATCGGACGCGCCGCCGTTTCCGGCTTTTCCTCGCGCGTGATCCAGCCGACCGTCTCGTACATGTCGAGACGACCTTCGAACCCGGCCATGATGGCGTTCACGTCTGCGGAAAGTGCCTGATGCTCGGTCCAGCCCAGCCAGCCGATGGCAATCTCGGCAAGCCGGTCATAGAATTCGACCAGCGTTACTCGCTCTGAGGGTCCGTCCCTTCCTCTCCTCCGGCACTGTCGAGCGGACGACCACCGTTGGCGAGGATCGACACGAAGGTCACGGCCGGGGCGGACAACTCCGACAATCCAGTGCGCCACACCTCGTCGGCAACGTCCTTCACGGGCCGGTCCAGACCGAGCGCGATGATCTGCGTGATGGCGTCAAAGTCGAACTTCGTAATTGCCTCGATCGCCGCCATCAGACCGCCGGCCTGTCGCGAGATTGTCTGCGCCGCCTTCAGCGTGGGGCGCAGGACGCACTCCTCTCCGTCGAGAGTAATCGGCACGTTGCCCGCGCCCATGGATGCTTTCTTGGTCATGACGTTACGCTCCGACTGTCACGCCTGGGATCTGGATATCCAGCGCCAGAACGGTGGTGGATTTGGCCAGCCCGAGGAAGATAACGTCCTCCGACGCCACGTCAGCCTGCGGCTGGATACCGCCCGCCGTTTCGGATAGGTAATAGGCCGTACCAGCCGTCAGAACGGCGTTGAATGTGACATCGCCCTTCTTCGCCACCGAAAGGGGCTGGCCATCTGCAGCGCCGTTGAGCGCGATGCCATAGGCGACTTTCACGGCAGCGGTGCCGCTGTCGCTGTCGGCCAGCTTGAACTTGCCGTCCGATGCGTCTTTGTAGACCACCTGGCCGGCTGTAATCGTTGCGCCGGCGCGGCCGTTTTCGGTCACAGCGTTTGTTCCGGCGACCACGCTGGCCGCCGTTACGGAAATGTCGGTCATTTCAGTGTTCCTTCACGAAAGGGCTTAGGCCGCGACCTTCACCACATTGGAATTGCGGGCTATGTTCACCTGAAGCATGCGAGGCGTATTTGCCGTGCCGCCGATCTCGCGCGAACTCACCACAAGGCCGATGAACAGCCGCTGCGCACCGGACGGGAACACCAGCCGGAAGGCGTAGTTGTCGTCGTCGGCTTCGGCCGCGATGCACGCCAACTGGCCGGCGTCGTCGGGATAGATGGTGAAGCGGTTCTCCATCGTAACGACTTGCCGCGTGCCCTTCTGGGCCTTGTCGCGGTTGCGGTTGATCACCGACGTGGTGATGATGTTCGGCTCCTCGCCGAGGTCACCCATCGTTTCCCATCCGTCTACTTCGGTCCACGACTGGCCGGAGAAGTCGGATTCGGCGAAATCGGAGTTTTGATCGGCAATGGTGCCGCCGATATAGAAGCGGCTACCAGCCACTACCTGGTGCAGTGCCATAAGGGGCTTCCTTCTAGGGGACAGGGCGTCTCACGACGCTCCAGGCGGCTTGCCCAAGGCCGTTTCGGGCTTACTGAGCTAGGCCCAGCATTCGTAGGGGACGGTGATCGGCACCATCCAATGTGTGTCGTCGGGCAACGCCTGCGCGATGCTTGGAGCTTCGGTCACCCGTACGGTGACGCCCTCGACCGTCATTTCGTGATCGGCCGGAAAGTGGGCCGCGACAGCGCCGGCCAGTTCGGTCGCGTTGGTCGGCCCGCCATTCTTCGGCAGGAACGCCGTCATTTGCAGGACGCCGTAACGGCGATGCGCAGCAGTGCTGCTTATGTGCACCCGCCCTGCGCGGTTTGGAATATGATTGACGCGCAGATATCGAGTTGACGGTGACGGCGTGTAATTGACGTTCGGCCACGCGATTGGGAGCGCCGGTGACACGGTGATCGTGTTGACCCGCTCCAGCAGCGCTTTCTCGATCCTGGCTTCAATCGTCGTCGGCATGTGCTATTGCTCCCCTTCGATGCCCAGCGACAACCAGTTCAAATCCGACGAAGAAATCGAGACGTTCCTGCATGACAAGATGCGGGAGATCGTGAACGTGAAGGCCGAGACTCCATTGGGCCACAAGGCACTCCGGTTGGCCCTCACAGGCCCCTACGGTGCGCTGATGCACATGGAACGGGAGAAGCCCGTTACAGCCCCAGACGATCCTTGACCCGTGCCGCAACCCTCGCGACGATCTCTTGCCACCTTTGAGCTACCAGCGTCACCCAAGGCTTCGGCGGTTGACCCCGTGCTCCCCAGTGAACGAACGGTGCATATTCAGCCGTCCATCCCACATAGATGGTTTCGGTGATGTCCGACCCTGCAATCGTTGCCGTGATTTCCGCCATGTAGTCAGCATCGAGGGCGCCTTGCGGCCGGCTTGCAAGAGGCATTGACGCGGTTGATATGGTCAGTGACGACCGGAGAAAGCCTGTCCTGCGGTAGTTGGGTGACGGCGGGGCGGCGTAGACGAGCTGCGTGAGGAGGTCGTCGGCTTGAGAGACCAGTTCCTGAACGCTCTCCCGAAAAATCACCTCCACGACGCCTTCCACATCGCGCGCCCACTGCTCGACCGTTGCGGCGAAAGATTGCGTCATGTGCTGCGCGATTTGGCTCTGGTGCCGCCCGCACTTGCCTTTGCATCGTCAAGGCGCTCGATCATGCTGGTCGTTACGTTGATGCCGCAGTCCAGTGCATAGGTTAGAATGCGCGGCGGGTTGCCGATGTTGGTCTGCCACGTGTAGCCCCGGATCGTCGTGATTACGCCTTCCGGCACGTACAGAACCGTATCGCCGATCTGAAACTGATCGGCGGGTTTCTTTGCTTCGGTCATTGCAGTTCTCCTAAGCGGCCTCGGCGCGATAGCGGCGGACAAGAGCACCAGCAAAGGCGATCCGCGTTTCATAGGTGCACTTGCAGAATAGCGTCTCACCGGCCGGCGCATCGGGCGCATGCGGGTAGTCCATACGAACGCCGTTCGGCAGTTCGAATTGCTCGCCCCACGGGACCGACTTGCCGTTCATCGCCCGGTGGTGAAGCCGCGGATGCTCCTGCGGGGTAGTTTTCCAGACCTTGACCACGTCCCGCGCTTCGAGCTTTCCCGCCGCGATCTGCTGGCCAATGGCATCGTGCCGGCTTCTGGCGATGGCTGTCATCGTCTCGCTGAGACCGATTGATTCACCGCGAAGCTGCAGAAGCCGGTCGCTGTACCGACCAGCGATCCTGACTACCGTATCCGAATCTAGCGGCCGCTCCTCGCGGATGGCCTTCAAAATGGCCCGGTCAAAGCGCTTGTCCCGCCTGCCTCGCGTCAGGTAGTGCCGCATGGCCTCGGGATCGCCCGACAGAAGCTCACGCCGGGCGCTGGAAACGAAGGTCTCCTGTTGGGCCGTCAAGCCTATCACTCCGCCCGTGCGCCGGTTGCTGGCCCTGTCTACGCGTCCGACTACCTGCAATGCTGTCTGACGCGGGTTCTGGCCCTGCGCCAGCCCGTCTGTGAGATGCTGGCGGATGGCCTGGCGCATGTCGTCGGTGGTGCGCGTGACCAATCCCGACGAGTGCTGCCGCAGCCATGCTTCGGCTTCCGGGTTGCGGACGGCGAAACGGAACACGATGCGACTGCCATCGGGATCGCGAACCAACGGCAGGTTGCCGACCGTGGCCTGCCCGCCGTCGTAGTATGCCTCCGCGATGACGCGCTCGAGCCGGGCGAATGCCTCGGGTTCCAAGTTCATGGCGCGGATAGCGCCCTCCACATCGCCGCGCTCCAGCCGTTCGACAATCACGCGCAACGTGATGCTGTCACGAATGTCCGCCACGGCGTCGAGGAACGCGGAGCGCAGTTCCGGCTCCCACTTCGCCAACAGTTCGGCGACGAGTTGGCTATCGGGCTGGCGGGGCATACTTATTCGCCACCCTTCATACAGCGTCTAGCGGGTCGGGATAGAACCTTCTCCTGCAAGCGATGGATGCCATGACGGAATTCTTCGGTGTCGTCGCCATGCTCGATTGGCAAAAGTAGAAACGCGTTCCACGCCTCCACCAGCCGGTCAAGGACCGCCCGCTCCTGGTCGGTCACGCTGCGCACCACGCCTTGAACATCACGGGCGTTCCCGCCGCCGGCACAGGCGTCAGGTTCGTCATGACACGCTCCGCGCAGTCGATGACCAGCCTGTCGGAAAGCACCGGCATTACTTCCGGCACTGCGAATGTCACCATGTCGCCCGTCTCGACCACCAGCACGCCGTTCTCATAGCGCTGGTGCATACGCTTCACCGTGGCATTGAGAGCATAGGTCGTGACCGTTTCGGCGCCCGGCATCCATGGCGTCGACGGATCCGGCGCGGCGGTTGCGATGCGCTTCAGCGAGACCGCGCCTTGCGCCAGCCCACCTTCGGTTTCAGGCGCCAGCAGCTCGGCTGCCATCTCTTGTATTTCATCGTAGAAGCCCATCAGACGACCAGAACGTTCGGCTCGGCGTTCATCGGCCCGATCAGCGGATAGAGCATCCCGTCGATCAGTGAGTTGGTTCGTGCATAGGGTGCTGCGAAGCTGCCGCCACCCGGCTCAAAGAACTCGCGCTCGATTGTGTCGACCTTCTGCCGCTTCACACGCTGGTTCGGGTCGGTAGAGACGGACAGCACAAGCAGGCTGTTGGCGCTGAGATATGCGGCCATGTAGGACGCATCGATGACCTGCTGAGGGATCGCGCTTGTGGCGAGGTCAGAGCCGAACAGCGTTGCTCCACTGCGCGGCCAAGCCCGTTCCTGTGATGCACTGGTGCGTTCGCCGGGAAAGCGGGCTTCATAGGTCGCATCGATGTAGACGCTGGCCCGCTGGCGCTGAATGGTTGATGATGGCGCGGTCTCGGGCACGGTATACCCCTGTTCCGTCAGCCACGCCTCATAGGCGGCGTCAGAGCCATACCCGGCCATGTACCTACTCCGCCAGCTTGGCGTCGATCATTTCGCGCAGTTTGTCTGTCGAGATGTTCTTGGCGTAATCGATGCCGAGCTCGTCGGCCTGCGCCTTCAGTTCGTCGCGATCATCGATAGGCGTGTCGCCCTCGGCATTCGGCTGCGTCTCCGACTTGGCCTTGTCCTTTGCCCCACCGAGCGCGATGTACGGCAGGCGCTTGGCCAGCTTCACGGCTTCATCGGACAGGTCGAGATCGCGCGTCTCGCCTGGCTTGACCTGCCGGAAGCCGGTGACCGTGTGAAAACCCTCGACACGCTTCGAATTGTTGGTGACTTGCATGTGATTTCTCCCTTGCGAGCGGATACTGAAAGGGCCGGGTCACCCCGGCCCCTCTATATCGGCTCCGATCAGGACGGAACGGCGGTGATCTCGTCCAGATAGGTCATGGCACCGGGCAGGCGGATTTCCGTCCCGCCGGTGCGGGCGATGCTGCCCTGCTCCCAGCCCATGATGGACTTCTGGCGAGGCTGCAGCACGCGCCGCGGCATCGGCAGATGAAAGCGAAGCACCTCGGTATCGCGACGATATGCGACCATGCGGCCGCCCCCGTCATTCGACGCCGTTGCGAGCTCACGCAGCGGCTGGATATCGAGCGCCTGGCCCGTCTCCGCCGTGTAGATGTTGTTACGGCGCAGATATTCAAGCACCGTGATCATGCCGTCGCCGGAACCGAGCCGGCGGGTGGCGATGTCACGGAACGCCTCGGGTGGAATGCGAATGGCATCTGCCCATTCGACTTCCGAGGTCTGGGTGCGAACCGTGGTCAGGGCCAGATTGATGTCGCGGAGGATCTGATCGACCGACTTGGCGGACCAGAACTGAGACGAGCTGGTGCCATCCGCCGCAACATCAGCGCGGGAGACTGTCGCGTCATTGACGAAGCCGGTCCAGTTCTTCTCGGTCGAGCCCGACATGGCGATCGTGTTCAGAAGGCGCTCGATCTCGCTCGATGCCGTCATGGCGTCGGTGTCGCGCAGATTGGTGCCGTAGAGCGCCGCCTGATTGATCTCCTCCATGGTCCAGTCCCAGCCCGCGCCGATCATGGCGAAGTCGTGGCTGGCCTGGTCGCGGGTGGATGAGACGAACGGCATGTCGGTGCCAGAGCCGGAGATGAACTTGGCCTGACCCGCCACGTCCATGCTGAAGAACGTGGTCCCGATTGCCCATTCGTTGCCCTCGGTCACTACCGGCACGTGAGCGCCGTAGTTGAACGTCGGGTAACGGCGCTGATAGACGCGCGTCTCGATGTTGCGACCCTGCGCAATGACGAAGGGGTACGCGGCCTGCGCATCAGCGAAAGGCTGCGGTGCGTGAATATTCATTGGTGCTGCTCCTTTCGCGATCAGCGGTTCTTGAGCGAGACTTCGACGATATCGCCGTTGCCGCCGCCCGTATCGAACACCGCACCGGGGATGCGAATGTGCGTCGTGGTTGAGGTGTAGCGCTTGGTTGCGGGGTTCCAATACACGTCCCCGCCGTCAACAACCGTTGCGCCAGCAGTGACGTACATCTGGCCTTCGGTCATGAAGGCGCCGGTGAAATACTGCGGGTACTTGTCTGGGGTGGATGCAGCCGGCGGTACGGCTGGCGTGAGTACGGCGAGGCCAACAAACGATGCGTTCGCTGTGTACGTCACGTCGATGTAGAACGTGTCGCCTATGGTCATGGTGCCGCCATTGGCGATCGTGAAGGTGAGGCCCGCGGCGTCGAACTCGGTCGCCACATTGCCGCTCCCGACATAGATGCCGTCAGGGTCGTAGACGTGGAACAGAGCGGTCGCGGAAGTCGCCTGCAGGATCGCGATGTAGCGACCAGCCTTCGCACCAGCGGCAACGGTCGGCGCGTCAGTGATTTCACCCGTACCAGTATTGCCCGCGGCCTCGGAACCCGCGCCGGTTGCCGCGAAGGTAGCCCCCACGACAACGCCATGATCGCCCGAACCGCGGAATGCCGGCTGGCCGAATTCGATGCCAGCCGCGCTTTCAACGGTGCGGCTGACCTTGTTGCAAAGCTCCTCGTTCGCAATCTGACCCGGAAGACCAATCGCGGGAGCCTCAGTGTAGGTCGTCTGATAGGTAGCCATGTATCTGGACTCCTCAGTTGGCCTTGGCGGGCAGGTGAGCGGACTGCATGTCCTTCACCATCGCCGCGTAGGCGTCGGAAACAGCCTTCTCGCCATCGGCATCGGACTGAAGCCCGTCGCCTACAACGTGGCGGAAAGCATCGAGCTTGCCCGCCTTTTTGGCGGCGTCTTCGGCAAGGATTTCGAAGCGGGCGTCGATATACGCCTCGGTCTTGTCCTTCACCGCAGCATCGCCGAGCGCGGCGACGACAACGGCCTTGCGGATATCGGCATCCGAAACGCCATCGGTCTTCACGTCCTTGGCGATGGCCTTGGCGACGGTGATCAGGCCGGCGCGGGCCGCCACACGCTTGTCGATATCGGCGTCAGACAGAATCTTGGCCTTCTCTGCGTCGATTGCCGCATCCTTCTTCGCGATCTCGGCATCCTTGTCAGCCAGGGCCTTGGCGTGGGCCGCTTCGGCGTCCGCGAGTTTCTTCTCGGCATCGGCGATCTTCGCCGTCGAAGCCTCGAGGTCTTTCATCAGTTTGCTGATGGCCTGGGCGCCCTGATCGGTGGTGCTCACCGACAGCCCGTCCACGACCACAGTGCGAAGTACATCACTCATTGTGATGGTCTCCTTGTCAGTGGTGGAAATCGGGGCAACGCCCCAGCTCGCCGCATCTCCGATGCGGACCTGTGAACCCGCGCGACCGCGCTGCACGATGGCAACGTGGTTGAGCCGGATATTCTTTTGAATGGCGTCGTAGGCCTCGCCGGAGGACGTTTGTCCCGCCGTCCAGTCCAGATCGCAGGTGTAGCCCGCGCTCAATTCGCGCTTACCGTCTTCGATAAGCTTGATCGTAGCCTCGTCGCTGACCATTAGCGGGACACGAATGAAGATGCCCTCGCCGGTCACTTCGTCGCCGGTCTGCCCGACCGCATGCTGTTTCCAGTTTTCGGAATTGACCATTTCGGCCGGGTGATCGTTCGTCACCGGCCGATGCGCCGCGGACTTCAACGTGGCGTCAGCGAACACTTCCGCGCCGGGTCGATAGACGCGCACGGTCGCCATATCGTCGCGACCGACTTCGGAGCCCAGATAGTGCTGAACGCCTGTGCGAGCGATCCGGGCATCGGCTACGAGATAGCCGTCGTCGCGCCGTCGCGTTCCCGCGACAACGGCAATGTCAGTGAATTGCATGATCAATCCTCTTTCAGAGGCTCGAAGATTTCCGGTCCCAGAACAATCTCGCCGCGATACGGCTCGATCTTCGATAGCTCGACGCTGGCCTTGGTCAATGAAATGTGCGGCTGATAGTCGGGGAAATCATGCGAGGCACCTGCCCGCACAATCTCTTCATGCCTCCACGACAGCAACGAACTGGCGAACATCAGGACGGCCGTCATACCGCCAAGTGGCTCGACCACGCGCGGACCGCCGGCGGGGATGGTGATCTGTCCGTTCTTGTCCTGGTTCCACTCGCCGACATTGCCGGCCTTGATCCAGTCCATGGGGCGCCGCGAATAGATGATCGTGACGTGCAGGTCCGGCTCGATGTCAGTAATTCCCTGCGCTTTCGCCCATTTGCGGATGGCATCGGCATTTAGGACATCACGGCGCACATACAGCGTGCGCGGCGCGGCATCGGCCGCCACCTGCTGATTATTTGCGACCGCAGCCTGAAGGTCGATCTCTTCCTCTTCCTGATCGGCAAGCCGACCGAATTCCTCGATTGCGGCTTCAAGGCCGGGTAAGTCGCCATCCTCGACCAGACGGTTTACGAACGCATCGCTCAGCGCCTCGGGAGGGATAATCGGCTGCTGACCGTTCCCGCCCACGATGGCCCTTGCCGCGTCGGCCTTCATCTTGAATACCTCCGCTTTTTCCTTGTCAGACAGGCTCCACAACGGCGACCAGTCGTAATAGATCGCCGGGTCTCGCCGGCCCACGGCGGAGCGGATGATCACCTCATCGAGCCGCGTCATCGCTGGTGTCAGTTCGGTGCGCTGGCGAGCCGATACGTTGTCATAATAGGACTGCAGCGCGCTATCGCCGTTCGAACCCAAGCCCGATGGCGCGTCCTGCAACAACCGGATCAGCGTGATATCGGCGGCGCCCGCTGCGATCTTGAGGAACTGCTGCATCAACTCCGGCAGGTTGGCGAAGTTGATTTGCTTCTGCTCCCACTTTTCGCCAGCTTCCTTACCCGTGCCGGGCTGGCCCGTGCCGTCAAGTAGCAGCATGTTGAACATGCTCTTGGCCATATTGGCATAGGTGAAGCGATTGGTGAGCTTCGTCTGGCCCGCGGTCGTTGCGGCATACTCCGACAGGCCCGGAATGTAGATGATGTCCTGCTTGGCCTCGGGGATGAGTGCAGCGATGTGGGCCTGCGCAGATGCCGCGTTCTGCACCGCGTCATAGACGATCTGGAGGATCGAATCGCCCCAGCCGTCGGCCATGGTAGTGCGATCGTCCAACACCCGGACGCCAGTAAAGCGCACAACGCGCGACGGATGGACCTTGGCTCGGTTTCCCTGTGAGGATGTGACCTCGTAATATGTCGGCTCACCATAGAGTGGGCTGGTCACGTCGCGGATCAATTCTCCGATCGCCACATCGTGCCGTGAGAGCACATGCAGATATTCGAGCGACCCGGCCTTTACCCGGTCCAGATCCAGTTCTTCGGCCGGATCATCCCCCTTGATGCCGATGACGATAACGGCGCCGCCGAACAGCCGATCCTTCTGAAGCGCAAGATTGACCTTGCCCTGAACGTTGAATGTCTTCTCGACCGCTTCAATCTTCTCGATCTGGTCGTTCTCAGCCTGCCAATCGCGCCATTCCCGCGTCATGTCGTTCGGAATGATGTCGACCACTTTTCGCGCCAGCCAGTCCGACCGGTGCATGGCGTTGAGTTCTTCCGGTCCAACGAACTTGTAGCCAAATACCTGGCTCACGGTCTTGTCCTTGGACGTGCCGAGGCCGGTGACGAGCGACTTGAGACTATCGATGATCTGCATCAGTCAACAACCTCGAGCAGCCGGTAGCGGTAGCCGCGTTCCACGGTGAAGGTCAGCATCAGCGCATCGGCATGGTCCGGGCTATTGATGCCGCGGCGCTTCAACGCGTCCTTCTTTTCAATCATGATCTTGCCGCGCTCATTGCGCTCCCACTTCACCAGCGATAGTTGGAGGCAGAGCGCGTCACTCTCCCGGTCACCCGACGGCAACGCCAACAGATCAGTCAGCGCATGTTCCTTGCCGCCTTCCTTGCCTTCCAGCCACAGCACATGCTCATGTGTCCGCTGGAGCGCGGTGCGGCACAGCCACCAGATTTCTGCCTTCAGATTGCCGAATATCTCGTCGGACGTGCGACCGTCTGGCCACCGCGTATGCGATGGCGGTTCGCCGGTGTTGACCGGGTGGACCGAAAGCCCGTCGATCGGATTCTTCATCAAAGTCGATGAGACGCCGGCTCCTACGCCCGGCGCATCGAAATTCAAGCGGCTCGCGCCCGTCTCTCGGGCAATGCCCAGCATCCAATGAGCGGTTTCAGTCGTGTCAGGATCGCCGCGAGCGAGTGGCGGTTCAACGAGCGGACCGCGCTTGGTGACGACTACCGATTTCGCCTTTCCGGCGCCTACGTCGCCGCCGAGTACGCATTCATTGCCTGGAACCAGCCGCGGCTCAAGTGCTGCCAGCCGTTTCGCGCTCTCCACCCAGAGCGCAGGAATACAGATGCCTTCGACCGAAGCCGAATAGTCGATGTCGTATTCCGCCGCCCATGTGGTCGGATCGGAGAAGCTGGCCTGCTTGGTCTGGGCCCACTCTTCCGTCTTGCGCGGATCGTCCCGCCAGTGCAGGCGGAATACCTGGTGCTGTTTCAGGATCGAATGGCGCTTGCGGGCGAACAGGTTTCCCATGCCGTTGACTGAAGAGACCCAGATCACGCAATCGGTGTTGCCAGATAGCGCCTTTTCGACGTTCTCGGCGTTTGGAACGAAGGCAGCCTCATCGAGGAAGTAGATCGACGACCGACCTCCGCGACCCATGTCTTCCCCGCCCTCGCCCGATATGACGGAGCCGGTCTCCGGGTTGGCGAGCCGCATGTAGTTGTCATGCCGGGACCATTCGAAGCCCTCGGGCAACATCTCCTCTGGCAGACGCCTCGCCATGATGCGCAGCTTCGCGAAAATGGCGTCGGGGTTATCCTTCTTGTCGACGTAATCGACCTTGCGGGAGCCGAACGTCGCCTTGAAGCCCGGGACGAACAACCAGTGATGCAGCGCGAACCCGCCGCACAGATACGTTACGCCGACGTCGCGGCTTTTCTCCCCAAGACCTTCCTCGCCAGCTTGATATCGCTCCTCCAGCCAGCGGATGAACTCGCGTTGCCGGGGCCACAGTTTGAACCGGACATACGGGCTGGCGCGCGACCCATCATCGTTCCGCTTGCCGACCAAGCGAGGGTCATAGGTGTAGACCCAGTTGTCGAACCAGTGGAGAATGCCGTCGACCCCATCGGCACAGCGTTCCTTCTCACGCTCCCACCCGCCGCGCTGGGCTTCAATCTCCCGTTTCTGCCGTTGGCCCTGTATCGCCGCCAACAAGCCCGAGCTTTTCGAGAACGGGATAGGCTGACTCGAGGAGTGCAAGTTCATCGTCGGTGAGAGCGTCCAGATGCTTGGGCGTCAGTTGCACGATGCCGATCGTTCCGCTGTGACGGCGGTTTTCGACACCCAGACCGAACAGCTTGGCCTTGCCCATTGTGGCGGAGACGGCCGCGCTAGTTTGTTTTTCCGCAAGTGCCAGAGACCGCGCCTCCTCGAGCTCGCCGGTAAGGCTCTCGACGGTCACCTCGACCTTCTTGGCGCCTCTCGCCTGCAACTCAGCAAGCCGCTTCTGCACGTTGACATTTGCTGATAGGCGCGATGCTGCGCCGCGGTCCGGCTTATAGCCTGCTTCGACATAGGCCTCAGAAGCCGATGTGCCTTTGGCGAGCGCCTGCGCGAACGCCTCGTGGCGCGCGTTCTTTAGTGCTGCCATTGAGGATTAGCCTCGGATGATGAGTGCGAGACGATGGGCGGTTCATTACGCCGGCAACCGCGATCCACGCTTTTAGGGCTATACGCCTGCCTTTGAGGAGCAGCGCCTCGCTTATGCGGTCTGGTATTGGCCGCAATTGAAGGTCACGAGCCGCGAGCTACAGCGAGCGCGCTCGNGCGTAGGCTTCCGACGCGGGTTTGCCCTTTGCGAGCGCCTGCGCGAACGCTTCATGCCGCGCGTTCTTCAGTGCTGCCATTGAGGATTAGCCTCGAATGATGGTGTTCACGAGCCGCGAGCTACAGCGAGCGCGCTCGGATGAAGAGCTCTTTGATCTCCATAGAGCCTACTGATCAGATGCCGTGCTCTACGTTGGCCGGACGGGCTTGCTGCCCGCCGGCCCGTNGGGATGAAGAGCTCTTTGGTCTCCATAGAGCCTACTGATCAGATGCCGTGCTCTACGTTGGCCGGACGGGCTTGCTGCCCGCCGGCCGTCAGGCAGGGGCACATCAGAACTTGGCGTCTACGCGAGGATGATTCCTCATAGCACGGTTTTTTGCCGAAAAAGGCCGTGGCGGGATTTGTCCCGGGTTTGTCCGCGAAATATCCGCGTCCTGTCCGCTATTTTTTCCTTGACAGATTTTGGCGATTCTCACCCCTCCCGCTCTCGGCGGGGTTCCTGTGCACGGGCTCGAGCCGTTCAGGGAGGTGTTGGGGCTTCGCGTCGGGCGCCATCCAATGTGAGGCGTAGTTCACCGACGATACAGCGTTGGGGTCGGCTTCTAAGCCGATTTCGGACACACCGTCCATTGGCGGCGTAAACCGAACGCGAACAGTTCGGTTCAAATCGTTCGCCATGCGTTGACACAGCCGGGTTATGGTGCGGCGTAAAGTTCTGGAATTCATGCCTTCGCGGCTGGCAAAATCGTTCACCGCGACGCCGCGTCGGACTTTCACCCAAGCCCAGGCATAGATGAGCTTGCGGTCGCTTTCCTTGAGCAGCGTGTTTATCCAGCCCCATGTTTCGGGCATGCGACTTATTGCATCGCGAGACGGCCGGCGCTTGTAGCGCGATTGTTCGGAGCCGTAGGCCTGCCAGTCGCGGACATAGTCCGGCATGGCGCTGCCGTACGCCTTTGGCCCTTTGACGCCCGGCATGAGCATGAGTGTTTCCGCAGCCTCAAGGATCCGGTGCTCTACGTCTTTCGCAGTCCATGCGTGGTAGGTCATTCAGCCTCTCGCCACGATGGATAGAGCATGATCATCAGCAGAACCTTGAGCGCATCCGACCGCGCCATGGAGAGGTTGAATGTACGTGCGGCGCGGCGAAGGGAAGCCAGGTCGATAGCGTTGAACTCGTCTATGAGAGCCGGCCGACGCACCAGATCAGGTTGCGACGCGAGCACGCCGGAGACTGCCTTGATCATGTCGGCGTAGAGTTCTCGCGCGTTGTGATCCTCCCCGGTCATGAGCATCAGCACCAGCTTCAGGTGATCTTCGCCGTTAGCCCTTCCTATCTCCCGTAGCGTCGGTTTGCAGAAGCACTCGCGCGCTTTTCGGCTTGTCGGACTATGCTCTCGACCGTCGCGCAGGATCACACCGCACTGCCGGGCTACACGGTAAATGTCGCAGCGATGACGCCCCCGATTCATAGCGGAATCTCCGGGTCATCGAACAATTCGCGCTCGCCCGGAGAGAGAGGGGCGGCGGGGTTTGTCGTGTGTTTGTCCAGAGAATGTCCAGAGTTTGTCCGCTCTGGTGTGTTATCCGGGAAAGTCTGAGGGAAGCCCCGTATGGGCCGACCGGTCCACCACACAAAGGCCGTTCGATCACCTGTTCGCTTGAAGCCTATGACGCCGTTCTTGATCAGGAAGCGCATTGTGCGTTCGAAGGATTTGCGGATGCGCTCGCGTGCAGTGCTCTTGTCATCGGCCGTCGCGTCCATCTCGACCGCCACGTCCAGGAAATAGCCGAAATCGACACCCTGCTTACCCAGTGCGTCGCTGGGCCCGTCGCTGGCATCCGTCACAAGCTTTCCGTACTTGTCGATCGCCTTGAACAGAGGGATCAGGTGCGCCTCTTCTGACGGCTTGACCGAGAAGCCGTACTGCGCCGCCTCCTGCTTCAGTTTCTCCCGCTCCGAAACCGTCATGACGACGCACGATGTGAGATCACGGCCGGTCTTGGGATTGATGCCGATGACCACCTGCGGCAGCGTGAACCGGACCTCTAGCCCGTCCTCATCATCCTTTTGCTTGCGCAGCCGCGCCGTCTTGATTTTTGTCGTCTCTTCGTTTGTGACCTGAATGACGGTGTCGACGTTGGCGTGGATCGAAGTGTGGCCGCGAAGCTTCTTGCCGTCGGCATTCATGTGGTGGACAAGGCAGACGTGGACGCCGCATTCTTCCTCGATGCGGGCGATGTTGGCGAGCACGAAGCCCATGTCCTTGCCCGAATTCTCGTCGGCGCCGATCGTCGCCGTAGACAGTGTGTCGATGAAGACGACGCGCAGCGGCACAGCCATCGTCAAGCGCGCCTGCTTGATGGCGCTGATCAGGCGATCCGTATCGCCGTCCCGGCTGAAGAGGTCTACCTTGGCTGGCAGTACGACCAATGGCAGCTCATCGGCGTTCTCGATCTCGAAGTGCTTCACATATGCGCGCTGGCGCTTCTTCATGCCGAGACCGCCTTCGCCGGCCTGGTAAATCACGCCACCCTGCTCGACGTGGTAGCCGAAGAAGTCGATGCCACGGGCAATGCAATAGGCAGCATGAAGGGCGAGAAATGATTTGCCGGACCCCGATGGCCCGCCCATGACGGAACGGCCGCGCGAGGCAAGCCAGCCGTCTATGACGTAGTCGAGCTGTAGGCCCGGCCCTTCGATCTCGTCATGATAGTACGCACCAAATGCCCGCGTTCGCTCCGGTCTCCATGGCCTGGCCTTTCGAACAACATCGGCGAACCGATCGGCCGTACCGCCTGCCAAGTCACGCCAGTCTGTCACGTCCGCCTTGGCAGGGGCTTCGGCCCAATGCGCAGCGATGTCCAACACCTTGACAGACTTGGCCTTGCCGAACAGGCCGCCACCTCGGATCGTCGCCCGGTCACGTCCGGCGTCGTCGTTGTCGGGCAGGATGACCACGTCCGCGCCGGTCAAGTCCCGGTCGAATGTCTCATCCCAGTATTTGGCTCCGCCGGCGTTTGTGGTGGCCGTCAGGCCCCATGCGCGCAGTGTCTCGACATCCTTCTCGCCTTCGCAAAGAAAGACCCTCTCGCCGGCCGCGGAGGCCTTCAGCACCTCGTCGCGCCGGTAAAGCCAGCGCGAGGCATCCTCGAGCGTTTCTTCTGCCTCGTATTTCTTGCCGGCCTTGGCCTTGAACCAGTCGCCAGACTTGATCTTGCCGTAGAGACCGCCTTGAAGGCCCCAAACCCACCCGCCCTGCGAGTGTGGGCGGCGCTGCATATATCGGCGTGGTGCCTCCTTCGGAAACTTCAGGACCTGGTAGGCGAGCGCCCCCTTGTCGTCGTGATACTCAAAGAGCGCGATCGGCTTGTGTTCCATCCAATCGGGAACATCGATCGTATCGGTCGGTCCCGCCGAATGGACGCCATTGGCACGCCCGTTCGCCCTCTGCTGGCGAGGCTTGATGAAGCCCTTGTCCTGTAGCCATTCCAGCGCCTCGGGTTTCTCAAAGCCCTTGAAGGCCTTGAGGAGGTCAAGCACTCCTCCACCGGTATGATCCTCATGATCTGCCCAGACGCCTTTCTGCAAGTCGACTGCAACGGAACCGTTGTTTCCCCATCGCCATTCGGTGGATGAGGATAGATGTCGGTTCTTCTCGCCCAGGAATTCGCCAAGCACGAGCTCGGCCACCTGCGGCATGACGGCGGCAAATTCTGCGGAATCGGACATGGTCAGCGCCGCGCGACCTCCACGATCCGCCCGCCGCCGAGAAAGAGCCGTTCGGCATCCCTGCGCAGTTGGGCTTTAGGCCCGGTCGAAAGAATGCCGTGACCGTGGAANTTCATACCACGGCTTTTTGCCGATTTTTGCCGCGGCGCGATTTGTCCGGGGTTTGTCCCGGAAAATTCCGTGATTTGTCCGAATCTTTTCGCTTGACAGGAATCCGGGCGGGGCTGGGAATTCAGCCTTTCCGCCCTCTCCGTTTTCGGATGCGCCGGTTGGACTTTTCGATCTCCCGGGCCACGCGCTTCATGGCGTCCGGCGAGGTGTCGAAGCCGGGGCGCTGATCGGGTGGAATGTGTGAGGGTGAGCGCTGCGGGCGCGACGCGGCCACGCTATGTGCCGTCTCGTGTGCGAGAAAATCGGCAAGAGCGTCAAGTTGCCGAGGTTGACGGAATTCCGCCGTTTCCCCGTTGAGACGATCCGCAATGCCTTGGCACAGGCGGCTTACAAGCCAGCGCAGGGTTCGGGTTTTTATTGCCTCGCGTTCGGCGAAATCTTCGACCTTTCGGCCCTTGGTGGCCTTCACATCGGCCCAGCCATATAGCAGACGGCGATCGGATTCGGACGGAAGCGCGTTGATCCAACCCCAAACGACGTGCATGCGGTCGATGGCGCCGGGTGATGGGCGTGCACGGATCCTGATCGCGGAATAGTCGAGCGCATATTCGACCCAGGACCCGCCGACACGCGCCAATCCATGGCCGCCGGGCAACATGCGGAGCGTCTCGGCTGCCTCGATGATCTGGCTCTCGACCTGCTTGGCCGTCCACTGCTCGGTCATTGAACCGCCTCGTCGGGATACCGGGCAAGGATGTGAAGCCGCTTCTTGGTCAGGCCTTCAAAACGCCACCCGTCCTGATAGAAACAGTGCCCCCATGTCGGTCGACCTGCGCGCATTGTGGGTCTGACCTTCAACGGGTCGACATAGGTGAACAGCCGCGAGCCCGTCCAGCGTTGCCATGCGAGCGTCCGGGCGTCGGCGAGGAGATTGCTCGCTAAATCGCCGCCTTCTCTACGAAAGATGGCGCAATTAACGCCCTGCTGGTTGTCCATGCTCTTGAACTTGCGCCAGACACAGAGCGCGTCAGCATCCTTGGTGAGCAAGACCATCTTCTCACCCGGTCCGACGAAAAGCAGCGGCTTGCGGCCGTCGGCATAGACGTAGCGCGAGTAGTGACGGTCAAAGATCGCGCGCGCGGTGTCGTTGCCGTCACGCACCTCGATCCAGCCGTCGCCGATGAGGAAAGGCTGTACCATCAGGCGGCTTTCTCCGCTTCAATGGGGCGGTCCTGATGGAGTTCCAGCGCAATCAGGATGTACATCACCTGGCTGACCCGCAGACCTTTCGCCAACGCCTTGGCCTTGCGCCGCATGTCGGCAAGATCGATGGCGTCGAACTGGTCGAAGAGTGCCGTGCCGCGGTCGACGATGCCCGGATGGGCGAGCAGCAGGGCCGAAACGGCCTGCAGCGTGTCGCGGTAGAGCTCGCCGGCATTGCCCTCGGTCTCGACAATCAGGCGCAGAACCAACGCGAGATGCCCCTCCCCGTTTGCCTGCCCTATCCTGCGCAGCGTGCCCTTGGCAAAGCACACCTTCGGGCGGCGAGGATCGAAGCGGTGCGGCCCGTTCGAATCGAGGAGCCGGACGCCGCATTTATCGGCGATCTTGTGTATGTCGCAGGGGTGCCGGGTCACAGCGGAATATCCGGATCATCGAACATGTCGCGCTCACCCGGCGAAAGCTGCTGATCCGCGCTTTGTCCCGCATTTGTCCGCGTCTCGTCCGCGTTCTGTCCGCGCTTGAAGGTTCGTGTGAAACCCCGCACTGGCTTGCCGTCCCACCACATATACGGGTGCGAAACGCCGATGATCCCGTATCGCAGCAGCGCATCTTTCGCGCGCTTGAACTCCTGCCTGATCTGGTCGCGGGCCTTCTTTCGGTCCTCGACCTCCGGCATCTTCTCGAGTGCGATATCGCGATATACATCCCATCCGATCACGATCCGCCCGATGGCGGCTTTCGGACCGTCCGCCTCACTGGCAACGAACTTGCCGTAACGATCGGCGGCATCGAACAGGTTCATGAGGATGCGGCGCTCGGTCGGGTTGACGCTGAAACCCTGCCGCTCCTGTTCCTTCTTCAGACGGTCTTTCTCCGTCACGGTCACGACGGCGCATGACGTGATCTCCTTGTCGGTGCCGTCCGAGCGCGCCTCCATGCGAACCGGAACGGAAATGAGCGTGAAGCGAATTTTCTTGCCGTCCTCCCCGTCCTTGATCTTGTCCAGCACGGCATCCCTGATGCCGGTCTGCTTGTCGTGATCGATCAAAATCACCTGGTCGACGTCGTCGCGAATACTGGTGTTGCCGCGCAGTTTGTTCCCGCCGGCATTGGTGTGGTGCACCAGCATGACGTGGCAGCCGGTCTCGCGCTCGATCCGATAGACGTTCGCGACGACGACTGCGTAATCCTTGCCGTTGATCTCGTCGATGCCGGGCGCGGCCTTCTTCAGCGTATCGATGACAATCAGCCCGGCCGGCACGCCGAACTTGCTTTCCATCTGCTCGGAATGCCCCCGCACATCGGCAATGAAGTTGTCGACGTCCTTCTTGTCCTTGGTGAGTATGTCGATCGGCACCGGGACAAGCATGAAGGGCACTTTCTCGTCGTCCTTCACCTCGAAATGCCGCGCGTAGGCTTCCTCGCGGTCGTAGAGGCCGTATCCGCCCTCTCCGGCCTGGTAGATGACACCGGCGCGACGAACAGCCAGACCGAAGAAGTCAACGCCACGACAGACGCACATCGCCAGGTGCAGGGCGAAAAACGACTTGCCGCAGCCCGACCGCCCACCGACCACGGAAGCGCCAGTCGTCGAAATCCAGTCTTCGACCAGGTATTGCAGCCGCTTGCGCGGCTTCCCGCGTTCGCCCCACGGGACGGCCGGGAAGTGCGGTCGAAACGGCGGCTTGAGGAACTCGACCGTTGCCTTCTCGAATGCCTCGAAGTCCTGAATTGGTGGTATGGCGCTCACGTTCCGGTCTCCTCGTCCGAAAGGAGCACGTCCGCGAAGTCCTTGCCGTCCGGCGCCATAGACACCGATACCCCAATCCCCTGAGTGTGGAAGCGCCGCGCAGCCACGAGCAGGCGCGCCCTTGTCATATGTGGATCGGAATCACCGTCGCCGATCAGCGTCACATGCTCGACCTCGCGCGGGAGCAACAGGCCGGGTCTTTCCATGTCCGGGGAGCCGTTCGGCACCGTGCGGCCCTCCCGTGTAGGGTGCGGAGCTGATCCTGTCGCGGAACCAGACAGATTGCCGAGCGACACAGCTGCCGCCACGGCAACGTCACCGTCGGCCATGCCCAGCGCGTACCACGCCTGCGACGTCTCAATGCCCTCACCGATCGCGAGATGGCGAGACATGGGCGATAATTGGATTATCCCACCGCGCTGCTCGCCCATGACCTTCTTGGCCTTGTTGCGCCGTTCATCGCCTGGCGGGGAGAGTTTCGCGGGGCGCTGAGGATCGAGATAAGTGCGATGCAGTCCGATGATCGCGCCCTGCCGGTCGCGGATCGCGGCAAGCATTGCAGGGAAGTGACCCAGATCCGTTTCGTCGTCGGCCTCAGTATCCGGGAAGCCTCGGTATTTGAGTTCCGCGGCAAACCGAAGGTCAAAGGTCCAGCGCGGCACCACGGGCAAACCGCGGGCCTTCAGATACGCTTCGACGTGAGTGCCGGCCACTGGCTTGCCTTCGGCGAATATCCGCTCCGATGCCGAGCGGACGCGCTGGCGGGCTTCGCGTTCCTCCGCTTCCCATCGCTGCTTGCGCTGCTCTATCGCGGCGCGCTCCTCGGTCGTGACGAATACCTCCTTGCCGCCGAGCGCCTCTACCGCTTCCTGGAACGTCTTGCTGCCGAGTTCGCGCAAGACATCGATGTGGTTGCCCTTCGCCCCGCAGCCAAAGCAGTAGTAGATGCCCTGCTCGTCATTGATCTTCAGGCTGGCCGTTTTTTCGCCGTGGAAGCAGCACTTGGCCCATATGACCTTGCCGCGCCCCTTTCCTCGGATGCCATAGCGCGCGAAGAGTTCCGAGATCGGCACCCGGTCCATGAGGTGCTGCAGTTCTGTCTGGTCGACCTGCATCAGCGCCGCGCGACCTCCACGACCCGCCCGCCGCCAAGAAAGAGCCTTTCGGCCTCCATGCGCAGTTGGGCTTTGGGCCCGGTCGAAAGAATGCCGTGACCGTGGAAGTGCGCATGGCGCGCCTCCCATGCAGCCAGCAGGGCATCCTTGGTTGTTGCGTAGACCAGAGGCTCGCCATTGGCGCGCACCCAGTCCCAGCCGCCCGTCGCCTTGCGGAAGCGGGCGCGGTGGCCGNTGCCTCCCATGCCGCCAACAGGGCATCCTTGGTTGTCGCGTAGACAAGCGGCTCGCCATTGGCGCGCACCCAGTCCCAGCCGCCCGTTGCCTTGCGGAAGCGGGCGCGGTGGCCGCCATAGACGGACACTGCTTCGACCGGGGATGGTTCGCGGGTTGGTGGAACGATTTCAGACATCTGCAGCACCTCCGTTGAGATGTGCAGTTTCGTCCTGAACCTCNCGCCCGTCGCCTTGCGGAAGCGGGCGCGGTGGCCGCCATAGACGGACACAGCTTCGACCGGGGATGGTTCGCGGGTTGGTGGAACGATTTCAGACATCTGCAGCACCTCCGTTGAGATGTGCAGTTTCGTCCTGAACCTCGGGCGTTACGTTTCCCGCAGACAAGAGATCAAAAAAGCTGGGCGTCGAGCGCTTGGCTTCAGCTTCCCGGCAATAGTAGAGACCGTCCTTAAAGCTCACCTCGCTGAGCTCCGATGCGACGCCGCGCCGACCTTTGAGGACCGCCCGATAGGGCACCGTCATGAGGCCACCGAAGGGGTCGTAAACGAGCTCGCCCGGATTGCTGTAACGATCGATCAGTCGGTCAACGATGTCGAACTGCAGCGGACAAATGTGCTTCTCGACATTGCGGCTCGATTGGCTCCCGTTCAGCGTGAGCATTCGCACCACGTCCGACCATATCCATGGAGAGTGTGAGGTCGGTGCGAGAGCCATGTACTTTTTCGGCAATCGATCCTTGGCCGAAAGCGCCTCGCCGATGGCGACGACATCCTCATGATCATAGACATGGCCGCTGCTGTAGGAGCGGAACGCCTTGGGCACCGCGTCGGGAGGAAGCATGGTCCACTCCTCGCGTGTAAGGAGCCTGTCGCCGCTGGACCGCCAATGCGCGTGCGCATCGATCTGCCAGCGCGCGAGACTGTAGCTCTCCCGGCTTTTCGTGACCGGAGTGTCGGCATAGCCGCGGCTACGGTCGGTCTGCGGCTTATGGAAGAGAAGGACATATTCCGGCGAACCGACGCCCATCTTCGAGCCGTCCTTGAGCATTTCGGTGTAGCCGAGCCGGTAATTGCCGTTGTTCTCGGTTACGACGTCGGTGTCGACCGTGATCATGCCGCAATAGTCGAAGCCATGACGGGTGAAGTGGAAGATCGCCTCGGCATGAAAGGGCGATATCGTCGGCAGTCCCGCGCCTGTCACGTTGCCGAACATCACCCGATCTTTCACGTGAACGCAGCACATTCGGCCGGGCTGAAGGATCCGTAGCAGCTGCGGCGTCAGGAAATCCATCTGCCGCCAGAAGTGGTCNATGCACACAGCACATTCGGCCGGGCTGAAGGATCCGTAGCAGCTGCGGCGTCAGGAAATCCATCTGCCGCCAGAAGTGGTCGTTGTCGTCGGTATGGCCGAAGTCGTTGTAGCTGGCCGTGTATTCGTAGTGATTGCTGAAGGGGATCGAGGTGATGACCTGTCCGACGCTGGCGTTATCCTGGCGGCTTGCCTCGTCCACGCAGTCGTTGAGCGCGATGCGGAAGAATTCTCCCGCCTCTTGGCGCCGTTCAACGCCGATCGAACGCTTCAGCACCGTATCTATCGGCAACCGCCCCAGCCCGTATTTGCGGATGATCTCCGTCATCCGCTCCATCATCCGGTCGTGCTCACCCCACTTCTCTTCGAGAATGCGCCGCGTTCCGCGTTCGGCCTCGGAATGGATTATGTCGATCGTGCATTCGTGCTTCTGGCCGAAGCGAACGATCCGATAGATGGCCTGAATGAAGTCGTGAAACTTGGCGTCGATGCCGACGAAAATCGCCCGGTGACAATGCTTCTGGAAATTGGAACCTGCGCCGCTCATTTCGGGCTTGGTTGCAAGGTGCTGAAACTCGCCGTTCTTGAAGCCAACGGCGTTCGCCTCGTTCTTTTCCAAGTCCTGCGACCCGTAGATCGACCGGACGCCGGGCACAGCCGCCTCGATAGCCCGGCGCTCATCTTCCAGGTGATGCCNGATTGGCAACCGCCCAAGACCGTACTCGCGGATGATCTCCGTCATCCGATCCATCATTCGGTCGTGCTCGCCCCACTTGTCTTCAAGGATGCGCCGCGTGCCGCGCTCGGCCTCCGAATAGATGATGTCAACCGTGCATTCGTGCTTCTGACCGAAGCGTACGATCCGGTAGATCGCCTGAATGAAGTCGTGAAACTTGGCGTCGATGCCGACGAAAATCGCCCGGTGACAATGCTTCTGGAAATTGGAACCTGCGCCGCTCATTTCAGGCTTGGTTGCGAGGTGCTGAAACTCGCCGTTCTTGAAGCCGACGGCGTTCGCCTCGTTCTTTTCCAGGTCCTGCGACCCGTAGATCGACCGGACGCCGGGCACAGCCGCCTCGATAGCCCGGCGCTCATCTTCCANGGCACAGCCGCCTCGATAGCCCGGCGCTCATCTTCCAGGTGATGCCACAGCACATGATGGTCATCCGGCGCATCGGCGAGCAGCTCGATCATCTTGGCAAGGCGCGCTTCCATGCTCACGCGTTTCTCGCGGGCGGCATGAACGACGCTGGCGCCCGGATCGTTGATCAGAAGCCCCTGCCCGTCGCGGTCGGTCCCGGCCGCCGCATGGTCGGTAGGAACTTCGTGCCAGCGGACGGTGTATTGCGGCAGCACGTAGCCATCATCGGGGAAGCCGAGGTCGGCCGGCGATTGCAGGAACACCGCCCAGGAGTTCACCCAAAGCCAGAATTCATCTTCTTTGTGCGGGTAGAGCGTCAGGTCGTTGGCGCGTTCCGAATTGCGCTGGAAAAAGCGGGTCAGCGCCTGCCCGGTGTCCATGACCTCCAGAAAGCCGGCATAGTGGAT
>NZ_RCIO01000011.1 GCF_004000235.1 Mesorhizobium sp. Z1-4
TGCAGGCATCGTCGCAAGCATCACGGAATAATGCGCCATCTGGCTGCATATGTTCTGAGAAAGGCGCCTTCGGGCGCCTTTTTTGTCTTGGCGGCGCTCTTTGCCACTCTAACTGCTGCAAACGCGCAGTCCGCGTCGCCCAATATCCTGCTCGTCATCGCCGACGATATGGGGCTCGATGCCAGCCCCTGTTACGATGTCGGGGCGCGCAAGCCGACGATGCGGTTTCTGGAACGCATGTGTGCGGAAGGCCTCGTTTTCGACAACGCCTATGCAGCGCCGTCCTGCTCGCCGACGCGTGCCACGATCCTGACCGGGCGCTACGGCTTCCGCACCGGGGTGGGGGCTGCACTCGGTCCGCGCTCGCCGAACGGGCTTTCGCTGGACGAGACCACGCTATTTCAGTTTCTCGATGCCAATGCCCCGCGGACATATGCGCACGCGGTCATCGGCAAATGGCACCTGGCAACTGAGGACAATGGCTGGACCGACCATCCGATGCTGGCCGGCGTCGGACATTATGCCGGCGTGATCAGCGGGACGATCGAGGACTATTACAACTGGCTGTTGACCGAGGATGGCGAAACGCGGGACAGGGCCGGCTACATCACCTCAGTGCTGACCGACATGGCGATCGACTGGGCCGTGCAACAGGACACGCCCTGGTTCCTTTGGCTCGCACATGTCGCCCCGCACGCGCCCCTCCACAATCCGCCGGGCGAGCTTCTGCAGAGCGCCGCGCCGGCGGACGACAATGTCGGGCAGTATCTCGCGGCGCTTGAGGCGCTCGATACCGAACTCGGCAGGTTTTACGAAGCGCTGCCGATGGAGCAGAAAGAGAACCTTGTCGTTATTTTTCTCGGCGACAACGGTTCGCCCAACCAGGCGGTTCAGGAGCCGTTTTCGCGCGGCCGGGCCAAGGGCAGCCTTTATGCCGGAGGGGTGAGGGTGCCGCTTGTCGTGTGGGGCGCCGGAGTCACGCGGAAAGGCGAACGAGAAGCAGCGCTTGTCAATTCGACCGACCTTTTCGCCACGATTGCTCAGCTTGCCGGCATCACACGTGACCGCGCGCCGGTTTGGCCCGAAGACAGCATCAGCGTCACGCCGCTCCTGAGCGGGCAGGCCGGTTCGACACGCTCATTTGCTTATGTCGAGCATTTTTCGGACAGGGCGCCCGGACACGGCACGCAATATGGCTGGGCGATCACCGACGGCCGCTACAAGTTGCTTCATGACGACGACAAGGGCGACATGTTTTTCGACCTCGGTACTGACCCCTGGGAGGGCACGAATCTTCTTTCAGGCGGTGAAGTTGGGGGCACGGCGGCAATGGCGGCCTTCGCCAACCTCGCCGACAGCGCGGCTGCGCTGCGGTTGAAGTAATGCGGCTGCCGGAACGTCCGGCTTTCGGTCTTCGAATGATCTTGCGCGGCGCAGCTAATGCGTCTAGAGACACCGCCGCGATAGGGGTATAGCTCAGTTGGTAGAGCGGCGGTCTCCAAAACCGCAGGTCGGGGGTTCGAGCCCCTCTGCCCCTGCCAGAGCGCCGGTGCGAGCCGGCTGACATTGTCGGTACATGTTGCGGGATCGGGCACTTGCATGTCCCGGATTTCGGAATTATGTAGGGGAAGACAGACACGCGGTGCGTGGAGCTGGGAGACCGGCTTTACGCGCCCTAATTGCGTGGAATATGGTTTTCGCCGATTCGGCAGTGATGACAAGATAACAACGGAATGGTCCGGCTTTGCGGGCCGCCGACAAGCCCGTTACGGGCAGAGGCAACAGAGCGGCAGATGGCGTCCAAAATCACCAATCCTTTCACGTTTCTGCAGCAGGTGCGCTCGGAAACGGCGAAGGTAACTTGGCCCTCGCGGCGTGAAACGCTGATTTCGACGGCGATGGTTCTGGCATTCGCGGTGGTTGCGGCGGTGTTTTTCCTGCTCGCCGATCAGATCATGGGTTTCGGCGTTGAGCTGATTCTCGGTATCGGCCGGTAGACGAAGCAGTACGGAGAAGAACAACAAGATGACTGCGCGGTGGTACATCGTCCACGCCTATTCGAACTTCGAAAAGAAGGTCGCCGAGGAAATTGGAAAGAAGGCCGAACAGAAGGGTCTCAGCCAGTTCATCGAGGAGATCGTGGTCCCGACCGAGAAGGTCGTGGAAGTTCGCCGCGGCAAGAAGGTTGACGCCGAGCGCAAGTTTTTTCCGGGCTATGTGCTTTTGAAAGCCAACCTGACCGATGCGGTCATCAGCCTGGTCAAGAATACGCCGCGCGTAACCGGCTTCCTCGGCGAGGATCGCGCCACCGCCAAACCGGTGCCGATCACCAATGCCGAGGCCGACCGCATCCTGCATCAGGTGCAGGAGGGTGTTGAGCGTCCGAAGCCGTCGGTCACCTTCGAGATCGGCGAGCAGGTGCGTGTTTCCGACGGGCCTTTCGCGTCCTTCTCCGGCTTCGTGCAGGAAGTCGAAGAGGAGCGTTCGCGGCTCAAGGTGGAAGTTTCGATCTTCGGGCGCGCTGTGCCTGTCGATCTCGAGTTTGGTCAGGTCGAAAAGGCCTGATTGAAGCGGTCGGGCGCCTGGCGCGCGGCCAAACCGGTGGGAGGGCAGGCAGTCTAGCCGTCTGTCGAAGCCCGTACCACCACCCTGCAACCGCCGGCATCCGTGGATGCGGGGCCGGCATCAGAAAAGGCAGATGAGACATGGCTAAGAAAATTGCCGGCCAGCTCAAGCTTCAGGTCCCGGCGGGATCGGCGACGCCGTCGCCCCCGATCGGTCCTGCGCTCGGCCAGCGCGGTATCAACATCATGGAGTTCTGCAAGGCGTTCAATGCCGCTACGCAGGATGGTGAAAAGGGTTCCCCGATCCCGGTGGTGATCACCTACTACCAGGACAAGTCCTTCACCTTCACCATGAAGACGCCGCCGGTGAGCTACTTCCTGAAGAAGGCGGCCAAGCTCAAATCCGGCTCCAAGGAGCCCGGCAAGGTAACGGCAGGACAGATTTCACGCGACAAGGTGCGCGAGATCGCCGAAGCCAAGCTGAAAGACCTCAACGCCAACGACGTGGACGCAGCAATGCGCATGGTCGAAGGCTCCGCCCGTTCGATGGGCCTGGAAGTGGTGGGCTGAGACGATGGGCAAGCTTGCAAAACGTATCGCCAAGTCCCGCGAGGGCATTGACCGCGACCAGCTTTATGAGGTCGCTGAGGCCGTTAAGCTGATCAAAAGCCGGGCTACCGCGAAGTTCGACGAGACTGTCGAGATTGCGATGAACCTGGGCGTCGATCCGCGCCATGCGGACCAGATGGTGCGCGGCGTTGTCAGCCTGCCGAACGGCACCGGCCGCTCGGTCCGGGTTGCCGTGTTCGCCAAGGGCGACAAGGCGGATGAAGCCAAGGCGGCAGGCGCCGACATCGTGGGCGCCGAAGATCTGGTGGAAATCGTGCAGAAGGGCGAAATCAACTTCGACCGCTGCATTGCAACGCCGGACATGATGCCGCTGGTCGGACGCCTCGGCAAAGTGCTCGGGCCGCGCGGCATGATGCCGAACCCGAAGGTGGGCACGGTAACTGCCGACGTGACGGCCGCGGTGAACGCCTCCAAGGGCGGCGCTGTCGAATTCCGCGTCGAAAAGGCCGGCATCGTGCATGCGGGCGTCGGCAAGGTGTCGTTCGACGAGAGCGCGCTGGTCGAGAACGTCAAGGCGTTCGCAGATGCGGTGATCAAGGCCAAGCCGACCGGCGCGAAGGGCAACTTCGTCAAGAAGGTTGCTATTTCGTCGACCATGGGCCCCGGCCTCAAGATCGACCCGGCAACGCTGGCGTCGGCCTAACAGAATTCGGGAGCCGCGGGCTCCCGGCAAGAATTCCGGTCCCGTGAGTATGGGGCCGGAAACCGGAAGGAAACTTCCGGACATCCTGTCCGAGATTGCAGGCGGCCCCGCCTTAATTCCTTCATGGGGCCTGCATGAGACGGGGACGATCCGGACAAAGGTTCCCGGCGCCAATGCCTGGTTCCGATGAAAGGTTCGAACCGTGTTGCCTTAGTCTGCCATCGGCCTGGCCGGTGCGGCGAAGGGGGCAGGATCCTCGAGCGTCGATCGGGTGATCCTACAAGGGATACCCGGCCGGCATAAGGCAACCGGCCGCCTTGCCAAATGGCATGGCAGCCAACTGGAGATAGGCAGTGGACAGAGCGGAAAAACGCGAATTCGTCACGGGCCTGAACTCGGTGTTTCAAAGCACCGGATCAGTCGTCGTGGCCCACTATGCCGGACTGACCGTGGCGCAGATGAACGATTTTCGTTCCAAGATGCGCTCCGCGGGCGGCACCGTCAAAGTCGCGAAGAACCGTCTCGCCAAGATCGCTCTTCAGGGAACGGACTCGGAAAACATGCAGGCGCTGTTCAAGGGACAGACGCTGATTTGCTATTCCGAGGATCCGGTCGTGGCGCCCAAGGTTGCGTCCGATTTCGCCAAGGCGAATGACAATCTCGTCATTCTCGGCGGCGCAATGGGAACGACCGCGCTCGATGCGAACGGTGTGAAGGCTCTCGCAAGCCTGCCGTCGCTCGACGAACTGCGCGCCAAGATCGTCGGCATGCTCAACACGCCGGCAACCCGGATCGCTCAGGTCGTCAGCGCGCCCGCCGCTCAGGTGGCACGCGTTGTCGGAGCTTATTCCCAAAAGAGCGAGGCGGCATGAGGCCGTTCCTCGCTGTTCCAGACACACGTTCGAACCAAATAAAGGACTGAAGACATGGCTGATCTTGCCAAAATCGTAGATGACCTTTCGAGCCTGACCGTCCTGGAGGCGGCTGAGCTTTCCAAGATGCTTGAAGAGAAGTGGGGCGTTTCCGCCGCTGCTCCGGTCGCTGTTGCCGCTGCTGGCGGTGCTGCCGCCGGCGGTGGTGAAGCTGCTGAAGAGAAGACCGAGTTTGACGTCGTTCTCGCCGATGCCGGCGCCCAGAAGATCAACGTCATCAAGGAAGTGCGCGCAATCACCGGTCTTGGCCTCAAGGAAGCCAAGGACCTGGTCGAGGCCGCTCCGAAGTCGGTCAAGGACGGCGTTTCGAAAGACGACGCCGAGAAGTTCAAGGCCCAGCTGGAAGCAGCCGGCGCCAAGGTCGAGCTGAAGTAATTCAGCACGGTTCCGGCGGGCTTAAGTGCCCGCCGGTGCCGGTGTCAGTACGCGTACAGAACCCTTTTCCTGAGGGCCGGACCGGCTTTCAGGAAACGGGTTTTCGCCCGTTTTGGATGACCCCGCCGGCCCGGCCGGCGCAAGGATAGGCACGAAGCCAGGAAGGCAAGGAGCGACGATGGCTCAAACCCATACGTTCAACGGTCGCAGGCGCATCCGCAAATTCTTCGGCAAGATTCCCGAAGTTGCGGAGATGCCCAACCTCATCGAGGTGCAGAAAGCCTCCTATGACCAGTTCCTGATGGTCGAGGAGCCCGAGGGCGGCCGCGCGAACGAAGGACTGCAGGCGGTTTTCAAGTCTGTGTTCCCGATCGAGGACTTTTCCGGTTCGTCGATGCTTGAATTCGTCAAATACGAGTTCGAGCCGCCGAAGTTCGACGTCGACGAGTGCCGCCAGCGCGATCTCACCTTCGCCGCGCCGCTGAAGGTTACGCTGCGCCTCATCGTGTTCGATATCGACGAGGACACCGGCGCGAAGTCGGTCAAGGACATCAAGGAGCAGGACGTCTATATGGGCGACATGCCGCTGATGACGTCCAACGGCACCTTCATCGTCAACGGCACAGAGCGCGTCATCGTCTCCCAGATGCACCGTTCGCCGGGCGTGTTCTTCGATCACGACAAGGGCAAGACCCATTCCTCGGGCAAGCTTCTGTTCGCTGCCCGCGTGATCCCGTATCGCGGTTCCTGGCTCGATATCGAGTTCGATTCAAAGGATATCGTGCACGCGCGCATCGACCGCCGCCGCAAGATTCCGGCGACCTCGCTGCTTATGGCCCTGGGCATGGACGGTGAGGAAATCCTCTCCACTTTCTACAACCAGATCACCTACAAGCGGGTGAAGGATCACTGGCGCATTCCGTTCTCGGCCGACCGGTTCCGCGGCATGAAGGCGGTCAACGATCTCGTTGACGCCGACACCGGCAAGGTTGTCGTCGAGGCCGGCAAGAAGATCACGGTGCGTCAGGCCAAGCAGCTTGCCGAGAAGGGCCTCAAGGCGATCAAGGCAACCGACGAGGATCTCATCGGCTCCTACATCGCCGAGGACATCGTCAACCCGGAAACGGGCGAGATCTATCTCGAGGCCGGCGACGAGCTCGACATGACGGTCGATGCTAAGACCGGACAGACGAAGGGCAATCTCGCCGATCTTCTCGCGACCGGCATCGACGAGCTTCAGATTCTCGACATCGATCACGTCAATATCGGCAGCTACATCCGCAACACGCTGGCGGTCGACAAGAACGAGACTCGTCAGGAAGCGCTGTTCGACATCTACCGCGTGATGCGTCCCGGCGAGCCGCCGACGCTGGAAACCGCGGAAGCGATGTTCAACTCGCTGTTCTTCGATCCTGAGCGTTATGACCTCTCGGCCGTCGGCCGGGTGAAGATGAACATGCGCCTGGAACTCGACGCGGAAGACACCGTGCGCGTGCTGCGCAAGGAAGACATCCTCGCAGTGGTCAAGACGCTGGTCGAACTGCGCGACGGACGCGGCGAAATCGACGACATCGACAATCTCGGCAACCGCCGGGTGCGTTCGGTCGGCGAGTTGATGGAAAACCAGTATCGTCTGGGCCTGCTGCGCATGGAACGCGCGATCAAGGAGCGCATGTCCTCGATCGAAATCGACACCGTCATGCCGCAGGACCTGATCAACGCGAAGCCGGCGGCTGCCGCCGTTCGCGAGTTCTTCGGTTCCTCGCAGCTGTCGCAGTTCATGGACCAGACCAACCCGCTTTCGGAAATCACCCACAAGCGCCGCCTTTCGGCTCTTGGACCGGGCGGCCTGACCCGCGAGCGCGCCGGCTTCGAAGTACGCGACGTTCACGTTACGCACTATGGCCGTATCTGCCCGATTGAGACGCCGGAAGGCCCGAACATCGGTCTTATCAATAGCTTGGCGACGTTTGCTCGCGTCAACAAATACGGCTTTATCGAAACGCCCTACCGCAAGATCGTGGACGGCAAGGTCACGCAGGACGTGGTCTATCTTTCGGCGATGGAAGAGGCCAAGCACTATGTCGCGCAGGCCAATGCCGTGCTCGACAAGTCGGGCAAGTTCGCCGACGAGTTCGTGGTTGCCCGCCATGCCGGCGAAGTGATCATGGCGCCGCGCGAGAACGTCGACCTGATGGACGTTTCGCCGAAGCAGCTCGTTTCGGTCGCGGCGGCGCTCATTCCGTTCCTTGAGAACGATGACGCCAACCGCGCTCTGATGGGCTCCAACATGCAGCGTCAGGCCGTGCCTCTGGTACGCGCTGAGGCGCCGTATGTCGGCACCGGCATGGAATCGGTCGTGGCGCGGGATTCGGGCGCTGCCATCGGCGCACGCCGCGGTGGTATCGTGGACCAGGTCGACGCAACGCGTATCGTCGTGCGCGCCACGGAGGACCTCGAATCCGGCAAGTCGGGCGTCGACATCTATCGCCTGATGAAGTTCCAGCGTTCGAACCAGAACACCTGCATCAACCAGCGCCCGCTGGTCAGCGTGGGTGACGTGGTCAACAAGGGCGACATCATCGCCGACGGTCCTTCGACCGACCTCGGCGATCTGGCGCTCGGCCGCAACGTGCTCGTCGCGTTCATGCCGTGGAACGGCTACAACTATGAGGACTCCATCCTCCTGTCCGAGCGTATCGTGCGCGATGACGTCTTCACCTCGATCCATATCGAGGAGTTCGAGGTCATGGCCCGCGACACCAAGCTCGGGCCGGAAGAGATCACGCGCGACATTCCGAACGTTTCGGAAGAAGCGCTGAAGAACCTCGACGAAGCCGGCATCACCTATATCGGGGCGGAAGTTCAGCCGGGCGACATTCTGGTTGGCAAGATCACGCCGAAGGGCGAAAGCCCGATGACGCCGGAAGAGAAGCTTCTGCGCGCCATCTTCGGCGAGAAGGCGTCCGACGTTCGCGACACCTCCATGCGCATGCCGCCAGGCACCTTCGGCACGGTCGTTGAGGTACGTGTGTTCAACCGTCACGGCGTCGAGAAAGACGAACGCGCCATGGCGATCGAGCGCGAGGAGATCGAGCGCCTTGCCAAGGACCGTGACGACGAGCAGGCCATTCTGGACCGCAACGTCTATACACGTCTGGCCGAGATGCTGGCAGGCAAGCAGGCGGTTGCCGGCCCCAAGGGCTTCAAGAAGGGCACCAAGCTCAGCCAGGAAGTGATCGAGGACTATCCGCGGTCGCAGTGGTGGCTGTTTGCTGTCGACAACGAGAAGCTTCAGGCCGAGATCGAAGCTCTGCGCGGCCAGTACGACGAATCCAAGAAGGCGCTCGAGCAGCGCTTCATGGACAAGGTCGAGAAGGTTCAGCGCGGCGACGAGATGCCGCCCGGCGTGATGAAGATGGTCAAGGTCTTCGTTGCGGTGAAGCGCAAGATGCAGCCCGGCGACAAGATGGCCGGCCGTCACGGCAACAAGGGTGTCGTGTCGCGCATCGTGCCTGTCGAGGATATGCCTTTCCTCGAAGACGGCACGCATGTCGATATCGTGCTCAACCCGCTCGGCGTGCCTTCGCGCATGAATGTCGGCCAGATTCTGGAAACCCATCTGGGTTGGGCCTGTGCCGGCATGGGCAAGCAGATCGGCGACCTACTCGAGCAGTATCACGAGAAGGGCGACATCAAGCCGCTGCGCAAGACCATTGAGGCGGTCATTCCGGAGAACGACCGCAACGAGCCGGTTCGCAACTACGACGACGATTCCGTCGTTCGGCTTGCCGACCAGTTCAAGCGCGGCGTTTCGATCGCAACGCCGGTCTTCGACGGTGCGCATGAGTCAGACATCAACGAGATGCTGGAACAGGCCGGCGTGGCGTCGAGCGGACAGGTAACGCTCTATGACGGCCGCACCGGCGAGGCGTTCGACCGTCAGGTGACCGTCGGCTACATCTATATGCTGAAGTTGCACCATCTGGTGGACGACAAGATCCACGCCCGTTCGATCGGCCCGTACTCACTGGTTACCCAGCAGCCGCTGGGTGGCAAGGCGCAGTTCGGCGGACAGCGCTTCGGCGAGATGGAGGTCTGGGCACTCGAAGCCTACGGTGCCGCCTACACGCTGCAGGAAATGCTGACCGTGAAGTCGGACGACGTGGCCGGCCGTACCAAGGTCTACGAAGCGATCGTGCGCGGAGACGACACATTCGAGGCGGGCATTCCGGAGAGCTTCAACGTTCTCGTCAAGGAAATGCGTTCGCTCGGCCTCAATGTCGAACTCGACAACACGCGGGTCGACGAGATGCCGGCGCAGTTGCCGGACGCCGCAGAGTAGCAATGTGGAGCGGCGCGCTCATCGGGCGCGCCGCACTTTGCCGGGTGAGGGCGCGTTGAAGCCCGCCCGTTACGCAGGCCGCCAAGTTCGGCAATACGGATTCAATAACGGGTGCCAATGGGCCCCGAACAGGAGATCGGCATGAACCAAGAGGTCATGAACCTTTTCAACCCGCAGACGCCGGTTCAGACATTCGATTCGATCCGGATTTCCATCGCATCTCCGGACAAGATCAGCTCCTGGTCTTTCGGCGAGATCAAGAAGCCCGAAACGATCAACTACCGTACGTTCAAGCCCGAGCGTGACGGTCTTTTCTGTGCGCGCATCTTCGGTCCGATCAAGGACTATGAGTGCCTGTGCGGCAAGTACAAGCGCATGAAGTACAAGGGCGTGATCTGCGAGAAGTGCGGCGTGGAAGTCACGCTGAGCCGCGTGCGCCGCGAGCGCATGGGCCACATCGAACTCGCAGCGCCCGTTGCGCATATCTGGTTCCTGAAGTCGCTGCCGAGCCGCATCGGCACGCTGCTCGACATGACGCTCAAGGATATCGAGCGGGTTCTCTATTTCGAGAACTACATCGTCACCGAGCCGGGCCTCACTTCGCTGAAGGAAAATCAGCTCCTCTCCGAAGAGGAGTACATGATGGCCGTCGACGAGTTCGGCGAGGACAGCTTCACCGCCATGATCGGCGCCGAGGCCATCCACGACCTTTTGGCCGTGATGGACCTCGACAGGATCGCGGGCGAGCTGCGCACCGAGCTTGCCTCGACGACGTCCGAGCTGAAGCAGAAGAAGCTCTTGAAGCGCCTCAAGGTGGTCGAGAATTTCCTGGAATCCGGCAACCGTCCGGAATGGATGATCATGAAGATCATCCCGGTCATTCCGCCGGACCTGCGTCCGCTGGTTCCGCTGGATGGCGGCCGTTTCGCGACGTCGGATCTGAACGATCTGTACCGCCGCGTCATCAACCGTAACAACCGTCTGAAGCGGCTGATCGAGCTGCGCGCGCCGGGCATCATCATCCGCAACGAGAAGCGCATGCTTCAGGAGGCGGTCGATGCTCTGTTCGACAATGGCCGCCGCGGCCGCACCATCACCGGTGCCAACAAGCGTCCGCTGAAGTCGCTCTCCGACATGCTGAAGGGCAAGCAGGGCCGGTTCCGCCAGAACCTGCTCGGCAAGCGCGTCGACTATTCCGGCCGTTCGGTCATCGTGACCGGTCCGGAGCTCAAGCTGCACCAGTGCGGCCTGCCGAAGAAGATGGCGCTCGAACTGTTCAAGCCGTTCATCTACGCCCGCCTCGACGCCAAGGGTTATTCGTCCACCGTCAAGCAGGCGAAGAAGCTGGTCGAGAAGGAAAAGCCGGAAGTGTGGGATATCCTCGACGAGGTTATTCGCGAGCATCCGGTGCTTCTGAACCGTGCGCCGACACTTCACCGACTCGGCATCCAGGCGTTCGAGCCGGTTCTGATCGAAGGCAAGGCGATCCAGCTTCACCCGCTGGTCTGCACCGCCTTCAATGCCGACTTCGACGGCGACCAGATGGCCGTGCACGTTCCGCTGTCGCTCGAGGCTCAGCTGGAAGCGCGCGTGCTGATGATGTCGACCAACAACATCCTGCATCCGGCTTCAGGCGCGCCGATCATCGTGCCGTCGCAGGACATGGTGCTGGGCCTCTATTATCTCTCGATCGTCAACGAGAACGAGCCGGGCGAGGGCATGGCCTTCGCCGATATGGGCGAGCTGCATCACGCGCTGGAAAACGGCGTGGTGACGCTGCACACCAAGATCAAAGGCCGGTTCAAGACCGTCGATGCCGAGGGCAACCTGGTTTCGAAGATCTACGAAACGACGCCTGGCCGCATGATCATCGGCGAATTGCTGCCCAAGAACGTCAATGTGCCGTTCGAGGCGGCCAACCAGGAGATGACCAAGAAGAACATCTCCAAGATGATCGACACGGTCTACCGCCACTGCGGCCAGAAAGAGACGGTCATTTTCTGCGACCGGATCATGGCTCTGGGCTTCAACCATGCCTGCCGCGCCGGCATTTCGTTCGGCAAGGACGACATGCTGATCCCGGACAGCAAGGCCAAGCTCGTTGCCGATACCGACGCGCTCGCGAAGGAATATGAGCAGCAGTACAATGACGGCCTGATCACCCAGGGCGAAAAGTACAACAAGGTGGTCGACGCCTGGGCCAAGTGCTCGGAAAAGGTCGCCGAAGAGATGATGGCCCGCATCAAGGCGGTCGAGTTCGCGGATGACGGGCGTCAGAAGCCGATGAACTCGATCTACATGATGTCGCATTCCGGTGCGCGCGGTTCGCCGACCCAGATGCGTCAGCTTGCCGGCATGCGCGGCCTGATGGCGCGTCCGGACGGTTCGATCATCGAGACGCCGATCATCTCGAACTTCAAGGAAGGCCTGACCGTGATGGAGTACTTCAACTCCACCCACGGCGCCCGCAAGGGTCTGGCCGACACCGCCTTGAAGACCGCCAACTCGGGCTACCTGACGCGCCGTCTGGTCGACGTTGCGCAGGATTGCATCGTCACCGTTCCCGATTGCGGAACCGAGAAGGGTCTGACCATGACCCCGATCGTGGACGCAGGTCAGGTGGTGGCTTCGCTCGGCGCCCGCATCCTGGGCCGTACCTCGCTTGAGGATATCACGCACCCGGTTTCGGGCGACGTGATCGTCAAGGGCGGCACGCTGATCGACGAACGCGATGTCGAGGCGGTGGAGAAGGCTGGCGTTCAGGCGGTTCGCATCCGCTCCGCACTCACCTGCGACGTCAAGACCGGCGTCTGCGCGGTGTGCTACGGACGCGATCTGGCACGCGGTACTCCGGTGAATATCGGCGAGGCTGTCGGCGTTATCGCCGCTCAGTCCATCGGCGAGCCGGGCACCCAGCTCACCATGCGTACCTTCCACATGGGCGGTGCGGCGCAGGTTGCCGACAAGTCGTTCCTGGAAGCCTCGTATGAAGGCAAGGTGCAGATCCGCAACCGCAATGTGGTGCGCAACTCCGAAGGCCATCTCATCGTGATGGGCCGCAACATGGCGATCATCATTCTCGATGAAGGCGGCAAGGAACGTGCGGTTCACCGCGTCACCTACGGTTCGCGCATCCATGTGGATGACGGCGACAAGGTGAAGCGCGGGCAGCGCATCGCCGAGTGGGACCCCTATACCCGTCCGATCCTCACCGAGGTGGAAGGCAAGGTGGAGTTCGAAGACCTCGTCGACGGCATCTCGGTGCAGGAGACGACCGACGAATCCACCGGTATCACCAAGCGCGAGGTTGTCGACTGGCGGTCGACGCCGCGCGGTTCGGATCTCAAGCCGGCGATCGCGGTTCACGATGCCAAGGGCAAGGTTGCAAAGCTCAGCAAGGGCGGCGATGCCCGCTTCATGCTCTCGGTCGAGGCCGTGCTTTCGGTCGAGCCGGGCGCGACGGTGAAGCCCGGCGACGTGATTGCGCGTATTCCCATGGAAAGCGCCAAGACCAAGGACATCACCGGCGGTCT
This sequence comes from Mesorhizobium sp. Z1-4, assembly GCF_004000235.1. GTDB lineage: Bacteria > Pseudomonadota > Alphaproteobacteria > Rhizobiales > Rhizobiaceae > RCIO01. The sequence goes on from NZ_RCIO01000011.1 coordinate 13,023, forward strand.
GCCGCGCGTTGCCGAGCTGTTCGAGGCGCGCCGTCCGAAGGATCACGCCATCATCGCCGAGATCGATGGCACGATCCGCTTCGGGCGCGATTACAAGAACAAGCGCCGCATCGCGATCGAGCCGCATGACGAGCAGCTTGAACCCGCCGAGTATCTCATCCCGAAGGGCAAGCCGTTCCATCTTCAGGACGGCGACACCATCGAGAAGGGCGACTACATCCTCGACGGCAATCCTGCGCCGCACGACATTCTGGCGATCAAGGGCGTGGAGGCTCTGGCTTCCTACCTCGTGAACGAAATCCAGGAGGTCTACCGGTTGCAGGGCGTGTCGATCAACGACAAGCATATCGAGGTGATCGTGCGGCAGATGCTGCAGAAGATCGAGATCACGGTGCAGGGCGATTCGGATTACATTCCGGGCGACCATGTCGACGTGATCGAGTTCGACGAGGTCAACGAGCGGCTTGCCGACGACGGCAAGAAGCCGGCGGAAGGTCAGCCGGTGCTGCTCGGCATCACCAAGGCTTCGCTGCAGACACCGTCCTTCATCTCGGCGGCGTCGTTCCAGGAGACCACGCGTGTGCTCACCGAAGCGGCGGTTGCCGGCAAGGTCGACACTCTGCAGGGCCTCAAGGAGAACGTCATCGTCGGCCGGCTGATCCCGGCGGGCACGGGCGGCATCATGAGCCAGATCCGGCGGATCGCCACCTCGCGCGACGATCTCATTCTCGACGAACGCCGCAAGAGTGCTGCCGCCGACATGGATACGGCCGCGATCGCCGACATGTCGGAAGCTCCGGCCGAATAGAGGCTGCAGCAAGACCTAAACGAAAGGCCGCCGGAGCGATTCGGCGGCCTTTTTCATGGCGAATCTGCGAGGCGTTAGATCGGCTCGTCGAATGTGATCACCGCCACCTCGCCGCGGGTTGCGCTCTGATAGGCCGACAGATGCGGTTCCTCGTCGGGAACGCCTTCCATGTCGCCGATCTGATCGAGCTCGGCTTCTGCGTAACCCTCGCTTGCAAGGGCCTCCAACACCGTTCGCACGGCCGTATCGTCGTCGGGTGCAACCAGCATGACGTGTACGCCTTCCGACTCACCGCCTTTTTCGCGCCAGACGCGGCCGGTTACGATGGTGACCGCGGGATCGTCGTTGTCGTTCATGGCGAATTTCCCTGAATCGAGTCGGTTTGTTGCGAGCAAAGGCCATCATCGCATGCCGGCACGGCATTGGCACGGCATGGGCCGGTTATTTTCGGTCTTGATGTGCCGAATTGCGCAACAATATTACTCGCCAGGCGCAAAGCGTGGTTTCGGCAAGATAAATGGCCGCGCGGGGTTGACGGTTAAGGGGTCTGCGAGTAGAAGCCGCCACGTCTGAACCGATGTGAGGACTTGCTTTTCGGGGCGTCGCGCTCTGGAGTTTGCCTCAAACAGGGTTCGTTCTACGAGCGAAAGACAGTTCCGGCACGCATGAAGCGGCTTCCGCTTCCTCTGCTTTTTGTTCGGGCGGGACCGCAGATGAGCGGTGCGTTGCCCGAATTCGCGTATGGAACTGGCGCCCGAGCGAGCCATGTTGGGCTCAGACACGAGATTTTGGACCAAGAGGACGGCGAATGCCTACCGTAAACCAGCTGATCCGCAAGCCGCGCATTGCGCCGGTGAAGCGCAACAAGGTTCCGGCCATGCAGGCCAACCCGCAGAAGCGGGGCGTGTGCACGCGCGTCTACACCACGACGCCGAAGAAACCGAACTCCGCTCTGCGCAAGGTGGCGAAGATTCGCCTGACCAATGGCTTTGAGGTGATCGGCTACATTCCGGGTGAGGGCCACAACCTTCAGGAGCACTCCGTGGTCATGATCCGCGGCGGCCGTGTGAAGGACCTTCCCGGCGTCCGTTATCATATCATCCGCGGCGTGCTCGACACGCAGGGTGTGAAAGACCGCAAGCAGCGCCGTTCCAAATACGGTGCAAAGCGTCCGAAGTAGGGATTTCCGGCTTCGGCGCCTTTTTTGTTGCGCCGGGCCCATTAGGAAGAGACGAAAGATATGTCCCGACGCCACAGAGCTGAAAAGCGCGAGATCAACCCGGACCCGAAGTTCGGCGATCTGGTTGTGACCAAGTTCATGAATGCGATCATGTATGACGGCAAGAAGTCCGTCGCCGAGCGCATCGTGTATGGCGCCCTCGACCAGGTCGAGGAAAAGACCCGGCAGGAGCCGGTCGCGCTGTTCCATCAGGCACTCGAAAACGTTGCTCCGCATCTTGAGGTCCGTTCCCGCCGCGTTGGCGGTGCGACCTACCAGGTGCCGGTCGATGTGCGCCCCGAGCGCCGTCAGGCTCTGGCGATCCGCTGGCTGATCAACGCCGCGCGCTCGCGCAACGAAACGACTATGGTCGATCGCCTTTCCGGCGAACTCATGGATGCAGCCAACAATCGGGGCAGCGCCGTCAAGAAGCGTGAAGACACGCACAAGATGGCCGAAGCCAACCGCGCCTTCGCGCACTACCGCTGGTAGCAGCGGCGAAGGAACCGAACGAGGACACGACGATGGCCCGCGATTACAAACTCGAAGACTACCGTAACTTCGGCATCATGGCGCATATCGACGCCGGCAAGACGACGACCACCGAGCGCGTCCTGTTCTACACCGGCAAGTCGCACAAGATCGGCGAAGTGCACGACGGCGCTGCGACCATGGACTGGATGGAGCAGGAGCAGGAGCGCGGCATCACGATCACGTCGGCTGCGACCACGACCTTCTGGGAAGGCCGCGACGGCAAGAAGCGCCGCTTCAACATCATCGACACCCCCGGCCACGTCGACTTCACCATTGAGGTCGAGCGTTCGCTGCGCGTGCTCGATGGCGCTATCGCTCTGCTCGACGCCAACGCAGGTGTCGAGCCGCAGACCGAGACCGTGTGGCGCCAGGCGGACAAGTACAAAGTGCCGCGCATGATCTTCTGCAACAAGATGGACAAGATCGGCGCCGATTTCTTCCGTTCGGTCGAGATGGTGAAGACCCGTCTTGGTGCGCAGGCGGTGGTACTTCAGATTCCGATCGGCGCTGAGAGCGATTTCAAGGGCGTTGTCGATCTCATCGAGATGCGGGCGATCGTCTGGAAGGAAGAGACGCTTGGTGCCGCCTGGGACATCACCGAGATCCCGGCCGACCTCCAGGCGCAGGCCGAAGAGTACCGCGAGAAGCTGATCGAGGCCGCTGTCGAAATGGACGAGGCTGCGCTCGAGAAGTATCTCGAGGGTGAGATGCCGTCGAATGACGAGCTGCGCCGTCTTATCCGCATGGGCACCGTTCAGGTAAAGTTCTTCCCGATGCTCTGCGGCTCGGCGTTCAAGAACAAGGGCGTTCAGCCGCTGCTCGACGCCGTTGTGGACTTCCTGCCTTCGCCGCTCGAAGTGCCGGCCATCAAGGGCATTGATCCGAAGACCGAAGCCGAGGTCAGCCGCAAGTCTTCCGACGAAGAGCCGCTTTCCATGCTGGCCTTCAAGATCATGAACGATCCGTTTGTTGGTTCGCTCACGTTCTGCCGCATCTATTCGGGTGTGCTTCAGAAGGGTTCGTCGCTGATGAACACCGTGAAGGACAAGCGTGAGCGTATCGGCCGCATGCTGCAGATGCACTCCAATAGCCGTGAAGACGTCGAGTCGGCTTATGCCGGCGACATCGTCGCGCTGGCCGGCCTCAAGGAGACCACCACGGGCGACACGCTCTGCGATCCGCTGAAGCCGGTCATTCTCGAGCGCATGGAGTTCCCCGAGCCGGTTATCCAGATCGCGATCGAGCCGAAGACCAAGGGCGACCAGGAAAAGATGGGCCTGGCCCTCAACCGCCTGGCAGCCGAAGATCCGTCCTTCCGCGTCAAATCTGACGAGGAAAGCGGCCAGACGATCATCGCCGGCATGGGTGAGCTTCACCTCGACATCATCGTCGACCGCATGAAGCGCGAGTTCAAGGTCGAGGCAAATGTCGGTGCGCCGCAGGTGGCATATCGCGAGACGATCACCAAGCAGGCCGAGATCGACTACACCCACAAGAAGCAGTCCGGCGGTTCGGGCCAGTTCGCCCGCGTCAAGATCATCTTCGAGCCGAACACCGAGAGCGAGGATTTCGAATTCGAATCCAAGATCGTCGGCGGTTCCGTTCCGAAGGAATACATACCGGGCGTGCAGAAGGGTATCGAAAGCGTGCTTTCGTCCGGTCCGCTGGCCGGCTTCCCGATGCTCGGCGTGAAAGCCACGCTGATCGACGGTGCCTACCACGACGTCGACTCTTCGGTTCTGGCCTTCGAAATCGCCGCCCGTGCGGCGTTCCGCGAGGGTGCGCAGAAGGCCGGTGCTCAGCTGCTGGAGCCGATCATGAAGGTCGAGGTGGTGACGCCTGAGGATTATGTCGGCGACGTCATCGGCGACCTGAATTCACGGCGCGGCCAGATCCAGGGCACCGAGGCCCGTGGCATCGCTACCGTGGTGAACGCCATGGTGCCGCTCGCCAACATGTTCAAATATGTCGACAATCTGCGTTCGATGTCGCAGGGCCGAGCCGCTTACACGATGCAGTTCGATCATTACGATCCGGTGCCGACGGCGGTCGCCCAGGAAATCCAGAAGAAATACGCGTAACCCGCGCGGGACAGCGCGTAACGGAAAAGCTTGCCCGCAAGGGCTGAAAGAAACGGAGAACTCACATGGCCAAGGGTAAATTCGAGCGTAATAAGC
>NZ_RCIO01000012.1 GCF_004000235.1 Mesorhizobium sp. Z1-4
CAAAAGGTAGTGCAGTGCCGCCGCCGCTGCCGCCAGATAAACCCATCGATGAAGCCGTGCCCACGCCCCTCCCATGCGCCGGATCACCCAATTATTTGAGGTGATAGCGAGCGGCACCAGAACCGCGAAGGCCAGCATCCCGATGGTGATATAGGGCCGCTTCACGATGTCTCCCACGATCGCCTGCAGGTCGAGACGATAGTCGAGAAGCATGTAGGCAAAGAAATGCAGCAGGGCATAGTAAAAGGTCAAGAGCCCCAGCGTGCGCCGGTAGCGCATCAGACTGATCCCAGTGAGGTCCCGTAGCGGCGTCACTGTCAGCGTGGCGATCAGGAAGCGCAGCGCCCAGATACCGAGATCCTGCTCCAGTGTCCTGATGGGATTGGCGCCAAGTTGGTTTGTAAACCCGAGATAGAAGGTCCACACTGCCGGAGCCAGTCCGATGAAGTATACGAGTGCGCGCAACAACCGAAATTGCGCCGTTGAGGACAGCCTGGGTATTTTGTTGGCGTGAGCGGTAAGGCGCATCAATAGAACTTGGTGAGGTCCATGCCTTCGTAAAGGTGAGCCACCTCTTCACCGTAGCCGTTGAACATCAACGTCGGTTTTCGTTTGGCGAACAGTCCCTCGCCGATGGGCAGTTCGGTCGCCTGGCTCCAGCGCGGATGATCGACCTCCGGGTTGACGTTCGAATAGAAGCCGTATTCGCGCGGGTTCTGGCGATTCCACGAGGTCGGCGGCTGTTCCTCGGTGAGCGTGATCTTCACGATCGACTTGATGCTCTTGAAGCCATATTTCCAAGGCACCACGAGGCGGATCGGTGCTCCGTTCTGGTTGGGCAGTTCCTCCCCATAGAGCCCGACCGCCAGGATGGTGAGATGATGCATAGCCTCGTCGAGCCTGAGCCCCTCGACGTAGGGCCACCGAAGAGCCTGGAAGAAAGCGTTCTGTCCCGGCATCTCCTCCGGCCTGTGGAGCGTCTCGAAGGCGACAAACTTGGCGCTGCCGAGAGGCACGACTCGCTTGAGCACCTCCGACAACGGGAAGCCGACCCAGGGGATGACCATGGACCAACCCTCCACGCAGCGAAGCCTGTAGATGCGCTCCTCCAGTGTGATCGGCCTCAGCAGGTCTTCGAGATCGAACTCCGTCGGACGCGAGACGAGCCCTTCGACCTTCACCGACCACGGCTTGGTGGTGAGCATATGGGCATTCTTCGCCGGATCATCCTTGCCTGTACCGAACTCGTAGAAGTTGTTGTAGCTGGTGACATGCTCAAACGTGGTCGCCGCCTCGTCGGTCGAGAGGGGGCTGGACGCCGCTTCCAGCGACATTGCCTCAGCGCGCTGGGGTGCAAATAATGATAGAGCCGTAATGCTAGCCCCGAAAAGAAGGTCACGGCGACTGAGGTAAACCTCACGCGAGGTGATCTCGGAAGAGCGAATAGGAGGAGTGTGCTTGATCAGCATCGATTGAGTCCCGGATTGGCGCGAATTCAGAGCCATCCTATCCACCACCCCTGTCGCGGAAAGTCATTTTTCCGCACATTCTCGTGTCCAGCGATCTAGCCCCCGATCAACGATGACTCATGTGCGAATTAATGCTGGGCGGCAAAGAGGATGCCTAGGTCCGAGTTGTTGCCGTGCTCTTCGGTCCGGATGCCGAGTACAACACCTAGCGCCTTCTGCTCGAGGCACCGTTGAGAACGCGAAGCGCCGCATCACCTTAGCCAAGCATCTTCCGACCGCAGCATGCATCCGATCCTTCAGGAGGTACGCAAGCATTCGCTGCCAAATCATCGATCGAGCGCATCCCGGTCAATCGTCCCAACGCCGCTCTGGCCGATCCGCACGTCCCAGATCATTAGAGGCCATGGCGCGCTGAAGACTCGAACGCCACGGTTACGTCAAACAGATCACAATCTCTTGTGACGAGTGGGCTGCAAATCGATTCGCTTGACAAACCAGACGAACCATAGTTCGAAGTGCACATGAGACGAACAGGTTGGATCGCTGTCCTACTGAAAGGGCCGCTCTGTGCGGCGCTTGCGATTGCGTTTCTTGCAATGACGCTCGCCCAGCCCGGCGTACACGCCATGGCCAAGGCTGCGGCAATTGCCGGCGCTTCCGAAACTGTTCACGCCACGCACAGCGCCTCCCAGGCGGACGATGCACGTCATGGCGGTGATCACCAGCATGCTGATAATGGGAGCGCTAACGGGGGGGATAGCTCCGACCCGTTGTGTGATATTCAGTGCGCACCTGTAAGCGTCATGCCTGTTGATGGGCTTGGCCTGTGCGGCGCTATTGCGCGCTGCTACGCCGCCCTGCCTTTCCCGAAGCTGGCCGACCGCGAGCCGATCGGCCTCATACGCCCTCCAAGAACTCTGGTCTGATTTCGCCTCTTTGAGAGGTGTCAACGGGTGGCCGGCTTCACGCCGGTCAGCCTGACACGTACCCAATCAGACTAGGATTTCCTTCGATGAAAATTCGCCTCTGCGCGGCGCTGGCCGTGCTGGGACTTGCCGGGTGTGCGGCCTCCGTGCCACCTGCAGTCCTGCCATTTGCCGACGCCTCCGACCCGCATCTTGCGACCGGACAAACCCGCTATCGGGCGGTCGTCACGAACTATGAACACCGCGAAGCGGTCTCGCCGAAGCCTTGGCGCCGCACCGCCCCTTCTGCGGAAGGAGACGGCTCGTGATTCCAATCAAGCGTTCAATCGCAGGCGTTTTTGGGCTGGTGCTGCTCACTGGCTGCACGACATCGGATGAACTCCTAACCTACGCGGCACTTGATGCGGGCTTTACGACCGTTTCTGGCAAGACCTCCGAGGCGATCGGCAAAGAAGCCGTCTGGGTTCAGGACCGTCAGCAGGCGCAGGCCCTCTCGGAGAGAGTCCGGGCACTGGTCGTCGGCAAGACAATATCCGCCGATACGGCTGTGCAGGTTGCGCTACTCAACAACAAGGGTTTGCAGGCCGCTTATGCCGAGATCGGCATTGCGGCAGCCGATGTCTGGCAGCAAACAATGCTGCCCAACCCTATCGTGTCGATCGGCGTTCTCGGCATCGCCAACCCGGAACTTGGCGCTTTTCGCGCCATCGAAGGCATGATCGCCAACAACATCCTGGCGCTCGCCACGCGGAAACGCCGTGTCGAGATCGCTGATGCCAAGTTTCAGAGCGCTCAGATGGCGGCAGCACTGGAAACGCTGCGCCTTGCGGCCGATACCCGCCGCGCGTGGGTTAATGCGGTCGCAGCCTTTGAAACGTCAGCTTATCTCAACCAGGCGCAGGTCGCTGCCGATGCCGCTTCTGAGCTCGCGCAGCGCCTTGGCGAGACGGGTGCATTGCCAAAGGCCGGCCAGGCGCGTGAGCACGCATTCTTCGCCGAACTAACTGGCCAGCGTGCGCAAGCGCGCTTGAATGCGCAGTTGGCAAAGGAAGAGCTGACCCGGCTGATGGGGCTATGGGGAGCGGATGTCGATTACTTTGTACCCGACTACCTGCCGCGCCTGCCAAAGCGTCCTGCAACCGGGGTCGACATAGAGCGTGAGGCGCTGGTTCGCCGCGTAGACCTTCAGATCGCGAAACTCGCGCTCGATGCAGAAGCCAGGAACTACGGGCTTACCGACGCAACCCGGCTTGTCACCGATCTTGAACTGATCGCGGGATTTGAGGCCGAACGCGAGCTCGACGCTGGCGAACTCAAGACGGTCGTCACGCCGCAGCTGGAACTTGAGTTTGTCATCCCAATCTTCGACAGCGGCAAAGCGCGGATGCGCAAGGCCGAACTCGCCTATATGCGGGCCGCGAACCGGCTCGCCGAAAAGGCGGTGAACATTCGCTCCGAGGCGCGCGCCGCGTACAAAGACCTGCTCGGCCGTTATGATATCGCCCGGCACTACCAGAACAGCGTTCTGCCGCTGCGTGTCACGATCGAGGAGGAATCGCTCCTCACATACAACGGCATGATCACCAACACTTTCGAACTGCTCGCCGACACACGAGCGAAGGTGAACACCATCCTGCTTTCCACCAATGCGCGCCGGGACTTCTGGCTCGCCGACATCAACATCAACAGCGCCGTCTATGGCGGCGGTGGTGCCGGCGCTCCGGCCGGCGGCGACATGGCCGTGGCCGATAACGACGGCGGTGGTCACTGAGAAAGGAAATCTGACGATGTTCAACAGACGTCAATTGCTGGGCGCCGGTGCCGCGCTCGTTTCGACCGCCGCGTGGGCGAAGACATCCAATATGGGATTGCCCGAAGCGGCGGTAATGGAAAGTGCGGCCACGCAGCCGCCGCTTCACCCAATCTCGGGGCCGGATTATCAGCCCTGCGTAACGCTCAATGGCTGGACGCTTCCCTTCCGCATGAACAACGGCGTAAAGGAATTCCACCTCGTCGCCGAACCCGTGGAACGCGAGATGGCGGACGGTATGACCGCCTATCTGTGGGGATATAACGGCCAGTCGACCGGCCCGACGATCGAAGCGGTCGAGGGCGATCGGGTTCGCATCTACGTCACCAATCATTTGCCGGAGCACACGTCCGTGCATTGGCACGGGCTCATTCTGCCCTCCGGCATGGATGGCGTTGGTGGGCTCTCGCATCCGGCTATCCCGCCGGGCAAAACGTTCATCTACGAGTTCGATCTCGTGAAGAGCGGAACCTTCATGTACCACCCGCACGCCGACGAGATGGTGCAAATGGCGATGGGCATGATGGGCATGTTCATTGTGCATCCGCGCGACCCGGCCTTCATGCCGGTCGATCGTGACTTCCTAATCATGCTCAACGCCTACGACATCGATCCCGGCTCCTACATGCCGAAGATCATGACGATGACGGACTTCAATCTGTGGTGTTGGAACAGCCGCATCTTCCCGGACATCGATCCACTGGTGGTCTCCAAGGACGATCGAGTGCGCGTGCGCGTCGGCAACCTGACGATGACCAACCATCCGATCCACATGCACGGCTACGACTTCGAAGTGACATGCACGGATGGAGGTTGGGTACGTGAAGAAGCGCGGTGGCCTGAAGTCAGCATTGACATACCCGTCGGCGCGATGCGCGCCTACGAGTTCGATGCAGTGCATCCGGGCGACTGGGCGATCCATTGCCACAAGTCGCATCACACGATGAATGCGATGGGTCACGACGTTCCGACATTCATCGGCGTCGACAAGACCCGCCTTACAGAGAAGATCCGCAGGCTTCAGCCCGAATACATGCCCATGGGCACAAACGGCATGGCCGACATGGGCGAAATGGAAATGGAGCTCCCGAACAACACGGTCCCGATGATGGCCGGATGGGGTCCGTACGGGCCGCTGGAGATGGGCGGCATGTTCTCGGTCGTCAAGGTTCGCGAGGGCATCGATGCAGACGACTACACAGATCCCGGCTGGTATGAGAACCCGCCGGGAACGCAGGCCTACGAATGGACCGGCGAACTGCCGGACTTCGCCCGGGCCGACAACGCGAGAACCACCATCACACCTCAGATCAAAAATCGCGGCTGAGGGGCACCACGGGCTTTGGCCCACCGACTCAAGGAAAGGAAATGGCATGAAGAAATTGCTGACACTTGCAGCAGGCATTGTATTGGCTTCGAGCATGGCGCACGCGGCCGGCCAGCATGCTGGCGGGCATGACAACAGCGACGGGCATCATGAAGAGATGGCCGTCGGCGAGCCTGGCGAGGCCGGCAAGGTATCGCGCAATGTCGACGTCGTCATGCGCGAAACCGACGATGGCGAGATGATTTTCGAACCGAACTCGTTGGAAGTTCGCCAGGATGAGACGATCCGCTTCAGGGTGCGGAACAAGGGCGAACTGGAGCATGAATTTGTGCTCGATGACCATGACGGCGTTATGGAGCACAAGGCCGTGATGGAGCGCATGCCCGAGATGGAGCATGACGATCCAAATTCCGTGCGCCTGGATCCGGGCAAGCGCGGCGAGGTCATCTGGAAATTCACCAACAGCGGAACCTTCGAGTTCGCCTGCCTCATTCCGGGTCACTACGATTCCGGGATGAAAGGCGACCTCACGGTTGAAGCGAAGAATTGACATTCAGGAGAACCAGACATGAAGACGATTCAATCACTTCTGGCGGCGGGTGCAATTGTAACTGTTCTGACGGGACAGGTGCTTGCGACCGAATTCACCAAAGGAAAGGTCAAGAAGGTCGATGCGGATGCGGGCAAGGTCACCGTCATCCATGAGGAGCTGAAGAACCTCGACATGCCGGCCATGACAATGGTGTTTCGTACCGGCGACGACGCCATGATGGAAAGGTTGCAGGAAGGTCAGGAGATCGAGTTCGTGGCCGAGCGCGTCAACGGCAAACTGACAATTACCGAACTGAAATGAGCCCAAGCGCCGGGGCGGCAACCGTTGCCCCGGCGCAAATTGGACAAAGGAGCGTGAACGATGATGGCTTCAATGATGGATGGCGGTATGTGGGGGATGGGGCTCGGCGGGCTCCTGCTGATACTTCTTGCGGTTCTCATGATCGCAGCTCTTGTGAAGTATATTTTCTTTCGTTGAGGTGCCGGAGATGATCGGGAACAAATCCGTATCACGAATGCTCGCCGCATTTGGTTTGGCGGCTTTTCTGGGTGTCGCTATCTACTATTCCTACTGGCCCGATGGTGAACCGCGAATTGCCGAACGTCCTCTGGTGGAAGTGAGCGTTCCGCCTCTGGCACCCATCCAAAAGCAGGGCCGCACGGCGTTCGAAGAAAACTGCGCGGCGTGTCATGGTGAGAATGCGGCGGGGCGCGATGGCTCAGGCCCGCCTCTCATTCACCGCATCTATGAGCCGAACCATCACGGGGACCAGGCATTCTTTCTTGCGGCCAAGAATGGTGTACGGCAGCATCATTGGCGTTTTGGCGACATGCCGCCGGTCGATGGAATCGAAGACAAGGAGATCGAGCATATCGTCGCTTATGTTCGACGACTGCAGAAAGCGAACGGCATCAATTAGATCGGTGACGGGGCTACGAGTTCAGAGACTTCAACAATCGGAGGGCCGTTCGGCCACATCAACGCGCAGACAAGATAGGTAGGGCACCGGATTGAAACTGAAAACTATTGCCGCAACGAGCGGAATACTCCTCGCACTGGCGGTAGCAGCCTTGGCCCACAGCGGAGCACAAGGTGTCGTAAAGGAGCGAATGGAGATGATGAAAGACATCGCATCGCAGATGAAGGCGTTGTCACAGATGATTAAGGGTGAGCGCGAATTTGATTCAGATGGCGTGCGGGAAGCCGCTTCGGTAATCGCCGATCATGCGCGGGACATTCCGATGATGTTCCCCGAGGGTTCGAATGAACACCCTAGCGAGGTGGCAGATGCCGTATGGGAAAGGTGGAGCGAGTTCGTCGCCCTAGGCGAACTCCTTGGCACCAGGGCAGACGCTTTGGCGGAGGCGTCGGAGAGCGCTGGCAACGCTACAGATGTCAGGCCCGGATTCACCGAGATTGGAAAGACCTGCTTGTCCTGCCATCAGGACTTTCGGGTGGGTGGTTGACCGTATCGGAGTCACTCGCTCGACCGTTGTGAGCCCGACCCCGACACCTGACGCCGGGTAAACCAGAGAACTACCGGCGGGATGAGCAGCCATTGAACGAGCGGGCTCAGCCCGGTGCCCAACGGTGGGACGAGTGGCATCAATTCCGAATAGGTCCAGCGCTTGCTGATCTCGGTGTAGTAGAACTCGAAACCGACGGTTAATGCGACGCCGACGGCCACGAACAATACAACCTGCCAAGACTTGGCCTGGCGAATCCAGTCTCGGCGACGTGCTGCGAGACTTGTGACCCAAAATGCGGTCAACGCGAATCCTACGTCACCCACTGTGGCAGAAAGGCAGAGTTTGGTGCCGTCCCAATGGTTCATGTCAGCCATCCCGGAGTATGTGGGAACCTGTACGAACTCCCACACGAAATGCAGCAGAAACGAAAAGACGGCTATGTTGAATTCGGGCAGGTCGAAAACGCTGCCGTTCCTACTCTCATCGATTTTCATCTGAACCATGATGCTCAATAGCCCTTCCAGCCACAGGAAGGTCAAGCTTGTGTTCGGCACATTCGAAACACAATTCAACGCGACTCGTTTGCTCACCAGTACCAGCAATGGAGGCTTTGATGTCTTATGTCCGTTTTTTCGCGATGATCGTCACTTCAACGGTGGTGATGTTCATTCTGATGTACCTTAACACCTATGCTTGGGAGCACATCTTCTTTTCGGAGACGCGCGCCTACATGGCGGTGCTGATGGGCGCAACGATGGCTTTCGTCATGCTGTCCTTCATGCTGCGGATGTACCCGAACAGAACCGTGAACATGGCGATCTTCGCGGGGTCGGTCGTCGTGTTCGCACTGTCGCTGTGGCTTGTCCGCAGCCAGATCACGGTTTCGGGTTCAAGCTACATGCGCGCGATGATCCCGCACCACTCCATTGCGGTGATGACGTCAGAACGCGCCGGGATCGAGGACGCCCGCGTGAGCAAGCTGGCCGACGGCATCATTGCTGCGCAACGGCGCGAGATTGCGGAGATGCGTTATCTGATTGCCAACGTGGCAGGCGGCAACATCACGGACAGCGTTTACGAGGACCAGGCGGCGCAGCCGGGTAGCGTCGAGGACGCACTCGCCAACACTCTGATTGCGGAACTGGACCCCGCGCCACTGTCGGCAAGCGAGGCCGGCGCGGTGTTGAAGACGGAACCGGTCTGCACCTTCAACACAAGCCCGGAAACCGATCCTATCCTGTGGATCACCGCCGACGGCGCGGCCGCCATGAAATTCAACGGCGTGCTGCTGGGGCTGGAAACCGAGAACGATCCCCAGCCCGGAAGTGTTGCTCTCAGCACAACCGGCGCCGCAGTAACCGTGCGGCCACTCGGCGATGAAGCCGACTGGCGGCAAGATTCCGAGCTTGTCTTCCAGCTCGATCAGGGTCTGACCGTCGGCTATCGCGGCTTCTACGGCTGCGGCACGAGAAACTGAAACATTAGCCGATCAGCCCCACCGTGACCGCCGAGAGGATGACGTAGCGGCCGGTCTTGGCGATGGCGACCAACGCAAGGAAACTCCAGAACGGTTCACGCAGCACGCCGGCTGCAACCGTCAGTGCATCGCCGCCTATCGGTGCCCATGAAAGCAGGAGGCTCCAGCGGCCCCATCTGCGATACCACGCAGAGGCACGGTCCAATGACGTCGGCGAAACGGGAAACCAGCGCCGCCCGCTGAATCGCTGCATACCACAGCCCAGCGCCCAGTTGACGACAGCGCCCAGCGTGTTGCCGAGACTTGCCACGGCGATCAGAAGGACGACCGGATACCCTGCGATCTGCATGCCAACGAGGGCAGCTTCCGATTGCGCTGGAATGAAGGTCGCTGCCGCGAAGGCGATGCCGAACAGGGCCGCGAGAGCCGTAAGGTTTTCCACTTTGCGAACAGTCTCCGCAACATTGCGCACCCATCTCAGTATCGGCATGGAATTAACCACCGATGCAGATACACGGCGATTTCAACACCTCCAAATGTTAGAAACACTGCAAGTACGAAAAGTCCAACGGGGACGTGAGGCGACGTTCGACATGCAGTCAAAAACCCTTTCAGCGTTTTCGGAAAAGAACGCAAATAGCTACGCCGTGATCCGTCTCGCAGCGGCGATAGCGGTGATTGTCACTCATGCCTTTGGCGTTGTCGGCGGATGGGCAGCCGTCGAGCCACTCGCTGAGTCGACAGGCTGGTCGCTGGCCGCGCATGCGGTGCATGTGTTCTTTGTCCTCTCCGGCTTCATGGTTGCAGCGAGCTGGGAGCGATCGGCAGGGTGGATCGATTTTGTTCTCGCGCGGATGCTGCGCGTCTTCCCGGCCCTGATTGTCGTCAACATCACCATCGTTCTGATCGGCGGCCTGTGGCTCACAACGGCCACGCCTGGCGTCTTCTGGACGTTTGAAAACATCGGCGTCTTCATGACCAAGGCGACGCTGCTGTTTTCGGTCGGCGTTTCGCTCGACGGCGTCTTCACCGACAACCCGATGGGGGGATCGGCAAATATCCCGATCTGGACGATACGCTTCGAAGTCATCTGCTACGCGACGCTGCTGGTGTTCATGTCGATGCTGGCCGCACTCGGGCTTCGCGGGCTGGCGCGCCTGATCCCAGTCGTTCCGGTCCTGGGCCTTTGCGCGGTCGCCATCACTATCTCCGGCGACCCCGAACGATTCAGCTTTGCCGCACAGCTCGCCCGCTTCATGCTGGCCTTCTACATCGGTGTTGCGTGCTGGATCGCACGCGAGTTTGTTCCAATTCGCCGTGACTTTGCATTGGCGTTCGCCGTTTTGACGGTGGCGGTCCTGATGATCGATCAGCCTATCCGCTACCCGGTGATGATTGCCGCCACAGCCTATTGGAGCCTTTGGCTCGGAACATTTCCAATGGGTCGGCTCCAGCGTTGGACGGCGCACACCGATCTTTCATACGGCGCGTACATAACAGGCTTTTTCATTCAGCAATGGCTTGTCTACGCAGTGCCCGACATGACGGTTGCGCAGAACGCATCGATCGCTACCGTTCTTGCCTTGGGGGCGGCTTGGGTGTCGTGGACTTTCGTGGAGAAACCCGCACTCAGGCTGCGCAACCCGATCCTGAGTCGTATGGGGCTGGTGGCACAACCCTCGAGACGTGCGTTAAAGACCGCGGAAGCGACATAGACGGCTTCCGAGACACGTCCGGCATCCAGCCAGAGCTTCTCTATCACGTGCGCGTCCAGGTGACACCATCCGCTATCGCGAGGCCCAAGTCGGCTAATCCGGGACCGAACATCTGAGACTCTGCGCCACAAGCCCGACGGTGGACCTACAACATTGTTCTGTCTCAACAGGTATCGGGCCGCAAAACAACGGCGTTGATGTCAGTCGAAACCATAATATCCGCACTTGATTTCAGGGTCCATGACGTCATTCATTCCGAAGCACTCCCAACTTTCGAAGAGGTGACACACCTTTTTCGGATCATCTGCCCGAGACGGGGATGTCGATGCGCTTCGGCAAATGAGCCTTCTCCCGGTACTCCGGGGCGCAGTGCACGCAATGGGACAGGCAATCGCGTGCCGAGCGGCGGCGCGATAAGCGGTCCCCTGGAGATCGTATTCGAGGGCAAAAAGCTCAGCGGCAAGGAATTTCAGGAGACCGGTCAGCTCTGGTCATTCAACGGCGTGGCCAATCTCGCTGAAGAACCGCTGTTTCGGGCGGAACGTGGCGAGACGATCATCGTCGAGACAGTGAACAACACGGTCTTTGCGCACGCGATGCATGTTCATGGGCACCATTTTCGCGTGATCGAGCGAGGCGGCAGCGACATAGACGAACGCCGGCCATGGCGCGACACGTTTCTCGTCGGTCCCAACCAAACAACAAAAATCGCCTTCGTCGCCGACAATCCCGGCAAGTGACTGCTGCATTGCCACATGCTTGAACACGCCGCGGCCGGAATGAACACCTGGTTCGAGGTCGTCTGATAGCCCTCGCATACGAGCCATCCCTTTATAGAAGATTTCATGAAACCGGGCTAACAATTGCGGATGCCTCGCTTGCTGGTTGCAGTGCTGATGCTCGTTATTGCTGGCTTTGACGTCCTGCCCGCAGGTGCGGCCACGCGATCTGCGCAGCAGCTGTCTCCAATAGATCACGTTTCGTGGACTGATCTGATGGAGGCCAGGGTACACGTTTCCACGGCCGAAGCGGTAGAGTGCTGCGACGAGAATGCGTTGGCGGAGCATTTTGGCGCGACCCACTGCTCGGCGGACTGTCCTGTCATCCTTCCCCGCCTGTCGTTCGATCCAACCGCCACACCTCGATCCTATGCCATCTGGCAAAACGCCCGGCTTCGGTTCCTGGCACCGAACTTCATGCACCGACCTCCCATATCCGCCTGAGACCAACTTTCCGTTGCGCTTGCACCAACGGTGCGAGCCGTAAATGTTCCAATCGTCTCAGGGATAATCATGTTTTCCAGACGCGAACTGATAATGGGCGCGGGGCTCGCCGCACTGTTGCCGTATTCGGTCAACGCTCATCCGTTGCCCGGCTCCAAACCCTTCGAACTTGATCCGAAATTCGAACCGCAGACAGTGGAATTCTCCGGATATGTAAGGGGTATGCTCGTCATCATCCCGCGCGATCATTTTCTCTACCTGGTGGAGAGCGATCGCAGCGCGCTGCGTTACGGTGTAGGGGTGGGTAAGGCGGGCCTCGCCTTCCGTGGGGAAGCCGTGGTCGGCCGCAAGGCCAAATGGCCAAGTTGGAGACCTACCGACAACATGATCCGGCGCGAGCCGGCGAAATATGCAAGATATGCAAATGGCGTGCCGGGCGGCCCGAACAATCCGTTGGGCGCGCGTGCGCTCTATCTCTATCGTGACGGCCGGGACACCTTGTACCGTATCCACGGCACGAACCAGCCTTGGTCGATCGGCAAGTCCGTTTCGAACGGCTGCATCCGCATGCTCAACGATCACGTCATTGATCTGTACGAGCGAGTGCCGGAGGGTGCCAAAGTTATAGTCATAGCATGAGCCCGGCATCGAGAGTTTCGCATCGGGTGGTGCTGGCTTGTCTGTCCCTGTCCCGTTCCAGCCCGCAGCCATGATCCAGTCAAGCGAACCCAGCATTGTCTTTCTGACAGGGGGCGGGCCGCTCTACTGGATCGTCGCCAATGCGCTGGTAGAACGCTTCGGGCCCATTACC
>NZ_RCIO01000013.1 GCF_004000235.1 Mesorhizobium sp. Z1-4
TCGACGCGCTGCCGGAGCCGATCCGCTCGCTGACCCATGCGCGCAACCGCGCCGCTGTGCTGGTCAAGATCGAGCGCCACCGCACCATCATCCGCAAGGACGATCTGCGCCGGGCCGAAGATGCTCTGGCGCGAGCCGAAGCGGCGCTCGCCAATGCCAAGCGCGAACGGGCGGTGGCGGCGTGATGGGCGCGGTCAAGCACACGCCGGGGCCGTGGCAGTGCGACGAAGTGAGGACCCAATGCGGCCGCGCCTTTCGTATCGGCTCAGGTGAGATGCTGTCGGCCGGAAAAGGCTGCTGCATCATCTACGACGACTATCCCGGCAACCCTGTCAACGAGAGGGGTGCCAACGCCCGCCTGATCGCCGCTGCGCCTGATCTTCTGGCGCTCGCCATTCAGTACCGCGACGACCTGAAGCGGCCGCCCAAAGGCGACAGCCTCGCGCGCCGTCTTGAAGCCATCGAAGCCGCTCTCGCCAAAGTCGAAGGTCCCACCGATGCGTAGCCTCGACGCCCTTCTCGACGCGGCCTGCGAATGGCTCGCCGCGCACCCCCGAATTGCAACCGCTCTGATCTGCGCAATGCCGCTGATCGTGGGGCTGCTGGAGAGACCACGATGAAAACCGACACCCGGAAGCAGATTGAGTGCTTAGAGGAGACGTTTTGATGGCAACTGTAACGATCAATGTCCTGAAACACGGCAAGGAATCGTACGTATATGCTGGTCCGTCCTACGGTGCGAGCGGGACGGTCCAGTCCTATGGCCGCAACGCGCTGATCAACGGAACACCGGCAGACCAGTTTCCCCGAGCCGTTGGCGATGCCGAGTACATCGTCGTCAAGGGCAATGTGAAGTCCATCGAACTGGCGAAGTCACCGACCCGGACGCTCATCCACTACCAGGTCAAGGACGAGTTCACCGACCTTGCGCCGCGCGCGCCCGTTTCCATCGCGGAGTTTGAGGCGCTGGACGAGGTTCGGCGGGGTTTCTATCGCCCGATCTATCGCGAAGACCCGGTCCCGAACGTACCGCTGGACGTGCGCGTGATCGATATCGATTGCAAGCCCCGCACCTTTCCAGCCGGAGTCATGGTGACGGTGCCGGACTATCTCAAGCGCATGAAGAACACATGGCACACGCTGCCGTGTTACTTGGATCAGAAGACACTCTACCGACGTCTTGTGGCGGCCGTGCGCGCCGAATGTGAAAAGCCAGAAGCCAAGCGCATCGGCTTCGGCATCACCGACTATGACAACATCCAATCTCTTACCGTGACAGCCGGGTTCTCACTCCATGGCATAGACCATCAGTATTCGTTCAAGGTGCTCAATTGGTGTGTGGATGGGCGCTATGGCGCCGTGCTCCCGCAGATACACGGCAACAATCTTGATGACCTGAATGTCAAGGTCGACCAGTGGATTGACGGCCAGCTTAAACTGCTGCGGAACATCTATTCCCCCAAGGATTGCCCCTGCTGCGGTAGCAAGCTGCCAAAGGGCAAGATCATCACCCTCCCGGCGAGGCGGCGCTGATGACCCACCTCACCCCTGACCAGCTCCGCGACCTCGCGGACACAGCCTTCGTCACCTTCAACACGACCCGCCGTCTCGGCCTCAAACGCGACCGGCAGATCGATGAGGCCGTCAAGGCTTTCGAGGTCGTGCTTGGCTACCGCGAGCCCGTAAGAGCCCCGGAGAACGCCTGACATGGAACATATCGGACAGGCAGCCGCGCGCGCCGTCATGAATGCAGATCGCGCCAGCCGCGGCGAAATTCTCCGGCCGGCAACGCGCGAGGAATGGCTTGCCCTGCGCAAGCGCGATGTCACCGCCAGCCAGGCTGCGGCCCTGCTCGGACAGCATCCCTATTCGAGCGCATACCAGCTCTGGGCTGACAAGACCGGCCGGGCATCGGAAGACAGCGACGAAAACGGCGCCATGAAGCGCGGCCGCCTGCTCGAGCCGGTCGTCATCGAAATGCTGCGGGAGGAGCGGCCGGATTGGATCATCGAGTATCCGCTCGGGCTGACATACTACCGCGACCCAGCATTGCGCATCGGCGCGACACCGGACGCCTTTGCAACGATCCCATCGCAGGGCGGCCGCGGCATCGTCCAGGCGAAGACGACGAGCGACTATTCGTTCCGGGCGAACTGGATCGATCCGGATACCAACGAGGTCGTCTTGCCGATCTGGATTGCAGTTCAGGCGATCGTCGAAGCCGATCTCGCCGGAGCGGATTGGGCGGTGGTCGCAGTCCTCACCGTAGGCCACGGCATCGACCTCCACGTCATCGACATCCCGCTTCATGAGGGCGTCCGGAAACGGCTCTACGCGGCCGTGGCAGACTTCTGGCGCATCGTCGAGAGGGGCGATCATCCGCCGATCGACTGGCTGAAGGATGGCCGCGCCGTGCTCGACGTCTACCGTGACAGCGACGGCAGCGAGGCCGACCTGTCGGCCGTCGAAGGCTTCGATCAAATGGTGGCCGATTACCATGCCGCCAAGGCCGACGAGCGCGCTGCGAAAGAGCGCGCCGAGATGATCCGGCCCCAGATCGTCGCAACGCTCGGCAATGCCGAGATTGGCGAAACGCTGCGCTGGCGCGTCACCGCCAAGACCCAATACCGCAAGGCCTATGAGGTCAAAGCGTCGAGCAGCCGCGTGCTGCGCGTCAAACAGAAAGTGGAGAGCTAGACGATGAACGCACCCGCGACCGTACAACAGGGCCAGAGCCGCGCCCTTACGCCAATCAAGGAATTTCAGGAGCAGGTGGAACAGCGCGAGCAGGCGTTCGCGAGTTCACTGCCGGCCCACATCCCGATGGAGCGGTTCAAGCGTGTCGTGCTGCGCGCCGTCCAGAAGGACCCGAACCTGCTCAACGCCGATCGCGTGTCGCTTCTGTCGGCAGCGATGGACGCCGCGAATGATGGCCTCCTGCCCGACGGCCGCGAAGGCGCGATGGTCGTCTACAACACGAAGCAGGGCAACGGTTGGATCAAGAAGGTTCAGTGGATGCCGATGATTTTCGGCATTCTAAAGAAGGTTCGCAACTCCGGCGAGCTAAAGGCGCTTTCGGTTCGTATCGTCTATGGCGGCGACCAGTTTCGGCATTGGATCGATGAGAATGGTGAGCATCTTCACTACGAGGCTGCCGACAATCCAGACAAGTCGATCTTCCGGCGCGCCTTCGCGCAGGCGCTGACCAATAGCGGGGGCGTCTATCTGGAGGTCATGGACGCCGAGGATATCGAGAAGGTCCGCAACGTCAGCCGCGCCAAGGACAAGGGCCCGTGGGTCGACTGGTTCGAGGAAATGGCGAAGAAGACAGTGCTTCGCCGTCTCGCCAAACGCCTACCCATGTCGACCGATTTGGATGACCTGATGCGCCGCGACGATGCGCTCTACGACATGGAAGGTGCGAAGGATCGCCGCCAAGTCGAAGCTCCGCGGATGCTGAGTGATCGGCTCGATGCGCTAGCCGATATGCGCGGCACCGATATCGATCATGACGGCGGTACCGAGGACGTCGATCCTGACCCATCCGCCGCCGTCGATGAAGCGCCGGCCAACGAGAAGGCTGAGCCGGCAAAAGCCGAAAAGCCTAAACCCGAGACAGAATCGGGCCCGGAACCCCAAGCCGCGCCTGATGGCGATGCTGGCAATGGTGCCGGCAGCGTCGAAACGCCGTCGTCCGGCAGTCCCGCACCTGACAACCCCGCGCCGGACGACGGCAACCTCTCGGAAGCGCACGCCCGGGCTGCCGGAGCCGAGCATCGCGCCAAGGGAATGGCCCGCAAGGCCGTGCCGGCGCAATTCCGCAAAGAGCCCCTTCTGACCGCGTTTCACGACGGCTTTGACACGGGCGTCGCCGAGGACCGCGAGCCGGGTTCTGACGGCTGATCGCTAATCCCCCGAAAGGAGCATGATCGATGCCAAGCCAACCATTCAACGATGTTCTGCTCGACTTCCCGTCCGTCCCCCAGACCGTGGCGTCAATGCAAATGACCATCGAAGCCATCGATAACCAGATCGACGAGATTGATGCGCGCAAGGAGCGGCTGCAGCTGGTCCGCGCCGCTCTCGCTGGATTAACCGGCACCAATCGCGACGACACCAGTGCGGTGAAGCGCATGACGAACGGAGCCGATCGGGCGCAGTACGAAGGCATGACCACGTGAGCGGCCTCGTCCAGTTCCGCTGCCACTTTCTCGACGGCTCGACTGTGGAGGTCAGCGCGCCGAATGCGGCCATAGCGCGAGCCGAGGCACGCGCGCGTCATCCAGGCGTCGCCATCACCAAGGTCAAAGTCGTCAAGGGAGCGTCGGTATGAAGCCGCTGGTCGCCAAACTGATTGATGCATTCCGCAATGGCAAGCGGCGCGTCATGTCCGCGACCGAACCGGGCAGCCTCACCGCCACCGGCAAGGAAGGGCCTGTCGAACTTCCCTATCGTGTGGGTGACGCGCTTCTGGCCGACGAGCGTGACGAGGTCATATGCGGCCCGTTCAGCCTGCAGGGCGCGGTAGGCCTCGCCGAGAGCGTTCTGGAAGGCAATGAGAGGGCCATCACGGATCCTTTGACGTTGCCGGTGCTGGCAACCGCGCTGGTCGCTTACAGCAAGGCGGAGCCGACGGCGCCGGACCAGGCTCCAACCGCGCTGGAAATGGCGGTGACCAATGGCTGAGTTCACGCCACGCCAGAAAGCCGAGTGCGCGGATCGCGAGGTTGCGCAACGTCAGAAGGTGTACGGCCGTCGCGTGCTCGAGGGCCGGATGACGAGACAGTTTGCCGATCAGCAGATTGCGATGATGTCCGAAATTGCCCGCGAATATCGAGCGATGGCCGATGCCGAGGAAGCGAAAGGACGATTGTTGTAATGGCCTACGCCGCCACCACCAACGTCGCGGTCTCAAAGACGAAGGGCGATATCGATGGCCTCTTGCGAAAGCACAAGGCATCCGGATTCGGCGTCTTCGAGGAAGCGACCCGCGCCATACTCGTTTTCGAGATGGGTGGCAGACGCATAGTCTTTCACCTTCCGCTACCCAATCAGGCCGATAAGCAGTTCACTCACTACAAGCGCGGCTACAGGGAGCATCGGCGATCGGTAGATGCCGCATTGGCGTCTTGGGAACAAGCCTGCCGATCCCGATGGCGCGCACTGTTTTTGTGCATCAAGGCGAAGTTGGAAAGTATCGAAAGCGGTATCGAGAACTTCGAGGATGCGTTTCTCGCACATATCCAGATGCCTGACGGGCATTCCGTCTCAGAACATGTGCGGCCCCGCATTGCGCAAGCCTATGAGACAGGGTCGATGCAGCCGCTTTTGCCGCCGCCTAGCGGGAAGGCTGATTGATGGCCCGCTCTACCCGCGAATGGATCGCCAAGCACGATGATGCGGCCATTCCGCCACGTGTCCAGCTTCGCATCTGGGAACGGGCAAACGGCCATTGCCAGATATGCACCCGCAAGATCATGGCCGGCGAGACAAAGCATTTCGACCATATCGTTCCATTGGCCGATGGCGGCGAGCATCGCGAGACGAATCTGCAGGTCGCATGTGTCGCCTGTCACAAAGACAAGACATCGGAGGAAGCCGCCGAACGATCGAAAGTCCGCGGCAAGGCTAAGTCGGTTTACGGCTTCAAGGCGCCCAAGCAGAAGATACCAGGCCGAGGCTTTGGTCTATCCGAACATAAGGCCAAACGTCTTTCCAGAACAACACAAAGCCTGCCTCCCAAGCGGCTTTTCGCACAGGCAGAGGAGATGGATTGATGGACGTTATCTCTACCGCGAAAAGCCCTGCTTGCGCGCGCTGTGGAAACCCCATCGGAACAAGCAGCATTATCGAAGGCGACAGATACTGGCATCCAGAATGTCACTCGTCCTTTTCTGATAGTGCCAGTCGAGCGTTTTACGCAGCACCGACCATGCGTAAAGAGGAACAGCCGATAGTGGAGCGGCATACGCTGCGATCCGCAAATGAACACCGGCAATCCGAATGGGACACCGATAACGCCATCAGCCTTTCCTATAGGGGAAACGAACTTGCCGGAGAGGTCGGCGAGGCATGCAACATCATCAAGAAGCTCGATCGTGAGCGGCTTGGCATTCGCGGTTCGCGCGCCTCGAAGGCGCAACTAGCAGAGGAACTGGCAGACGTAGTGATCTGCGCCGATCTCATTGCCATGCACGAAGACATCGATCTTCTTGGTGAAGCCGTCCCGGCAAAATTCAACGCAACCTCGGAGAAAGTAGGGCTGGCAACACGGCTGGTCCCCGCCTCCACCATAGAAGCCCAACAGGCTGAGATAGAGCGGTTGAGGAGCGAATTGAGCAAGTTCGCCGACTTCTATGACGAACAGGACAAGAAGGCCGCCGGGGAAGACGAGCAGTTGCGCCGCGAGAATGAGCGACTGACCCGGCTGCTCGACCAGGCAACCGAGAAGCTTGCTGAGTACAACCAACTGCGGGACACCACCGAATCCGAAGCATCTGCTCTCCGTAAGAGAGTGGAAGAGCTGGAAAGCGAAATCCACGACGTTCACGAAAATTCCGAACGAGCCTTCAAGGGCCTGACCGCCCTAAACGCTGCGGCCTACATCTTGGGTCGTGTCCAGCGTCTCGCAAGGATTGCAGGCGAAGGAACGGAATAGCCTGATGTCCACTCCCCGCATCATCGACAACAACCGCGATGAAATTACCGCCACTCTCGATGGCAAGGAAATTCGCGGCTGGTCCTATGCAACCGACGTCGAACGCCGAACGAAGATGCTTGCTGCGCGTGAGTTCTGCGAGGGCTGGTATCAGGCGACCAAGCGCGCACTCGCAATAATTGATGAAGAATACGACGAGGCTCCGTCTGGAACTTACGACAACGGCGGGACAATGGACGGCTGGCAAATGGCCTGTAGCCGCGCCCGCTCTCTCATAGGAGGCAAGGATGGCTGACCTGAAACACACGCCGGGGCCGTGGCTGGTTGCCAACTCGAATAGCTGGCGGCGCATCGTCAGTAGCCATGACGGAAATGTTTGCGAGCCGATTACGCAGCGTGATGGCCACCCTGACTTGCACTTTCGAAACGGAGGCGAGAACGGCCCTGATGCTCGCCTGTTGGTGGCTTCGCCGGACATGCTCGACGCCCTCAAAGCCGTATTGAGCGACATTCACGAATATCAAGGCACGATCAGTCTCGGCACGCTCGCGCTCGTTAGCGCCGCCATCGCCAAGGCAGAAGGAGGCAACAATGCCGGATGACGTGAAGCTGGATGACAAAGCTCTGGCGAAAGCCAATGAAGCTGCTGCCAAAGCATGGCCGCCGACATATTCTCATGCCAGTCACATAGAAGCAGCTATCCGCGCCTATCTCGGTGCCCTCCCCTCCCTCCCATCTGACATAGATGGGCTGGTAGCGAAGTACGCTCGCTCCGCTCAGCGAAATGCTTTGGAAATGAGCACGATGCCGCTCAGTGTGATTGAGCAGCATTTTCGTGAATTTCTGGAAGAGGCCACGCCCGCCCTTCGCGCCCGACAGGCACCGGAGCCCTTCGGCGATGGGTATTGTACCGACTGCGGCAATCGCACTGTGATGACAGACGGGCGATGCTCTTGCGGCTCTGGCCGCGTTATTGCAGACCGATATGCACCGGAGGGGGTGGTGGAGGACATCAAAGCTGCGATGTCAGCCGCTATATGGAATGATTTCCTCTACGACATTGACAAGATGGTCTACGGTGAAGGGTCGCGATTGCCCGATCAAAATGACGCGGCCAAGCTGGCCGAAATCGCATACCGCGCCGCGCTTTCAGCTATGCCCAGCGGGGCGGTGAAGGAATTTGATCTGTCGAACTTGCTCAAGCACGCTTTTCTTTCCGGCGTCGTCGCGGCTCGTTCAATTCCCCCGGGCGATGAATGTAGAGGCCCAGCCCTGTGGGTGGATTACGACCCGGAGGGCTGCCCGGCATTCGCCCGCATCCGTTCCGCCCTAGAAGGTGTAGCTGGCGGGGCGGGCTGGCAGCCTATCGATACGGCTCCGAAGGGCTGCGTAACCGAAGATGCCGGCTGTCGGGGCAATAGTGAGTGGTTTCTTGGCCGCACAGCTAAAAAGTTCCGCAAGATTGGCACAGCGCCGATTGTCGTCATCCGACGCAGGCCGTGGCCGCAAGAGGACCGGTGGGCGGATAACGGAGAAACGCATTACGTGCCCGACTATTTCGACGCTTGGATGCCGCTCAGTTCCGCCCTCGAAGGTCAGCCGTCATGAGCGCGCGGGA
>NZ_RCIO01000014.1 GCF_004000235.1 Mesorhizobium sp. Z1-4
AGCGAGCGGATCGGCTCCGGCAGCGCGTCGACTTCGGCGCGGTATGCTGCCTCGAATGCCTCCTCGGCAGAGCGCGCGAGAATTGCCCGCTCAATCTTGGCCAAAGCGTCGGCCTCGTCGACCGCGAACCCACCGTTGTGCGGCGTTGACCATTCGATCATTTCGCCGCGATTGTCGGACAGGGTGGTGAACAGGATCGCGCCAACCTGCTTGCCGCTGTCCTCATCGATCACGCGCTTGCTGCGCGTCGGGCGCGATGCGCAAGAGAGGGTATTCGCGAGATCGGTCATTGTCAGCGAAAGGGCGGTGTTCATCGGTCGGTCTCCCGTGGTCGTGGCACGGATATTATGCGCATACGGATAAACGTCAAGCGGAAATAATGCGCAAACGGATTTTTCTTTATCCGCGAAAGCCGGACAGTCGGCGACAGGAACGCGCCTCGCGCGCGCGGAGACGCTCGCCCTCAACGTTGGAGATCATGTGAGACCTAGACGCGGCGGAGCCGGAGCCGACAGCGACGGCGAGCCGCCGCGCGCATTTCGACGGTTATGGTTGCACACTACGGTCTAACGTCGAGAATCAACCTTCAACGTCTAACCGTCTGAGCTCTATGTTCTAACGTAGAGAATAATCTCAGAGCGCGTGCGGGCGGGGACGAGAGAGCGCGCGCGGTTATCCGCGCGCTCAACGCTCGTCAAGACAGTTTCTGCTTATAATGCTGGTAGGAGAATCGCTATCCAGCACGCAGAGAGAGCTGGCCTTGGATTCCGCCCTGGCGATCAACCTTGCGCAAAGCAGCTGGGGGAAGGACGGCAAAAATCTCGCCGATCCACGCGGGGCGTACATCCTCAATCGGCACCGGGTCATTCCAAGAAATCAGGTTCACCAGTCCGGGAGTTGAGCCGCGATTGATCGTTTTTATGTAGCGGCGGCCGGCATCTGTTCGAATCGCTGCATCGAAGCCGAAGAAGCTTTCAATCGGCTTCTTCTGCTCCCGGTATGTGACGATCACTGTATCGGGCCGGTACACAGGAAGCATGGACGTCCCGCGCACTTTGAACGCAACCATGTCATCAGGAAGGGGAAACGGCAGTTCGATCTGGTCAAGGCCGTCGGAGGGCACCTGTTCGAAGTCGGGATCAACTTCACCGCCTGCGCCAAGATACCCGACCAGGGGCACCGATCGGCTGGGGATGATTTCCGAGACGTCAGTAGCGAGCGTGGCGTAGAGGCCGTTAATGACGTCGCGGTTGTGACCTTCCGGTTCCGAGCCGGTAAGCCACCGGTTGACGGTGGACTGAGAGACACCAACACGCTGCGCGAGCTGACTTTGCGTCTCGCCGCCGACGCGGAGGATGTGCCGGATTTTTTCCTGCATGTTCATCGCGCGGCGACGCTATATCCGTCCGCGCATAGTGCAAAATCCGAACGCGGATAATTTTCTCGTTGACAGAAATCCGTATGCGCATAATATCCGCGCTCATGTCAGCGATCCGACACATCCGAACCGAAGTCTTCAAGCTCAAGCAGGCCGAATTCGCAGTCGCCATCGGCGTCTCGCAATCCACGGTCTCGCGCTGGGAGAAGGGCGTTGCGCCGTCTCTGACGGAAATGCAGGCGATCAGGTCCGCTGCCGTCGAGCGTGGTTACGACTGGAATGACGCGCTGTTCTTCGAAGCGCCACCCGCCTCCATCGAGGGGGACGCCGCATGATTCTCACCTGCTACCACTGTCCAAGGCAGATCGCGTTCCCGGGCAAGTCCACCGCACGGAAACGAATGGCCGCGCTGTTTGGTTGGGTTCGTCGACCGAGGGGGGGGTATCTCTGCTCATCCTGCGGAGGGCGTTGTGATCTCTAACCTTTCCGCCACCCGCTGTCTCCCAAGCGCCATGGGCGCCAACTCCCGGCCATCGTGCCGGGCCTCTTATCGCATGGTGGGCCGGTCTGCTTTGGTGGCCCCTCTAACTCGTTCCGCATCGCGTCTCTCCGTTCGTTTCCTTGATCGCGTGTCCAGCGCTGATCAGGAAGCTAACGGAGATCGCATGTCATGCGTGACAAGAGTTCTGTCGGGGGCAGCAAGATGCATGTAGCCCGCGTCGACGACCCGATCTGGCTTGGCGAAGAGGCCAAACGCATGTCGCGAAAGCTCCTGCGAAAGGAGCATCGCGGACCGGGAGACACAATCGAAGCGGCAGCGCATCGCCTCGAATCCCGGCACAGGGTACCGGCGTCGGTAATCATGCAATGCCGGAATCGTCCTCCACGCGAGATGAAAGTCTCTCGCTGGATGGCCGTGTTCACAGCATATTGGGCTGAGTTCGGCACGCGCGCCGAGGCCGCGTACGAGGAAAAGAGAGAGACAACCGATGCCCATCCGGCACTGGTTCGCCTGGCTGATCTTGTTGCTGGGCGAACGGCTGAAGCGCCAACCACCGCGCCACGGGGGAAACCCTGATGACGGTCGGCAAGATATACTTCGTGAAGCGCGCCGACGGTCTCGTAAAAATCGGGTTCAGCGCTAGCGTTTCGGCGCGCATCAAACATCTATCGCGCGAACACGGTACGCTTGAAGTCGTTCACATGGTCGCCGGCGACAGGGCTCGCGAAAAGTCCATCCACCACACCTTTTCGTCTGCGCGCGAGTTCGGCGAGTGGTTCAGGCTGACGCACGATGATCTGGCGGTCGTAAAATCACTGGCTGACGAATTTGAGCCGCGCGAATTTGTGATCAATTCGCCTTACGTGCAGCAAGCACATGAGTGGGCAGCTGAGCTGGTAGCAGCGGAACACCGCGGCCCCGGCGATACCACTTCGGCAGCGATGGAACGTTGCGCTGGCCGCCATCAGATCGATCAACAGGTGCTTTGGAGCCTGCGATATCAGCCGCCAAGAGACATGTCGGTCACGCAGTATATGCGGCTGAGAGAGGCTCATGCGGCCTATCGCATGGCTGTCGCTGCTCTGGGTGAACCGGAGGCGCGGTCGTGAACGCAAGAAGCCGACCAGGGACGGAACTGACGCCCGCTGAAAAGGAAGCCG
This sequence comes from Mesorhizobium sp. Z1-4, assembly GCF_004000235.1. Taxonomy (GTDB): domain Bacteria; phylum Pseudomonadota; class Alphaproteobacteria; order Rhizobiales; family Rhizobiaceae; genus RCIO01. Next base: position 3,041 of record NZ_RCIO01000014.1, read on the forward strand.
CGGTTCTGCCGCTGGCCAAGCGCGGCCTATCCGCCAAGCAGATCGCCCTGCAACTGAACGTAGCGACCAGGAACAGCATCATCACGGTTATGGGCCGGCTGAAGAAGCGCCACCGGCTCGGCGATGTCCGGACCGTACCGGAAGCCAAATCGCAGTGGGCGGCGATGACGGCCGAGCAAAAACAGGCCGCCGTCAAAGCCGGCCGCGCTGCCGGCAAGACATTCTCCGCCATCGAAACACAGTACGGCGCACCGCACGGGTCCGCAGGAAGCGTGGCGCGTGTGTTGCGGCGATATGGCGACCTGCCGGAACCGCCAGCAAAGCCGAACAAGCCTGCGCAGCCGAACAGACCAACGAAAAAGCGTCCACCGTCGAAACCGTCGGCGCGGACGGCCGTGGGTAGCAACTGGCACGGTCGGTCAACCGTCCATCCTAACGACTTCAAGGGCAGGGCAGAGCAACGCGACACGTCGCCAGGCATCGAGGTGATCTCCAGCGCCGCAGCATGGGACCCGCTGGAAGGCCATCAGCCTATCACGCTGATGCAGCTCACCGAGCGCACCTGCAGATGGCCCGTGGAGCCCGATAGCGACCAGCAGGGAACGTTCTTCTGCGGCGCTCCCTGCGACCTCGAGACACCCTATTGCCCTAGCCACGCTGCGTTGAGCCGCGGTCGGCAGACCGCGCCGCGTATCGGCGTGCCAGCAAACGCCTAAAGCGAAAAGGAAACGAAAAATGGCGACTATTCGTGAAGGCCGGAACCGCGCGACGCCGGAAGAAGCCGCGTCGTTTGCGTCCGAGATCGACCGCATCGAACAGAACCGCGAGGTCAAGCTCGACGAGCTCGATGCGGAGTTCAAGAAGCGGAAACGCGACCTGAACAAGCAGTTCGACGGCGAGCAGAAGAGCATCTTCGATGATGCGAAAAAGCAGGGCGTCACCAAGGGGACACTGAAAGCCATCGTCAACGGCCAGAAGCGCATTCGCAAGGCCGAGGAAGCGATCGAAGCGGCCAAAGAGAAGGCCCGCGACGGCCTCGACAACCTTGAAGAGGAAGCGCGGGACTATGCCGTCGATATCGTGAAGGCGCTTGGCGACGACTTCGCCGGCTTCGGTCTCGGCGCAGCGGCCGTAGAGCGCGAAGAGGCCGAGAAGCCCGATCAGACAGGCGAGATCGTCAGGGCCGCCTCCGAGGCGTGGAACGGCGAAGACACCGCGAACCGGCAGCCAGCGGAGTAGAGCCGATGAACGTCTTCGATCGCATCCGAGAGCGCGACATCGTTCAGAGCGTCACGCTCGGTATCCCGCTCGGGAAGGGCAGTGGGCCGTTTCTTGCTCGTATGAATGCCATGGCGCTGATGACCGGCGGGCACGGTTTCCGTCAGCCGAAGAAGGGCCCGAAGCTTTCCAAGAACGGCACCACGCGAAAGGAGCGCGAGGCGCCCGGAAAGCGCATCTACCGCGAAAACATGGAAGCCGAACGGCGCTTCCGCGAGGCGCATGCCGACCAACCTGGCTGGGGTAGTGCCCGCATCAACCGGGCCATCGAGCGCGGCGACCATCTGCGCGCCTAGTCCACCGAAGGGGAGGAAGTCATGCCGATCATTGCCGGTTTGGACATCGCCACGTCGTGCGGTGTCGCGTGGGTCAACCCTTCCACATCGCCGTCGCTGTGGCGCTGCCTGGCAGTGGAATCGGAAGGCGATACTGTCTGGGATGCGGTCGACGACTTCGACGACGCACTCCGGTCGCTTCTGACGGAAACCCGGCCCGACTTCGCGGTGATTGAGCGGCCGCTGGGTGTCGTTGTCGACTATGGCGGTGGCCCGGCCAAGCCCGGCGACAAGCGAATGATCAACGCAAAGACGACGATCAAGCTCGCCGGTCTGGCGGGCGCGGCGATCGGCGTCCTGAACGGGCTCGGTATTCCTTACGCGATGATTGCCGATCGCACCTGGCGAAGCGCGTATTTCGGTCAGGGCTACAAGCCGCCGGAGAACTGGAAGGCGAGCGCCGTGGAAATGGCGCGCCGTCAGCGCATTCCACTGCCTGACACCAAAAAGGCAGCACACGACGCAGCCGAAGCCATCGGTATCGCGGTCTCATGGCAGCGGGCAAACACGATCCCCCAACGCCATCAAAGGGCGTTCATGGACCTTCGAGTGAACCACGGGAGGGCCGCTTGATGCGCTATCGCACGCCAACTCATTCACGCACCGGCGCCGTGGCGACAGGTGTAGCCATTGTATGCGTCTCGTTCCTGCTCGTGTTCGTAGCGGGAGGTTTTCAATGACCGTGCGCGCGATCGTGTTCACGCCCTACCAGTCGTTTGAGCGCCGGTATCTGATGGCGGCACAGATGGCCGGGATGCAACTGCACGCATCTCCTGACCTGGCTGATTTCAGTTCGCAGCTTTACCGCGACAAAGAGGCTATCGGCATTCTTTGGTCGATGGGCGGAACGTCGGCGGCCGAGACGATCCGGCGCCTGCGCGAAGGCAACGTCTTCAACCGCCTGATCGCGCTGATCCACTACCTCGACGCGGCACCGCACCTGCGCGCGCAAGCGCGGGGCGATGCATTATCCGCCGGCTGCGATGACGCCCAGGCATCGAACATCGACCCTACAGAACTCGCAGCGCGCCTGAAGGTGATCGCCGAGCGGGTAGGCTATGTTGACCATCTGCAGCTGCGCTTTGCCGGATGCAGGTTCTTTCCCGACAGTGGTCTGATTACGGGCCCCGAAATATCGACGCACGCGACCATAACAGAGGGTCGGCTTCTCACGCATCTTGCGCGCCACGAAGGTGCGACCCGCTCGAAGCAAGAGCTGATGGACGCGCTCTACGGCTACGACGATGC
>NZ_RCIO01000015.1 GCF_004000235.1 Mesorhizobium sp. Z1-4
CGAGGCCGTCGCGGGCCTTCTCTTTGGCCGCCTCGATCGCTTCCTCGGCTTTGCGAATACGCTTCTGACCAGTGACAATCGCCTTCAGGGTAGACTTGGTGACACCCTGCTTTTTCGCATCATCGAAGATGCTCTCCTGGTCACCGTCGAACTGCTTGTGCAGGTCCCGTTTCCGCTTCTTGAACTCGGCATCGAGCTCGTCGAGCTTGACCTCGCGGTTTTGTTCGATGCGGTCGATCTCGGACGCGAAGGAAGCGGCTTCTTCCGGCGTCGCACGGTTCCGGCCTTCACGAATAGTCGCCATTGGTGTTTCCCTTTTCCCGTTAGGCGTTGGCTATGCTGATCGGTTCCAGGCCATCAGCGACCCGGAGTTTGTCGACGAAGCGAAACAGGCCGTCGCGGTCGGTGGCGCGCGGTCGGCCGCGCTCGCTCTTGATCTGGAAACGGTTCTGGTAGGCCGAAATCTGGTAGCCGTGGGGCCGCAGGTATTCGTTGACAAAGATGAGGTCCGTGCACGCGCCGGGCTCGAAACGTCGAACACCTTTCTTCGCGATGAAGTCCTTGACCATCAGGTCAACATTGTTGCTCACAACGCGCAGTTTTGGCCGTGATGGTGTCGATGGCGGCGCTGGTGTTCGCGGCTTGTTGCGCGCGAAAGCTCTCTGGGGCGGCGGCAACTCACCTGAGGCACGCATCGTGCGCACCACGGTCGCAACTGCGCCTTTTGTTGTGCCGAGCGCTGCCGCTATTTCGTTGAAGCTTTCCTTGCGAATGCGGAACTTAACTGCGGCTCTTTTCTCCTGAGCGGTCAGTTCCTTCCATGGTCGACCCACACTCATCGGGCGCCTCCGCCAGTTCCGGTGCGATCCAGGCTGCCCACCGGAGCCGCTGATCTGCGATACGCATCCATCTGCGGGCCATGGAATTCCTCATCGGCCACGGCAAGCGCAGCCTCCATGCTCGCCAGCCGGTCTTTGAGTTCCCGGTATTCACGTCGCGCTTCCTCGAGTTTTGCCTGTTTCAGGGCGTCCAGTTCCGCGCCATCGACGCGCCGCACCTTGCCGCGGAACAGCGTCTCGCACCGCCGAAGCGTGAAGGGCCGATCGAGACGCGGCTCCACGCGAGGCTTGAGGTAGCGGTACGCTGCGTACACAAGCGCATCGACCTTCCCGTACCGCGCCTTCGGGAACGCCTCCCGAAAGAGCGACTGGGCAAACGCGACGTCACTCATTGCCTTGCCCCCTTTCGGCAAACGCTTGCTGGTTTTCTGCAACACCTTGCTGATCCCTTCGCCTACGTTCCTGATCAGCGCTGGACACGCGATCAAAGGAACGGGCGAATGAGACGAGCGAAGAAGAAAGGCGGGCCGCGAACGCGAGACCGGATACGCGGACCACCATCGCGCTTGGGAGGACGCGCGAAGTCATGGTTTCACCGGGGGCTTGGGAAGGGGTTGCCAGTGGGTGAAAACGGCGTTGTGAGAGATGGCCCCGTTCCACGGGTACGTGGCCAGCGTCCTACTGATTCCCGGAAATGGACAGTAGGCGACAACGCATTGCCGGGCGTATTTCCCGCGCCCGACCAGATTGTCGTCTTCGTCGTACTCATCCATGGGACCCACGACTTCCCATGCGAGGAAGTAGTTTCCATCCTTCGGGGCCGTCTCTATCGGCAGCCATCCGTTTTCGTCGGGATTGGTCACGCCGCGTCTCCCTCGACCGGCGCGGGCCCGAAAATGTCGGGACGAAGCTTGTGCCGCGAAATCCCGGTGATCCGCTCGACGTCAATGACGCGGTCGACGGGCACCTTCTTCCACAGGGAAACGGCTTGCGGCGTTATTCCGCCCAAGGTCTTGGCCAACGCGGTCGGCCCGCCAGCCTTGTCTTTCGCGATTGCGCAAATTTCTTCCATGCGCGATTGAAAGCATTTCTTTCACACTTTTGCAAGCATCTCTTTCGATGATTGAAAGCGCCTCTTTCGTCATAGTCGCCGCCATGTCGACCAAAGGCGCACGAATCAAGGAAGTTCGGGACAAACTTCAACTGACACAGGAGGGCTTCGCGCGGCTGCTTGGCGGCATCACGCGGGGCGCTGTTGGCAATTGGGAGCGCGATCAAGGGATCAAGGAAGAGAATCTCGAACTGATTTCCGCGCGAACCGGCATCTCGTATGAATGGCTCGCAACCGGCCGCGGCAGTATGGACCCCAACGATATCGTCCAGCCTGCCGCAAAATCGGCCTCGTCGGGGTCGGTCAGGATACCTGACCTGAACATCTTCGGCGGCTTAGGCGGCGGCGGCGCCCTCGCGATTGTGCAGGGCAACGACGGCCTCCCGCTCGACCCCGACGATCTGCGTGGATACTGGACGTTCCCCGAGTACCTGGTCCGCGCCTTCGGCTCTCTCTCCGGAATCTATGCGTGGGAGGTGCGCGGCGACAGTATGGAACCGACGCTGGCCGGCGGTTCAGTGGTCTTCGTCGACACCCGCCAGAACAAGCTTCCGCCCAACGACATCTACGCGATCGACTATGGCGACGGCTTGATGGTGAAGCGCCTTAAACTCGTTCCCCGCTCCGATCTCGTGTCGGTGATATCGGACAATGACCGCTATGCACCCGACAATTTGCCGAGAGATGACGTGCAGGTTTTCGGCCGCGTGATCGGCTGGTTCCAGTGGCGGGGATGAGGTGAAAGCAACCGGCATACGGGAGGTAGAGCAATGTCAGACTTCGCCGGTGTAACCTGTGTCGAATGTGGGAGTGACAAATTCGTCTATCCCAACAATCCGCCCCAGGACGATGACATAATCTCCTGCGCCGGGTGCGGACGGGAGATTGGCACTGTCGCCGTTATTCGTGAAGCCCTTCTTGCTCACGGCAAGGCCGAGATCGAAAAGGCGACCGGAAAGGCGTTCGGCAAAAACATCAAGGTCGATTGGCGGAAGCGATAGTTCTCGCAGATCGGCATTGACGGTCGACAGATCGAGTACGAGCTTTCCCATCGTCATGAAATCTCTCCCTCAAGGCGGGCTTCTGCTGACGCGCTCGCCGAGTCCGGCTTCCCCATTGAGTCCAGCAGCCAGAGCATCCTTGCGGAGTTCCGCTCCGCACGGTTCAGTGCGCGGAGAAGCTGGAAGCCAGTGAAGATGTTGCACATGGCGGCGGCTAAGTAGATCAGCGCTTGGGCCGTCGTTAGTTCCATATCCGGGTTCCTTTCAAAACGGAATTTCATCGTCCAGGTCGTCGTCGCAAGGGATCAGCACAGCGCCGGCCGGGGCTTTCGTGGTTTGCTCGATGCCGGTTTCGGTGAATCGAACCGTTACCGTGTGCGCCTCGACATCAACCGCCAGCACCTCGTAGTGGTCGCCGCTTGCATTGCGGCGCCAGCCGCCGACGCGGAAGGATTGCGGTTCTCGATTCGGAGCTTGGGAAGGGGGAGCGCCGTCAAGGCGCGATCCCCTACTACCGTCAACCGTAGAGCACCCATCAGATGGTTCGGCGGCTTTTCGCCGCCTATCAGATGGTTCTTCAGATGGACTCAGATGGTTAGTAGGCAGCAGGCTGCCGGTTTTATGCGGCAGTTCCCTGCCGGTTTCACTGTCGTATCCTGCCGGTTTTCGTTCCCCATATGCGGCAGCCGGCTGCCGGTTTTCTGTGGTCATGGTGTAGATGCTCGGGTTCCCCGGACCTCGCCCGATCGCAACGGCCAGATGTCGCTTGGCGAGGCGTTGGGCCATGTCGCGGACGGTGCGCTCGGACATGCCAATTCCGCCTGCTATCGTCGTCAGAGACGGCCACGCAACGAGCTTGCCGGTCTTGCGGAACTGCGCCCTGTTTGCGTGCTGTCCCAATTCGAAAGCCACCTTGAAGGCGCTCGCAGGAAGTTCGGCATCAGCTTTCACTTGGTTAAGCCACGCGAATAGGTCGCGGGTGAAGGCATCAGGGTTCCGGCCGGGTTCTGGGAACGCGACGACCTGGCTCATGCCGCCCTCCCCGCACGCGCCAGAGCCTTCGCGGCTTCGGCGGAGGTCAGATCGAACCGGCGCGCAAGGTTCGGCACGAGCGGGCGCGGCAGCTCGAGCCGATGCGCCGCGTACCAGGCGGCGGCTTGCCCGATTCGGCTATCGCGGCTATTTTCGGAAGCGATCGGACCTTCAGAACGATCCTTTTTCGCGGCTCGACCATCCCCCAGATGGCCGGGCCGCTTTGCGTTTGGCTGTGTCATTGGCGGCTCCTTTCGTGCACTCACGATAAGGCCGTTCCCGACAAAATGAAAGCAATGCTTTCTTTCCTCTTGCGCCCATGTGAAAGAAATGCTTTCATTCAGGCAAAGGAGACACACCGATGCCCAGCCCAGCCCTTTCCCTCACCTTCGCCGATATGGGCGCCACGCTTGCGAGCCTGTCCGCCCCGGCCTACGCCACGAAGCGCGTGATCGACGAGGATACCGGCGAGGAAGTCGCCCGGCTGTTCGTCCGCGCGGATCGTGTCGACTGGTCCGGTTCGGGATCGTTCGGGTCGCGCCCCACCGTTGCCGAGTGCCTTGCCGAAATCGAGGTCGCGGTTCTTCGCCAGCGCGCCTGTGAGGCAGAGGACCGGGCACAGGCCGACGCAATCGACGCGCTGCCGGAGCCGATCCGCTCGCT
>NZ_RCIO01000016.1 GCF_004000235.1 Mesorhizobium sp. Z1-4
CGCCTGCAGCCCATCGCACGTTCAAGCTGGATGGCGGCGGTAACCGCTTCACTGAAACGGCAGACACAGCGCCCGTGGTGCGTATGGGCGGGGACATGGCCTCCCACACGACGCTTTCGTCCAATGTCGTCTATGGCGAGATTGTGCTGCCGCTGACCACATCCGCGGGTCTTTCGGTGGACGACCTGATCCTGCTCGAGGACGACACGGTGGAGCCGGTCGGCGGTGTCACCAAGAACAATCAGGAACTGCTCTGCATTCAGGAGGTTGTCGACGGCACGAGCGTTGAGGTGCATGACAAGGTTCGCTCCAACCAGAACACCGGCACCAAGGCCGTCTATCTGCTTACGCCGATCGTCGGGCCGGAGGTGCGCAATTTCAAATTCGAGATAACGCATCCCGGCATCAATGACACCCATTACGGCCCATGCCAGATCAATTTCGCCAGAGACGCTGTTGTCGAAAACGTCACGACCCGGAACTCGCGTGGTGAGGGTATCTATCTCCGCTACTGCTACGATTATCAGGTGCGGAACTGTGCTGTTTTTGACGGCTTCAACAAGGCGTCGAGCGGCAACGGCTACGGTGTGTCGATTTATGCCAGCCGCAGGGGTGATTTGCGCCGCATCCGGTCGCGCAATACCCGCAATGGCATCGACTTCTCTGGCTGCTACGACGCATCTGTTGATGGTTATGACATCGAGGACTGCAACTACGGCATCGCACTGGCGCATGTCATCCATGGCGGATACTTCCGCGTTCGACACGGCAAGATTATGCGCATTGCAACGGGTGGCTATGCTGTTGGCAACAGCGCCGTCACTGCCGGTCTTTCAAATCCGCAGAACCATGTCTTTCGTGATACGATCGTCCAGGATCTGGCCTATTCATTCGATGAGGCGGCCGATGTCACCAATGACAAGCCGGGGGTTTGGTTCCAGAGTTCCATCAGCAATTGCCATGCCATCGACATCGAGGCGTCCTATCGCCGCGGGGGCTCGATCTCGGTGGAGAATGCAGTCATCGTTCGCCTCGAAGGGTTTGCCCTAGGCATCTGTGTTTTTGAACGGATCAAGACCGAGGCTTACTACAATGATGGCAATCACGGTGTAGGCTGGTGCGTTCATTGCAAGTTGGCAGGCAGCGCAAGCACACTCGGTTCAGACAGCATCGGACTTCTTGTGGTTCGCGATTGCTATAATCGCTACGGGCAGGGCGTTTTGAAAGGTGAGGGGTTGAAAAACGTCCACAGCCAGAACCTCACGATGAGCTTCAGCCCCGGTACCGCGATCAAGTCGTTGTCGACTGCGCACTCTGTCGCCAATGTGGTGGACAGCACAGCCGGCGTACTCGCTGTCGTTTAGGGCGCGACGACGAAGGTCACATCGCCAATCCTGATTTCATCACCCGGCTCCGGCTGGGTGGTGAACAGGCGGTGGTTCGGGAGGTCGGCACAATAGACGGCGCCGTACTCTCCCGCTTCCTCAGCGGTCATGAACGAATGGAGTTCAGGGTTGTAAATGGTGTTTCCCATCGACCCTGTGGCGGCGCATACCTTGCCGGGAAACACGGCAATACTTGAAACCCGCTGACCCCAAGCGCTTTCGAACATTCCAAACAAGCGGTCGGGCAGGCCATCGCTGCCGACAGTGATCTCGCCGGCTGAAATCTGCTCGTCAAAGTGGCCGGCTTGGAAGGCGTTGAGAAGATCGACGGACTTGAAAATGTAGGGAAGTCGACCGGATCGGCGCGGGTGGGAAAAGAGCCTGGTTCGATCCCTGTCGCGCGTGATTGTGTCGACCAATACAATCTCTCCCCACGGGTAGAGACCAGTGAGAAAGAGACCATAGGTGCTGACTGCGGCCTGCGCTTCGCGGTACAGTAGGCCGTCATCCCATCGATAGTCGCCTTTCATCTGCGGTGTGAGCGCTTCGGTATAGAGCACATCTTCATTGCCCAGCACCAGATAGCCGCCTGAGGGGTACAGCCCTACGAGGGTCATCTTACCCATCCGGACATAGGCGTAGTGTTCAAAGACCTTTGCGGCACCTTCGCTCTCGAATGTCAGCCGAGAAACGGCGCCGTTTGCAGAGATCGAGTAAAGGGGGGCGTTCTCAGGATATCCTGAACCGCCAATTATGAAAGCTCCCTCGTGCTCGAGGCCGCCATATGCCTGGCCGGCATCCTCGACAAGCACATCAAAGTCGAGCGGGGTGCAGCCGACCTGGGTGTCGGGCATTTTGGCGGAGAACAGCCCGACCGAAGCCATACCGACCACGCGGCCGCCAAAAATGTGGGCGTAGCTCGTGCGGTCAGGCAAGAGGCCAACGTCTACGCCTGCAATTGAAAGGACCAGGCCGCAATCTGAATAGCGGTAGGTCGCCAGCGAGCCGTCCGGCAACGTCTGCCATGTGATTGGCGATCCCGACAGTTCAGGCAGAGCTTCGCTTATCGGCTGCCAGCCGTCGCGATAGAGTTGGCCTGATTGAAGCTCAACGAGTTCGCCGCGGAAATTTGCGATGTTCGCCTTGGTGAGCTTTGCATGGGGATCGGGCAGCCGTTCCCATCTGAGGTTCACGCGCTCTTTCGGATTGCGGCACCAGAATTCCCAATGCCCCTCATTGGCAGGCAGGCGAGATTGCACGGTTTGAAGAATAGCCGCCTCGCAAACGGTTCCATCATCCAAACTTACCCGCGCGGGTTGCTCCAAGATGCCGCGAAGGCTGAGTTCAATACGATTGTCGGCTGCAACTGCACTTGCAGCGCCGAATATCGAGACAAAGATTGCGGCTTCTAATCTAAACATTAAGTCGCCCTCTATCACACACGAATATGCTGTGACTATCCCGTTGTAGTATTCGCCCCGGTTGCTTTCCCGGTGCGCATTAAAAAACCTCAAAGGAAATCCGATGTTCGACGACGCTACGCAGCGCGCGATAGCAGCTCATGCCGCGCGCCTGAATATTGAGGAGGCTGCGCTTCTTGCCGTGGTTGAGGTCGAAAGCGCCGGCCATGTCTACGCGACAGTCGCCGGCCGCCAAGAGCCGCTGATCCGGTTCGAGGGGCATTATTTCGACGATTGCCTGACAGGCGAGAAGCAGGCTGAGGCACGCGCGCTGGGGCTAGCGCATCCGAGTGCCGGGCGCGTCGGCAATCCTGCATCGCAGGCAAAGCGCTGGAGCCAGCTCTATCTGCCGGCTTCGCAGATCAGTGCTCGTGCGGCATTCGAAAGCACGTCCTGGGGCGTGGGGCAGGTGATGGGCGCGCATTGGCGCTGGCTGGGCTACGCATCGCCGGCCGCCATGCTGAAGACGGTTCGATCGGGTGCCGCCGGCCAGGTCGAGGTCATGGTCCGCTACATCGAAAAGGCCGGTCTGATCGGCTCGCTGCAGCGCCTCGACTTCGCTGCCTTCGCCCGCGGTTACAACGGGCCTGCCTACGCCAAGTACGGCTATCACACGAAGATGAAGCGCGCCTATGAGAGTTGGGCTGGCAAGCAGGCCAGTTCGGCCGCCTCGGGCATGCTGCGGATGGGTTCGACCGGCGCCAAGGTGCGTGAGCTGCAAGCGTTGCTGGTGCGCGCGGGACATGCGGTGAATGTCGATGGCGATTTTGGCCCCGCAACCCAGCGCGCGCTGATGGCGTTCCAGAAGGCCAACAAACTCACCGTTGACGGCGTGGCCGGTCCCGAGACCTTCGCCGCTCTGTCGGCCTACAAGGTCGCACCCGAAGAGAAGCCGG
>NZ_RCIO01000017.1 GCF_004000235.1 Mesorhizobium sp. Z1-4
CCATGCTGGACCCTGTTCATCACCGGGCCGCGAATTCGTGAATGGGGCTTCCACTGTCCGCAGGGTTGGCGGCACTGGCGGCTGTTTACTTCTGGCCCGAACGGCGAAGCGATCGGTCGCGGCTGCGGAGAGGATGAGCAGCCGGTAATTCGGATGCGCCATCGAAACATCCAGAATGGGGTGCGGCGATGAGCAAGCAGCCCGGCCTCAACGAAATGCGGCGCGTTCTCACGGCCGAGGCTGACCGCCTCTACGGCACGGAAATGGCCCGCAAGAAGCTCGGCGAAAAGCCGAACTCATCGCAGCTTCGCAAAGTCGAAGTGCTCGATGCCGCCGGCGATCTGCTGGCGCGCATCATTCCGGTTGTCGGCGACGTGTCCAAGGCCATTCGCGGCGTTTCCATCAAGCCTATGAGGCGGGACGGGATTCGATGAGAGACGATCCGTGCCTCCGCTGCCCTCTGCCAGATTGCGACGACAAGTCGCCGCGCTGCCTCGTTCGAAAGCTTCGTCAGGGATACGAGCGAAAGCGCAAGGATGGTCAGGTCGAAAAGGCAAGCGACCAAGAGCGCGCCGCCGCAACGGAAGTATTTCGCTGGTGGGTTCTCGATCGGGCGGCAGAGGCCAGTGAGGGCGGGCGTCCATTTCGACGCGGGGCCACCCTGTACGGATCGGAGGCGACATGAACGCCCCCGTCGAACCACCACGCCTTTCTGATTGCGGCCCGCTCTGGCAGCGCATGATCGACGGCCTTGCGGACATGCAAGCCGATCTGCTGCGGCGCGTGCATGGGCAGATGGAGGAGGGCAGGGAGCGGGATGAATTTGAAGCTGCTGACATGGGCCACGGAGCGCGCGACGAATGAGAGACTTCGTGCAAATGCCCTCCGGCCTCCTGATCCCCGAAAGTGTAGCAGTGAGGGAAAGCCGCAAGATGCGCCGGCCCAAGGCGATGGACTTCTTCTCTGGCGCAGGTGGCTTCTCTCTCGGCTTCATTCAAGCGGGATACGAGGTTGTCGCGGCTGCAGAATGGGACCCGATGGCCGTCATGACTTACATGGCCAATCTCTGCCGCTACGGCGAATGCCAGATGCACTTCGTCACGGATGACGACCGCGAGCGCACCGAAAAGGCGTTTGCTGGTGTCTACAAGCGCTCCGGTATCAACATCAAAAACGGTGATGTCGTCGCCGCGAAGGGTATGCTTGCCGATATTCCCCGCGCCGGTTCCGGCTGGATAGCGGGCCAGCCGCGATCGACACCGGGCGTTTCTCATATTTTCGTCGGCGACGTGAGAAAGCTGGAAACGCAGCGCATCCTCGATACTCTCGGCATGACGAAAGGCGAGTTGGACGCGGTGTGCGGCGGGCCGCCATGTCAGGGCTACAGCACCGCAGGCAAGCGCGATGTCTACGATCCTCGCAACTCCCTCGTTTTTGAATACGCCCGCTTCATCGTCGAACTAGGCCCCAAGGCCATGGTCATGGAGGAAGTGGCCAACATCATGAACATGGTGACGCCGGAAGGGCATCCGGTGATCGACCAGTTTTGCCGCATTCTCGAAGACGGCGGGTTTCAGGGCTTCAACGCCTTGCAGCAGGCGCTCGGCGTCAAGCCGAACGCCAAGGTCGCAATTCGCGGCAAGGGCAATCGTGCCGACATGAAGAAGGCCGGCGTCAAGGTCGACGACGATGATGATGTCCGTGAGCTGTCTCCGCAGGCTGACCTTTTTGCGGAGACGGCCGCATGACCCTCCAATCCTACAACGAGTTTCTGCGGGCGAAGATGAAGGTAGCGGAGGCCACCGGCTTCGACGTGCCCGATGACGAGATCAACCCTGACCTCGCGCCTCACTGTCGCGCCATCGTCAAATGGGCCATGCAGGGCGGCCGTCGCGGCATCTTTGCCGCCTTCGGCCTGCACAAGACATCGATCCAGCTCGAATTGATGCGCCTGATCGGCAAGCACATTGGCGGCCGTCGCCTGATCGTCCTGCCGCTCGGCGTTCGGCATGAGTTCTTCTCAGAAGCGGAGGAACGGTTCCGTGGCGCCTTTGCCATCCGGCTCAAATTCGTGCGCCGCAACGATGAACTGGACGACGATGAAGCGATCTACATCGCCAACTATGAGAGCGTCCGCGACGGCAAGCTCGATCCGTCGCTGTTCACGGCCGCGTCACTCGACGAGGCGGCGGCGCTTCGTGGCTATGGCACAAAGACCTTCCAGACGTTTCTGCCGCTCTTCGAGGGCGTGCGCTTCAAGT
>NZ_RCIO01000018.1 GCF_004000235.1 Mesorhizobium sp. Z1-4
ACGTGTTTGGCCCGGCTCTCGAGGCGGCGCTCCGCGAATGGGGCTATGCCGTCGTCACAAATCAGGCGACCGATGGCGGCGCGGTGACGCCGCTGGCCTATTCGATCGATCCCTTTGAGGGTGGCGTGCTGGTGCGGCTCTCGACCCTGCAGGTCGAGCTGACCCGCATGTACACGCTCAGCGCCACGGGCGCGGCACCGGCCAGTCCCTTGTCTGTCATGCAGCGCGGATCGGAGGACGCATCGTGACCGAGTCCCTGAAGCTGGGCGGCGCCGGTCCGCAGAACGGACCGCGCATCAGGCGCCTCAATCGCGTTCCGGTGATCGTCGCCATCCTGCTGGTCGTCATCTTTCTGGCGGTGATCTTTTACGGCCTGTCGTCGAGAGGATTGCATTTCGGGGGCGATCCGCAGATCGAGCCGTCGTCAGCGCGGCCTGCGTCCAACGACGCCGAGCGTCTGAAGCAAGGTGTGCCGGACGGGATCATCGGTGAGCCGCAGCCCGTCGTGGTCCAGCCGACACCAAGCGTGGAGCCTGAGCGACCGAGAAACCCGTTTCAGCGGGAACCAGAGCCGACGCCGACCGTCGTAACCGCCCCTCAGCCGACGCTCGAGCCGGAAGAGGTGTGGCGGGCGCGGCTGCAGCGCGAACAGGACGAACAGGTGCTTCGAGAGTATCAGCGGCAGCAGATGGCGAGCATCCAGGCTGAAGGTGCCGCCTTCGACTCTCCGATTGCGGTCAATCTGAAGGATCTCGAAAATTCAGCTGGCGCAACGGCACCTACCTTCCAGCAAACGGGATTGGCGACTGCGAACCGGCCGGCAAGCGCGCTTGATCTTTACAGCGCCGCTCTTCAGTCCGGAATCGGCCAGACTGCCGACCCGAATGGCCAGGACTCCAAACGGCAATTCTTCAATCAAGATATCGCCGATCTCGGCTATTTGCCGAATTCCGTGGTGCCGCAAATGTCGCCTTTCGAGCTGAAACGCGGCTCCGTAATTCCGGCGACACTGATCACCGGCATCAACTCCGATCTTCCCGGCCGCATCACCGCGCAGGTGTCGCAGAATGTCTATGACAGCGCGACCGGGCGGCGGTTGTTGATTCCGCAAGGCGCGAAGCTATTCGGGCGATACGACTCCGACGTAACTTTTGGCCAGAACCGGGTTCTGGTTGTTTGGACGGACATCATCTTCCCGAACGGCTCGACGCTGCAGATCGGGGGCATGGCCGGAACGGACGGCGCGGGATACGGCGGTTTCCACGATCAAGTCGACAACCACTATCTGCGCACGTTCGGATCGGCGGTCCTCGTAGCGCTGATCGGCGCCGGCACCGACATGCTGCTCCCTGACGATAACAGCACGTCGACGACGGTGGGCAGCGCCAGCGACGCGGCGCGCCGCTCCTTCGCCGAGACGTTCGGCCAGATTTCGGAGCAGACCGTGTCGAAGAACCTCAATGTGCAGCCCACGCTCGAGATTAGGCCGGGCTATCGTTTCAACGTCCTCGTCGATCAGGACATAATATTCTGGAAGGCCTATCCATGATGTTGGTCGGGGCGCCACGCCCAAGTTAACGCGGAGCTTGTTTTTGTCGCCAGCTACAATGTCGGATTTTGATGATACTTGACGTGAACCCATGAACCTCCTCCAGATTTTGGTAGACTCCGTCGATCACGTGATGCGTTTGTTCGCCGCGAATGGGGAGCAGGTCATGGCTATTGCACTCCCTCCAGATTGAACCCCGCTGAGACTTTCCTGCCGGCTGGCTTCATGCCCCTGAGTCCTAGCGTTAGGCACCGGCTGTGCCCGTGCAGGTTCGTCAGGCAATTGCTAGTTTACGACGTCGGCGCCGGTACAGCATCTTTCCAAGTCGGTGGCCGAGCAATGCAGCAATAATGGTGAAATAGACGAGCGGCCCCACCTGCCAGGACTTTACCACCAAAAGGTAGTGCAGTGCCGCCGCCGCTGCC
>NZ_RCIO01000019.1 GCF_004000235.1 Mesorhizobium sp. Z1-4
CCATGCTGGACCCTGTTCATCACCGGGCCGCCCATTCGTGAATGGGGCTTCCACTGTCCGCAAGGATGGCGGCACTGGCGTCTGTTTACATCTGGCCCGAACGGCGAAGCGATCGCTCGCGGCTGCGGAGAAGATGCGCAGCCGGTAATTCGCATGCGCCACCGCAACATCCAAAATGGGGTGCGGCGATGAGCAAGCAGCCCGGTCTCAACGAAATGCGGCGCGTTCTGACGGCCGAGGCTGACCGTCTCTACGGTACGGAAATGGCCCGCAAGAAGCTGGGCGAAAAGCCCAGTTCATCGCAGCTTCGCAAGGTCGAAGTGCTCGACGCCGCCGGCGATCTGCTTTCGCGCATCATTCCGGTTGTCGGCGACGTTTCCGCGATCGTGAGACAGGTCGGAATTAAGCCCATGCGGCGGGAGGGGATCGAATGAACGCCCCCGTCGAACCACCACGCCTTTCTGATTGCGGCCCGCTCTGGCAGCGCATGATCGACGGCCTTGCGGACATGCAAGCCGATCTGCTGCGGCGTCTGCACGAGCGGATGGACGAGGCGCGGGAGAGGGAAGCCACACCAACGTGCCGGGAGAATGAAACGTGATCGAACACAGCCTCCGCATGCTTGTCGCCTGCGAGTTTTCCGGTGTTGTTCGCCGGGCCTTCGCCGCCCGCGGTCATGACGCATGGTCCTGCGATCTGCTGCCCGCAGAAGATCGGTCCAACAAAGATATCGTCGGCGATGTGCGGAAAATCATCGATGACGGGTGGGATTTGCTGATTGTCGCGCACCCTCCGTGCACGCGGCTTTGCAGATCCGGTCGCCGTTGGCTTTCCGGACCCGGCGACATGACCCCGCCTAAGAAACTGCCGCTCGGACGTACCTGGGACAGCATGAAAGCGGAGTTCGAAGACGGCATTGACCTTTTCATCGCCTGTTGGCGCGCGCCGATTGAGCGTGTTGCGATCGAGAACCCTCGTATGCACGATATCGCGCAGGCCAGAATGCCAGACGATTTGCCTGCACCGGACATCGTTCAACCGTTCTGGTTCGGCCATCCGGAATATAAGGCGACCGGATGGTATCTCCGGGGCGTCCCACCGTTGATCGCTACAAACCGACTGCCTGAACCGCAGCGGGGAAGCGATGAGTGGAAGGCATGGAACCGCGTTTGGCGGATGCCACGCAGTCCGGAGCGTGGCAGGGAGCGTTCGCGGTTCTTCCCCGGCATGGCGAGCGCTATGGCCGATCAGTGGGGCGGCGTTACAGATCATGGGTCTGAAGCGCAATCTCACCCCGGATTTGTCACGGCGAGTTCGGCCGCATGACCCTCCAATCCTACAACGAGTTTCTGCGGGCGAAGATGAAGGTTGCGGAAGCCACCGGCTTCGACGTGCCTGACGAAGAGATCAACCCTGACCTC
Organism: Mesorhizobium sp. Z1-4; assembly: GCF_004000235.1. Lineage (GTDB taxonomy): Bacteria > Pseudomonadota > Alphaproteobacteria > Rhizobiales > Rhizobiaceae > RCIO01. Next base: position 1,422 of record NZ_RCIO01000019.1, read on the forward strand.
GCGCCTCACTGTCGCGCCATCGTCAAATGGGCCATGCAGGGCGGCCGGCGCGGCATCTTCGCCGCCTTCGGTCTGCACAAGACATCGATCCAGCTCGAATTGATGCGCCTGATCGGCAAGCACATCGGCGGCCGTCGCCTGATCGTGCTCCCGCTCGGTGTCCGGCATGAGTTTTTCTCTGAGGCGGAAGAGCGGTTCCGCGGCGCCTTTGCCATCCGGCTCAAATTCGTGCGCCGCAATGACGAACTCGACGATGACCAGGCGATCTACATCGCCAATTATGAGAGCGTCAGGGACGGCAAGATCGACCCGTCGCTGTTCACAGCCGCTTCACTCGACGAGGCGGCGGTGCTGCGCGGCTATGGCACGAAGACCTTCCAGACGTTCCTGCCGCTCTTCGAGGGCGTGCGCTTCAAGT
>NZ_RCIO01000002.1:0-322500 GCF_004000235.1 Mesorhizobium sp. Z1-4
TCACCATCACCGTTACCGGTGCAAACGATGCACCGGAGATTACGGGGGGAGATGTTGCGGGTTCGGTAAGCGAGAGCGGCGACATTGCGGGGATTGACGAGGCGGGTCTTGGCGGCGGTCTGCGGTCTGGCATTGCGGTGGCCACGGATCTGTCGGTTCTGGAGACGGACGGGTCGCAGCTTGCGACAGTGTTTGCTGCGGTGGAGGCCGAGCTTGGCGACGCCGCACAGGCGATTGCTGCGATCTGGGACTATCTTGACGACAACTACGTCAATGGCGGGCCGACGCAGGATCCGATCAACGAAGCCTTCATCCGGCTGGGCGCGGTTTATGCCCAGCTGGTGAAGGACGGCACGATCACGCCACTTGTTGACGTGATGGCGAAGTTCACGCCCGATGACAACGACGGCAACTCGACGCCGGAGCGGGCACAGAACCTGCACGACAATCTGCTCGGCAATGTGACCTCGGCGTCGATCGCGCAGCGCTTCGGCGGTGACGCNCTGCTCGGCAATGTGACCTCGGCGTCGATCGCGCAGCGCTTCGGCGGTGACGCGCTTGAGGCGACACTGACGACGCTGGTCACCGACGTCGATCCAGCGCTCCTGACGCGGCCGTACTTCTCCGGCAACGAAGGAGCAGACCAGACGGCTGTCCGCGCCTGGGATGCCGCCAACGGCTACGTGCCGATGGCTACGGGCCAGCTGACGGCAAGCGACGTCGATGCGGGCGAGACCGCGCAGCTGGAATGGTCGGGCGATGCACCCGGTACCTATGGCAGCTTCGCCATCGATGTGAACACCGGCGAGTGGACCTACAAGCTCGACAACAGCCTGCCGGCCACGCAGGCGCTGAAGGCCGGCCAGACCGAGACGGAAGTCTTCACCGTCACCGTCACCGACCCCAACGGCGCAACCGACACGATCGACGTCACCATAACCGTCACCGGTGCAAACGATGCTCCGGTGACTACGGGAGACGTTGCGGGTTCCGTGATCGAGGGCGGAAATCCGCTCGGAATCCAGGGCGCGGACATTACCGGCAACCTGGAGCCGACAATCGCGTTGAATGCCGCAGTGAACGCGGCTCTGGACGGGCTTCAGACCGCACCTGACGACGTCAACGACGTTCTCGCGACGATTCAGACCCAGATTGGAGCGGATGTCGCGCAGGCTATTTCGGTTGTGTGGGACTATCTGGACGACGCCTATGTCGGCGCGGGGCCGAACCAGCCCAACATCAACGAGGCATTCGTGCGCCTCGGCGCGGCTTACGCAGAATATCTGCGGGCTGGCGGACAGCCGCTGACTGACGTCATCGCGAAATTCGACGCTGATGATGGCGACGGCAACACGACGCCCGAACGGATGCAGAGCCTGCACGACAATCTGCTTGGCAATCTGATCGGCACGGTCATTGAATCGCGGTTTGCCGACCCGCTGGAGACGATACTGAAGGACCTTGTAAGCGGCATTGATGCTGCTTTGCTTACGCGGCCCTATTTCGGCGGTTACGAAGGCGAAGCAGATGCACCGGCGAGAAACTGGGATGTGGCCAACGGATTTGCCGCACCCGCAGTGAGCGGTCAGCTGACGGCGAACGACGTGGATACCGGTGAGACCGGCTCGCTGATCTGGGATGCCGGTGCAACCGCCGGCGCCCTGGGGATCTTTACAGTCGATGCATTAGGCGGCTGGACCTATGAGCTTAACCAGGGCGCAGCAGATGCGCTCGACGCCGGGGATTCGCAGGTCGAGACATTCACCGTCACGGTGACGGATATCAATGGGGCGATCGACACCGCAACCGTGACGATCACGGTGGTCGGCACCAACGATGCACCGCATGCGCTGGCGCTCTCCGCAACACAGATACCGGCCGGGAACGCAGCCGGCTTCCGGGTCGGTGAGCTTGCGGTATCCGACGTCGACGACGATAGCGGTTTCACTTTCGACGTCGCTGTGCCGGGCTTCACCGTCGTCGAAGCTGGCGGCCAATACTTCCTCGAAACGACCGCTCCGATCACCGAGCTGCCACCTTCGGTTGCCGTCACGGTGACCGATGACAACGGCGCGAGTTTCGTTGCCAATTTCGTCATCACGCTGCCGGTGCAGCTCTTCGCACCGGACCAGACGACTTTGCTTGGTTCGTATTCAACGATAAAGGCGGCAGTTGACGCCGCCGCGGTTGACGGCCGTGACGGTCTGTTGGTCGACATCGGTGCCGGCACCTATGCCGAAGACGTCACCGCCACCGGTCAGGCATTGATCCTGCGCGGCAACGGCGCCGTGACGATCGAAGGCGAGGTCACGGTGGCGGGTGAACTCAACAATGAGTTCCGCATCGAAAACGTCACGGTGAATGCTGCCGGCAATGAGCACGGAATCAACGTCACCGCCAACTCGTCCAACCAGGCGAACAGCGGTGTGGTGCTCAATGGTGTTGTGGTTCACGGGGCCCAGCATAGCGGTTTTGCATACATACGCGCCGGCAATGAATCGGCGCCGACGCTGGTCGATACCATTGGTTCGATCTCGATCCTGAATTCGGAGTTCTTCGGTAACGCGACCGTCAATAGCGGCTCCAACGGCCGTGGCGACATCCTGCTGTTCGGGTTCAACGGCAACTTCACCATCGATAATGTAGACATCCATGACCCGGCTATCGGCGCGCAGAAGGCGATCCAGGTTCGTGGGCTGCAGGATGGTGGCGATACGCCAGGTATTGGTCTTTATGATGCTGCGGGTACGTTCTCATTTAACGACCTGACGATCAGCGGCAGCTACCACCAGGACCTGATCGCGTTTTATCGCATTGCTGAATTCGCGTCGTTCACAACGTCGAATGTCGATCTCAATGCCTCGGCTCCATGGGGATTGATCAATTTCGACAGTGTAGGCGGTGTCATAGATATTTCGACGGGTTTCGTTGCTCTGGCAAACGGCTCCGGCGTGGTTGGCGTACTGCAAGGGCTCGCCACAAATGACACGCTGACAGGCACCAGCGGCGGCGACAGGATTCTCGGTCGCGGTGGCGATGACACCATTGATGGCCAGGGCGGCGACGATACGATCATCTGGCGTGTCGGCGACGGAAATGACCAGATCGACGGCGGCTCAAATGCTGCAGTTGGCGACACTCTTGTCGTCGCAAGCACGGCACCGGGACAGACGATTACACTGACAGCGCCCGGCGGTGGCGGCTTTACCGTGGCTGCCGGTGGACACACGGTGACTGTCGAGAATGTCGAAGAGGTTGTGGTCGACTTTTCTGCGGGTGCGGGAACGCTGAATGTTGTCGGCGACTTCGCCGGCTCGGGAATCAACGTCAACACTATCACCGTTGAGGGCGGTGCCGCTGACGATACGGTCGACGCTTCGGCCATGTCGGGAACCGACCCCAGTTCCAAAGTCGGGATCGACTTCTCGGGGAACGGCGGTAACGACACATTCATCTCGGGAGTCGGCGACGACTATTTCGACGGCGGCGAGGGAACCGACAGCCATCAGTTTGGCGGAAATATCTCAAACTACACGGTCATTTTGAACGCCGACGGAACCGCTACAATCACCGACGATGTCGGGAATGACGGCGTCGATACGTCAAGCGAAACGGTCGAGAGGATTGTGTTCAACGACGTCGTGCTTGACCTGACCATGGCGGTCCGGCTGTTCGACGCAAATGACGACAGCCTGCTGGGCACGTTCGATTCCATCGATGATGCAATCAATGCGGTCGCCGGGCAGAGTGCTTCCGATCTCAGAATCGAAGTCGATGGAAGCATCTACGCCACCACCGAATCTCTCGATGTTGCTGGCAGTGACATAAACGGCAAGGACGTCACGATCCTTGGCAACGGTGCGGTGACGATCGGCGAGTCCACTGGCGATGCGATCGTGCTCAGCGGTGACTTCGGTGGTGGTTCGCTGAGCTTCGAGAACGTGACCATTGATGGCGGACATAACGGCATTAGTGCCAACGGAACCGTTATCAACCTCAGCGAACTCAAGCTTACCGGCGTGACGGTTACCGGCAATGCCAACCACGGCCTTTACTTCTTCGAAACGCGCGATGGGGTCGCCCAGCTGACAATCGAGGGGGGCACGTTCACCGGTAATGGCGGTTTCGACAACAATACGGCCCATATCAAGCTGTTCGGCTTCTCAGGCGATGCGGACTTTACCGGAGGTTTGATGCTTGTGGGCGCCGGCAACACCCCGGCATACGGCATCGAGATCACGGGCGGTACTCAGGGCGGCAACGCCAACCCGGTGCCGGCGAACGAGCCTGCCATCGGCGCGGTGAGTTTTGACGGCGTTGAACTGGGCGGCGGCTTTGCCAAGAACGCGGTGGCGCTGTTCAACTTCCTCAACCTCAACGGGCTCGACATTCTGGATCTGGATCTCTCGAGTGCCCATACCGGGTGGGGGCCGCTGTTCAATATCGACGGCATTGCGGCAAGCTACGACGCTTCCGGCTTCAACATCATCTATCCGGCTGGTGCTCCGGGCGATGCGCCACCGCCCGCAAACGGCATCGTCGCCGAACTTCAGGGCGACAAGCCAGGTCAGAATCCGGTCAACAATACGATCACTGGAGGCGACGCCAACGAGAGGCTTATCGGCAAGGAGGGCAACGATACGCTTATCGGTGGTGGCGGGGACGACGAGATCTTCGGCCACTACAAGAACGGTGCTGACGAGCCGGGCAACGATACTCTCATAGGCGGAGCTGGAAACGACCGCATGTTCGGCGGTGCCGGCGATGACACGTTCGTGCTGATCACTAGCAATTTCGACAACGGCCTCGACCATTTTGATGGCGGTGAGGGTCACGACCGGATCGTCGGCGGATGGTCGATTGACGTGCTCAACGTTACCAACAACCTGTCCAACCTGGTTTCGATCGAGGAAATCGACGGAGCCAGCAATACCGGGCACAACACGATATTGGCGACGTCGGGCAACGACACACTCGATTTCTCGGGCATTGTGGTGAAGCAGTTCATCATAGATGGTGCGGACGGAGACGACACAATTACCGGCACGAACGCCAACGATACGATCCGTGGCGGTGCAGGCAACGATACGCTTAACGGTCTCGGTGGCGACGACACTTTCCTGCTCGTGACCAGCAATTTCGACAACGGGGTCGACCAATATGACGGAGGTGCGGGACATGACCGTATCGTCGGCGGTTGGTCGATTGACGTGCTCAATGTCACCAACAATCTGGCCAATCTCGCAGGTATCGAAGAGCTGGATGGCGGCGACGGAACTCTCGACCGCAACACAATCAAGGCCACGGCTGGGAACGATACGCTCAACTTCTCAGGCATGATCGTGACCAACTTCACCATCGACGGCGGCGGCGGCAACGACAATATTACCGGCACGTCAGCGGGCGATCGTATCCGCGGCGGCGAAGGCAATGACACGATAACCGGCGGCGCCGGAAACGACACTCTGTTCGGCAATGACGGAAACGATACTTTCGTGCTGCTTACGAGCAACTTCGACAACGGAGTTGATCACTATGATGGTGGCGCCGGATACGACCGGATTGTCGGTGGCTGGTCCCATGACACGCTCAATGTCACCAACAACCTGTCGAACCTCGTTTCCATTGAGGAACTGGACGGCGCTGGTAGCTCCAACACAATCCTGGCCACCGCAGGTGACGATACGCTCAATTTCACGTCGATCGTCGTGAAGAATTTCACCATCGATGGTGGTGCCGGCAACGACACTATCACCGGGACGAACCTGGCGGATACGATCCGCGGCGGTGCCGGGAACGATTCCCTTAACGGCCTGGCCGGCGACGACATCTTCCTGCTCAACACCGGTGGTGACCTGAGCGGTATCGACCAATACGATGGCGGGGCTGGTCACGATCAGATCGTCGGAGGCTGGTCGATTGACGTGCTCAACGTCACCAACAACCTGTCCAACCTGGTTTCGATCGAGGAAATCGACGGTGGCGACAGCACCCTGGATCGCAATACGATCCTGGCAACGTCGGGCAACGATACTCTAGACTTCTCCGGCCTTACCGTGACGCGCTTCACAATCGACGGTGGCGCTGGCGATGATATCATTACGGGTACCTCGGGTGCGGACCGGATTCGCGGCGGCGCCGACAACGACACGATTAATGGCGGCTCCGGCGATGACACGATCTTCGGCAATGGTGGCGACGACGTGCTGATCGGCGGCTCGGGCCTCAACACTTTCGAAGGCGGTTCGGGCAGCGATGTCTTCGTCATCGACCCGTCCGCGCTTTCGGAGGTCGGCATGATCGACGTCATCACAGACTACGACAAGCTGGAGGGCGATACGCTCGATCTCGGAAGTCTGCTGGAAGCGGCTCTCGGATCTGCGCCGGCTGACGCTGCGGCGGCCGATGCGGCGGTGAACCTGGTCGTGAACGGGGGCAACACGGACGTGGTCGTCGACACCAACGGCGCGGCTCCTGCGGGCGAAATCGTTATTGCCCAACTGACGGGTGTGCATTCGACGATCAACATTCTTTATGACGGCAGCAATGACACCGACATTTCGTAGCCTGTCACGGGCAGGTTGGACGGAGGTAGGCTGTCCGGCAGCTGACGGACAGCTGCTGCTGCGGCTCAATCCGCGATCCAGCTGATCAGTCGCGTAGTGGATCGAGGGCACGGAAAATTGACTGAGTTTGCCGCTTGCAGTGCGCGCGCGAATGCCAGGCGCGACCGTTGGCAGATCCAACGCAGAGCTGGCGTCTTGATGGTGTCCGCGTTTTGCACCCTGCTGCTTGCCGCTTGCCAATCAGCCGGTCCTGGCGAAGTGCTCGGGATCGGCGCGCCCATCTCCGAAAAGGAAACTGTCGGATCCGGATCGGTTTCCGTTACGCTGCTTCTGCCCAGATCGGGGAGCAGTACGGCGGTCGAATCTGCGCGAGATATGTATGACGGGGCCAGACTGGCGGTCACGGAATTGGGTGGTGGCAGCGTGAAATTGACTGTCATGGACACCAAAGGCAGCGCGGATCTGGCCCGGCAACAGGCCGAAGAGGCAGTCGCATCGGGCACGAAATTGATCCTGACGGGGCACGGCGCAAGCGCGGCGATTGCCAGGGTTAGCTCGACCGATCAACCGCCAGTCATTGACCTGTCGTCCGCGCAGGCCGACCGCAAGGGGACGTTTGCCCTGGCAAGCGACGAGATTTCGAGCGCACTGGGCGGCGTTCGCGCGGCAGTCGCCGCCAAACAGGACAAGATCGTCGCCGTCGTTCCCGAGGACATGAGCTCGCTGGACAAGGATCGCCTGAGCCGGGGTATCCGGAAAGAGGGTGGGGTACTGATCGGTCAGGTCACCTATCCAGCTGCAGAAAACGCCATCGCCGCCGTTCTTGCCGGGAAGCGCAGCGCGTTCGAGAAAGCCACGACGCTGGTGATTCTAGGATCGGGCCGTGCGCCGATAGCGGTGGCCAACGCAGCTGCAGTGTTGGGCGACAAGATCACCACACTTGTGGGCAGTTCCGGGTGGGCGCGCGAGCTCTTTACGGCACCTGTGCTCAACGGCGCCTTGATCGCAATGGTCGACCAGCGCAGCCTTGCTGAACTCGGTGATCGCTACAAAGCAGCTACCGGAAGAACTCTCTCATTGGATGCTGCTTTCGCGTATGACGCGGTCGCTCTCGCTACAGGGCTGGTGCGCTCCGGCGGCGGCGAAGCTATCAGCGTCAACACGCTGAGATCCAAAGCGGGCTTTCGCGGTGCGACCGGCGTCTTCAGATTCGATGACGCGGGCACTGTAGAACGGCGATACTCGCTGTACCGGATTGAAGGTGGCAAGCCGGTGTTGCTGGCCGATGGCGAAAATGCGTTTTGACGCCCGATAACGTTTTTATCCCGAATACAGGGTCTAGAAATCAGGCAGCCAGCGGAAATGGTGGAGCTGAGGGGAATCGAACCCCTGACCTCGTCATTGCGAACGACGCGCTCTCCCAACTGAGCTACAGCCCCGCTCCGCAGAATGGCGGGCATTTAGTGGCCGTGCAGGCGCACTGTCAAGCGGACATGCCGCACTCCGCAGGGCCGCCGGACTTGCCCGCAAAGGCGCCAATGTCTACATGTCGCCGATCGAGAAGGGCCCTAAAATGAACACTCTCATAAATACGCTTTTGTTCGCGCTGAATTTGTACTGGATTATCATTATTGCGTCGGCGATATTCTCATGGCTCTACGCGTTTAACGTGGTCAACCCGCGGAACCAGTTTGTGGCTTCGGTGGGCAATGCTCTTTACCGGCTTACCGAGCCAGCCCTGCGCCCTATCCGTCGAATTCTGCCCGATTTAGGCGGGATCGACATCTCGCCCGCGATTCTGCTCATCATCCTCTACTTTGTGATGGGTTTTTTGGACAACGAGGTCCGAGCGGTTCTGACGTAGCGGTTTGTCCTGCTTCGGCAATGATGACCTCCCTTGTCTGAGGCGGTGTTCTTCCGTGAGCGGGAAGACGGGATCGAACTTTACGTGCGGCTGACGCCTCGCGGCGCTACGGATCGTTTCGACGGGTTGGTCGAAGCTGCGGACGGGCGGCAATTTCTGGCAGCGCGCGTGCGTGCCGTGCCCGAGAAGGGAGCGGCGAATTGCGCGCTCGAAGCGCTGGTTGCCAAGGCTTTCGGCCTGCCCCGAAAGGCGGTCTCGCTCAGCGCCGGTCACACCTCGCGGGTCAAGACGATATCGATAATAGGCGAACCGGAGGCGCTTGCAGCCACGGCGCGCGATTTTGCCTCCCAAGCGATAGGTGACGGCGGCAAAAGGCGTTAGTCTTTTGCTTCAGATTTTGAGGAGGAAATCATGCGCCCAACCGCCCTTACCGCCGCCCTGTGTTTCTGTGCCGCGACGTGCCTGCCCGCGCTGGCGCAGATGAGCAGCGAGTACACGCAGCTCGACAGCCAGAACAGCTGCACGGTTTTCGCCCAGGCCGAAGAGGGCGAGGGCGAATGGGCCAATCTCGTCTGCGACGGCTGGCGCGGTTACCCGATCACGCTGCAATATGGCGATGCGCGGGAATCGGTGTTCTACGGCTACCCGCCGGCAGGCGACATGGCGCCGACATGGGAGAGCTTCGCGAGTTTCAACAGTGTCGGGCCAACGGTGGAATGGCGGCTGGAGCAACGCGGCGATGCGAGAGTGCCCGTCGCCACGATCCACCGCTGGACGGTCTCGACCGGAGAGGGCGAAGAGGTTCAGGTTCTTGTGGTGGAAAAGGTGGGTCAGCCGCATGAGCGCGACGGCTGCGCGATGGCCTATGTGATGGCCACCGGCAACCCGAACGCGAACGAGAAGGCCCGCAACTACGCCGATAATCTGGTGCACGGATTTTCGTGCGGCGACCAGCCGGCAATCGACACGGGCAGTGTGCCGATGCCGGATTTCACGCGTTTCGAGTAGGAGGCCTGAGGCTATTTGCCGGCCGTTCTTGCTCGTTCTATCGCATCGCGGATCATCTGCTTGGCGGTATCGGCATTTTGCCATGCGCCGATCTTCACCCACTTGCCGGGTTCCAGATCCTTATAGTGCTCGAAAAAATGTTCGATCTGCTTCAGCGTGATCGCAGGCAGGTCGGAGAAATTGGCGACGTTTTCATAGCGCTGAGTGAGATGAGACGAAGGCACGGCGAGCACCTTCTCGTCCATGCCGGCATTGTCTTCCATCACCAGCACGCCGATGGGGCGCACATTGATCACGCAGCCTGGCACCAGCTGGCGCGTGTTGCAGACCAAAACATCGATCGGGTCGCCATCGTCTGAAAGCGTGTGCGGTACGAAGCCGTAATTCCCCGGATAGGTCATCGGGGTATAGAGGAAGCGGTCGACGACCAGTGTGCCTGCGTCCTTGTCCATCTCGTATTTGATCGGCTGGCCGCCAACCGGAACCTCGATGATGACGTTGACGTCGTCGGGCGGATTTGTGCCGATGGAGATGGCGTCGATGCGCATTGTCGGAGCCTTTCAGGACCGGGTTGCCTCCCGGGCGTGCCGATAGCCTGTCAGGTCACCGAGTGCAATGCGACATGTGGTGGTGGGCAGCTCGGGACTATTCCCAGGCGAAAGCGATCTTGCGCAACGCCTTCTGGTCGAACACCTCGACGCCCTCGGCGATGTCCTTGCCGCCAAGTCCGGCATAAAAGGACAGGGCACCGGCATTGTCTTCCAGCGCCCAGACCACCGTGCCGGCAAGTCCGTGTCCGGCCAGCCGGTTGCGCGCGTCGCGGAACAGGCGGCTGCCGAGGCCGACGCCCTGATACTCCGGTTTCAGATAGAGTTCGTAGATCTCGCCCTGCTGCTGCAGCTCGCGGGCCCGATTGCGCCCGAGCGTGGCGTAGCCGACAACGTCGCCGCCGATCTCAGCGACGATCACGTTGGCGGCGCGGCGGATGGCGCCCTGCCACCAGTCAAGCCCGCGACGGCCGACCATGCGCAGCAGCGCCTTGTGCGGGATAATGCCCGAATAGGCGCCCATCCAGGCATCGTGGTGCACCGCAGAAATCGCATGCGCGTCCTGCAGTTCCGCCGTCCTGATGTCGATCGTCAGCGTGTTCATGGTTCCTTAACCATAGTCGGCTGTACGGCGCGTGCAAGCGTTTCGGCGCCTTTCGGGCTCGGGCGTCAGATTTCCACAAGATGGTCGTTGAGTTCGTTTTCGTCGCCGGTGGCTGGCGGAAACGCTTCCGCCAGCATGTCGCCACAGGCGCGGACCGCTTCTTCATAGCCTTCCGCCAGCTCGCCTTTGGCTGCGCGGGCGACCAGATTGGAAACGACAGCGTCCCACTTTTCCTGAGCTACATGAGCGTTGATGCCGGCATCGGCGACAACCTCGGCGTAGCGTTCGGCCAGCGAGAGAAAAATCAGCACGCCGGTGCGATTTTCCGTCACGTGGATGTTGCGCGCGAGGAACTGCTCGATCGCGTTGCGGTGGGCGCGCCGGTAGCGCAACGCCCGCGGTACCAGCCTGATGCGCAGAGCAGGCCATCGCCACAGAAGGAGCAGGGCGGTCGCAAACGACAGGAGCTGGGCGGCGGCAAACTGCCACATCGGCAGGATGACCCACATGCTCACCAGCGCGACAGCCGCAATCAGGCTCGCCAGCATCAGCGCTACGGTGACCGCGAAGGCGGCGGGGTAGAAGTAGCCGTCGCTGCTTCGGGCCAGAACGCAGATGATTTCGCCCGAGGTGCGGCCCTCGGCTTCGCGAATGGCATCCGCGACGCGGCGGTGCTGCTCGGTGGTAAGAACGCTTCGGGTCATCGACTTCCCCCTACCAGCTGCCCGAAGAGCCGCCGCCGCCGGACGAACCGCCGCCGCCCGAAAAGCTGCTGCTGCTCGAACTCGACGACCAGCTGCTGCCGGACGAGCTGCTGCGCCCGGAAGAACCGGAGCTGCCGTAGCTGACATTGATGCCCAGCCATCGATAACGGCCCGGTGCTATCTTGCGGCCGAAGATCGGCGCGAAGATCGCGAACAGAATGGAACCGCCAAACAGGCCGCCCCACAGGATGAAGAACAGGATGACGGGTATGAACTCCCACCAGACGTCCTGTTGTTCCTCGTAACGCTCTGCCCGCGCTTCCAATTCGGCGGCGTTGCCTTCGAGTACGAGAATGATGTCGTCGACCGCCTTGCTGATGCCGCCTGAAAAATCGCCGGCGCGGAACGCGGGTACCATGGTGTTTTCGATGATCAGCTTGGCGTGCAGGTCGGTCAGCGTGCCTTCCAGCCCGTAGCCGACCTCAATGCGCATGCGCCGGTCCTCAACCGCGACGAGGAGCAGTATGCCGTTATCCTCGTCGGCCTGGCCAAGGCCCCATGCGCGAAACAGGCGGTTCGCGTAGGGCTCGATCGCCTCGCCGCCAAGATTGGCTATGGTAGCAACCACGATCTGGTCGGACGATTTGTCCTCGAAGGCCGCAAGACGGGCGGTCAGCGCGGTTTCGGTTGCGGCGTCGATAATGCCGGCATTGTCGACCACGCGGCCGGTGAGCGACGGCAGCGACTGGGCGAAGGCAATGCCCGCGAAAGCGATGAACAGCAGCGTGAAGGCTGCCGCAGGCAGGCCGGTACGATATTGCCTGTTGGCGGGAGTCACGGTTTTGGCCGCTCAGCCGTTGTTGTTGAAGTCAACCTTCGGCACTTCCATCTTGTCTTCGTCGATCGTGAACGTGGCGAATGGCTCATTGTCGGTGAACCACAGATTCGCCCAGAGTACCGAGGGGAAGGTGCGCAGCGAGGTGTTGTAGACGCGCACCGCCTCAATGTAGTCGCGGCGGGCAACCGCGATGCGGTTCTCCGTGCCTTCCAGCTGCGCCTGCAGCGCCAGATAGTTCTGGCTGGATTTCAGGTCGGGGTAACTTTCCACCACGGCCAGCAGACGCGACAGCGCTCCGGTCAGATTGGCCTGGCCTTCCTGAAACGCCTGCAGCGCCTCGGGATTGGACAGCATCTCGGGCGAAATTTGCACCGAGGTTGCCTGGGCGCGGGCCTCGACCACCGCCGTCAGCACTTCGCGCTCCTGCGCGGCGAATGCCTTCACGGTTTCAACGAGGTTGGGAATCAGGTCGGCGCGACGCTGATACTGGTTGAGCACCTCGCTCCAGGCCGCCTTGGCCCGTTCCTCGTTGGTTGGAATGGTGTTGTAGCCGCAGCCGGCAAGAAGCGGTGCGGCCACGAGCAGAAACAGAAGTGCCCGCATCGGGCCGGAAATCGTGGCTGCCATCACGCTGCGCGCCGTCATCATGGTCCTCCGAAGGGTATGAACAGCGTGCACAGTAGCCGCAAAAGCCGACGCTGGAAATGTCAGAAAGAGCAGCAGGTGCGCGGCCCAGAATTGCGCTTGTAACGCCACGTTCAAGCGGTTATGTGTGCGCCCCGGCCTGCACAGGCGGCCATTTCGCGGAGAGGTGGCTGAGTGGTTGAAAGCACCGCACTCGAAATGCGGCATACTCGCAAGGGTATCGGGGGTTCGAATCCCTCCCTCTCCGCCATTTTATTGGCTCCCGTCTAATGTATTGATTTTGCGTCTAAATTGATCGGACTCGGCAACTCCGGTGCCCCAGGCCGGTGCCCCAACAAGTCGATCTTTAGACGATCAGGAAGCTTGGATAGGCGGTATCGTCCAAACTGAGGAACCGTCGCTTGATCCCCATCTCATTCGTCACTTTTTTCAGATCAGTGGTCTTCGTGAACCTTAGCAGCCGGTAGTAGTGCACCACACAGATCAGCAGAGCCCCAACTGCATTGACCGTGTGTTGTAGGTTTGCCTCGGAAAAGTTTGCGTCGCGCTGGTGCTTCACTTTGTTATTGGCTCTCCACCAATCCGGGTTAGCCGGCGGGTGACGTGTCCAATTATCGAAGGGCGCGAAACTCATACCATATCGGGCAATATGACACTTCTCGTGAGCGACATCAGGATAGTTCTTCATCACGACTTCCTGGTACTCGACTATGTTCGAACGGGGCGCGGATGAATCGAGCAAATCACATATCATCTTGAGAACTACATCGACCTCGGAAGAGGCGGCGATTAATAGATGGGCTAGCTCAATGCTATAGGTTCCATAATTGTCTTTGTTAAACTCAACGAACCGCGCAACCTGTTGGAGGTCCTGTTCGATGGCTTCGTAGTAGTTCAGATGCACTGGGCTCGCGTTCGCTGTTATCACCATAGGAAATGGCTCCGCCTTACGTTCTGAGGGGCAAGATAGCCTACGACATGCGGTTGCCCCTAGCGCCCTAGCTATCTTGTGTACTGGCTGGAATGAAATTGCGGCTGTCGGTTGCCTCTTGCAATCAGATAGAGGACGCGCGGGCGGCGGACTTGTTACCTTGGGAGGGGCGAATGACACCGGAAGAGTTACGCGCGGCATTGGCGGAAATGCGCTCGACATTGATCGCGGTCGCAACAGGGGGGCCACGTATTGGCGAAGTGAATGACCGCTACCGCCAACAGTTTGAAGAGGTTGATGCCGCGCTTGGCCGGCTAGGTGTCGAGAATACTCTGCCCTATCGTGACCTCTGGCAGTGGTACGGGAGGTGGAGCAGCGGGGACCTACCGAGCTATCAGTCGCGCCGGATTCACATCGCGGAGATTGTTGATCCCCTAGTTGCATCGCTTCGATTCAATTCTCCGACTTCCCCACCAGAGCCTACTGGCTGGGCCAAGGTAGACCGCACGGTGGGCAAAGCTCGACTGCAACTGGAATCAAGCGCGGAGGAGGAAGATTATCAGCTGGTCGGCACTTTGTGCCGTGAGGCTTTGATATCCCTCGCGCAAGCAGTGTTTGATGGAACACGGCACCGGGCCATCGACGGCGTTCAAATCAGCGCATCCGATTTTAAGCGCATGATCGAGGCGTACATAAGGACCGAGCTTGCCGGTGATGCATTCGAAGATCAGCGGCGACATGCCCGTGCGGCATACGACTTGGCGAACAATCTGCAACACAGGAGGACTGCTGGCTTTCGCCTCGCTGCGATGTGCTTGGAGGCCACGACTTCTGTCGTAAACATCGTTTCTATTGTATCTGGACGCCGCGATCCCGCTTAGCCGCCCGGCGGCTCCAGCTCCGAATAATAGCTATAGCGTGGTCCGCTTTGCCCTTCACGCGGTATGGAGGTGTCGGCATCCCCTTTGAGCTTGACGATCTCCCGCTCGCTATCGTCGCCAAGCCGGACCAAGGGGGCCTCGTAGTTGGGGTAGACATGAAGCGACTCAGGCCGGTTTCCCGATAGGTCGCGAAACGCAGCAGCGAACTGCCGGGAAGGCTTCAAACCTGCGGTGACCTGCAGCGGTTTTGAGGACACCGAGACAGGGTATGTAACTGAGCGGGAGAGTGCGAGCGTGACGACGGCGCGTCCAGCTGGCGCACAGGCAACTTCCATGTAAGAAAGGATGGATAGATTCATTAGGTCGGTGCCGTGGATGATTTGCGCGGCGATGATCAAGTCGCAATGCGTCACCGAAAATGATCAAGGGCTACATCGACGTGAAATCTACGGTTGGCGCGGCATTTGGCGCGGTGATGATGTGTGCTGGCATCAGTGCTTCGGCACATGCGGAGTGGTTTGCTCATCTAGACAGCGCAGATCGGCTCATCATCACTGGCGTTGCGACCAATAACGACGGCCTACTGTCGGCTCTCATGTTGACTTGTGTGGGCGGTCGTTTGGTCGCGGAGATTTCAACCCAACACAACGCGGACAGCGACGATCTGCCGTTTTACACTGGCACAAAGGTTGTATTGGGTTACAAGACGCGGGAAGGCGCCCCACGGAAAATGGGGCTCGATGGCACACCGGTAGTGTTGCCTGGAGGCATACTGGGCATTGTCGTCGCACTATCAGATGAACAATCCGAGGCCATCTATACGTCCATAGGTAGGGGTAACCGCCTTGATGTTGAGCTGGTTCATCCGGAGCTGATCTACGACGTTGGCGTGAAGAAGGTTTATTCTGGGGGATTCACAACAGCGTTCCTGGCTATGCACGATCACTGCTCGGGGCTCACGGAGCGCTAAATGATCGTGAGGCATCCAGCGTTCATGTAGCGGCTCAGATAGGCGCTCAGGAAGCGTCCTAGACAAAAGGAACTTGGCTAGCCCACAAATGGCTGCGTTTTCGAGTTCGACCTGCTGAGGGCAGGCCTAGTGCTCCTGCTACCCAAAGGTGCTTTGTCGATTACAACCGTAGTCTGAATTATGTCGCGGACTTAATGGTGACGGGTAGCGCAAAGTTGATTCGGTCGCGGGCCGCGCCTTCCATCGTCCGTATCGCAAAATCTGACATAGTCCACGGCACCATCATCCCATCATGCATCGGCAGTGCAGGAACGCCCTGACGCATCAGCTCGCGCATAGTCGCCAGAAGGATGCGGCTTTCAGTGAACATCAGGTCCAAACCTTTGTCGCACTCAAAGAGCCCGCTCAGCTCTGGGTAACGATCGGCGAAGGCCTGGCGGACACGCTTGGCGTTCCAACCAGACGGCAGCTGCTTTCGGACGCGGGCCGGCAGCACCTTCATGTCTTTCGGATATGAGAGCAGAGCGGAGAATGCCGCCTTTGCGCCCTCGCGGTGTCCCTCCAGGCCGGGTATGGCATAGAGATCGCCGTCCGGTGCTTTGAGCCCTAGATGCGCGTAGGCAAGGCGCGGGAACATGCTGGCATAGTCTAGATCAGCGATCGGCTCTCCGTTGATCCTGAGGCGGTGGCGTTCGGTGGCCTTGAGGGTCATCCAGAAGCCACCATAGAGCCGGCCATGCTGATTGAACGTTTTGGGGTCGCCTTTACGTTTGAGCAGGAAGTAGCGGATCAGCCGAAAGGGCGGCACCTCGCCACCTTCTAAGGTGATCTCTTGCTTGCCGAGGAAGGCGTTGATCTCCTCCAACTCTTTCCGCATTCGGCGGGTCTCGGCGGTGTCGTCATAGTCGGTTGGGACCTTAGGTTGTTTCCTTCCAGCAATCCTGGGTTTGTTTGGTCGAGCGGCCAGTCTGATCAGCTCCTCGCCTTCGGCCTTCACCACATCCGCGAGAGACACAGCGGGATCGAGGAGCTGGTGCTTTAAGCGTCCGATGGCGAGGATCGTGGTGCGCAGCTTCTTGAACTCTCCACCCTTCCGGTGAATGAGGCCGGTCACTTCGAGCACCCTAAGCACGTCTGACAGCCGCCGCATGCCCTTCCTGTCGTAGCGCGTCTTCCTGAGATGCCTCAGGCCAACCACCAGGCGGGAGCCTTTAGGCCTTGTCCGATGCAGCACCATCAGGTTTGCCATCAGGGTTGGGATGATCGTGGCAATGCCTTCACGTAGCTCTGAGCGAGCTTGGCGGCCCTTTGGGGATAGCTCATGGATGACCGCTTCGACGTAACCTGATGTCCAATGCTGGGCGGCGGGGCTCAAGGTTAGCCAGGGGTCGAACATCAGGTCTTTGGGGTCGGGATGATCGATCCCATCTTCATCATCCCCATCCAGAAGGGCGACCTCAAGCACGGCAGACCCAGAGCCGGCCAGGAGCAGCCACCAGAAGGTATAGGGGCGCGATAATTGGCATCGGGTTGGAGACACCAGGACAATGCATTGAGGCGGTGCTTAAGGTCTTAATTGAGTGGGCCATGCGGTGGCTGGGAGATGGGATGGTCGATCTCCCCTCATCTCCATCCGCTTCCCGAAGCCAATACTTCAAGCACGACTGCGGGCGGAGGCAAGAGGGACGCCGCTTAGAGGGTATAGGGGCGCGATAATTCTCATGTGGATTGCGGCATAAAGCCGGCACCAGGGACACTAGATGATTGGCTTCAGGCGGCGCTCTGGGTAGCAAGAAGGCGGGATGGTCGATCCCCTTCCATCTCCTTCTACTCTTCAAGCCTGCACCCTGAGAGCCCACCAGAGGGCGCCGCCTAGAGGGTATAGGGGCGCGTTATTTGGGAGCCGCCAATCTCGAAGGATGTCATTGCGTAGGCCGCTGATATCCGATGTCTCAAGCGACTAGCTCCTCAATGCTACGGCCATCCAAGGCGAACGCTGCGATGTCGTCCAGGCGGCGGCCAAGATGTCTCAGCACATTGCCTTCCGATCGCGGATACTTCGAAGGGAGCGGGAAGCCAGATGTTGTCTTATGCGTTCCGCTTGCCAGCCGGTGCACCACCTTGGCCATTTGCACTCGTCGGAACTCGCGCTGCCGCTCATCGATGCCACGCGCCTCGCAGCACATGGCGACCGCAAGGATACGCTCCAGGATCACTGCGGGGTCTATTCCTGCCTTGCGCAGCCTCGCCAGCGCGAAGTTGGCCCGTTCCTTGGGTGGCCTGCCCCGGATGCTATAGGCGTTCTCCCAAGGCCCTGCATTCTGCATCAGCCCTTCGATGGATGAGATGGCGCGGCTGATCCTGAAGTCGTCTCGGTTGCCGCGTATCCATGCTCTGGCAGCCTTACGGTGCGGTTCCAGCTCGGCGGCGGTCAGACTGCGGAACCAATAGGAACCGTGGCGTCGGTGGAACTCGACGTGGTGCTTGCAGTAGCGAGCGGAGTGACCGTTGCCGGCAGCCGCTTGGGTGGGCCGTGTACATCCGGGGAGAGTGCAACGGGACATCTCAGTGACAGTGGTCCTTAAGCCATTCTCGGCGTGGTGGAAGCGTGCCTACCGTCCGTCATTGGTTCTCCCACTCCGTTCTCAGCCTCCAGTTCCCACCTATGTCCACCTTGCGCCGTTCATTGAGAACCGTCTGCTTAGGCCACTTTGGGCTAAGTGCACCCAAGGTGTCGGCGAAGGTTGTGTAGCTAGGAATGAAGCAAGCTTCATAAGTCAGGCTCTCAAAATCTAGCGACTCCCTATCTCCGACTTGAAGAAGAGTCATCTGATCTCGAATACGGCACATAGCAATAAGTTCCTCCTTCAAGTCGGCCCGTGCGTAGTTGAACCGGTCGCCCCCTAGTCGCTGCTCGACAATGGCGGAAATCCAATCGTCATCTGTTGACGACACTGGGTCGTTCGACTCTCCCGCATTTACGCGATGGAGGTGGGTGCCAACAGCTTCGAGCACATGGGTAGCTAGGGCCGAGTATTGGTGCATCATCATGCGCGAGACAGTTTCGTGAAGCGTGGAGGTGGCACCCCTGCTCTGACGCTTAACTTCGTAGTCAAGGAGTAGGAGCGCGGCAAAGAACTCCAACAGTTGAAGCCGGTGACCGATATTGCGGCAAAGTCGTTCGGCCATCCTCCGTTTAGGATCGGCGTATGGGGCGATCTGGCGCAGGAAAGCGACCCATGAGGCAATTCTCGTCGGCGGTATGTAGCCTATTTGGGCCTCGCCATCTAAATCGACCGCGATAGCTTGTAACCTCTGCATCTTGGCCATCCCCTTGAACCCGTGTTTGCGGCGTCATTCACGCGCCCGCTCTGTAGCTTCTGGAGCCGTTGCATCTCGAAGAATTCGGAAAACGCTCGCCCGACCTATCCCAAGCTCTGCCGCTATGGCGTCGGCCGTCTTGCCTTCCGATCGAAGCCTGATCACGTCCTTTGACTTCCGTCTAGCGGTCGGTGCGCGGCCCTTGTATTTTCCCTCAGCTTTCGCTTTGGCGATGCCCTCACGCTGCCGTTCCAGCATCAGCTCCCGCTCAAACTCCGCGATCGACCCCAAGAGGTTGAGCATCAGCTTCCCTGTTGGGCTGTCCGTATCGAAGTTGATAGCGAGGATGCGCAGGCCTACGGCCTTATCTCTGAGACGCTCTGTGATGGCTACCAGGTCGGCGACCGAACGCGCCAGACGGTCTAGCCTGGTGACAATCAGCGTGTCGCCCTCCCTAGCGTAGTCGATGCAGCGCTCCAGCTCTGGGCGCTTTGTGGTGACCGACGAAAGCTGCTCGTGGAAGACCTTCGCGCAGCCGGCCTGATGCAGGTCGCGAAGTTGCGCCTCTAGGCCTGCCTTCTGGTCGGTGGTCGATGTGCGGGCATAGCCGATGAGCTGGCCCTGGGATGAAGATGCGGATGGCATGATAGGACGCTCCAAGAGACCATAAGGATCTTAGGAACTGTGATCCTATCGTATCAAAACGTCAATCGATATTTCTGTGAGACTCAATACAGGCACCAAAAGCCAGACTCACATGGGCAAGGCCTAATGAGGCTGGCGGTCAAGCCATTGAGTCTACTGCCTTTTGCCGCTTGTAGCTGCCCCTGGGTCCGGTAAGCTCCGGTAATATCTGCTGAAGGTGGCATGTGCCTCCGCCGTCCCCGTGGGCGGCCTCGGGGGTGGAGGGGGGAAGCCCACGAACTGCCACGTAAATTGGACCTCTAGAGTGAGCAACCCCTTGGAACTTTCCGGTTAGCGTCAGTGATGCTAGTTTTTCGTTGTTCGAATCGAGTCGGCCCAATGACAATTGCCAACCTATCGGAAGAAAGTTTCAAGGAAATACTCTCGGCGAACCTTACGCCGTCCGCCACAATCAAAACACCCGAGCGATTATACGGTCGCGCCAAGTCGCTTACTCAGATTGAGCGGGCGCTCGCTTCACCCGGCAGGCAGGTTTTCGTCTACGGAGATCGCGGGGTTGGTAAGACATCATTGGCGCTGACCGCGGCCCACCTTCTTACGGCAGCTGAGCATCCCCCTATTTATGTGGTGTGTGATCGCGACAGCACCTTCGGCTCAGTCATGCAAGCGATCGGCAACTTCGTCGTAAACGTCGAAGATCGGCTCGAACTCGGGGGAAAGCCACCGTCTGTCTCAGCGACGTTTGCGGGATTTGGTGGAGGATTCCAACCGGGCGGAAAAAAGACAGCCACCATCCCGACGCCTACCTCGATCAACGAGGCAATGGATGTCATCCGCTATGTGCGCGAGAAATTGCGTGGGAGGCTCGTGATCGTTGTGGACGAAATCGAGCGGATGGAGAGCAAGAGGGAGCGAGAAACATTCGCTGAGTTTATCAAAAACATACCCGAACTTGGCGATAGCACCTCCTTCATTTTTTGCGGCATCGGCTCGACCGTCGATGAGTTGATCGGCAACCACCCCTCAGCGGGCCGCATAATAGAGGCAATTCAACTTGAAAGGCTCCGACACAACTTTTTGTGGGAGATAATCCAAGGCGTTGCTGACAAGCTTGCCGTCTCAGTTGGCAACGAAGCGCTTGTTCGCATCAGCCAGATTAGTGATGGGTTCCCTCACTACGTTCACCTGATCGGCGAATCCATGTTTTGGTCTGCCTTTGATGATCCAGAAAACGTGAGTTCTATCCGAGCACGCCACTTCAAGAGCGGAGTCGAGGGGGCACTATCTCGCGCTGAGCCAGTGCTCCGCTTTCAATACCAAAAAGCGACAATGAAAACGCGAAATACGGAGGATTACGAGGAAGCCCTTTGGTCCATGGCCGATACAACCTCCGACATGCGCCAAGTCACTGAGATTTACGATAGTTCCTACAAGAGGATAATGGCCAAGCGGGGCCAACGCATGCCTCTACCCCGTGACAAGTTCAATCACCGCCTGTTGGCTCTAAGGGGGGAAAGCCATGGTCGCGTCCTAGTTGGATACGGCGCCGGGTGGTTTGGCTATCGTGAAAACATTCTGAAGGGATACGTACGCCTACGGGCGGAGAGCTGCGGCGTTCAGCTGGGGAGAGACCACGTTGTGCCAGCATAGTAATGAAACAGTGCTGTGTAACATTGTCAAACGGTTCGGTTGTAAGTTACTGATTTTCATACTATTTGTGGCTCACGGAGCGCAATCCTCTCCTGGGCACTCTGGCGACGGGCTCAAGGACACACACACCGATGGCGATAACGACCCGATCCTTGCACCCTGCTGACTTTTGCGGGAATGCTCTCTGCGGGGACGCTAGGCCGTGATCCGGGATACTCTTCTTGAAATCAGCAATAGCTATCTGCTTGCCAAGACACAGCCATTCGCCGGTCATCCGCTCGGGGGCTTTCTGAGGAGCCAAGGCCCCGAGCAAATCCGCAGTTAC
The DNA here is from genome assembly GCF_004000235.1 of Mesorhizobium sp. Z1-4. GTDB lineage: Bacteria > Pseudomonadota > Alphaproteobacteria > Rhizobiales > Rhizobiaceae > RCIO01. The sequence goes on from NZ_RCIO01000002.1 coordinate 21,501, forward strand.
GTCACTGACCCGAGTTTCATTGTCTACGGAAGTAGCGGCAGCAGCGGCAGGTGGACGCATGTACCTTGGATTGGAATTTTTGACCCGGAGGTAACGACCGGAGCGCAGACCGGATGCTATCTCGTGTATCTCTTTTCCACCGACATGGAGCGCATCTATCTTTCAATGAGCCAGGGGACAACCGAGGTTAGCAATGAGTTTGACCAGACAAAGGCTGCTTTGGCAGAGCTCGACCGTCGAGCTGCCCTCATGCGCGATCGTGTACCGGAGTACAAAGGGCGACTGACCCTCAAAGCTATTGACCTGGCCGCGACGACCTATTTTCCACGCGGCTATGCTGCGGGCCTCGCTTTTGGGTTTGGGTACGATGCCAACGACATCCCCTCAGAGGACGATCTGCGAAAAGACCTTATTGAAGGCCTGCGGCTTTATCGGCTTCTTGTTAGTCGAGGTGGCGCCTCCCCACTCCATGAGAAGGACTTTGAGGACGAGCATGAAGACGACGGCTCGTCGATAGAGCGACGAAGATACACTCGCCACCGCCATATCGAACGCAATAGCGCATTGCCCAAGAAAGCGAAGGCGTTCCATGGCTATAGGTGTCAGGCTTGCTGTTTCGATTTCGAATCCGCCTACGGCGAGTTGGGTAGGCATTATATCGAAGCGCACCACCTCACGCCATAGCGTCCTTGCCGGAGAACGCGGCGGTCCCGATGAACCCTGAGACGGACTTTGCGGTCCTCTGTAGTAACTGCCATCGTATGGTCCACCGCCCCCGGGAGCTCCTTACGGTCGAGGCGCTGAGAGCAATCCTGCAAAAAGGCAAGTCTTCCTAGCGTAGCCGGTCCGATTGCGTGCCGTCGGGAAGCGTCACGGACTCCACCAAGCGTCGCTTAGCCTTTTCCGGGTCCGGCCCTGCATAACCTCGCATGGCAAGGTCAAGAGACTTGGGGCGCTCACTTTTGGTATGGCCGATGACAGCAAGCAACGTCCACTCGTCAAACTCCCTACGGCCTTCCTGCATGGCATTTCGAGCTGAGCGGATGAACCAGCGCCGGAAGGAATGGAAATCGACGTTTGACTTCATCTTTCCGTTGGGCCTCTCGTCCACCCCGTGGGAGCGTCGGTATCGCACGAACCTCTTAGCTGCAGGGTCAGAGCGCGTTTCACGCGAGGGCCCGACAGGGGGTAGACCGTCTATCAGGAAGTCCTCTTTCGCCCTGCCTGCCGTGCGCCGTTTCACTATGGAGGCGAGACCGCTGTGGATTGGAACTCGGCGGCGAGCGTTGTCCGTCTTGCCTGCCCAGACAAAGAACTCTCCGTCCGTACAGTCTCCAACCTGTAACTGACAAATCTCTTCCAGCCTCATACCGCTGAGCGCCGCTATCCGCATGACATCATCAAGCATCGGGCCTGCGGTTCCAGAGAGAAGCGTTCTAATCTCGGTATCTGTAAATGGGCGTTTCCCGCCATCTTGCTCGGCGTCTCGGCGTGAACGCGAAGGGGCTGGGAGCGATTGTCCTACCCACGGGTTCTCGGTGACGTAGCCCTTCTCCAGGAGCCAGAGCCAGTATTGCCGAATGAACCCCAGATAGGCCGCCGCCTTCTTGCCGCTTCGACCAACGGTTAGACTCTCGCTGATGAAGCCCCATGCAGCCTGGCGAGTGACTGCCTCTATCGCGACGGGAAGATGACTGTCTCGAAGCCAGTCCGAAAGCCAGCCAAGGGCTCGGCGGAAGTCCCCCTCCGATTTCATTCGGTAGCCGCGATGCTGGACAAAGGCGTCGGCATGATGGGAGAGCGGCGTCACCCTGCCGCTGGCGAGGTCGTAGAAGGCCTTGGCGACGGCATGACCTTTGGTAGCCACGATCTGCACGGCTCGCTCATGGACGGCGTACTGGGTTCCCTCGTCTTCCTTGTGGAGCCGATGTTGCAATGCCTCGGCTTCGATGGGGTCCTGTGACGTAAGAGCTTGGTCGGCTGCCGCGATGATGGCCTTCAGGCGGCTAACGATGGGCCATTTGCGGTCGTTTGCGAGTTTCAGGTCGGCGGTGTGGAGCGGGACAGTGAGCTTGCCCCGTCCTATCAGGTCGCGGAGCTTGGCGGGAACCTTGATGCGAACACGCCACTGCTGACCGTGCCACTCCAGATATTGCCGTGCGTTCGCCATTTAAGGTCATTGGTGCCCCATTTCGGTGCCCCATGTGGATACCTGCATCGCAGGGAAGTCAAGTGGCTCAAGGCATAACGGCGCCCGGGGGAGAGTTTCCCTCCCTCTCCGCCATTTTCCGTGTCTCGCATGAGTTCGCTTTGCTCATCGCTCCGATGGGCGGGCGGGAGCCTGGCCGCAGTCGCGGCCTGTGGCTTCGAGTTCGACGTTTCTCCCGAACCCTCAGCCGTCTCTTCTTGGGTGACTAAGGAGCTCGGATAGGCGGTATCGTCCAAAATTGGGGACGGTCGCCTGTTCCTCATCTCATTCGTCATGATCTGCAAATCAGTGGTCTTCGTGATGTTCAAGCGGGCGCAGAAGAATCGAGCAACTCGCAGATCATCTTGAGCCCCGCATTGACCGAGCGCGTGCCTCGATTTCCATTTGTCGCATGTACAGCCACCTATAAAGTGGTATGGAGAATGCCACTTATAGGGAGATTGCTGTGACAGAGATCAGGAATCGAGGCGTCGCGCTTTCGGGTGACGAAGCCAGCGGGCGCGCATCGGCGGGGAGCAGCCTGCTGCCGATGCTGGTTGTCGGCCTTGTGCTGATCGTGATCGGTGCGGCCGTTGTCATGGCGGTTGTCTAGGCGCGGCCAAGGCTCGCCTAAGGGCTCATTCCGGTGACGCTTCCCGCGCAGCGCAATGACGGCTATTGCACCTCATTGCAAAGCGGGCGCGGTTGCCCGATTGTGATCGTCGCCGCAACGTATTGTTCGCGGCCTGGTACACGCGGGCGGCCCATGAAATTTTTCGACCTCAGTGACGAGTTCTTCAGGCCGGCGTGGAAACGTCTGCTTGTGGTGGCGATCACGGTCGGCTGGGCCTGTGTAGAGTTCTACGGGGGCGAAACGTTCTGGGGCGTGGTTTTTCTGGGTATCGGCGGTTATGCGGTCTATGCGCTGTTCGTCACATTCGACCCGGACAAGACGCCGGCGAAGGACGGCGAGCCGACCAACGGCGGCTGAGCTGATTGCATGCCATCCGCATGCCGGATGCTTCGCCGACGCTGGCCCCCCGCCGCAAATGGTTGCCCGGCCGATTGTGCGCCGCTAAGAGCGTGCAACTTCGCCGCTTACGAGGCATCGTCATGAAGAACAGTTCGCCGCACTCGGCCGATCGCACGGTTGCCCTGTCAGTCGTGGTCCCCTGCTACAATGAAAGCGGCGGCATCGACGAACTTCACCGCCGTGTGAGCGAGGCCTGCCGGTCGACGGTGGAGGGGTCGTTCGAGATCGTTCTGATCAACGATGGATCGACCGACGGAACCCGGGACGAGATTTTTGCGCTGGCGGAGAGGGACCCGCATGTGGTGGGCCTCGACCTTGCGCGGAATTACGGCCACCAGATCGCGCTGACCGCCGGACTGGAGTTCTGCAAGGGCGAACGCGTTCTGATTCTGGACGCCGATCTTCAGGACCCTCCCGAATTGCTCGGGTCGATGATGGCCAAAATGGATGAGGGCTACGACGTCGTTTACGGCGTGCGGGAAGAGCGAGCCGGGGAGAGCTGGTTCAAGATCACGACCGCGTCTGCGTTCTACCGGCTGCTCGGGCGACTTTCGGAAGTGGAGATCGCGGCGGATGCCGGTGACTTCAGGCTAATCGGCCGGCGGGCGCTGGATCACCTGAATGCAATGCCGGAGCGCTTCCGGTTCATTCGGGGCATGGTGAGCTGGATCGGCCTGAAGCAGGCCGCTTTTCCCTATAAACGCGAAGCCCGTTTCGCAGGCACCACGCATTACCCGCTGCGCAAGATGGTGATGCTGGCGCTTGATGCAATGACCAGCTTTTCGGTCGTGCCGCTGCGGTTTGCGTCCTATCTCGGCGTGGCCTTTGGTTTTCTCGGTATTCTGATGACCGGCTATGCGCTCTTTTCATGGGTTGCGGGCGACGTTGTTCCCGGCTGGACGAGCCTGGCGTCGATCGTTCTCGTGCTGGGCAGCGTTCAGCTGTTCGTGCTTGGCATATTCGGCGAATATCTGGGGCGTATGTATATGGAGACCAAACGCCGGCCGCTCTATTTCGTCAACGAAATCTCGGTGCGGCCCGAGCTGCTCGAAGCGCCCCGCGCCAAGGTGAAGGGGAGTGCGAAAGCGAAGTCCGGGGCTGCAAATGGATGAGGCCGAGTTCGACCGGTTTGCCGACGAGTATCACCGCCAGCACGCTGAGAGCATCCGCAGCAGCGGCGAACAGCCGGAGTTCTTTCACCGATACAAGATTTCCGATGTCGCAGCCGAGCTGGGGGGGAACGTCACGCCGCCACGGCGCATTCTCGATTTCGGCGGCGGGATAGGAAACTCGCTGCCGTATATGCGCGAGGCATTTCCGGGCAGCGAGATAGTGCTTCTCGACCCTTCTGCGAAGTCATTGTCTATTGCCGAGGAGAGGTACCCTGCGGCGGCGCGTTTCCAGCAGTTCGACGGGCAGGTAATACCGTTTCCCGACAATCATTTCGATGCCGCCTTCGCAGCCTGCGTTTTCCATCACATTCCGGAAGAGCTGCAGGTGCCGCTGTTGCGCGAGATCCGCCGGGTGCTGGCCCCGGGTGGCGACCTCTTCATTTTCGAGCACAATCCGTACAATCCGCTGACCGTTCAGGCCGTACGCAATTGTCCCTTCGACGAGAACGCGGTGCTGATCAAGGCGGGGCTGATGCAGAAACGGTTGCGCGCGGCGGGCCTGGAAAAGCAGAAGACCGTGTTCCGTCTGTTTTTCCCGCACATGTTGCGAAAGCTGCGCTTCCTGGAAGCCCATCTGCGCTGGCTGCCGCTTGGCGCGCAGTATTACATCCGCGCGTCGGCGAACTGAATTTCTAACCGGTGCTTTGCCGCCGGTCCGTGTCGTTGAAGACAAACAGGCTGCTGCCCACATACACAGCGACGAAATAGACGCCGACCCCGAATGTCTGGGCGATGTAGGCGTTGATCGCCAGCACATTCAGCGCGAACAGCAGGATGGCGAGATTGAGCGCGTAAGCACAGGCGACCACGGCCGCATAACGCAGGGCGCCCGGCCCGAGAGGCACGCGGCTGCGAAAGGTAAATCGGCGATTGAGCAAATAGCTGACAATCAGTCCCACCGCGTAGCCGGCCGCGTTTGCCGGCACCGGTGACAGGCCGAGAGCCATAGCCAGGAAAATCACCGACAGGCCGATGAGGGTGTTGGCGCATCCGACCAGCATGTAGCGCAGGAGACGGCCCAGGCCTGGGCGCTCGCGCGAGGTTGCCGCTTTCGAGTGCCGCGAACCCGCGGCGTCCCTGCTCGGTTGTTTCGGCATGATGCGAATAATCCCCGGCGCTTTCGGCCAGTTTCGTAAAGACGTATGCGTAGCGCTGCTGATACTGCCGATCGTCTCGATCATCAATGTGTTCCGCATCCTTGACCTCAAGTGGACTTGAACAATTACAAGCCGTTCTCCTCAACAATGGAGACAGGTATGCAGCTTCGTAAACTCAATCCGTGGTCATATCCGGAAGGCATGGATCAGGGCGTGGAGATCTCGGATTTCAGCCGGCTCATCTTCGTTTCGGGGCAATGCGCGGTCGGGCCCGACGGCGCGTCCCTTCATCCCGGCGATATGTCGGCGCAGGTTCAGGCGGCGCTCGACAACGTTGAGACGGTGCTTTCGAAAGCCGGCCTGTCGCTTGCCAATATCGTGCGGATGAACACCTACGTGACCGACATGGAAGCGTTCTTGAGTATGGCGGCAGAGCCGATGTCGGTTCGGCTGGCGCAACATGATGTCAGTCCGCCCGGCGTGCTTGCAGGCGTGGTGGAGCTTGGCAGGAAGGACCTGCTGGTGGAAATCGAGGCATTCGCCGCAGCCTGACCGTGGCCCGGTGCATCGGCCGCCCGCCTGTGCTGGCGGCCCCCTCCGGCTGCCCGGACATTCGTAATTTTGTGCCTGTTGCGATATTGTGTCTGCTTCGATGATCCCTACCTAGGGAGGCTCGGAGGAGCATACGATATGCGTCTGACAGTCAACCGTACCCCCTACGACGTCGATGTCGAACCCGAGATGCCGCTTCTGTGGGTGTTGCGGGACGAACTCGGCCTTACCGGAACCAAATATGGCTGCGGGATCGCCCAGTGCGGCGCCTGCACCGTTCACATGGACGGGATGGCGGTGCGCTCGTGCCAGATACCGGCGGAAGCGGCCGATGGCGCGGAGATCGTGACGATTGAAGGCCTCGGCACGCCGGAGGCACTTCACGCGGTGCAGCAGGCCTGGATCGAGCATCAGGTCGCGCAGTGCGGCTACTGCCAGTCCGGCCAGATCATGCAGGCAGCGTCGCTGCTCGACATGAACCCCGACCCGTCCGACGAGGAGATCGACCGCGTGATGAGCGGCAATCTGTGCCGCTGCGGAACCTATCCGCGCATCCGTGCCGCCGTGAAAACGGCCGGCGCCAAGATGAGGGGGGCTTAGCGTCATGAGCCGCGTGGGAAAAATCGCCCGTCGTACCTTCCTCGTCGGGTCCGCCATGATCGCCGGCGGCGTTGCGTTCGGCACCTATCTGGTACGCTCGCCGCATGCGAACCCGCTGCTTGAAGGTCTGGATAAGGGCGAAGCGACGTTTAATCCGTGGGTGAAGATCAGCCGCACGGGTATCACGCTGATCACGCCGCATGCCGATCTCGGACAGGGCGTCGCCTCTGCGCAGGCGCTGCTGATCGCCGAGGAAATGGATCTGGAAATGGATCAGTTCCAGGTCAGTTTCGGCGAGCCCGCCGCAGCCTATTACAATCGCGCGCTAGCCGAGGAATCACTTCCCTTCTTGGCGACGGATGAAGGTCGTATCGCCGAGAGTTCGCGAACAATCGTATCGGCCCTGCTCAAGCCGCTCGGCATGCAAGGCACCGGTGGTTCCTCCGCCATGTCCGACAGTTTCGACAAACTGCGCGAAGCCGGCGCGGTGGCGCGCGAAACGCTGAAGTTGGCCGCCTCCCGGCAGACCGGCGTCGCGATCTCCGACCTGCGCACCGAGGCAGGCGCCGTTTATCTGCCGGATGGTACGGCTGTTCCTTATACCGAGCTGGCCGAAGCGGCGGCGGCCGTGGAGCCGGTGACGCGTGTGAGGTTGCGCGAACCATCCGAGTGGCGGCTGATCGGCAAACCGACGAAACGCGTCGACATGGTGGCGAAGAGCACCGGTACCATGACCTATGGCATCGACCTTGCGGTCGAGGGCATGGTTTACGCGGCTATTCGCATCAATCCGCGCCAGGGCGGCAAGCTGGTGCGCTACGACGCGACCGAAGCGCTTGAAATGCGCGGTGTTCAGAAGCTGGTGGAGATCACCGGCGGCATTGCAGTGATTGCCGACAATACCTGGCGGGCGATCCGTGCCGCAGAAGCGGTCGAGATCGAATGGGGCGAGGCGCCCTATCCCGCCGAACAGGCGCAGCACTGGGAGGCGGTCGCGGCTTCTTTCAACGAGGATCATCTCGACCAGCGCTGGCGCAACGATGGCGATGTGGACGCCGTGCTTGGAGCGTCCGGCGACGTCTTCGAAGCCGAATACCGCTCGCCCTACGTCGCGCATGCGCCGCTCGAGCCGCTTAATGCGATCGTGCTGGTCGGCGACGAATTCACAGACGTCTGGACCGGTCACCAGCTGCCGCAACTCCTGCAGATGCAGGTGAGCGCGATCACAGGACATACGTCGGGCAACGTGCGCTTCCACAACCAGTTTGTTGGCGGCAGCTTCGGCCACCGGCTCGAGATCGGTTTTGTGGAGCAGGCGGCGGAGATCGCCGTCCAGATGCGCGGCACACCGGTCAAGCTGACCTACAGCCGCGAAGAAGATTTCGCGCACGATTTTCCGCGCCATATCGCCATGGGCCGAGGACGGGGTTCGGTCGCGAACGGCCAGGTGGAAGCGGTCGATCTTTCGATTGCGGCACCCTCCGTCTTCGCGTCCCAGTTCGGGCGCCTGGGCTATTCGGTTCCCGGACCGGATCTGCAGATAGCGGCGGGCGCCTGGAACAATCCCTATTTGCTGCCCAACTTCCGTATGCGCGCCTACCGGGCACCCGAACTGGCGCCAGTGTCATCATGGCGCGCGGTCGGCGCGCCCGGTGCCGGCTTCATTTTCGACAGCTTCCTTGACGAGTTGATCCACAAGGCCGGTGCCGACCCGATGGAAGAGCGCATCCGGCTGATGGAGCATGAGGTTTCGCGCAAGGTGCTGGAGGCGGTTGCGGAGATGTCGTCCTGGGGCGGTGAGCTGGGCTCCAACAAGGGCCGCGGCGTCGCCTTCGTGGAAAGCTTCGGCGTGCCCTTCGCGCAAGTCGTCGAGGTCACGAACACCGATCAGGGCATTCGCATCGATCGCGTCTGGGCCGCTTGCGATACGGGCACGATCATCGATCCCGCGAACTTCGAGGGCCTTGTCCAGGGCGGCATCGTCTGGGCGCTAGGTCACGCGATCAATTGCGAGATCACCTATGCGGACGGGATGGCGGAGCAGTCGAACTACCACGCCCATCAGGGCATGCGTATGTATCAGGCGCCGGAGATTTTCGTTCGTGGCCTGGAAAACGGGCACAAGACACGCGGACTTGGCGAGCCGATGGTGCCGCCGGCGGCACCGGCCCTTGCAAACGCGATTTTCGCCGCAACCGGCAAGCGCATTCGCGAAATGCCGTTCGACAAGCATATCGACTTCGTGTGAGGGGCCGGCGGATGAGATGGATTGTTATTGCCGCGGCGGTGGTCTTTGCAGGAAACGCTCTGGCCGCCGGTGAGGGCGATCACGGGCTTGAGGTCAACCACCTCGAAGCGGGTTCAGTCAGCCAGGCAGACGGCCTTGCCGCCTGGAGCCGCATCCACGACGTTGTTTCGCATCCGCGCTGCGCCAACTGCCATACCGATGAGGCAAACATCCCGATGTGGTCGGGTCCCGAATATGAGACGCCCGGCCCGCACGGCATGAACATCAATGCCGGCGAATCGCGCATCGGGGCGGAGTTCCTGCTGTGCCAGACCTGTCATGCCACCTCGGCGCTGCCCAACACGTTGCCCCATGCAGCGCCGCATGCCGGGTCGCCGTGGATGCTGGCGCCGGTCGAATTCGTCTGGTTCGGGCAGCCGGAAAACGCCATCTGCGAGCAGATGCGCGATCCCGAGCGCAATGGCGGGCGCGACGGCGACGCCATGGTCGAGCATATTTTGCACGACGCCGAGCTGAAGGCATTCATCACCTGGGCGTTCGATCCGGGTGCGGGGCGCGAAGCAGCACCCGGCACGATGCAGGAGCATCTCGACGACACCATTCAGTGGGTGGCCGCCGGCATGCCTTGTCCGGGCGATTGAGGAGAGGTTTGCGATGCTGATGGGAGCCGCCGCCGGCCTGCTTGTTTTCGCCGGATTCTGGCGCACATTCGAATGGATCGTGCACGGCCGCAACCAGGCGTCGGTTCGATTGATCCCGGGCGGGCTGATCTATCTGATCCTTGGCGTGCTGATTGCGCTCGGCACCGGCGGGATGATCACTGCCTGGGTGGCGCTGGTTGTGGCGCTTGCCAGCCTGATTGCCTCGTTCGTGACGCGAAACCGCTCGCAGGTGCGCCGCTGGGTGATGTGGCTTCTCATCATTATCGATGCGGCGATTGTTTCGAGCCTGTTTACGGCGCTTGTCAGCTAATCGCCGCCTGACGCAAATGCGCGCAGCGCGTCGACATTGTAGAGGTGGATGTTGCGGCCCTCGACCACCACACCAGCTTGCTTCAACGTCGCGAACGATCGTGACAGCGCTTCCGGCGCCATGCCGAGCGTGCTGGCAAGCACACCCTTGTCGATCGGCAGCTTGATGCATGCGGACTGGCTGCCCGCCGGGCTTAAATCAACAAGATAGGCCGCAAGCCTCAGGTCTGCCTTCTGCAGCCGGTCGCCGCTCAGGCGGGTAACGAGCTTGTGCAGATGCAGGGACATCGATCCGAGCATCGCGAAACACAGGCCCGAATTGGCCTCCAGCAGTTTCGTCATGCGATCCGAATCGACACGCGCGAGCCGCGCGGCCTCCACCACATGCGCATCGACCGGATATTTGTTGCCAAGGAACATCGCGGCTTCGCCAAAGCTTTCGCCGGGGCCGAACAGGCCGACTGCCGCCTCCTTGCCGGAAGCATCGATGCGGCTGAGCTGCACCCAGCCGCGGATGACGAAATAGAACGCCCTGGCGGGATCGCCTTCGTGGAAAAGCGTGTAGCGCTTTTCGTAATCATCAACGCCGACGCATTCCAGGAAGTGTTGCTTCAGCTCCGGGCCCACGGCGCGCAGCATCGGTGTTGCCGCCAAGACCTGAATATCCCCACTGTTTAATGCAGTTGCCATTCGCTGCTCCTCGGCCGGACAATCGGGCCTCGTCTTGACATATGTCAAGGAGCCAGCGGTGCCCGCTGGTTAGCTTGATGCAAGCTGGCGTTTGAGGGGGAGCAGCATGTCAGCAGCTCACGACAACAACACAATCGAGCCCGGTGGCAAATCCCGCGAGCTGCGGTCTTTTCTGCTGTTGTCGGTTGTCCTTGCGCCCGCGCTTTCGGTGGCTTTCGTTGGTGGCCTTGGGCTCATCATCTGGGTCTACCAGATGATCGCAGGGCCGCCCGGCCCACCTCCGGCGTGAGGTAGCGATGTCTGCCGCGCTATCCCGGCGAAGGCTGCTGCTCGGTCCGCTGGCGCGCGATGCCGAGCAATCAGCGGCGACAGTCAACACATCCTGCCTCGCGGCGCAGGGCATCTACTGCCGCAGTTGCGCCGAAGCCTGTACGCGCTCGGCGCTAAGCGTCACCCCGCTGGCTGGTGGTCTTGCGCATGTGGCCATTGACCCCGAGACCTGCAATGCCTGCGGCGAGTGTGTCGAGGTCTGCCCGGTTTCGGCCATTCAAGTGCCCGCACAGCCGGTGAACGCCCATGGATGAGGCGGTCGTAATTTCAAGCCTCATCGTTCACGCCCGCCCTGCCGAAATGGCTGTGGTGCGGGGGATGATCGCCGCAATGCCGGGCGCGGAAATTCATGCCGACGATGCGGCGGGTCGGCTGATCGTCGTTCTGGAAACAGCTTCCGACCGCGAGCTGACCGAGATGACCACCGCCATCGGTGCGATTGGCGGCGTGGTCGGAGTCAACCTTGTCTACCACCACACCGAAGGCAGCGCTGCGAAGCCGGCGCAACCGATCAGGGAGTAACACGCAATGTTCGAAAAGCCCGTTACCCGTCGCGAGGCTCTGAAGGCCAAGGCCGCGGGCATTGCAGCGATGGCGGCGGGAATGGCCGTGCCGGCCGCCGCGGCGAACCTGGTCACCGAGGACGGGTTGACCGATCTGAAATGGTCGAAGGCGCCGTGCCGGTTCTGCGGTACCGGATGCTCGGTGATGGTGGCGACCAAGGGCGACCGCGTTGTCGCCACGCATGGCGATGTGGAATCTCCGGTCAATCGCGGGCTCAACTGCGTGAAGGGCTATTTCCTTTCCAAGATCATGTATGGCCGCGACCGGCTGACCCAGCCGCTGCTGAGAAAGCGCGACGGGGTGTTCGACAAGGAGGGCGAGTTCACGCCGGTCTCGTGGGACGAAGCCTTCGACATCATGGCCGAGAAGTGGAAGGCGACCCTGAAGGAGAAAGGTCCGACCGCTATCGGCTTCTTCGGCTCCGGCCAGTGGACGGTGTGGGAAGGTTACGCCGCCTCCAAGCTGATGAAGGCCGGCTTCCGTTCCAACAATATCGAACCCAATGCACGCCACTGCATGGCGTCCGCCGTTGCGGGCTTTATCCGTACCTTCGGCATCGACGAGCCGATGGGCTGCTATGACGACATGGAAGCCGCGGACGCCTTCGTCCTGTGGGGCTCCAACATGGCGGAGATGCACCCGATCCTGTGGACGCGGGTGACCGACCGGCGGCTCTCAGCACCGCATGTGAAAGTCGCGGTCCTGTCGACCTTCGAGCATCGCTGCTTCGATCTCGCCGACATCCCGATGATCTTCCACCCGCAGACGGACCTGGCGATCCTCAACTATATCGCCAACCACATCATCCAGACCGGGCGCGTGAACGAGGAGTTCGTCAACAAGCACACGGTCTTCCGGCGCGGCATGACCGATATCGGCTACGGGCTGCGGCCAGAACATCCGCTGGAGCAGGCGGCGGCGAATGCCGACAAGGCGGGCGCCTCGGAGCCCATGACCTTCGAGGAATATGCCGCCTTCGTGTCCGAATACACGCTCGACAAGGCGCATGAGATTTCAGGTGTGCCTAAGAACCGGCTGGAGGAGCTGGCCGAGCTTTACGCCGACCCGGACACCAAGGTCACCTCGTTCTGGACGATGGGCTTCAACCAGCACACGCGCGGCGTGTGGTGCAACAACCTCGTCTACAACATCCATCTTCTGACTGGGAAAATCTCGGAGCCGGGCAATTCGCCGTTCTCGCTGACCGGCCAGCCTTCGGCCTGCGGCACGGCGCGCGAAGTGGGCACGTTTGCGCACCGCCTGCCGGCCGATCTGGTCGTTGCCAATCCGGAGCATCGCGCGACTGCCGAGCGGATCTGGAAACTGCCGGAAGGCACCATTCCCGAGAAGCCGGGCTACCACGCGGTGCTGCACAACCGCATGCTGAAGGACGGCAAGGTCAACGCCTACTGGATCCAGGTGAACAACAACCTGCAGGCGGCCGCCAACATGAACGAAGAGACCTGGCCCGGCTACCGCAACCCGGACAATTTCATCGTCGTTTCGGATGCCTATCCGACAGTCACCGCGCAGGCGGCGGACCTGATTTTGCCGACCGCGATGTGGGTGGAAAAGGAGGGTGCTTTCGGTAACGCGGAGCGGCGGACCCAGATGTGGCACGAACTCACTCCGGCGCCGGGCGAATCCAAATCCGACCTGTGGCAGGTGATGGAGTTTTCGAAGCGCTTCACTGTCGAGGAGGTGTGGCCCGAAGAGCTGATTGCGAAAATGCCCGAACTTCGCGGCAAGACGCTTTTCGAGGTTCTGTTCCAGAACGGCCAGGTGGATGCGTTCCCGCTGTCGGAGGCGAGCCCCGACTACGCCAATCACGAGGCCGAGCATTTCGGCTTCTACGTCCAGAAGGGCCTGTTCGAGGAATATGCCGAGTTCGGGCGCGGCCACGGCCACGACCTGGCACCCTTCGAGCGCTATCATGAAACGCGCGGGCTGCGCTGGCCGGTGGTGGACGGCAAGGAAACGCAGTGGCGCTACCGGGAGGGTTACGACCCCTATGTGACGCCGGGTGCCGGCGTCGAGTTCTACGGCAAGCCCGACGGCAAGGCGTGGATTTTCGCGCTGCCCTATGAGCCTGCGGCGGAAAGCCCGGACGAGGAATACCCGTTCTGGCTGTCGACCGGTCGCGTGCTGGAGCACTGGCATTCCGGCTCGATGACGGAGCGCGTGCCCGAGCTCTATCGCGCCTTCCCCGATGCCGTCTGCTTCATGCACCCCGATGACGCGGTGGAACTCAATCTTCGGCGCGGGTCGGAGGTGCGGGTGATCTCGCGGCGCGGCGAAATCCGGACCCGGGTCGAAACGCGCGGACGCAACAAGCCGCCGCGCGGACTGGTCTTCGTACCATGGTTCGACGCCAGCCAGCTGATCAACAAGGTGACGCTGGATGCCACCGATCCGATTTCCAGACAGACGGACTACAAGAAGTGCGCCGTCAAACTGGTCAAGGTGTGAGACGAGGAGGATGACGGCAATGCTACGCTACGTTCTGGCCATTCTGGTGCTCTCCACCGGTGTCGCTCTCGCGCAATCCTCTATCGCCACGCTGCGGGGCGAGACGCCGCTGACCGAGGAGGCAGAACCGCCGCGCATGGTGCCGTTCGCCGATATCGGGCGGCAGGTGCGCAATTATCCCGAGCAGCCGCCGGTGATACCGCATGATATCGACAGCTACCGGATCGATCTCAACTCGAACAAATGCCTGTCGTGCCATGCTCGCGCCCGTACCGGAGAGAGCGGCGCGCCGATGGTCTCGATCACCCATTTCATGGACCGCGAGGGACAGTTCCGGGCGGCGGTGACGCCGCGACGCTATTTCTGCAACCAGTGCCACGTTGCCCAGCATGATCTCACGCCGCCGGTCGACAACACATTCATCGACATCGATACGCTGTTGAGCTCAGAGGAGGCTCGGTAGCGCGATGGTCGAGCTTGTCCGCAACTACTGGCGCGTCATCCGCTCGCCGAGCGCCTATTTCAGCCTCGGCTTCCTGACGATCGGCGGCTTTCTGGCCGGCGTGATCTTCTGGGGCGGGTTCAACACCGCGCTAGAAGCCACAAACACCGAGGCGTTTTGCGTGTCGTGCCACGAGATGCGCGACAATGTCTTCCAGGAGCTCAAGGCGACCGTGCATTACACAAATGCCTCCGGTGTGCGCGCCAGCTGTCCCGACTGCCACGTGCCGCATGAATGGACGCACAAGATCGCCCGCAAGGTGCAGGCCTCGAAGGAGGTCTGGGGCGCCATTTTCGGCACCATCAACACGCGCGAGAAGTTTCAGGAACACCGGCTGACGCTCGCCATTCACGAATGGTCGCGGTTGTCAGCCAATGACTCGCTGGAATGCCGCAACTGCCATTCGGCGGCTTCCATGGACATCACGCAACAGGGGCCGCGCGCGGCTCAGGCGCATGAAACGTTTCTCCTGACGGGCGAGAAGACCTGTATCGACTGCCACAAGGGCATCGCGCATCAGCTGCCCGATATGTCGAGCGTGCCCGGCTGGCAGTAGGCCTTTCGGGCAGGCCGAAGCTCAGCCGCTCACCTTCTGGCGCCAAGCACGCAGTTTGACCTGGCCGATGTCGGTCTGGGTCGTGATCGAGTGCAGCATGTAGATGCCCTGACGTCGCGTCGGCGCGTAGATGAACTCCATGTTGGCGTGCTGACGCATATAGTCGTATGTGGCGCCCTTTATGTAGCCTGCCACCGGAATGAACTTGCCGGAGCATGTGACCGCGCCGTTGCCGACACCATAAATCCAGCCGACCGAAACCGGGCTTAACTGAACATCGACGCGGGTGCCGCCTTCATAGACGCGCAATGTGCGGTTACAGATGTCTTCGGGCGTGCCGCGAACGACAATCGTTGCCGATACCGGGTCCGTCACTGCCTTCAGGTCGCCATCGGAGAGCGGGACGAGATCGTTGCCCGCCGGGCCGAGCGCCGGCTGGTGGGTGACGTTGGCAACATTGCCGCCTGAAAAGGCGATTTCCATCTTTTTGTCACCCGACGAGCCCTGGTTGTAGGACAGCAGGAAGCCGTTGGGTTGCGGCGTGCCATTGCCCAACACACCCACCGAACGCGACCGGGCGTCGGTCTTGTCGAAAATGCGCGCAAGGCCGGCGCTGCGGAGCTTGCCGTCGACCTCGAACGTACTGCCCTGGACCTTGCCCCTGAAGTCAGCCTTGGCAACGGTGAAACCGCGCACGGTGATGACATACTGGGTCTCGAATTTCACAGTCGGCTCGGCGACCGCGTCAGTGATAGGGAAGGTCAACGCACCGGCCAACGCCAGCGCTTCGATCCTGATCTTATTCATCCGCCCGCTCCTCAAATGCAGGAAAGAATGTCCCTTCTTCCGCCAGCACCATCCCTCCAAAGGCGAGTTGTGCCGGGAGCGCAGACCTTGTCCGCCACAATTTCGGCGATTCCATGGAAAAGAAGGCAGCGCATCGCATTTTCGGTAAGCCCTCGTGACTTGACCGCAAGACAGAGTGGGGCTATGGAGCTGCGACTTTTTCCTAGGCCGCAGTGAAGTGTCGCGCGCCGCTCTCTCGGGTGCGCCGTTCAGTTGTTGGGCCAGCAAAGACAGAGATACGGAAGGTACCATCATGGCCCGCTCCTGCGAACTGACCGGCAAAGCCGTTCTGACCGGCAACAATGTCAGCCATGCCAACAACAAGACCCGTCGGCGTTTCCTGCCGAACCTGGTCAATGTCACTCTGATGTCCGAAACGCTCGGCCAGAAGGTGCGCCTGCGCATTTCCGCAAATGCGCTTCGCACCGTTGAGCATCGCGGCGGCCTCGACGCTTTTCTGCTCAAGGCGGACGCGGCGGAGCTCTCGCAGCGCGCACGCCTTCTGAAGAAGCAGGTCGCCAAGAAGACCGCAGAAGAAGCCGCGGCCTAACAGCCGATCTCAGCCGGCGGCCTGCCGCCGGCATACGGCCCTATGAGGGCGCTGGTTCCATCACCCAGGATAAAAAAATGTCCAAGCTGACAAAGACCTGGCCCTTCGTGGCCGCCATGGCCGCTGTTGTCGCGGCATCCAACTACCTCGTCCAGTTTCCAGTCAGGCAGTTCGACCTCGGTGAAATTCTCACCTGGGGTGCGTTCACCTATCCCGTGGCGTTTCTGGTCAACGACCTTACCAACCGGCGCTTCGGTCCGGCGGCGGCCCGCAAGGTTGTGCTGGCCGGTTTCGTCCTCGCGGTCGCGCTGTCAATCTGGCTTGCCTCGCCTCGCATCGCCATTGCATCAGGAACTGCGTTTCTGGTTGCTCAGCTGCTTGACGTTTCGGTGTTCAATGCGTTCCGCGGGCAGGCATGGTGGCGCGCGCCCTTCCTCTCCACGATGATCGGCTCCGTGGTCGATACGATGCTTTTCTTCAGCATTGCGTTTGCGGCAAGCTTCGCGTTTCTCGATACCGGCTTCGGTCTCGAAGACGGCTCGCTCGCCTTTCCGGGCACGTGGTTTGGTGTGCAGGTGCCGCTCTGGGTCTCGCTGGCCGTTGGCGATTTCTGCGTGAAGGTCCTGGTCGGGCTGGCGATGCTGGCACCATATGGGGCGCTGCTCAGCGTGCTAAGACCGGCGGAAGCGCAGGGCTAGGCGCTTCTGCGGACGATCCCTGTGCCCGTCAGCAGGCGCAGCCTAGCGGATGCCGTTGGCGCGCTGAAGTGTGCGTATGTAAGCGATGATGCCGTCGATCTCCGTATCGGTGATGCCTCTGACCGGCGGCATGTTGCCGAACGGCCAATGGTGCGCCCGCACACCTTGCTGTGCCGCACGTACAAAGGCCTCATCGCCATGATGGCCCGGCTCGTAGATCTTGTGGACGAGCGGCGGCGCGACCCCCTGCTGGCCGGCTGCATTCTGGCCATGGCAGACGGCGCAGTTCTCGTTGAACGCAGCCTCGCCGCCAAGTGCCAAACCGTCCAGTTCGGGGACAGTGACATTAACGAGCGGTGGGCCCGAGACCGGTTCTGTCTCCGTGCGCGGCCAGCTGCGCCACGCAACCCAAATCACCGCCAGCATCGCGACAAGAGCGACCAGATTTCTAAGGCGCATGGATCACCTATAAGCTTGAATGTGTCCACGCTCTAAGGGTTCCACCGGGTGGAAGGTCAAGCCACTGAAATTACTCGCCGGTCAGCACGAATTCCAGATAGAGATTGCGCTGCAGGATCGAGTGGTTGTCGTCGGAAATCAGCGACACGATCAAAGCGCCGTCGTCGCGCCGCCAGACATCCAGACCCTCCATATTGTCGATCTGGTAGGCCATGTCGGCCTCCAGCAGCACCGCACCATCAACCAGCGCGCCCTTGCGGATGGTGGCGCCGTCGATACGGCGCAGGCGCATCGCCACGCCTGTTGCCATGGAGAAACGGCGCTCGAGAAGCAGCAGATCTCCATTTGGCAGGAAAGCGCCATCGGTGATGTCGAAATCGTCGGAACGCACGACCTTGAAGATACCTTTTTGCGGGCCCTCGAGAATGGCAGCGAAGATGTTGCCGTCAGCATCGATCGAGCGTTCGGTAACGCCGACACGCGCGCCGCCCAGAGGGCCGTCGGCCGGGCTGTGAACAAGCGTTTCGAAACCGCGATTCTGGCGCAGTTCGGCGCGCGAGACCACCAGGTCCAGCGCGCGCCGCGGCCCCGCCATGTCAGACGGTTGCAGTGTGAATTCCTGGATCTTGTGATCGCGCTCGAAGGCGACCGTGGCCTGATCGCCGGCAATCGCCAGGCCTTCGGCATCGGTGCGCCATTTGCCCTCGATCGCCGCGCCCGTCTCATCCACCAGCGGCTGCATTGAAAAGCCGGTAATGCCTGTCGGGCGGAGATCGGCGTCGCGTTCGACCATGCCGGAATACCAGAAGCCGGTGTCTGCGACGCCGAAGAAATGCGTTCCGGCATCGAGAAAGCGGATTGCCGATAGGGCGCCGAAATCGCCGCTGCCGGCCATGCTCAGCCCGCCGACGAATTCGAGCGGGCCGAAGCGTGTTTCGCTGCGGCCGATATGAAACTGAGTGATCTGGTGGGCGTTGACTTCGATTTCCTGCAGAAGCGGTGACTGCGCGGCGGCAGGAGCGGTGGACAGCGCTGCAAAGGCAGCGAAGACCGCAAACGCATACCGCGTAATGCGGGAAGCGCGTTTGGCTCTCCGCTTAACCAGCACGCCGCGTCCGGGTGCCGTATGCCGGTTCCTCTTCGAACAGCGAGGCGAGCTGCTCGGTCATGGCTCCGGCCAGCTCCTCGGCATCGACGATGGTGACGGCGCGGCGGTAATACCGCGTCACGTCGTGGCCGATGCCGATGGCGATCAGTTCAACAGGCGAGCGCGTTTCGATAAGGTCAATGACGGCGCGCAGATGCCGCTCCAGATAATTGCCCGGATTCACCGACAGCGTGGAATCGTCCACTGGCGCGCCGTCGGAAATCATCATCAGGATGCGGCGCTGCTCCGGGCGCGCGATCAGGCGTTGATGCGCCCACAACAACGCTTCGCCGTCGATATTTTCCTTCAGGAGCCCTTCACGCATCATCAGGCCGAGATTGCGGCGGGCGCGACGCCAGGGCGCGTCGGCCGATTTGTAGATGATGTGGCGCAGATCGTTGAGGCGGCCCGGGGCCGAGGGCTTTCCGTCCTTCAGCCACTTCTCGCGGCTCTGGCCGCCCTTCCAGGCGCGGGTGGTAAAACCAAGGATCTCGACCGAGACGCCGCAGCGCTCGAGCGTGCGGGCAAGGATGTCGGCGCAGGTGGCGGCAACCGTGATCGGCCGGCCGCGCATGGAACCCGAATTGTCGAGCAGCAGCGTCACCACCGTGTCGCGAAAATTGGTGTCGCGCTCCTGCTTGTAGGAGAGCGGCTGCATGGGGTCCATGATGATGCGTACCAGCCGCGCAGGGTCGAGATAGCCTTCTTCAAGATCGAAATCCCAGGCGCGGTTCTGCTGTGCCATCAGGCGGCGCTGCAGCCGGTTCGCCAGCCGTCCGACCACACCGGCGAGGTTGGCTAGCTGCTTGTCGAGGAAAGCGCGCAGGCGCTCCAGCTCTTCCTGATCGCATAGCTCTTCCGCGCCGACGGTCTCGTCAAAGGCGGTGGTGTAGACGGCATAATCGAGCTGGCGCGGCAGGTCGCCCAGCGGATCGTTGGGCCGTTTTGCCTCGCCCGGCGTCTCGGCATCGAGATCGTCGTCCGACATTTCGTCGGTGTCGGCATCGACAGCTTCGCTCTCGCCGGCCTGCTCCTCTTCCGAGGAAGCGTCGGAATCTTCGGGCTGGCTGTCATCTGATCCGGAATCGGCCTCGCCGCTTTCCTCGTTCTGATCTTCGCCCTCTGGCTGCTCGTCGCTGTCTTGTTCCTCGTCCTCAAGCTGGTCGTCCTCGCCGAGCTCGTCGGCCATGTCCATCGAAACCAGCATATCGCGGACGAGGCGGGCAAAGGCATCCTGATCTTCCAGCTTGCCGAGCAGATTGTCGAGGTCGCCGCCGGCCTTTTCCTCGATGAAACCGCGCCACAGATTAACGAGCGCTTCGCCGCTCTCGGGCGCGGGACGGCCGGTCAGGCGTTCGCGCACCATCAGAGCGACAGCTTCCTCCAGCGGTGCGTCGGCCTTGTCGGTGACACCGGCGAGATTGGCCTTGGTGTAACGGTCGGAGAGCATCGTGGCGATGTTGTCGGAAACGCCGCGCATGGCGCGAGAGCCGATTGCCTCCACGCGGGCCTGCTCGACGGCATCGTAGATTGCGCGGGCCTGCCGGCCTTCCGGCGCCAGACGTGTGTGTAGCCGCGCGTCGTGGCAGGCACGGCGCAGCGCCATGGAATCGCCCAGGCCCCGGGTGGTGCTCACATCTTCGAGCGTTGGTTTGCGCGGCGGCTCGGGCAGGCGGGCATGGCTGCCGGCCAGGCCCGGGCGCTCCTTGGCGAACGTGACTTCGAACTCCCGGTCGCCCGAAATGGCACGCATACACGCCGAGACCGAGCGCTTGAACAGATCCGTATCAGCGCTGGTGTTCGGCTTGGAACGCGTATTGTCGCCCCGGCCGGCCATGGCCTATCAGCTCAGAACCACGTTGGCGGCGCTTTCGGGAAGCTCCTCGCCAAAGGCGCGCTGGTAGAACTCGGCAACGATGGGCCGTTCCAGCTCGTCGCATTTGTTGACGAAGGTGAGCCGGAAAGCGAAGCCGACATCGCCGAAAATCTCCGCGTTTTCGGCCCACATGATCACCGTACGCGGGCTCATCACCGTCGACAGGTCGCCATTGACAAAGGCGGAGCGCGTCATGTCGGCGATACGGACCATCTTGTCGACTGTCTGGCGGCCTTCCTCGGTACGGTAGTGCTTGGCCTTGGCCAGAATGATCTCGACTTCCTTGTCATGCGGCAGGTAGTTCAGCGTGGTGACGATCGACCAGCGATCCATCTGCGCCTGGTTGATCTGCTGCGTGCCGTGATAGAGGCCGGTGGTGTCGCCGAGGCCGACCGTGTTGGCGGTGGCGAACAGGCGGAATGCGGGGTGCGGGCGGATGACGCGGCTCTGGTCGAGCAAGGTCAGGCGGCCGGACGATTCCAGCACCCGCTGAATGACGAACATCACGTCCGGCCGGCCGGCATCGTATTCGTCGAACACCAGCGCGACATTGTGCTGGTAAGCCCAGGGCAGAATGCCGTCACGGAACTCGGTTATCTGCATGCCGTCCTTGACGACGATCGCGTCTTTGCCGACGAGGTCGATGCGGCTGACATGGCTATCGAGATTGACACGCACGCAGGGCCAGTTGAGGCGTGCGGCGACCTGCTCGATATGGGTCGACTTGCCCGTGCCGTGATAACCCGACACCATGACGCGGCGGTTGTAGGCAAAGCCCGACAGGATCGCCATCGTCGTCTGGCGGTCGAAAAGATAGTCGGGATCGAAGTCCGGCACGTAGGAATCGGCGCTCGAATAGGCCGGTACGATCATGTCGGATTCGAAACCGAAGACCTCCTTCACGGAGACAGTGGTATCGGGCAGGTTGGCGATGTCGCGGTCGACCTTGTTCATCATGACTCCAGCTGCGGAACGGCAATCCGCCGGCAATTTCCTTGAGTGTCCGGATGCGTCTTAGAGCGAGATGCGCCAAGATGGAAGCGGCCAAGCCTCCACCGGCACAAACCCTGCACTTTCGGCTGTGCCGACTAACACAAACCGGCCTGCTTGAGCACCCGGTATGCCTGCAGCACGTCGCGAAAGCGTTCTTCCGAACTCCGGTCGCCGCCATTGGCGTCCGGGTGGTGTAATTTCACCAATTCCTTATAGCGCGCCTTGATGTCGGCGCCAGTTGCTGAATGGCCGAGGCCCAGCGTTTCCATGGCCTTGGCCTCAAGCGTACGCAGCTTTCGCTCACGCGGCGCAGAACGCTGACGGTTGCCCCCAAACAGTCCGAACGGGTCGCCGACGCGGCCATGATAGGCGGCGCTTCCGGAGCGGGCGGTCGAGATGTCGGGCGCATAATGCGCCTTGGTTCCGCCACCCATCTTCCAGGTTGGCCTGTGCCCGGTCAGCGCTTCTTTCTGAAAACGCGCGATATCCTCGTTGCCGAGACCCGAGAAGTAATTGAAATTGCGGTTGTATTCCCGCACGTGATCGAAACAGAAGCGGAAATATTCGCCCTCGCGCATGCGGCCCACCGGCGCGCGATGCGTGCCGGCATCGCCGCAGCCGTCCCACTGGCAGCGCGGCGCCTGCGACGCCGCCTCGACCTTGGGGTCGGGCTTGACGCGGATCTTCTCGAAATATTTCGAATAAGGCTTCATGCTGCCGTTTAGCTTGATTCCGCTCGGATTATGGGGTGTTCGGCCCACGATACAAGAATTGACATTCGGGCGATGATAGCCCTAACGCCTGAATCGCATCTGAATTGGGGAACGAGCCCTATATGGTACGCGGAGGCTGAAATGTCCATTTCCGAAGCGATTGAAAAGAAGCTCACGGAGGCGCTGAAGCCGGAGCGGCTGGCCGTATTGAACGAGAGCCATCTTCACGCCGGCCACCAGCCTTCCTTTGACGGTTCCGGCGAGACCCATTTCAGGGTGCGTGTCGTGTCCCCGCTGTTCGATGGCATGAGCCGCATAGAGCGGCACCGCACGGTGAACGATCTTCTGGCCGACGAGATTGCCGCCGGCGTTCACGCCCTGGCTATCGAGCCGGCAGCGCCCGGCGAAAAGACCCGCTGGTAGCTAGCGCGCGAGGACATCGTCCCAGGCTGGGCTATGTCGTGCGAATTCGTCGGCCACGAACCAGCAGGTCGGCGTGATTTTGTCGCCGTTTGAACGTGCATCCGCGAACAGCCGTTCCACCAGCGCCTCCGCGACGCCCTGTTCGCGGTAGGGCACTGGCACAAATGTGTGGTCGGCGACGATATGATCCGGCGCGGTGCGGAGGTATGTCAGCTGCGATTCGGTGCCGTCGGGCATCGGAATGAAATATTTGCCGCGCGGTCCGTCCAACTCAAAGCGAATACCGAGGCCGTTCATCCATGCTCCTCCTCAACCGCATTATTTCAGCACATCCGCCCATTCCGGGTGACGGCGGAACTGGGCTGCCGCAAACGGGCAAAGCGGCATGATTTTCTTGCCTGAACCGCGCGCATCTTCGACTGCTCTCGCAACCAGCCGAACACCTACGCCCTGACCGCGAAACGCGTCGGGTACCTCGGTGTGATCAATGATCAGCAGGTGTTCGCCGGCCTTGGAGAACGTCATCTCCGCTTCGGTGCCGTCGTCGGCACGATGGAAATAGCGGCCCTTGGAGCCGGTTTCCTCCAGCCTGATTTCGATCTCGCTCATGATGTCGGCTCCGTGTTGGCTGCCTGGAAGTCGGCAAGGAGTTCGCGCGCTGCATCGAACTCGCCCTTGCGAAGCTCGTGCCCGCCGTCGTGCCATACCGTGCGCAGTTCTGCACCGGCCTCAAGAAGTGCAGTCTCGAATCGTAACGTCAACTCGGCCGGGCAGATCGGGTCGGTGCGGCCGGCGGTCATCAGAATGCGGGTCGAAAGCTGCCCGCCGATCTGCGGCGTGAAGGGTATCAGCGGGTGCATGAGGGTGGCTGTATCGAACAGTCCGGGATTGGCGAAGATGACATTGGCCAGAATGTTGGCGCCGTTGGAGTAACCCAGTCCGTGCACCGAGGAGGGTTTGGCGGAACTGATATGCGCACGCACGAAACCGGCCATTTTGCCGGTTGCTCGGGCGAGGTCACCCATATCGTAGACGCCCTCCGCCGCGCGGCGGAAATACCGCGCTGCCCCGTGTTCGGCCACGTCGCCGCGCGGGGCGACAAGGGTCGCGTTCGGCATCAGGGCCGCGCCGACATCCATGAACTGGTCTTCGTTGCCGCCTGTGCCGTGGAACAGGAACAGCAGCGGCCGGCCGGCGCCCGCCTGAACGATGTTGTGCTGATAAGCGTCGGTCGACACGGCTAGTCTCCGATGGGTTCAAGATGTTCTTCGAGCCGTGCGCGCAGGTGCTCATGTTGCTTCGGAAGGCGCAGCTTCTCACCCAGATGTTCGAGCGGTTCGTCGCGCGCGAAACCCGGTTCGTTGGTTGCAACCTCGAACAGCACGCCGCCCGGCGTGCGGAAATAGATCGCCCAGAAATAGTCGCGGTCAATTACCGGTGTCACCTGGTAGCCGGTGTCCATAAGGGCGGAACGCACTTCGAGCTGGCGCGCGCGGTTTTCGACCGCGAAGGCGACATGATGCACCGAGCCTGCGCCCTGGCGAGCCGAGGCCGCACCGGGCAGCGTTTCGATCTCAACGAAGTCGGCACCATTGCCGCCGGGCACCGCGAAACGGGTGATGCCATCGCGGCTTTCAGTCTCTTCATAGCCCATGAAACGCAGCAGCTCACCGGTCGCGCCGCCGTCGCGCAATCGCATCGACACATTGCGGAAGCCGCGGATCGCCGCTTCTTCGGGAACGCCGCCTTCGGCCCAGAACGGGCGCTCGTCGCCATCGACCTCGACAAGCGCGAAGCCGTCGCCATCGGGGCCTGCGAAGGCCAGCCGGTTTTCGCCGAAAGCCTGGCGTTCCTCCAGACCGGCAACATCGAGGGAGGCCAACCGGTCACGCCAGAAGGACAATGCGCCTTTCGGCACCGCAAACATGGTCGTGCCCACCTCACCCGTGCCGGGCGTTCCGCGTGCGGCATGCGGGAATGGAAAATAGGTCATCACCGAGCCGGGCGTACCGAATTCGTCGCCATAATAGAGGTGGTAGACGTCGGGCGCGTCGAAATTGACGGTTTTCTTGACCCGGCGCAGGCCGAGCGTGCGGGTGAAAAAGCTGTTGTTGCTGACCGCATCGCGCGCCAGCGAGGTGACGTGGTGCAGACCCTTGATCTGATCGAGCATGACCGTGGTTCCTGTTCAGCACATGCCGCGCCTGGCGCGGCTTCGGGCTGTATGTGGGCGAAAACCGCGCTCGCCGAAACCGGGTGAACAGCGAAAGGACTGTGCTGAATTAGTGAACGGTCACGCGGCCGCGCTCGAAGGCTGCCTATGACGGCGCATCGTCATCATCGCCGCTGCTGTTTTCCCGGTAGATCGCATAGGCGATGGCCGACACCAGCGGGATCGCCATGCCGGTTACAATTCCGCGCTTGGAAAGCAGCGAGGGGAGTGCCGTCAGTGCCAGCGCACCGGCAACCGCCATTGCATCGCGCGAAACTTTTTCGCGAGCGCGGCGCGCCCGCGCCCTGGCACTCATGCGATGGATGATCAGCACCGCGAAGGCCAGTGCGAGAAAGCCACCGCCGAAGCCAAGCGCGGCCTCCAGTTCGCCGTAGCGGCGCGCAGCATAGATATAGCCGGCAAGCAGCAGGAAGCCGATGCCCAGAAGTGCTGCGATGCCCATGACCGCATACTCGACGGCGCTGCGGCGGGCGCGTTTCGCCGCAGCGGAGGCTTCGCCCGTAATCAGCGACAGGAGCAGCTTGAGGCCCATCAGCAGAGTCAGCGCCGCGCGAGCAGGGCCAGCACAAATCCGACACCGGCGGCAATCGCCAGCGACGTGACCGGCTTTTCGCGGACGCTCGCCGTCAGCTGTTTTTCATAGCCGAGCGCGCTTTCGCGCAGTTCGTCGAAGGCTGCCTCGCCCTGCTTGCGCAATTTTTCGGCTTTGGCCGTCGCGGCTTTGCGCGCTGTGCGGGCCGACATGTCGCCGACGTCCGAAACATGTTTCGCGAGGTCGGAGAGCTCCTTGCGGAGCTTGGCAATTTCGGCCTTGAGCTCGTCGGTTTCGTTTTTGGCGCCCGATTTCGTGGCGGCTGTCGCTGCCATGGTCATTGTCCTTTCCGGCGTCATTCGACGTCCGATTTTTCTGCTATGCCCCCCTGCTGCGTTCCGACGGGAACGCCAGCTTACCGGCATGAAAGGATAGATTGGTGGCTCCTGTCCAGCTGGAAATTGCTGTTTAAAATCAGACTTCGCCCTTGGTTAAGAGTGCAATATTGCCGCAGATGCCGCATTCGTGCCGTGTTTCTCCGGTGGGCATGCGGAGCAATTTGCCTAATATCTGCCGTGTTCGGATGAAGAGTCTTAACCGGTGGGCCGGCAAATACGCTGGCGGGGCGGACATAAAATCGTAATGCAACCCGCGCATGCGGGGTTTGGTTAAACTTGGAGGCTATTGAATGAGACGTACACTTCTTGCACTCGCCGCTGTCGGCATGCTGGCCGGCTGCACCACGGCAGAACGAACCGCGACGTTCGGCGCCGCTGCCGGCGGGACAATCGGGGCGCTCGCTTCCGGCACAATCGGCGGTGCCGCAATCGGCGCCTTCGTAGGCGGCGTTGGCGGTTATCTGGTCGGCCGCGCGGCAGACAGGGGTGATGGCTGGTGCGAATACCGCACGCGCGACGGACGTATTTTCTACGATCGCTGCCCGGGCACCTGATCGAAGACAGCCAAGAAAAGGGGAGCAGCGATGCTCCCCTTTTTTTGTCAGGCAGCCGCCGGCGCCATCGCACCCGGCCCCGGCACAGCGCCCGGCGGGCATTTGCCCAGAATAATCATGCCCAGCACCTCGTCCTTGGTGACATCGCTGGTTTTGGCGGTTCCCACAACCTGCCCGTTTTTCATGACGCATACGCGGTCCGCCAGATCGAATACGTCGTGAATATCGTGGCTGATCAGGAAGATGCCGATTCCGTCAGCCTTGAGCTGCTTGACCAGCTCGCCTACCTGGGCGGTTTCCTGCGGCCCGAGTGCCGCCGTCGGTTCGTCCATGATGAGGATGCGGGCGTTGAAGAGGATTGCACGCGCGATCGCCACCGACTGCCGCTGGCCGCCCGAGAGCGATTTCACCGGGTCCTTGAAGCGGCGGAAATTGGGATTGAGACGGCCCATGACCTTGCGCGCCTCGGCTTCCATGGCCGCGTCGTCGAGCGTGCCCCAGCGGGTGCGCATCTCGCGGCCAAGAAAGAGGTTGGCCGCGGCGTCGACATTGTCGGCCAAGGCGAGCGTCTGGTAGATCGTCTCGATGCCGTAGGCCTTGGCGTCGCGCGGGTTGGATATCGAGACTTCTTCGCCGCGCACGAATATCTGCCCCGCATCGCGCTTATAGGCACCCGACAGTATCTTGATCAGCGTCGATTTGCCGGCACCGTTATGCCCGAGCAGGCCGACGACCTCGCCGGCATGCAGGTCCACGGAAGCACGATCCACCGCCTTGATGCCGCCAAAGGCGATTGAGATGTTCTTCAGCTCGACGAGCGCAGCGTCGCTATTCGTGGCCGAGTTTGCCATCGTTGCCTCCCCTACTTTGCCCGGTTTCGGTAGACAGTGTCGATCCAGACCGCGATGACAAGGACGGAGCCGACGACGATCTGCTGGATCGCTGCGTCGAACCCGATGAGCACCATGCCGGTCTGCAGCGACTGCATGACCAGTGCGCCGAGGATTGCGCCGTAGATGGTGCCGATGCCGCCACCCAGCGACGTGCCGCCAATGACCGCAGATGCAATCACATAGAGCTCGTCCAGCGTGCCGAGATTGTTGGTCGCGGAATTGAGGCGCGCACTGGCGACCACGGCCGAAAGACCGGCCAGCATACCCATCAGCGCAAAAATCTTGACTGTGACCCAGCGTGTGTTGATGCCGGCGAGCTCTGCAGCCTCCGGGTTGCCGCCGATGGCAAAGACATAGCGGCCGAAGCGGGTTCGCGTGGCCAGGAACGTAACGGCTATGCCGACCACGATCAGGATCAGAACCGGAATGGCAAATCCATGCGAGATGAACAGCCCGCCATCCGGAATCTCGATATTATTGGCCGCCGCATATTGCCGAACGATGCCACGTGGCCAGGGATATGCGTTGACCAGCATCACAAAACCCAGGATCGCGCCGCAGCCGATGACGCCGAGCATCGTGTCCGCCCAGACTGGGCGAAGCGGAAACTGAAAGCGCTTGCGCTGGTTGCGCCCGCTCAGCAGGAGAATGACAACGCCAGCACAGGCAATGATGCCGAGCACCCAGCTGGTGGTTGCACCGACCGAACCGAAAGGCCCGCCGCCAAGCAGCGCGAAGTTCGCGTCGACCGGCGAAATGGTCTCGCCGCGGGCGAGAAGAAAGGCCGCGCCGCGCCAGACAAGCAAGCCACCGAGCGTGACGATGAAGGCCGGTATGCCGCAATATGCGATCAGCCATCCGTGAAAGGCGCCGATCAGAGCGCCGGTGCAAAGGCCGACAATGATGGCGATGATCCAGATTGCCGGATGGCCGAGGCCGAGATATTGCGGCAGGATCCACACCTGGGTGATGGCCATAACCATGGCGCAGAAACCAAGGATGGAACCGACCGACAGGTCGATGTGCCTGGTCACGATGACCAGCACCATGCCGGTTGCCATGATACCGATGGAGGCGGTCTGAACGGACAGGTTCCAGAGGTTGCGCGGTGTCAGAAAGACGCCGAACCCGTTGACCAGCTGGCCATAGAGGTGAAACCCGATCCAGATGGCCGCCAGGGCCCCGAGCATGCCCAATAGCCGGGTGTCGATCTCGGTCCGGCGAAGGAAACGCGCAATCGCGCCTTCATCCACGCTGCCTGCTTCGACCTTGGCGGTTGCGATTTCGCTCATGATGCCCTCCCTCCGCCGGGTGGACCGCCTGTCGGGGAACCCGGGGGTGCCGCATATGGAAACCGCGCCGGCCCGCATCGCGCGCCGGCGCGGTCACAACTTCAGGCACTCAAAGTGTAGTCGGCCTAGTTACAGCCGACAACGCCGTCCATTGCGCCTTCGCAGGCCTGCTCCTTGGAGATATGGCCGGCTTCGATCACGACATTGATGTTGTCCTTGGTGATCGGTGTCGGATCGAGGAAGATGGCGTCCATCTCAACACCCTTTTCACCGCCGGACCATTTCACGGCGCCTTCGACGTCGGACATCATGGCGCCGTCGGCCAGTGCCGCGGCAATATTGCCGGCAGCCGCACCGAGCTGACGGGCGTCCTTCCATACCGACACCGTCTGTGTGCCGCGGGCAACGCGGTTGAGAGCGGCAAGGTCGCCGTCCTGGCCGCCGACCGGAACAGTGCCTGCCATGCCCTGTGCGGTAAGCGCTGCGATCACGCCGCCCGCCATGCCGTCATTTTCCGCCAGAACGGCGTCAACGGCGTTGTTGTTGGCGGTGAGGATCTGCTCCATGTTCTTCTGGGCATTGTCCGGCTTCCAGCCGTCGGTGAAGGTCTCGCCGACGATCTTGATCTTGCCAGCGTCAACATTGGCGCCGATCACTTCCATCATACCCTCGAGCAGGAAGAGCGCGTTCGGGTCGCCCTTGTCGCCCTTGATGATGGCGAAGTTGCCTTCCGGCACGACCTTGGTGACTTCCTGCGCAATGATGCGGCCGACGCCCTTGTTGTCGAAGGTCAGATAGAAGGCGCGGTTGTCCTCGATAAGGCGATCATAGCCGATCACGGGAATGCCTTCGGCGGCGGCCTTGTCGATCGCCGGGCCGATGGCGTCCTTGTCGACAGACAGGATGACCAGCGCGTCAACGCCCTGCGTGATCAGACTTTCGACATCCGACAGCTGCTTTGCTGCGGAAGCCTGCGCGTCGGCTGAAATGTACTTGTCGCCATTGGCTTCGATGGCGCCTTTCATGGCCGCTTCGTCGGTTTTCCAGCGCTCTTCCTGGAAGTTCGACCAGGACACACCGATGACCTTGCCCTCCGCCAATGCCGCAGTCGACAGCATTGCAGACATTGCCACACCCGCCATCATGGCGGTTGTCAGTTTCCTCATGATTTCCTCCCTGGCGCCAGATAGCGCGCATTTCCACGACAGCCGCAGGTGGTCAGCGGCCCTCTGAAGCTTTTTTTCGAGCTTCGAAAAAAATAATGACGCAGCCCATCATCCGTGTCAATATGTTTCCTGCCGCGAGGGAAAAGAGCGCTATAAGGGCGCCGGTACCTGATGCGGGAGGAGGCATGTCTATGACTGTTGGGGTCCGGCACGACGATCTCAGACGGCGCAACCGTGCGCTGGTTCTGACGGCGCTGCGCGCGGCCAACCAGCGCTCGCGAACCGAGATCGCAAACCTTACCGGGCTCAGCAACTCCACCATTTCCGCGATCACCTCCAGCATGATCGAGGAGGGTGTGCTGGTCGAGCTCAAAGGCAACGACAACGGCCTTGCCCGGCGCGGGCGGCCGCAGGTTGCGCTGGCGCTCAATCCGACGCTGGCCTCGGTCGTTGCCGTCACTCTGACCCTAAATCATGTGTCGGCGGTGCTGATCGACTATGCGGGCGAGGCAGTCGACGAGGAAGTCCAGGATCTGGCAACGCAGGAACTTGAGGGCCAGGCGCTGATCGAAGCGGTGATCGGCTGTGTCCGGCGTGTCCTCACCCGGCAGCGCGAGAACGGCTACCATCCATCGCGTATTGCCCTGGCGGTTCAAGGCATTACGAGTTCGGATTCGTCATCGATGCTGTGGTCGCCGATCACGCCGGACGAAAACACCCGGTTTGCGCCGGCACTCGCCGCAGCCTTCGGCGTGCCGGCGACCGTGGAAAACGACTGCAACATGATTACCGTCGCGCTGAAGTGGCGCGAGCCGGCTCGCTACCGCAAAGACTTCTTCGCTGTGATGCTGTCGGACGGCATCGGCATGGGATTGATGGTCAAGGGGGAGCTGTTTTCAGGAACACATTCGTCCGGCGGCGAATTCGGCCACATGATCCATATTCCCGACGGGGCCCTCTGCCGCTGCGGAAAACACGGCTGCATCGAGGCGTATGCCGGAAACTATGCACTGATCCGCACCGCCCGCGGCGGCAGCGAGGAAGATGTTCCGGGTGCGGTTGTGAGCCAGGTGGAAATCCAGAAACTTGCCGATGCCGCACGTGCGTCGGACGGGCCGGAACGGGCGGCGTTTCTGAAAGCGGGAAGGGCCATCGGTTTCGGGCTCGGTTCGCTGTTTGCCGTATTCGACCCCGCTCCGGTGGCGATTGTCGGTCCGGGAGCGCTAGCTTTCGACATTCTGGAACAACCGATCCGCGACGCGATTGCACGCACCGCGGGCGGCAAACACAGCGCCGCCATCTCGTTCGAGACGGAACCGAACGAGATGCCGCTGATCCGGCTCGGCTGTGCAATGACGGCGCTGACGAAAGTCGACGCGGAAATCATCGTGCCCGGACTGACGACCGAGAAGGTGCTCAAGGGGCGCAAAGTCGCCTAGGCGGGTCTAGCCGGGCTGCCACCGGGCGGCGCCCCTGCCGCGTTCGATCGTATAGAAATGGCCGGCCCGCAGCTCCTCCCAGGCACCGGCTTCGCCGTCGGGCCAGACAATACGCGTTTGCGCTTCGGTTTGTCCGCCAAGTCCGAAATGCCACCAGCCGAGGTGGCCGCCGGCATGGCCCCCGCCCACAGTAATCTCGCGGCGCATCACCACATCGCCGCGCTTCACCTCTATCCAGCCGCCAATCGCGTCGCGATTGCGGCGCGGCTGAAGGGGCCTGATCTGGATCCAATTCGCGTTATCGAGGCCCGTATTGCGCCACAGCTGTGCTTCGACCCAGCGGTTCACGACGGCGAGATCGAGCATCCCGTCGAGATTGAAGTCTGCGATGACGGCGCCGCGTGAAATCGCCGTTGAGCCGATACCGGCCCTGTCGCCAGCCTCAGCGAATGAGCCGTCGGTTTTCTGCAACAGAAGATTGTTTGGGTCCTCCATGGCAAAGTCCGGCATCGCCGCGACGTTTCCCTTGGCGATAAAAAGATCGGCCAGGCCATCGTTATTCATGTCCTCGAACTGCGCATGCCAGGCAGTGCTTGGCTTGACGTTTTCGCCGGCATAAGGCCGGTGCGCCGTCACTCCTTTGGCAAAGGCGGCATCGGTGTATGCCGGGCCGGGCGAGGTTCCAGGCGTGGGCTTGGTCAGCGTCTGAAGCTTGTTGTCCGCCATGCTGGTCAGGAAATATTCCTGGTAGCCGTCAAAATTCAGATCGTAGCCGGCGATGCCCATGCCCCAGATGCGCAGCCGCTCCCAACCGTCGGCGGCGGAATAAAGATACGGTTCGGCGCCTGCTTCGATGCGCCACAACTGCTCCTGGCCGCCTTTGTAATATTCGCGGTCGTTGGAGACCCGCAGGGAGGGCGTGCCGGAGCGGTTCCAGTCGGTAAACAGCATCGACAGCGCGCAATGGCTCGGCTTCAACGGCATAGGAGCTGCGAAGCGCGCGCCCTCCGCCCGGTGCAGCCAGTTGTCGGTGCAGGACCCCCAGGGAAATCCTTCTTCGCGTCGATCGATGTAGTTGCCGACAGCGATTGCCGGGAAGTCAGCGCCGTCTTCCCAGGTGGCGGCAAGGGCGGTGGACCAGGCATCGCCGCCGTCAAAGCCCCACATCTCGTTGGCGCGCTCGAAACGGCAGTTGCCACGTCCGCGCATGACAACGTTTTCGCCCACGCGCAGCAGCACGAGGTCCTTGATGCCGTCGCTGTCGATATCGAGCGCGTATGCGCCGGTGACCGCCTCAAGCTCCAGCCCGCTGGCCTGCTTTTCGAAGCGCAGCTCGCCGCCCTGGCGGCTGATGTTGCGGTAAAAGCCGGCGTGGGATGCGCCCCCGGCAAGAAACAGGTCGGGAAATCCGTCGCCGCTGCAATCGAACGCGGCTGCGCCGCCGCCAACCATGAATTCCCATTCGCCGGAATAGACTGTCGATATGCCGTCCGAGGCTGTTTCCTCGACGAATGAAGGCACAGCGGGTTCGGCGCCGGCAACTCCATTGGCCAAGACGGCGATCGCGGCGGAGGCCATGGCCAGAAGCAACCGGTTCATGGCCGGGCCCTCGTCACCAGCGCGTTGGTATGAGCTGCGATACACTTTCCCTGATCGAGGCCGAGTTCGATCGCGGCGCGGTAGTGAATGCCGCCGTAGAGCCGCGAGATACCCGCCTCTTCGGCGGCGTGCCAGAAACTGTCGAACTTGCGCGCTGGCAGTCCGTCATCGTCATGCGTTCTGTCCTCAAAGGCGTAATCCGCACCGAACAGATTGGTCAGCACCTCGGCCGCCGCGCCGGACTGGGTGCTGTGCCCGCTCGGATATTCCGGAAAGGGCGGTGTGATCAGTATTGCCTGCCAAGCCGGGTCGATGACGCGCCGGATGTATGTGAGCGGCCGCACCAGGTCGTATTTATACTTGTCGTGCCAGCAGCCGATGAATGCATCCGCCAAACCGATGCCGATGCGGGCGAGCGTGTCGACACGCATTTCGAGCGTGGCCTCCTTCTCGCCAAGCACCTGCAGCGCAATTGCCAGCCAGTGACCGGGAGGCGTTGGCGTCAGCATCGGGTCATCCGACCAGAAGCGGGCAATGGCCTCCTGATCTTCGGTAAGGCTCAGCGATACGTCATAGACTTCGCGCGCCTCGATGAAAAAGGACGAGCCGGGCTCCTCGCTATAGGCAGGAGGAGGCGGGAGACCACAGGTTGCTCCGTCCGGCATGGCAAATGTCCGGTTGCGGCCCCAATCGGGCAGCAGCGGAACCTGCTGCTGGCCGATAGTGCTGGTTGGCACCCAGTGTTCGGGGCCCGGTTTGAGTTCGTACCGGAACGGGAAGCCCATGTTTTCGACCACCGCGCCACCGTCCTGCGCGGCCCAGGCCAGCATATGCTCACCGAGCGCCTGGCCATAAGCGGTGCTGCGGTCGGCGATATCGGGATCCACCCCGGCCCGGGCAACCGCGTCGAGCTTGCGGGCAATCGCATCGATGGCCCGCTGGCCGGTCGGGCCCGTGTTCGCGAACAGGCTCTCCATGAGGAGCGAGACCGATGCCTGCAGGGCCATGGCGTCGTCATAATCGCGCCCGGGCTCGCGAACCGGAGGCGGCGTGAGGCCATTAAGCTGGCCCGCAAGCGTTGCGAACCCGTCGCGACCGCTCGCAACGGTCTCGTAGGCGGTGACGCCGAGATAAGCGAAGGCGCGGCTGGCAACAGGCGGCGAATAGGTCGGCGTGTGGCGGACAAGTTCCAGCGCCAGCCTGTACCAGGTGCCCAACACTTCCAGGTTGCGCGGTTCAGCCGATTGCGCCGGGGCAGCGAGGGCCGCCGTTACGGTCGCGATCGCCAATATCAAGCGGCAGGCCGCCGCGCGGAATGCAATGCGCACGATAATTCCCGCCATCCTAAATCGATTAGACAGCCTGCCGCAGCTAAGCACGGCAGTGCCGATGGCGACAAGGGGCGAGGGGACTATGCTTCCTTGATGGCGTAGCCGGCGCCGCGCACCGTGCGGATGACGTCTGGCATGCGGCCGGTGTTGACCGCCTTGCGCAAGCGGCCGACATGCACGTCGACCGTGCGTTCGTCGATATAGATCGTCTCGCCCCAGACATTGTCGAGCAGCTGGGCGCGCGAGAAGACGCGGCCGGGATGCTGCATCATGAATTCCAGCAGCCGGAACTCGGTCGGCCCCAGCCGGATTTCACTCTTTTTGCGGTAGACCCGGTGGGCCTCGCGGTCGAGCATGATGTCGCCGACCTTGAGCACCGACGACAGCACCTCGGGTTTGGCGCGGCGCAGGAGCGCGCGGACGCGGGCGATGAACTCAGGCGTGGAGAAGGGCTTTACGAGGTAGTCGTCGGCGCCGGTGGCCAGGCCGCGCACGCGGTCGCTCTCCTCACCGCGTGCCGTGAGCATGATGATCGGCAGCCGCTCGGTCTCGGCGCGCATGCGCAGACGGCGGCAGAGCTCGATGCCCGAGATCGCCGGGACCATCCAGTCGAGCACCAGGAGGTCGGGCGTGCTTTCCTGCAATCTGAGCTCGGCCTCGTCGCCACGATTGACGATCTCGACCTGATATCCCTCGGCCTCAAGGTTGTATTTGAGCAGCACGCATAGCGGCTCCTCATCTTCGACAACCATCACTTTCGGAGCGATCATCGGTGTCTTCCAATTATTCCGCGAGCGCCGCGATGGCGGTTTCGTCCTGCTTGGGACGCTGCGCGGGAAGCTGCTCGCCGGTGACCGTATAATACGCGTTTTCGGCGATGTTGGTGACGTGGTCGCCGATGCGCTCCAGATTCTTGGCGCAGAAGAGCAAATGCGTGCAGGCGGTAATGTTGCGCGGATCTTCCATCATATAGGTCAGGAGCTCGCGAAACACGGCGGTGTATTTGATGTCGATCTTCTCGTCGCGGTTGCGCAGCTCGCGCAGCGCTTCGGCGTCGCGGGCAACATAGGAATCGACCACGCCCTTCACCTGCACCAGTACCATTTCCGACATGGTTTCGATGGAGAGCGCCAAGGATTTCTGCGTTGGCGTCTGCACCACTGCGCCGACCCGCTTGGCGATGTTCTTGGCGAGGTCGCCGATGCGCTCCAGATCGGCCGCCATGCGGATTGCACCGACCACGCTGCGCAGATCGAGCGCCATGGGCTGGCGCTTGGCGATCAGCGTGATGGATGCCTCGTCGAGTTCGCGCTGGCGCGCATCCATGACGGAATCGTCGGAGATGATGCGCTGTGCAAGCGCGTTGTCCGAATTGACCAGCGCGCCGGTCGACGATTTGACCATCGAGCAGGCAAGATCGCCCATGTCGCGAATGAGCCGGTCGATATGTTCCAGTTCCTCGTCGAAGGAGGTGACGGTGTGCTCGCCCATAACAGGTCCTCGTGTGGTCGATCTCAGCCGAAGCGGCCGGTGATGTAATCCTGGGTGCGCTTTTCCCTCGGGCTGGTGAATATCTGGTCGGTCGGACCTTCTTCCACGAGCACGCCGAGGTGGAAAAACGCAGTGCGCTGCGAAACGCGTGCCGCCTGCTGCATGGAGTGGGTGACGATGGCGATCGTGTAGTTTTCGCGCAGTTCGTCGATCAGTTCCTCGATCTTGGCGGTTGCGATCGGGTCAAGAGCCGAGCACGGTTCATCCATGAGGATCACCTCGGGCGACACGGCAATGGCGCGTGCGATGCAAAGACGCTGCTGCTGTCCGCCGGAGAGGCCCGTTCCGGGTGCATCGAGACGGTCCTTCACTTCCTCGAACAGACCGGCCTTACGCAGGCTTGAAACCACGATCTCCTCGAGGTCGGTCTTGTTCCGGGCGATGCCGTGAATGCGCGGGCCATAGGCGATGTTTTCGAAGATCGACTTGGGGAACGGGTTCGGTTTCTGGAACACCATGCCGACACGGGCGCGCAGCTCAACAACATCGACGGCCTTGTCGTAGATATCTTCGTTTTCCAGCGTGATCTTGCCGGTGACGCGGCAGATATCGATGGTGTCGTTCATGCGGTTGAGGCAGCGCAAATAGGTGGACTTGCCGCAGCCGGAGGGGCCGATCAGCGCAGTCACCTGGTTTTCGCGAATGTCGAGATCGACATCGAAAAGCGCCTGCTTTTCACCGTAGAAGACGCAGACCTTGTCGCCACGCATCTTTACCGAATGTTTCGTGTCTGCCACGGCCACGTCTCCAGCCTGCAAAGCCACCTGATCGTTTGAATACATGTTCATGGACCTTGATTCCATTACCAGCGACGTTCGAAGCGGCGGCGCAGAAGTATCGCGATGCCGTTCATGACAATGAGAAACACCAGAAGCACGATGATGGCGCCCGATGCACGTTCGACAAAGGCGGGGTCGCCGCGCTGGGTCCAGTTGTAGACCTGGACCGGCAAGGCCGCGGCGGGGTCGAACAGGCCGCCGGGCGGTGCGTCGGGGAATTCGCGCACGAAGGCCACCATGCCGATGAGAAGCAGCGGCGCAGTTTCGCCGAGCGCCTGGGCAAGGCCGATGATCGTGCCAGTGAGAATGCCGGGCGCAGCCAGCGGCAGCACGTGGTGGAAGATCGTCTGCATCTTCGATGCACCGACG
The DNA here is from genome assembly GCF_004000235.1 of Mesorhizobium sp. Z1-4. Classification (GTDB taxonomy): domain Bacteria; phylum Pseudomonadota; class Alphaproteobacteria; order Rhizobiales; family Rhizobiaceae; genus RCIO01. The sequence continues at coordinate 58,314 of NZ_RCIO01000002.1, forward strand.
CCAAGCGCGGCTTCGCGGATCGAAGGCGGCACGGCCTTGAGTGCTGCGCGCGTGGCGATGATGATGGTGGGCAGCGTCATCAGCGTCAGCACCAGACCGCCGACGATGGGGGCGGACTGCGGCAGGCCAACATAGTTGATGAAGACGGCGAGGCCCAGAATACCGAAGACTATGGAAGGCACGGCTGCGAGGTTCGAAATGTTGACCTCGATAATGTCGGTCAGCCAGTTCTGCGGTGCGAACTCTTCCAGATAGATCGAGGCGGCCACGCCGATCGGAAGCGCCAGCGCCAGCACGATCAGCATCATATATGCAGAGCCGAGAATCGCGACACCGAGCCCGGCGGCCTCCGGCCGGGTGTCGGAGGCATCCGGCGCAGTGAAGAAGGCGAAGTTGAAGCGCGTCGACAGGGCGCCGGCGTCCTTCAGGGCGTCGGCCAGCATCAGCTGCTGCGGCGAGACATTGCGGTCGAGTTCGGCCGACGCCATCGTCACGCGGCCCTTGTAGTAACCGTCGACACGGCCGTTGGCGAGAAGCTCGAAGGTAACCGTTTCGCCAATCATGGAGGGGTCTGCCAGCACCGCATTGCGCAGCGTGGCGGGCGCTTCCTTGGAAACGATCTCGGCTGCGGCCTTGGCGTTCAGGCCTTCGATCTCGATTCCGGCCCCTTCCATCTTCGCCGCCATGGCTGCGCTGATCAGCGGCGCATACGAGAAGGTCGTCAGCTTCTGCAGCTCTTCGGGGTCGCGATTGCCGGACTTATCGAGCTTGGCCGGGTCGAGATAGATGTCGAGCGTGACGTAGGTCTGCCAGAAGGACGACGTACCGTTGTAGAGGATCGAGCCCAAGAGGCCGAACAGCGCCAGAATACCGAAGGTGACAGCCGCCAGGCCGAGCGCGCGGAACCGGCGCTCGGCGGTATGACGGCGGCGCGTGCGTTCGCCGCGCTCGTATAGCGAGCCGCCTTTTAGCTGCGCGGCAGCGGGAGATGCTGCGGTGACGTCGGTCATTCGTACTGCTCCCGGTATTTGCGCACGATGTAGAGCGCCAGAACATTGAGGCCGAGGGTGAAGGCGAACAGCGTCAGGCCGAGCGCGAAGGCGACCAGCGTCTCCGGGCTGGCGAATTCGGTATCGCCGGTCAGCTGCGAAACGATCTTCACGGTGACGGTGGTCATGGCCTCGAAGGGGTTGAGGTCGAGCCGGGCGGCCGCACCTGCACCCATGACGACGATCATGGTTTCGCCAATGGCGCGGCTGGCGGCCAGTAGAACCGCCCCCACGATGCCTGGAAGTGCTGCCGGCATGATGACACGGCGGATCGTTTCCGACTGCGTGGCGCCTAACCCGTAAGAGCCGTCACGCATCGATTGCGGCACGGCGTTGATGATGTCGTCGGAGAGAGACGACACAAACGGAATGAGCATGATCCCCATGACCAGGCCGGCGGTCATGACCGAGGATGACGAACTGCCGAGGCCAAGCGGCTGGGCGATCCAGTCGCGCAGGAACGGGCCGACCGTGATGAGCGCGAAGAGGCCGTAAACGATGGTCGGGATGCCTGCCAGAATTTCGATGGCCGGCTTGGCAAAGCCACGTAGCGAGCGGCCGGCATATTCCGACAGGTAGACCGCGATCATAAGGCCGACTGGAACGGCCAGGATCAGCGCCACCAGCGACACGTAGAACGTGCCCCAAAGAAGCGGGATGATGCCGAGATCGGAGCCGCCGCGGAATTGCGGGTCCCAGACGGTGGAGAAGAAGAACTCGCTCGCCGGGTACATGCCGAAGAAGTTCAGCGTCTCGAAAAGCAGTGAGCCGACAATGCCGAATGTCGTGAGAATGGCGACGAGCGACGAGCCCATCAGCAGCGCGCGGATGAAGGTTTCGCTCACATTGCGCGCCCGCATGGCGGGGTGAATTCGGCTCCATGCCCAGAGGCCAAAGCCGATCGCGGCGGCAAGCACCAGTATGTTGCGCGCCAAGGCGCCGGTCTTGCCGATCGCACGATATGACTTGGCGGCCTCGAAAACAGGCACCGATACGTCTGAGCCGAGCGCCACGCCCGCATTGGCGAGCATGTCGCGGATGCTGGTCGTTTCGGCGCTCAGGCCGGCGAGGTCGGTTTCGGTGAGCGAACCCCGGTCGACGATGATGTCGAGGCCGTCGGCGATGCGGCGGACATCGGACATCACGAGGCTTCGTACGCTGCCTTCCGGAATGGCGCTGTCGGGGATCTGCGTGCTGACTTGGCTTTCAATGAAGACCGGCTGGAGAAACAGCCATGCGCCCAGGAGAAAATAGGCGGGGATGGCGATGAAAAGCGCAACGCTCTGGCCGTAATAGTTCGGCAGGGAGTGAAGGCGTTCGCCGGAGGCGGAGGATCGCGCCAGGGCACGCTGCCGGCCGGCTATGTAGCCGACGATCGTAAGCGCCAGCACGATTAGTGCGAGAATGCCAGGTGTCATGCCACGTCCGCCCCGTTGAAATCGGGCGGCGTCCTGAAGGCGCCGCCCGATACTTTAGTACGCTTACTTCAGCGGGCCCATCGGGGTCCGGTTGGCGACCATTTCCTGGGTCTTGGCGAGCTCCGGATCGGAGACGAGGCCGTAGGCGGCCAGCGGGCCGTCAGGTCCGGCGATTTCGTCGGAAACGAAGAACTCGACATATTGCTGCATGCCCGGGATCACGTCGAGATGCGCGTTCTTCACGTAGAAGTAGAGCGGACGCGAGACCGGATATTCGCCGGAGGCGATCGACTCGACCGAAGGCACGACGCTGTTCATCGTCGCGACCTGCAGCTTGTCGGTGTTGTTCTGGTAGAACGAAAGACCGAACACGCCGATGCCGTTCTTGTTGGCGTCGATACGGGCAAGCGTCTCGGTGTAGTCGCCGTCGATGTCGACGGAAACGCCGTCGGTGCGCAGCGTGGTGCAGGCGTCTTCAGCGGCATCTTCGTCGCCGCCATTGGCAGCCATCAGGGCTTCCATGGTGCCGTTTTCCTCGCAGCCGTCCAGAATGACCTTCTCGTCGAATACTTCGCGGGTGCCGTGCTTGGTGCCCGGGATGAAGGCCAGGATGTCCTGTGCCGGCAGGTCCGGGTTGACGTCGGCCCAGGTCTTGTTCGGATTGTCGACGACCTGACCGTCCTTCACGACCTTGGCGGCCAGAGCGGCGTGCCAGTCAGCCGGGGTGAATGCGAATGCTTCGCCGTTGATGTCGGAAGCGAAGACAATGCCGTCATAGCCGATACGGACTTCCTGGATCTCGGTGACGCCGTTGGAGGCGCACAGATCGATGTCCGACTGCTTGATGCGCGAAGAGGAGTTGGCGATGTCGATGGTGTTTTCGCCTACGCCTTCGCAGAGCTTCTTGCGGCCTGCGCCCGAACCGCCGGATTCAACCACCGGGGTCGGGTACTCGAAGTTTTCGCCAAAAGCTTCGGCAACGATCGACGCGTAAGGAAGAACGGTCGACGAGCCGGCGATCTGGATCTGGTCGCGCGCGGCGGCGGAGCCAGCAGACATCGCAACGGCAATCGCCGCGGCCGATGCCGTGAGAAGGATTTTCGTCATGGAGCCTACTCCTGTTCGGAATTCGAGATTGCCGCCGTTCTTGGCGACAGGGCAGGCCATATCGACCCTGTGTAACAGTTCGATGACAGATTTGTGTAGCCGGCATTGCAGCCCTGCCGGCAAGAAAACCGTGCAATCTGAATCGGTTGCCGGGGAACTTTGTCGGCGTTGCATTTCATCGGCCAAAATCAGTGACTTGGCCGCTGCCCGCCGGGCGCTGGCGGGGCGTTCGGTGCAAGCTGGCGATGTTCAGAAAAAAAGCCGGGCAGGAGCGCGGTATCTTGGCTGCAACCGCCGCCGACCCCGACACAAGGCCGGAACGGGACACATTGGGGCTCAAAGTGATCCCGTCACTGGATCAGCGGGCCGCCTCTCCTGCCCGGAAGTTGCGAACCGGAAAACCCCCGTCCGCGGTGGTATTGTCCAAGGAATGGTCGCGCGCGACTATTGCGCGATCGCACCATATGGGATCAGGTCCGGTTTTGCAGCATTTCGATGCTGGTCCAGGGCACCAACGGAGAGAGTTTCATGACGGCGCGGGCCACGGCAATCGGCTTCTCGGCGGTCATCATGTGGGCGCTGCTTGCCCTTTTCACCGATGCCTCGGGGCACATACCGCCGTTCCAGCTTTCGGCAATGAGCTTCACGCTGGGCACTGCGCTCGGCTTCGCGCTTCGTGCGGTGATGAAGAGTGAGGCGCCGACTGCGCGCCCGCCGCTTGCCGCATGGGCGGTCGGTATAGCCGGCTTATTCGGCTATCATTTCTTCTATTTCACCGCGCTCAGGAACGCGCCGGCGGCGGAAGCCAGCCTCATCGCCTATCTGTGGCCGCTGTTCATCGTTGTCGGCTCGGCGCTGATGCCCGGCGAAAAGCTGCGATGGCATCACGTTGGCGGTGCTCTGCTTGGGCTTGGCGGCACGGCGCTGATCGTAACCAATGGCGGCGGGGTTGCATTCGATGCGCGTTTCGCGACCGGCTACGCGGCAGCTTTCACCTGCGCCTTCGTATGGTCGGGCTATTCGCTCTTGTCGCGCCGCTTCGTCGAGGTGCCGACGACGATCGTGACCTGGTTCTGTGCCGCGGCGGCGGTGCTTTCGGCGCTTTGTCATCTGGCGCTTGAGGAAACTGTATGGCCGGCTGACCCGATGCAATGGCTGGCGGTCGCGGGTCTGGGGCTGATGCCGGTGGGGGCGGCGTTCTACGCCTGGGACTTCGGAGTGAAGCGCGGCAACATTCAGGTGCTGGGGGCGGCGAGCTATGCTGCCCCGCTGCTTTCGACGCTGGTTCTGATCGCGGCAGGACGGGCACCGGCCACGGCGACGATCCTCGCCGCCTGCGTGCTGATCACCGTCGGCGCGGCGCTGGCCGCCAAAGACATGATCGGCCACAGGCGCCCGGCGGGCGCGGCGGAGGCCTGAGGTTATGCCCTTCGCAGGTGGGATCGAAGCAACGGAGAACGGATTGCTGCTTCTTTCGGCGGTGGCGGCGATCCTCTTTGGCTTCATGGTTCATCGTCCCGCCTCGTGGCGGCGCACTATAGCCAAGACCGCGGGTGTTTTCCTGCTCGGCCTGCTTGCATATTCCGCAGGCGGGCCGCTGCTTTTGGCGCTGGCGCTGATGGCAAGCGCGGCAGGCGATGCCGCTCTGGCCGCGGAAGAGGAACGCTGGTTCCTGCCGGGGCTCATCGCCTTCCTGATCGCGCATCTGCTTTATGTCGTTCTGTTCGTCACCGGCAGTGCCGGCGCGGGCATACTGATCGCGGAGCCGTTGCGCTGTGTTTGGGCGGGAGCGATCGTAGTTGCTGCCGCCCTGCTGCTGATGCGCCTGTTGCCTGCTCTTCCGGACGCTATGCGAATACCGGTGATCGTCTACACGCTGGCGATTGTGGCGATGGGCGTCGTTTCCGTTACGGTGCCAGGCTACGCGATCGCAATCGGCGCAACGCTCTTCATTGTCTCCGACGCGATCCTGGCGATCCGCAAATATCTGATGGCGGAAACATCTCCCCACGAGATCTGGGCGGGGTACGCAGTCTGGGTGTTCTATTACACCGCGCAACTCGTCATCACGCTCGGCGTATTGCTGGCTTAGGATACCGGCTCCCAGTCCGGCGCTGCCATCTCGAAACCTGCAAATTCGAAGCCAGGCGCCACCGTGCAGCCAACCAGCGTCCAGTCACCGAGGCTTCGTGCGCGCTGCCACCAGTTTGCCGGCACGATGTGCTGCGGCCGGGCCCCGGTCTCGATGTCGGGGCCGAGCGTCAGCGAATGCGCACCCCTGCCATCGGCGTCAGCAATCTCGAGGCAAAGCGGCGCGCCGGAATAAAAGTGCCAGACTTCGGCAGCGTCGCGTACGCGGTGCCAGGCCGACTGTTCGCCGGCTTTGAGCAGGAAATAGATGGCGGTCGAATAACCGCGTTCGCCGAGCGTGCCGCCCGGCGGCTTGTCGCGGAATGTCTGCCGGTACCAGCCCCCTTCGGGATGCGGTTCGAGACCAAGCCGGGCAATCACCGCATCGGCGGTTGCGGCCATCGTCAGAACAGATCCTTGCGTTTGCGGATTTCAGCGAACACTGCCTCATCGGAAGCGTCTTCCATGCCCAGATTGCGGCGGATCGCCGGGTCGTGCCAGCGCATGAACGGGTTTGTCGCCATCTCCTCGCCGATGGTGGTGGGAGCTGTCGGCTTGTTTTCAGCCCGCAACTTCCCGATCCGTTCTGACCGCTCCCTGAGCGCGGAGTTGGTGGGGTCGACGGTAAGGGCGAAACGTGCATTGCCGAGCGTATATTCGTGGCCGAAATAGACGGTCGTCTCGAGCGGCAGTTCGGCCAGTTTGCGCATGGAACCCAGCATGTCGGTCGGCGTTCCCTCGAACAGGCGGCCGCAGCCCAGCGCAAAAAGCGTGTCGGCGGTAAAGGCGATGCCGGAGTCCGGAAAATAATAACTTACATGACCGGCAGTGTGGCCGGGCGTGGAAATGACGCGGGCCGGCTCACCGGCGACGTCGATCGTTTCGCCGTCCTTCACGGTGCGGTCGATGCCGGGGATTTTCGACTTTTCGGCTTCCGGGCCGATGATGACGAGACCGAAACGCTGCTTGAGCGCCAGATTGCCTTCGACGTGATCGGGGTGGTGGTGGGTGATGAGGAGCACATCAGGTTTCCAGCCGGTGCGCTCGATGGCACGCATGATCGCGGCTTCTTCCGGTGCGTCGACCAGAAAGACCGTGCCGGTCTCTTTGTTGCGGGCGAGAATGCCGAAATTGTCGTCACGGCAGGCGAATTGCTCAATTTCCAGTGTCATGCGGTGTCTCCTGTCGCGGCCAACATAGTGAGCGCGGATATAAAGACAATGACTGCCGGGCTGTGGTCTGTTGAACAGCGGATGCTGCGTATATAGCTTCGGCGATATGTTCTCGGATATCGTCGACCTGCGCAATTTCTATGGCTCGCTGCTCGGGCGGCTGGCCGAGCGCTCCATTTCGCTCGCGCTGTCGTCTGTATGTCCAAAATCAAAAAACGAACGCGTCCTGGGACTGGGCTATACCGTACCCTGGCTCGACCGGTTCAAGCCGGATGCGGAGCGCGTGCTGGCCTTCATGCCGGCTGCACAGGGCGCGGTAAACTGGCCGGCGCAGGGGCCATCCGCCACGGCGCTGGTGTTCGATGAAGAGCTGCCGCTGTTCGATTCGTCCATTGACCGCGTGATCATGGTGCATGCGCTCGAACATGCGGAAAACCCAAGAGAAACTCTAAAAGAGGTCTGGCGGGTGCTGGCGCCGGGCGGGCGGCTCGTCATCGTGACGCCGAACCGGCGCGGTGTATGGGCGCGTTTCGAACATACGCCTTTCGGCACCGGTCGCCCGTTCTCGCGCGGACAGCTCACCGAGCTCTTGCGCGAGACGAACTTCACGCCGGGCGCCTGGACCGAGGCACTGCACTTTCCGCCGTCGCGGCGGCGTTGGGCGCTCAGATTCTATCAGCTGCTCGAAAAAGCCGGGCGACGCTTCTGGCCGATCTTCTCGGGCGTGATCGTGGTGGAGGCGCAGAAGCGGCTCTATCAGGGTCTGCCGGTGGCACAACGCGTTTCGCGGCGGGTTTTTGTGCCGGTGCTGGCGCCGCAAGGCGCTACGCGGTCGCTATCCGAAACGTCTGAGCCATTGTCGCGCAGCGGCGCCTGAAAGGACGATTGCCATGTGGCCCGATACCCGCATCACCGATCTCTTTGGCATCGAACTGCCGATCCTGCAGGCGCCAATGGCTGGCTCGCATGGTTCCGAGCTGGCCATCGCGGTGAGCGAGGCCGGCGGGCTCGGCGCGCTGCCCTGCGCGATGCTCTCGATCGACAAAATACGCGCCGAGATGGGTGTGATCCGCCAGCGCACCAACCGGCCGGTCAATCTCAATTTCTTCACGCATACCAACCCGGAACCGGACGCTGCGCGCGAGGCCGGTTGGCGCAGGCGGCTGGCGGGCTATTATGCCGAATTCGGCCTTGATGCAGATAACATTCCGGCCGGCCCCGGCCGCAACCCGTTCGACGAAGCGGCTTGCGAAGTGGTCGAGGAAACAAGGCCCGAGGTGGTGAGCTTTCATTTCGGGCTGCCGGAACCGAGCCTGCTGGGCCGCGTCAAAGCAACCGGCGCCAAGGTGATTGCGTCGGCAACGACCGTTGCGGAGGCGCGCTGGCTCGAAGCGCATGGATGCGACGCCATCATCGCGCAGGGTGCGGAAGCTGGCGGCCATCGCGGCATCTTTCTGGAAGACGATATCGCTTCGCAGCCGGGTACGATGGCGTTGGTGCCGCAGGTCGTGGACGCGGTATCGGTGCCTGTTATTGCCGCCGGCGGCATTGCCGATCATCGCGGCGTAGCCGCGGCGTTCATGCTGGGTGCGGCGGCAGTGCAGATCGGTACCGCCTATCTGCAAAGCCCCGAGGCGTTGACCTCGTCGGGACACCGCGCCGCGCTGGCCGAGGCCCGGGATGACCGTACGGTACTCACCAATGTGTTCACCGGCCGGCCGGCGCGCGGGCTTGTCAATCGCATTGTGCGCGAAGTGGGACCGATGAGCCTCGAGGCTCCGGCATTTCCGCTGGCGACGGGCGCAATCGCACCGCTGCGCAAACATGCCGAGGCCGCTGGTTCAGTCGATTTTTCGCCGCTATGGGCCGGGCAGGCGGCGGCTCTGGGCGCGGCGCAGCCGGCAGGCCAGTTCACGCGGGATCTGGCCGCTGAGACGCTGCGGTTGCTGAGCCGCCGTTAGCCGCCGTCCTTCCCGATCTCGTTCAGATCGTAGGGTGTGGTCTGGTAGGCCTGGTTCAGCCAGTTGCCAAACAGAAGATGCGCATGCGAGCGCCAGCGGTTGAGCGGTTTCCGGCCGGGATCGTTTTCCGGATAATATTCGTGGGGAACCTCGATCGACGTACCGGCGGCGACATCGCGGTCATACTCTTCCTTGAGCGAGGTGGAATCGTATTCGATGTGGTTGAACATATAGAGCCGGTTACAGGTCTTTTCCGAAACCAGGCATGGGCCGGTTTGATCGGACTCCATCAAAAGCTCCAGGTCTGGCACAGCGGCGATGTCGCTTGAGCGCACCTCGGTCCAGCGCGAAACAGGAATGGCGAAGTCGTCGGAGAAACCCGCAAGATAAGTCGAGGCGGGTGCGTTATTGCGGTGCCTGAACACGCCGAACGCCTTCTTGTCGAGTGTGTATTTGGGCACTTTATGAAAGTGCCAGGCGGCAGCCATCGCGCCCCAGCAGATGAAGAAGGACGAATGCGCATTGGTTTTGGTCCAGTCGAGAATGCGCGTCAGCTCATCCCAGTAGGTAACCTCGTGAAAGGGCAGCAGCTCGATGGGCGCTCCTGTGATGATGAAGCCGTCGAACTTGCGGTCCGCGACCTCTTCCCAGGTTTGATAGAACGAGATCAGGTGCTCTTCCGACGTGTTTTTGGCGCGGTGCGCGCCGATGCGCACCAGCGTGAGCTCCACCTGAAGCGGTGACACGCCCAGGAGGCGTGCGAGCTGGGTTTCGGTGCGCGTCTTGTTCGGCATCAGATTGAGCAGGCCGATCTGCATGGGCCGGATGTCCTGGCGCATTGCAGTGTGCTCATCCATCACGGACACGCCTTCGCGTACCAGAATATCCCGGGCGGGAAGCTGATCGGGGATCCTGATCGGCATTGTGCCAACTCCAAACAAAAAAACCGGCCGCAAATCGCTGGCCGGTTCACACGGTCCTTTAGCGACTTGTTTAACGTGGCTGCAAGCCGACCGGCCAAATCACCNCCGCAAATCGCTGGCCGGTTCACACGGTCCTTTAGCGACTTGTGTAACGTGGCTGCAAGCCGACCGGCCAAATCACCACGGGTTCGACGTTTTTCTAGTGCCGGGTCGGCTTTGCGTCAACGCAAAAGCTCTGATAGAGGCGATGGCGATCTTTGTGAGACCTTCCCAGATGAACCAGACAAACCGCCCACAGCCCAATCCGGGCATTATGGATATCGCCGCCTATGTGCCCGGCAAAGATGGCGCGCCAGGTGCCGCGAAAGTCTACAAACTCTCGTCGAACGAATCCCCTTTGGGTGCTTCCCCGGCCGCGCGTGCAGCGGCGCAGAAGCTGCTCGATCGCGCCGAAATCTACCCCGATGGCGCATCCACCGCGCTGCGCGAGGCGATTGCTGCCGCGCACGGGCTGAATGCGGCCAACATCGTCTGCACCAACGGTTCGGATGAGGCGATCTCGCTGCTTACCAAGGCCTATCTGCAGCCGGGCGACGAAGGCATTTTCACCGAGCATGGCTTTCTGGTCTATCGTATCGACATTCAGGCGGCGGGCGGCGTTCCGGTCTCAGTGCCCGAGACCGATGAGCGGGCCGACGCCGACGCTATCCTGGCCGCGGTGACGGAGCGGACCAGGATTGTCTTCCTGGCCAATCCCAACAACCCCACCGGCACCTACATGCCGGTGAATGAGGTGCGGCGTCTTCATGCAGGACTGCCGAAGAACGTGCTTCTGGTGCTCGACGCGGCCTATGCCGAATATGTGCGCCGCAATGATTATGAGTGCGGCATCGAGCTGGTGTCATCGAACGAGAATGTGGTGATGACGCGCACCTTCTCGAAGATCCATGGCCTTGCGGCGCTGCGCATCGGCTGGGTTTACGGGCCGGCGCATATCATCGACGCGCTGAACCGTATCCGCGGTCCCTTCAACGTGAACTCGCTGGCAATCGCTGCCGGCGTGGCAGCGGCCGGCGACCGAGCGCATGTCGAAAAGGCCGTGGCGCATAATGACGAATGGCTTGCCTGGCTGAACCAGGAACTTACCGGCCTGGGCCTGCGTCTGACGCCCAGTGTCGGCAATTTCGTTCTCATTCACTTCGACGGCTCCGGCACGAGCGCCGAGGAGGCGGACGCCTATCTCACCGAGTGCGGGTTTGTGCTGCGCAGGGTGACCGGATATGGTTTCCCTAACGCGCTGCGGATGACAATCGGGCCGGCTGAGGCCAATCGCGGCGTTGTGGAGGCGCTGCGCGCATTGCTGGGCAAATAGGCCATGGCACAAATTATCGGAAAACTTGCCGTTATCGGGCAGGGACTGATCGGCTCATCGATCACGCGCGCGGCCGTGGAGCGCGGCATTGCGCGCGAGATCGCGGTGACGGACGCCTCGGACAAGGTACGGCGCCGCGTGCGCGAACTCGGCCTCGGCGAAGCACGGGTGACCGAGACGGCCGCCGAGGCGGTTGCCGATGCCGACCTCGTCGTGATCTGCGTGCCGGTGGGCCAGATCGCCCAGGTTGCGCTGCAGGTTGCGCCTGCAATGAAGGCCGGCGCGATCCTGTCCGACGTAGGATCGGTGAAAGCGTCGGTCGTCGATGCCATCGTGCCGCAATTGCCGGAGCATATTGCGCTGGTTCCTGCGCACCCGCTTGCCGGAACCGAGCTATCCGGGCCCGAAGCCGGATTGCCGAGCCTTTTCATCAATCGCTGGTGCATTCTGACGCCGCCGGAAGGAGCCGACGCGGGCGCGATAGAAAAAGCCACGCAATTCTGGGAGGCGCTGGGCTCCAAGGCGGAGATCATGACGCCGCAGCATCATGACTACGTGCTGTCCATTACCAGTCATCTGCCGCATGTCGCGGCCTATTCGATCTTCCATACCGCACTTCGCTTCGAGCGCGAGACGAATTCGGATGTCGTGAAGTTTTCGGCCGGCGGGTTCCGCGATTTCACGCGTATCGCTTCGTCCAACCCCACTATGTGGCGCGACATTTTTCTTGGCAACAAGGAGCAGGTGCTGGAAATCCTGCGCCGGTTCCAGGGCGACCTCGAAGCCTTTGCCGAGGCGATCGCCAACGAGGACGGTGACAAGCTGGTGGAGCTTCTGTCGACCAGCCGGCTGACGCGCCGCAAGGTGATCGAAAAAGAGCATATCTCGCTGCAGCCGAAGCCCGATTCCATGAAATCGGACCGGGCGCTCGCGAGGCCCTATTCCTCGGATTTTTGAGGCATCGACTAGAGCGGCGGTATCCGGCCCAGTTCGATAAAGCCGAAAATCGCTACACCCTTGCGTATTCTGAGCGGCAGCGACTGATCCGGGCCGAGTGCGGCAAGCCCCGCCGACAGCGCCGCAAGCTGGGAACTCAAATGCGGATAGGCCGTCGCAAGGACCTCCATCAGCCGGGTGGTTTCACCGGTGTGGATTTCGAGTGTGGCATCGATCAAACCGTCTTGGCCAATGGCGACCGGACCGGCGACAGAGACACTTCCACCACCTTCGAATGTGAGGTCGAGGCGCTTAACGACGTAGCTCGATCCCAGCAAGGTGATGGCACCGCGCGCAAAACGGTCCACGCCGTTGTCTATCGCGATGTCGGCAATGCCCGACAGTGGCGGAAGGTCTGGGCCCGGTAGCGTGTCGCCGGCCTCGGCGCCGCTGATGCGCAAGCCAAGCTCGATGTCGTTTCCGGCTGGACGGAAATGGAGCTGCAGCTCCCGGGCACGCAGGAACTCGCCTTCCGTTTCGCCGGGCTCATCGATGTCTACCTTAAGCCGGCCAGCGACAAGCGAGGCGCGCTCGGGCAGTTGCGTCGTCAGGCGCGCGCTGGCGCGCACGCTTTCCCAGTTCAGCTTCAGCGGCAGCAAACCCGGCGCATTGATGCGGGCGGGACCGTCGAGTTCGGCAACAACCTGGCGTGGCGCGTATATCTGGGCCGCCGAGCGCAGAGCACCCGCCTGCAGGGCAAAGCCGTCGATGCGCCGTTCCACGAATATCGAATCGCAAAACAGACCGATGCGGAACGGGTAACCGCGCGCTTCGATGTTTTCGCAGCTGGCCCGGTCGCCGTTACCGCTCAAGCGCTTCAGCGCGGCATTCGCCTCAGTGGTCAGGCTTTGGGCTGCGAAATACCAGCCGCCGCTGTAGAGCGCGATCGCAGCAACAATAGCGGCCGCAAGCCAGGTGAAACGGCGCGCGGTGCCAGTTGAGCCGGTACGGCTTGACGTCATGCTGATGGCCTCGTTAACCCGGTGCCCGCAGGCTGCCACTTGCCGGCAAGCCGCATTCAACTTTCCGGGACAAGGGCATATGGGCGATTTTTGGGTCTTTGGCTACGGTTCGCTGATCTGGCGGCCGGGTTTTGCCCATGTTGAGACCAGCCGCGCGCGCCTGTTCGGCTACCGGCGCGCATTGTGTGTTGCCTCCTATGTTCACCGCGGCACGCCGGAGCGGCCCGGGCTTGTGCTCGGGCTCGACCGTGGTGGCTCGTGCGTCGGGTTGGCGTTCCGTGTTCCCGGTGGGCTGCGCCAGGAAGTTATGACCGCGCTGCGGGCGCGCGAGCTGGTGACCAATGTCTATCTTGAACGGGTGCTGCCCGTACGGCTCGCGACGGGCGAGCTGGTCCAGGCTGTCTGCTACATCGTCGACCGGGCACATGAACAATATGCCGGCGCACTGGATGTCGAGCATGCCGCGGCGCGCGTCTCCGGTGCTGCCGGCCAGTCGGGGCCGAACGAGCAGTATGTGCTCAATACCGTTGAACACCTGAGGGCGCTGTCGATCAGGGACCATTGGCTGGAGGCCGTTGCGAGCAAGGTTTCCGACTGACGCTACGCGCCTGCGGATTTCGTGCCCCCCAGTTCGGCCAGCCGCTTGCGTGCCGTTTCCGGCATTGGCGGCGCGTCCGGCGCTGCAGCGGCATCGACAAGAATCTGGTCGCAGGCGGCCTCGGTCTCGGCCACGAGACGGGCGTGGAACTCTTCCTTGCCGAGGCCCGGCGGAATCGGCGGCAGGAAGCGGGCACGAATTGTACCGGGGTGGCGCAGGAACTTGCGGCGCGGCCACCACAGCCCGGCCTGATGTGCGACCGGCACGACCGGCAGGTTCAGCTCCGCATAGAGCTCAACGATACCCCATTTGTATGCCGGTTCAGCGCCAGGTGGACGGCGCGTTCCTTCAGGATAGATGATCAGCTGGCGGTCGTTTCGACGCATTTCCTTGCGCGTGCGGGCGATCACGTCCTTGAGGGCGCGCGAGCGTTTGCCGCGATCCACGGGGATCATGCGCATCTTCATGACGTACCAGCCGAAAAACGGAATCCAGCGGAGCTCGCGCTTGAGGATGTAGAGCGGGTCGCGGATGTCGGACAGGAAGGCGATCGTATCCCAGAAGGACTGATGTTTCGGGGCCAGGATGTAGGAACCTTCCGGCAGATTTTCCTGGCCGGTGATTTCGCTGTGTGTACCCGCGAGCACCTTCATCAGCCAAAGCTCGGTGCGCGACCAGAATTTCGGTACGAACCATGCGAGATGGCGGGGCGCGAGAAAATAGAACGGCGTCCAGAGGATCATCTGAACGATCAGGTTGAGATAGAACGCGGCATTGAAGGCCAGCGAACGAATGTAGAGCATGGACCGCGCACCCGTTTCGGTGCCGACGTGGTTACATCATGAGGTCTGAATGGCCAAGCCTCGGCAGCCGACAGGCTGCTATCTGCCGAACGCGCCGCGCATGAGCGCGGCCAGATACTTGGTGTATTCGGTGAACAGCACACGCAGCGCTTCGCGGTTGCGCATCCATTCGCCTCCGCTGAGCGACGTATTGACGACCGGATAAGGTACGATGCGCAAGGTGGCGTCGGCCCGCCGCATTTCGAGCAGGCTGCGCGGCATATGGTAATTGTTGGTGACCAGAATGGCGCTGGTGAAGCCGTTGTCGGCTGCCCACCTGGCGCTTTCGGCTGCATTGCCGATGGTGTTCAGCGCCGCATGATCGATGTCGATACAGCAATCGAACAGCGCCTGCGCGGCGCCCGTGGCGCGCTGCAGGTCATCCGCGTCTGTGACGGGATTTACGCCGCTGATGAGAAGCCGCTGGCCCTTCCCTTCGCGCAAGAGGTCGACCGCCGCGTCGAGGCGGTAGTGCCCGCCCGTCAGTACGATTATCGATTCCGCTTCGTCCGGATTGCCGGGCGTTTCGAGGTCGCTGACGTGATTTGAGAAGAAAATGAAGCCAGCAACGAACGCGGCGGCCACCGCGACGGCCGCCCAACCGGCAATGCGCACTAACGCTTTGCCGTGTCGGTGCGATGGGGTCTCGGATCCGGGCGCCGGTTGGTTCATCGCGTTGATCTAATGCCTGATTGAGGCGCGTTGCCGGCGCCGGCGCGGCGGTTTGCGCGAGGGGATTTTCGCATCAGCCGTCGCTCGGTGTGGTGTCGAGGTCGTTGAGGTAGGACACCACGGTAATGTGCGTCGTCGCAGCCGTGAGGATCGATACCGCGATTACGATGACGCCGACGCCGGCATAACCGGCAATTCCAATTGCGAAGTTGCCGAACAATGCCGCGGCCTGGTCGCCTTCCGGTGTTGCCAGATTACGGCTCGACCACCATGAGAAACCGAGAAACACCAACGTTGCCAGCACGCCGCCCGTGGCAGCGCCTTTCATGCCTGTCAGCAGAAAATGGCTGCGGAACTGGCGCGCGATGAAGCCCGCTTCGGCGCCCACGAAATGCAGTACCTCGATGACGTGGCCGTTGCCCGACATTGCGCCTCGCGTGGCGAAGACGACCGTCAGCAGAGTGGCGCACAGGATGAGAACGAGAACTGAAACGCCGATCGCGACGGTGCTGCGGGCCATGGCGACCAGCCGGTCAACCCAAGTGCGGTGGTCATCGAGCGACGCATAAGGCACGTTTTGCGTGATCGCTTCGCGCATGGCGGCGAAATCGGGCGGATTGTCCGGGTCGATGGTGATGGTCACAAGGCGGGGGACCGGGAGCTCTTCCAGATCGACGCCGGAGCCAAGCCATGGCTCGAGGAGGCGAGCAGTGGCGGCGTCGTCGACGATGGCGGCGGAGCGAACCCCGTCAAACTCACGCGCGATCGCCACTGCCTGGTCGAGTGCAATCGTGATGTCGAATCCCTCGGCCGGCTTGACCTGAACGGTCGCCTCGCGGGCGATCTCGTTCTGCCACGTTGCGGCGGTGTCGCGAACCAGCGTAACGGCGCCGAGGGTGAGGCATGAAAGGAAGGTCATTATCGCGATGACCAGGACCATCGCATTGCCGGCTACGTTCTGCGGCGGCACGATCGGCATCGGTTTGCGCCGTCCTGCACGGCCGCCGCGGCCAGGAATCGGCAGCGCCCTCAACCGTTTTTTGCCCGTCTCTGGGGGCGGACCGGGTACGACCTCAGTCATAGACATCCAGCCTGCCATTGGCGAGCACCATGCGGCGGGCCTCGACCTGTTCCATCAGATTGACGTCATGTGTGGCGATGACCACGGCCGTGCCAAGACGATTGAGCTCGATAAAGAGCCGCAGCAGACGGCGCGCCAGAGGCGGGTCGACGTTACCGGTCGGTTCGTCAGCGAGCAGGATCTGGGGCTGCTCGATAAGCGCGCGGGCAATTGCTGCGCGCTGCTTTTCACCGCCGGATAGCACCGGCGGGAGCACATGCATGCGCTCGCCGAGGCCCACCCAGTTGAGCAGTTCGTTCACGTCGGCCCGGTATGATGCCTCCTCGCGGCCACGCACACGCAGCGGCAATGCGACATTCTCGAACGTTGTCAGGTGGTCGAGCAGGCGGAAATCCTGGAACACGACGCCGATCCGGCGGCGAATCAGCGGCAGGTCGCGGCGAGAGATTCGCGCGCGATCCTTGCCGAATACGGTGATCAGGCCGCGCGTCGGCTTCAGCGACATAAAAAGCAGCCGCAGAAGCGAAGTCTTGCCGGCGCCGGACGGACCGCTCAGAAACTGGAACGACCCTTCGGGCAGCTGGAACGAGATATCACGCAGGATTTCCGGGCCCATTCCATATCTGAGGCCGACATTCTCAAAACGAATCAAAGTGCGGTTTCCCGTTCGATCCCGACATGGCGCGTGTTTGTGGCACGGAACTCGCGGCCAGGAAATGCCTCCGGCGCCTTGTCTTCACGCCGGTGCCAGTCGCGAAGCATTAACCATTTGGGTTTACCCCAGAAGCCGGCTTTTCCGAAAGGCAAACATGTCCGACGAGCGCATGGCACGTCCGGTTTCCGGCGAAATCATGACTGACGGCCGGCACGATGGAGCGGACCGGCGGCGTCCGCATGCGGACGACGTGATCGACGCCGATTTCGAGACGATACTGCCGGGCAACACACAGCGTGCTGAGGAGAGGCAACCATCTGGTGCCGCCGCAGGTGCCGCACAGCCGGGCATGGATATGCTGCGAGCTGCCGGGCGCAGCGAACGCCGCAATGGCGGGCCCATCTTCTGGGTCTGCGGGCTCGCGCTGGTATTCGGTGCGTTCTGGGTGTCCGGCGGGCATGCAATCGTCAGTCGCGACGACAGCGCGCGGGGCGAGGTTGCCTCTGCATTGCCGTTCAAACAGCCGCTGCGCATTGTCGATGTTGTCAGCCGCATCGACCGCAGGGGAGACCGGTCGTTTCTTCTGGTTGACGGTGCTGTGGACAACCCAGGCGACCGGCCCGCGCTGGTGCCGTCGCTGGCGATTACGGTTACGGGGCTCGACGGGCGCGAGACCCATTATTATCTGGGGACGGATGAGAAAGCGCTGGCACCGGGCCAACGTTTTGCGTTCTCCAGCCGCTTGCATGCACCGGACGGTGGCGTAAGAACGGTAACAGTCGATTTCAGAAAAGAAGGCGGGGATTAATGCCTGTTGTCCGCGGCAAGGACATCGATGTTCTGTTCAGCGCATCGACGATAGCTCGACGCAATCTCGAATTGGCCAAGGAAATTGCTGCCCGCGATTATGACGACCTGCTGGTCGTTTCGATCCTCAAGGGGTCGTTCATTTTTGCGGCCGATCTGATCCGGGCGCTGCACGATATGGGGCAATCCCCCGAGGTCGAGTTCATTTTCATTTCCAGCTATGGCACGGGCACAACAAGCGGCGAAGTGCGGGTTCTGCGCGATATCGACAATGAAGTCGCTGGACGCGATGTGCTTCTGATCGACGACATTCTGGAATCGGGAAAGACGCTCCGCTTCACGCGTGAGCTGATGCTCGAACGCGGTGCCAGGAGCGTTTCGATTGCCGTTCTGCTCGACAAGCGCGGCAAGCGCCAGACCGAGCTCGACGCCGATTTTGTCGGCTTCGATTGCCCGGACTACTTCGTGGTCGGATACGGAATGGACGTCGCGCACGCGTTTCGCGAGCTGCCCTTTGTCGGTGTCGTGACGGGCGACGCCTGAGCGATAAGCGGAGATACCATGCCGAACCAGTCCAGGGTTCTGATCGTCGAGGACGATGAATCGGTACGCACCTTTACTGCGCGGGCGCTGCAGGCCGACGGCTATGCAACCGAGACGGCATGCGACGGGGAAGAGGGGCTTGAGCGAATCAGGGCGAAAGCCGGCGGTTTCGACCTGGTGCTTTCCGACATTCGCATGCCGGTCATGGACGGTATCGAGATGGCGGAAACCGCCGTCAAGGGTTTCCCGGGGCTACGCATCCTGCTGATGACCGGCTATGCCGAGCAGCGCGAGCGTGCAGCCGAGCTCGGCGGTGCGGTGCTGGGCGTCGTTCGCAAACCCTTCAGCCTGGCCGAGATTCGCTCGGAAGTGGCGCAGGCGCTGGCGCGGGATTAGTTACCGGCACTCGACCGAAGGACACGCGTCCCTGCGGGCGACTATTCCTGCAAGGGATGGTGATGCGTTACCGCGTATCCAGATCGAGCAGACGCTCCAGATAATTGCGTTCCAGTTCGGGACTGAGCGCATTGCCCAGCCGCCGGCGGATCGCTTCCAGAATTTCGCGGGCACGCTGGGAATCGATCTCATCCGGTACTTTTACCGAATCGCCGAAATCCGGGCCGGTGGTGGCGCGCGGCCGGCCCAAAGGATCGTTGTCGGAGCTTTGCTGGCGGCCGCCTTCCTCGCTGCCGCCCTCTTCGCCCTGCATGGCCTGTTGCATCTGCTGCATCATGTCCTGTGCACCGCGCCGCAACGCTTCGAGCGCGCGACCCTGTTCGCCGACTGCGCGGTTGCCCTCGCCTTCACCAAGCGCACCTTCGGCCTGGCCCATGGCTTCGCCGGCCTCGCCGAAGCCTTCGCCGGGCTGAATGCCCATGCCTTCCAGGCCTTCCATGAGCGATTCCAATTGCTGCTGAAGCTGGCCCTGCCCCTGCTGGAGCTGGCGTAGCGCCTCGGCAAACTCTTCGGGGGTCATCGGCTGACCCTGGCCGTTCTGCTGCTGCCCCTGCTGCCCCTGCCGCTGCTGACCCTGGTTCCGGCCGCGCTGCATCTGGTCGAGCTGGAATGTCTCGTTCATCAGTTCCTGCTGCCGGCGCATCATCTCGCCGAGCTGGTCCATCTGCTCGCGCATCTGGTTCTGGCCGCTCTGGCCCTGGTCAGCCTGCTGCTGGCCCATGCGCAGATTGTTCATCATCTGCTCAAGCTGCGAGAGCAGTTGCTCAGCCTGATCCCTGGCGCCGGATTTGGCGAGATCCTCGAGCTGATCGAGCATGCGCTCCAGGTCGGACTGGCGCATCTCCGAACCGTTTTCGGGCATCTGTTGCATGGCCGAATTGGGGTTCTGCATCGACCGCTCTGCGAATTCACGCATGAACTCCTGCATCGCCTCGCGCAACTCGGCCATCAGTTCTTCGATTTCCTGCTCGCTGGCGCCGTTTTCCAGCGCCTGTCTCAGCGCTTCCTGCGCCTGCCGCAGGCGGCGCTCTGCGGCGGTAAGATCGCCTTCCTCGATGCCAAGCGCGACTTCCCAGAGGTAATCGACGACACCGCGCAGCTCATCGTCTTCCTCGGCCATCATCAGCCGCGTCCGCGCTGTCATGATGCCGAGATAGTGCGAAGGGTTGTCGAACGTGTCCTCAGGGCGGAGCGTGACGGCATCCATCAGATCGAGCACCCGGCGCTGACGGTTGGCATCGAGTGCAAGCAGCCGGCGCTGCTCGATCAACGCACGCGCAAGCGGGTTGGAGAAGGCGCGTTCAGGCAGCAGGAAACGCTTCGGTTCCGACCGGCCCTGCTGGCCGGCGGCATCCCTGACCGTCAGCGTGAGATCGACCTGCGTTCCCGCCCACGGATGTTCCGTCAGGTCGCGGCTGGTTTTGGCCGCGATGTCGCTCGAACCCCTGCGCGGCAGCGCAAGCGGCATTTCCGGCGCTTGATAAAGCGCGCGGGCACCGGGCAACGGACGCTCGGCCAGCACAAAACCGGTCGTTGCTTCGGTTGCGCCGTAGTCGTCCTCGATCTCGTACTGCAGCTCAAGTGCGCCGTTCACGGCCCGTTTGGGGTCGCCGGCAAACCGTATCTGCGGCGCGGTGTCCGGTATGACTTCGAAGGTCCAGCTGCGCAGCGGCTGCTCGCCGCTTTGAAGCGACAGAATACCATCTCGTGCTAGCTTGCCGCTGAACTGGCGCGATGCTGGCACCGGGGCATCGTCCGGTATGAAACCGCCCTCGGGAGCTATTTCGGCGACGCCCGCTTCATCCTCGTAAGCAAGCGATTCGCGGGCTCCGCCGGTAATACGCACGGCAAATTCGCTGCCCTCAGGGACCCTGAATATGTCGCGTTCGGAATTGCCCTCGGCGGTGAGGAACACGGGGGCGCGGCCGGTATAAGGCGGCGGCGTCACCCAGGCATCGATGCGGGCCGGAACGGGCTCAGCACCCGGCGGGGTGCGGAAGGCGTCGGCAATGCTGCCGCCGCGCGGCCCGAAGGAATAGGCGAATGCGGTGACAAGAAGCAGTGCCACGAGCGCCCGTGCGCCCCAGGGGTCGCGTTCCGGTACGCGGGCACGGGGCATGTCGCCCTCGAGCCGTCCGAGGCTTTCCGCCATGCGGCGGCGATGCTCCTGCCAAAGCGCATTGGCGAAAGCATCGCGCTCGTTGCCTGACAGCCGGTCGGTGATGGTGGTGACCGGCGCATGCTGGAGCGCATTGGCGCGTTCGATGCGGCGGTCGATCTCTGCTGGCCCAGGTGCACGGTACCGTGTCAGTGGCCAAGCTGCTGCTGCAAGCCCGAGGCCGAACACAACAATCGATGCGATGCGCAGCCAGGTCGGCACCAGCGCAAATAGGCCGAACCAGGCAACAGTAAGGAACAGCGCGGCAACAATGACCGCAGGCAAGGCCAGCGGCCACAGACGCTCGACAACCATCGAGGCCCGGGTGATGGAGCGTGTCCGCCACAGCCGGGAGAACCTGCCCATGCCACGGGCAGTGTGCAAACGCGTTTCCTTTTCGGCCGCCATCTATGCTCCGCCGAGCGTCGGCGCATGCCGCTCGAATCTTGGGCGCCGAGAAAAGAATAGCATCGAACACGGCAAAGGCGAGGCAGGCACGAATTCGTGATGGGCCGGCGGTCAGCCGAAGTCGACGGCACCTGTGTTGGCGCCGCAGACAAGCACTGCGACGCGCTCGCCATCTTCAGGAACGTATCGACCGGCATGCAGGGCGGCGAAGGCCGTTGCCCCGCCCGGCTCGGCCACGATGCTCATTGTTTCCCACAATGCCGATTGTGAAGCGCGGATTTCGTCGTCGGTTACCAGAAGCGACGAAGCAACGCCCGCCTGGGCGATCGGAAACATCAGGCTGCCGATCATCTTTGGCGCCAGCGAGTCGGCGGCTATGCTTCCGGCAGGCGCTTCCACCGGCCTGCCGGCCGCCAGTGCCACGTTCAGCGTCGGCGCCCCTTCCGGCTCGACCGCCACAATCCTGACCCTGTTTTCGAACCATGCGGCAATGCCGCCGATCAGCCCGCCGCCGCCCACTGCGACAAGCAATGTATCGAGACCGGGGATATCGGCTTCGATTTCGAGCCCGAGTGTGCCTTGGCCAAGCAGCGTTTCGGTCTGGTCATAGGCGTGAACGGACAGAGCGCCGGTATTCGCGATGAACGCTTCGCATGCAGCCAGTGCATCCACATAACGTTCCCCGCCGACCTCGAGCTTCGCGCCGTATAGGCGAATGCGCTCGATCTTGGCCAGCGAGGTGATTTCGGGAACGAAGATCGTTGCCGGAATTCCGAGCTTGTTCGCGGCGTAGGCGACGGCCGCGCCATGATTGCCGCCCGATGCGGCCGCAACGCCTGCAGCGGGGATGTCTCGGCCCAGCAGATTTGCGAATGCTCCCCGCGCCTTGAACGATCCGGAATGCTGAAGCTGCTCCAGCTTCAGCACGACGGGATGCGCCGGCTTGCCAAAGTCCGCCATATTGACGGGCAGAACCGGTGTGTGCCGGACATAGGGCCGGATCACCTTTTCAACTTCACGAATCCTGCCGGCGTTGATGGTTTGCATGCCGCCCCTTCAGATCCAGTCGGGGACCGAATCCAGCCCGATCAGTTCGTCATAGGTCGGGCGGCGGCGTACCACGTGGTAGCGATCGCCGCTGACCAGCACTTCGGGGACCAGAAGACGCGAATTGTAGGTGCTCGCCTGCACCGCGCCATACGCGCCCGCGGTGGCAAAGGCGATCACGTCGCCGGCGGCAAGCCGCGGAATATCGCGGTCGAGCGCCAGATAATCGCCTGTCTCGCAAACTGGTCCGACAACATCGGCGACAATGCGGGGTGCGTCCGGTGCCGGGGACTGCACCGGTCGGATGGTGTGGAATGCGTCATAAAGTGTGGGGCGGATGAGGTCGTTCATCGCAGCGTCGATGATGACGAAGTTCTTCGCCCCGCCTTCCTTCACGAAAATGACTTCCGAAACCAGAATGCCGGCATTCGCCGCGATTAGCCGGCCCGGCTCGAAGATCACCTTGAGGCCGAGTGCCGACATGTGGCGGTGCACGATCTTCGCATAAGCATCCGGCAGCGGCGGCGGCTGGTTGTCGTCCTTGTAGGGCACGCCAAGTCCGCCGCCGAGGTCGACATGTTCTATCGCGTGGCCGTCGGCCCGCAGTTCGCCGACGAGCTGCGAAAGCAACGCGAAGGCATCGTCGAAAGGCTGCAACTCGGTGATCTGGCTGCCGATATGCATGTCGATGCCCGACACGTGCAGTCCTGGCAGGGCGGCTGCGCGGGCATAGGCCTCGCGGGCGTGCTGGCTCGGAATGCCGAACTTGTTCTCCGCCTTGCCGGTCGAGATCTTGTGATGCGTGCGTGCGTCGACATCCGGATTGATACGCAGCGAGACATGAGCGGTCTTGCCAAGTGCGGTGGCGCGGGCCGACAGCAGCTCAAGTTCCGGTTCCGATTCCACGTTGAAGCACAGAATGCCGGCGTGAAGTGCGAAATCCATTTCCGCGGCCGTCTTGCCGACGCCGGAAAACATGATCCGCTCGGCCGGAATGCCGGCCGCCAGCGCACGCCGCAACTCGCCTTCGGACACCACGTCGGCTCCCGCGCCAAGACCGGCGAGCAGTTTCAGCACGGCCTGGTTGGAATTTGCCTTCATGGCGTAGCAGACCATGGTGTCGAGGCCGGCGAAGGCCTGCGAAAACACGGTGTAGTGGCGCGTCAGGGTGGCTGCCGAATAGCAGTAGAACGGCGTGCCGACCTCCGCTGCGATGTCCGGCACCGGTACATCCTCGGCGTGAAGAACGCCGTTGCGATATTCGAAATGGTTCACCGGGAAACTCCGAAGAGCTCAGATCAGCGGATCGAGGAAGAAGGGTTTGTCGGCCACCGGCGGTTCGGGCTCCGGCGGAACGTTTTCGTCGTTGTTTTCGATGGCCTGTTTGCGCGCTTCGGTCGCCGCCTGGAAGGGCGTGTCAAGCGGCGCCTTGCGGCCGCAACCGGTCAGGGCCAGCCCGGCAAGAGCCAGCGCAAAAAGCGCAACCATCTTCCTGTGCAATATCATGCGGTCCTGCCACTCATCATCCCGTGCAGCATGTCTAGCGAAGATTGGCCGGGCGTGCACCCCGTTTCAAGCGTTTGCGCCAATAGCGTATCTGGCGCCTCACCTCCGAAGGTGCGGTTCCGCCGTAAGACGTGCGGCTTTTCACCGAACTCGCAACGGAGAGCACGGAAAACACCTCTTCGGTGATCGCGGAATGGATTTCGCGGTATTCCTCGAGGGTAAGCTTGTCGAGCGACCGCCGCGTCTGTTCTGCAAGTGCGACGGCTCGGCCGGACACGTGATGCGCCTCGCGGAAGGGCAGCCCGGCAACGCGCACCAGCCAGTCGGCAAGGTCGGTCGCGGTGGCGAAACCGGCACCGGCAGCCTTCTTCATCGCCGGTTTGTTGACTTCCATGTCGCCGACCATGCCGGCCATTGCGGCAAGCATGAGGTCGAGCGTCTCGGACGCGTCGAATACCGCTTCCTTGTCTTCCTGCATGTCCTTGGAATAGGCGAGCGGCAGGCCTTTCATGACCGTGAGGAGCGCCACGAGGTCGCCATTGATGCGGCCGGTCTTGGCGCGGATCAGTTCGGCGGCGTCAGGGTTCTTTTTCTGCGGCATGATCGAGGAGCCGGTGGAGAAGGAGTCCGACAGCCTTACGAAACCGAATTGCGGCGTCGACCAGATAACGATCTCCTCGGCCAGACGCGACAAGTGCGTGCCGCAGATCGCGGCGACCGACAGGAACTCGAGCGCGAAATCGCGGTCGGACACGGTGTCGATGGAGTTGCGTGTCGGCTCGCGGAAACCGAGCTCCTTTGCTGTCATAGCGCGATCGATCGGGAAGGACGTACCGGCAAGTGCGGCAGCGCCCAGCGGGCTTTCATCCATCCGGTCGATTGCATCGCGCACGCGCCAAAGGTCGCGGCCGAACATCTCGACATAGGCCATCATATGGTGACCGAACGTGACCGGCTGCGCCGACTGCAAATGGGTGAAGCCCGGCATGACGGAGGAGGCGTGTTCCTCCGCACGGTCAAGCAGGGTTTCGATCAGCATGGCGAGTGCGGACGCGGTGCGCTCCAGCGCATCCTTCACCCACAGCCTGAAATCAAGCGCCACCTGGTCGTTGCGCGAGCGCGCCGTGTGCAGCCGTCCGGCGGCGGTACCGATCAGTTCGGCCAGCCGTGCCTCGACGTTCATGTGAATGTCTTCCAGCTCGGGCTTGAAGGTGAACTTGCCAGCCTCGATCTCTGACAGGATCGTGTTCAGGCATTCTGAAATCTTGTTTTGATCCTCGGCCGAAATTATGCCCGTTTCAGCCAGCATGCGGGCATGTGCGAGCGAGCCGCGGATGTCCTGGGCGTATAGCTTGCGGTCGAAGCCGATCGAAGCATTGATCGCTTCCATGATCGCCGAGGGCCCCGCGGCAAAACGGCCGCCCCACATCTGGTTGCTGGTTTTCTTGTCGCTCATGATGCTAGTCCGTCGGGACGCTTGGCCCAGGGTGTGCTGGAGTTGAACATGGCCGAAAACGGCTCGAAAAAAACGATATTTGCCGCGCTCGCCGGTGCACTGGCCGCCGGCGCAATCGCTGGCGGGCTTGCGCTATACGTGACCGGCGGCCTGTCTGGCAACATCGTAGCCTCCGCTCCTGAGGATGGCGGCAGCTGCGAAATCGATCCCGCGACGCTTGCCGCGGTGGACAAGGCCATTGGCGGCGAGGTGGCGGCCATGGCCCTGGCCGATCCGCCTCAGCCGCTGTCGGAGCTTGCCTTCAACGATCCGGAGGGCAACGCGATGACGCTGGGCGACCTTGCCGGCAAGACGCTGCTCGTCAATCTGTGGGCGACATGGTGCGCGCCCTGCCGCGCCGAAATGCCGGCGCTGGACGAACTGCAGGCCGAGCTTGGCGGCGAAGATTTCGAAGTCGTCGCGATCAATGTCGATACCGGCAGCGACGAGAAGCCGCGCAAGTTTCTCGACGAGATCGGCATCAAATCGCTCGGCTACTACCGCGACGACACGATCGGCGTGTTCAATGATCTGAAAAGGCGTTCGCTCGCGCTTGGCCTGCCGGTGACCTTGCTGGTCGACGAGAATGGGTGCCTGATCGCCAATATGAACGGCCCCGCCGAATGGGCAAGCGACGACGCCAAAGGCCTTGTGCGGGCGGCGGTGGGAGGCTGACGGCCGGACCGGGCCGGCCGAACTCCTTAGTATCTGCGCTGCGCTAGGTGGTCCCGGTCGCTAGCCTGTATCCAGCGTAGAGGAAGAAACAGCCTAGCGCGCCCTCGATCCAGCGCCGCGCGCGCTGGTAGCCCGCGCGTACCGGCGCGGAAGACAAGAGCAGCGCATATCCGCCATGTCCGGCGAAGGAGTTCACGAAAGCCCCGGCGATGAAGATAACCGCAATTGAGGCAGGTGCGTCTCCAATACCGCCGACACTGGCAACGGCAAGCCAGAAGATGATCGCCTTCGGATTGGTGATCTGCAGAAAAAAGCCGGCCAGACCCGTGCGCCAGACGCCGAGCGGCCGTACGTCGGCAAGGTTGAGGGCCGGCGGTGCGGCAGCTGTCCTGAAGGCCTTCCACGCGAGCCAGACAAGATAGGCGGCGCCGATAAGCCGGATGACTGTCATCACGCCGGAGATCTGAGCGAAAACAACCGCGATGCCGAGCACAGTTGCCGTGGCGAGGACGACAGCGCCGCAGGCGACGCCGAATGCCGTCACAACCGACGGCAGGCGCCCCCGGCTGGTCGCAACGCCCATGATGAGGGCTACGCTCGGCCCCGGAGAAACAACGCCCGTCAACTGGATGGACCAGGCCAGCAGAAGCTGCGGCAGGTAGTCCGCCACGAGCCAGGTGGCCGTCATTGCCCGGCCGTCAGCGGGTCGGGACCGGGACTTCGCCGCGGTAGTCGTAGAAACCGCGGCCGGCTTTGCGGCCCAGCCATCCGGCCTCGACATATTTCACCAGCAACGGGCAGGGCCGGTATTTGCTGTCGGCAAGGCCCTCGTAGAGCACCTGCATGATCGACAGGCAGGTATCGAGGCCGATGAAATCGGCCAGCTGCAGCGGGCCCATCGGGTGGTTGGCGCCGAGTTTCATCGCGGTGTCGATCGCTTCGACCGAACCGACGCCTTCATAGAGCGTGTAGATTGCCTCGTTGATCATCGGCAGCAGGATGCGGTTGACGATGAAGGCCGGGAAATCCTCGGAAACGGTGATGGTCTTGTCGAGCTTGCCGACAAACTCCTGCGCCAGTTCGAAGGTTGCATCCTCGGTGGCAATGCCGCGAACCAGCTCCACCAGTTTCATCACCGGCACCGGGTTCATGAAATGAATGCCGATGAAACGTTCCGGCCGGTCGGTTTGCGAGGCGAGGCGGGTGATCGAAATCGACGAGGTGTTGGTGGCCAGCAGCGCTTCGGGATTGAGCACCGGGCAAAGCTGGGCGAAAATCTTGCGCTTGACCGTCTCGTCCTCGGTAGCCGCCTCGATGACCATATCGCAGCCGGCCAGGTCCTGCATGGTTTCGGCCGGACGGATGCGCGAAAGCGCCGCCTTGCGGTCCTTCTCGTCCAGCTTTCCCGAACTGACCTGCCTCGCCATGTTTCCGGAAATGGTGGCGATGCCGTGTTCGATCTGCTCGGCCGAAACATCGTGCAGAAGAACGTCGAAGCCGGCGGCCGCCGCGACATGCGCGATGCCGCCGCCCATCTGCCCGGCGCCGACGACACCGATCGTCTCGATTTTTCCTGTCATTCAAATCATCCCGTCGCGGGAGCACCATGCCCGCCTCTTGTGCAGTGCACAGTAAATGGCCGGAGCGGACTTCGTCCACCCCGGCCATGCATTTCTAGACGGTGACGGGTTGTCGCGTCAAAGCGCCTTTTCGAATTCCGGCAGAACGTCGAAAAGGTCTGCAACGAGGCCATAGTCGGCGACCTGGAAGATCGGCGCTTCCTCGTCCTTGTTGATCGCGACGATCACCTTGGCGTCTTTCATGCCGGCAAGATGCTGGATGGCGCCGGAGATGCCGCAGGCGATGTAGAGTTCTGGTGCGACCACCTTGCCGGTCTGGCCGACCTGCCAGTCGTTCGGTGCGTAGCCGGCGTCGACAGCGGCGCGCGAGGCGCCAACCGCCGCGCCGAGCTTGTCGGCGACGGGCAGAATGACCTCCTCGAACTTCTCCTTGGAACCGAGTGCGCGGCCACCGGAGATGATGATCTTGGCGGAGGTGAGTTCGGGGCGGTCGCTTTCGGCGATCTTGTTCTCGACAAAGCTCGACAGGCCCGGATTGTCGGCTGCCTTGACTGTTTCGACAGAAGCCGAGCCGCCTTCAGGCGTTGCCTGGAAGGAAGACGTGCGGATCGTCAGCACCTTCTTGGGGTCGCTCGACTGGACGGTCTGGATCGCATTGCCGGCGTAGGTTGGCCGCTTGAAGGTGTCTGCGGAGACGACCTCCATCACTTCCGACACCTGCATCACGTCGAGTAGCGCTGCGACGCGCGGCATGATGTTCTTGCCGTTGGTGGTGGCCGGTGCGACGAGCGCGTCGTAGCCACCGGCCAGCGACACGACGAGCGCTGCGGTCGGCTCGGCGAGCATCTGCTCCAGTTCGTCCGCCTCGGCCAGCAGCACCTTGCGCACGCCCTTGAGCTTGGCGGCGGCATCGGCCGCGCCCTTGGCGCCCTTGCCTGCAACGAGGATGTCGACATTGGAACCGACGGCGGCAGCCGCGGTCAACGCCTTGGCGGTCTGGTCTGAAAGCGACGCGTTGTCATGTTCGGCAACGAGAAGAATGGCCATCAGAGTACTCCCGCTTCGTTTTTGAGCTTGTCTACAAGTTCAGCGACGTCCTTCACCTTGACGCCGGCCTTGCGGCCACCCGGCTCTTCGGTCTTCAGCACCTTGAGGCGCGGAGCCGGGTCGACGCCATAGTCGCCGGCCGTTTTTTCATCGAGCGGCTTTTTCTTCGCCTTCATGATGTTGGGCAGCGAGGCGTAGCGCGGCTGGTTGAGGCGCAGGTCGGTGGTGACGATGGCCGGCAGCTTGAGCTCCACGACCTGAAGGCCGCCGTCGATCTCGCGCGTGACCTTGGCCTTGCCGCCATCGATCTCGACCTTGGAAGCGAAAGTGCCCTGGCTCCATCCGAGAAGGGCAGCCAGCATCTGGCCGGTCTGGTTGGCGTCGTCGTCGATGGCCTGTTTGCCGAGGATGACGAGTTCCGGCTTCTCCTCGTCAACGACACCCTTGAGCAGTTTGGCGACTGCCAGAGGCTCAACCGTGTCATCGACCTTGATCAGGATGCCGCGGTCGGCGCCCATTGCAAGCGCGGTGCGGATCGTCTCCTGGGCCTGCTGCGTGCCGATTGAAACCGCAACGATCTCTTCGGCCTTGCCGGCCTCTTTCAGGCGGATTGCCTCTTCGACGGCGATCTCGTCGAAGGGGTTCATCGCCATTTTGACGTTCGCAAGTTCCACGCCGGAGCCGTCGGCTTTGACCCGCGGTTTCACGTTGGCGTCGATAACCCGCTTCACGGGCACAAGAATCTTCATGGCAGGCAATACCTCTCCCGATGGTCACTCTGGCCGGATTTCATATCTTCCGGCCGCGGCGCTGTTGAAACGGGCAAATGCGTCGTTTTCGGTCGCAGCTTGGACATGCGGTCACGGGCACCGGCTGGGCCAAGCGCGCGGAACCTATTCACCATGGCGCAGGGCGTCAATACACGCATGCTGCGGCAAATCGATTGAACTATTGACGGCCCCAGGGGCCTTGCGGAGTGGTTTCGCCGCGCATGTCCGGGGTGACGACTTCGACCGCTGCCGGAGAGACGATCTCACGGTCGAACAGGGGAACGGCCCGGCGGCGGAACAGCAATACCAGCATGGCGCCTGCAAGGATGCCGCCGATATGGGCTGCCCAGGAGACCTCGTCGTCGCCCGCAAGCAGGAACATGACCACCTGCAGCGCGATCCATGCTGCAAGCGCGATCCAGGCCGGAATGCGCAGCGGCACGCGGCCGAAGGCCAATATCCATACCTTCACGCGCGGATGCAGGATCAGATAGGCCGCCACCACGCCAGCGACCGCGCCGGATGCGCCTATCAGCGGAGCGTTCGACCGCGTATCGACCATGCCGTGCACAAGCGCTCCGGCAGCTGCGCAGATCAGAAAAAACAGGAAGAAGCGCACATGCCCCATGGCGTCTTCGACATTGTCGCCGAATACCCAAAGGAAAAGCATATTGCCGCCTATGTGCCAGATGTCGGCGTGCAGGAACGCGTAGGTGATGTAGGTCGCGTTTTCAGGGATCAGCACATATTGCGCCGGCAGCTCCGCGTGGTCGAAAACCACGGACGGTATGTAACCGAGGCTCAAGGCCGCTGCCTGGGTAGTCGCCTCGCCGCCAAGGGCGGTGATCAGAAACACGATTACATTCGCGGCGATCATTCCGAGCGTGACGTACTGGAGGCGAATGTGCTTCAGGCTGTTTGCGTCGTGCAGCGGTATGAACATGCGGTCCCCGAACTGGCCGCATTGCCCCGGCCCTGATGCGTCACCTGTTTTCGCCGGGAACCCATAACACGTCGGCTTCGCCATTGTCATTGACGACACGCGCGGCGACGAAAAGCAGGTCGGAGACCCTGTTGATGTAGCGGATCGCGTCGGCGCTGACTTTCTCGCCGTTGCGCGTCGAAAGCTCGACGATACCGCGCTCGGCACGCCGGGCCACCGTGCGCGCGAGGTGAAGCGCCGCCGACGCAGGGTGGCCGCCCGGCAGCACGAAGGACCGCAGCGGCTTCACCCGGCGGGTGAGGGCGTCGATGTCCTTTTCAACGCGGTCTACCTGGCTGGCGACGATGCGCAGCGGCTCATATTCGAGCTCTTCGCCGTTGTCGGGTGTCGCGAGATCGGCGCCGAGGTCGAAAAGATCGTTCTGGATGCGCGACAGCATGGCATCGAGTTCGGTGTGTCGGGCTTCGAGCGCGGCACGCGCAACGCCGATACAGGAATTGGCCTCGTCCACTGTGCCAAAGGCTTCGATGCGCAGATCGTATTTGGGGCGGCGTTCGCCGGTGCCGAGCGCGGTGGAGCCGTCGTCACCGGTGCGCGTATAGAGCTTGTTGAGAACGACCATGGAAACTCTCCCTTGAGCGGCGCCGGGGGCGCGGCATGTCATGCGTCCGCTTCGAGTGCTAGGTCGGGACCGGTACGGAAATAAGAGACGTTGTTGGTGAAGGTCGTCTCGGGCACGAGGCGGACGAAGCGCCCAGCAGCGCTCTCGATCCTGGCGATGTTCTCGATGAACCAAGGGTTCCAGCCGGCCTCGTCGGGTCCGAGATATCTGGCAAGCAGACGGCGAAAGCGCGCCGGCGAATTCGGCTCAACAGTGGCGCGGCCACGGAAACCCAGGTGCATCAGGATGCCTGCTTCATTGTCGTAGCGCACGATCTCGACGGCGCAGCGGGGATCCTCGCGCAGCCTGCGGACGGCGCTGCCCTGGTTGGAACCCAGCATCCAGAGTGCGTCATCCTCCCACATGTACCAGACCGGCGAGTTGCGCGGGCCATCCACCTCCGATGTCGCCAGGTTCGCCATCAGCGGCAGGTCGAGCAGCAGCCTGGGATCGAATTTGTGGCCCATGGCTACCTGCCCGAGAAATAGAGCGCCAGCATGATCAGCACCAGCGCGACGAACTGCAGTAACACACGCGCCTGCATGAGCTTGTTGGAGGTATTGCCGGAGCCGCCGCGCATCATGTTGACAAGGCCGCGCAGCAGAACGATCACCACTGCGATCATCACCAGAATGGCCAGAATGTTAAAAAGGGTCGGCAAGGGTCTCTCCTGTGTGCTGCATTCCCGCAGACGCGCGCTCAACCTTGGCGCGACATCACCTGATAGAACATAGAGGCCGGCAGCAGCCTTTTCAGGGTCACGCCGATTTTTGCCGGGATCGTGACTACGTAATGCGGCCTCGGGCGCGGGCTCTCCAGTGCGTGTTTCAACACCTCATATACGGCATCGGGTTTGCGTTTCAGGCGCGACTTGGTGCCGCCGCTGCGCAACCGTTCGAGCTGCGGCAGGTAGGCATCGCGGTGAACCGATTGTTCCCAATCGATGTTCCTTTCGAACCACGGCAGGCCGTTGGCGGCGATCTTCGATTCCACCGGGCCGGGCTCGATCAGGGAAACATGAACTCCCGAACCCTCAAGCTCCATGCGCATGCACAGGGTCAGTGCCTCGAGCGCATGTTTGGAAGCAGCGTAGGGGCCACGAAATTTGGCGGGCACGAGGCCGAGGATCGACGAGCAGTTGACGATGCGACCGTGGCCTTGCGCGCGCATCGCAGGGATCACCCGGCGGGTGAGGTCGTGCCAGCCGAAGAGATTAGCCTCGAACTGATACCGCAGTGCGTCCACCGGCACATCTTCCACAGCTCCCGCCTGCGCATAAGCGCCGTTGTTGTACAGCGCATCGAGCCTGCCGTCCGTGCGCCCGAGTATTTCGTCTGCGAGCTCTTCGATAGAGGCCGGCTTTGTGTAGTCGAGGTAAAGAGCGTCGATTCCATCGGCTCGGAGCGCAGCGATATCTTCGTGCTTTCGGGCCGTGGCGAATACACGCCAGCCGTCAGTCTTGAGGGCGCGAGCACACCAGGCGCCGATCCCCGAGGACGCGCCGGTGACAAGGATGCTGCGTTGCGCGGTTGCTGGCGCTTTCGTGTTCACGCGGTTCCGCCGGGTTGCGTTCTGGGCCGAAGCCTTCACATATTCGGTGCGGCGAGGCAATCGAAGGCAGGAAAGTGCGGAAGCTGATAGCGGCGAAACGTGTTCTGGGCGACGCGTTCGGACATTTTTCCGATGACGACGGGTGGGCCATGGCCAGTCACCTGGCGATTACCGCGCTCATGGCGCTGTTTCCATTCCTCATCTTTTCGACCGCGCTCGCCTCGTTTCTTGGCGCAAAGGCATTCGAAGACACTGCCGTTCACATCGTTTTCGACACCTGGCCCGAACAGATCGCGGAGCCGATCGCGCGCGAAGTGGTGAACGTTCTTACTGTTCAGCGCGGCGATTTCCTGACCGTCGGCATCATCGTCGCGGCGTTTTTTGCCTCCAACGGCATCGAAGCGCTGCGCGTCTCGCTGAATCGCGCATACCGGGTCGAGGACAGGCGGTCCTTCATCTACCGGCGTCTGCAGAGCCTCGCGTTCGTCTTCATCACCACGCTGGGTTTTCTGACCATCAGCGTGCTTCTGGTGCTGGCGCCGCTGCTTGGGCGCGTTGCGGTCGATGCCATGCCCTGGCTGAAGCCGTTCATGGGCACGATCACCATATGGCGCTACATCATCGCGTCGTCGGTCATCGTGCTGGCGCTTGTCGCGGTACATGCCTGGCTGCCGGCGGGAAAACGCAGCTTCGCGGACATTGCACCGGGGATCATTTTCACGCTTGCGGGATGGCTGGTGGGGTCCACGCTGTTTGCGGAATATCTCGACCGGTTTTCATCCTATGTCTCGACCTATGCCGGCCTCGCCTCGATCATGATCGCCGTGGTGTTTCTCTATATCGTTTCGGCGATCTTCATCCTGGGCGGCGAGATCAATGCTGCGATCAGGCGTTATTCGGACGCCCGCGCGCGGGTGCCGGGCTGAGCGGCAAGCCAGACGCCGCCCGCTGCGACCGCCATACCGACCAGCTGCAAAGGCGACAGCGTTTCGTCGAACAGCGCCCAGGCGATCAGGGCAGTGACGCCGGGGACAAGGTAGAAAAGCGAAGCGACGCGCGACACCGCGCCCTGCCGGATCAAAAACATCAGCAGAAAGATCGCGCCGACCGAAAGCACCAGCACCAGCCACAACATGGCAAACACCAGCTCGCCGGTAAGCGTAAAGTTTCCGGTTTCGAAGATGACAGCCATGACGAGCATGGTGAGGCCGCCGCCGACATATTGCCATGCGGTGCCGGCAACAAGATCGGTCCGGCCACCGAACCGCTTCTGCCAGATGGTGCCGGCGGTCATGCCGAGAACCGCGAGCGTGCAGGCCGCGACATTGACGGGCGTCACGCCTCCTCCAGCCTCGGCGAGCTTGGGTGAAAGCACCAGCGCCACGCCTGCGAAACCGACGAAGAGACCTGCCCAGTGCCGGGCCGTGACCGGCTCGTTCAACAAACGTCCGGCCGCAACGGCAGTGATCAGCGGCTGCAACCCGACCAAAAGCGCGGAGAGCCCGGCCGGCATGCCGTTGTCGATGGCCCAGAATACGCCGCCAAGATAGACGCCGTGCATCAGGAAACCAGCGACCGCCTGATCGAAAGCGGCGCGTCGGGAAAGCATTCTGGCACGCAGCGGAACGGCGATCGCGGCCAGCACCAGGATCGTCAGGGCAAAGCGCGCGGCAAGAAACCAGAACGGTTCCGCCCATGGCATTGCGTAGCGAGCGCCAATGAACCCGGTCGCCCACAAGGCGACGAACAGTGCGGGGATATATCGGGCGGCTTGCGACATGGCGTGCTTCGGTATTTCGGCGAGAAGGTCAGCGTCTAATTCGACGGGCGGTGTCAAGCAAAGCGAAAGGAATCATTGATAGGATTTTCCGCGAGGTGGACCAACAGCCCGGCCGTATCGCGGAAGGTGGAAGCGACAATGATCTGGGATATCGATTTTGCATGGCTTTTGATGGCGATCGGCGCTGTGTCGGCGTTTGCCTACATGCTTTCACTGATGCTGGAGTCTAGCCTGGGCGGCGAAACGATGGGTCCTTTCGTCAACGCGGCGCTCATCACCGGCGGGTTTTTTCTCGGCATCGCAGGCGCCAATTATTACGGCATTGCGATCTCGGAGCTGAAGCTGGCGCTGATCGTCGGCCTGTCGGGCTCTTTCGCGATGTTCTTCTCGGTGCTTCTGGTGCGCGGTATCTGGGCGCGCTTCTAAAGGCCTACCATACGTCTCACATCGGCTGGCGTCGCGCCGGCCAGTCGCAGAGCCGAAAGTCCACCGTCGCCTTTGCTTTTCGACAGCTTGCGTCCCGTTTCGTCCAGCAGCAGCCTGTGGTGGTGATAAGCCGGCGGCGCAAATCCAAGCAGTTCCTGCAGAAGCCGGTGAACGGATGTGGCGTGAAAGAGATCGCGCCCGCGCACGACATGGGTAATGCCCTGCAGCGCATCGTCGATCACGACCGAGAGATGGTAGCTCGTCGGAACGTCCTTGCGGGCAATGACCACATCGCCCCAGCGCGCGGGGTCGGTCGGCACCGCACCGGCCTCGCCATCCGGGCCGGCGCCGCTCTCAAGCCAGTCGAGCTTGCCGCCAGAACGAGAGAGAGCGGCGGCCATGTCGAGGCGCCACGCATAAGGTTCGCCGTCGGCCATGCGCTGCCGGCGTTCCGAAGAGCTGCGTTCGCGGTCGAGCGGCGGTGCGTGTGGTGCGCCGTCAGGATCGCGGGGCCAGGGCGCGCCATCCTGCTCGGCTTCCGCAACGAAGGCGCGCGCCTCGCCGCGGCTCATGAAGGCCGGATAGGCAAGCTCCTCGTCGATCAGCGCGTCGAGCGCCGAGCGGTAGTCGTCGAAATGTTCTGATTGCCGGCGAACGGGTTCCTCCCAATCGAGGCCAAGCCAGGCGAGGTCGTGAAAAATCGCGCGTTCGAACTCAGGCTGGCTGCGCCCCGTGTCGATGTCCTCGATGCGAAGCAGAAATCGGGCGCCTGCATCAGCCGCCATGTCATGATTGAGCATGGCGGAATAGGCGTGGCCCAGATGCAGCGGGCCGTTGGGGCTTGGGGCAAAGCGGAAAACGGGTTGTGTCATGAGACCCGCTCAGTGTGGATTGTGGCCGACATAGCACGATTGCTACTGTGGCTGCGCGGCACCAACAAGTGCGGTGCTGCGAGATTTGCCGAAGCGGAGCTGTTTGCGTGACACGGCGCATCGATACCATGGATGAGGTTGCCGAGGGGCTGGCCGCCCTGCGCACGATCGATGCGCGCCTCAAGCCTGTGATTGCAGGTGCCGGCGATGTGCCGTTGAGGCGCACGGCACCCGGTTTCGCCAGCCTGGCTTCGATCATCGTATCGCAGCAGGTTTCGCGGGCGAGTGCGGATGCGATCTTCGGCAGGCTGGTCAAGCTGGTCGATCCGCTGGAGGCTGAAAACGTGCTCGCGGGCGGCGCCGGGCCGCTTGTCGAAGCGGGCCTGTCGCGGCCGAAACAGGCCGCGCTCATGGCGACGGCCGAGGCGGTTGCTGGCGGCGCGCTTGATCTTTTCGGCCTTTGCGACATGCCACCCAAAGATGCGCTCGGTCAGCTGACAGCCGTGCACGGGATCGGCGAATGGACGGCGGAGGTCTATCTGCTTTTCGCGGCCGGGCATGCCGATATTTTTCCGGCAAAGGACCTCGCGCTGCAGGTGGCGGCGGGCGACATTCTGGGCCGAACGGAGCGGCTCGATGATCGTGCCTTGCGTGCCTTGAGCGAATCATGGGCGCCATGGCGCGGCGTCGCGGCCAGGCTGCTATGGGCGCATTATCGCGTGCTGAAGGGCCGCGAAGCCGCACCGGTGGCCTAAGTGCCGCGGATTCAACGCGGAATCCCCGCGTTTCGGCGTCACTTTCATGTATTTGCCGCTTCACATTCCTGTCACGTCCGGCTTACA
Source organism: Mesorhizobium sp. Z1-4 (assembly GCF_004000235.1). GTDB lineage: Bacteria > Pseudomonadota > Alphaproteobacteria > Rhizobiales > Rhizobiaceae > RCIO01. The sequence continues at coordinate 94,819 of NZ_RCIO01000002.1, forward strand.
GTATCCGCGCCGATCGGGACCATCCGAAGGAGATGAGCAAGTGACGATCGCGGTCTCGCCGGACGGACTTCCCGCTCTGGTGCTGAATGCGGATTACCGGCCGCTGAGCTATTACCCGCTGTCGCTGTGGTCGTGGCAGGATGCCATCAAGGCCGTCTTCCTCGACCGGGTGAACATCGTTGCCGAATACGAACACGCGGTTTCGTCGCCCTCATTCTCGATGAAGCTGCCAAGCGTCGTCTGCCTCAAGTCCTTCGTCAAACCCTCGCGCCACCCGGCCTTCACGCGTTTCAACGTGTTTTTGCGCGACCGGTTTCAGTGCCAATATTGCGGGACCAGGGACGATCTCACTTTCGACCATGTAGTGCCGCGGCGGTGCGGTGGTGCAACGACGTGGGAAAACGTGGTCGCGGCATGCTCGAGCTGCAATCTGAGGAAAGGCGGGGAAATGCCTGCACAGGCCAAGATGTGGCCGTTGCAGAAGCCTTATCAGCCTACGGTCCATGACCTGCACAATAATGGCCGGCTCTTCCCGCCGAACTACCTGCACGAAAGCTGGATGGATTTCCTTTACTGGGATGTCGAGCTGGAACCGTAAGGGTTTCTAAGGTGCAGCCATTATCCCCGCGCTTGTCCCGAGGATCTACTGACAGCTCGACGATGAACCCTGGCGTACCCTCTCCGTCGCGATTTTCATCAACGACGGTAGGCCCTGGGGACAAGCCCGAGGGTGACGTAGGGCCGCGTTCTCACCCCTCCCAGAACTGATCGAGCCAGATGTTGAGGCCGAGGAAGCCGGCAGGGTCGATTGCGTAGATGCGTTTGGTGCCTTCGGCACTGACGCTGACCAGTCCCGCCTCCAACAGCACTTTCAGGTGCTGGGATACGGCTGGGCGCGACACGTCGAGCCCGGAGGCAAGTTCGGTGACGCTTTTGGGGCCACGGCGGAGTTCCTCCAGAACATAACGCCGGTTGCCGTCGGAGATCGCCATGAACGGGTCAGGATTGGACATGTGCCATTCTTAGGCGGGCGGCGCAAAAGCTCAATGGTGTCCGGTCTATTCCTCGGCCTCGGTGTCGCTGCGCGGATCGAGCATCACCGCATTCTGCGTGACCGCGCGCTCCGCCGGCAAGGTCTTGAAGGCTTCGCGTTCGTCGATCGGCACCGGCGCGCGGCGCGAAATACGAAGCACCGCATATCCCGCCAGGGTGAGATGCGCCCAGGCGGTGGCAAGGAAGATACCCTCGGAACTGACATAGTCCATCAGCGGCGCTGCAACCAGCGGGCCGATCATGGTGCCGCCGCCATAAAGCAGCAGTAATCCGCCGGAGACTTTCACGAAATCCTCTGCCGGAGCGTGGTCGTTGGCGTGGGCGACGGCGATCGAATAGAGGATGTAAGCCATTGCTCCATACAGCGCGGTCATGGTCAGGATCACGGCTCCCGATTTCGGCGCGATGAGTACGATCAGGATGGCAAAGACTGCGGCGCCGGCGGCGGCTCCTGCAAGCACGTAGCGGCGGTCGGTGCGGTCGGAAAGACGGCCGGCCGGCAGCTGTGTCACGGCGCCCGCCACCACGACGAGGCTCATCATCAATGCGATTTCCGCCGTCGAGATGCCGGCGCGGGCGCCATAGACCGCGCCAAGCGTGCCCCAGGCGCCATTGGCGACGCCGACGAGCAGGCAGGCGGCAAAAGCGATCGGAGAGTTGCGATAGAGCGCCGGCAGGTCGAGCGACACTTCCGCCAGCGGTTTGGGCGTTACCGCGGTCGAAACCGCGGTCGGGATCAGCGACAGGCAGAACAGAATGCCGGTCATCATGAACAGCGTTGCGGTGGTAACGTCGCCCGCAGCGACGGTCAGCTGCCCGCCCATGATCGCGCCGTAGGTGACCATCATATAGAGCCCGAAAACGGTGCCGCGGGTCTCGTTGGTCGAACGTTCATTGAGCCAGCTTTCGATGATCATGAAGGCGCCCGCCATGACGAAGCCGGTAAGCACGCGCAGGGCGATCCAGATCAGTTCGCCGACGAGCAAACCAGAAAGCAGCGCGATGATCGCGCCCGAGGCTGCGAACGCTCCGAAGGCGCGGACGTGGCCGACGCGCTTCACCAGGCGTGGCGCAAGCAAACATCCGGCGACAAAGCCGAGCGACCAGGCGGTGCCGAGCAGGCCGAGCGTCGTGGTCGAAAAGCCTTCCGCCTGGCCCCGCAGCGGCAGGAGCAGGCCATGAAGGCCGGAACCGGCGAGCAGAAAGGCCGTGCCCAGAAGCAGAGCGAGGATCGAGCCGAAGGTCGAGAACATGCGGATTTCTACCGGTTTCTGTGCGTGGTCTGTGTGTTAGCTGCGGAACAGGGCGTCGGCTGCCGCCTTGGTTGCGCCCTTTTGCGAAAGCTCCTGCTCAAGGCGCGCAATTTCCTGCTTCAGGACCTCGATACGGGCGTGAAGTTCGTCGACTGACAGAAGTGACAGATCCTGACCGATTTCATGCGCCCTGGCTCGTTTCAGCGGTTCCTCGTCGATAAAGGCCATGGCTGTCTCCTGCGTTCGTCGCGGCACCGTTTGCCTGCGTTGCCTGCAAGGGTACATAGTCGAGGCGGCTTGATGCAATGCAGGTCTCGAATCAGAAGGAGCGCAAATGCCAGCGTCGCAGAAACTGCCGGAAAAGATGATGGCGATCGCGATCAGCGAGCCAGGCGGTCCGATGGTGCTGAAGCCGGAAAAGCGCGACGTTCCCGCGCCGGGTGCCGGCGAAATCCTCATCAGGGTGAAGGCGGCGGGCGTCAACCGGCCTGATGTTGCGCAGCGCATGGGCGCCTATCCGCCGCCGCCGGGGGCTTCCGACCTGCCGGGCCTCGAGGCGGCCGGGGAAGTCGCGGCTGTCGGCGATGGCGTGACGCGATGGCTCCCGGGGGATCTGGTGACCGCGCTCACGCCCGGCGGTGCCTATGCCGAATTCTGTCTGACACATGAAAGCAATGCGCTGCCGGTGCCGCGCGGATTTGCGCTCACGGAAGCCGCAGCGGTGCCGGAAACCTACTTCACGGTATGGCACAATGTGTTCGAACGCGGGGCGCTGAAGCCCGGCGAGACACTGCTGGTCCACGGCGGAAGCTCCGGCATCGGCACGACCGCAATCCAGCTTGCCAGTGCTTTCGGCTCGAAGGTCATCGCAACGGCTGGCAGTGCCGGCAAATGCCAGGCCTGTCTAGATCTCGGAGCCACAAGGGCGATTAACTACCGCGAGGAAGACTTCGTCGAGGTTGTGAAGGAAGCGACCGGCGGCGCGGGTGCCAACGTCATCCTCGACATGGTCGGCGGAAGTTACGTGGCCCGCAATTACCGTGCTGCGGCCGTCGATGGGCGCATCGTGCAGATCGCTTCGCTTGGCGGAGCTGAAGCCGAGGCAAATTTTTCCATGCTCATGGTAAAACGGCTTACCCACACCGGCTCCACGCTTCGGCCCCGCACGGTCGAATTCAAGGGCGAAATCGCTGCGGCGCTGCGCGACAAGGTGTGGCCGCTTCTGGAAGAACGGAAAGTGGCGCCGGTGATGGACATGATCTTCCCGCTCAAGGAAGCCTGGCGCGCGCATGAGCGCATGGAAACCAGCGACCACATCGGCAAGATCGTTCTCGACGTGGGCTAGGCGGAAATTGGGCGGCGGCGTGCAAGAATTCTTGCTCCAGCCCCGCAAGACCGCTATATAGCCGCCCATTCCCACAGATTTGGTGGCATGAACCACCGCCCGCGCCAGGGACGCGGGCGAAGAAGAGGATTCGCATATATGGCCAATACGCTGCTGATGCCCAAGGCGACCGCTGTATGGCTGGTCGACAATACGGCGCTTTCGTTCGAGCAGATCGCACAGTTCTGCAAGCTGCATCCGCTTGAGGTGGGCGCCATCGCCGATGGCGATTCCGCGCAGGGCATCAAGGGTATGGACCCGATCATGACCGGCCAGCTCAGCCGCGACGAAATCGAAAAAGGCGAAGCCGATCCCGACTACCGTCTCAAGCTTTCGGAGCCGAAGGTGCGGGTGCCCGAATCCAAGCGCAAGGCGCCGCGCTACACGCCGGTATCCAAGCGCCAGGACCGCCCCAATGCGATCCTTTGGCTGGTGCGCAATCATCCTGAACTCAAGGATGCGCAGGTTTCGCGGCTGGTCGGAACGACCAAGGCGACCATCGAGCAGATCCGCAACCGTACGCACTGGAACTCTTCCAACCTGGTGCCGATGGACCCGGTGACGCTAGGCCTGTGCACGCAGATCGACCTCGATATGGAAGTGCAGAAGGCCGACCGCGGCCGCGATCACACGGCGGTGCCGTCGGGCGACACCCTGCTGCCTGCGTCCGAAACCGAGACGCTCAACCCCGATGCCGCCGCTTCGTCGGAGCCGGAAGAGGAAGAGCTCGACGCAAGCAAGGTGTTTGCAAAGCTGTCGTCGCTGAAGTCGACCGATGAAGCTGACGGCGAAGACAAGGGCTGACGCTTCTGCTTCCGGCGAGCGGCAGCCAGGCGGAGCTGAGCCGCAGCGCTGCTAGCGCCGCAGTCCGTGGGTTTCGAAATCGCGGTAAAAGTCCGCCAGCTGCTTGCCTCGCTCGGGCTTGAACTTGCGCCCGGCGTCGCGGATCTCGACGATTCTGTCGATACGAAATGCGCGGAAATCCTCGCGCATTTCGCACCATGCGACCAGCGTCCAGACCTTGCCCCAGAACCACAGTCCGAGTGGCCGAACATCGCGCTCCGTGCTGCGGCCAGCCTCGTCGGAATAGGCGAAGTTGAGAACGTTTCGAGTGTCGATCGCCCGTTCAAGGCGATCGAGCGCCTTTCGGGCGTCCTCACTGATCACCCAGTCCGGCATGTGGATTTCCGTGCGCGCGACGCGAGCCTTCTCGGCGTCGGGCAGCACGGCACTGATCTTGATCAGCGCCTCCTCGGCAGCGCGCGCCATCGCGGCGCCGCCAAATGCGCGCACCATACGGGCCCCGGCAACGAGCGCGACTATCTCATCCCGCGTAAACATCAGCGGCGGCAGGTCGAACCCCTCGCGCAGCAGATAACCGACGCCAGCCTCGCCATCGATCGGCACTCCGGACGACTGCAGGTCGGCAATATCGCGGTAGATGGTGCGCTCCGACACCTCGAGGCGTTCGCCCAGCATGCGCGCCGTGACCAGACGGCCGCCGCGCAGTTGCTGAACGATCTGGAACAGCCGGTCAGCGCGCCTCATGACGCGCCGCCTGCCGAATTGGGTTCAAACCTGATCTCATAGAGCTAAGCCGAAAACACGCCGATGCTGTTGCCGTCGGGATCGAGGCAATAGGCGAAGCGGCCAGCGGGCAACTCGATCACCGGGCTCACGACCTCGCCGCCATTGGCCCTGACCCGCTCCATCGCGGCATCAACGGAATCGACGGCCAGGTGCACGGTCGGCCCGGTGCCCCGAGGCGCGGGATTGCCCGGATAAATGTTTCCGCCGATCGACTCCGACTCCTTGGCCACGAATATCGACATCGGATTGGGGCCGCCTTCCTGGTCTTTGAGCTCATTGCCGACGACCGCTGAATAGAACGCTTTTGCACGTGCCATGTCGGAGACCGGAAGTTCGGCCCACACGACCGCGTTTTGTGGGATGAAACCTGCCATGATCGTACCTTTCTTTCAGAAGAAATGTCAGGGGAGGATACGCGCCAAGACTAGTCCGTACCCGAAAAACGCTCGCTATCGGGCCAGCCTATGTCTTTGCGCAGGCGCGCCGGAAGCCCAATGAGAACACGCTCCGCGCGCTTGCGTCGCAGGCTTTCGCGGTAGGTGCGTACACCGTCGAACAAGACTGCAAGTGCTGAGCCGCTGCCGGACATTGCGTGGTTCCCTTCGTGCTTTCGACGATGCCACAATCGCACATGCCTACTGACAACCTTCTGTCAGGATCAGATGCCGCTGCCGGAAGAGTGCCGGGGTTTGTCGCTTTGCAGTGGCGCCGCGGCGTGGGTCTTCCTATGGTCCGCGAAAAAGCGAGGTTTCATTATGCCGGTGTCGAGACGTATCCTAGTCGTACTTCTGTTGTTCGCATTCGTGTCGGTCGGGCGCGGCTATGCGCGCGACTGGGGTGCGATACCCTTCCCGTCTCTTGGCGAGGGCGTGGCAGTCTGCGAAGGCACCGGCAACCACCATCTGTGTTTCGGTCTTCGCTGTGCATCCGCTGACCGGATCCCGGAGTGGTTCACGTTCCAGACGGGCGGGGATTCGGCGACAGGTGACGTCAAGGTGTCGGTGGTGCTCGACGGATCGCGACATCACAATTTGCCGATGTCCGAAAAGCGGCGGCAAGAACTTGGGGAATGGGAATTCGCAGCGCAATTCGAATGGGCGCGCGACAGCCTATTCGTAGATCAACTGAAGGCGGGTTCGAGCATCTACGTCCTGATTGGGAATGTCTCGGGCGGAAGGCTTTCTTTGCAAGGGTCGACACGTGCGATCGATTCCATCCTGAAACAGTGCCGCCCGGTCCAGAAAAGCACAATGCCGGCTTCTCCGGCGGACGACGGCCAGGGTCTGAACGCGTCGCTTCTGGTAAATCCGGAGGCTGAAAGCCTTGCTCTCAGCCGTGCCGACATGCCGGCGCCGCTGGTTGCCGCTCTCAACGAGATTGACGCTGAATGCGGCTCCGAACGGGTTGATCCCGATGACAGCGGCTTTGTGGCAGAAGACATTGACAGCGATGGCATCTATGACTTCCTGCTCGACCATCAGGCATTCTGCCCGGCGCGGCGGCAAATGATCTGCGGCGCCTCGCATTGCCCCTATACGGCGGTTATTTCGGCGCAGGGCCAGTGGAAGCGGTTCGACTACATTCTGCAGGGATATCGCGGCTTTTCTTCCGAGGGGTTTCTCTTGCCGTGCCCCGACGGCAGCGATGCCGGCATCTGGCGGCAAGGCGACCGGCTGCTCAGGAAGTTCTGTGACGCACGCCCGGAGGTGGTGGCGACCTATTCGGCCGCTGCTCCTGAGCAGTCCGGCTATCCGAAAAACATGGTGACCCTGATGAACGGCATCCGCGAGGTTTGCGCGGCCGGGGGGAGTGCGGTTTCGTTTGACGGTGCGATTTCGCGCTTCGACTTCAACGGCGACGGCGAGGATGACTATCTGCTCGACACTGCTCAAATGCAGTGCCGCGAAAAAATGCAATACTGCGCGGTCAACGCCTGCCAGATCACGCTATTTGTGTCCCATGAGGGCCGGCATGTTGAAGGCGGATTTCTTTCGGCGGAACCGCGCATCGATGGCGACCGCCTGATGATACCGTGCCCAAGCAGCGCTGGCTTCTCCACCGTCACCTTCACAGAGGGGCGCTTCGAACAAACCTCTTGCCAGTGACGGAGGCTGCTATTTCTCGGGCTTGACCGCGACCGTGTAGTTAAGGGGCAGCCGGCCGCCGTCGGCGTAGATCGTCTGGCCGGTGATATAGCTGGCCTGGTCGGAGGCTAGGAAGGCGGCAATCGACGCGATCTCCGAAGGCTCGCCGACGCGGCCGAGCGGGGTGCGCGACAGCAGCCTCGTTCGCGATGCCGGATCGTCGTTCACACTGGCAAGCATGTCGGTCATGATCGAGCCTGGACCGATGGCGTTGACCCGTATCCCATGTTGGGCAAGGGACAGCGCCATGACCCGCGTTAGCTGGCCGACACCGCCCTTGGAAATCGAATAGGGCACCTGGTCGGGAATCGCCAAGGTCGCATTGACCGACGACATATTGATGATGCTGCCCGCCGTGCCGCCTTTCTCGACCTTCTCGACCATGAATTTCGCGACAGCCTGTCCGGTGAGGAAACTGCCTTTCAGATTGACGCGCAGCACGCGGTCGAAATCCTCTTCCGTCAGGTCAAGGAATTCGGCCCGGTGGACAATACCGGCATTGTTCACCAGAACATCGATGTCGCCGAACGTATCGATGGTCGCGGCCACCAGGTTGTGCACGTCGAGCCGGCGGCCAACATCTGCCTTGATGAACCGGCATTCGCCGAGTTGCTCCAGATTTGCGAGGGCGTTGGCGCCCTTGTCGCTGTTGACGTCGGCAAATACCACCTTGGCACCGTCGCGCAGGAACCGTTCCGCGATTGCGAAGCCAATGCCGCCGGCTCCACCGGTTACGATCGCGATTTTGCCGTCCAGTGCCATCAGGAACTCCCGTTTTCGGAACAGCTGGCATAGGCCTGCGGGCGGCGACCGGTCAACAGCGGGAGCCCCCGAAGCGGCGTCGGGCGTCCAGCGCCAGCCCCATTCCGACCGAGCCGAACTGGTCCGACTCCGGGGTGTGTGCATGCGGAAACCGTGCAGTTGCGACCGCCCGGACGATTGGAACCTGCGCGCCGCCGCCGGTGAGGATCACGGTTTCGATGTCGCGGGCCTCCACGCCGGCGAGGTGCAGCACGTCGCCGATCGCGCGGTCGATACGCTGAACCAGTTCGCGCGCCGTCGCTTCGAACTCGGTTCGCATGACCGGATGAATGAAGTCCAACCCCGGCTCGGAAAAGCGGATCTGTGCTTCCGGTTCCGTGGTCAACTCGATTTTGGCGGCCTCGACATGTGCCGCCATGCGATGGCCGGACCGATTTTCCAGCAAATGCCGGTACCTCTCCAGCTTGGCCGGTTCCGCCGCTTCACGTATCAAGGAACGGATGTCGCGCATCGTCGCACCGGTATAAAGCCGGTTGATCCTGTGCCATGTCGCCATGTCGTTGAAGTACCAGACCGGCAGGTGGCGCTTGCCGTCGAGCGTGCGGGTGCCAAGCCCGAAATGCGGCATCACATGCGCGATGCTGAGCTGGCGGTCGAAGTCCGTGCCGCCGACGTGAACCCCTGACGTGCCCAGAATATCGCCTGCGCGATCCACATTGCGGGCGCGCCGGGGCGAGAGCCGCAGAACGGAAAAATCCGACGTGCCGCCGCCGATGTCGACCACAAGCGCAAGGGTTTCGTCGGAGAGCATGTGTTCGACATGAAGGGCAGCGGCCACGGGTTCGAACTGGAACTCCACATGGCCGAAACCTTCAGCATGCGCCGCGGCTTCCAACTGTTCCTGCGCGCGCCGGTCTGCTGCGTTATCGTCATCGACGAAACGTACGGGGCGCCCGAATACGACCTTCTGGGGCACCTCACCGTGAGCGGCTTCGATACGCTGGCGCAGGTGGCCGAGAAAGCGGCCGATGATGCGCTGGAAAGTCAGCCGGTCGCGCCCAACCAGTGTTGTCTCTTCCATCAAGCCGGTGCCCAGGATCGATTTGAGAGCACGCATGAAACGGCCTTCGGCGCTGTTCATGTAGCGGGACACTGCGTCTCGCCCGAATGACACGCCGCCGCCGTCGAGGCTAAAGAACAGGGCAGAGGGTATCGTGCCTTCCCCGCGTTCCAGTGGCACAAGAGCGGGTGCTCCGCCGGCGTCGCAAACACCGACGGTGGAATTGGTGGTGCCGAAATCGACACCACAAAAAAGAGCTGACATTGCCGGTTGCTCGCAATGCTGCGCCGGGCGCCGAAAAGCACCCCGCTGGGTGGACTTCATGGAAGAGGGAGGCCCGTCTACAGCAATGCGGCTTGGGAGGAAACCCTGCCGGCGGCGTTTCTAGGCGCCGATGCCCTTTTCCTTCAGTGCCGCGCCGATCTCGTCGAGGATTGCCGGGTCGTCGATCGTCGCCGGCATCGACCATTCCTCGCCATCGGCGATCTTCTGCATGGTGCCGCGCAGGATCTTGCCGGAGCGCGTCTTGGGCAGCCGCTTTACCGCGACCGTGAGCTTGTAAGCCGCAACCGGGCCGATACGCTCGCGCACCAGCGCCACGACTTCCTTTTCGATCTCGGCGGCGTCGCGGCTGACGCCTGCATTCAGCACCACGAAACCGCAGGGTATTTGCCCCTTCAGCGCATCGGCCATGCCGATGACGGCGCATTCGGCAACGTCCGGGTGTTCGGCGATCACCTCTTCCATGCCGCCGGTCGAGAGCCGGTGGCCGGCGACATTGATGATGTCGTCGGTACGCGCCATGATGAAGAGGTAGCCGTCCTCGTCGATATAGCCCGCGTCCGCGGTTTTATAATAGCCGGGGAACTCCACGAGATAGGCATCGCGGAAACGCTGGTCGGCGTTCCACAGTGTCGGCAGGCAGCCAGGCGGCAGCGGCAGTTTCACGACCACATTACCGAGCGTGCCGGTGTCGACCGGGTGCCCCTCGTCCGACACCACCTGAACGTCGTAACCCGGCATCGAAACAGCGGGTGAGCCGTATTTGACCGGCAGCATGCCGAGCCCGATGGGGTTGTTGGAAATCGGCGAGCCAGTCTCGGTCTGCCACCAGTGGTCGATGACAGGCACCTTGAGCTGGTTTTCCGCCCATTTGATCGTCTCTGGGTCGGCGCGCTCGCCGGCCAGGAACAGCGTGCGGAAGTTAGACAGATCGTATCTGCGAACGAACTCGCCCTTCGGGTCCTGTCCCTTGATGGCGCGGAAGGCGGTCGGTGCCGTAAAGAGCGCGGCAACCTTGTGCTCCTCGATCACGCGCCAGAATGTGCCGGCGTCAGGCGTGCCGACCGGTTTGCCCTCGAACAGGATCGTCGTGCAGCCATGCAGCAGCGGCGCATAGACGATGTAGGAATGGCCGACGACCCAGCCGACATCGGAGGCCGCCCAGAACACTTCTCCGGGGTCGACGCCATACTGGTTTTTCATCGACCATTTGAGCGCGACCATGTGGCCGCCATTGTCGCGCACCACGCCCTTGGGCTGGCCGGTGGTGCCGGATGTATAGAGCACGTATAGCGGGTCGGTGGCCGCGACCGGAACGCAGGGCACTTGCCTGCCGGCCGCCTTGGCGACCGAAACCGCCTCTGCGTAATCGACATCGCGGCCAGGCGTCAGCTCGCATTCGAGCTCCGGCCGCTGGAGAATGACGCATTTCGAAGGCTTCGACTTCGCCAGATCGATCGCGCCGTCGAGCAGCGGTTTGTAAGCGACCACCCGGCCAGGTTCTATCCCGCATGAGGCGGAGATGATCGTGACCGGCTTTGCGTCGTCGATGCGGGTAGCGAGTTCGCGCGCGGCGAAGCCGCCGAATACGACGGAATGGATCGCGCCGATGCGCGCGCAGGCGAGCATGGCGAAGGCAGCTTCGGCGACCATCGGCATGTAGATCAGGACGCGGTCGCCCTTTTTGACGCCATTGTCCTGCAAAACGGCAGCGAGAGCTTCGACTTCGCGCTTCAGCTCGGCATAGGTGAATTTGCGCTGCGTGCCGGTGATCGGGCTGTCATGGATGAGAGCCAGCTGGTCGGCGCGGCCGGTTTCGACATGTCGGTCTACGGCGTTGTAACAGGTGTTGCATTGCGCGCCCGCGAACCAGCGGCCGTAGACGCCCTGGTCGGGATCGAACACCTTGTCCCAGGGCTTCGACCAGTCGATCTCCCTCGCGGCTTCCGCCCAGAATGCTTCCGGATCGGCTTTCCAGGCGGCATAGACTTGCGAATAGCGCGTTGGCATCACCTTCCTCCCATTGCCATCACTGACTTATGGCGGGCATCGAACATTGTCTATCAACCGAAGGTCTGACGCGGCGCATTGACCGGGGTCAAGGTTTCGCCTGCCGGCAGAAGCCGCTAGGTATCGGTCCGAACCCGGAGATTCGGCCGCCATGGCAAAGATCATCTCACTGCTGCTTCTGGGCCTGATGGTGGTGCACATCATCCGGCCGCTCGGACTGCCGGGTCTCAGGAAGCGCGCCGACTTCTGGAAGATCGCCGTTGTTGCGCTAGCCGCGATGATGCTGACCGTTGCGGTGCGGCCCGGCTAGGCAGAAGCCCGGATACCAACGTCCAGATATGGTCGGCCCAGGCCGCATAACCGGCCTCCGAAGCATGAAAGCCGTCGCTCGAAAATCCGGATGCGTCAAAGATTGGCAGGCGCGAGGCAGCCAATGCGCCGCGCTCCTGGCAAAGACGCGTCCCCATGCCGTTGATGAGGTCGGCCCGGATACCGAGTATGCGGCCAAGCAGAGGCGGTAAAGCCGGAACCTTCTCCATTTCCACCACGGGCGACCAGACGATCTGCGCCTCGGGCCATTTGGCGCGCAGCGCATAGAGCAAACCGCCGAATTCGCGCTTGAAACGTGACACGGTGTGAAAGTTCTTGGCGTCGTTGGTGCCGACCGAAAGCACGATCAGGTTCCAGCCGTCATGCGCGAGATTGGGCAGAACATGGTCGCGCAGCTGGCCGGCGGTCGCCGAATTGAAACCGGCGGCGCGCCAGTCGACCGGGCAGCCGGTTTCAGCGGCAATCCGGGCGGCCAGAAGCGCGGCAAGCCCGCGTTCCGTCTTGCCGATGCCGACCGAGGCGGCGGAGGAATCGCCGACCACCAGCAGCCTTACCGGCTCGCCTTTGCCGGGTATGTGGTGAATGACCGGACCTTCGGCCGGCAGCAATCGCTCGGTGCGCAGCCGCACGCCGACGCCCTGCCAGACATAAGCAGGTAAAGCGAGCCAGGAGAGGAGGGATTTGAAGATCATTTCCGCTACTCTCCTGTCCGCTCGGCACACTAGCCCGCGCGCGAGGCCTCGAAGATGCCGTCGATCGTTGAAGCAAGCGCTTCGTTGAATTCGGCGTCGCTCTGGCCCGCTGACAGGCCTTCGGTCAGCGCGCGCGAGAAGCTCGCGATCATGCCGGTGTTCTGCGCCAGCTTGGCGTTGGCATCCTCGCGCGAGTAACCGCCCGACAGCGCCACGACGCGCATGACGCGCGGATCGTCTGTCAGCGGCTTGTAGAGGTTCGGCTTGTTCGGCAGGGTGAGCTTCAGCATGATCTGCTTGCCGGCCGGCACCGTGTCGAGCTGCCTGGTGATTTCGGCGAGCAGCATGTCCTCGGCCTCGGCCTTGTCGGAAATCGAGATCGTCACTTCCGGTTCGATGATCGGCACCAGCCCATGCGACAGGATCTGGTTGCCGATTTCAAATTGCTGGGCCACGACTGCTGCTATGCCCTTCGGGTTGGCGGCGTCGATGACGGAGCGCATCTTGGTGCCGAACACGCCCTTGGCGACCGCACGTTCCAGCAGCGCGTCGAGACCCGGCATCGGCTTCATCAACTTCACGCCGTCCGTCTCGTCGGCGAGGCCCTTGTCGACTTTCAGGAACGGCACCACACCGCGATTTTCCCACAGATACTGCGCGGTCGCCACGCCATCCACCTCGCGGTCCATGGTCTGCTCGAACAGGATCGCGCCCATCACCTTGTCGCCGGTGAAGGCAGGCGACTTGATAATGCGCGCACGCATCTGGTGGATGAGATCGAACATCTCATCGTCATTCGACCATGCATCTTCGGAGACGCCATAGAGCTTGAGCGCCTTCGGGGTCGATCCGCCCGACTGGTCGAGGGCCGCGATGAAGCCATCCTTGTTCGCGGCCTGCGCCGCCATTTGCGTGTTCGTCATCTCGTTCTCCCGATGTCGATATGGTTCTGAAAGTTGTCGCGAACGGGTGCGGTCAGGGCTTTAGAGCCTCGACGCCGGGCAAGTCTTTGCCTTCCATCCATTCAAGGAATGCGCCGCCGGCGGTTGAAACATAAGTGAAGTCGTCCGCGACGCCGGCGTGGTTGAGTGCCGCCACCGTGTCGCCGCCGCCGGCAACCGAAACCAGCAGGCCTTCGCGTGTACGGGCCGCAGCAAATTTGGCCGCATCCACTGTCGCGCGATCGAAAGGGGCTATCTCGAATGCGCCGAGCGGGCCGTTCCAGACCAGCGTCTTTGCCTTTTCCAGCCAGCCGGTAACCGCCTTCACGGTCTCCGGTCCGGCGTCGAGGATCATGGCGTCGGCAGGTACTTCCGTCACCGGCACGGTTTCGCTTTCCGCGCCTGCCTCGAATTTCCCTGCCACAACGGCATCGCTCGGCAACACGATGACACAGCCGGCACCTGCGGCTTCGGTCATGATGGTCTTCGCCGTCTGGGCGAGGTCATGTTCGCAAAGCGACTTGCCGACATCGGTGCCGCGTGCGGCGAGGAAGGTGTTGGCCATGCCGCCGCCGATGACCAGCGCGTCCACCTTATGGACGAGGTTGGTGAGAAGATCGATCTTCGTCGACACTTTGGCGCCACCGACGATCGCGACCACGGGGCGCTCGGGATCGCCGAGACCCTTTTCGAGCGCATCCAGCTCCGCCTGCATGGTGCGGCCCGCATAGGCCGGCAGGACATGGGCGAGCCCCTCGGTCGAGGCATGGGCACGGTGCGCTGCGGAAAAAGCGTCGTTGACATAGACGTCGCCATTTTCAGCGAGCGCCTTCACGAAGTCAGGCTCGTTCTTTTCCTCACCGGCGTGGAAGCGGGTGTTTTCCAGAAGGAGAATATCGCCGCCAACCATCTCTGAAACCGCCTTGCGCGCCGGCTCGCCGATGCAATCGGAAGCGAAGAAGACACGACGGTCGAGAACGGTCTCCGTTGCGGCAGCAACCGGCTTCAGCGACTGGGCAGGGTCGGCCTTGCCTTTGGGGCGGCCGAAATGGGCAAGCAGGATGACCTTCGCGCCCTTTTCAGAGAGTTCGAGGATCGTGCCAGCCACCCTCTCGATGCGCGTGGTGTCGGTAACCCGGCCCCCGGCCATCGGCACGTTCAGGTCGACGCGTACGAGCACGCGTTTGCCTGCAGGGTCGAGGTCGTCGAGGGTACGGAAGCTGGACATGCTCTGCCTTTCACGGGATTCGCGCGCGCACCATACAGCCCGCCGCCCGCCGTGCAATATCAGGCTTTGTCGCGGCCCTCAGAATCGGCATCCGCGTCCGCCGGTTTCGCTTTCCCAGGCCCGTCGGACGCGATTTCGGAAGGCTCCACATCATCCCCCGGCTCCCGCGGCTTGCGGCGCGCCAACCGAGCGGCGATGAATGTACGTAGCTTGTGCGCCACTTCGCGGCCTGTAAGAAACAGCGGCACCTGCGGGTTTTGCGCCTCAGGCTCGAGCGATACGCCGACGGTTTCGACCTTGCCCGCGTCGTCCACGTCGCGGACGATCAGCTCGACAGGCCCCACTGCCACCCGGTCGGCATACTCGGCCTGGCCGCCCAGCCTCGAGGCCATCATCTCGGCAATCGTCATCGCGTCTTCGCCCGGGCGAAGTTCGATCCCATATGCAGACTGCAAGTCGGCCACCGGCCGCGAGGGATCGATGGCAAAGGCACCGAAAAACTCCTCGTCGTCGACTTCCACAGGCAGGGGGCTCGCGAACAGCCGGTCGAGAAGTGGCGGGTAACGCGAGGAAATGAAGAGATAGACATAATCGCCGGCGCGCAGCCGGCCGGCATATTGATACCGCATGGACTGGCCGTCGCGCACGACCAGCGACGGCCGCGCCCAGCGTGGAATACGTTCGCCCTGTTCCACAGGACTGCCCGGCACAACGTGATAGACAAGAAGCTCGTGGCTCGCCGTACCGGGCAGTTCGACTTCGAGCTTTTCGACCGGGCCAATGCGTTTCGGCACCAGAAGGCCCAGCCGGCGGGCAAGCGGGTTGATCGTCCAACCCTGCACGAGAAGCGATACAAGCACGATGATGAAGGCGACATTGAAGATGGTCGTGCCGTTGTCGAGGCCGCCCAGCAGCGGCACGATTGCGAGCAGGATGGAGACCGCTCCACGCAGGCCAACCCAGGCGACGAAGGCGCTTTCGGAGCGCTGGAAGTCGAACGGCAGAAGCGTGAGCCATACGGCGACCGGCCGTGCAACGAAGATCAGGAACAGCGCCAGCAGAATTGCGGGAATGGCAATCGAGGGAAACTGCGACGGGGTGGCGAGCAGGCCGAGGACCAGGAACATGATGATCTGCGCCAGCCAGGTCATGCCGTCCTGAAAGCGGCGCAGTACGGGGGTGGCCTTCATCTGCCGGTTGCCGGCGTAGAGACCGGCAACATATGCCGCCAGGAAGCCCGAGCCGCCCAGCGCGCCGGTGACGGAAAAGACCAGCAGCGCCAGTGCGATCACAAAGATCGGCACCAGCCCGCGCTCCATGTTCAACCGGTTGACGAGCCCGACGATCATGACGCCGCCGCCATAGCCCGCGATCAGGCCGATACCCATCTGGAGCACGAAATCGAGCAGGAACCCGATGCCGTTCGTTCCGCCGTCGCGTGCCAGGATCGCCTCAACCAGCGCGATGGTGAGGAAGATCGCCATCGGGTCGTTCGAGCCGGATTCGATCTCCAGTGTGGCGCGCACCTTCTCGCGGATTGAAATGCCGCCGATGCGCAACAGGAAGAACACGGCAGCGGCGTCGGTGGAACCGACGATCGCGCCGAGCAGAAACGATTCCAGCCAGGAAAAGCCCAGCAGCAGACGTGCCGCAAGGCCGAAAAAGAGGCTGGTCAGGAGGACGCCGGCAGTCGCCAGTGTCAGCGCCGGCCAGGCTGCCTGACGGAACGATTGTACCGCCGTACCGAAGCCGGAATCGAACAGAATGACGGCAAGGGCCAGGGAGCAGACAAAATAGGCAACGCCGGCATTGTGAAAATCGATACCGAGACCATCGACGCCGGCCAAAAGTCCGATGCCCAGGAACAGAAGCAGCAACGGTGCGCCGAAGCGGAAAGCGAGCAGGCTCGAAAAGGCCGCAACCAGCACGAGCAGCGTGCCGATCAGCGTGACCAGGTATATCCCTTCGAGCATTGAGCCAACTTTCCGATTGCGCCGTGCGGTCTGTTGCGCGCCTCAATGGCGGAATATTGGCGGAGCGTGCTGCAATGCCGCAAGGGCAAGTGCCGAAAAAGGCAAGAAAAAAGCCCGGCGGGGCCGGGCTTTTATAAAACCGAGGGCTGCGATCTTCAGATCAGCTTGCCAATCGCCACCGCGGTGTCGGCCATGCGGTTCGAGAAACCCCACTCATTGTCGTACCACGACATGACGCGCACCAGGTCGCCTTCGATCACCTTGGTCTGGTCGAGCGCAAAGGTCGAGGAAGCCGGATTGTGGTTCAGGTCGATCGAAACCAGAGGTTCGTTGGTGTAGGCGAGGATGCCCTTCAATGGGCCGTCGGCAGCAGCGACGAGCGCGTTGTTGACCTCTTCCACCGTTACCTTTTTTCGCGGCACGAACTTGAAGTCGATCACCGACACGTTCGGGGTCGGCACACGGATCGACACACCGTCCAGCTTGCCGTTGAGCTCCGGGAGCACAAGGCCGACGGCCTTGGCGGCGCCGGTCGAGGTCGGGATCATCGACATCGCCGCGGCGCGGGCGCGGTAGAGGTCCTTGTGCATGGTGTCCAGCGTCGGCTGATCGCCAGTGTAGGCATGGACCGTCGTCATGAAGCCCTTTTCGATGCCGAATGCGTCATTGAGCACCTTGGCGACCGGCGCCAGGCAGTTGGTGGTGCAAGAAGCATTTGATACGACAAGGTGCTCCTTGGTCAGCTTGTCCTCGTTGACGCCGTAGACAACGGTCAGGTCGGCGCCGCTTGCGGGTGCAGAGACCAGCACGCGCTTGGCGCCTGCTTCAAGATGCGCGGAGGCTTTTTCTTTCGAGGTGAAGATGCCGGTGCATTCGAGCGCGATGTCGACGCCGAGTTCCTTCCAGGGCAGCTTGGCGGGGTCGCGTTCGGCCAAAACCTTGAAGCTGTCGCCGCCCTCGATGTGGATCGTGTCGCCGTCAACCTTGACGCTCTTCGGGAAGCGTCCGTGAACGCTGTCATAGCGCATCAGGTGCGCGTTGGTCTCGACCGGTCCGAGATCGTTGATGGCAACAACATCGATATCCTTGCGGCCGGACTCATAGATGGCGCGGACAATGTTGCGGCCGATGCGGCCAAATCCGTTGATGGCGACTTTAACGGTCATGCGATGATCTCCTCGCGGACGTGTTGGGGCATTCCAGCCAGGACGCTGGAGAATTCGGGCGCGCCCTGACGGGCAGGCACGCCCTCTTAACGGCGCTGCGGGGAAGAATCCAGCGGGACTGCCGGAAAAGCATTGGTGCAACGGCATTTGGCCGCAATGCCGCTCAAACTAGAGCCAAATCAATGCTGCGGCGGCACGGATGGACGGGTGCAGGGCGGTGTGGCTAATGTACCGCCGCTGAAGCCCACGGAAAGGATGCTCGCATGGCATACCGATTACTGTCTGTGGTGGTCTTTCTCCTGGCGCTGCCCCTTGCGGCGCATGCCGGAAAACCGCCTTCAGGCTTCGAGGAGGCCCGGTTTCAGGGCCGCAGCCCGCAATTCGACGCGGATGCCGTCACCTTCACTCTCATGAGAGGCGATTGTTCGAAGAAGGTTTACGGCGACGGCCGCGGTGAGAGCGACTGCAAGAACGGCAATCTTCGATCACAGATCCACACGCGCAACAAGCAGAAACTCGGCAGAACCTACGAATATTCGATGGAAATCTGGGTCGATCCGGCATTCACGAATTTTGTCGCCTACGGCCAGCCGCGAAGCCCGCTGCTGATTGCTGAGTGGCAGCGCATCAACACGATCAAGAACCACATCTATGAACTGCATCTCGATTCCATGCGCGGCGTCCAGTTCGAAGACAAGAATTGCTTCGGGCCGAAGAGCTTTGGCGAATGGCGCCGGTTTTCGATGGTGGTGAAGTGGTCGAAGGGCAATGACGGATTTTTGCGCGTAACCTGCGACGATCAGGTGATCTATGAGCTCTCAGGTCAGCAGACTGCTGTTCCGCCGCTGTGCGGCGAACAGGTCAAGCTGCAATGCGATCCGAAACGCCAGGATCTGCGCAAGCCGGTGCAATGGCAGATCGGACCAAAACTTGGAGGTTTTGGCGTGGAGCACAAGAAATACGGCATGCCGAGCCAGTTCCGGACATTTCCGGAAAACGGCCTTCGGCTGAAAGTCCGCAATCTCTATTACGGTAAGCTGCGGCAATAGCCGTGGCAGATGCCACGGCCCGAACGCTCAGGCCTCGTCGTCAAGCCCGGCCATGGCGGCCTTGACGACCGCCTCGGCGGTGATACCGAAGTGAGCGTAGAGTTCCTTGTAGGGTCCGCTCGCTCCGTAGCTGCTCATGCCGATAAACTTGCCGTCCGAGCCGATGAAGCGGTCCCAGCCCTGCCGGACACCTGCCTCGACCGCGATACGCACCGGTGCGGTGCCGATAACGGCGGCCTGATATTCGGCGCTCTGTTGCTCGAACAGTTCGAAGGAGGGAACGGACACCACCCGTGCCGGGACGCCATTCTTCTCGAGCTCGGCCTGCGCGTTTACGGCGATCTCGACCTCCGAGCCGGTGGCGAAGATCGTCACCTTGGCATCGTCGGAGGCCATGCGAAGCTCGTAGGCGCCAAGTGCGCACAGATTGTCGTCGCTGGCTTCCAGGCGAACGGCAGGCAGGTTCTGGCGGGTCAGGGCGAGTGTCGAAGCCGACTTGCGGCTTGTGAGCGCGATCTGCCAGCACTCTGCGGTTTCCATCGCGTCCGCTGGGCGGAAAACCAGGTGGTTCGGGATCGCGCGCAGCGCCGCCACCTGTTCGACCGGCTGGTGGGTTGGGCCGTCTTCGCCAAGGCCGATGGAATCGTGCGTCATGACGAAGATGGAGCGGATGCCCATCAGCGAGGCGAGGCGCATTGCCGGGCGCGCGTAGTCGGAGAACGCCAGGAACGTGCCGCCGTATGGAATGACGCCGCCATGCAGCGCCATACCGTTGATGGCGGCAGCCATGCCGTGTTCGCGAATGCCGTAATAGACGTACCGGCCGTCATATTCGCCGGGCGCAATCGGTTTGGTCTGGCTGGTCTTGGTGTTGTTGGAGCCGGTCAGGTCGGCCGAACCGCCGATCGTCTCGGGCACGACGCCGTTGATGACTTCAAGCGCCATCTCGGACGATTTGCGCGTCGCGACATTGGGCTTGTCCTCGGCCAGCTTCTTTTTGTAGTCGGCCATGGCGCTGTCGAATTCGGTCGGAAGGTCGCCGCTCATGCGCCGCTCGAACTCGGCGCGCAGTTCGCCATCCGTATCGGTGAGGCGCTGTTCCCACGCCTTGCGCTCCTTCGCCGAACGCAGGCCTGCGAGGCGCCAGTCATCCAGAATGTCGGACGGGATAACAAAGGGCGGCGAATCCCAGTTCAACGCCTTTCGCGTTGCGGCGATTTCCTCGTCGCCAAGCGGCGAGCCGTGCACCTTGGAGGTGCCGGCCTTGCTGGGGGAGCCGAAACCGATCGTGGTGCGGAAGGCAATCATGGTCGGCCGGTCGGACTGGCGCGCCTTTTCAATCGCGGCGGCGATGGCGTCCGGATCGTGTCCGTCGGCCTGCAGCGTGTTCCAGCCGGAAGCCTCGAAGCGCTTCGCCTGGTCGGTGGAATCGGACAGCGAAACCGGGCCGTCGATGGAGATGCGGTTGTCGTCCCACATCACGATCAGCTTGTTGAGCCTGAGGTGGCCGGCGAGCGCGATGGCCTCCTGGCTGATACCTTCCATCAGGCAACCGTCGCCGGCCAGCACATAGGTATAATGATCGACGAGACCGTCGCCGAAGCGCGCATTGAGAATACGTTCCGCAAGCGCCATGCCGACGCCGTTTGCCAGGCCCTGGCCCAGCGGCCCGGTCGTGGTTTCGATGCCGGCGGCGTGGCCGTATTCAGGGTGGCCCGCTGTGCGGGAGCCGAGCTGGCGGAAGTTCTTGATCTCGTCCAGCGTGATGTCTTCGTAACCCGACAGATAGAGCAGCGAATATAGCAGCATTGAGCCGTGGCCGGCGGACAGGACGAAACGGTCGCGGTCGGCCCAGTCCGGCTGCTTCGGGTCATGCGTCATGAACTGGGTGAACAGCACCGTGGCGATATCGGCGGCGCCCATCGGCAGGCCGGGGTGTCCCGAATTCGCTGCCTGGACGGCGTCCATCGACAGAAAACGGATGGCATTGGCCATCCGGTCATGCTTTTCGCGTGAAGTCATTTCTTATGCTCGCTGACGGCCCCAGGCCAGGAATGGACATGCGGCGCGCTTGCCGCCGGAAAAAAGCAGGCGACACATATCAGGTGCCGCCCCTGAGTCAACAAAGCGGGCGGGCACCTGCCGCAGCCGTTCCACAACCTGTAAACAGACCAAGAACGCGGGGAAAGCCAATAGGGATTGGTTGACGCGTGCTTCACACGAAGCCTAATCTTTTCCGTCTAACGGCCTGCCATCAGGGCATGATTCCACGCGTACTCTGTCCGGAAAGTCGCCATGTCGAGCGAACCGACACTGAAAGAGGTGATCGCCCGCCTGGGGAAGGCGATCGATTCGCTTGAGGAGTCGGTCACGGAGCGCGTGGGCCGCGAACAGGACTCCGAGGAGGCCGAGGCGGAGGTTCAGCGGCTGAATGCCGACCGCGCGCGGCTTGCGCAGGAGCTCGATTCTTCCGAAGCCAGGGCTGAGCGTCTCGTAGACGCAAACAAGGAAGTGTCCCGCCGGCTGGTGACGGCGATGGAAACGATCAGGGCGGTCCTGGACAGGTAGTCCGGCAAACGAGATGCGGCGATGGCTCAAGTCACAGTAACGATTGACGGCAAGCAGTACCGGATGGCCTGCGACGAGGGGCAGGAAGAGCACCTCATCGATCTCGCATCGCGTTTCGACCGCTATGTCGCCCATCTGAAGGAGAGTTTCGGGGAGATCGGCGACCAACGTATCACCGTGATGTCCGGTATTATGGTGATGGACGAACTCGCGGAGCTGCAAAAGCGGGTTCTCGGCATGGAGAGCGAGATTGCCACGCTGCGCAAGACGCGTGACGATGCACTTGTGAAAGCCGACAAGAACGACGCCGCCCTTGTCGGAGCGCTGTCACACCTGGCCGAGCGCATGGAAGCGCTGGCTGGCAAGCTCGAACGCAAGGCGGACTAAAGCCGCAGTTCCAGAAGAGGAATCGTGCGGCCCGGGATCGAGCCTGAGGGCTCGTCGCCGATCCTGCGGGCGCCGTGGTGTTCGTAGAATGGTACTGCGCCTGGATCGGCCGCGATTTCGAGCGAAGTCGCGCCGCGGGCGGCGGCTTCTTCTGTCGCCCAACGGAGGAGCCGGCGGCCAAGGCCGAGCCCCATGAAACGCGGATCGACAAACAGTTTATCGAGATGCCAAACGCTGTCTTCCTCGCCGATTTCGGCTATGGCAGCGAGGCCGCCATCAACGGTGGCGACCCTGAGCAGCGGTGCGGCGGCGGTTTCAGGCGTCACCGTCAGCTCGGCGCGGCAGGCCTCCATAAATGTGCTGTCATAACCCCAATGCGCCTTGGAGCGCAGACACAGCTCGGTGAGGCAGGCGGCCTCGCCGGGGCGTGCGGCGCGCAGCGCGATGTTTGGGGGTATCGCCTGCGCCATCGAACTCAAAACTCGTGAAAGAGCATATCTAGCGCGGCGACGATTTCGTCGTGGTGTGCAGAGAGGTTACCGATCGGCTCGTCGAACAGCGTGTTGGGAACGGCCCCGATCAGTTGAGTTGCCATCACAAGCTTCTCGCCATCGAGTTCGAATACGGGATGAAGCCTGCGGATCGAGGGTGGCGTCTCGGACACTGGCAGAAGAGGAACGACGGCGCGCGATTGCAGCTGCTCGATGAGGTCAGTCTGGACATCGAGCACGCGCGTTCCCTGCAGCAGAAAAACATCGTAGCGCGCCAAGCTCAGAACATCCGATATTTGGCGAGTGGCAGGCCGTTTTCCTCGACATACCGGTTCCAGCCCTCGATCGCTTCGCGGTTTTCTTCCTTCCAGCGGCGGGATTTTTCAGCCGAAACGGCCTGCGCGATGCTTTCCTCGGCGACGCGGGACATGTTGATGCCCAGCTCTTTCGCCTCGGCGAGCAGCTCCTTGTTGAGCGACAGATTGACGGATTTGCGGGCGGGCGGTCTGGTCAGCATGGCGAACTCCTATGCGCATAATGTATGCGCATGATGCGCATGCATCAACCGCCCTCCATTTCCTCACGCAGCAGTTCCAGCTCCAGCCACTCTTCCTCCAGAGCGGAGCGCTTCTCGCGCAGCGTGTCGAGTTTCGCAGCCGTGTCGGCAAAAGCCTTCGGTTCCTTGCTGTAGAAATCAGGGTCGGCGAGCCTGGCTTCCAGCTTGTCGATTTCGACCGTTGCCGCCTCGATCTCCTTCGGCAGGTTCTCAAGCGCGTATTTCTGCTTGTAGGAGAGTTTTGCAGAGCCCGAGTGTGGCTTTTCGGCCTTTTGTGCCGCAGGCGCTGCTGCCTTCGAAGAACTGGACTTTGTGGCGCTTTTGATGTCGCGGCTGCCACGCTGCGCCAGCATATCGGAATAGCCGCCGGCATATTCGGTCCAGCGGCCGTCGCCTTCCGGTACCAGTATGCTGGTCACCGTCCGGTCCAGGAAATCGCGGTCGTGGCTGACGAGAATGACGGTGCCAGGATAGCCAGCGACGAGTTCCTGCAGCAGATCGAGCGTTTCCATGTCGAGGTCGTTGGTCGGCTCGTCGAGCACAAGCAGGTTCGACGGCCGTGCCAGAATGCGGGCCAGAGCCAGCCGCGCCTTTTCGCCGCCGGAGAGCTCGCGAACGGGCGAACGCGCCTGTTCGGGCTTGAACAAGAAATCCTTCATGTAGGACGCAACATGGCGCGGTTTGCCGTCCACCGAAATCTGGTCGCCGGCACCCTCGGTCAGGTAATGCGCGAGCGTTTCCATCGGGTCCGGCATCTCGCGGTGCTGGTCGAAGCTCGCGAGTTCCAGGTTCGCGCCGTGGCGGATGGTGCCGCCGTCAGGTGTCAGCGCGCCGGTCAAAAGCTTGAGCAGCGTTGTCTTGCCGGCGCCGTTCGGACCGACGAGCCCAAGGCGATCACCGCGCGCCACGCGGATCGAAAAGTCACTTACGATCGGCCTGTCGCCATAGCTCTTGGCGATGTCCTTCGCCTCGATAACCAGCTTGCCGGAATCTCCGGCGTCAGAGGCTTTCAGCGTAGCCGTACCCTCTGGGCCGCGCCGCGTGCGGTGGCGCTCGCGCATGGTCTGCAATTCGCCCAGCCGGCGCATGTTGCGCTTGCGGCGCGCAGTGACGCCGTAGCGCAGCCAGTGTTCCTCGCGCACGATCTGGCGGCCGAGTTTGTGCTGATCGCGCTCTTCTTCTTCCAGCAGCCTGTCCCGCCAGGCTTCGAAGGCGCCGAAGCCTTCTTCCAGCCGGCGGACCGTGCCGCGATCGAGCCAGATGGTGGTCTTCGAAACCCGTTCGAGAAAACGCCGATCATGCGAAATCATGACGATCGCGGAAGGGGAGCGCACCAGCTCGCCTTCCAGCCATTCGATTGTCGCGAGATCGAGGTGATTGGTTGGTTCGTCGAGCAGCAGGATGTCGGGTTCGGGCGCCAGAACGCGTGCTATCGCGGCGCGGCGGCCTTCGCCACCGGAAAGGGTTGCGGGGTTTTCCGCGCCTGTGAGGCCGAGACCATCCAGCAGATAGTCCGCCCGGTTCTGGTCGTCGGCGGGACCAAGGCCCGCAACGACATAATCGCGTACGGTTTCGAAACCTGCCGTGTCAGGCGCTTGCGGCAGATACCGCACTGTCGCATTGGGTTGGCGGAACAGCGTGCCCTCGCGCGGTTCGACCAGCCCGGCGGCGATCTTCAGCAAGGTCGACTTGCCGGAACCGTTGCGGCCGACCAGAGCGATGTGTTCGCCCGCCGACACGTTGAGCGAAATGTCTTCAAGCAGCGGGTCGCCACCGAAAGACAGGCCAATGCCGTCGAGCTGGAGAAGCGGAGGCGCCATGGTCAGGCCGCCGCGTCAACGGGCAGATTGGCGACCAGCATGGCCCGGCCCGCCTCAAGACTTGCGGTCAGCCGGGTTTCGACCTCATTGGATATCGTGAGCGACGAGCCGAAAGTGACGAAGCGGCGGTCAAGCGGCCATTTGACGCCGCGCAGCGTCAGCCCGGCCAGATCGCCGAAGCCCAGAACCGAAAACACCGTACCTCGCGGATAATCGAACTCGGCATCGCCCGGCAGTAGCGGTACAGCCTCAGTCGTGCCGCTTGTCAGCAGAACCCGGAGGCCGCTCTCGGCCGCGCGCATCGCGGTGGTCAGATGCAGAAAGGCATGGTCGGCCCGTTCGCCGCCAAAGGCGCCAGCGAGAATAATCTCGGTCGCACCGTCGCTGCGCGCGACTTCGATGGCGATTTCACCGTCGGTCTTGTCTTTCTCAGCCGGAAACCGTGCCGTCGGGACGTCGCCATGCTCGGCATGGTGATCGTCGGTCGCTGAGTCGAAGTCGCCAACCCACAGATCCGGCGACAGGCCGAGCGCCGAGGCGTACCGGATTCCGGAATCGGCCGCGATCACGCGGGTCCCGCCAATCTGCGCCCGTAGTCTCGGGGTCGGAGTGAGGTCACCGGCGAGAAGTATCGTCGTTCGCTTCGAATTCTGGCTCATGGCGCGCGCTCCTATCACGGAGCATCGGCGCAGTGGAAGCGGCCAGCCCTTGAAAACGGCTGTTGCGTCGGGGCGGCGGGAAGCTTAATGGTGGCGTCGCTCTAACGGGGTGCCGGACGTTCGATCCGGCTGAGAGGCCAAGGGGAAACCCTGCCAACCCGCTGAACCTGATCCGGTTTGCACCGGCGGAGGGATTAGACGCTTTGCCAAGGCGCCATCCCGTTCAACGAAACAGAAGGAGGCGCCGATGCGCATGATCCCTACAACACTTATCGCAACCGGCCTGCTCACCGTCGGCGCTCTCGCTGCCGCGGCGCAGGAAAACACGCTCACGATCTACACATATGAGAGCTTCAATACCGAATGGGGTCCCGGACCCAAGGTAAAAGAGGCATTCGAGGCCGAGTGCGCCTGTACGATCGAATTTGTCGGTGTCGCCGACGGTGTCGCGTTGCTCAACAGGCTCAAGCTTGAAGGTGCGGAGACAAGCGCCGATATCGTGCTGGGGCTCGACACAAATCTCACGGTAGAGGCGCAGGCAACCGGACTGTTCGCTCCCCACGGCATCGACCTTGCCAATATCAGCGTACCGGGGGGGTGGTCGGACGAAACCTTCGTTCCCTACGACTTTGGCTATTTCGCCGTGGTCTACGACACGCAAACAGTGGACACGCCGCCGGTGAGCCTGAAGGAGCTGGTTGAAGATGCCGAGGGGCCGAAGATCGCCATCCAGGACCCCCGGACTTCGACACCCGGCCTCGGCCTGCTCCTGTGGATGAAGGCCGTCTATGGCGACGACGCCGCCGAAGCATGGGCAAGCCTAAAGAGCCGTGTGCTGACGGTGACGCCCGGCTGGAGCGAAGCCTACGGGTTGTTCACGTCGGGCGAGGCACAGATGGTGCTTTCCTACACGACCTCTCCTGCCTACCACCTCATCGCGGAGCGTGAGGAGCGCTACAAGGCCGCCGAGTTCGCCGAAGGGCATTACATCCAGATCGAGGTTGCAGGGATCACTACCAAGGGCGCGGCCAACCCGCTCGCGGCGCAGTTCCTGCAGTTCATGACAGGTCCCGGGTTCCAGGACGTGATTCCGGAAACCAACTGGATGTTCCCGGCCGGCGCGACCACCGAGCCGCTCAACCCGGTCTTCGCCGACATGATCCGGCCCGAAGAGCCGCTGCTGGTCGATCCGGCAATCGTCTCCGAGAACCGCAAGGCCTGGGTCGAGGAGTGGCTTTCGGTGATGAGCAAATAGACCGCAGGTAAACTTATGCCTGCCGCCGCCCCCATTCGTGGCCGCATTCTGCCGGGCGCGCTGGCGCTCGGCGCGATCGGCCTTGTCATGGGCGGGGCGGCGGCCGGTCTCATATGGGAAGCCGGGTCCGACTGGTCGGGTGCTGCGTCCGCACTGGACGGCTACCTGATGCGCGTGGTGCGCTTCACCTTGTGGCAGGCGTTGCTGTCGACCGTGCTCTCGGTTCTGCCGGGCATCTTCGTCGCCCGGGCGTTGGCGCGGCTACCCGCATTCCCCGGACGCGGGGCGATCGTCTGGCTGTTCGGTGTGCCGCTGGCCCTGCCGGCAATCGTTGCCGCACTCGGCGTTCTGGCATTGCTCGGGCGGGCGGGGATTTTCGCCGACGTCCTGAGCACACTGACAGGCGACGACTGGCCGGGCATCTATGGTCTCAGCGGCATTCTCGTCGCGCATGTGTTTTTCAACATGCCGCTCGCTGCCCGCATGTTCCTCGAAGCCTTCAACGCCATTCCGGCCGACCATCGACGGCTCGAGGCGCAGCTCGGCATGAGTTCCTGGTCGGCGTGGCGGCTGGTCGAATGGCCGGCGGTGCGCGTGGCGCTGCCCGGTGTTGCAATGCTCGTCTTCATGCTGTGCATCACCTCCTTCACCATCGTTCTTCTTCTGGGCGGCGGCCCGGCGGCGACGACGCTGGAAGTCGCGATCTATCAGGCGTTGCGTTTCGATTTCGACCCCGGGCGGGCCGTCACGCTGACCTTCGTGCAGCTGGTCCTGACCGGTGTCGTCGTCGCTGTGGCCGCTCGCCTTGGCGCACAAATCGCCGGCGAGGCATTTCTTTCCGTGTCCGGCAGGACCGGCCTGTTTACGTCCGGAACGGAAAAACTCGTCAACGCTGTCATCCTTGCCGCCGGGTTCCTGTTCGTTGCTGGCCCGATGGCGGCAATCGTGCTTGCGGGGCTGGATGCCGATCTGATGCGGCTTCTTGGCGAGGCGAGCGTGCGAGACGCGGCGGTCACGAGCCTGGTGCTGGCTTTGCTCGCGGCGTCGCTTTCGGTCGCGCTCTCCGTTTCGCTGGTCATGGCGCGCCGGGCGCTCGAGCTGCGCAGGGGCCGGCTTCGGTCGCCCGGAATACTGGAGCGAATGACCGATCAGGGTGCGGCGCTCGTGCTGGTCATTCCGCCAATCGTGATTGGGGCAGGCTGGTTTGTACTTTTGCGGCAAAGCGGCGCCGGGGTGTTTGCGGCGGCGCCTGTCATGGTTGTCACGGTCAACGCCATCATGGCGATGCCCTTTGCCATGCGCGCCATCCGGCCTGCCTATGACAGCGCGTCAGCACGGCATGAGCGGCTGTGCGCTCAGCTCGGCATTTCGGGTCTGGCGCGGTTGCGGCTGATCGACTGGCCGCCGCTCAGACGTCCGCTCGCCACAGCATTTGCCTTCGCGATGGCGCTGTCGCTGGGCGATCTTGGGGTCATTGCGCTGTTCGGCAGCGAATATGTGAAAACGCTGCCCTATCTTCTTCTGGAACGCTTGAGCGCCTATCGCACACAAGACGCGGCCGGCGTCGCGCTGATGCTGGGCACGCTCTGTTTTGCGCTGATGATGTTTGCCGACTGGGCGTCGCGGAGGACAAGATGAGCGGAGCCGATATCAGTTGCCGCGATGTGCGGCTCAATCGCGGCGGCCAAAAGTTCAGCTTCGATTTCACGCTGGCATCGGGCAGTGTCGCGGCGCTCATGGGCCCGAGCGGGTCGGGCAAATCGACGCTGCTCGATTTGATAGCGGGGTTCGAAACACCGGGCAGCGGGGCGATACTGATTGGCGGCAGGGATGTGGCCCGGGACGCGCCAGCGCGCCGGCCCGTCTCCATGGTGTTTCAGGAAAACAACCTCTTCGGTCATCTGGATGTATTTGCGAATGTTGCGCTGGGGCGTTCGCCCTCTCTGAAGCTGGACGAGCGGGGACGAGCCGATGTGGGCGCGGCGATAGAACGGGTGGGACTGGGCGGCAAGGAAAAGCGTCCGCCGGCCACGCTCTCGGGCGGCGAGCGCCAACGCGTGGCACTGGCCCGGGTTCTGGTGCGCGACCGTCCGGTGCTGTTGCTCGACGAACCATTCGCCGCCCTGGGCCCGGCGTTGCGCGCCGACATGATCGCGCTGGTACGCGAACTCAGTGCGGAACGCGGAATGACGGTGCTGATGGCCACCCATCACCCCGATGATGCTGAGCGCATTGCCGACACAATGCTCTATCTGGAAGCGGGTACGATTGCCGCAAGCGGTCCCGTGAGCATGTTTTTCGGGCCTGACATGCCGGAAGCCTTCCGGCGATATGTCGGTTCCGAATAAGCTCCACAGCCTGTCATTGCCCGGATAGCGACATAATTGCGCGTCATTTGCGCAACGCGTTCGCGTTAATGTCGCGGGCGCGCCTTCGCGCGGCTGGCGGGCAGCGGCTGCACTGCTATACCGCAGGTAACTGCCTGAAAGGAATCGGAACCTGTTTCGCACCCGCACGTCCAGCATGATCGACAGCCAGTCCGGTCCCGCCACGCGGTGGCTGGCGCTGGCGGGTATGCTCGTGCTGCTCGCAGGGTGTCAGGGCATCGATTTCGGCAACAGCAGCGCGTTCAGGCCCTCCAGTGCGCCGGTGACGGTCGATACCGTCACCCGCAACGACCGGCTGGCCGGCATTGCACGCGAGCAGCATCCGCGCATCCTGGCGACCTATGGCGGCGAATACTCCGACCCGAAGCTTGAGCGCATGGTGGCCAAGGTCGTTGGGCGATTGACGGCGGTCTCGGACGATCCGACCCAGGCCTACCGGGTTACGATCCTCAATTCGCCGAATGTGAACGCGTTCGCGCTGCCGGGCGGTTATCTTTATGTCACTCGCGGGCTCCTGGCGCTGGTCAACGATTCTTCCGAACTTGCGGCGGTCATCGCGCATGAAATGGCCCATGTGACCGCCAACCACGGCATCCAGCGGCAGCAGAAAGAGGCCGAGGAGGTTCTCGCCGCGCAGGTTGTCAACGATGTGCTTGGAAGCAGCCCCAACGCGCAGGTGGCGCTGGTGCGCGGCAAGCTCAGGCTGGCGCAGTTCTCGCGCAATCAGGAACTCGAAGCCGACGCGATCGGCATTCGCTCCTCCGCGCAGGCCGGTTATGATCCGTTTGCCGCGTCGCGCTTCCTGCAGTCGATGGCTGGCTATACCGACCTGCGCTCGGTGAGTGGCAGCAACGACGCCAGTCTGGATTTCCTAGCATCGCATCCAAACGCGCCGCAGCGTATCGAACTCGCGCGCCGCCATGCGCGACAATACGGCCCGCAAGGCGAGCAGGGCGCGCGTGACCGCGATGCCTATCTGGCGGGCGTGGACGGTATGCTCTTCGGCGACACGCCGGAGGAAGGTTTTGTGCGCGGGCGCACCTTCCTGCATCCTCGGCTGGGTGTCTCGTTCTCGGTGCCCGAAGGTTTCGTGATCGACAATTCGGCTGTAGCGGTGACCGCGGCCGGCCCCGGCGATACCGCAGTGAGATTTGACGGTGTCACACTCAGCCGGCGTGTTGCACTTTCCGACTATCTGCAATCGGGCTGGGTTCAGGGGCTGGTGCCCGGAAGCATCCGGCCCGATGTCATCAACGGAAGCGAGGCTGCGCGCGCGCGCGCCACCGCGGATGGCTGGCAGTTCGCAATCACCGTGGTGCGGGCGGGTTCGCAGGTGTACCGGCTTTTGACCGCGGCCCCGGCCGATAGCGCGGCGCTCGGTCGGGTGGACGGTGCAGTCACTGGAAGCTTCAGGGTGCTTTCCGACGCAGAACAGGCGGCACTGGAACCGCTCAGGGTAAGGGTGCTGACGGTGCGCAGTGGGCAGAGCGTGGCTTCGCTCGCCGCCCAGATGTCCGGCGTCAGCGACAAGGTAGCCCTGTTCAGGCTTCTCAACGGGTTGGCACCGGGGGCCAGCCTGTCTGCCGGCGAGAAGGTGAAGATCGTCACCGACAGGTGAGGGTCAGGCAGGCGAGCCCAGCTGCGGATGTGCCTCCAGCAGGGCGGCGCGCAGTTTCTCCAGTGCGCGCCCTTCGATCTGGCGCACGCGCTCTTTTGAAATGCCGAGTTTCTCGCCGAGCGATTCCAGCGTGGCGCCGGATTCGCGCAGCCGCCGTTCCCGGATGATGCGCAGTTCACGGTCGTTCAGGGTTCCGAGCGCGGTATGCAACCATTCGGAGCGGCGTTCATCGTCGATCGTGTCTCCGGCAAGCTCGTCGGGGCCGGGGGCGTCCGAAACCAGAAAGTCCTGGCGGCTGGCATTTTCGTTTTCCGAGCTCAGCGGGGCGTTGAGCGAGGTGTCGGAACCCGAAAGGCGTGCATCCATCATTTCGACATCGGCGGACGACACGCCCAGCGTATCCGAAATGCGTTCGTAGATGTCGGCCGATGTCAGCATCTCGCCGCCAACTGCAAGGCGGGCGCGAAGCCGCCGCAGGTTAAAAAACAGGGCTTTCTGGGCCGAGCTGGTTCCGCCCCGCACGATCGACCAGTTGCGCAGGACGTAATCCTGGATCGACGCCCGTATCCACCATGTGGCGTAGGTGGAAAAGCGGACTTCACGCCCGGGATCGAAGCGGGCCGCTGCCTCCAGCAGGCCGACATGGCCCTCTTGCACGAGATCGGCCATTGGCAGGCCGAAGCCGCGAAACTTGGCCGCCATGGCGATGACCAGGCGCATATGCGCCATTGTGATGCGGTGAAGTGCGTCCTGATCGCGCTGTTCCTTCCAGCGGACGGCAAGCTCCTGCTCTTCGTCGCGTTCCAGATACGGCGCCCTCATGGCGCTGCGGATCAGGCTGTTGGCGGGTGGCTCCTGCATGGCGGCTCTCCCAGGTTGTTGCCAATGTGGGCGTCCTGTGCGGCGAACCGAAGGCGAAACCGCCGCGATTACGCAAACGTGAACGCCCGACACCGCCCATTGACATCAGCCGGAGGGTTCGCCACCTGAGCAGCAACGAAATTCGGGCCGGAAAGGTTGCGGCATGAGCGGATATTCAGGCGCCCCACTACCGCGCCGCGTCTCGGTCGCGGTGCCTGTCGGCGGCGTGACCGTCGGCGGCGAGGCACCCGTCGTCGTCCAGTCGATGACCAATACGGACACCGCGGACATTGACGCGACCGTCGCTCAGGTGGCCGCACTGCACCGCGCCGGCTCCGAACTTGTGCGCATCACCGTCGACCGCGATGAAAGCGCTGCAGCCGTGCCGAAGATACGCGACCGGCTGGCCAGGCTTGGTGTCGAAGTGCCGCTGATCGGCGATTTTCATTATATCGGTCACAAGCTTCTTGCCGATCACCCTGCCTGCGCCGAGGCGCTGGCCAAATACCGGATCAATCCCGGAAATGTAGGTTTCCGCGAAAAGAAGGACCGGCAGTTCGCAGCGATCGTGGAAACGGCGATACGCCACGACAAGCCGGTGCGGATCGGGGTCAACTGGGGGTCGCTCGACCAGGAGCTCCTGACCAGGCTGATGGACGACAATCAGGCCAATGGATCGCCGATGACGGCCGACGAAGTGACCCGTGAGGCGATTGTGCAGTCGGCGCTGCTGTCGGCAGAGCTGGCCGAGGAAATCGGCCTGGCGCGCGAGCGTATCATCCTGTCGGCCAAGGTCAGCCGCGTGCAGGATCTCATCGCGGTCTATTCCGAACTTGCAAAGCGCTCGGACCACGCGCTTCACCTTGGCCTCACGGAAGCCGGAATGGGCAGCAAGGGCATTGTCGCATCGTCTGCCTCGATGGGTATTCTGCTGCAGCAGGGTATAGGCGACACGATCCGCATATCGCTCACGCCCGAGCCCGGCGGCGATCGCACGCGTGAGGTGCAGGTTGCGCAGGAATTGCTTCAGACGATGGGGTTCCGGCAGTTTACGCCGGTCGTGGCGGCGTGCCCGGGATGCGGGCGCACGACCTCGACGGTGTTTCTTGAGTTAGCCGAGAAGATCCAGGCGGACCTCAAGGCAAATATGCCGGTGTGGCGCGAGAAATACCCGGGCGTCGAACAGCTCAAGGTCGCGGTCATGGGCTGCATCGTCAACGGTCCGGGCGAAAGCAAACACGCCGATATCGGCATCTCACTGCCTGGCACGGGCGAGACGCCGGCGGCGCCCGTCTTCATCGACGGGGTGAAAGCCGCGACGCTGCGCGGCC
The DNA here is from genome assembly GCF_004000235.1 of Mesorhizobium sp. Z1-4. Taxonomy (GTDB): domain Bacteria; phylum Pseudomonadota; class Alphaproteobacteria; order Rhizobiales; family Rhizobiaceae; genus RCIO01. The sequence continues at coordinate 127,669 of NZ_RCIO01000002.1, forward strand.
CTAAAATCGCCGACGATTTTCAGGAGATGGTCGCGAACTACATTGAAACCCGCTTCGGCCCGGGCGGCAAAGCGGCCGCCGAATAAAGGCGCGGCATCCGACGCCGCGCCCTTGGCATCAGGCCGAAAGTGCCTCTGCCTGACCGAACATCCAGGTCTCGATCTTGCCTGACAGCCGGTCCGGTGAGATCGGCTTGGTAAGATAATCGTCCATCCCGGCCTCAAGGCAACGTTCCCGGTCGCCTTTCAGGGCATGCGCGGTGATGCCGATAATCGGTGTATGGGTTTCCGTGCCCTTTTCGATGTCGCGAATTGCGGCGGTCGCCTCGAGACCGTTCATCTCCGGCATCGAAACATCCATCAACACGATCGAGGGGTGCAGTGCCTTGTAGAGTTCCACCGCGGTGCGCCCGTTGGATGCGACGCGGTACGAGATCCCCAGCCCATCGAGAATCTGGCTGAAGACGAGCTGATTGACCTCGTTGTCCTCGGCAACCAGAACGTCGATCGAGGCCGGATTGCGCGGCGCGTCGTTGGGCGATTTTATGGCAACGGGCGCCTGCGCGGCGGCTTGCCGCTTTGCCGGTTCGGGCTTCAGCGGCTTGGGCGCCGCCGCAGCGTCTTTCGGGGCTTCCTCGGACCGTTTCACCTGAAGAACATTGACGATCGTCTCAAGCAGGGCCGAAGAGCGCGCCGGCTTGGTCAGCTGTGCGTTGATGCCGTATCTGCTGGCCAGCAGACTGGTTTCAGACTGGTCTACCGATGTCAGCAGGATAATCGGCACCGACGCGTTGATGCCCGACTGCCTGATCCTCTGGGCGACCTCGACGCCGTTCATCCCCGGCATCTGGAAGTCGAGGATGATGCAATCCACGTCTGCATTGATCTCGGAGGCACGCTTCAGGAAAGCGAGGCCCAGTTCTCCGCTTTCGACGGCGGCGCCGTCGAAGCCCCAGTTTCTGAGCTGTTCCGTCAGGATGTCGCGGTTGATCGCGTTGTCGTCGACGGCGAGAACCCGCGCGCCGCTGACATCGAAGGGGACAGGCTTCACACGAACAGCCGAAGCGTCGATCGGCATCGGCACGCTGAACCAGAACACGGAACCCTTGCCGGGCGTGCTTTCGGCGCCGATCTCTCCGCCCATCAACTCGACCAGGCGGGTGGCAATGGCAAGCCCGAGCCCCGTACCTTCGTGACGGCGTGTGGACGAGGCGTCGACCTGCGCGAACTTCTCGAACACCGATGCAAGCTTGTCTTCCGGGATGCCGATTCCGGTGTCTTCGACACGGACCGTAACCATGATGCTGCTGTCTTCGACGGGTTTGCCGAACACCTCGACCAGCACATGGCCGCGCTCGGTAAATTTCACCGCATTGCCGACAAGGTTGGTCGTGATCTGACGGAACCGGCCGATATCGCCCACAAGGCTCGATGGCAGGTCGGGCGCGACCCTGACGATCAGCTCGAGGTCCTTTTCGGCGACACGGGTGGATACCAGCGTTGCAACATCCTCCACGGCCTCGCCGATGAGGAAGGGTGCTGGATCGAGATGCATCTGCCCGGCATCGATTTTCGAGAAATCGAGAATGTCGTTGATGATTGTGAGCAGTGCGTTGCCCGATTTTACGATCACGTCGACGAACATGTTCTGGCGGGAGTCGAGTTCCGTGCGCGCGAGCAGTTCGGCCATGCCCATGACGCCGTTCATGGGCGTCCGGATTTCATGGCTCATATTGGCGAGGAATTCCGACTTCGCTCGGTCGGCGGATTCGGCCCGCACCTTTTCCGCCTCGACGATTTCCTTCGCGTCCTGAAGCGATTTCTGCGCGTCTTCGATATTGCGCATCATGGGGCCGAACACACGTACGCCAAACAGAACTGCCGCAAGAACCATCGTCGCGGCCACGACCATCAAGGTGTATTGCAGCGTGCTGTAGCTGCCGACCATGTCGCCGTGCAGCCGGTCCAGCGTTGCCGACAGGTGCGGGCTGACGCGTTCGTTTGCGGCCTCGCTCAACTGGCGAAACACACGTTGCGCCGTGGAGCTGGTGTAGCTGCGGAATATCGAGAGACGGTTTGCGTGGGTGAGCACTTCCTTCACGTCGCGTCGCAGCGAGGCTCCCAGCCCGTCGCCGTCCCACAGGGGGCGCAGCGTTTCAGGAAGCGGCAGACCAGCGATGCTGGCGATGATCGTGTTGTCGGCCGCGGCCGGCGCGGCCAGGCCCGCAGCCCGGTCCTCTTCGGCCGAGATCGACTGGCTTTCGCCCATGCCAACATCGCCATCGGCGGCAGCGCGGATCGCATCGTAAGCTGCGGCGAGCCTGTCCAGCGCGGCCTGCAAATCGGCCTTGACGGTATCCACGGAGGTGCTGTCCCCGTGGCTCGAATGGCCGTTGGCCGACAAAGAGTGGCGCGTGTGATCGAGGCGGAGCGCGTGATAGATGACTTCGTCGGTAGCGTCGGCCATCAGGCCGATGACCGCGCCGAAGCGCACATGCGTTTTCGCCGTTTCTGCCTGCCAGTAGTTGTAGGCGGAGCCGGCACTGACTGCGAGTATGAAACCGGCTAGGATCGCGAAGAAACGCGTGCGCATATACTGGCGCGTGATGACCGAAGACATGGTCGTACCCCTGTACTCAACAGAGGCTAAAGATCGTTCATTCGGATTAAACGGCTGTTAACGCTGCAACACAATTCTTGAAGGCGCGTTGTTGCCTAGGTTTCACGCGTTGCGACGAACGTTGCGGCCTGGGTCAAATGCAACGCCGCAGACCCGTAGGGTGCAAGCAGCGCGGTTGCCTGGCCGACCAGCCCGTCGAGCTGGCGCCGTGCCCAGTCCGCGCCGTGAAGCGCCACGAGTGTCGCCTTGCCTGCCGTCGCGTCCTTGTCGGTCGCCTTGCCCAGTTTTTCGGTTGTCGACGTTACATCGAGCAGATCGTCGGCAAGCTGAAACGCCAGTCCGATCGCCGAACCGAATTCAGCCAGCCGCTCGCGGTCGGCTTCCGGCGCGCCGGCGATCACCGGGCCGGCTTCGCAGGCAAACCGGATCAGTGCCCCCGTCTTCATCGCCTGGAGCGTAATGATCTGCTGTTCGCCGGGTGCCGATGCGGCTGCGTCGAGGTCGAGCATCTGACCGCCTGCCATACCGCCAAGTCCGGCCGCGCGTGCAAGCAGCGCCACCAGTGTGAGCCGCGCCTTCGCCGACAGCGCCGTTTCGTCGTCGGCAATGATGTCGAAGGCGTAGGTCAGCAGGCTGTCTCCGGCCAGGATGGCGGTCGCCTCGTCGAAGGCCCGGTGAACCGTCGGCTGGCCGCGGCGAAGGTCGTCATCGTCCATGGCCGGCAGGTCGTCATGGATCAGCGAATAGCAGTGTATGCATTCAAGCGCTGCCGCTATGCGGAGCGATGCGGCTGGCTTGGCGCCGAAGAGCGCGGCACTTTCCATGACCAGAAACGGCCGCAGTCGTTTGCCGCCGTTGAGTGCGCCGTGCCGCATTGCGGCGAGCAGCCGCTCCGGCCGTGCGATTTCGCCGGCGCGGAGCTGCGCGTCCAGCAGCTTTTCCAGCAGGCGCTGGGTTTCGTCCGCGCAGCGTGCCAGCCGTTTCTCGAATTCGTGGTCCATGGGCGGGCAATGCAGCCAAACGTCCGTCCGGTCAAGCCGCGTGCGGCGTTGCGCCCGGCGGCGCCGCCCGCTATTCGGTTGCGGCAATCGGAGTCGGTCCGTTTGGCGCAGCAGACAAAATCCAAAACAAAGAGGAAGTCCGGCCGTGGTGCGACGGCGGCAAAGCCGCGCCGGCGATTGTGGCGCTGGCTGCGGCGCCTGTCGCTTGCGTTGGCAGTTGTCGTGCTTCTGCCCATTGTGCTCACACCGATGTACCGGCTGCCGGCGTTGCATCCGGTCTCGATGCTGATGGTGAAGGATCTTGTCACGTTCCAGGGCTACCGGCGCGACTGGGTGGCTTTTGAAGAAATGGGTACGGTGCTGCCCTATTCCGTCGTGATGTCGGAAGACGGTCAGTTCTGTTCGCATGGCGGTGTCGATTGGGGGGCTCTGAACACCGTGGTCCAGGACGCCCTGGCGGGCGAGGGCCTGCGCGGAGCTTCGACAATCCCCATGCAGACCGTGAAGAACCTGTTTCTGTGGCACGGACGCTCATATGTGCGAAAAGCTCTGGAGGTGCCGCTGGCAATCTATTTCGATGCGGTCGTGCCGAAGCAGCGGATCATGGAGATCTATCTGAATATCGCCGAGTGGGGCCCGAACATCTATGGCGCCGAGGCCGCGGCGCAACACTATTTCGGCCGGTCGGCTAAAGCATTGACGCGCCGCCAGGCGGCGCTGCTTGCGGTGACTTTGCCAAATCCCGGTGCGCGAGATCCCGCCAATCCGGGCAGCGGGCTGAGCAATCTCGCCGCGATTGTAGAGCGGCGCGCACAGCAGGCAGGAGATTATGTCGGCTGTCTGCGCTGACACCGGACCAGCGAAGATTCTTCGAAATGAGCGCTGGCCAAAAGCGGGTTTGGCGTGTATAGGCACGCGACTTTCAAGGAATTGTGCCCGCGAATGAGCCGGACTTGCCGGATACGCGGGCTTTTGACTGATAGATGGAGCTCGTCGTGGCTGTACCAAAACGAAAAACTTCGCCGTCCAAGCGCGGCATGCGCCGCTCGGCCGATGCGCTGAAAGCCCCGGCCTATGTCGAAGACAAGGATTCGGGCGAAATGCGCCGTCCGCACCATATCGACCTGAAGACCGGCATGTATCGCGGCCGCCAGGTGCTGGAGCCGAAGGAGAACTAGGTTCTTCTTCGCAAACGTGATCGAGGCCGGCCTTTGCGCCGGCCTTTTTCGTTTGAACCAGGCGGGTTCGGTACTTGACGCGGTGTTTGGGTGCCGGTCTTAACTGCGGGCGCTCAAACCGGAGACCGCAGCCATGGCTCACCTGCCGCTCATGATCGTGCCGTTCATTCTCTACAATCTTGGCCTGACCGGGCTTCTGGGCGGTGACGATCCCTGGTCGAACGTCCTCTTTTCGGTGTCGATGATCTCGGGCGGCGTGTGGTCGATGAAGCTCGCCGATCTGATGCTGGTGATCGCACTGGCGCTGCTTTTCATCGAGCTCGTCAAATCGACGCGTACCTCCAACGCCTCGGTAATCGACCATCTGCTTTCGACACTGGTTTTCGTGCTGTTTCTGGTCGAGTTCCTGCTCGTCAGGGGCGCAACGACTTCGCTCTTTTTTGTCCTGATGCTGTTTTCCCTGGTGGATGTGCTGGCCGGGTTCTCCGTTTCACTGCGTGCGGCAAGCCGCGACGTGAACCTGCGCTAGGCGTCGCCGATGACGCGGGATTTCTCGCTACCGGGGCGTTCGCCGGTAATCGCGGAAAACGGCATGGCGGCGACAAGCCACCCGCTTGGCACCATGAGCGCAATCCAGGTGCTGCGCGAAGGCGGCAATGCGGTCGATGCCGCTATCGCGGCCGTCGCCACGCTTTGCGTCGTGGAGCCCGGCGCCACCGGTATCGGCGGTGACTGTTTCGCCATCGTGGCCGAACCTGACGGCACGCTTCACGGTCTCAACGCCTCCGGCCGTTCGTCAATGAGCGCCGACGCCGATGCCGTTCGTGCGCGCGGGATCGCCAGACTTCCCGAATTCGATGCGCTGTCGGTTACTGTGCCGGGCGCGCTGGCAGGATGGGAGGCGCTGTCGAAACGTTTCGGCACGGTCGGCTTCGAACGGCTGTTTGCCGACGCGATCCGATACGCAGAAGACGGGTTTGCGGTCCATCCGCGCGTCGCTGCCGACTGGAAACGCTACGAAGCGGATCTGGCAAACGACCCCGGCGCGCGGCGTCACTATCTCGCGCACGGGCAAGCCCCGCGGGCAGGTGCGCGGATGCGCCAGATCGCGCTCGCGGATGTGTTGCGCAAAGTTGCCAAAGGTGGAGCGGCAGCCTTCTACGAAGGTGAGATTGCGGCCGAAATTGCAGCCACGGTCAGCGCCGGCGGTGGCTTCATGGAAGAAGCCGACCTTGCGGCCAGCGACGCCGACTGGGTGGAGCCGATCGGTGTGGTTCATGCCGGCCAGCGCCTCAATGAAATCCCGCCAAACGGGCAAGGCATTACCGCGCTGATCATGCTTAATGTGCTCGATGTTCTGGATGCCAGGCGTCTGCGGCGCGAAAGCGCCGAGCGCTGGCATCTGTGGATCGAGGTGGCGCGTCTTGCCTATGCGGCGCGCGATGCCTTCGTTTCCGATCCGGCAACAATGAACATGCCGGCCGAGACGATGCTGTCGCGCGAATTTGCGGAAGCTCTGGCGGCGCAGTTCGATCCGGGTCGCCGCAACAGCAGTCTCGTGATGCCGAAGCCGCCCGGCCCCGACACCACCTATCTGACCGTGGTGGACCGCGACCGGCGCGCCGTTTCGTTCATCAACTCGCTTTATTACGGCATGGGTTCGCGCATCGTGACACCGAAGAGCGGCATCACCCTGCAGAACCGCGGTGCCTGTTTTACCCTCGAGAAGGGCCACCCCAACGAGTTCGGGCCGGGCAAGCGGCCACTTCATACTATCATTCCCGGAATGGCGACCGGCGCGGAAGGCGCGACACTGTCATTCGGCGTCATGGGCGGTGGCTTCCAGCCAATGGGGCATGCGCAGGTGTTCACCGACATCTTTGTCGGCGGCATGGATCCGCAGGAAGCCGCAGACAGTCCGCGGCTGTTCTGGGGTGACGACGGCGTGCTGGAAGCCGAGACCGGGATACCGGATGAAGTGAGCGTTGGGCTTGAAGCGCGGGGCCATCGCGTTCGCAAAGCGGAAATGCCGCATGGCGGGGCTCAGCTTATTGCAATCGACCGCGCCAGCGGGTTTCTGATTGGCGGCTCCGATCCGCGCAAAGACGGACATGCCGCAGGGTGGTGAGGGCCGGCCCGCACCCCTGGCTGCTCAGCCGCGGCCCATCGAATCCAGCTTGTGCTGCATTGCCTTGATCTGATTTTTCAGTTCGCTGAGCTCGTCGCCGGCTTCGTCTGCAGGCGGCGCTTCGTCATCGGTCTCGGCGGCAGGCGCCGCACCGGTCGGAAACGGCGAGAACATCTGCATGGCGTTCTGGAACATTTCGATGTTGCGGCGCGCCTGCTCCTCGATCGCCTTCATCGGCGTCGTCATCTGCATCATGTCCATCGCATTCTGGCCGAAGGTGGATTTCATCTGCTCGCGCAGGCGCTCCTGCTCGCGCGAAAAGGCGATCATCGACTGTTCCAGGAAGGATGGCACGACCATTTGCATCTGGTCGCCGTAGAAGGCGATCAGCTGACGCAGGAATGAGACCGGCAGCATGTTCTGCCCGTCCCTGTTCTCCAGCTCGAAAATGATCTGGGTCAGCACCAGGTGGGTGATGTCTTCCCCGGTCTTGGCGTCGTTGACTGTGAATTCCTCACCGCGTTTGACCATTTCGGCAAGGTCTTCAAGCGTTACATAGGTAGATGTGCCCGTATTGTAGAGCCGTCGGTTGGCATATTTCTTGATAACAACCGGATCGTCTTTAGCGGGCATATGAGAGCCTCCCGAGTTACCGGCAATTCCGCCGTCGTTGCAGCGGACATAAACGGGACAGCCTGTCCGAAGCCGGCTTTGCTGACCATATTTTGGGCAGCATATGCGCAAAACAACCCGAAAAGAAAGCGGTTTGTGCAGTGCAAGGCATGGCCGCCGCACAGCAGCAGCGCCAATGGGTCCAATGCCGGGTTTCGGCCCGGGGCAAATTGGCTCCATCTCCCGCTTGGCGTTTGACTCGCATCAAGGAAACGGCAAGAAACAGGACTAGAGATCCGCCATCCGTTTCCGGGAGATTACCATGTCATCGGACGCCATCGTCGTTGCAAGTGCGGCCCGCACGCCAGTCGGTTCCTTCAACGGCGCATTCGCCAACACGCCGGCCCATGAGCTCGGTTCGACCGTCATCAAAGAAGTTCTTGCGCGGGCCGGGGTCGACGCCGCCGAAGTCGATGAGGTGATCCTGGGCCAGGTGCTCACGGCGGGGCAGGGCCAGAACCCGGCACGTCAGGCATCGATCAATGCCGGGCTGCCAAAGGAGACGACGGCCTGGGGGCTCAACCAGGTTTGCGGGTCGGGTCTGCGCACGATCTCAGTCGGTATGCAGCAGATCCAGACAGGCGACGCGAACATCATCGTCGCCGGCGGTCAGGAATCGATGTCGCTTTCGCCGCACTGCCAGCATCTGCGGGCCGGCACGAAAATGGGCGACCTCAAGCTGATCGACACCATGATCAAGGACGGCCTTTGGGATGCCTTTAACGGCTATCACATGGGCAACACTGCAGAAAACATCGCCAACCAGTTCCAGATCACCCGCGACGAGCAGGACAGCTTTGCCGTTGCGTCTCAGAACAAAGCCGAGGCGGCACAGAAGGCCGGCAAGTTCAAAGACGAGATCGTCGCCTTCACCGTCAAGACCCGCAAGGGCGACATCGTGGTCGATGCGGATGAATATATCCGCCACGGCGCCACGCTCGAAGCGATGCAGAAGCTGCGGCCGGCCTTCGACAAGGAAGGCACGGTGACCGCCGCCAATGCGTCCGGTCTCAATGACGGCGCCGCTGCCGTGCTGCTTATGAAGGAATCGGAAGCCTCGCGCCGCGGCATTACCCCGCTGGCGCGCATCGCTTCCTGGGCGACCGCCGGCGTCGACCCCTCGATCATGGGCACAGGCCCGATCCCGGCTTCCAAGCGCGCTCTGGAAAAGGCCGGCTGGTCTGTAGGCGATCTCGACCTTGTCGAGGCGAACGAGGCATTCGCGGCGCAGGCCTGTGCCGTGAACAAGGGGCTCGGCTGGGATCCTGAAATCGTCAACGTCAACGGCGGGGCCATCGCCATCGGCCACCCGATCGGCGCCTCCGGCGCCCGTATCTTCAACACGCTGGTTTTCGAGATGAAGCGGCGCGGGGCGAAAAAGGGTCTCGCAACGCTTTGCATCGGCGGCGGCATGGGCGTCGCGATGTGCGTTGAGGCGATGAATTAAGGAAGCGAATAGGGGAGCAGGGCAGTAAGGGAATAGGGAAAAGAGCGGAATTACCGCCTCCCTTGCTCCCGTATTCCCCTGCTCCCATCAAAACGGGAGGAAACAGATGTCACGAGTAGCACTCGTCACCGGGGGCTCGCGCGGTATCGGCGCGGCCATTTCGATCGCACTCAACAAGGCCGGCTACAAGGTGGCGGCGAACTATGCCGGCAATGACGAGGCCGCAGCCAAGTTCAAGGACGAGACCGGCATTGCCGTCTACAAATGGTCGGTCGCCGACTATGAGGCGTGCAAGGAAGGCATTGCAAAGGTTGAAGCAGATCTCGGCCCGGTCGACGTTCTGGTCAACAATGCCGGTATCACACGTGACGCGATGTTCCACCGCATGACGCCCGAACAGTGGCGCGAGGTGATCGACACCAATCTCACCGGTGTCTTCAACATGACGCACAATGTCTGGGGCGGCATGCGCGACCGCAAGTTCGGCCGCGTCGTCAACATCTCGTCGATCAACGGCCAGAAGGGCCAGGCAGGGCAGGCGAACTACTCCGCCGCCAAAGCCGGCGACCTCGGCATCACCAAGGCGCTGGCACAGGAAGGCGCGCGCGCTGGTATCACCGTCAATGCGATTTGCCCCGGCTATATCGGCACCGACATGGTCATGGCCGTTCCCGAAGACGTACGCAACAAGATCATAGCGCAGATTCCCGCCGGCAGGCTGGGCGAACCCGAGGAGATTGCGCGCTGCGTTGTGTTCCTTGCGTCCGACGATGCGGGGTTCATCACCGGCTCGACCATCTCGGCCAATGGCGGCCAGTTTTTCGTATAATAGTCGACGCACCGTCATCCCCAGCCAGGTTCCGAGGGTATCGGTCCCGAGCGTTAGGCGGTGGATGGCCTCAGGGTGACGGGGCTGGCTAAAGCAGCCGCCGGATCTGTTTCAGCGTGCGGCGGTCGAATGCCCGCTGCGCGTCGATGTGCTGCTTTTTGAGTGACTTGATCAGATCATAGGCCTTACGGCGCACTGCCCAGCAGTTGCTCTCGGGCTTCAGCCGCTTCAGATCGCTGCTCATCTTGCGTGCGTAGCGCTCTGCAATTTTCACATGCTGCAATTCGTGCTGCCTGATCACGCGTTCGAAGTGGCGGCCCAGGCGCGCTGCCGAACGGGGGGCGTCTTTGGGGCCTTTCCATTCGGGCAGTTTCAGCGTGATGGACAGGCCTGTGTCTGCCCTCGTTATGCGGCAGGCGCCGTCTTTCGAACGCATGTCGTAGTCGGGATAGAAGTCGATGATGCCGAGGCCATAGGCGCGTCCGCTCATCGGCGCGAAGCGCCGGACGGAGCGGACTATCTCCGTGTGATTTCGGCCCGAAACCGGGTAATAGGCGTGACGAACCTTTGTGCCCGTCACCTTCCAGCCGGACAGCAGCGGCACCACCATCACCGCGATCAGAAATGCCGAGGCGGCTCTGCGCAAACCCGGTTTTGTGCCGGTCGGCATCTTGCCGACGCCTGCGTGGACCTGACCCATGATCGTGTTCCCCAAGCACCGCGGGCCGATTGTGACTCAGCACCGTCTTTGAGCCAAGCCCGGGCTGTTTCAGGACGGAACGAAAAAGTTAACGCGGGCGGCACCGGAACCGGCGGCCGTTATCGATCGGCAGGCCGCGAATGTGCCCGCCGCAGCCAGATCGCACCAGATGTTGTGGTGAACAAACCCAAAACACCGGCCTATCAGTGATTCGTCGCCGGTTCGTTCCGTTTTTGGCCTGAACGTTAATCTCGAACGTCCGAAAGCGCGGCGGCGCGTTAAGTTCCGTATAGGATTTGTTAAGAGAATCTTAGGCTTAGCAGCAGGCATGGCGAGCTCGTGAGGTGTCGTGGCGCAAAAGGTTAACGCAGGTGGGCAAATCCGGCGACATGAGCGGATCTGGTGGCCGGGCCGATTCAGCATCTGGACAGAGCTGGTCCGATTCGATCAACATCTAGCCGTGAACAAACCCGGAATCAGCAGGAGTCAGTGATTCGTCGCCGATTCGTTCCAGACTCGTTCCATCCGTTAACATGGGCATGGTCGAGGGGTTTTGTTGCCGCCGCATCTTCCTATATGACGGACGGGTCAGCGCGGCAGCGCAGTTCATCGGCCACCCAGCTTCCGCCGACGGCTTCTTTCATTCCGAGCGCCTTGCATGAACATTCAGACAAAGCAGGCCGGTCCCCTCATCCTTTCGGGGCGCGATGTGACAGCGGTGCTGGGCCCGACCAACACCGGCAAGACGCATCTGGCGATCGAGCGGATGGTTGCGCATGAGAGCGGCGTGATCGGACTGCCGCTGCGGCTTCTGGCGCGCGAGGTCTATCACCGGGTCTGCGAGAAGGCCGGCGCCTCGAAAGTTTCATTGGTGACGGGCGAGGAGAAGATCCAGCCGCCCGGTTCGCGTTATTCCGTCTGTACCGTCGAGGCGATGCCGCGCGAAACCGATGCCGCTTTCGTTGCCATCGACGAGGTGCAGCTCGCCGGCGACCTGGAGCGCGGCCATATCTTTACCGACCGCATCCTGCATCTGCGTGGCCGCCAGGAGACGCTGCTGCTCGGTTCCGACACAATGCGCGGTATTCTCGAGCGGCTTCTGCCCGGGCTTTCAGTCGTGACGCGGCCTCGGCTTTCGCATCTTGCCTATGCAGGCTCCAAGAAGCTGACGCGCTTGCCGCGGCGCTCTGCGGTCGTCGCATTTTCCGCCGATGAGGTTTACGCCATCGCCGAGCTTATTCGCCGCCAGCGGGGAGGAGCTGCGGTCGTGCTTGGCGCCCTCAGCCCGCGCACCCGCAATGCGCAGGTCGAGATCTACCAGTCGGGCGACGTCGATTATCTTGTCGCGACCGACGCAATCGGCATGGGTCTCAACCTCGATGTCGATCATGTCGCGTTTGCGCAAAACCGCAAGTTCGACGGCCATCAGCACCGTCTGCTGACGGCGGCGGAGCTCGGCCAGATCGCGGGCCGTGCCGGCCGTCATGTGCGCGACGGAACATTCGGCGTTACCGGCAAGGTCGATACTTTCGACGACGAGATGGTGCGCCGGATCGAAGCGCATGAGTTCGAGCCGGTGAGGGTGTTGCAATGGCGCACGGCCCGGTTCGATTTCGCCAGCATCGACGCGCTCAGGCGCTCCGTTGAAACGCTGCCGCCGGTCGAAGGGCTGACGCGTGCGCTGCCCGCGGCGGATGTCATGGCGCTCGAACAGCTGGCGCGGGAGGGCGATATCGCCGCTCTTGCCGACCGGCCGGAACGTGTCGCGCTGTTGTGGGACGCCTGCGCCCTGCCGGACTACCGCCGCATCGCGCCGGCCCAGCATGCGGAACTCGTCGGCTCGATATTCCGCGATGTTGCCCGGACCGGGCATGTCGATGAAGATTACATGGCCGATCAGGTGCGTCGCGCGGCGCCGACTGAGGGCGATATCGACGTACTTTCGCAACGCATCGCCCAGATTCGCACCTGGACCTATGTTTCGCACCGGCCTGGATGGCTTGCCGATCCGCTACACTGGCAGGAAAAAACACGCGCTATCGAAGACAGTCTGTCCGATGCGCTGCACGAAAGATTGACGAAACGCTTCATAGACCGCAGGACATCCGTGCTCATGAAGCGCCTCAGAGAAGATACCATGCTTGATGCCGAAATCAGCCCATCCGGAGACGTGACGGTCGAGGGACACCACGTCGGGACACTGGAAGGCTTTCGCTTTACCGCTGACCAGAGCGCCGACGGCGAAGACGCCAAGGCGGTGAGAGCAGCGGCGCAGAAAGCGCTGGCGCAGGAATTTGAGAAGCGGGCAGATCGCTTTGCCAATTCGCCGAATGGCGATCTGGCGCTCGACTCCCAAGGCGTGCTGCGCTGGATCGGCGCGCCGGTGGCAACGCTCGTTTCAGGTGACGATGCGTTGAAACCGCGCCCCGTGCTGCTTGCCGACGAACAGCTGACCGGTGTGGCGCGCGACCGCGTGTTTGCGCGCGCCGAGCGCTTTGTAAATTATCAGGTTGAAACGCTGCTCAAGCCGCTGATCGACCTCAAGGGCGCGGACCAGCTGACCGGCATGTCGCGCGGCCTCGCTTTCCAGCTGGTGGAGAAGTTCGGGCTGGTGAACCGGCGCGACGTTGCCGAGGATGTGCGCGGGCTCGATCAGGATGCGCGTGGCGCGCTGCGGCGTCTCGGCGTCAGGTTCGGCGCATACCACGTTTTCGTGCCGGCGCTTCTGAAGCCCGGACCAGCCGGGCTGCTGACCCTGCTGTGGGCGCTCGCAAACGACGCCAAGGACCGCGCCGGTTTTGGCGATGTCGTGAATCTGCTGGCTTCAGGCCGCACGTCCGTGATCGTCGACCCCTCATTCGACCGGGCATTTTATGCCCTGTCCGGTTATCGTCTCCTTGGCCCCCGTGCGGTGCGGGTCGATATTCTCGAGCGGCTCGCGGATCTGATCAGGCCGGCACTCGCCTGGAAGGAAGGCGCGGTGGCGCGGCCGGAGGGCGCCTATGAGGGCAATGCCTTCGTCGTCACACCCGCGATGCTGTCGATCCTTGGCGCAACGCCGGACGACATGTCGGAAATATTGAAGGGCCTCGGTTATCGCGGCGAGCCCAAGCCTGCGGCCGAGGTAGAGGCGCGGATTGCCGAGCTCAACGCGCAAGCTGTTTCCGCGGCCGGCAATGCCGAGGGCGCGAAGAGCCCGCAGCCGGAAGCCGAAACGGCCGGTGAAGGCGCCAACGCGGAAGCCGGTCAACCGGAGCCATCGGCGCCGGCGGCAGAAAGCGGCGAGCAAAGCTGCCCTGAAAAACAGGAGACGGCGCCAGCCGAGAGTGCAGATGTCGCGGCGGCTGTAGGGCCGGCTGCCGGAGAGGCAAACGCAGCTGTCGCAGAAATGCCCGGTCAGGACGGAGCCGTTGCGGATACGGCGGAGGCCGCAAACGCGGACGAAACCGAAGAGCCTGCACCGGTCATCATCTGGCGGCCGGGCCGTATAGGTGACAGGCCGCGCAACAAGGGCAATCGCCAGGGCCAACAGCGGGCGAAGAACGGCGGCAGCGAGGGCAAGCAGCACACCAAGCAGCGCCGCAAAGGCAAGCCCGATGGCCAGCGCGGTCCGCGGCCCGAGCACGTGGGTGGCGCGCGCAAGCGCGACGAGCGTCCACGCGAAGCCGACCCAGACTCGCCGTTCGCAAAGCTGGCGGCGCTTCGGGACCAGATGAAGAAGTAGGAGCCAGGCCGTGAACGAGGCGTTGCCCGGACAGCGCATCGACAAATGGCTCTATTTCGCGCGTGTCGTGAAAACACGCACGCTGGCGACGAAACTGGCGCAGTCCGGCAAGGTGCGTATCAACCGGCAAAAGACGGACAATGCCGCCCGGCGTGTGCGGCCGGGTGACGTGCTGACCATTTCGCTGCGCGGACGGGTGCTGGTACTCAAACTGACCGCGATCGGCACGCGCCGCGGACCGGCAAGCGAGGCTGCGGCGCTGTTCGAGGACCTTTCGCCTCCGCGCGAAACGCTTGACGCAGCGCGGTCGTCCGCGGCGGCTATTCCGCGGGATGCAAAAGGATGAGCAAAGCCGGAGCACGGTTTGGTCGGAGGACCGTCATTCGGGGCAACCGGCAAAACTGTTCCCGATTGCGGCAAGGCGGCGCAATGGCGATACTTGCCAGCGTCCGACAAAGGGTCTACCTCACCCGCGAAATTCGTTTATTGCCGATCTGAAGAACTCGCCATGACCTATGTCGTCGTCGACAACTGCATCAAGTGCAAATACATGGACTGCATCGAGGTGTGTCCGGTCGACTGCTTTTACGAAGGTGAAAACATGCTCGTCATTCACCCTGACGAGTGCATCGACTGCGGCGTATGCGAGCCCGAATGCCCCGCCGACGCGATCAAGCCGGACACCGAGCCCGGCCTTGAGAAGTGGCTTGAGGTGAACACCGAATACGCATCGAAATGGCCCAACATCACGCGCAAGGGGGAGCCGCCCGCCGACGGCGAGAAGTTCGACGGCGAGGAAGGCAAATTCGAGAAATACTTCTCGCCTGAGCCGGGTGCCGGCGACTGAGACATACTCCGCACTTTACCCAGCGGCAGGTGAGCGAGATGAGGATATGGCAAGGGCAGTGGCGTTAACCGCGCCGCGCCATCACTCTTCGCGCATGCGGCAAATTGTTGAATCTTTCGGCTTTTTGTGGTAGGTTCACCAAATATGCCGATGACACACCATCGATCCAAGGCGCTAAAGCTTTAATCATCGAAAGGCGCAATCTCCACCCCGGCCCAGGGCAACCTGGTCCAGCGACGGCGTTTTGTCTCCATGACGCCGGATTGTTTGGGAGTGGTGTTTTGCGGTGTCCGGCACAGCTGACCGCGGCGCGGTCGAGGTGACTAGTCCGGCTGCCAAGGCCGGCGGGCAAACAGGAGTTTAGGGCGTATGGCAACCCAGCAGAAGAAATCGGCGACACGCAACGGCTACAAGACAGGCGAGTCCATCGTCTATCCCGCGCACGGGGTAGGGCAGATCGTCGCGATCGAGGAGCAGGAAGTTGCCGGTCACAAGCTGGAACTCTTCGTTATCGATTTCCAGAAGGACAAGATGCGCCTCAAGGTGCCGGTTGCGAAGGCAGCTTCGGTCGGCATGCGCAAGCTGTCCGAGACCGACTATGTCGATCGTGCGCTCAAGGTCGTTCAGGGCCGGGCGCGGGTGAAGCGCACCATGTGGTCGCGCCGCGCGCAGGAATATGACGCCAAGATCAATTCGGGCGACCTGATTTCGATTTCGGAAGTCGTGCGCGATCTCTATCGGGCCGAGAACCAGCCGGAACAGTCCTATTCCGAGCGCCAGCTTTATGAAGCAGCTCTCGACCGCATGGCGCGTGAAATCGCGGCCGTGAACAAGGTTTCGGAGACCGAGGCGGTCCACCTGATCGAGGCAAATCTCGCCAAGGGTCCGCGCCGCGGTCCGAAGCCGGACAATGAGGAAGCGACGCAGGAAGAGGCTGCATAAGCAGCTTTCCACCGAGAGTACTGGAAAAACCCGGCCTTCGCGCCGGGTTTTTTGTTGTGCCCCGAATGCCGAACGCAGACTGCCGGCGGCGTCCGTATTCCTACCAATGGACATTTTGCTGCAGTGCAATATATCCATGGCAATCTCGAGCGGCATCAGCCATGGAAAGGACGGATCATGCTCACCGGAAAAACAGCCGTTGTCACAGGGTCGACGTCCGGCATCGGCCTTGCGATTGCCGAAGCACTCGCAGCGCAGGGCGCCAACGTTGCGATCAACTCCTACACCGACAACGAAGACGACCATGCGATCGCTGCCCGGCTGGCCGAGCAACATGGTGTCGAGGCCGCCTATTTCAAAGCCGACATGTCGAAGGGCGAGGCGGCGCGCGGCCTGATAGATGATGTCATCGCGCGCTTTTCGTCGATTGATATTCTCGTCAACAATGCCGGTATCCAGTTCGTCGCGCCGGTGGACGAGTTCCCGCCGGAGAAGTGGGACGCCGTGATTGCCATCAACCTGAGCTCGGCTTTTCATACGACCGCGGAAGCGGTTCCGCATATGCGCCAGGCAGGCTGGGGCCGCATCATCAATGTGGCCTCTGCCCACGGCCTGAGGGCATCGCCGAACAAATCGGCCTATGTCGCTTCCAAGCACGGAGTGCTGGGGCTGACCAAGGTCGTTGCGCTTGAGGAGGCTGGCAAAGGCATAACCTGCAACGCGATTTGCCCCGGTTATGTTTTGACGCCGCTGGTGGAGCAGCAGATCGAGGATCGCATGCGCGAATCCGGCCTCGACCGGCGTGCCGCCGAGCTCAAATTCTTCCTCGACAAGCACCCGAGCGAGCAGTTCGTGACGCTGGGCGAGGTTGCCGCCGCCGCCGTTTACCTGGCAGGCGATATGGCGGCGCAGGTCACCGGCACCACGCTGTCGATCGACGGCGGCTGGACAGCCCGGTAATCCCGTCTTGCGAGGCTTCAACAGCCGCCATCGGCCAGACCTCGTCCCGGCACCGTCCATCGGCGGGCGAGGCTGGCCCCGGGAGCCGGGTTTGCGGCGCTGTAAAGGATCGGCCTGATGTCTAAACCGATCAACATCGCGCTGCAGGGCGGCGGTTCGCACGGCGCATTCAGCTGGGGCGTGCTCGACGCGCTGCTGGAGGATGGCCGCCTTGATTTCACCGCCATCTCGGGAACCAGCGCGGGTGCCATGAACGCGGTCGCATTTGCCGACGGCTGGAGCAAGGGTGGACGCGACGGCGCCCGCGAGCGGCTGGAGGCATTCTGGTGGGCGGTCGGCAGCGTCGGGCGTTTCAGTCCGCTTCAGCGAACCCCCTGGGACGTCTTGTGGGGCAACTGGTCGGTAGAAAATACGCCCGGCTTCCATTGGTTCGACACAGTGTCGCGGTTCATCTCGCCCTATGTCGCCAATCCTTTCGATTCCAACCCGCTGCGCGATGTGGTCCGGCGGCAGATCGATTTCGACAGGGTGCGTTCGGCAAGCGGGCCGAAGCTGTTTATCAGTGCGACCAATGTCGAGACGGGCCAGCTGCGGGTGTTCGACAAGCGGGAAATCAGTCTTGACGTTGTGATGGCCTCGGCGTGCCTGCCGCAACTGTTCAAGGCGGTCGAAATCGAAGGCGCGCCCTATTGGGACGGTGGCTACGGCGGCAATCCGGCACTCTACCCGTTCTTCTACGCCAGCCGTGTCGAGGATGTTCTGCTTGTCCAGATCAATCCCGTGGTGCGTGAAGGTGTGCCGCGCTCAGCGCGCGAGATCCAGAACCGCGCCGAAGAGATCACCTTCAACGCCGGCCTCCTGCGCGAGTTGCGGGCCATTGCCTTCGTCAAGGAGCTGATAGCGGCAGGCAATATTTCGCATGAGGACTATCGCGACATCCGCATGCACCGCATTGATGCGGACGAGGCATTTCGCGATTTGTCTGCGTCATCGAAAATCAACGCCGAATGGGCATTCCTCAAATATCTGCGCGACCTCGGCAGGGTTGCGGCGCAAGACTGGCTGGCGGATTGTTTTGACGATGTCGGGCATAAGCCCACGCTCGACCTGTCGGATATGCTCGCGCCGCAGCTGAAGCCCGGCAGCCAGAAGCCGATGGGGCGGCGCGTGCGCGAATTCCTTGGCCAGCGTCGGACCTGAGGCCGGTGGGTAAGTAATTGTCGTTGCTACTGACAATTGTGACAGCACAGAGCCTTTTGTGCAGCGCGAAAATGTAGTAGAAGCGCGCTCCTCCGCTCCGCTTTTGCGGTTCGGGATTGAACACAGGATGGACCCAACCCATATCGTGCAGGACGTTGCGTCAGCCGCGGCCCTGCCGGGTCCATCAATTGGACGTAGATATGCCAAAGATCAAGTTTCACCAGGTGGCGGCAGTCGTCGTCTTCGCAGCCACGGCCGCATGGGTAGCAACCGGCGAGTTTTCGTCCGTTGGCAGCGCCGCAAACGAGGCCCCGGCGGAAGCACAGGAAGCTGCGCCGCGCGAGCAGGAAGCCGTCCTGCGCACTGTGGCCGTGGTCGATGCACCGCGCATCATGCATTCGCGCGCCATCCGGCTTTCCGGCACCACCGAGGCGGACAAGAAGACCGTGCTGACAACGCGGGCAGGCGGCATCATTGCCGAACTGCCGGTGAAACAGGGCGGTGCGGTGAAGGCGGGCGATCTGATCCTCAAGCTTGAAGCCGAGGGCAAGGAGGCGATGGTGGAAACGGCGCGGCAGCTGCTTTTGCAGCGCGAGGCCGAGGCCGAAGCCGCAAAGCGCCTCGCTGAAAGCGGCAGCCTGCCCAAGCTGCAGCTCGACAATGCGCTTTCCGCACTGGCGGCGGCGAAGTCGCAGCTCGAATCGGCGATTGCCGAGCTCGGGCGCATAGAATTGCGCGCGCCTTTCGACGGCGTAGTGGATGTCGTGAATGTCGAGCAGGGTAGCCCGGTCGGCTCGGGCGCTGCGGTCATAACGCTTCTTGCGCTCGACCCCATTCTGGCGATCGGCGAAGTGAATGAGCGCGACCTGAAGCATGTGAAGCCCGGAAACACGGCCAACGTGCGGCTCGTGAACGGGCAGGATGTGGAGGGCGAGGTGCGCTACATTTCGCATGCCGCCTCGCAAACCACCCGGACCTATCGGGCCGAAGTTGCGGTTCCAAACGACGATCTCGCCATTCCCGCGGGCATGACGGCGGAGATCACGATCCGTGCCGAACCCGTGCTGGCAACGGTGCTGCCGCGCTCGGTTCTTACTCTCAGCAACAATGGCGACATCGGCGTACGGGGCGTCAATGACGAAGACATCGTCGTGTTCTTTCCGATCGATATCGTGGACGACACGCAGAGTGGGATGGTGCTCGGCGGCATTCCCGAAGGCGTGCGAATCATCGTCGCCGGCCAGCAGCTGATCTCCGACGGAGACAAGGTGAATGCTGTCCAGGCCGACGAAGAAATGATCAAGAAGCTCATCAGCGAAGCCACTGGCGGGACGCTCTAGCACATGGATATTGTCAAGCTCGCGATCAGGAATTCGCGGCTCACACTTGCTACGCTGGTTTTCCTGATCATCGCGGGGGCGCTGTCCTACCTGTCGATCCCGAAGGAGGCGGAGCCGGATGTCGCGATTCCGATCCTTTATATCAGCCTTGGTTATCAGGGCATTTCGCCCGAGGATTCGGAGCGCCTCCTGCTGCGCCCGGTCGAAGCCCAGGTCAAGGGCATCAAGGGTCTGAAGGAAATGAAGTCCTCCGCTTATCAGGGCGGAGGGTTCGTGCTTCTGGAGTTCGACCCGTCAACCAATCTCAGCACCGCGCTGGAAGACACGCGCAACAAGGTTTCGGACGCCAAACGTGACCTGCCGAGCGGTGCGGACGACCCGACGGTCAACGAGGTCAACATCTCGGAATTCCCGGTTCTGGTGGTCACGTTGTCCGGCCACATTCCAGAGCGTGCGCTGACGGCAGCGGCGCGTGAGTTGCGCGACCTGATCGAAGAAGTTCCAGGTGTGCTCGAGGCATCGCTTCAGGGCGCGCGCGACGATCTCGTGGAAGTCGTCATCGACCCGATGAAGCTCTCGTCCTACGGCCTGCGCCTCGACCAGATGGTTCAGGCGATCGGAGCTTCCAACAGCCTTGTTGCGGCAGGTGCGCTGAAAGGCGAAGAGGGCAGCTACCCGGTCAAGGTGCCGGCGCTGATCGAGACTGTCGAGGACGTTGCCAACCTGCCGATCGTGGCGTCGGGCAATGCGGTCGTGCGGGCTCAGGATCTTGCCACGATCCGCTCGACCTACAAGGACGCGGTGACGATTACGCGGCTCGACGGCGAGCCCGCGATAGCGATCGAGGTCAAGAAGCGGACCGGCGCAAACATCGTGGAAACGATCGAGGCGACGAAGCTGGTGGCCGACAATTTCGCCGCGCGCATGCCCGAAGGCGTCAACGTTACCTACACCCAGGACAAGTCGGTTTTCGTCAACCAGCTGCTCGGCGATCTGCAGAACCACGTGATGATCGCCGTCATCCTGGTGTTCATCGTCATTCTGTACGCGCTGACGGGCCGTGCATCGCTGCTGATCGGCCTGGCAATTCCAGCATCGTTCCTGATGGGTATCCTGGCGTTGGCGATGCTGGGTTACACGATGAACATGATCGTGCTGTTCAGCCTCATCCTGGCCGTCGGCATGCTCGTGGACGACGCCATCATCGTGACCGAGTTTGCCGAACGGCGCATGTCGGAAGGCATGCCGAAGGAGCAGGCATTCGAGCTTGCCGCCAAGCGTATGGCCGGTCCGGTCATCGCCGCGACGATGACCCGTATCGCCGCATTCTCGCCGCTGCTCTTCTGGCCGGGCATCATCGGCGACTTCATGAAATATCTGCCGATCACGCTGATCGTGACGCTGGCCGCATCGATGCTCTATGCGCTGGTGTTCACGCCGACGCTTGGCGCGATCTTCGCAAAGGTGCATGTGCAGGACGATGAGGAGCGCAACCGCGACGGCCTCTACATGAAGCTTGTGCGCAGCGCCGTCCGGTATCCGAAGACCGTGCTGCTGCTGACGGTCCTGCTTCTGACCGGTATTGTGCAGGGCTACGGAAAGTACGGCGCCGGCGTCGAATTCTTCCCCAGTGTCGAGCCCGACTACGGCCTGCTCTATGTGCATGCGCGCGGCAACCTTTCGCTGCAGGAACAGGATGCACTGACCCGTCAGGCCGAAGAGCGTCTGCTCGGCTGGCCGGGCATCAAGTCGGTCTACACACGGGTCGGTTCGACCCGTGGCGGCGGGGCCGACGTTCCCGAGGATGTCGTTGGTGTGATCCAGTACGAATTCGTCGACTGGCGTGAGCGCAAGCCGGCCAATGACATTCTGGACGACCTGCGTATTGCCATGGCCGGCATCGCCGGCGCGGAAGTGGAAGTGCGTGTGCCCGATGCCGGACCGCCGACCGGCCAGGCGATCCAGGTGCGCCTGTCGGCGGCCGATCCAACCGGCCTCAACGAGACGGCGGCGCGCGTGGCCGAAGCCGTGGCCAAGGTGCCGGGCGCCATCGACATCACCGACGGCCTACCGCCGCCCGGTGTCGATTGGGCACTCGAGATCGACCGCACCAAAGCCGCACAATACGGCATCAGCCCCTATTCGGTGGGCACGGTGGTGCAGCTTGTGACCACGGGTCTCAAACTCACCGACTACCGCCCCGCCGGTGTGGACGACGCCGTCGACATCCGCCTGCGCCTGCCGGAAGACCGGCGCACGTTGGCGACGCTCGATCAGCTGCGGGTGGAAACTGCTCAGGGTTCGGTGCCGATCTCCAACTTCGTGACGCGCGTCGCGGAGAAGCGGACGGGCGTTCTCAACCGGATCGACGGCGAGCGCACGATCGTCGTGCAGGGCAATGTCGCGTCGGGGTTCCAGGATGCCGTGGTGCAGGCAGCGGTAAAGGACACCGTTGGCGCAATGGATCTCGGCCAAGTCAAATGGGAACTCGCCGGGTCCAACCAGGACAGCGAGGAGGCCTCGGCTTTCCTGTCGAAGGCTTTCGGTGCGGCAATCTTCCTGATCTTCATCGTGCTTCTGGCGCAGTTCAACAAATTCACCAGCGTGTTTCTGGTGCTGATGACTGTGATCATGGCGACCATCGGCGTGTTTCTGGGCTTGCTCATCACCGGCCAGACCTTCGTAATCGTAATGTCGGGTATTGGCGTGATCGCGCTGGCAGGCGTGGTGGTGAACAACAACATCGTGCTGATCGACACCTATGACCGCCTGCGGTCCGAAGGGTGGACCAAGATCGACGCGGTGCTGCAGACCTGCCGCGAACGTGCGCGCCCCGTGGTGCTGACGGCCATCTCGGCAATTCTCGGTGTGCTGCCGATCGCATTCGGGCTTGGGCTTGAGCTGTTCCATCACGAGACGACGATCAACGCGCCGTCGACGCAGTGGTGGATTGCGCTTTCGAGCGCCATCGTGTTCGGCCTCGCCTTTGCCACGCTGCTGACCCTGATCGTGACGCCGGCGGCGCTGATGGTGTTCACGCGCGAGAAAAAGCCGGAAGGCGAACGCCGCAGCCTGCTCGGCCGGTTGTTCCGCCGCCGTTCCAGGTCCGGCGAGACAGCGGGCGTGAAGAGCGACGAAGATGCCGCGGAAGGGGATTTCCCGGCAGTGAGTTATCCCAAAGCTGCCGAATAGGCGCCGGCATGCCAGGAACAGGAGAACGGCGCGGATATCCGCGCCGTTTCTTTTTGGGCGCCGGTCGCCGCATCATGCGGCGTTGCGCTTTGGTTCCGTTTCAAAACCAAGATCTGCCAGCGCAGCGGCTACCGCTTCGTCCAGCGGCGTATGCGGTACAGGGCCGATGACGGCCTCAAGCCTGCCGGACACCAGCCGGTGTGGCTGCAGGCGCAGATAGCTCATCTCCGCAATTTCCCACATCATGGCGTTGACCATGCCGGCAAGCCTGACCGTCCACCAGGGCAAAGCGCTGAGGCGCAGCGGTTTGCCGAGAGCCTTTTCGGCGGCCGTCTTCATCTGCAGTTCTGTGACGGCATGGCCGGTGAAGTGGAAGACCTCGAACGGACCGAGCTTGCCGGTATTCTCGACCAGCGCGACGAATGCTCGCGCAAGGTCGGGCAAATAGGCCCATTCGTGAACGAGGTTCGCCGGGCCGGCGGTGGTGTAGACGCCCTTGCCGAGCTTCTTTGTCATCACGAGGTCGAACCACGAACCTGTGCCGGTGCCGCCGAAGAAATCGCCGGCGCGCAGTATCGCCGTGCGGACGCCCCGCTCACGGGCCGCCTTCTCGAACAGGCTTTCCATCTCGACGCGAATGCGTCCTTTGCGCGTCGTCGGGTTGAAGGGAAGGTCTTCGCGCAACTCGACCGGCAGCGGGCTGCCGAAATTGTAGACATTGCCTGGAAAGAGGTGGAGCGCGCCGCTGGCTTCGCAGGCGGCCATGACATTGCGCGCCAATGGCATGCACATCTCAACCCAGTCAGTGTAAAGCGGATTAAGGCCGTTGAAGATGATGTCCATACCCTGCGTTGCACGCACAAGAGCCGCCTGGTCCAGTGCGTCGGTCGCGACCGCCTGTGCGCCGTCCAGCTCAGGCGGCAGCTTGCCGTCGCGGGTTATGGCCCGGACCGAATAGCCTGCCTCGAGGAAAGCTTTCGCGACCGTGCGGCCGAGGCGCCCGCGTGCTCCGAGAATTGCGATCGTTTTCATGACGGATATCTCCTGCCGTTTCGATATTCATCATATGCGTCATCCAGATTTGAATTATAATCGCCTAACCTTGAGGCATGGATATTCAAATTTGAATGGATGAAGCATGGCGGAATTCGATTGGAACCTGATCAGGAGTTTCGTCGCAGTCGCCGAGGCCGGCAGCCTGTCGGAGGCGGCACGCCGGCTTTCCTCGAGCCAGCCGACCCTCGGCCGCCACGTTGCGGAACTGGAAACGGCTCTGGGCGCCGTGCTCTTCCGGCGCGGGCGCAGCGGATATGAGCTGACCGAGAACGGCGCGGCGTTTCTCGACCGTGCGAAAGCAATGCGTGACAACGCGGATACGATTTCCCGCCTCGCCGTCGGACGGGAAGAAAAGGTTGCAGGGACGGTGCGTATCACCGCAAGCGAGGTGGTGGCGACGTATGTGCTTCCATCGATCATGGCGCGCCTGGGCAGGAGCGAACCCGATATTGAAGTCGAGATCGTTGCCAGCGATCAGGTCGGCAACCTGCTGCGCCGCGACGCCGATATCGCGGTGCGCATGGTGGAGCCGGCGCAAAACGACATCATTGCCCGCAAGATCGCCGACCTGCCGCTGACCGCATGCGCGGCATCGAGTTACCTAGAACGGCGGGGACACCCCAAGACCGCGACCGACCTTCGGGACCACGACATTGTCGGCTACGACCGGGCCGACGACATCATTCAGGGTTTCGCGCAGTTCGGACTTTCGGTCGACCGGCACGCCTTTCGGTTCAGAACCGACAATCAGGTCGTGTTCTGGGAGGCTGTGCGTGCCGGAAACGGTATCGGGTTTGCGCAACTTTCGCTGGTGAAGCGCGATGCTCTGGTCGAGCCATTGCTGCAGGGACTGCCCTTGCCGGTTCTGCCGATGTGGCTGGCGATGCATCACGATGTTCGCCACAGCCCGCGTATCAGGCGCGTTGCCGATTTCCTGTTTGCCGAGCTGAAAACCTATGCCGCGGTCTGAGCCCCCGGCATGTCGGCGGCGCGCGCCAGCCCCGCCATGAGGGCGACGAGCACCAGCATCATCGCAAGGGTCACGAAAACCGGGCCAAAGCCGGTATTCTGGCCGGCAAATCCAATGATAGACGGCGCTACGAGCAGGCCGGAATAGCCCATCGCCGTAACTGTCGACAGACCCGCTCCGGAGGTGTCTGCGGGATGATTTCCGGCGGCCGAAAAGGCGATCGGAACCATATTGGCGGTGCCGAAGCCGCAGATCGCAAAGGCAATGATCGCAACCCAGTCGTTGGCTGCTAGGCCGGCGGCAAACATGCCGGCAGCGGCGATCAGGGCCGATGCGCGCAGCGTCGTTACCGCGCCGAAGCGTGTGCGAACGCCGTCACCGACAAAACGCGTGACAGCCATCGCGCCGGAAAAGGCTGCATAGGCGAGGCCGGCAACGGCAATTTCGCTGCCAAACTCCTGTCGGATAAAAATGGCGGCCCAGTCGAGAACCGCGCCTTCCGGAACCATTGAAAGCAGCGCGACAATGCCGGTGAGATATATTGCCGGCGAGCGAGGAAAGCCGAATTTGGTGGGCGATCCGCTCACCGGACGCTCTTCGTTGATCAGAAAACTTACGGCGCAGGCAACGAGAACCAATGCCACCACCGTGGCCAGGATTGCGTGGACCAGATGTCCGTATTGCTGAATTGCCAGGCTGCCTGCAGCGCCGCCGGCAAAGCCGCCGAGACTCCAGAAGCCGTGCGAGGATGACATGATCGCCCGGCGCAGCTTCTTTTCGACCGCAACCGCGTTGGTGTTCATGGCGACGTCCATGCCGCCGATAAGTCCGCCGAACAGGAAGAGCATAATCGCTGCAACCCAGACGTTCGGCACAAGGGCGATGCCCAGCAACGCGAAGGCGCAGACAAATGAAAAGCCGCGAAGGACGGTTCGCGATCCCAGACGGTGGATGAGCCATCCGCACCAGGGCATGGCAATGAGCGCCCCGACGCCGAAACCCACGATCAGCAGACCGAGCGTGAATTCGGTGATCTCAAGCCTGGTCAAGAAGACTGGGATCTGCGGCGCCCAGCTGCCAACGAGAAAGCCGTTGGCGAAAAAGAGGGTCGCGACCGCCCAGCGTCCGCGTTCTGCGGCAGCTTCTGTTTGGCAGCTGTTCAAGGATCGACCTCGCTACAATCGGTGCACGCTAAATCGATTGAATGGCAAGTCAAGCACGAAGCACGGCGGATGATTGTGCCAGTCATCCGGTCGCCGCATTGCCGACCAACGGGCGCCATATTCGGATTCCAATAAGTAGCCAGGGGGCGCCGCGATACCGATCCTCGGAATGAGGAGCGTTGCTGCCGCGGGTTGTGAGTAGAGAGTAGCGATGAACGGCCCCGTCAAATCCGTCACCCGCCCACATGTTGTTTCGTCTGCTGCCGCGGGTGCTGCTTTACAGCGGCATCGTGTCATGGCGAGCCAGTTTCCGTCTTCGGACGGAACGGGCGCGGCCACAGTGATCATGTCCGCCACTGGCCTGGTTGTGCTTGCAGCGGCCGCTGGCATGTTTTTCCTGTCCTCGCCTCAGGAGGAACCTGCCGCGGCCCAGCCGCCGGTAGTATTGGAAGAACAACAACCGGTCGCCGGCGCTGAGGCCAGAGTGCCTGCTGCCGCAGAGCGGGTTCCGGAGCCTGTTTTCCAAACCGCCGGCACGGAAGTTGAGACGGCGGAGATGCCGCCAGCGTTGCCGAATGCTGCTGACGTGGCGGCCATACTTTCCGATCACGACAGTGGCGGTGCGTCCGTCGTTGCGGTTGCGGAAACGGTGGAAGAACTGCTGGCTCTGGAAGAAATCCAGAGCCGCGAGGTCGAAGCGGATCTCGCGCGAACGTCGGACGAAATCACCGCGGCCATCCAACCCGAAGCCGGCCCGAAGGTCAGTGCTGCTGCCACCACCTGGGTCAACATGCGTTCGGGACCGTCGGACGATGCCGAAGTGCTGATGGTCGTCCCCGGCGGGGCAGACATAGAGGCGGAGACCGGGTGCAACTGGTGTGCGGTCACCTATGACGGCCGTGCCGGCTATATCTACAAGAGTTTCATCAGCTATCGTTAGTCAAGCTGCAAATGCAGATACGCCGCTGAAGCAGGCGAGTTCCACGTCTTCCTCATTGATAAATCAATAAAATAGAATCCTTCGGCTGCATGAGGTACGCAAGTCACATTGTATTTCTTATCAATTTTTATCTGAACTTGTATCCGGTTGAAAGAAAGCCAAATATAATCAGTATTGATTAGATGCGTACTATCAGTTTTTATTAGTGTCGGGGCGTAAACGAGGGAAGGTCACTGCCATGTTGCGAAAAATAGCATTCGGTGGATTGATGCTCGCCGTATCGACGCCGGCTTTTGCATTCGACGTGTCGACGTTCACTGATTTTTCCAGCCTGGTTTCTGTTTCCAGCACCTGGAAGAACCAGTCCGGCTCGACGATGATGATCAGTGTCGATTCATTCGGCAATGTCAGCGGGCAATACATCAACCGGGCGACCGGAACCGGCTGCCAGAATACGCCCTATCCTCTTGTTGGCCGCGTCAACAACAACTTCATCGCTTTCTCGGTCGCCTGGAACAACGCAACCGAGAACTGCAATTCGGCCACCGGGTGGGCGGGTTACGCGCAAGCGACCGGTTCCGACGTGCAGATCGTAACCAACTGGAACCTCGCATATGAGGATCCTGCCGGTCCGCGAATAGAGCAGGGCAGCGACACGTTCACCTACGTGCCGCAGACGATGACAAAGACATTCCGGCTGGAGTAGGCGCAGTGCGAATAAAGCAGCTTACCCTCCCCCTGGGGAGGGTAAGTCCGTGTAGCCCGTAGCGTTACTCGGCGTAGACGACAAGCAGGTCCTTGGCGTCGATCTGGTCGCCCGATCTGACGAGAACCTCGGCGATCTCGCCGTCGCGCTCGGCGTGCAGGGCAGTCTCCATCTTCATCGCTTCTATGGACAAGAGCACGTCGCCAGCCTTGACCGCCTGCCCGGCTGCGACCGCCAGCGTCGAGACCACACCCGGCATCGGCGCGCCGACATGGGCGGCGTTACCGGCCTCGGCCTTGCGGCGCGCAGCCCCTCCACCCGCGCCGTGCGCCCGGTCCGGCACCTTGATGCGGCGCGGCTGGCCGTTCAGCTCGAAGAAGACCGTGACCATGCCCTTTTCGTCGGTGTCGCCGATGGCAAGGCAGCGAATGACCAGCGTCTTGCCCTTCTCGATGTCGACGAAAATCTCGTCCTCGGCTTCCATGCCGTAAAAGTAGTTCGGCGTGGGCAGCACCGAGACCGGGCCATAGTCGTCCTGCGCGGTAACGAAATCGGTGAAGACCTTCGGATACATGAGCCAGGAGGCGAACTCGTTCTCGTCAAGCTCACGGCCGAGCGTTTCAGCTATCTTCTTACGGTCGGCGCCAAGGTCGGCTGCGGCGAGCAGCGAGCCTGGCCGTGCCGTAGTCGGCTTCTCGCCTTTAAGCACCTTCTTCTGGAGGGCGGCAGGCCAGCCGGCCGGCGGCTGACCAAGATCGCCGCGCATCATCGACACAACCGAATCGGGGAAGGCGATGTCCTTCTTCGGGTTTTCGACATCGGCGACGGTGAGATCCTGGCTGATCATCATCAGCGCCATGTCGCCGACGACCTTGGACGAAGGCGTCACTTTCACGATGTCGCCAAACATCAGATTCACATCGTGATAAGCCTGAGCGACCTCGTGCCAGCGGGTTTCGAGGCCGAGCGAGCGAGCCTGCTCTTTCAGGTTGGTGAACTGGCCGCCCGGCATCTCGTGCAGATAGACTTCCGAGGCCGGGCCCTTCAGATCGCTTTCGAAGGCGGTGTACTGGTTGCGCACCGCTTCCCAGTAGAAAGAGATCTGTCGGATCCAGCCGGCGTCGAGCCCGGTTTCGCGCTCCGAACCCTGCAGAGCCTCGACAATAGAACCGAGACAAGGCTGCGAGGTGTTGCCGGACAGCGCGTCCATGGCGGCATCTACCGCGTCAACGCCACTCTCTACGGCAGCCAGCACGGTGGCAGCGGCGATGCCGGACGTATCATGCGTGTGGAAATGGATCGGCAGGTCGGTTGCCTCACGCAGCGCTTTGAAGAGGGTGCGCGCGGCTGCAGGCTTCAGCAGGCCGGCCATGTCCTTCAGCGCGATGATATGCGCTCCGGCCTTTTCGAGTTCCTGTGCCAGGCCGACATAATATTTGAGGTCATATTTCGACCGGGCGGCATCGTCGATATCGCCGGTATAGCAGATGGTCGCTTCGCAGAGCTTGCCGCTCTCGCAAACCGCGTCCATCGCGACGCGCATGTTTTCCACCCAGTTCAGGCAATCGAAAACACGGAACAGATCGACGCCGCCTTCTGCGGCCTGTTTCACGAAATGCTGCACGACATTGTCGGGGTAGTTGGTATAGCCGACGCCGTTTGCGCCGCGCAGCAGCATTTGCAGAAGCAGGTTCGGCGCGCCTTCGCGGATCAGCGACAGGCGCTCCCACGGGTCTTCGGTAAGAAAGCGCATGGCGACATCGAAGGTCGCGCCGCCCCAGCATTCGAGCGAGAGCAGCTGCGGCAGGGCGCGTGCGTAGACGCCGGAAATTCGGGCGATGTCGAACGTGCGCATGCGGGTCGCCAGCAGCGACTGATGTGCGTCGCGCATCGTGGTGTCGGTGACCAGAACGCGTTTTTGATCGCGCATCCAGGCGGCGAATTTTTCGGCACCCAGCTCTTCGAGTTTCTGGCGTGTGCCGGCGGGCGCGGGCGCATCGACATAAGGCACTTTCGGCGCGGCGGCTTCCGCGTTCGGCCTTGGCCGGCCGCGTGCTTCCGGGTGGCCGTTGACGGAGACGTCCGCCAGATAGTTGAGCAGTTTGGTCGCCCGGTCCTGCCGCTTCACCGCGGTGAAGAGCTCCGGCGTCGTGTCGATGAATTTGGTCGTGTAGGAATTGTCGCGAAACTTCGGGTGGCCGATGATCGCTTCGAGAAAGGTGAGGTTGGTCGCCACGCCGCGAATGCGGAATTCGCGCAGCGCGCGGTCCATCCGGCGGATCGCTTCTTCGGGCGTCGGTGCCCAGGCCGTCACCTTCTCAAGCAGTGGGTCGTAAAAGCGGGTGATCACTGCACCCGAATAGGCGGTGCCGCCGTCAAGCCGGATGCCGAAGCCGGTCGCACCGCGATAGGCGGTGATGCGGCCATAGTCCGGAATGAAGTTCTGCTCGGGGTCTTCCGTCGTGATCCGGCACTGGAGTGCGTGGCCGTTAAGGCGAATGTCCGCCTGTTTCGGCACCCCTGAGCCGGGCGCGCCGATCGCATTGCCTTCAAGAATGTGGATTTGCGCTTTCACGATGTCGATGCCGGTGACTTCCTCAGTCACCGTGTGCTCGACCTGGATGCGCGGATTGACCTCGATGAAGTAGAAATTGCCGCTATCGGCATCCATGAGGAACTCGACAGTGCCGGCTCCCAGATAATCGGTCGCGTTGGCAATTTTCAGCGCATAACCGGAGAGTTCCTCGCGCTGCGCGGCATCGAGATAAGGTGCCGGCGCGCGTTCCACGACCTTCTGGTTGCGGCGCTGGATGGAGCAGTCGCGCTCAAACAGGTGAACGGCGTTGCCCTGACCGTCACCCAGCACCTGCACCTCGACATGACGGGCGCGCTCGATCAGCTTTTCGAGATAGACCTCGTCCTTGCCGAAGGCGGCTTTGGCCTCGCGGCGGGCCTCGGTTACCTCGCGCTCAAGGTCTTCGGCCTTGTGGATTGCGCGCATGCCACGGCCGCCGCCGCCCCAGGAGGCCTTCAGCATCACCGGGTAGCCGATACTCTCGGCCATCGCGGCAACATTGGTCATGTCGTCGGGCAGCGGATCGGTTGCCGGCACGACTGGCACGCCGATCTCGATGGCCAGATTGCGGGCGGCGACCTTGTTGCCGAGCCGGCGCATGGTTTCCGGCTTGGGGCCGATAAAGGTGACACCGGCATCGGCACAAGCCTCGGCGAGCTCGGGACTCTCCGACAGCAAGCCGTAGCCCGGGTGTATGGCGTCGGCGCCGGACTGTTTGGCGACCCGGATCACCTCGTCGATCGAAAGATAGCTTTCAATGGGCCCGAGGTCGCGCTCCAGATGCGGGCCGCGCCCCACCTGATAGCTTTCGTCTGCCTTGAAACGGTGAAGGGCGTATTTGTCTTCCTCGGCCCAGATTGCGACGGTGCGGATGCCGAGTTCATTGGCGGCGCGAAACACGCGGATCGCGATTTCAGACCGGTTGGCGACGAGGATTTTGGTGATTTTCAATGCGGTCCGCTCCAGGCGTGAGGGATTTCGCCGCATTGATTACCCCGCTAAATGCTGCAGTGCAAACGGCGATGTGGACGGACATAAAGAAGGCCCGGCATGTCGCCATGCCGGGCCTTTGAATTCAGCTTGGCTGAACGTGCAGATTACTGCAGGTAGTCGTACTTGCCGTCTTTCCACTCGTAGAAGACGTAGCCCGGCAGCGTGACGTCGCCCTTGTCGTCGAAGGAGAGCGAACCGAGCACGGTGTCGAACGAGCCGTCATTGAGTGCCGCAACGACCGCGTCATAGTCAGTCGAGCCGGCTGCCGAAGCTGCCTGCGCCCAAGCCTGGATCGCGGCGTAGGTGTAAAGCGCATAGCCCTCAGCCGTCTTGCCGGCTGCGAGCAGCTTGTCGACCACCGGCTTGGCTACTTCGCTCTTGCGCGGGTCGGGCGAGAAGGTCATGAGCGTGCCCTCGCCGGCATCGCCGGTGATGGCCCAGTACTCATCGGTGACCAGCGCGTCGCCCGAAACGAGCACGGTGTCCATGCCCTGCTCGCGCATCTGGCGCGCCATCAGGCCTGCTTCGGTGTGGTAGCCACCGACATAAAGTACGCCGATGCCTTCAGCCTTCAGCTTTGACACGAGCGCGGTGTAGTCCTTTTCACCGGCGGTGTAGGCTTCGTAGAGTGCCGGCGAACCGCCATTGGCTTCGTAGGCAGCCATGGTGGCGTCGGCGAGACCCTTGCCGTAGGCGGTCTTGTCGTGAACGAACGCAACCTTCTTGTCGGCGAAATTGTCGGTCAGGAACTTGCCTGCAACTTCACCCTGCTGGTCGTCACGGCCGCAGACGCGGTAGACGCCCGGACCCGGACGCTCATCGGTGAATTTCGGGTTGGTCGAGGCAGGCGAAATCTGAACGATGCCTTCCTCGGCATAGACGGCCGACGCCGGGATCGAAGAACCCGAGCAGAAGTGACCGGCCATGAACACCACGCCTTCGCCAGCCATCTGGTTGGCAACGGCAACAGCCTGCTTCGGATCGCATGCATCATCGCCGACGGAGAGCGAAAGCATCTCGCCATTGATGCCGCCTGCTTCGTTGATATCGGCAACGGCCTGCTCTGCGCCGCCCTGCATCTGGGCGCCGAACGAAGCATACTGGCCAGTCATCGGGCCAGCGACAGCGATCTTGATCTCGGCCCAAGCCGGACCGGACATCAACAGTCCAAGAGCGGCTCCTGCCAAAAGCACCTTTTTCATGGTAACTCCCTTAAACACCTTTGTGTTCCCAAGCGGCCCGGATCGGTGTCCTTCCCCCGGTTCCGCAGTGCGGGATGTTCTCCCGCTTGACCGGCATGAAAGCCTAATTCTTCCTTGAAATAAAGGCTTTCTAGCCAGAAATGGTTGACGCGGCTCAGTTCTTTTTGCTCCAACCGATCGAACCACTCCGCTGATATTCAAAACTGTACTGGGTTGCCATCTGCCCGGCACGCGTCACGCGCATGCCGAGAAAGGCGATCGCCGTGATCACGATCAGATCGATGACATAATAATAAAGCGACAGAAGTGTGCCCGAAAACAGCGCGAAGTGAATGAAACGCGTCGCGGCGGTAAGGAGCAGCATGTAGATAAAGAGCGTCGTCGCGCTTTGCCATGTGCGCGCAAGCGCCCGGCCGGTCAGGTATGCTGCGCCGCCCGCCAGGATCACGGTGACAAACACGAACTCCAGCGCCGACACTTCCCACAGGAGAGAGAACTCCTTTTCCATCAGTGACGTCCTCCTTCGAGATATGCGGCGCGCACCTCTTCGCGTTTGAGCAGCTCCGTGCCGGTGCCGCTCATGGTGATTTTGCCGTTGACCATCACGTAACCGCGATGTGCCAGCTTGAGGGCGTGAAACGCGTTCTGTTCAACCAGGAACACGGTCAGCCCCTGGCTCTCGTTGAGTTCGCGAATGACCTCGAAGATCTGTTTCACGATCAGCGGTGCGAGACCGAGCGAAGGCTCGTCAAGCAACAGAAGCTTGGGCCGGCTCATCAAAGCGCGCGCGATGGCCAACATCTGCTGTTCGCCGCCGGAGAGCGTGCCGCCACGCTGGCTGGCCCGCTCCTTGAGGCGCGGGAACAGGTCGTAGATGCGTTTGAGGTCCTCGTCGAAATAGTCCGGCGAAACGAGCGACGCGCCCATCTGCAGATTTTCCAGCACCGTCATGCGCGGGAAGATACGACGGCCTTCCGGCGACTGCGCGACGCCGAGGCGCATGATCTCGTGCGTCGGCATCGCGGTGATATCCTGGCCGTCATAGACGATGGTGCCGCTGCGGGCCTGCGGATTGCCGCATATCGTCATCATCAGCGTCGATTTGCCGGCGCCGTTTGCTCCGATAAGGGTGACGATCTCACCGGCGTTCACTTCGACATCGACACCGCGCAGCGCGACGATCTTGCCGTAATAGGTCTCAACATTCGAAACAGAAAGCATCGGGGCGGTCATGCCTTGCCTCCCTTGCCGGAGGTTCTTCTTGAGGATGTGCGGCTGGACGGTACCTTTCCACCGTCAACCCGGCGCGAAAAATCGGTCTGCTTGCCGGACGCAAGCGCCTTTGCCTGCTTGACCCATTCCTCACGCTCGATGCGGCCAGCAAAAGAGAGATAGGAGCCGACCCATTCGACCTCGGCCTTTTTCCAGGCCGCGACCTGGGAAAAATGCCAGATGCCGAGTGTGTTCAGCTTTTTCTCGTTTGCCGGTCCAATGCCGCTGATGCGGGTGAGATTGTCAGCACCCCCGGCCGCGGGCTTCTTGGTTCCGGCTGGCTGGGCGCCGGGATGTTTGTCCGCATCCTTGACCTTGATTTCACTGACCGCCTTTGCAGGCACAGCTGATTTTTTGGCTGGTGCCTTCTTCGCAGGAGCGGTTTTCGCTGCGGCCGATTTGGCCGGAGCCGATTTCGCGGCAGGCTTGGCCACCGCTTTTGCCCTAGCCGGCGCCTTGCGAGGTTTGCGCGCCGGCTTCTCCATCTCCGCGACATCGGCCTTGATCTCGGGAACGTCGATCTCTTCTTCGTCGTCGACACCGAGATAGGCGGCGATGACACGCGGATCGCTCTTAACGAAATCGGCGCCGCCGTCGGAAATCTTCACGCCGTAGTCGAGCACAACGATGTGGTCGGAGATTTCCATGACCACGCCCATGTCATGCTCGATCAGTAGCACCGAAGTTCCGGTTTCGCGAATGAACTGAAGCAGCTCATTGAGCTCTGTCGATTCGCGCGGGTTGAGGCCCGCCGCCGGTTCGTCGAGGCACAGCAAATGCGGCCCGGTGCACATGGCGCGTGCAATTTCGAGGCGGCGCTGCGCGCCATAAGGCAGGTCGCCTGCGGCATCGTCGGCACGGTCGATCAGACGCGTGTGCTCAAGCCAGTAGACAGCCTTGTCGATCGCCTCCTGTTCCGCCTTGCGATAGCTCGGCAGGCCAAGCACGCCGCCGATCGTCATGCCGGAAGCGATCATCAGCGGATTGTGCTGGGCAACAAGCAGGTTCTCCAGCACCGTCATGCCGCCGAACAGCCGGATATTCTGGAAGGTGCGTGCCACACGTGCCTTCTTCGAAATCTCGAAGTCGGGCATGCGCTCCAGCAGGAAGACCGATTGGTCGTCACTGATGTGCCAGCGCCGTCCGCTTGCGGTCACCGCGTCCACCGTCTCCTGCTGGCCGCCGAGCCCGTGGCGCATGACAATGCGGCCCTCGGTCGGTTTGTAGAAGCCGGTGACGCAGTTGAACACGGTGGTCTTGCCTGCACCGTTCGGGCCGATCAGCGCGGTGATATCGCCGCGTCCGACCTTGAAAGACAGGTCATCGATTGCGACCAGCCCGCCGAAGCGCATTGTGAGATGTTCGACCGTCAGGATGGGGTCGGCGTCCCACCGGTCATTGGCCGACGCCGATGGTTGTTTGAGGGCGACGTTCATCAGTGGCCCTCCCCTTGCGCGACCATATCGGCCCCGATCTTCTTGCGTTCCTTCAATACCGCGGAGGGCACCCTTGTCGTTATCAGCCCGCGCGGCTTCCAGACCATGATACCGACCATGGCGAGGCCGAAGATCAGCATGCGATACTGGACCGGATCGAAGCCGGGTCCGAAAATCTGCGACAGAAAGCCGATGTTACGCAGCATCTCGATGCCGCCGATCATAACCACGGAGGCGATGACGACGCCGATCTGCGAGCCGAGGCCGCCAAGCACCACGATGGCGAGGATGATCGCCGATTCCAGGAAGGTGAAGCTCTCGGGCGAGATGAAACCCTGCCGGGTGGCAAAGAAGGAGCCCGCAAAGCCACCGAACATCGCGCCGATGGCAAAGGCCGTCAGCTTGGTGTTGGTGGTGTTGATGCCGAGCGAGCGGCAGGCGATTTCATCTTCGCGCAGTGCTTCCCATGCACGCCCGACCGGCAGCTTTCTCAGGCGCATCGTCACGAAATTGGTGATCAGCGCCATGATGAAGATGATGTAGTAGAGGAATATGAAGCGGTGGATGGTCGAATATTCGAGGCCGAAGAAATCGGCGAAACCGCCTTCTCCCCGTGTGAACTCCAGACCGAACAGGGTCGGCTTCGGAATGCCGGAAATGCCATCCGGGCCGTTCGTGAATTCGTACCAGTTCAGGAGCACGACGCGGATGATCTCACCAAAGGCGAGCGTGACGATCGCCAGGTAGTCGCCACGCAGGCGAAGCACCGGAAAGCCCAGGATGATGCCCCAAAAGGCGGCCAGGATGCCGGCCAGAGGCAATGCCATCCAGAAGCCGAGGTCGAAATATTCCGCCAGCAGTGCAAAGGAATAGGCGCCGACGGCATAGAAGGCGACATAACCGAGATCGAGGAGGCCTGCGAGGCCTACCACGATGTTCAGGCCCCAGCCGAGCATGATGTACGTCATGATCAGAATGGCCAGGTCGATATACTGGCGCTGCTGGCCGGGAAAGAAGGTGGTGAAGAAGAAGGGCAAGATCACCGCAAATCCGAAAAGCGCGATGCCCAGATATCGTCCAAGCCCGGGCAGCCGTGCAGACGAGCCCGAGAGCTTGTCGCCGATAAACTGCGTTGCCGGGGTCTTGGCCTTGAAGACAAACAGATTGAGAAGCAGCCGTCCGCCGAAAACGATCAGAATGGCCGAAATCCAGAGCGGCCAGCGATAGGTGATCGCAAGTCCGCCAGCGGCGATGTCGGTTTTAAGGGGCAGGAAGAAGAAACCCAGTACCGCGACAAGAAATGCCGCCGTCGCCGAATCCTTCAGCGAATCCACGAACATGCTGTTTTTGGCGGCTGGACCGCCATTCGGTCGCATCGCCGCCATCACACCTTCTCCACTTCGGGTTTGCCAAGAAGGCCGGAGGGCAGGAAGATCAGCACGATCGCCAGGATCGAGAATGCTGCGACGTCCTTGTATTCGACCGTGAAATAGCCGGACCAGAAAACTTCGATCAGGCCAATGGCGAGGCCGCCGAGCATGGCTCCGGGCAGGGAGCCGATGCCGCCGAGCACAGCAGCGGTGAACGCCTTAACGCCGGCCAGGAAGCCAATATAGAAATCGATAACGCCATAGAGCAGCAGGAACATGAGGCCGGCCACTGAAGCGAGCGCGGCGCCCATGACGAAGGTGAGCGAGATGGTGCGGTCGACATTGACGCCCAGCAGCGCGGCCATCTTGCGATCCTGCTCGCAGGCGCGCTGGGCACGGCCGAGAGGCGTGCGCGCGATCAGCAATGTGAAGCCGACCATCAGAAGCAGGGTCGTGACGATGATGATCATCTGCATGTAGGACAGCTGCACGACGATCGGCCCGTTTTCCGTCACCCCTTCCATGATCGTGACACCGCCCTGGATTTGCGGGGGCAGCGGCTTGACGCGGGCGCCCTGCGAAACCTGAACGAAATTCTGCAGCACGATCGACATGCCGATTGCTGTGATCAGCGGCGCCAGCCGGAACGATCCGCGCAGCGGCCGGTAGGCCAGCCGCTCGACAGTCCAGCCCCAGGCGGATGTGAAAAGCATCGCCACGATCAGGACGATGAGCAGCACAACCGGCAGAAAGACGAAGCCGAACACCGTGGTGAGGATCAGGAAGGTCGTCAGCGCGATAAATGAGCCGATCATGAAGATGTCGCCATGAGCGAAGTTGATCATGCCGATGATGCCATAGACCATCGTGTAGCCAATCGCGATGAGGCCGTAGATCGACCCCAGCGTCAGCCCGTTGATCAGCTGCTGCACAAAATATTCCATCATTGAACTCCCGGATGCTGCGCCAGCTGGCGTGCCCCGTTTTTGTTGGTTCCCCTTGGTCCAGACTTTCGTCTGTCAGGCGCGAAGTCAACGCGCGCCGGAGGCCCGGTGGCTTCGCCGGGTCGCGGGACGCTACCACCAGCCCGGCGCAATGTCATTGCCCCTCGTTGGCTAGTTCGGGTTCGATACGCAAGATTCTTGCGCAATTCCCCCAGCGGGAAGTCCTTCATTGCAGAAGTCGGATTGGTCGGGAAGAGCCGTTCGCAGGCGCTCCGGTCACTCATTTGACGGTAAATCCATGTGCAAAGGGATCGCGGTCGTCGATGAATATCGTGTTCAACCCGGTCATGCGCGCCCATCCGGAGATGGACGGGATGATCGCGGGTTTGCCAGCGACCTCTGTCACGCCTTCGATTTTGCCGGTGAACCGCGAGCCGATGATGGATTCATGCGTGAAGTGCGTGCCTTGCCGCAGCCGTCCGCTGGCATGAAGCTGGGCCATACGCGCCGACGTGCCGGTTCCGCATGGAGAGCGGTCGATTGCCTTTTCGCCGTAAAAGACGGCGTTGCGTGCGTCGGCTCCTTCGGTCTGCGGGGCGCCGGTCCACAAAATGTGCGATACACCCATGATTGCAGGGTTTTCCGGATGCGCGATCGCATAGGCCTCATTGAGCCGCTGACGCATCACAGGGCTCCAGGCGATCAGCTGAGCTGCTGTGTAGTCGGCCATGTCGCGGAAATTTTCCTGGCTTTCGACGATGGCGTAGAAATTGCCGCCGTAGGCCACGTCCACCTTGAGCGGACCGAGGTCGGGACAGTCGACTTCAAGACCTTGCGAGTGCAGGAAGGAGGGCACGTTGGTGAGCGATACCTCTTCGACATATGCGCCCTCCTGCCGGTAGCGCGCCACAACCAGTCCGGCCGGGGTTTCGAGCCGCAACACACCCGGTTCGCGCGGGCGAACGAGCCCGTGCTCGATGGCGAAGGCTACCGTGCCGATCGTTCCGTGCCCGCACATAGGCAGGCAGCCCGACGTTTCGATGAAAAGGATCGCGATGTCGCAATCCTCTCGCGTCGGCGGGTAGAGGATCGAGCCCGACATGACGTCGTGGCCGCGCGGCTCGAACATCAGTCCTGTTCTGATCCAGTCGAATTCCTTCAGGAAATGGGCCCGGCGGTCCATCATCGTCGCGCCGTCGAGCAGCGGGCCGCCGCCAGCGACGAGGCGGACCGGATTTCCGCAGGTATGGCCGTCGATGCAGAAAAAGGAGTGACGCGCCATCCGACCCCTCAAAACCTGCTGGCGGAAAACGGCGCCAGCGGTATTGCCGGCTTCTGCCCCAGAATGAGATCACGAATCAAGCGTGCCGTAGCGGCAGCTTGCGTCAGACCGAGATGGCCGTGGCCGAAAGCGTACCAGACGCCGGGCTTGTTCGATGCGTCGATGACGGGCAGGGAATCGGGAAGCGAAGGGCGGTGGCCCATCCATTCCTTGCCGCCTTCGGTCTTCAGCCCGGGCAGGAAATCAGCGGCTTTGCGCAGCATCGCCTTTGAGCGCGCAAAGTTTGGCTGGCGCTCCAGTCCGCCGAACTCGACAGCGCCGCCCACCCTGATGCCGGTGGCTAGGGGCGAAATGACGAACCCGTGCCCGGGGAAGGAAATCTGACGGCGCAGGTCGAATGCGTCACCCGGCAGCGTCGTATTATAGCCGCGTTCGGCTTCCAGCGGGATCGTATCGCCGAGCATGGCTGTCAGTCTGTGCGACCAGGCACCGGCAGCTATCACCAGTTCGGGGGTGCGATGTTCACCGCCGCTTTCGAGCCGCAAGCGCTGTTGTCCTCCCTTATGGGTGACAGCGACAACCCGGTCCTGCATCCACTGCGCGCCGAGGCTCTCCGCGTAACGCCAGATGGCGCGCCCGATCTCGGCGGGGTCGGCGACATTGCTCCATCCGGGCACGAAGACGGCGCGAACGAAACGGGGCGACAGCCCGGGCTGGTACTGGGCGATTTCCTCGCCGGCCAGATGGTGGATTTCAATGCCGGCGCGCTCGCGTTCCAGCCAGCCCGGCCGGGAAGCTTCATGTTCGGCCACGCTCTCATAGAGCTCAAGGCAGCCATCCTCGCGCAGCATTGTCCGCGTACCGGAGGCGTCCATCAGGTCCATCCACTCGCCGCGCGCGAGATCCATCATCGCGGTTTGGGCGGCTACGGCCTGGTTGAATTTCGCGGCGCTGCCGGCGCGCCAGAAGCGGTAAAGCCAGCCTGCCAGCGATGGCAGGTAGGCCGGCGGGATCGCGAGCGGTCCGAGCGGATCGAGCAGCCAGCGCGGCACCTGGGCCACCATACCCTTGTGCGCAAGCGGCAGAATTTCCGAAAAGGCCAGGGCGGCGGCGTTGCCGGAGCTTGTTTCGGCACAGATACCGGTGCGGTCGATGACCTTTACCCTGATGCCGGCCTCGGCAAGGCGCGCCGCAATACAGATGCCGACGATGCCAGCACCGATGATTGTGACGTCCCTTGCCGCCCCGGCCTCAGCCATGCGCACCATCACTGCTCACGTTGCTCAACGCTCCTACAGTGCCGGCAGCTCCGGCCGGTTTGCCATTGCTTCGCGGACCGTCTTTTCCGCTGCCTTTCGCCGCTCGCCCTCCAGCGGCAACCGCGGCATGCGCACCCGGTCACTCGAACCGAGGGCGAGGACTTCGGCCAGCTTGATGTTCTGGACGAGATATGTCGAGACGTCGAGGTCGAGCAGCGGGCGGAACCAGCGGTAGATCGCCAGCGCCTCGGCATTGCGTCCGGCCTGCATAAGCTTCCATATCGCCACCGTCTCCGCCGGGAAGGCGCAGACCAGGCCGGCCACCCAGCCGACGGCGCCCACTGAAAGCGCCTCATAGGCGAGGTTGTCGACGCCGGTCAGCACGCTGAAGCGGTCGCCGAACGCATTGATGATCTCGGTCGTGCGGCGGATGTCGTCGCAGGATTCCTTCACCGCGACAAAAAGCGGATCGTCCGCGAGTTCGGCCATCGTTTCGACCGTCACGTCGACACGGTATGCCACCCGGTTGGAGTAGATCATGACCGGCAGCCCGCCGGCGGTGGCCACCGCTTTCAGGGTCGCTACCGTTTCCTTCGGGTTGGTGTGGTAGATCGGGCTGGGCACCACCATCAGGCCATCGGCGCCGGCCTTTGCCGCCTTTTTGGCGAGTTCGGCGCCGTCGCGTGTGGCGGCTTCGTTGATCGTCAGAAGCACCGGCTTGCCGTTCGCCACCTGGCGCGCTGCCCGGAGCACATCGAGCTTTTCCTCGGTGGAAAGCATCGGTCCCTCGCCAAGCGAGCCGCAGACAATGAGCCCGTCACAGCCGGCATCCATCATCAGCCCGAAGCAGCGCTCCATCTCGGCATGATCGAGCCGGTCGTCAGCGGTGAATTTGGTCGTGACAGCCGGGAGAACGCCGGTCCACATATGAGCCTCCATGCTTGATATGCATCTGATATATCAATTTCCGGCGCGTTTTGTCAACGGGATTCCGATCTGATATATTTGGCGTACATCAGGAGCGGCAAATGATTTCAGATGCAGTTGCAGACGTGCCATTGCGCGAGGAACCGGCCTCGGCGCGCGCCTACAGGGCACTGGAACGCATGATCGTCACCCTTGAGCTGCCGCCGGGATCGGTAGCCACGGAAGGTTCGCTGATCACGCGGCTGGGGCTTGGGCGTACGCCGGTGCGCGAGGCGATCCAGCGGCTTGCCTGGGAAGGCCTTGTCGATGTGCGGCCGCGCGCCGGGCTTGGCATCGCGCCTTTGCATGGCGGCGACTGGGTGAAGGTGATCGATGCGCGGCGCGGCGCCGAGGTCGTGCTGGCGCGCTCGGCCGCCCGGTTCGTGACCCACGAAGCCGCGGCGCTTTTCCGCGATGCAGCGCTGGCGATGCAGAAAGCTGTCGTCACTGGAAACGTGATCGCCTTTCTGGAAGCGGACAAGCAGCTCGATGCGGCGATGGCCGTTGCATCCGACAACCCTTTCGCCGCGCAGCTCGTGGCGCCGCTGCAAACCCATAGCCGGCGTTTCTGGTACCGCTATCAGAGCGACACGGGCCTGGCGGATGCCGCGGCAGGTCATCTGGGTATTATCCGCGCGGTGACAGAAGGCGACGTTGAGGGAGCCGGCGCCGCCATGGGCAGCCTCATGGATCTGCTCAGGGCCAATGCGGAAGCAGTGATGCGCGCATAAAAGACCGCCCGCGCGTCGGCGCGGGCGGTCCGGTTCTGAAGATTCATCGTCGCGACGGGAACTCGGCGCCGTCTTTGATGCCCAGCCGCCCGCCCGCAGCCGTCAAACGGCGAGGACGGGCAAACAGGCAAACTGTCGGGCTAGTTCATCGTCGGGATGACGAACTCGGCGCCATCTTTGATTCCTGACGGCCAGCGCGAAGTGATTGTCTTCGTCTTGGTGTAGAAGCGGAATGCGTCTGTGCCATGCTGGTTGAGGTCGCCGAAATGCGAACCCTTCCAGCCGCCGAAGGTATAATAAGCGATCGGCACCGGGATCGGCACGTTCACGCCGACCATGCCGACCTCGACGCGCGCGGCGAAGTCGCGGGCGGCATCGCCGTCGCGGGTGAAGATGGCAACGCCGTTGCCATATTCGTGTTCATTGGGAAGGCGGATCGCCTCCTCATAGTTCGCTGCACGCACGACCGACAGAACCGGGCCGAAGATCTCTTCCTTGTAGATCTTCATGTCCGGCTTCACATCGTCGAACAGGCAGCCGCCCATGTAGTAGCCGTTCTCATAACCCTGCATGGAGAAGTCGCGGCCGTCGACGACGAGCTTGGCGCCTTCCTTGACGCCGAGGTCGACATAACCCTTCACGCGTTCAAGCGCCTGGGCGGTGACCAGCGGGCCGAAATCGGCACCGGCATCGGTAGAAGGCCCGACCTTGAGGCTTTCCACCCGCGGGATCAGCTTCTCGACCAGGCGATCGGCGGTTTCCTTGCCGACCGGCACCGCCACCGAAACCGCCATGCAGCGCTCGCCGGCGGAGCCGTAGCCGGCCCCGATCAGTGCATCGACCGTCTGGTCCATGTCGGCGTCCGGCATGATGATCATGTGGTTCTTGGCGCCGCCGAAACACTGGGCGCGTTTGCCGTTGGCGGTGGCGCGGGAATAGATGTACTGCGCGATCGGCGTGGAGCCGACGAAGCCGACGGCCTTGATGTCCGGATCGTCGAGAATTGCGTCCACCGATTCCTTGTCGCCGTTGACGACATTGAGCACGCCGGCCGGCAGGCCCGCCTCGACAAAAAGCTCGGCGATGCGCATCGGCACGGAAGGGTCGCGTTCGGACGGCTTCAGCACCATCGCGTTGCCGGCTGCAAGTGCCGGCGCGATCTTCCACAGCGGGATCATGGCCGGGAAGTTGAACGGCGTGATGCCGGCGACGACGCCGAGCGGCTGGCGCATGGAATAGACGTCGATGCCGGGTCCGGCACCTTCGGTGTATTCGCCCTTCATCATGTGCGGCGCGCCGATGCAGACCTCGACAACTTCGAGGCCGCGCTGGATGTCGCCCTTGGCATCCGGAATCGTTTTGCCGTGCTCGCGCGCCAGCGTTTCGGCCAGTTCGTCATATTCGGCGTGCACGAGCTCGAGAAATTTCATCAGCACGCGGACACGGCGCTGCGGATTGGTCGCGGCCCAGGCCGGCTGAGCGGCCTTGGCGTTTTCGACAGCGGCGCGCAGCTCGGCGGCCGAAGCCAGCGCGACCTTGCCGCGCACCGATCCGTCCATGGGCTGCATGATATCGGCAGTGCGGCCGCTTTTGCCGGGCACGCGCTTGCCGCCGATGAAATGACCGACTTCGATCATGGCCTATCTCCCTTGTTCCGTTGGCAGCATTGAACGCCTTCGCATTGCTGAATGCAACGCGAGCCCAAAATCAGCAGATGTGCAGAATTTAATGTACGATCGCAGATGTGCATGATTTCGTGCAAATGATAAGGATCTGAAGTCCAATCGGGAGGTAGCGATGAACTGGGACGATGTGCGGGTATTCCTTGCCGTTGCCCGCGCCGGACAGATCCTCGGCGCGGCACGCAGGCTCGGCCTCAACCATGCCACGGTGTCCAGGCGGGTGGCGGCGCTGGAGGAGGCGCTCGGCGCGAAGCTGTTTCAGCGGCTGACGACGGGCACCGAGCTGACACCAGCCGGCCAGCGCTTTCTGCCGGTCGCGGAACGCATGGAGACCGACATGATCGCCGTGCGTGCGGATCTCGCCAGCGAGGGCGACGAGATCGCCGGTCCGGTCCGCATCGGCGCACCCGACGGGTTCGGGGTTGCGTTTCTGGCCTCCAGGCTTGGCGAACTGACGGCGAGGCATCGCGACCTCACGATCCAGCTGGTGCCGGTTCCGCGTTCGTTTTCGCTGTCGCGGCGCGAGGCCGACATTGCGATCACCGTCGAACGCCCGGCCGAGGGGCGGCTGGTGGCGGGCAAGCTGGTCGATTATTCGCTCGGTCTTTATGCCTCCAAGGATTATCTGGAGCGGTTCGGGCGGCCGGAGGCGGCCGAGGCGCTCGCCGGTCACAGGCTGATCGGCTATGTGCCCGACCTGATCATCAACCCGTCGCTCGACTATGCCACCGAGTTCTGGCGCGGCTGGGAAACGAACTACGCGATCTCCTCCGCACTGGGGCAGGTGGAGGCGGTGCGCTCGGGTGCAGGCATCGGTATCCTGCACACGTTTATCGCGCGCTCGCTGCCAGAACTCGTGCCTATAGAGGCGGTTGCGCCCATTCGCCGTGCCTACTGGCTTGTTTATCACGAGTCGGTACGGCCCATGCGCCGTATCCAGGCTGTGTCGAGCTTTATCTCCGAGGTTGTGGACCGCGAGAGAGGCCTGTTTCTCTGACCTGCCGGGCGGGTGCTTGGCACTGCCTCCTGCGATGGGGTAGTTTTCGCGGCTGTGATCGAGCGCGGGAAACCAATGCGGCCGGCTGGGGATGAGTTCAGTTACGCATAGTACGGAAACGGGGCGTACCGTGCAGCCGTGCAAGGCTGGCGCGGGAGCGCGACTGGGC
Organism: Mesorhizobium sp. Z1-4; assembly: GCF_004000235.1. Taxonomy (GTDB): domain Bacteria; phylum Pseudomonadota; class Alphaproteobacteria; order Rhizobiales; family Rhizobiaceae; genus RCIO01. The sequence continues at coordinate 172,161 of NZ_RCIO01000002.1, forward strand.
GTGCTGCTGGGTGCACTTCTTGTGCTCGCTGCCTGCGGCACGCGCCTCGACGTGCTTGTGTCCTGTGCAGACGAGCCCGGCAGCTTCGACTGCGTTGCGCCGACGCCGTCCACGAGTGGATATGCGGAGGCGACCACGGTTGCGGTGCCGTCACGCTCACCGCGTCAACGCGATGCCATCGACAGCGAATACGAGCGGCGTTTCGTTGCACTTCTTGCGGCCAACCGCCTGTCGCACATGAACGAGGCCAATGGCATCGGCCCACATGGCAGATCCTATCTCGACGTCGGCAGCCACAGCTTCCAGACCGACTACCGTGCGGTTCGCGACATCGCGTCCGCTGTCGGCGCGCCGCTCGAGCCGCTTGCGATTGCCGCGGGCAAGCGCCCGGCAGTCCGCTATTTCACGTACCCGTGGCGCACATCGCGCAATGTGATCTACCTCGGCAAAGGCAGCAGCCTCACAAGACAAAAGACCTTCTTCTTCTCCGGTTTGCAGGCAAGAAGGGTTCTGATCGAGCTGGTGCCCGTCGACAATATGCCCGGCAGCATCACGGGCAGTTGCGACGGCGCGATGGCCTTGCGCGCGGCCGGCCGCGCCCGCGATTTTGCGGCAGGTTCGCGCATTCGCATCCCGGTCGGCGGTGCCGAGCGCGGCACAGTGCTGGAACCCGATGTCGCGCTGACGCGCTGCGATTTTACCTATGAGACGCAAGCCGGCACCTATGCCGCCCCGCTCACCCTGCTGCGTGAAGAAACGTCGGACCCGACCCTGGCCGCTTTCGACAGCCGCTACGAAGTGTGCGGCGAGCCCAAAGAAGAGCGTCTGAGCGCACTTCAGAAAGCCTTCTTCAAGAGCAGCTGGCTCTCGCAGACTTGTGCCATACCGGCGGGGCGACCGGAGCTGCTCGACGATGAACGAGCCGGATTCAACGCCAAGGTGAAGGCGCTGCTCGGCCGGCCGCTGCCTGCGCGCGCCTATGAGGAAGCCAATCCCGAATGGCCGCTCAACTTTTCCCGCGCGCCGAAGCTTTCGCTGATCTACGTGTCATACCTCGACATCAAGGCCGATTTCTCGGGCCGGGTGATCGAGCGGCTGCTGCGCTGGCACGCGGCGCGCGGCACCAAAATCCGCGTCATGGTGACCGATATTTTGCAGCGCGAGAAAGACAAAGCGCTGCTCTACAAGCTTGCCGCCGATTACCCCAATGTGCGGCTTCAGGAATTCGCCTGGACACCACCTGCGGGGTCAGCGGCGGAGCAGCAGATCTACCGTCTTTTGCGCACGCATCACGTCAAGATGCTCGGCGCGCTGTCGACGGAGCCCGGGCGATCGGCCGCGATCATCGGCGGGCGCAACATCCATGACGGTTTTCTGTTCGACGCGCCGGTCGACCTTACGGGTTTCGAGGGGCTCTACCAGCACAGCAGCGGGGAATCATCGCTCAGCCTGCATTACTACGCGAACTACAATGATTTCGAGGTCGCCTATCGCGATGAAGTCACTGTACGCCGCCTGATGGCGCAGCTTTCCACGCTTTGGCACCGCGACACCGAAACGACGATGGTGCGGCCCTACAGCGTTGCCGTGGAAGGCTACTCGGACGGCACAAGGCAACGGGCACGCCATTTCCTGTCCGTACCGTATGCGGACGGGCGCGCGCTCGAGCGCTCCTATGTCGAATTGATCGACGCCGCGCGCAAGACGATCGAGTTCGTCAATCCCTACCTCAACCCGACACCGGCGATTGCCGCTGCGATCGACCGCGCGCTCGAGCGCGGGGTTCGGATCACGGTCATAGGACGCATCGATCTCAAGGGCGATCTCGGCGGCACGGTACTGACCGCGCTCAACGAGCTGTTCGTGGAAAAATATGCCGACCGCATCGCGCTTTACGAATACAGGGTTCCCGACCTACTGCTGCACGCCAAGCTGATGATGATCGACCGTGAATTCGTGTCGATCTCGTCGGTCAATCTCAACCACCGCTCATTCATTCACGACACCGAGAACGGAATGGTCGCGCTCGACCGGCGGCTTTACCGCCGTATTAAGGCTGTGTTCGAGGGCTACCGCGCCAAGTCGGTGCGGCTCTCGTCGGATGTCGAGATTCCAAGCCTCTACCGGGCGCTTTTCCGCAAGAAGCTGATCCGCGAAGCTATGTAGCCGTCTCGGCGGCGGCTTCTTCTTTCGCGCGGTCACGGAAGATGCGGCGGATGACCTTTCCGGTCGTGGTCAGCGGCATCGATTCCACGAATTCGATCTCGCGCGGATATTCGTGCGCGGACAGCCTGGTCTTCACCCAGTCGCGGATTTCCGCTGCCAGTGCATCACCCGGTGCATGGCCGCTTTTCAGCACCACATAGGCTTTGACGATTTCGGTGCGTAGCGCGTCGGGTTTCCCGACCGCCGCAGCCAGTGCGATCGCCGGATGACCGGTCAGGCAATCCTCGATTTCGCCCGGCCCGATGCGGTATCCCGCCGAAGTGATCACGTCGTCGTCGCGGCCGAAGAAATGAATGTAGCCGTCTTCGTCGACGATGCCCTGGTCGCCGGTAGTCATCCAGTCGCCGATGAATTTCTTTTCCGTCGCTTCCGGGTTCTGCCAGTATTCGAGGAACATCACCGGGTCAGGCCGCGCAACCGCGATCTGCCCGGTCTCGCCCTGCTTCACGGGCTGGCCATCCTCGTTGATGACGGCGACGCGATGGCCCGGCACCGGCAGGCCGATTGCGCCTGCGCGAGTCACGCCGAGTGCCGCGCAGGACGAGAGCACGATGTTGCATTCGGTCTGGCCGTAAAACTCGTTGATGGTGAGCCCGAGCTCGGCCTCGCCCCACTCATAGGTTTCACGTCCAAGCGACTCGCCACCCGAAGCCACGGTGCGGAATGAGAGGTCGTAGCGGTCACGAATCCTGCCGATGGATTTCAGCATGCGAAGTGCTGTCGGCGGTATGAATGCATTGCGCACCTTGAAGCGCTCCGCCAGCGCCAGTGCCGCTTCCGGGTCGAACTTCTCGGCTGGGCTCGCCACCACGGTGACGCCGAAATAGAGGCTGGGCAGCAGTATGTTAAGCAACCCGCCGGCCCAGGCCCAGTCGGCGGGCGTCCAGGTGCGGTCGCCGGGCTGCGGGAAGAACTCGTGATGGTACTGGACGCCGGGCAGGTGGCCGAGCAGCACCCGATGGCCATGCAACGCGCCCTTGGGCGGTCCGGTGGTTCCGGACGTGAAGATCATGAGAGCCGGGTCGTCGGGGCCGGTATCGCGCGCCGCAAAGACCTTGTCATGGTCTGAAATGAGCTTGTCGAATTCCTCGACGCCCGGCGAGCCGCCGTCGACCGAGATCACGCTCGTGAGTCGTGGCAGGCGGTCGCGGATGCCGGCAATGCGCGCCGCACCGTCGGCATTGGTCACAACTGCGCTGACGCCGGCGGTGTGCAGGCGGTATTCGAGCGCTTCGGCACCAAAAAGCAGGGCCAGCGGAACGGCGACGGCTCCAGCCTTGTAGATCGCGACATGAGAGATTGCTGTCGCGAAGCCCTGAGGCAACAGCAGTGCCACGCGATCGCCGGGGCGAATACCGAAGCCCGTGAGCGCATTTGCCAGCGCGTTCGAGCGCGCCGCAAGTTCGCCGAACGTCAGCTCAGCCGCCGGGCCTTCCGCACGGCCGGCGATGATCGCGACGCGTTGCGGGTCCTGCATAGCCCACCGGTCGGAAACGGCGACGCCGATGTTGAACCGGTCGGGTATCTGCCAGCGGAAATCGCGATAAAGCTCGGAATAGGTGTCACGCCGCTCCAGCATGCGTCGAAACAGTCCTTCGTGTGTGCGCCACGCGTGCCCATGGGCGTAGCATGGTGCCCCTGGCCGGGCTCGAACCAGCACTCCTTGCGGAACTCGATTTTGAGTCGAGCGCGTCTACCAATTCCGCCACAGGGGCACGACGAAGCAGGAAGCCCGCCGAACGGCTGCGGACTATAGGGAGAAGGCGCCCGGCGTCAATAAGTAGCGAAGGTCAATTGCGCTCACGCGGTACGACGAGCTGCTTCAGATGACGCCCGGTCGTTGGCTGCACGCCATTGGAACAGAAATCGGCGGAAGCTCTCTGCGGGCATCGGTCTGGCGAAAGCATAACCCTGCAGATCGTGACACCCTTCGTCCCGCAGGAAAGTGGCCTGAGCGGCGGTTTCCACGCCTTCGGCGGTAACGTCCAGACCCAGATTTCCGGCCATCGCGATAATCGACCGGACAATCGCCGTGCCCTCCGAATCGCGGGTATCGACCATGTTGGCGAGGAAACTGCGGTCTATCTTGATGCGGGTCAGCGGGTAGCGCGTCAGGCAGCTGAGGGAAGCGTATCCCGTGCCGAAATCGTCGAACGCAATTCCCACGCCTCTGGCGCGCAGTTGCACCAGCGGCTCGAGAACCGCGTCGTTCTGTTCCAGCGCGATGTTTTCGGTGATCTCAAGCTCCAGACCGGATGCAGGCAGGCCACTGCGTTGCAGTGCGTCATCAACATCGCCGAGCAGAGAGTTGGCGCGAAACTGTGCCGGAAACAGGTTTACAGCGACCGTAGGCCCCCAACCGTCCCGGGTACGCCAGCTCGCGGCCTCCTTGCACGCCGTCGTCAGGATCCAGCGACCCAGCTCGGGTGCACCGGAGCTTTCGGCCAGCGCTTCTATGAAGGCAGCGGGCGCAAGCAGCCCGCGCTGCGGATGGCGCCATCTGAGCAACGCCTCGGCGCCCACGACCGCGCCGTCGGTCGATCTGATCTGAGGCTGAAAGAAGAGCTCGAATTCGTTTCGGGAAACAGCCTGGCGCAGCTCGGCGTGAAGGTTGCGCCGGGCTTCCGCGCGAGCTCTCAACTGCGGCATGAAGAGACGGCTGGTTCTGCCGCCGTCGCCCTTTGCCTCGTAGAGGGCGAGGTCGGCGCTGGACACAAGCTCATCGACGCTCGTGCCGTCGTTTGGCGCGATCGCAATGCCTGCGCTGGCGGAAACAAGCAAGTTGTGGCCGTCAATGCTGAAGTGCTCCGAAAGCCGGTTCAGCAGCCGGTCAACAATACCGCCGATTTCCAGGGGGTCGCCGCAATCGGCCAGCACCAGCACAAACTCGTCGCCGCCCAGCCTGTAGAAACTTGCACCGCCCGCCGCTTCGCACATCCGTATGGCGACCGCCTGCAGGAGCGTGTCGCCAACCGAATGGCCGAGCGTGTCGTTGATATCCTTGAACCCGTCCAGGTCGAGCAACGCGATTGCCGTGCTGCCGCCGCGGCCAAGCTGCCGTCCCAGATCCTCGTGCAGCCGCGGGCGATTTCCCAAACCGGTCAGGGGATCGTTTAGCGCAAGATGTTTCAGCCGGCTTTCAGCGGCAACCTGTTCGGTCATGTCGCGGCCGATGAAATAGAAGCGCTGTTCGTCATTCGACCAGACGCCGGACCAGTCGGTCGGCACCAGCCTGCCGTCCTTGTGACGGCAATTGCATTCGAAATTGCGGATGTGCCCGGTTTCGCGCAGATGGCGCAGAGCGGCCTTCGCCTGCGGCATGTCCTCGGCACAAATCAGGTCGGCGGCGCTGGAGCCGGCAAGATCGGAAGGGGCGTAGCCCAGTGTCTGTGCCACGCTGGGGCTGACGCGCCGGAAGATGCCGTCATGATCGGCGATGATGATCATGTCGACAGAGTTTTCGAACAGCCTGCGCCTCTCTTCGGCTTCCTGGCTGAGCGCTTCGCCTTTTTGCCGAAGTTCCTCTCCGGCGGCTCTCCACTCACGGCTCGCCTGGGGCAACCAGCGGATGGCAAGCAAAAACAGCACAGCCGCGGCGGCGACGACCGTGAGCCCCTTCATGGACATGACGTAGACGGGGTTGCCCAGTACAGACGTCCATTCGGGAAGCATGCCGTAGCGGCCGCTCCAGTAGACGCCGAAATAGATGTTCTCCAGCAGGTTGCGCACTGTATCTATCAGCAACACAGCCAGGAGCAGGCGCATCGCGCCGAATTCTCTTGGGTTGCGCAGATAGGACGCGCAAAGCGTGACGAGTACCGCAAGCCAGAGAGCCGCGATAAGCAAGTAGGTGAACGTTGCGGCCAGATTCATTACGTAGTTCGCCCCTATGGGACGATGAACTAACCGCCAAATAATCAACAATTAGTTGAAACTTTAGGCGTCGGGGCGCGACACATTGCGGTCTGTGCCGCGCCCCGACCGGTTACCCGTACCAGGGGCCTAACATCACTTCAGCCTTGCCGCCTGCCTCATTGAGCAAACGGGCAAATTCGGCCGGGTCCTGGGTGCCGTTGTCGCGGCCGCGATAGTGGTAAGGATAGACCACCGAGGGCGCAAATTCCGCGACTGCCGAGGCCGCCTGTCTGGCGTCCATCGTGAAGGGCAGGTTCATGCATACGAAAGCGACGTCGATGTTCGACAAGGCGCGCATTTCGGGGATGTCTTCGGTGTCGCCGGAGATGTAGAATCGCTTGCCGTCGACGGTGACCACATAGCCGTTGTCGCGGCCCTGCGGATGAAACTGGGTTCGGCCCTCCGACATGTTGTAGGCCGGGATCGCTTCGACGCCGACATTGCCTTCGGTGTGGCTGTCGCCATTGCCGATTGCGATGGCTTTGGCCTTCAGCTCGTCAGGCAGCATGGCGTGAACCGCAGGATTGGTGACGAGCCTGGTATTGTCGCCCGCGAGCGCGGCCAGCGTTTCCGCCTTGTAGTGGTCGCCATGCTCATGAGTGACCAGGATGAGGTCCGGCGCCGGATAACCCTCATATTGTGCGGGTTCGCCGACCGGGTCTGCGTAGATGACCACGCCTGGTGCTGTCATCACGAAAGACGCATGCGAGATCGGGTGAATGGTTATCTCCCCGCTTTCGCCCATGTAACTGTCGCCCTTGTTCATTGCCGCGCGGGCCTCAAAGGGCACCACGAGCATTGTGCCGACGCCGGCTGCGCCTGCAAGACCGTATTTCAACGTGTCGCGTCGCGTTAGGTTCATTGCTCCCTCCAATCGATGTCTCGATCATTGCGTTGCCACCCCCGACCATTCTCAACTAGGTCAGCCGGCCGAAAGCAGAAGGCAGGCGGTGGCGGCAGGGCGCTCACAATCGTTTGAACGCGATCGCGCGCACCAGGCCGCATTGCAACCGAGAGGCGTTGCCCGTACAGAACGGCCAACCGCACCAGGGTTCAAATCCATGCTTCGACGCCTCTATGACTGGACGATGTCACTCGCGCGGACGCGCTATGCCGAAGGCGCGCTTGCCGGCGTTTCTTTCACCGAGAGTTCGTTCTTCCCGATTCCGCCGGACGTGCTGCTTATCCCGATGGTGCTCGCAAAGCGGAGTGCCTGGATCCGTTATGCTTTTATCTGCACGGTGGCGTCGATCGTCGGCGCTCTGCTTGGCTATGCGATCGGGGCACTTCTGTACGAGACAATCGGCAAGCCGATCCTGGCGTTCTACAATGCCGAACAGTCATTCGAGCAGCTTGCCGAGTGGTACAATCGCTGGGGCGGCTGGGGCGTGCTTGCCGCCGCGATTACGCCGTTCCCCTACAAGGTGCTGACGATCTTTTCCGGCGCAACCGGCCTCAACCTCTTCGTTTTCATCATTGTCTCCATCATCGGGCGGGGACTGCGCTTCTTTCTCGTCGCCGGCCTGCTCTACCGCTACGGCGAGCCGATCCGCGAGTTCATCGAGGCGCGGCTCGGCCTCCTTTTCACCCTATTCATGGTGCTGCTGATCGGCGGTTTCGTCGCCGTTCGCTATGTTTTCTGAGGTTCCCATGACGCTCACCCAACCTGCCGGCCGGACACAGCTCATAGCCGCGATCCTGCTGGCGGCCGGGATGGCGGTTACGGTGGGAACCGCGCTCGGGTTCCAGCACATCGGCGGTTACATTCCCTGCAAGCTGTGCCTGGGGCAGCGCACGCCCTATTATCTCGGCGTGCCGCTGATGGCGCTGGCTGCGGTGTCGGCGGCGCTCAAGTTGCCCGGTGTTCTGACACGCAGCCTGCTTCTGGCCGGCGGAGCGCTGATGGCCTATGGCGCGTATCTCGGCGGATTTCATGCCGGCGTCGAATGGGGTTGGTGGGAAGGTCCTTCGGATTGCGGGGCGGTCGCAGCGCCGGAGACCGGCGGATCCGGCGGCATTCTCGATTCCATCAACACGGTCATCCCGCCTTCGTGCAACGAGGCCGCTGGCCGTTTTCTGGGATTGTCGTTCGCGGGATGGAATTTCGTTGCAGCCGTTGGGCTGGCGCTGATTGCATTTTACGGCGCGTTCGCCCGCAAAAGGTAAGGTCGTACCGCTCAGACGGGCGTTGAATTCGGCATATCAGCGCACCGTCGTCGCGGGATGGCGGCGGCGCCTCGCTTGGCACCGCCGGGAGGATGCATCGCCTAATGCCTGGTTGGCGCGGCCCGCATTTTGAAGATTTCGTCCTTGATGGCCAGCTTGCGTCGCTTGAGTTCGGCGATTTCGGAATCCGAGGCCGACGGATGCGTCATCGCTTCGTCGATTTCCTGTTCGATTTCGCCATGCTTGCGTTTCAATTCCGCAAGGTGGGATTCAAGTGGCATGCTCGCTCTCCCTTCCTGTTTCCTCGTTGGTGCCAGGCACGGAGGTTGTTCCGCCGGAAAAGGCCCCGTGACGGCTGTATGACAGTGTGCCACCAAAGTTTGTAGCTGTCGAACGCTGGATGGTAGCATTTCGTAAAGCTGTGAAATGTGATATGGGCTCGGCGCCGGTCGCGGCGGGCGGCACCGGTCCGCTTTCCGTGCCGCGCTTGTGGTCATCAACGGTCAATTTGCTGAATGTCGGATCAGGAACAGGCGGATATTCGTCTCGAATTTGCGCGGCTCAAGCAGGAACACGCCGACTTCGACAGCGCCATCAATGCGATGATCGCAACCGGCTGCGATCCCCTGCAAATCCAGCGCATGAAAAAGAAGAAGCTGGCCGTCAAGGACAAGCTTTCCAAGCTGGAAGACCGAATCATTCCCGACATCATCGCCTGACCTGCCAAAATCGCGCGCTTGTGAGCGCAGCCGAATTCGGTTAAGCGGCCGGCACGTTTCACGGAGCCTGACAACCATGAACGATGCTCCGCCCGAAGTGGCGATCATCATGGGCAGCCAATCCGACTGGGCGACGATGCGCCATGCAGCCGAGGTGCTGGACAGTCTCGGCGTCGGCCATGAGAACCTGATCGTGTCGGCGCACCGGACACCGCAGCGCCTCTACGACTTTGCCCGCAGCGCGCGTGAGACCGGCTACAAAGTGATCATCGCCGGAGCGGGAGGCGCGGCGCACCTGCCGGGCATGGCCGCCTCGATGACGACGCTGCCTGTGCTCGGCGTGCCGGTTGAATCGAGGGCGCTGTCCGGCGTCGATTCGCTCTATTCCATCGTGCAGATGCCGGCCGGCGTGCCTGTCGGTACGCTGGCGATCGGCAAGGCCGGTGCGGTGAACGCCGCGCTGCTCGCTGCCGCCATCCTCGCCACGTCCGATGCCGATCTCGCCGTGCGCCTCGCGGACTGGCGTGCCAGGCAGACGGAGAGCGTGGCGTTCGAACCATCCGACGACGCATGACGCTGCCCGCCGGCGCAACCATCGGTATCATCGGCGGCGGCCAGCTTGGCCGCATGCTGGCAATGGCAGCGGCGCGACTGGGCTATCGGACGATCGTGCTCGAGCCGCAGGCCGATTGTCCGGCCGCCGCAACATGCAACCGCCATATTGAAGCAGCTTACGACGACGCAGCCGCGCTGGAAGAGCTGGCCCGCGCTTGTGACGTCGTCACTTACGAATTCGAGAATGTGCCGGTCGAAGCAGCGCGCTCGCTCGAAAATGCCGTTCCGGTGTTCCCACCGCCGGCCGCACTCGATGCCGCACAGGACCGGCTTGCGGAAAAGGATTTTCTCACCGCTGCCGGACTGGCGACCGCGCCCTATCGCGCCGTGGACAGCGATGGCGAGCTTGCCGCCGCGCTTGAGGCGTTTTGCGGCAATGGCGTGCTCAAGACGCGCCGTCTCGGTTACGACGGCAAGGGCCAGAGGGTCTTCCGCAATGCCGGAGCTGCCGACACGGAGGGTGTGTTCGCCGATATGGGCGGTGTGCCGCTCATATTGGAGGGCTTCGTCGCTTTCGAGCGAGAGATTTCGGTGATCGCCGCGCGCGGGCAGGACGGCGCGATCCTGGCCTATGATCCGGCCGAAAACACTCACCGAGAAGGCATTCTGCGGAGCTCCACTGTGCCGGCAGGCATCGGTCCGGCCACAGCGAATGCGGCACGCGAGGCGGCCTCGGCGGTCCTGCATGCGCTCGATTATGTCGGCGTCATCGGGGTGGAGTTCTTTGTGCTCGGCGACGGTGCGCTCATCGTCAATGAAATCGCGCCGCGCGTGCACAATTCCGGCCACTGGACCGAAGCCGCCTGCCATGTCCCGCAGTTCGAACAGCATATCCGCGCCATTGCCGGTCTGCCGCTCGGCGCAACCGCGCGTCATAGCCACTGCGTGATGGAAAACCTGATCGGCGACGAGGCTCTTGCGGCGCCGCGCCTGCTGGAGGAGCCGAACCTCGTTCTGCACCTCTATGGCAAGGCCGAGGCGCGTCCCGGCCGCAAGATGGGGCATTTCACACGGCTCAAACCGAAGGATTGACGCCGGTTGAGGCCTGCTTCCGGTTGACATCGACCGTGGCTGTCGTCTAAGAGCCCACAATCCATTTCTTGGCGCGCCTTCGGGGCGCGTTTTTATGTCTGGCCACTGGCCGGCAGCGACGGACAGTAAGACAATGAAGATCAAGAACTCGCTCAAAGCGCTTAAGAGCCGTCACCGCGAAAACCGTATGGTTCGTCGCAAGGGGCGCATCTACATCATCAATAAGACCGCCCCGCGCTTCAAAGCACGCCAGGGCTGATCGCCTTCACGCGATTTTCAGTTTGACGTTTGGCTCGGCGGGCATAGATTCCCGCCGATGCTGCGGATTCTCATATCCTTCTTAGCTATGCTGCTGCTGGCGGTGCCGCCGGCGAGTGCCCAAACGGCCGACGTTTCGGCGTTGCAGGGGCCTTCCCGTCTCGACAAGCTGTTCGAAGACCTGAAACGCGAGCGCAACGAAGCGGCCGCGAAACGCATTGCCAATTTCATCCGCGAGGAGTGGGGCCGATCCGGCAGCGCCACCGTCGACCTGATGATGCAATGGTCGCAAAAGGCGATGTCGGAAGAACGCTACGATGTCGCGCTCGACTTTCTCGATCAGATAACGGTGCTGGCGCCTCAATTCGCGGAAGGCTGGAACCGACGCGCGACCCTCCATTACGCGATGGGTTCCTACTCCAAGTCGATGACCGATATTGAGCATGTGCTGCGGCTTGAGCCGCGCCATTTCGGCGCTTTGTCGGGCATGGCCGCCATTTTCAAGACATACGACATGAAAGAGCCGGCGATGCAGGCTTTCCAGCGCGTGCTCGATGTCTACCCCATGCTGCGCAGCGCGCAGGAAGAAGTCGCCGACCTAGCCGAAGAGCTCGCCGGCGAAGGTATCTGACCGAGCAGCATCTCCTCAAACCTCCTCTGCCAGCCGGACTTCATGAACGTTTTCACAGCAGCTCTCGCCATCATTGCCGGCCTGGTGCTCGTTCTTGCGGGAACGACACGTTTCGGCGTCTGGCTGATTGAGAAGCGCAATCCGCCAGTCGGTAGTTTCGTCACTGTGCGCGACACCCGCGTGCACCATGTGCATGTGCCTGCCGAAAACCCGACACTCCCGCCTGTGGTCTTCGTTCACGGTGCCAGCGCCAACCTGCTCGACCAGATGTTGCCGATCCGGAAAGAGCTGGAAGGAAAGGCGGAAATGCTCTTCTTCGACCGCCCGGGGCACGGGTGGTCGACGCGCGGGCCGGACAACGCCACCCCTGACGCGCAGTCGCATACAATCGCTGCGCTGATGGACGCGTTGGGCATCGACAAGGCGATCATCGTCGGACATTCCTTTGGGGGTGGCATTGCGGCTACCTTTGCGCTGGAGCATCCGGGCAGGACGCTGGGGCTGGTGTTCGTGGCCGCGGCGAGCCATCCCTGGCCGGGCGGCGGAACCTCCTGGTATTACGATCTGACAGCGATGCCGGTGATCGGCCGCCTTTTCTCCGAAACGATTTCGTTGCCGGCGGGCTGGCTGCGGATGGCTGCTGCCACCGATTGTGTCTTCGCGCCCAATCCGGTTCCCGAGCGCTACAATCATGATGCGGCTATCGAGCTGGTGCTGCGCCCCTCTGCCTTCCGCGCCAACGCTGCCGATGTGAAAAGCCTGTTCCCGCACGTCAGCCAGGCGGCGCAGCGCTACGGCGAAATCGGCGTGCCCACGGTCGTAATCTCCGGCGACAGCGACACAGTGGTCTATGAAGAAATTCACTCGGTGGGGCTCGGACGCGATATCCCGGATGCCGAGCTGGTCTGGGTCGGAAATCTCGGCCACAAGCCGGACTGGATCGCGCCGGACCTCGTTGCCGCTGCGATCACGAAGGTGGCCGGTCAGGTGATCGATCTCAGAACCGCTGCGTTGGCTGTGGAAAGCCGGATTGCCGGACACGCGTTCGGGCCAATCGAGCGCTGTCACGACGAGAAGCCGCCGGTCGAGGCGGCATCGGGCGGCTGAAGCGTCAGGCGCTGCTCAACCCGTCTGAGCCGATAAAGGCGATGCGCAGCATGTTGGTAGCGCCTGGTGTTCTCAATGGAACGCCGGCGGTGATGATGACGCGGTCGCCCGGGCGGCCGAATTCTTCCTCATAGGCAATACGACATGCGCGATCGACCATGTCGTCGAGATCGACGGCGTCGGGCGAAATCACGCAGTGCGTGCCCCATACCAGCGACAGGCGGCGCGCGGTGTCCGGCACCGGCGAAAGCGCGATGATGGGCACGAGCGGACGCTCGCGCGCTGCGCGCAATCCCGTGGTGCCAGATGATGTGTATGTCACGATCGCGGACAGGTTCAGCGTTTCGGCAATCTGCCGCGCACCGGCCGAAATGACATCGGCGCCGGTTGCCTCGGGCTCGGAGCGCTGGGCGTGAATGATGCCGGGATAAAGCGGATCGCGCTCAACCTGTTCGGCGATTGCATTCATCATCTGTACGGCTTCGACCGGGTATTGCCCGGCGGCCGATTCCGCCGAGAGCATGATTGCGTCGGCACCCTCGAATACGGCAATCGAAACGTCGGATACCTCGGCGCGCGTCGGCACGGGCGCGCTGATCATCGATTCCAGCATCTGAGTTGCGATGACCACCGGCTTGCCGGCCTTGCGAGCGGCGCGGGTAATCTGCTTCTGGATGCCTGGGACCGATTCCAGCGGCATCTCGACGCCGAGGTCGCCGCGCGCCACCATCAGCGCGTCGGACAATTCGATGATCTCTGCAAGCCGGGCTACAGCCTGCGGCTTCTCGATCTTGGAAAGGAGCAGTGCGCGGCCACGGGCGATCTTGCGCACTTCCGCCAGATCCTCCGGGCGCTGGATGAAGGACAGCGCTACCCAGTTGACGCCGGTTTCAAGCACCGCCTCAAGGTCGGAGCGGTCCTTGTCGGTCAGTGCACCGACCGGCAGGTCGGTGTCAGGCAGGCTGACGCCCTTGCGGTCGGAAATCCTGCGGCCGGTGACAACACGAGTGCGAATGCTCCTGCCATCGGTTTCCTCGCAGACGAGGTGCAGCCTGCCGTCGTCGACAAGCAGCCTGTGCCCGGCCTCTACCGAACTCAGGATTTCGGGATGCGGCAGGTGAACGCGCGTGGTGTCGCCGGGCGCGGGATTGTCGTCGAATGTGAAGGTCTGCCCGGGCTCAAGCTCGACCGCACCTTCGGCAAAGGTGCCGACGCGCAGCTTGGGGCCCTGCAGGTCGGCCAGAATGCCAATAGGGCGCCCGACCTCCTTCTCGACGTTGCGGATGCGCGATACCAGGGTGCGCATCAGCTTGTGGTCGGCGTGGCTCATATTGATGCGGAAGACATCTGCGCCGGCTTCGAACAGTTCGCGGATTTTCGGCTCTTCCGAAGAAGCCGGCCCCAGCGTTGCGAGAATCTTGACCTTGCGGCTGCGCCTCATTCCGTTCCTGCTCCAGCCAGGCCAGCTGCGCCGGTGCCTGCGGGCCCGTCTGTCAGCTGCACCATCCAGCTTGTCTGTTCGCCTGTATCATACTCTTCAAAGCCGGCGCGCTGGAAGCCGCGCGCGAAGCAGTCATTGACACCGGCTATCTTGAATTCGCGCTCGGCCACACACATGCTGATCGCCCCTTCCCAGCGGCCGCCACGTTCGGCGTCTTCCGCGTACAGATAATAATACCGCGAAGCCAGCGGCCCTTCGATGAGCGTCTTGCAGGTGGAGGCGTCGACGTGCCACCAGCCTTCGGTGATCCAGCCAGTGCTCGCGCGGTAACCGATCGCAACGCCAACAAGTGCCTGCGTGGCGTTGCAGACACGGAAGTCGGCCCGTGCATTGTCCGTGTTCGCGATCAGCGCCGCGCCGGCAAGCAACGACAGGCAGGCCGCTCCGGCCAATCGGACCAGCACCGCCCTCAAGAACGGGACCATGCGCAAACCTTTGGAATTCGAAACCTGCATTCGTGACGAATCCTTTTCTGCAAAGTACCGGAACATGTCAACGCGGCGCACCCCAAGCGGCCATGCCAATTCCCCTGTTGCGGCACAAGCTTGGCCAAACAACGGCATTGCGCGCAAGGCCCGATCATGGGAATGAAGCGCATTCCCCACGCCAAGAGTTGCCACGCCAAATGGACGCGACTGCCGAATTTGCGCCCTTCGAAACGATTGCCGGCGATGCGTCGCTCGGTCTCGTGCTCGTGGCCGATCATGCAAAGCGGGCGCTGCCGGCGGAGTATGGCGATCTTGGGCTGCCGGCCAGTGAGTTCGACCGGCACATCGCCTATGATATCGGCGTCGAAGCTGTAACGCGCAGGCTTGCGGAGCTGACCGGCGCGCCGGCTGTGCTCGGCGGCTTCTCTCGGTTGCTGATCGACCCGAACCGTGGCGAGGACGACCCGACGCTGATCCGGCAGATCTATGACGGGACGATCGTTCCTCACAATTATCCGATGTTGCCGGAAGAGCGCGAAAGGCGGCTTGAGCTCTACTACCGGCCCTATCATGCGGCCGTCGCGGCGCTTGTCGGACAAGTCGCCGAGGCTGCGCATTGCGCGCCGTTCGTATTTTCGATCCATTCTTTCACGCCACGCATGTTGAACCGGCAGCGGCCCTGGCAGGTCGGCGTGTTGTGGGACAGCGATCCGCGGGCGCCGAATGCGCTGCTCGACATGCTGGCAGCCGACGGTTCGCTTACGGTCGGGGACAACGAACCTTATGACGGGGCGCTGCGCGGTGACACCATGTTCCGCCATTGCATCGTGCCGGGTATCGCGCATGCCCTGATCGAGATCAGGCAGGACCTGATCGCAGACGAAGCGGGTGCGGCGGAATGGGCCGAGCGGCTTGCGCCGATGCTTGACGCCATCAACCGGCAGCCCGATATCCATGAGTACCGGCAATTTGGCTCGCGAACGGGGCCAGTGCCGCAGATTTGAAGGGAGGCTCAAATGGCCGAACTGACAAAAGAACAGCAGACCGAGCTGGAAGCCGCGGCATTCCGCAGGCTTGTCACGCATCTGCGCGAACGGACGGACGTTCAGAATATCGATCTGATGAATCTTGCCGGCTTTTGCCGCAACTGCCTGTCCAACTGGTACCGCGATGCCGCGGAAGAAAAGGGCATTGAACTCGACAAGGCGGAATCGCGTAAGATCATCTACGGCATGCCCTACGAGGACTGGCGGGCGAAATACCAGACCGAGGCATCGGCGGAAAAGCAGGACGCATTCGAGCAAAACCGGCCAAAAGAACACTGAATTGTAGAAGCTTTGCCCGCCGCCTTGACCGCGCCGGTTCGCTGCGGCAATCCGGGTGGCGAATTGGCCGCGTGATACACGTGGCAGGCACACATTTCGGAGCATGAAGTGGCAGACGACGAGATCACCAACGAGACAGCGCAGACAGTTGCCGCCGGTCAGCTGCGGGCCTTCATCGAACGTATCGAGCGGCTCGAGGAAGACAAAAAGACCGTCTCGGACGACATCAAGGAAGTCTATGCCGAGCTCAAGGGCAATGGCTACGACACCAAGGCCGTTCGAACCCTTGTGCGGCTGCGTAAGAAGGACCAGGCGGAGCGGCAGGAGGAAGAGGCAATGCTCGACCTCTACAAGGCCGCACTGGGTATGGCCTGACGCCTCATGCCGGTCCTTAACCGAGCCGCGGAACTGCATGACGAGGTGGCCGGTTGGCGCCGGCATATTCATGCACATCCCGAACTCGGTTTCGATCTCCCCGGGACGGCGAATTTCGTCGCCGAAAGGCTGCGTGAATTCGGCTGCGATCAGGTTGAGACCGGCATCGGGCAATCGGGCATCGTCGCCGTCATCAAGGGCAATCGCGGCGATGGTCCCACAATCGGCCTGAGGGCCGACATGGACGCGCTGCCGATCGTCGAAACAAGCGGTGCGGGGCACGCGTCAGGCACGCTGGGCATCATGCATGCCTGCGGCCATGATGGACACACCGCCATGCTGCTGGGCGCCGCGAAATATCTCGCCGAAACCCGCAATTTCAGCGGGACCTGTGTACTGATCTTTCAGCCGGCCGAGGAGATCGGCCAAGGCGCCAAGGCGATGATCGACGACGGCGTGCTCGACCGGTTTGGCATCGACCGGGTTTTCGGCATGCACAACATGCCGGGTCTCAAGGCAGGCAGCTTTGCCATCAAGCCCGCCGGGATCATGGGGTCGGTCTCGCGCTTCACGCTCAGGGTGATTGGTGTCGGCGGTCATGCGGCGCGGCCCAATGCGACCGTCGATCCCATCGTGATCGCAAGCCAGATCATCACTGCGCTGCAGACGATTGTCGGGCGCAACACGGACCCGGTATCGTCCGTTGTCGTGTCGGTGACCAGCATGGCGGCCGGTACGGCGTTCAACATCATTCCCGAACAGGCGGAGATGCTCGGCACCGTGCGTACGCTGGAGGCCGCCCAGGTCGAGGAGACGCGTGCTGCAATCGAACGGATCGCGCAGGGTATCGCCGCGGCACATGGTGCGACCGTCGAGTTCGAGTTCGACAATCCTGCCACCGTGACGTTCAATCACGGCGCCGAAACCGACCTTGCGGCGAATGTCGCTGCCGACATTGCCGGCGAGGCCGGGACCGACCGCGACGCAAAGCCGGTTCTGGCGGGCGAGGATTTCTCGCACATGCTCAACGCCCGGCCCGGCGCCTTCATCTTCATCGGCAATGGCGAGAGCGCCGGCCTGCACCACCCCGCGTACGATTTCAACGATGCGATCATTCCGCAGGGGATCAGCTACTGGGTGCGGCTGACCGAGACGGCGCTGAAGCCGGCGACCTAGTGTTTCCTTGAAAGTTCCTTCGTCGCCCGTTCCAGACCGGACAGGGTGAGCGGGTACATGCGATTGGCAAAAAGCTCGCGGACCATCTGGATGGAGTGCGTGTAGCCCCAGTGCTTCTCGCGGACCGGGTTGATCCACACTGCATTCGGCCAGTGCTCGAGCACCCGGTTCAGCCACACGGCCCCCGGCTCGGCGTTCCAGTGTTCCACCGAACCGCCGGGATAGGCGATCTCGTAGGGGCTCATGGAGGCGTCGCCGACAAAGACCACCTTGTAGTCGGAACCGTATTTGTGAAGCACGTCGAGGGTGGGCGTGACTTCGGCATGGCGGCGGCGATTGTCCTTCCACAGCCCCTCGTAGAGGCAGTTGTGGAAGTAAAAATATTCGAGCTGCCGGAACTCGGCGCGGGCAGCCGAAAACAGCTCCTCGACAACGCGGATGTGGTCGTCCATCGAACCGCCGACATCGAAAAACATCAACAGCTTCACCGCGTTGCGGCGCTCGGGCCGGGTCTTGACGTGGAGATAGCCATGCTCGGCCGTGGCGTGGATGGTGCCCGGCAGGTCGAGTTCCTCGTCGGCGCCTTCGCGCACCCAGCGGCGGAGCCGCTTCAGCGCCACCTTGATGTTGCGGGTGCCGATTTCGACCTGGTCGTCGAAGTTCCTGAACTCGCGCTTGTCCCAGACCTTCACCGCGCGGCGATGGCGCGATTCATGCTGGCCGATGCGGATGCCTTCGGGATTGTAGCCATAGGCGCCGAACGGAGACGTGCCGGCGGTGCCGATCCATTTCGAGCCGCCCTGGTGACGGCCTTTCTGCTCTTCCAGCCGTTTCCGCAGCGTTTCCATCAGCTTTTCGAAACCGCCGAGAGATTCGACCAGCTTCTTTTCTTCCTCGGTCAGGTGTTTTTCTGCGAGCCGCCGCAGCCATTCCTCGGGCAGGTTCTCGACGTCGATGGCGGCTTCGCCGGAAACGGCCTCCAGGCCCTTGAAGACATGGCTGAACACCTGATCGAAACGGTCGATATGGCGCTCGTCCTTGACCAGAGTGGAGCGGGCGAGGAAGTAGAAACCCTCGACATCGTAGTCGACGAGCTGCGCGTCCATGCCTTCAAGCAAGGTCAGGTATTCGCGCAGCGAGACCGGCACCCTGGCAGCCTTGAGCTCGAGGAAGAAGGGAATGAACATCAGAACCGGTTAGCACAGCCCGGCCACGCGGCGAAGCCTCTTTACCCCTGCTCCGGCGCGCCCTGCCTGCGATTGGAAGCCCAGACGAAAGCGGCCGCGGTGATATAGGCAATGACGCCGTAAAGGGCGGGCGGGATCGCCATTTCGGCATTGTTGAGCAGATATTCGCTGAGCGCCAGGGTGATGACGATCGCGGCATTGTGAATGCTGATGCTCATGGCCAGTGCCACGGCCTGCGGGCGGTCCACCCCGGCCATGCGCGGCACGAGGTAACCGACGGCAAGCGTGGCCAGATTGAACAGAAGAACGATTGCGCCCAGCACCGGTGCCCAGACCAGCACAACCGACCACTGGCCGACGATGGCGAAGACGACGACGGCGGCTAAAAACACCATGGCAAGCACCTTCACCGGCCGGTCGAGGC
This sequence comes from Mesorhizobium sp. Z1-4, assembly GCF_004000235.1. Taxonomy (GTDB): domain Bacteria; phylum Pseudomonadota; class Alphaproteobacteria; order Rhizobiales; family Rhizobiaceae; genus RCIO01. Next base: position 191,246 of record NZ_RCIO01000002.1, read on the forward strand.
GCCGCGCAAGCGCAGGATAACGGCTGTTGATGAGCACACCGATCATGGCCGGCAGGATGGCGACGGCGAAGAACTGCAGGATCTGCATGACGCCGAGATAAACGGCGCCGCCCTCGCCATAGAACAGCAGCATGGAGCCGTTGGAAAACAGCGGGATGGTGGCGATGGCAAGCAGCGTGGTCACCGCCGCGAAGGTGAGGCTGAGCGCGACATCGCCGCGAGCAAGGTGCGTGTAGATTGTCGCCGAGGTGCCGGCGGGGCTCGCGGCCAGGAGCATCATGCCCACCGCGGCCGCGGCGGAGAGGTTCATGGCCCACACCAGAGCCAGGCAGACAACCGGCAGGATGAGGAGGTGGCAGGCAAGGCCGACAACGACAGGTTTCGGCCGCGACAGGAACTTGGTGAAATCCTCGAGCTTCAGCGATAGGCCAAGGCCCAGCATGATGATGATGAGTGCTACGGGAAGGCCGATGGTGAGGAGCGGGCTGGCTTGCATGGGATCACCGAATCGCTGCGCAGGCAACAGTATACCACGCTACCTCAAGGCGCGGGATCGGCTCGATGCTTTATGCAAGGTTGTAACGAATGAAGCCGTGATGTCTGGCCACCCGGTCGTAAAGCCGGCGCGCGGTGGCGTTGTTGTTTTGCGTCATCCAGTAGACGTTGGTGATGCCGCGTTCGGCGGCTGCCCTGCCGACAGCAGAGATGAGGGCCGCGCCGACGCCCGAGCCGCGCGCCTCAGGCGCGGTGAACAGATCCTGCAGGTAGCAATTGTTGGCGACGGTCCATGTGGTGCGGTGGTCCATGTAATGCACCAGGCCGACCGGCTTGCCGTCGAGTAGTGCGATGAACCCGCGCGGCTCGTATTCGCCCGGCGTGAACAGCCGCTCCCAGGTGGAGGCGAAAACCTCCTCGGGCTTCTCGGTCTCGTAGAAGGTCAGATAGTCGGTCCACAATTCGTGCCAGGCGGCGTGATCGGCCTTTTCCAGCGGGCGGATGACGAGATCGGGCATGGCGGGGGCTCCTTTCGGCCTTTTTTGTCGCTCACGCGCTATTCGTTGCTTGGCAACGGCGCTCCGCGCGGGCGCCGGATTTCCGGCGGCGGTCGCCGGCTTGTTGGCGGACAATCGGCACCGTTAGGACGCATGGCACAACGACCATCTCTCCTTTTCTGTTGCACCACCGCTCTGCCCTGCCGGGTTCCGCCGCCGGTCACGAGGTGTCGGGGCAGGTGAGCGCGTCGAAGGCGAGTTCGTGGGCGTGGGCGAGGATCAGGTCGATCTCGCGGACGGGGCGCCCGCCTAAGGCGCGCGCCCGTGCGGCTGCGGCGTCGCGGGCGGAAGCGTCCCAGCCGGAGAGCCGGCCGCCGGGCGGCCGTCCGGCCCGCAGCGGCGAGTTGCGCCGGACCCGGCCGGCATTTCCGCTCCCCGCATTGAGGTGTGCCTTCCAGCGGGCGAAGCGCCGCGCGTGGCCCGGCAGATCGTCGAGCACGGCGGCGAGGGCGGCAAGCCGCTGGCCAAGGCGCGCCGCGCTGACGGCATCGTCAGGCGCGGGCGGCGGCGGCGGGCGAAAAGGTTCGATGACGCCTGGCAGCATGATACGCGGGGCGGCGTATGGCGGCGTCATGCAGCGGCGCTGCCTTAGCGGATCGCGCAGCGGGTCGAGCAGGGGAAAGGTGAGAGTGCGCGGGGCGGATGCCGCGTGCTTTGTGCCGTTTGCCTTGCGGGGCAGGACCGCACTCGTCCCGTTGGCAGATGGCACCGTGACGGCGATGCCGCGCGCGGCGGCAATGATCAGCCGCCGGGCGGCGGATTCGGCCGGGCGCAGAAGGCGCAGCACGGCGCACCAGAGATGGCGGGGGAGAGACGCCGGTATCGGGCGAAGCCCGAAATCCGTCATGCCGGTGGCATGACGGAAGGCGTCGAGCGGGCGGGAGCTGCCGGAGGCAGCGGGCCCCGCCCCGGGGATGCCAGCTTCGGCCAGCATGGCGAAGAGCGACAGGACGATGCGCCGCAGCGCCACCCGGTTCCGCTCGATCGCCGCACTGCCGTCCATCTGCCGCCTCCTTTCGTGGCGGGAGGATTATCGCGAAGGTGGCGAGGGGCGGGGATAAGTCGGTGGGAGAAAAAGCGCAGAGGGTTGGGGAGTGGAGGTGTGGGCGGTTTGTCCACGTGGCAGACCACCCCCTCTCTTGCAAATTCCAAGGACTTGGCATTGCCAAGCCCAGGAATTTGCTTTCTCCCCCGTCAAGGGGGAGATAGAGGAGCGCGGCATCGCCGTTGCGGTTAATCGCTGGTGTTTGTGCCAGGCTTTGCTTCGAGAAGGATGGTCCGGCAGACGCTGTCGAGATTGCGCTCGACTTCGTCATTCCAGAACCTGAGGGTGCGAAAGCCCTGCGCTGCGAAGTGGCTGTCGCGCGCGGCATCGCGCTGCGATTCAGCATGTTGGCTGCCATCCACTTCGACAATCAGCCGCGCATCGAAACAGACGAAATCAACGATGTAGCCGTCCATCGGCACCTGACGCTTGAATTTCAGACCTTCAAGCTGCTTGTTGCGCAGCGCCTGCCACAACAGGTTCTCCGCCTTCGTGGAGTCGGCCCGCATTTCGCGGGCAAAGCGGCGGTGGGTCGGTGGAACGCGCTGGCGCATGGCTCTTCCGGTGCTGAGGTCCAGCCTCAGCGTAGCGCAAACGCCAGTGATTTATGAAGGCGGCCGATGCCGGCACTATCTCTCCCCTTGCGGGAGAGAAAGCTATTTCGACATCTTGGGCGAGCGTAGCGAAGCCCAAGTGTCAGAAATTGCAAGAGAGGGGGTGGTAGAGCGCTCTGATCGACCCCCTCTCTTGTCTTTTCCAAGCACTTGCTCGGGGACAAGCCCACTCGCAAATGCGGGAAAAGATTTTCTCCCCCGCCAAGGGGGAGATAGGGCGCGCTCCGCTGTGCTTTCGAGTTGTCCTTCGGAACGCGGCTACTTCTTCGCTTTATCCACCAGCTTTGCCAGAAGGCTGATGAAAGCGATGAACTCCAATGCGCTCTCGGGGTCGTCCTTTATGATCCGATGTGCTCGAGGATTTCTCAGACCAGCGACTGCGCCTGAAAACATCATCATGAAACCCTTCTGTTCATCGATGTCGCTTTGGTCAGCGAGCGCATTGAACTTAAGGATCGGGTTCTTGGGGCTGAACACGAACTCCATCAAGGCAGTCCCGTCCTTGGCGTCTTCGCCGCTTCTGAGACGCACTAGCGCATTAAGTGCCTTCACGGCATCCTCAATTGCGTTCGCGTAGTGACCATCTTGATAGAGCTGACCAGCAGCTCGCTGGATTTCGGGGTGGAGATCAAGGTTCTGATAGGCTTTGAGCGCTTGCCCTTCACTTGTTGCTCCACGATCCCCCAGTTCCTCCTCGAACTGGGAAATTATTTCGTTCAAATGGTGGAGTACGGCGCGCTTACCCTCATTGAGACCCTGGATAACCTCCGACAACGAAGTGTCGTAGAAGCCATATGAAGCGCGATCGATTTTCGCAGCATCGTAGGAATATCGTCTATGCTCGATAGTTCCCGGGCCAAAAACACCTTCGAGCAAAGCATCGAGCTTGTGCTCCAGAGAAGATATTCGCGGGTCACTCGAATCTCTTACTGAACCTGGGTCGAATGCTTCGACATCAGCAATTCGTCGCCTGATTTTTGGAATCGCTTCCTGCATCTGCGTTGCCGACAGACTGGCAGGTCGGGGCTCTGGTGGAGAAGGTTTACGTGCCATCTATTGATCCGACTCAGGTGTGCTTTCGGAATAATACCGCAAAAACCGTTCGGAACACTTTTCAGTCAGTTACATCTTAACGACGCTGGCGCCTGATCCGCCCCCTCCACCGCCTTCGGCGGTCCCCTTCCCCGTGAAACGGGGGAGGATCAAGGCGTCGAGCGCGGCCGCGCTACCCCCACCCCGCTCCGCAGTGCGGAGCGACCCTCCCCTCGTGGGGGAGGGTAGGCGGCAGCCCGCCGCCTAAGCCGCCAGATCCCGCAGCACGGCCTGCAGGATGCCGCCGTTCTTGAAGTAGTCCAGCTCATCGAGCGTATCGATGCGGCACAGGATCGGGACGTCTTTCACCGTGCCATCGGCGAAGGTGACTTTCGCCACCATCTTCTGGCGCGGCTTGATGGTCTCCAGACCCTCGATGGTGACCAGCTCGTCGCCCTTCATGTCGAGTTGGGCCCAGCTGTCGCCGCCTTCCATGACGAAGGGGATGACGCCCATGCCGATCAGGTTCGAGCGGTGGATGCGTTCGAAGGACTGGGCGATGACGGCGCGGACGCCGAGCAGGTTGGTGCCCTTGGCCGCCCAGTCGCGCGATGAGCCGTTGCCGTATTCGACGCCGGCGAAGACGACCAGCGGCACGCCTTCTTCCTTGTAGCGCATGGCCGCGTCGTAGATCGAAAGCTCGTCCTTTGACGGGTAGTGGATGGTGTAGCCGCCCTCGCGACCGTTTTCGCCCAGCATGTGGTTGCGGATGCGGATGTTGGCGAAGGTGCCGCGCATCATCACCTCATGGTTGCCGCGCCGCGTGCCGTACTGGTTGAAGTCGGCAACGCCGACGCCGTTCGAGGTGAGGTATTCGCCGGCGGGCGAGGCCGCCTTGATGGAACCGGCTGGCGAGATGTGGTCGGTGGTGATCTTGTCGCCGAAGAGACCGAGCACCCGGGCGCCCTTGATGTCGGACACGGCGCGCGGGGTCTTTCCCATGCCTTCGAAGTAGGGCGGGTTCTGCACATAGGTCGACTGGTTGTCCCAGGCATAGGTCTGACCCGAAGGAGCCTGGACCTTGGCCCAGTTCTCGTCGCCCTTGAAGACGTCGGCATATTTGCGCGCGAAGAGATCGCGGGTGACGAATTCGGCGATGAACTCCTGGATCTCCTGGCTGCTGGGCCAGATGTCCTTCAGGTAGACCGGCTTGCCGTCGGCACCTTCGCCGAGCGGCTCGGTGGTGAGGTCCTTCGTGACCGTGCCGGCGAGCGCATAAGCGACGACCAGCGGCGGCGAGGCCAGATAGTTGGCCTGCACGTCTGGCGACACGCGGCCCTCGAAGTTGCGGTTGCCGGACAGGACGGACGCCGCGATCAGGCCCTTGTCGTTGATGGTCTTGGAAATCGCCGGCGGCAGCGGACCGGAATTGCCGATGCAGGTGGTGCAGCCGAAGCCGACCAGGTTGAAGCCGATAGTGTCGAGCTCCTTCTGCAGGCCGGACTTTTCCAGATATTCGGCGACGACCTGCGAACCGGGGGCCAGCGAAGTCTTGACCCAGGGCTTCTGCTTGAGGCCGAGGCGGTTGGCGTTGCGGGCGAGCAGGCCGGCGCCGATCAGCACCGACGGGTTCGAGGTGTTGGTGCAGGACGTGATGGCGGCAATCGCCACGTCGCCATGGCCGAGATCGAAATCCTCGCCCTCGACCGCGTAGCGGTTATCCACGCCGGCGGTCTTCTTGTAGACGTCGCCGAGCGCCTCGGCGAAGCCGGGTGCGATGCCTTCGAGCGGGATGCGGCCCTCGGGACGCTTGGGGCCGGCCATGGACGGCACGACGTCGCCCAGCTCAAGCTCCAGTGTGTCGGTGAAGACCGGGTCGGGCGAGCCGGCGACGCGCCACATGCCCTGCGCCTTCGCATAGGCCTCGACGAGCGCGATGCGCTCGTCTTCGCGGCCCGACGTGGTGAGGTAACGCACTGTCTCGCCATCGACCGGGAAGAAGCCGCAGGTGGCGCCGTATTCGGGCGCCATGTTGCCGATCGTTGCGCGGTCGGCCAGCGTCATGGAATTGAGGCCGTCGCCGAAGAACTCGACGAACTTGCCGACGACACCCTTCTTGCGCAGCATCTGGGTGACGGTGAGCACCAGATCGGTGGCGGTGACGCCTTCGCGCAATTTGCCGTTGAGCTTGAAGCCGATGACCTCGGGCAGAAGCATGGAGACCGGCTGGCCGAGCATGGCGGCCTCGGCCTCGATGCCGCCGACGCCCCAGCCGAGCACGCCGAGGCCGTTGATCATGGTGGTGTGGCTGTCGGTGCCGACGCAGGTGTCGGGGTAAGCGACGGTCTCGCCGTCCTCTTCCTTCGTCCAGACGACCTGGCCGAGATATTCGAGATTCACCTGGTGGCAGATGCCGGTGCCGGGCGGCACGACGCGGAAGTTGCGGAATGCCTGCTGGCCCCATTTGAGGAATTTGTAGCGCTCCTCATTGCGCTTGTATTCGAGCTCGACATTGCGGTCGAAGGCCATCGGGGTGCCGAACTCGTCGACGATGACGGAGTGGTCGATGACAAGATCGACCGGCACCAGCGGGTTGATCTTCTCCGGGTCGCCGCCGAGCGCCTTGATGCCGTCGCGCATCGCGGCAAGGTCGACCACGGCGGGCACACCGGTGAAGTCCTGCATCAGAACGCGGGCCGGGCGATAGGCGATCTCGACGCCGGCCGAGCCCTTGTCGGTCAGCCAGGCGGCGACAGCCTCGATGCTCTCCCTTGTGACGGAGCGGCCATCCTCGTTGCGCAACAGGTTCTCAAGCAGCACCTTCATGGAGAAGGGCAGGGCGGCGATGCCGGCAAGCCCGTTCTTCTCGGCTTCCTTCAGGTCGTAATAGACATATTCCGTCGATCCGGCCTTCAGGGTGCGGCGGCAATTGAAACTGTCGAGCGATTTGGGCATGGCGTTCCCTAGCTGTCTTATGCCGATGAGGAACAGGACGCCACTCGCATGCCTAACACGCGCAAGGGTGCGGGTACGGTCATTTCCGCTGTCCGTTCCTCGCGACCAGCCAAAAAAGGCGGCGCTGGGTTCGGCGCAAATTGGAGAACGTGCCGACCGCTGGCACGGTTGCCCGCCGTATAATGAATTTCGTTCAAGAGTTCCAGAGCGCGGCGGCGCAAAAATGCTGCATTGCGGTGGTGGGCCGCAGGCCGCGTCTGCCGGCGTCAGCCTCCGCGCGTAGTCTAGCGCCTGACCGGCGAGATTGCTCCATGTCGCGTCCCGTTCAGCCGCGATCGCGATCCACTGCTTCATGGGGCGGCCGTGGCCCGGATCGAATGTTTGGGCGGTACCGGAGGCAACAAGCTCCGCCGCCTGGGATGCTCCAAGTTTGACGACAAGCTCGCCCTTCACCTCCATCGCGAAGACCTTGCCGGCGCAGGAAAGCGCGGTCGAGCCGAACATGCGCGAGGTGGTGACTTCGGGCTCGGCGAGCAGTTCGGCCGCGATCGCCTCGAATGGCGCGCTCATGCCTGTTCGGCCCTGGCGATCAGGCCTGACAGCGCCTTGCCGACATTGACGGAGATGTTGCGCCGCATGGCCAGACGGTCGAGCAGCTCGCCGAGCGGGCCGAACTTCACCTTGTATTCGAGGCGCTGGGTGAGGCGGCTGCCGGTGCCGCGCGGCTCGATGCGGGTGACCCAGCGCATGTAACGAACCGGCCAGTCGCTTTCCACGACCTCGAGGCCGAGTGCGCGGCCAGGCTCCCAGACAGTGACGCGTTCACTGACCTTGCCTTTGGGCAGGAGATCGCATTCGCGCATCGCGCCGACCTCGCCCTGCCTGGTACCCAGGACGCGCGCCTTGGCGACTGCCGGGTTGTAGCTGCTGACAGCAGTCAGATCAGACAAAATTGCCCACAGCGCCTCAGGGGCGCATTTGGCCTCGAACTCATGATCGATGGTCGTCATTGCACAGGTCTCCACAAGCGAGTACTTGTGATTATCGCAAGGCGATTTGTTCCACAAGTTTAAACTTGTGAAAGGAGATTCATGGGCGCTCAAGCCGCACTCAAGGCAATCGCGGAACCGAGGCGGGTGGAGATCCTCTCGATCCTGCGCGATGCCGGCACGCTGTCGGTCGGAGAACTTGCCGAGCGGGTGCAAGTTACGCAGCAAGCGGTGAGCCTGCATCTCAAGGTGCTCGAGGAGGCGGGTCTGGTGGCGGCGCGCAAAGAGGGCGTGCGCCATCTCTATACGGTGAAGCCGGAGGGCTTCCGGCCGGTGCAGGAGTTTGTCGCCGGCTTCTGGTCGACGCATCTCGATGCACTGAAGAAATCGGCGGAGGGCGAATGAGCGAGAGCTATTCGACAAGCCTCTTTATCGCCGCTGCGCCTGAGACCGTTTTCGACCATTTCACCCGGCCGGACCTTCTCGTGCGCTGGATGGGCGATCACGCGCGGCTGGCGGCGAAAGAAGGCGGCCTGTTTTCGGTCGACATCAACGGTGTGCTGATCCGCGGTTCATATGTCAGCCTCGACCGGCCGAGCCGCATCGAAATCGCCTGGGGCGAAGCCGGCAATCAGATGATGCCGCCCGGTGCAACGCGGCTGGTGGTGACGCTGGCCGAGGAAGCGGGTGGTACGCGGCTCAATTTGCAGCATTCAGGGCTTATGCCCGAGGAAGCCGCCAAACACGCAATCGGCTGGCCGCACTTCCTCTCGCGGCTGGCAATCGCCGCTGCAGGCAGCGATCCGGGCCCCGATCCCTTTGCCAATGCCGGCTAAACGGCTATCCGGTTGTAAATGAATCGAAGAAATTCGGACGATGGCTGAATCCGGACCTGACAAACTGTGCCTTGTTGCGAATGACCTAGCGGGCGAGCGTGGCGGTGAGCCGGTGTTCGCCGGTGTTTCGTTTTCGCTTGAAGAGGGCAAGGCACTGACGGTGACCGGGCCGAACGGTTCGGGCAAATCGACGCTGCTGCGCGTCGTGGCCGGACTGCTGCCAGCGGCCGCAGGGACGATCACTTTCGAGGGCGGCGGTGAGGAGTGGCCGACGCCGCGGTCGGCGGCGCATTTTCTCGGACATCAGAACGGCATGAAGACCGCGCTGACGGTCGAGGAAAACCTTGTCTTCTGGCGCCAGTTCAACGGCGAACCGCATCTGGAACCTGACGAAGCATTGGAGATGGTGGGGCTTGGCGATATCGGCCATCTGCCGTTCGGCTATCTGTCGACCGGACAGAAACGGCGCGTTTCCATCGCGCGGCTGCTCGTCAGCTACCGGCCGCTCTGGCTGCTCGACGAGCCGACTGCCGGGCTGGATGCCGCATCGGAAGCACAGTTCGCGGAACTGATGCAGGTGCACCTGGAAGATGGCGGCATGATCATGGCCGCCACGCATCTGCCGCTCGGACTGGACGGGGCGCAGGAGTTGCGGATGGAGGAGGGATTTCGGTGATGTTGACCACCCCCACCCCGGCGCGTGCCGCGCCGACCCTCCCCACGAGGGGAGGGTAAGGTGCTAGCCCTCTACCTTCGCGATGTGAAGCTCGGCATCCGCGCCGGCGGCGGGGCGCTGGTCGGCATCATCTTTTTTCTGGCCGTGGTGGCCGTAGTGCCGTTCGGCGTCGGTCCCGACCTCAATCTGCTGGCGCGCATCGGACCCGCGATTTTGTGGATCGCGGCGCTGCTTTCCGTGCTGCTCGGCCTCGACAGGCTGTTTCAGGCCGACCGCGAGGACGGTTCGCTCGACCTGCTGCTGATCGCGGGTGACCGGCATATGAGTGCGCTGACCATTTTCGTGAAATGCCTGGCGCACTGGACGGCAAGTGTTGCGCCGCTGGTGATCGCAACGCCGCTGCTCGGGCTCTTCATGAACATGGAGCCTGACGCGATAGGCGCTGCTGCGCTCACGCTTCTCGTCGGTACGCCGGCGATCACCTTCATCGGAGCGGCGGGTGCGGCGGTCGCGGTTGCCCTGCCGCGCGGCGGACAGCTGGTTTCCGTGCTTGTGCTGCCTCTGGCGATCCCGGTGCTGATTTTCGGCGTGTCGGCGAGCTATGGCGCGGTGACCGACCCGGCGCCGTTTCTGCCGCCGTTCCTCATCCTCACCGCGCTGACGCTCTTCTTCGCCGTCATCGGCCCGCTGGGTGCGGCGCTGGCGTTGAAATGGGGTACCGACTAGCAGTCGCGCCGGCCTGGTCCGCCCCGAAATCGGCGAATGTTCGAATTGACATCCATCCAATTTGTTCATCTTATGTTCCGTTCGGGAATCTGGATGCGCAGCGATGGAAGCCACCATTCTTCATGCCGATCTCGATGCGTTTTACGCTTCGGTGGAGCAGCTGCTCAACCCGTCGCTGCGCGGCAAGCCGATCGCCGTGGGCGGCGGGGTGGTGCTGGCGGCATCCTACGAGGCGAAGGCGTTCGGCGTTCATGGCGGGATGACCGGCCGGCGAGCGCGCGAACTGTGTCCCGAGCTGATTTTCACCGGCGGTCATTTCGGCGACTACCAGCGGCTGGGCGATGCGGCGATTGCCGTGCTTGGCGATTTCACGCCCCTGGTGGAGCGTATCTCCATCGACGAGGCCTTCGCCGATGTCGCCGGCTGCACCCATCTTTTCGGTACGCCGGCGCAGATCGCGGCCGAAATCCGCCGCCGTGTGCGCAGCGAGCTTGGCCTGCCGATCTCGATTGGCGTGGCGCGCACCAAACATCTTGCCAAGATCGCCTCGCAAGTCGCGAAGCCTGACGGTCTCACCGTCGTCGATCCGGCAAAAGAGCTCGAGTTTCTGCACGATCTGCCGGTGGGGCTGATGTGGGGTGTGGGGCCGGTTACGCGGCTCAGGCTGGCGGATGAGGGCATTCTCACAATCGGCGAGCTGGCGCGGGTGCCCGGCCGCTCGCTGGAGCGGCTGCTCGGGCCGGCCGCCGGCGAGAAGCTATCGGCGCTCGCATGGAACCGCGACCCGCGCGCGATCAACACGAAGAGCCGTGGACGCTCGGCTGGAGCCCAGGCCGCTCTTGGGCGCAAGCCGGTGGACGCCAACGTTATTCAGCCGACGCTGCGGCGGCTCGCCGACCGTGTGGCGAGCCGGTTGCGCGCGAAGTCGCGGCCGGGCCGGACGGTGACCATACGCGTGCGCTTTGCCGATCTGCGCGCCGTGACGCGTTCCATAACCCTCGATACGCCGATTTCGGCGACCGGCATTCTGGCCGAGATCGCCGAAGAGCTGGTGTGGGCCGCCCTTGCCGACCACCCTGAGGAGAAGGAGATATCGCTGCTCGCCATTTCGGTCTCGCATCTGGAAGAAGCGCCGCCCATGCAGCTCGAATTTTCGATGGGGCTGGCGGACGAAAAGCGGCGGCCCGGCACCCTGCGAGGTGCCGCGCGCTGGAGCGCGGACCGGGCGGTCGACGCGATTCGCGACCGCTTCGGCTGGGAGGCCGTCGGCTATGGCGCTACTGCGCTGGAATCGGAAGGCGCGATACCCGATGCATTCCGCGAGCTGGCGGAAAAGGAGCTGTGATAGGGAGCCGGTATCGAAATTGTGTACGCACTGTCGCCATATCAGCCGGCAGCCGTGCATTGATTTTCAGGCGCCGAAGCCTCACTTGAGCGACCATGAAAAAGATCGGATTTCTCTCCTTCGGCCACTGGTCGCCCTCGCACGGGTCGCAGACCCAATCGGCATCTGACGCGCTGCTTCAATCGATCGACCTCGCGGTCGCGGCGGAAGAGCTGGGCGCCGACGGCGCCTATTTCCGCGTGCACCATTTCGCGAGGCAGCTTGCCTCGCCCTTTCCGCTGCTGGCGGCGGCCGGTGCCAAGACCAGCCGTATCGAGCTCGGCACCGCCGTTATCGACATGCGCTACGAAAACCCGCTCTACATGGTGGAAGACGCAGGCGCGGCCGATCTCATCGCCGGCGGCCGGCTGCAACTCGGCATTTCGCGCGGCTCGCCCGAGCAGGTAATCGATGGCTGGCGCTATTTCGGTTACCAGCCGCAGGAAGGCGAGACCGACGCCGACATGGCGCGCACAAACACGCAGATATTTCTGGAGGCGCTGAAAGGGCAGGGTTTTGCGCAGCCCAATCCGCGACCGATGTTTCCCAATCCGCCCGGCATGCTCCGCCTGGAGCCGCACTCGGACGGCCTGCGCGAGCGCATCTGGTGGGGTGCGGCGTCGAACGGCACCGCCGAGTGGGCGGCGAAGCTCGGTATGAACCTGCAAAGCTCGACGCTGAAATTCGACGAAGGCGGCAAGCCGTTCCACGTGCAGCAGGCGGAGCAGATTCGCGCCTACCTTGCGGCGTGGAAAGAGGCCGGGCACGGGCGCGAGCCGCGCGTTTCCGTCAGCCGCTCGATCTTCGCGCTGGTCAACGACATGGACCGCGCCTATTTCGGCGGCTCTGACAGCCAGGACCATTTCGGCTATATCGAGCCGGAAAAGGTGGCCGTATTCGGCCGCACATATGCGGCGGAGCCCGACGTGCTGGTGGAGCAGCTGAAGGAAGACGAGGCGATTGCCGAGGCCGACACGCTGCTTCTGACGATCCCCAACCAGCTTGGCGTGGATTACAACGCGCACGCGATCGAGAGCGTGCTGAAGCATGTCGCGCCAGGGCTCGGCTGGCGCTAGGCGCGGCGATTTCAGATAGCTGCTTCCAGCGTTTCGCGGCAGGCCGGAGCGCAGGGCGTTATGCGTCAGGATGCCCGGTTATGGGTTCTTGTGCCAAACGGGCGAGCCGCTCGAGATGACTGGCCCAGCCCTGCGCATGAGCGTCGACGAGGGCGGGTGTTCTTTCCGCCGGGTGTACGCTCCAGCCTGAGTGAATGAGAAGCAATTGCGTGCCGGCCGGTATTGGATCGAGGCTGAAACGGACCTGCGTGTCGCCAGGCCAGTCGTGGTCAGCCCAGCTCATCGAAAGCAGCCGGGGCGGCACGAACTGCTTCACAATGCCGGCGGTGACCACCTCGCGCCCGCCATCCGACCAGATTTCGCGCAGCGTACCACCGGGCCTGGCGTCGAGTTTCACATGATCGCCCCACCAGACCCGGATGTGGTCCATGTCCGTCAGGAGCCGCCAGACCCGGTCTTGCGGCGCGGCGATGAGGGCCGAAATCTCAATGCGGTCGTGGGCAATGGCGGTTCGCATTATTGCCGCCTGCCCGGTTTCATGGCCGGCGTCGGTCGGCAGCACGCATGAAGCATAAGCGGTTTCATCCCGGCATTCGTTCAAAAACAGGAAGTGTCGGATCGACGGCATCCCAGCCATGCCCGCGGGCGCCATATGTGATGGCCTGCGGTGCGAATGCCGCGGGATCGTCCAGGCTCGCGGCATGAATTGCGATCACGTCCGGCATCGCGACGATGGTCAGGTACACCGGGGTGCCGCAGGTCGGACAGAAGGCATGAAGCTTGTCGTTGCCGCTGTCGGCCGTGATGCGCCACTTCGATGCCTCGCCGGTGATCTCGACATGCGTGCGGCCGGCAAAGCTGAGATAGGAGCCGTGCCCGGTACCGCTCCGTTTCTGGCAGTCGACGCACTGGCAGTGGTTCTGGAAAACTGGTTCGCCGCGCGCCGCGTAACGGACCGCGCCGCAGGCGCAGCCGCCGCTGTATCTGGTGGTCATCGATGTTTCCTTCGAGGTTCGTGACGTACGGGCGTTCACGCCGCTTTCGGTTCTGCGAAAACGTCGAGGCCGCGGCCGGTTTCCAGGAATGATTTCAGGCTGGAGAGGACCACCGGCCAGCCTTTGGCGATGCCGTTGGCCATGCCGCTGCCGGCGATGAGTTCGTCATGCGATACAGTCAGGCGCACCATATCCTCGTATTCGGCGATATCGAATGTCACGCGGCTATGCGCTGCCGGATCGTCGGCCTGCGAGGCACTCGCCCAGGTTATGACCAGCCGGTTCGGCGGCGCAGTCTCCACCACGTTGCCGACAAGCTCGACAGTGCGGTCATTGTTCGCGCGGATGTGCTGCCACTTCGAACCCGGTTTCCAATCCGACACGTTCTCGTGCCCCCAGTAGCGCGCCGCCAGCTCGGGTTTTGTGATCGCCTCGAAGACTTTTTCGGGCGTGGACGCGATGTAGGTGACGTAAACGAAGCTGGTTGTCTCGCCGGTCATGAGCGGTCTCCTTCAAGTTCCCGTTTCAGGTCGTGCAGCAGGCTGAGCCGCTGCCGTTCGAATTTGCGGACCCACCGCTCGTAAACCTCGTGCAGCGGGACCGGATTGATGAAATGCAGTTTTTCGCGCCCGCGCCGGACGGTGCTCACCAGATTGGCATCCTCCAGGATGCCGAGATGCTGGGTCGCCGACTGGCGGGCCATGTCGAGGTTTGCGCAAAGCTCACCCAGGGTCTGGCCATTCGTCTCGCACAGAAGATCGAGCAGCTTCCTGCGGGTCGGGTCTCCCAGCGCCCGGAAGACACTGTCATCGTCCATCGTTGTCTCTCATGAGGCAATAATATGCAGGTAAATACCTGCATGTCAATCGTGGCGATGCGCCGACGGCAACTTACCCGCGACACTGTCCCTCACGTTCCTTTGATCCGCGTCAATTGCACGCCATGATTGCCCGGTCTATTTGAGAGGTTATGAGCGACGCGACCACGCTGCCCCGCAGGATTACCGATCTCGCAAACCCGACGCGGTTCATCGCGCTGGCCGACAGGCTGGTGCCGTGGCTTGCCGGGCTGGCTGTGGTTGTGCTCGGCGTCGGGCTTTGGATGGGCTTCAACGCGCCGGAAGACTATCAGCAGGGTACAACGGTGCGGATCATGTACCTGCATGTGCCGTTCGCCTGGCTGGCGATGTTCATCTACATGGTGATGGCCGCAGCGGCAGTGGGTACACTCGTTTGGCGGCATCCGCTCGCCGATGTATCGCTGAAGGCGGCTGCTCCCATAGGCGCGGTGTTTACAGCACTAGCGCTGTTCACCGGGTCGGTCTGGGGCAAGCCGATGTGGGGCACCTGGTGGGTCTGGGACGGGCGGCTGACCTCGGTCTTTGTGCTCTTCCTGATGTATCTCGGGCTCATTGCGCTGACGCGGGCGCTGGACGACCCGTCGCGCTCGGCGCGGGCGGCGGCGGTGCTGACGCTGATCGGCGTCATCAATATTCCGATCATCAAATTTTCGGTCGAGTGGTGGAACACGCTGCACCAGCCGGCATCGGTGGTGCGGCTCGACGGGCCGACGATCCATCCGAGCCTTTTGTGGCCGCTGCTGATTTCCGCGCTTGGCTTCACGCTGCTCTATGCGACGCTCCACCTGATGGCGATGCGCACCGAAATCTGGCGGCGGCGGGTGATTTCGATGCGGCGCATGGCGGCGCGCGGCGCGGAGCCGGCGAAGCCATGACCCACACATTCTTCGTTTCGATGGCCTATGGCATTTCCGCGCTGGCGCTTTGCGGGCTGGTTGGCTGGATCATGATCGACCAGGCGGCGCGCAAACGCGAGCTGGCCGAGCTGGAAAAGCGCGGCGTGAAGCGGCGCTCTGGAGGCGGCAAAGCGTGAGCGCGGCAGACGAAGCGGGAAAAAAACCGAGCAAGGCGCTGTGGGCGCTGTTGCCGCTCATCGTTTTTGCCGTGCTGGCCGGCATATTCCTGCTGCAGCTCCTGTCAGGCCGCGACAACTCGATCATCCCCTCCGCACTCATCGGGCAGGCTGCGCCGCAGACCGTGCTGCCGCCGCTCGAGGGCAGCGGCCTGCCGGGGCTCGACCCGGCGTCGTTTGCCGGCAAGGTGACGCTGGTGAACATCTGGGCATCCTGGTGCGCGCCATGCCGCGAGGAACACCCGGTGCTGATGCAGCTCGCGGCGGATGGCCGGTTTGGCATCGTCGGGCTGAACTACAAGGACAAGACCGAGAACGCGCTGCGCTTCATCGGTAATCTGGGCAATCCCTATGCGGCGATCGGTACCGACGAAGCAGGCCGCGCGGCGATACAATGGGGCGTTTACGGCGTGCCGGAGACCTTCGTCGTCGGCAAGGACGGCACCATTCGCTACAAACATGTCGGGCCGATCACGCCACAGGCGCTGGAGCGCGGCCTGATGCCGGCGATCGAGGAAGCACTGGGCGGCTGATGATGGTCGACGCGGAAGGCAAAGCTACTTTCGCTCGCTCCGCTCACCCCTCTCCCCGCCCTTCGACAAGCTCAGGATGAGGGGAGAGGAGGGCTGCCGAGCAGTCGGGCTACCCTCTCATATCGCCTCCGTTCCGGAATGGATCCCGGCTCGTGGTCGCAAGCTCCCGTAGCCGGGATGACGGCTTTCCGGGGCGCGTTCACGAAGCTAATGTCGGCCCATGCTTTCCTCGGAACTTCTCGACCATTTCGAACATCAGGCCGAGGCCTGCGACAGTTTGGGTTCGCCATTCACGGCGCGGGTCTGCCGGCTGCTGCCAACGCTGCTCGACGACAGCAGTGCAACCGGCCGGCGGGTCATTGAATGGCCAGGCCATTTCCGCGCGGATGCGCTGTCGCTGAGGCTGACCGGCGGGCTGCACGCGCTCGTTCTGGCCGGCGCCGACGATGCCCTAAAGGCCGCCTATCCGCCTAACGAAGCGAGCGACGCCGGACTTGCCGACGCTCTTGGCGGCGCGATTTCGCGCAATGACGGCTTCCTGCACGACTATCTGAACTCGGCCCCGCAGACCAACGAAGTGGCGCGGTCGGGCATGCTGCTGCCGGGGTTTCTGACGATCGCGCGCGAAACCGGCCTGCCGCTCGCCATCCGCGAGATCGGATCGAGTGCAGGGCTGAACCTCGTCTTCGACCGCTTCCGCTATGTCTATGGCGAGGCGGCGTGGGGAGATGCCAACGCGCCTGTGGTGCTGTCCCCCGAAGTGCGGGGCGAAATTCCGGTGCCGCTTGAGGGCGATCTCAGGATCGTTTCGCGCGCCGGCAGCGATATCTCCCCGGTCGACATTACGAGGGAGGCGGAGCAAAACCGGCTGCTTTCCTATGTATGGGCGGATCAGGCGCTGCGGCTCGGCCGCATCGAAGCCGCGATAGGTCTTGCGAAGGAAGCGCGGGTGAGCGTGGCAAAAGCGGACGCCGCCGACTTCGTGCGCCAGGAACTCGCGAACCGACGCGACGGCGAGGCATTCGTGCTGTTCCATTCGATCATGTGGCAGTACATGCCGCAGGCTTCAAAAGAGGCAATCCATGCCGCGCTGGTCGAGGCAGGGAAGGGTGCGAGGCGCGACGCGCCCATTGCACGGCTCAGGATGGAGCCGCTGGGCGATGCGCCGCATGCGACGCTCAGCCTTACCTCATGGCCGGGCGGCGAAACGCGGCGGCTGGCGAAATGCGACTATCATGGGCGTTGGATCGAGTGGACGTAGACTGCTCGATATTCGCGCCCGCGCGGTCTGCAAATGGCGAGTGCTGCGCTTCCGGTGCTCACGTACCTGAACGTACGCTCCGCTCCGGTTCTCGCACTTACCATTTTCGACTCACGCTGACACGAATATCGAGCAGTCTACCCCGTTGATGGCTTCACCACATCGACTTCGCGTAGGATTTGTCGAGGCTGTCATCGAGTTCGCTGGCGGACTCCGCGAGGCCGATCTGGTCGCGCAGGATAGCGCCCAGCGTCGGCATATCGGCGCGATCGGGCCAGCTTTCCGGGCTCCACAATTCGGAGCGCATGAAGGCCTTGGCGCAATGCATGTAGACAGCCTTGATCTTGACGACGAGGACCGTGGCCGGCTCGCGGCCGTCGACCGCGAGCCGCGCGCGCAAGCCGGCATCGGCGGTGATGCGGCCCTCGCCGTTGATGCGCAGCGTCTCGTTCATGCCCGGAATGAGAAAGAGCAGGCCGACGGCCGGGTTCGCGACAATGTTTTCCAATGTGTCGAGGCGGTTGTTGCCGGGGCGGTCGGGGATGGCGATGGTGACATCGTCGAGCACGGAGACGAAGCCGGGCTTGTCGCCCTTGGGTGTGACGTCGGCATTGCCGTTGACGTCCTGCGAACCGATTAGGACGAAGGGGCTTCTGGCGAGGAAATTGCGCGCGTGCGGATCGAGGAAAGGCAGTTCCTTTTTCACCGCGCGTTCGCTGGCCGCCTTGTAGTGCGCACGAAGTTCTTCCACCGAATTGACGAATTCCATGGCGCTACTCCCCGGCTTCGGCAGCCTTGTCCTCGATTGAATGCTTCATGATCAGCGGCATTTGCGAGACGGTGAACAGGAAGGTTATGGGCATGATGCCCCACACCTTGAATGCGACCCAGAAGTCGGTGGTGAAATTGCGCCACACCACTTCGTTGGCGATGGCGAGGAAAAAGAAGAAGAAACCCCAGCGCCAGGTGAGCTTGGTCCAGCCCTCGGCGTCGAGCTTGAAGGCGGAATCGAAGACGTAACCCAGCAGCGATTTGCCGAAGGCAAGGCCGCCGAGCAGCACCACGCCGAAGAGCGTGTTCACGATGGTCGGCTTCATCTTGATGAAGGTTTCGTCCTGCAGCCAGAGCGTGAGCGCACCGAACACGAAGACAATGACGCCGGAGACCAGCGGCATGATGGGGATGGTGCGGGTCAGGAACCATGAGACGACAAGCGAGACGGCAACGGCGGTCATGAAGAGCGCCGTGGCGACGAAGAGCGGCCCGCCAAGGTCGGCCAATATTGGCCACAGGCTGACCAGCCACTCGCCGCGCGCATTGGCGAAGAAGAAGACGAGCAGCGGACCGATCTCAAGGACCAGTTTCAGCCCGGGGCTGATGTGCTTGCGTTCGGGGTCCGCGGGGTCGCGTTCCATAATGGGGTCGGTCATTGTCGGCTTTCTTGCTCATTGAACATTATCGTGTTTTGGATTGCCGCCTTATTGTAGACTCTCCCTAGGCTGAAGTCCTGGGACCCATCAGCGCCTTCTCTACCTACGTACAATCCCACAACTCGAAACTCCTGTTCCCGACCACCTTGGTATTGGCGACCTTCCTGATCGTAGAGTTCTATTGTGCGGCTGAGGACAGGGCTGCCTGATAGTCCGGGACGTCCCAGTGTATCGATTAGAAAAACAGGCGACCCATCGTGCTGAAAATGAGGTTCAGTGGCGATGGATGCCCTTTTCCACATAGGAAAACCGTCCGGGTCAACGCGGCCGACACCCATAGGATATCCGACCACAAATACCTCTTCGCCTACCCTAGGCAAATACTGATCCGCCTCGGCCGCGTAAGCATCTCCTCTATTGTCAAAAAGTAACGTTGCTTCAGAGATATCGAGACTCGGCACGACTGCGCCGCTGCGTGAGACCTTTGACGTTACGTCGATCACGCCGACATCCCAATCGGACCTTTCCTGCCAAACCTGCATACCATTTTCGTAAAGCTCGATAGTGAGCGCGCAGTTCTCAATAGTGTCGGTGGTTACGCTGAAAAAGTTGGTATTGAGGTATCTGGGCAGCCACTTTCGTTGATCAAAGTGATGTGGTGCAAAGCCGGCGAGCCCTAGGAGGGCGTGTTTCGCGGTAATTAAAAAAAGATGGCCAGCAAAAGCGGCGAAAAAGCCAGTGGCCGACGCTTTCCTCCCTTCTCCATCGCCAAGGCGTAGTGGGACTACGGTCAGGCTTTCCCGTCTAATAGACTTGATTGGGAACGAGTTCATACTCCTGCGATCGCGGCGGCGAAATCGGTCGCCGAGAAGGGTTCGAGGTCGTCGACCTGTTCGCCGACGCCGATGAAATAGACCGGCAGTTTGTGCTTGGCGGCTATGGCGACAAGGATGCCGCCGCGCGCGGTGCCGTCGAGCTTTGTCATCACCAGGCCGTTGACGCCCGCCACATTGCGGAAAATCTCGACCTGATTGAGCGCGTTCTGGCCGGTGGTCGCATCGACGGTCTGCAGCACGGTGTGCGGTGCTTCGGGATCGTGCTTGCCTAGCACGCGGACGATCTTCTCAAGCTCGTCCATCAGCTCGGTCCTGTTCTGCAGGCGGCCGGCGGTGTCGATGATGAGGACATCCGAACCGGCTTCCCTGGCCTGTTCGAAGGCATCCCAGGCGAGGCCGGCTGCGTCGGCCCCGAGCTTGGAGGAGACGACCGGCGAGCCGGTGCGCTCGCCCCAGATCTTGAGCTGCTCGATGGCGGCGGCTCGGAAGGTGTCTCCCGCGGCAAGCGTGACCGACAGGCCGCCGCCGACCAGTTTCGCCGCGAGCTTGCCGATGGTCGTGGTCTTGCCGGTGCCGTTGACGCCGACCACAAGAATGACATGCGGCTTGTGCGAGAGGTCGAGCTCCAGCGCCTGCGCGACCGGCGACAGGACTTTCTCGATCTCGGACGCCATCACACCGCGGACTTCCGCATCGGAGACGTCACGGCCGTAGCGGCTGGCCGACAGCGTGTCGGCAATGCGCATGGCGGTTTCGGCGCCGAGGTCGGCGCGGATCAGCACGTCCTCCAGATCCTGCAGCGTGTCTTCGTCTAGCTTGCGCTTGGTGAAGACGCCGGAGATGGACGACGACAGCTCTTTCGACGAACGCGACAGGCCGGAGCGCAGCCGTTGCAGCCACGAGGTTTTCGGCTGTTCGGGCTCGGCTGCTGGGGCGGCTTCGGCAGCGCGCTCGACCGATTTGGACACTGTGACTTTTGAGGCGGGCGAAACGCCGCTCCCTCCAGCGTCGCCGGGCTCCGCGACCTGCTCTGCCGGCGGGGAGGTGGGAGCGGTATCTGGTTGCGGCTGAGCCTTGGCTTCAACCGGCTCGGGCTTTTCCTGGCCTACATCTCCCCGGGGGGGAGAGGAGCTGTCTTTCGACGGGGCGATTTCCGGATCAGGAAGCTCAGCCAGGTCCTGCTCGATCTCGTCCAGCCGGGCATCGATAGAGGAGGCGATGTCGTCCTCAGGTTCGACCCAGGGCTCTGCCGCCTCGAGCGCGGCAGCGTCTTCGGGCGTGACGTCATCGGAAACGACGGACGCTTCATCCTCGCCCTTCGCAGGGGCGGCAGGCGTGGGCGCCTTGGGCTTTGAGACCTTGGCCTTAGGCTTGGTGGGCTTTGCCTCCGATCGCGGCTCGGCAACAGCCTCGCCGGCCTCTTCCTGCGGGGGAGAGGGGCTATCCGCAGACGGCTTTGCCTCAGGCTTGGGCGGTTTTGCCGGCTCCGAGGGAGGCGGAACCTCCGGCGCGGGCGGCTCGGGCTCCGGCTCGGGCTGTACAGGTTGCGGCTCGGGCTCAGGAGGCGCGGGGGGCGTTTCAGGCGGCTGCGGAAGTTCGACGGGCTCAGGCTGAGGCACTTCCACGGGTGCAGGCGCTGGTACTTCCGCCGGCTGCGGCGGCACCCCGGTCGGAGCGGGCGTGGCAGCAACGCCACCCGCATCAGCGCGCGCTGCAACGTCCGAAGGGGGCGTCAGTGCCTCGGTTTCCGCCTCTGCGGGAACTTCCTCGACCTCCTTCTTTCCGAAGGAGAAGATCTTCTTGATGAATCCGAATGCCATCAGGGAACTCAGGCGGCTGCGATTGTCTGGGTGGCGGCTATCAGGCAGTCGCCGTCATGGCCGGTGATGCGGGCTTCGACGATTTCACCGGGCTGGCCCCGGTCGACTGCCGCGAGCGTGAAATCCTCCGTGCGGCCAAGCCCCTCGCGCTCGACCAGAACGCGCTGGCTGGTGCCGGCGAGCGCCGAGAGATGGCGGGCATGGGCGGCGTCTCCGGCAGCACGCAGCCGAGCTGCGCGCTCTTTGACGATGCCGCGACCGACCTGCGGCATGCGGGCGGCGGGCGTGCCTTCGCGCGGGCTGAACGGAAAGACGTGGAGGTGGGTCAGGCCGCATTCCTCCACGATGCGCAGCGAATTTTCGAACATCGCGTCGGTCTCGGTCGGGAAGCCGGCGATGATGTCGGCGCCGAAAACGATGTCGGACCGCAGGCTGCGGACGTCCTCGCAGAACCGGATCGTGTCGTCGCGCAGATGACGGCGCTTCATGCGCTTCAGGATCATGTCGTCGCCCGATTGCAGCGACAGATGGAGATGCGGCATGAGGCGCGGCTCGGTGGCGATGACCTCCATAAGGTCGTCATCGGCCTCGATGGAATCGATGGAGGAAAGGCGCAGGCGTGCAAGGTCCGGCACTTGCATCAGGATCGTGCGAACCAGCTTGCCGAGACGCGGGGTACCCGGCAGTTCGGCGCCGTAGCTGGTGAGATCGACGCCCGACAGAACCACCTCCGCATAGCCGTTGCCGGCCAGCCGCGCGATCTGGTCCACCACCGCGCCCATGGGCACCGAACGGGAGTTTCCGCGGCCATAGGGGATGATGCAGAAGGTGCAGCGGTGGTCGCAGCCGTTCTGCACCTGTACGAAAGCGCGGGCGCGGCCCTCGATCGCATCGACCATGTGGGAGGCCGTCTCGCGCACCGACATGATGTCGTTGACGCGTGCCTTCTCGTAATCGTTGACGCCGAAATCGGGCAGGGCGCGGTAGTTGTGCGCGGCAAGCTTTTCCTCGTTGCCAAGAACGAGATCGACCTCGTCCATCGCGGCGAATGTGTCGGGCTCGGTCTGCGCCGCACAGCCGGTAACGACGATGCGCGCATCCGGATTTTCACGGCGCGCCTTGCGGATCGCCTGCCGGGCCTGACGCACGGCCTCGCCGGTGACGGCGCAGGTGTTGACCACGATTGCGCCGCCCTTCAGCCCGCCAAGACCGGCGGTTTCGGCCTCGCGGCGAATGACTTCTGACTCGTAGGTGTTGAGCCGGCAGCCGAATGTGACGACGTCGAGGGGCATCAGGCCGCGCTCTCGTTGTCGCGCTGCCAGGCGCCGGTGGCGGGGTCGAAAGTGCCGGAGAATTCCCATTCGGCGGGGCCGGTCATCATAACATGGTCGTTGGCGAGCCATTCGATGCCGAGCGGGCCGCCGGGTACATTGACGGTGACCTTGCGGCCGGTGCGGCGAGTGCGCGCCGCGCACACTGCGGCGGCGCAGGCGGCAGAACCGCAGGCCCTGGTGAGGCCGGCACCGCGCTCCCATGTGCGGATCGCGAGTTCGGTGCCGGATACCGTATTGGCGATGGTGATGTTGGCGCGCTCGGGAAAAAGCGGATGATATTCCAGCATCGGGCCGAGACGCTCGAGGTCGTAGGACCACACGTCTTCATCGACCCAGAACACCGCGTGCGGGTTGCCCATGGAAGCGACCGAGGGCGAATGCAGAATAGGCGCATCGATCGGACCGACCTGCAACTCGATCATGCGGGTGTCGTGGAACTCTTCCGACAGCGGGATTTCCTGCCAGCCGAAACGCGGCTTGCCCATGTCGACCGAGATCAGCCCGTCGGCATGTTCCTCGGCGGTCAGGATGCCGGCAACGGTTTCGAAGGTGAAGGCGGAGCGACCGGTTTCGGCCGACAGCGCCTGAACAACGCAGCGCATGCCGTTGCCGCAGGCCTGGGCCATCGAGCCGTCGGAATTCAGGATCTCGACGTAATTTTCGGTGCCGCGCGTGCGTGGATCGTGGATGGCCATGATCTGATCGAAGCGCGTCGCCGGATCGGCATTGAGCGCGATGGCCGCAGCCGGCGAAACGCGTTCCGCGCGGCCGCGCATGTCGGCAACGATGATCTCGTTGCCGAGGCCGTTCATTTTGGCGAATTGCGCACGTTGGCTCATGCGGCGCTATATGGCCGAAACGACCCGCAATTACCAGTGTTGGCGGCCGGTTCGCGGGCGATCAGGCGATGGCGAACACGCCCAGCAGCATGAGCAGGAACAGCACAAGCACTATGCCGATAAGGAGTTTGGCGCCGGTCATTGCGGCGCCCGAGATCGAATTGAAGCCGAGCAGGCCAGCTACGGCGGCAACGACGAGGAGGATCAGGATCCATTTGATCATGACAAAGTCCTTTCTTCTGTTGTGCCCACTGCCCTGAAATTGCGCCTTGGCCTCCGTCAGCCTTCGACCAGCGGGACATCCCAGACCTCGCCTGCCCGCATGGGGCGGAAGCGCTCTTCCGGAATGCCCTTCCCGGCGAGTGCCGCCTTGAGCTTCTGGCGCGGCTCATCGATGGGCTCATCCGTAAGCTGGAAAGTGGCCCAATGATGGCCGGCAACATGCGCTGCATCGCACAGCAGCATGCCTTCGACCGCTTCTTGCGGGTTCTGATGCTGGCCTTTCATGAACCAGCGCGGCTCGTAGGCGCCGAAGGGAAGGATGGCGAGGCGGAAGCCGCCGAACTTGTCGCGGACGCGGCGGTAATTGATGCCGTCGTGAAAGCCGGTATCGCCGACATGGTAGATGCGCCCGGCCGGGGTTTCGAGCACGAAACCGGCCCACAGCGCCATGCGCCGGTCGCCCAGACCGCGCGCCGACCAGTGGTGCACCGGCTCGAAATGGATGACGGCGGCGCCGACCTCGATACGGGCGCCCCAGTCATGCGCGGAGATGCGCAGTTTCGGCAGGCGCTTTGCGAGGATCGCGTCATTGCCGAGCGGGGTCAGCACCAGCGGGTCGAAGGACTTTTGCAGCCGGTCTAGCGTGGCGATGTCCATATGGTCGTAATGATTGTGGCTGAGCAGGACGAGGTCGATCTCCGGCAGGTCCTCGAAGGCGATGCCGGGCGGTGCGACACGCTTCGGCCCGGCGAAGGAGAACGGCGAAACGCGCTCCGACCAGACCGGATCGGTGAGGATGTTCATGCCCGCTGTCTGGACCAGCATTGTGGCATGGCCGACCATCGTGATGCGCAAGTCGGTGCCATGGACCTGTTTTTCGGGGACGGCGGCCGGAAAAGGGCTCGGCCAGCTTTCCGGCCATTTGTTGCGTTCGCCGTTAAAGCGCCATTTCAGCAGATCGCGGAAGCGGCCCGGCGGCGTGCCACCCGGATTGAAGAAGATGCGGCCGTCGAAATGATCGCTGTCGGGCCCGGAGTAATAGCGATTGCCGGATTTCATGGCGTCCTGAAGCAAGTGAGCGGTTTTGGTCGGTCGAAGATAGGCCGTCGGACGCTTGCCGCAAGGCCGCGGGCGTGCCTTCGGATAAAACTTAGCAATATTGCGAAGTTTTGCTTGCATGACCACCGAAACAGGTGATAGTTAGCAGTATGGCTAAGCATGATACCGACCTGTCGCTGCTCTTTCACGCTCTGGCGGACCCGACCCGCCGGTCGATCCTGACGCAGCTCGCTGAAACGCCGGCGCGCGTGACGGACCTGGCCGGCCCGACGGGACTGCGGCTGCCGACCGTGATGCGGCATCTCTCCGTACTGGAGGAGGCGGGGCTGATCGCAACATCGAAAGACGGGCGCGTGCGCACATGCGCCATCGTGCCGGAAGCATTCAGTCCGGTGCGGACATGGCTGGATGAACAGCAGGCGATCTGGGAAGCCCGCCTCGACCGGCTGGATGCATTTGTAATGAATGTGATGAAGGAGCGCGGGAAATGACACAGAACCTTGCCGCCACCGAAACGCCGCTTGAGGCTGCGAACGACGGAACGAGCCGCGTTGCGACGCTGTCGTTTCAGCGCGAGATAGCCGCACCCGCCTCCGTGTTGTGGGCGGCATGGACGGCGCCGGCAGCACGGGCCGTATGGGCGGCGCCAACCCCGGCGGTCACGGTGGAGTTTCTGGAGGCCGACAGCAGAGTGGGCGGGCGCGAGGTCTCGCTGTGCAAGGTGGACGGAGAACCGGACATTCGCTGCGAATGCGGCTGGCTGGAAATGCAGCCCGAAAGATGCAGCGTGAATTACGAGGTGATATCGCGCGAAGGGGTTACGCTATCGGCAGCGCTGGTGACGGCGAATATTTCCGGCGCAGGCGACCGCAGCCGGCTGGAAGTGACCGTGCAGCTCTCCTCGCTGGGCGAAGACATGGAAGCGGGATACCGGCAGGGGTTCGGTGCCGGGCTGGACAATCTCGCGGGTGTCGCCCAGCGCACGATGCTGCTGCAAAAGGTGATCCGTGCGCCGCGCCCGGTTGTCTGGGGTGCTTGGGTGAATAACGAGACGCTGCCGCAATGGTGGGGTCCGGAAGGTTTTTCCTGCCGCACGCAGCGGATCGACCTCAGAAGCGGCGGCGAATGGCTGTTCGACATGATCGGGCCGGACGGAACAGTTTTTCCGAACCACCATCTTTATCGCGAGGTGATTCCCGAGGAGCGTCTCGGCTACTCACTGCTTTGGGGCGAGAACGGCCCGAAACATGCCGATGCCTGGGCCTCGTTCGAGGACCAGGACGGCGCGACGAAAGTCACGCTGGGCATGGTGTTCAGCACGGCTGCCGAATTCCAGGACGCGAAGGGGTTCGGCGCTATCGAGCTGGGGATGGAAACGCTGGGCAAGCTGGAGCGGTTCGTCGCACCGGCCTGACGGGCAATTATACGTAACGCTGCCAAACCGTGCCGGGACCGAAGCGTCACCGGCACGGTTTGCGCAGGTCGTAATGACGGTTGCGGTGACTTATTGCCCGCAATAAACCGGGCATTAACCATAAACGGCCGATTCTTCCGCAAGATCGCCATGATTGTCCGGCTTGAACGGGGCCGTGATACCAGAAATACGGGGCAGTCCCCGGAGGACAATACACAATGACGAAAACTGGCATCCTCGCTCTGACGGTTGCGGCGCTGGTAATGGCGGGCTGTTCGAGCTCGCGATTTTCGTCGCTGAACACGCGCTCGCCTTCCACTGTGGCCGAACCGCTCCAGCCCGCGCCGGCAGGCACGGTGACGGCCGGACAACTGCCCCCGCCACCGGGAACGACCGACCCGACAGCATTCCCCGATGCGCCGACAGGACCTGAAAACACCATGCCGGTGGATGTTGCTTCCGCCAGCGGGCCGGAACTGACGGCCGGTGCGGTTGCGGGCGTGTGGAACGCCACCGTTTCGGGACAGGGTTGCCGCATCGCGACGCCGCAGACCAAGTTCGGCCAGGGCTTCCGTGCCGGACCGCTGCGCTGCCCCGCGCCACTCGACACAGTCAAATCGTGGAACGTGGAAGGCAAGCAGCTGGCGCTCTACGACCAGAATGGCGGGCTTCTCGCACGGCTTTATTCGACCGGATCCGAGCGCTTCGATGGCCAGACGAGCTCCGGCCTGCCGGTTTCGCTGACCCGCTAACGCGTCCGTCCGGGAGGACACAGGGGAGGGGCACGCCATGCCGCTGGGCGATGGGCTGACCAACCATCCCTCTCTGGTTCAGCGCTACAACGATCTTGCCGAACAAGGAAAGCTGGCGCCCGATCCGCGCCAGGTGGAAATCGCACGCGCCTTCGATGCGCTGCTTGACGAAATCACCACAAAACGTCTTGCCGCCAAAAAAAGCTCGCTTGGCTGGCTGTTCGCCAAACGCACGGAAAAGGAGCCGATCCGCGGGCTCTACATTCATGGCGGCGTCGGGCGCGGTAAGACGATGCTCATGGACATGTTCTTCGAGCTTCTGGCCGCAAAGCGCAAAAGGCGCGTGCACTTCAACGTGTTCATGGCCGATGTGCATGACCGCATTCACCGGCACCGACAGGCACTGAAGAAGGGCGAGACGAAAGAAACCGACCCCGTACCGCCGATCGCCAAGGCGCTGGCCGATGAAGCGTGGGTGCTGTGTTTCGACGAGTTTTCGGTAACGGACATCGCCGATGCAATGATCCTGTCGCGGCTGTTTTCAGCGCTGTTCGGGCATGGCGTGGTGCTGGTTGCGACCTCCAACGTTGCGCCCGACAATCTCTACAAGGACGGGCTGAACCGCGGGTTGTTCACGCCGTTCATCGGGATACTGAAAGAGCATGCGCGCATTCTCAATCTCGATTCCGAGACCGACTACCGGCTGCTGAAGCTCAACCGGCTGCCGGTCTATGTCACGCCGCTCGGGCCGCAGGCCGACGAGGAGCTGGACCGGGCCTGGTCAGCGGTCACCGAAGGCAAGGACGTTGCGACGGCTGAACTGGAGCTGAAGGGCCGCAGCATTCAGGTGCCACGCGCCGCCGGGCGCGCCGCCCGGTTCGATTTCGCCGATATCTGCCGGAAAGCGCTGGCTGCACGCGACTACAACCTGATCGCCGACAGCTATGACACCATTTTCATCGACAATATTCCGGTCATGAACCGCGCGACACGCAACGAGGCGAAGCGGTTTATCCTGCTGATCGACACGCTTTACGACCGCGGCAAGCGACTGATTGCCAGCGCTGCAAGACCGCCGGCGGAGCTTTATGCCGAAACCAGCGGTACCGAAGCCTTCGAGTTCGATCGCACCGTTTCGCGGCTGATCGAGATGCAAAGCCATGACTGGCCGGACGGTGGCGATGCGGCCAATCGCGCAGCGGAATGAAGCCCTCAGGCAGCCCAGATGCGGAAAAGCTCACGCGCGAGTGAATAAACTTTGACGTTTACGTAAATCCCGAACGATCTAAACGATTGAAAACATTAGCGCGGCAATAATCGGTTGAGTTTTTACGTTGCCGCAGCTATGGCCTAGTCACTCGGGGCGCTTGGAGACGGCCCGCGCGGTCATGCGCCCTTGTGCAATTTTTGGTTCCGCGCCGGCAATCGTATTTCAGCGGCTCAGGGGATTTCACACACAATGGCACGCAGCAAGATCGCCCTCATCGGCTCGGGCATGATCGGTGGCACGCTCGCTCATCTGGTCGGGCTCAAGGAACTCGGTGACGTCGTACTCTTCGACATCGCGGAAGGCATTCCGCAGGGCAAGGGCCTCGACATCGCGGAATCGTCGCCGGTCGACGGTTTCGACGCCCGCTACACCGGCGCCAACGACTATTCGGCGATCGAAGGCGCGGATGTATGCATCGTGACCGCCGGCGTGCCGCGCAAGCCGGGCATGAGCCGCGACGACCTTCTGGGCATCAACCTCAAGGTGATGGAGCAGGTCGGCGCGGGCATCAAGAAATACGCCCCCAAGGCATTCGTGATCTGCATCACCAACCCGCTCGACGCGATGGTGTGGGCGCTGCAGAAGTTTTCGGGCCTGCCGAAGAGCCACGTCGTGGGCATGGCCGGCGTGCTGGACTCCGCCCGCTTCCGCTACTTCCTGGCCGAAGAGTTCAAGGTTTCCGTCGAAGACGTCTCGGCAATGACGCTTGGCGGCCATGGCGACGACATGGTGCCGATGGTGCGCTATTCCACCGTTGCCGGCATTCCGCTGCCGGACCTTGTGAAGATGGGCTGGACCTCGAAGGAAAAGCTCGACGCGATCGTTGAACGCACCCGCAAGGGCGGCGGCGAGATCGTCGGCCTGTTGAAGACCGGCTCCGCCTATTACGCGCCGGCCGCCTCGGCCATCGCGATGGCGGAGAGCTACCTCAAGGACAAGAAGCGGGTGCTGCCCTGCGCGGCGCATCTCACCGGCCAGTACGGCGTTTCCGACATGTATGTCGGCGTGCCGACCGTGATCGGCGCGGGTGGCGTAGAGCGCATCATCGAACTCGACTTCTCCAAGGCCGAACAGAAGATGTTCGACAAGTCGGTGGCGGCAGTGCAGGGCCTTTGCGAAGCCTGCATGGGCATCGCGCCGAACCTGAAGAAAAAGTAGGGCGGACGCTTTATGAACATCCACGAATACCAGGCGAAGCAACTCCTCAAGGGTTTCGGTGCGCCGGTAGCCGACGGCGTCGCGATCATGAACGCGGCGGAGGCGGAAAAGGCAGCGAAGTCGCTGCCCGGCCCGCTTTATGTCGTCAAAAGCCAGATCCATGCCGGCGGACGCGGCAAGGGCAAGTTCAAGGAGCTTGGTGCGGACTCCAAAGGCGGTGTGCGGCTGGCGAGATCGGTCGAGGAGGTCGTGGCCAACGCCAGGGAGATGCTTGGCAACACGCTGGAGACCAAGCAGACGGGTCCGGCCGGCAAGCAGGTCAACCGCCTTTATATCGAGGACGGTGCAGACATTGCGCGCGAGCTCTACCTCTCCATTCTGGTCGACCGCACCGTCGGGCGCGTCGCCTTTGTGGTCTCGACCGAAGGCGGCATGGACATCGAGGCCGTCGCGGAAGAAACGCCGGAGAAGATCGTCACCGTTGCGATCGACCCCGAAGCCGGGGTGACGGCGGCTGACGTTGCCACTCTGAACAAGGCGCTGAAGCTTGACGGCGATGCGGCCAAGGACGGCGCCGGGCTCTTCCCGCTGCTTTACAAGGCGTTCGTGGAAAAGGACATGAGCCTGCTCGAGGTCAACCCGCTGATCGTTATGGAAAACGGCCGGCTCAGGGTGCTCGACGCGAAGGTCTCCTTCGACAACAACGCGCTGTTCCGCCACCCCGACGTGATGGAACTTCGCGACACGACCGAGGAAGACGAGAAGGAAATCGAGGCTTCGAAATACGACCTCGCCTATATCGCGCTCGACGGCGATATCGGCTGCATGGTCAACGGGGCCGGGCTGGCGATGGCCACGATGGACATCATCAAGCTCTACGGTGCTTCGCCGGCTAACTTTCTCGATGTCGGCGGCGGCGCTTCGAAAGAGAAGGTGACAGCGGCGTTCAAGATCATCACCGCCGACCCGAATGTTAAGGGCATCCTGATCAACATCTTCGGCGGCATCATGAAGTGCGATGTCATTGCCGAGGGCGTGGTGGCGGCCGTGAAGGAAGTGGGCCTGAAAGTGCCGCTGGTCGTGCGGCTCGAAGGCACCAATGTCGAGAAGGGCAAGAAGATCATCGACGAGAGCGGTCTCAACGTGATTTCGGCCGACGACCTCGACGATGCCGCACAGAAGATCGTCAAGGCGGTGAAGGGGTAGTGATCAAGTTTGCTACATTCCTGATTTGTTTTACCTTTGTTGGGGCGGCTGCAGCTTGGGTGATCGATCGGATTTTCTCTGTTCGCTGGTCGGTGCCACTAACATTTCTGGGGATTATTGCGCTCGCCATAACGCCGTTCGTTCTGATGTTTTTGCAGCCAGCGGACCCACTTGACGCTGACGTGTTCGGGAACGAGGCGTTTGGAGTACTGCTTATGATTCTGTGCTGGCCTGCAGCCTTGGGGATGCTTCTTTCGTTATTGTTTCTCGCGCCGAACGTGGCGCTGCGGGAGAACTGACTTCATGCCTCCGCGCAAAATCAGCCTTGTCGAGGCGGCGCAAAGCAAGATCGACAGGGTTTTCGATCCCCACATCGCCGGGGACGTGAATGAATCCCAGGTGAAGGTGGCCAAGTTTGGCGAAACCTTCGAATGGCATTCTCATGACAATGAGGACGAAGCCTTTCTGGTGCTTCAGGGGCGCATCGCGATCGACTTTCGCGATGGGCCTGTGGAGCTTGGCGAGGGCGAGTTCATCGTCGTGCCGAAGACGGTGGAGCACCGGCCGCGCTCTCTGACAGCGGAGCCGATCGTGCTGATGTTCGAACCGGCGACGACCGTCAACACAGGCAACAACCCGGGCGAACTGACCCGGACCGAACTTAAGCGATTGTAGGAAGCCGTATGTCCATACTCGTCAACAAAGACACCAGGGTTCTCGTGCAGGGCCTGACCGGCAACACCGGCACGTTCCACACCGAACAGGCGCTGGCCTACCACGGAACCAAGATGGTGGGCGGCATTCACCCCAAGAAGGGCGGTACGAGCTGGACCGGCGCGGGCGGCCAGGAACTGCCGATCTTCGCCTCCGTGGCCGAGGGCAAGGAAGCGACCGGTGCCACGGCTTCGGTGGTGTATGTTCCCCCCGCAGGGGCTGCCGGCGCCATCATCGAAGCGATCGAGGCCGAAATTCCACTGATCGTGTGCATCACCGAGGGCATTCCGGTTTCGGACATGGTGAAGGTGAAGGCGCGGCTCGACAGGTCGAGCTCCAGGCTGATCGGCCCCAACTGCCCCGGCGTTCTGACGCCCGACGAATGCAAGATCGGCATCATGCCCGGCAACATCTTCAAGAAGGGCTCGGTGGGCGTGGTCTCGCGTTCCGGAACGCTTACATATGAGGCCGTGTATCAGACGACGGTGGAAGGCCTTGGCCAGACGACGGCGGTCGGCATTGGCGGCGACCCGGTGAAGGGCACTGAGTTCATCGACGTGCTGGAGATGTTCCTGGCCGACGACGAAACGACCTCGATCATCATGATCGGCGAAATCGGCGGTTCGGCAGAGGAAGATGCGGCACAGTTCATCAAAGATGAGGCGAAGAAGGGTCGCGCCAAACCAATGGCCGGCTTCATCGCCGGGCGCACAGCGCCTCCCGGACGCACCATGGGCCATGCCGGCGCGGTGATTTCGGGCGGCAAGGGCGGCGCGGAAGACAAGATTGCGGCAATGGAAGCCGCCGGCATCAAGGTTTCGCCTTCACCGGCCCGGCTGGGCAAGACGCTGGTGGAAGCGATCAAGGGTTAAGGCAATAGGGGAGTAGGGCAGTAAGGCAGTAGGGGCAAAAAGCTGACAACCTACCTATTGCACTTCTGCCATATTCACCCACTGCCTTCATAAAAGGAGACGGCGCGCAAGGACGCCGAACACAAGATGGCACGCCAGGACCAGGCTAACGACCAATTTTCGCTGACCTCGTTTTTGTACGGCGGCAACGCCGCCTATATCGAGCAGCTCTATGCCGACTACCAGGACGACCCGAACAAGGTGGACGCCGCCTGGCGCGACTTTTTCAGCGCGCTGAAGGACGATGCCGGCGATGTGAGGAAGAATGCCCGGGGCGCTTCGTGGAAGGCCAAGGGCTGGCCGCTCGCCGCCAATGGCGAGCTGGTGTCGGCGCTCGACGGCGACTGGGGCCAGGTCGAGAAGCACATCTCGACCAAACTGAAGTCGAAAGCCGCGGCGAATGGCGCGGCGCCGACCGATGCCGATGTTATGCGGGCAACACGCGATTCGGTGCGCGCGATCATGATGATCCGCGCCTACCGCATGCGCGGTCACCTGCACGCCGATCTCGACCCGCTCGGCATCGCCAAGCCGCTCGAAGACTATAACGAGCTTTCGCCCGAGGCCTACGGTTTCGAAGCGGACGACTTCGACAGACCGATTTTCATCGACCATGTTCTGGGGCTCGAATTCGCGACCATCCGCGAGATGCTCGACATCCTGAAGCGGACCTATTGCTCGACCATCGGCGTGGAGTTCATGCACATCTCGAATCCGGCCGAGAAGGCATGGATTCAGGAGCGTATCGAAGGGCCGGACAAGGGCGTCGAATTCACCAAGAACGGCAAGCTGGCGATTCTGCACAAGCTGATCGAGTCGGAAGGCTTCGAGCAGTTTATCGACGTCAAATACAAGGGCACCAAGCGCTTCGGCCTGGATGGCGGCGAGTCGCTGATCCCCGCACTCGAGCAGATCATCAAGCGCGGCGGCGCGATGGGGCTGAAGGAGGTGGTGCTCGGCATGGCCCACCGCGGCCGTCTCAACGTGCTCAGCCAGGTGATGGCCAAGCCGCACCGCGCCATCTTCCACGAATTCAAGGGCGGTTCCTTTGCGCCCGACGACGTGGAGGGCTCGGGCGATGTGAAGTACCACCTTGGCGCCTCGTCGGACCGCGAGTTCGACGGCAACAAGGTGCATCTGTCGCTGACTGCAAACCCATCGCATCTGGAAATCGTGAACCCGGTGGTGATGGGCAAGGCGCGCGCCAAGCAGGACCAGATCAGCGGCCGCAAGCGCGAGGAAATCGTGCCGCTGGAAGAACGCGTGAAGGTTCTGCCGCTGCTTCTGCACGGCGATGCGGCCTTTGCCGGACAGGGCGTCGTGGCCGAATGCCTCGGGCTTTCGGGCCTGCGCGGCCACCGCGTGGCCGGCACGGTGCATTTCATCATCAACAACCAGATCGGTTTCACCACCAATCCGCGTTTCTCGCGCTCTTCGCCTTATCCCTCGGACGTGGCGAAGATGATCGAGGCGCCGATTTTCCATGTGAATGGCGACGACCCGGAAGCCGTGGTCTATGCCGCGAAGGTTGCGACCGAGTTCCGCATGACGTTCCACAAGCCGGTCGTCATCGACATGTTCTGCTACCGCCGCTTCGGGCACAATGAGGGCGACGAGCCGGCGTTCACGCAGCCGATCATGTACAAGGAGATCCGCAAGCATCCGACCGTGGTGGAGCTCTACGGCAAACGCCTGGTCGAGGAAGGGCTGATCGGCCAGGACGAACTCGACAAGATGCGTGCCGACTGGCGCGCCAATCTGGAAGCCGAATTCGAGGCGGGCCAGGCCTACAAGCCCAACAAGGCCGACTGGCTCGACGGCGCCTGGAGCGGCCTGCGCACGGCCGACAATGAGGACGAACAGCGCCGCGGCAAGACCGCGGTACCGCTGAAGACGCTGAAAGAAGTCGGCAAGAAGCTCTCCGACGTGCCGGACGATTTCGAGGTCCACCGCACGATCAAGCGGTTCATGGACAACCGCCGCAAGATGATCGAAAGCGGCGAGGGCATCGACTGGTCGATGGCCGAGGCGCTGGCCTTCGGCTCAATCCTGCTCGACGGCAATCCGATCCGGCTTTCCGGCCAGGATTCGGAGCGCGGCACCTTTTCGCAGCGGCACTCGGTGCTTTACGACCAGCGGGACGAGAACCGCTATATCCCGCTCAACCATCTCGGTCCGCAGCAGGCGCATTACGAGGTCATCAACTCGATGCTGTCGGAAGAGGCCGTGCTCGGTTTCGAATATGGCTACTCGCTCGCCGAGCCCAACGCACTGACCCTTTGGGAAGCGCAGTTCGGTGACTTCGTGAACGGCGCGCAGGTGGTGATCGACCAGTTCATCTCGTCGGGCGAGCGCAAATGGCTCCGAATGTCGGGCCTGGTGATGCTTCTGCCGCATGGCTACGAAGGCCAGGGACCGGAGCATTCCTCGGCGCGGCTTGAGCGCTTCCTGCAGCAATGCGCGGAAGACAATATGCAGGTGGCGAACATCACGACGCCGGCAAACTACTTCCATGCATTGAGGCGCCAGCTGAAGCGCGACTTCCGCAAGCCGCTGATCCTGATGTCGCCGAAATCGCTGCTGAGGCACAAGCGGGCGGTCTCGCAGCTTTCGGAAATGGCGGGCGAAAGCACGTTCCACCGGCTGTTGTGGGACGATGCCCAGATGCTGCCGGACCAGCCGATCAAGCTGGTCAAGGACTCAAAGATCAGGCGCGTGGTGCTGTGCTCGGGCAAGGTCTATTTCGACCTCTATGAGGAGCGGGAAAAGCGCGGCGTCAACGATGTCTATCTGCTGCGCGTCGAGCAGCTCTACCCGTTCCCCGCCAAGGCGCTGATCAATGAGTTGTCGCGTTTCCGCAACGCGGAGATGGTGTGGTGCCAGGAAGAGCCGAAGAATATGGGCGCCTGGGCCTTCATCGACCCCTATCTGGAATGGGTGCTGGCGCATATCGACGCCAAACATCAGCGGGTGCGTTATGCCGGACGGCCGGCAGCGGCTTCGCCGGCAACCGGACTGATGTCGAAACATCTGTCGCAGCTTGAATCATTCCTGGAAGACGCGCTCGGCTGAGCCGGGCAAACTAGAAAAGGCAACGGACCAGAACCATGGCTACCGAAATCCGCGTACCCGCACTGGGCGAATCCGTCACCGAAGCCACGATCGGCCAGTGGTTCAAGAAGGCAGGCGATGCTGTCGCCGCCGACGAGACACTGGTGGAACTCGAAACCGACAAGGTGACGCTTGAAGTTCCCGCGCCCGCCGCTGGAACGCTTTCCGAAATCACTGTCAAGGAAGGCGAGACCGTCGAGGTCGGCGCGCTGCTTGGCATGATCGCCGAAGGAGCAGGCGCACCTGCCGCCAAGGCCGAGGAAAAGCCCGCGGAGAAAAAGACCGAACCGGCACCGAAGGCCGAAGCGGCCGAGAAAGGCGACATGCCCGCCTCGCCCGCCGCGTCGAAGATGATGGCAGAGAAGGGTCTGTCGGACGGTCAGGTTGAAGGCAGCGGCAAGCGCGGCCAGGTGCTGAAGGAAGATGTACTCTCGGCGATCTCGAAGGGCGCTGCCTCTTCTCCGGCCGAGGCACCAGCAGCGGCGCGCGCGCCGTCGCCGGCCAGCGACGAAACGCGTGAGGAGCGGGTGAAGATGACCCGCCTGCGCCAGACCATCGCGCGACGCCTCAAGGATGCCCAGAACACCGCCGCGATGCTGACCACCTTCAACGAGGTGGACATGGGCGCAGTGATGGATCTGCGGTCCAAATACAAGGAGCTGTTCGAGAAGAAGCACGGCGTGAAGCTCGGCTTCATGGGCTTCTTCACCAAGGCGGTGTGTCACGCGCTGAAAGAGGTCCCGGCGGTGAATGCCGAGATCGACGGCACCGACATCATCTACAAGAACTTCTGCCACATCGGCGTGGCAGTGGGCACCGACAAGGGCCTTGTGGTGCCGGTGGTACGCGATGCCGACCAGATGGGAATAGCCGAGGTCGAGAAGGAAATCGGCCGGCTCGGCGTGGCCGCGCGCGACGGCAAGCTCTCCATGGCAGACATGCAGGGCGGCACCTTTACCATCTCCAATGGCGGCGTTTACGGCTCGCTGATGTCGACGCCGATCCTGAACGCACCGCAGTCCGGCATCCTGGGCATGCACAAGATCCAGGAACGGCCGATGGTGGTCGGTGGTCAGGTGGCGGTGCGGCCGATGATGTATCTGGCGCTCAGCTACGATCATCGTATCGTGGACGGCAAGGAGGCCGTGACTTTCCTCGTCCGCGTCAAGGAAAGCCTGGAAGACCCCGAGCGGCTGGTGCTGGATCTGTAGGCAAGGTAGGCTTCGCAACGCCAGCTCTTCGACGAGGTGCAAAATGCGTCAGCTGTTTCGAACACTATTGTGCGCCGCGTTGATCGCCGGCGGCTACCTTGTCCCTCTTGCCACGGGACCGGCGATTGCGCAGGTGCAGACCTCTGTCGGGATTGCCGACGTTACAGGCGTCTATGACGTTTTCGGGCGCAACACCGACGGTTCGGGCTATCGCGGCGTTCTGTCTATCGAGCAAGAGGGCGGGCAAGCGGTGCTCAGCTGGACAGTTGGCGCACAAAGCTATCAGGGACGCGGCGCATTCGCGGGCAATGTGCTTGTGGTGGAATGGGGCGCAAAGCACCCGGTCATCTATGTCGTTGGTTCAGATGGCACGCTGATGGGAACCTGGGACGACGGACTGGCGCTTGAACGCGCGGTGCGGCGTTGATCCGATGAGCATCGAATATCTGATCACCTCACTGATCATCGTCCTTATACCGGGTACCGGTGTGGTCTACACCGTGATGACTGGCCTTTCGGCCGGACGGCAGGCGAGCATCGCCGCGGCCTTCGGCTGCACGCTCGGCATCATACCCGCACTGCTTGCATCGGTGGCCGGGCTGGCGGCGATCCTGCACACCAGTGCGGTGCTTTTCCAGGTGCTCAAATATGCGGGCGCGGCCTATCTCATCTATCTGGCATGGAGGACGTTGCGGGAAACCGGCGCTGCAGATACCGGGCAGACGCAGCCGACCGGGCGGCGGCTGCTGCCGACG
Source organism: Mesorhizobium sp. Z1-4 (assembly GCF_004000235.1). GTDB lineage: Bacteria > Pseudomonadota > Alphaproteobacteria > Rhizobiales > Rhizobiaceae > RCIO01. Next base: position 228,393 of record NZ_RCIO01000002.1, read on the forward strand.
GTGCGGACCGCGTTCCTGATCAACATCCTCAATCCGAAACTTTCGGTGTTTTTTCTGGCCTTCCTGCCGCAGTTCATCGACCCTGCCGCCGGTTCGGCGGTGCCGCAGCTGCTGGTGCTTGGCAGCGTATTCATGGCGATGACCTTCGCTGTCTTCGTCGTCTATGGCAGCTTCGCGGCCATGATCGGGGCAAGGCTGATCAACAGCGAAGCCTTCATGCGCTGGATGCGGCGCGGCGTGGCGGCCGCCTTTGCCGCATTCGGCCTGCGACTGGCTCTCGGCGAGCGGTAGCTTTCGTGTTGAAGGGCGGGAACAGGCGCATGTCGAAGGCTCTCGCCGGCTTCCTGGGCGGAACCTGCCTGCTTGTCGCATCGCCTGCCGTTGCCGCCTGCCCGGTCGAACTTGCGACCTATGCAGGGCAGGGCGGAACGATGGCAATCGAGTTCCGGCCCACAAGTGCCTCGGTTACCGTGACCAACAGTTTCCGGTTTCTTGCCGGCGAGCGGGCGCTCGACGGTATCGTGATGTGGACGGCGGGGGCCGCGCGTTCCTGGGGCATCGTCATGGACGGCTGCCCCGAAGGCGACCTCACCGGCGCCGAGATATCCGAATGCACGCTTTGGGAAGGCGTCGTCTACGCCATCGATGCCGATGGCAAGGTCGGGCTTCTGCCCGCCGAGGGTCAGCCTGCGCCGCAGACGCTGATCCTCGCCGATCTCGGGCCCTGGCTCAGCCAGTCGGAGGCCTGGCGCGCAGCCGGCTCGCTCGCAGAGCCGTGGGATGTGTTCACGCTTTCGGGGTGCCAGGAATGAACAGCCAAGCGAAATCGCTGCTGGTAACGGGCGGTAGCCGCGGCATCGGCGCGGCCATATCGCGGCTGGCGGCACGCAAGGGCTGGCGCGTGGCGGTGAACTTCGTGCGTGACGAGGACGCAGCCGGCCGGATCGTGGCTGACATCGAACAGGCGGGCGGCGAGGCATTTGCCGTTCAGGGCGATGTGGGCAGCGAGGCAGACGTGCTTGCGATGTTCGACGCGGTCGACAGGCGCTTCGGCCGTCTCGACGGACTGGTGAACAATGCCGGCGTGGTGGATGTCGCGAGCCGCGTCGACGAGATGAGCCTGGAGAGGATCGAGCGCATGCTGCGCATCAACGTCACCGGCTCGATCCTGTGCGCTCGCGAGGCGGTGAAACGCATGTCGACGCGGTATGGCGGCAAAGGCGGTGCCATCGTCAACCTCTCCTCGGCGGCGGCAACGCTGGGGTCGCCAGGTATCTATGTCGATTATGCCGCCAGCAAGGGTGCGATCGACGTGTTCACTCTCGGTCTGGCGCGCGAGGTTGCTGCCGAGGGCATACGGGTGAACGCAGTCAGGCCTGGTATCATCGATACCGAAATCCATGCTTCCGGCGGCGACCCCGACCGGGTGGCGAAGATGCGCGACATGCTGCCGATGAAGCGCGAAGGCACGGCGGACGAGGTGGCCGAGGCGATCTGGTGGCTGTTGTCCGATGCGGCGTCCTATACGACAGGCGCCGTTGTCGATGTGACGGGCGGACGCTGAGAAATGGCCGTTCACGCAGCCAAATGGACCATTATGCACGCGGCATCAAAAGGAGTTGGCGGATGACTGCGCATCCGACGAATTTCGCCGGCCTTGCGGCGCAAGTTTCTTCGCTTCCCTTCGTGGCAGCACACGGCATCGAGATCATAGCCATGGAGCCGGGCCGTTCCACCGCCGCGATGGATTTCGACGAGCGTTTCGCGACGCCGCCCGATCTCTTTCCCGCGTCCATGGTCGGAATGCTGGGAGACGTCGCGGCAATTTCGGCCTGCATGGCGGCGGTCGCACCTGCCAGCTGTGCGACACTGGACTTTACAGTGAAGATGACGGCGCAGGCGCGAGGCTCGCGCCTTGAAGCCGAGGGCGTCGCGTTGCAGGCTGGCTCGACCATCGCGGTCGGCCGCGCCGACGTATTCGCAATTGCACCGAGCGGCGAGCGCGTGCTGTGCGCAACTGTTCTGGCCACCGGCCGTGTTATTCGCGGCAAAAGCTGAAAGCATCAAACCGAAAGGAACTTCCTTATGTCCACCACCTACGACGTTGTCGTGATCGGCGCCGGCCCTGGCGGCTATGTCTGCGCCATCAAGGCGGCTCAGCTCGGCCTGAAAACCGCATTGGTGGAAAAGCGCCCGACGCTTGGCGGAACCTGCGTGAATGTCGGCTGTATTCCTTCAAAGGCGATGCTGCATGCTTCCGAAATGCTGGTCGAGGCGCAGCACTCGTTCGAGGCGCTGGGCGTGGATGTCGGCAAGCCGAAGCTCAATCTGAAGCAGATGCTCGCCCACAAGACGACGACCGTGGAGCAGAACACCAAGGGTCTCGACTTCCTGATGAAGAAGAACAAGATCGACGTGCTGCGCGGCGCAGGCAAGATCGCGGGCAAAGGCAAAGTGTCGGTGACCGGCGAGGACGGCAAGGCGAACGAGTTCGAGGCCAAGAACATCGTGCTCGCCACCGGCTCGGACGTTGCCGGCATTCCCGGCGTGGATGTTAAGTTCGACGAGAAGGTGATCGTATCGTCCACCGGCGCGCTGGAATTTACCAAGGTGCCGAAGAAGCTCATCGTGGTCGGCGGCGGCGTGATCGGGCTCGAACTCGGCTCGGTCTGGGCGCGGCTCGGCGCCGAAGTCACCGTGGTCGAGTTCCTCGACACCATTCTGGGCGGCATGGACGGCGACGTCGCCAAGCAGTTCCAGCGCATGCTGGCCAAGCAGGGAATGACGTTCAAGCTCGGCGCCAAGGTGACCGCAGTCGAAAAGGCCGGTTCGGGCGCGAAAGTGACCTTCGAGCCGGTGAAGGGCGGCGACGCCGAGACGCTCGAGGCCGATGCCGTGCTGGTAGCGACGGGACGCAAGCCGTTCACCGAGGGGCTCGGGCTGGAAGAGGCCGGCGTAAAGCTGGACGATCGCGGCCGGGTGGCGACCGACGCGCATTACGCCACCAATGTCGAGGGCATTTACGCGATCGGCGACGTGATTGCCGGGCCGATGCTAGCCCACAAGGCCGAGGATGAAGGTGTGGCCGTGGCCGAAATTCTGGCCGGCCAGGCCGGCCATGTGAATTACGGCGTCATTCCTGGCGTGGTCTACACCAGCCCCGAAGTGGCCTCGGTTGGCAAGACCGAGGAAGAGCTGAAGAAGGACGGCGTTGCCTACAATGTCGGCAAATTCCCGTTCTCGGCCAATGGGCGCGCGCGTTCCATGCAGCAGACAGAAGGGTTCGTGAAGGTGCTGGCCGACAAGGAGACCGACCGGGTGCTCGGCGTGCACATTCTGGGCTTCGGAGCCGGCGAGATGATCCACGAGGCAGCGGTGCTGATGGAATTCGGCGGTTCAGCCGAAGACCTGGCGCGCACCTGTCACGCGCACCCGACCATGTCGGAATCGGTGAAGGAAGCCGCGCTTGGGGCGTGGCAGAAGTCGATCCATATGTGAGTGGAGAGCTGCTGCCACCAAACAAAAAAAGCCCCGCCGAAGCGGGGCTTTTTCGTAATGCTCTTCCAGCCGGATTAGATGCCGAGATTGGAGAACTTGCTCTTGAACTTCGACACGCGACCGCCGCGGTCGACCAGGTTCTGCTGGCCACCGGTCCATGCCGGGTGCGAGTTGGGGTCGATATCGAGGTTGAGGGTGTCGCCCTCGCTGCCCCAGGTCGACTTGGTCTCGTATTCGGTGCCGTCGGTCATCACGACCTTGATGGTGTGGTAGTCCGGATGAATTTCGCTTTTCATGTCTTTTGTCCCGGCTGGGGCGGCAGCGCGGCATGCAAGCCTGCGTCGATGTCGCCCGGTCTCAAAACTTGAAGCCGCGGCCAAGGATGGCTACGGCTTCCGAAACGGTCGGCGTGGCTCATACACGAGCTACGCCACATGCACAAGACCAACGTGCCCGCGGGCCGAAGGAAGGAACAGGAATGGCCGAAATTTTCGCCGAAGAGCCAAAGCGGCGTTCGCTTGGACCCTTGCGGCGCATCTTTCCCTATCTCGCCAACTACAAGGGCATGGTGGCGGCGGCGGTTGTCGCACTTATGCTGGCGGCGGCGATGACGCTGACCTTGCCGCTTGCGGTTCGCAGAATGATCGACCACGGCTTCGGCGGCGGCGATTCCGATTTCATCTCGCAATATTTCGGCATGCTGGTGGTAATCGGCGTCGTGCTCGCACTGGCCTCGGCGGCGCGGTATTTTTTCGTCATTACCGTTGGCGAACGCGTTGTGTCCGACCTCAGGCGCGACGTCTTTGCGCATGTGGCGGAGCTGTCGCCCGCATTCTTCGACCGTTCTCAGTCGGGCGAGATCGTGTCGCGGCTCGCGGCCGACGCAACGCAGATCAAATCCGCGGTCGGAGCGACCGCCTCAGTGGCGCTGCGCAACTCGATCATGGGCATCGGCGCGGTGATCATGATGGTGATCACCAGCCCGAAACTTTCCAGCCTCGTGCTCCTGGCGATCCCGGCGATCGTGTTGCCGCTCGTGGCGTTCGGACGCTCGGTGCGGCGGCGCTCGCGCATGGCGCAGGATACACTTGCCGCCGCGACCGCCTATGCAAGCGAGCAGATTGGGGCCGTGCGCACCATGCAGGCCAACACCGGCGAGGCGATGGTGACGGGCCGGTTTGCAAGCGCGGTGGAATCGGCTTTTCAGGCGGCGCGCGCGTCGATCCTGGCACGCTCCTTCCTGACCTTCTTCGCCATCTCGGCGGTGTTTGCCTCGGTGATCGGGGTTTTGTGGATCGGCTCGCGCGACGTTCTGGCCGGTACGCTCTCGGCGGGCACGCTAGGTCAGTTCCTGCTTTATTCGGTGCTTGCGGCCAGCGCGCTGGGCTCGCTGTCGGAGGTGTGGGGCGAACTCAACCAGGCGGCGGGTGCGGCCGAACGGCTTTCCGAACTGCTTGACGAGGAACCGGCCGTCAGGGCGCCGGCGAATCCTGCACTATTGCCGGAGCCGGAAGGCGCCGTCGCTTTCAAGGACGTGCATTTCGCCTACCCGACGCGGCGCGACGCTGCGGCGCTCGAAGGGCTGGACCTTGCGGTGAAGCCGGGCGAGACGGTGGCAATCGTCGGGCCATCGGGCGCGGGTAAAAGCACGATCATCTCGCTGCTGCTGCGGTTCTACGATCCCGACAGCGGCACGATCGAAATCGACGGCGTGGATATCGCCAAGGCGGATCCCAAGCAGGTGCGCTCGCGCATCGCGCTGGTGCCGCAGGATGTGACTGTGTTCGCGGCGACCGTGCGTGACAACATCGCCTTCGGCAAACCGCATGCAAGCACGGACGAGATCGAGGCCGCGGCGCGCGACGCGCTGGCCGAAGAGTTCATCAACGCCCTGCCGGAAGGCTACGACACCGAGCTCGGCGAGCGTGGGGTCACGCTTTCGGGCGGGCAGCGACAGCGCATCGCGATTGCGCGTGCGATCTTGCGCGATGCGCCGATCCTTTTGCTCGACGAGGCGACCTCGGCGCTCGATGCGCAAAGCGAGACGCTGGTGCAGACAGCGCTCGAGCGGCTGATGAAGGGGCGCACCACGATTGTGGTGGCACACCGGCTTGCAACCATTCTCAAGGCCGACCGCATCATCGTGATGGACAAGGGCCGGATCGTCGAACAAGGCACGCATAAGAGCCTTGTGGCAAAGGGCGGGGTCTATGCGCGGCTCGCCAAGCTGCAGTTCGAGACGGGGGCCGATGCGTTCCGCGGCGCGGCGGAGTAGGGTTTACCCCAGCAAATTCCGCACCGTGCGCATGAAGATGCGGGCGCCGATCGGGATCAGGTCGTCCGGGAAGTCGTAGTCGGGGTTATGGAGCTGCGGGTGGTTTTCGCCCGAGCCCAGAAAGAACATCGCCGATTTCGCGCCATGGCCGAAGCGACCGAAATCCTCCGACGCGCGCATAGGAAGCTCTGCCTCGTCATGCGCGACGCCTTCGGCATCGAGTGCATCACGCAGATGCGCTACCGCCTCCGCCTCGTTAAGGCTGGCAACGAAGACCTCGTGATAGTCGATCTCGCAGCCAAGGGCGTTGGCTGACGCGGTATCGCGCGCGAGTTTTTCCGCAGTAGCAACCAGCGCGTCCATGCGTTCGTCGAGCCGGGTGCGCAGTGTGACCCAAACCTCGGCGCGGCCGGGCGCGACGCCGAAGACGGCCTCGCCCATTTCGGCATGGGTGACGGTGGCGAGGCGGAAATTGTCGCTGTCGAATCCGGCCCGGGAGAGGCCTGTGAGGGCCGGCATCAATTGAGACACCGCCAGCATCGGCGACGCGCCGGTTTCCGGCATCGAGGAATGTGCGGTCTTGCCAGTGAGAGCGATGCGCATGCCGCGCGAGGCGCAATTGACGACACCCTCTTTCAGCCGGACATGGCCGAGCGGGCTGCCCGGCAGATTGTGCAGCGAAAAGGCGAAGTCGGGTGCGATATCGGCATAGCGCGGGTCTGCGGTAACGCCAGCCGCGCCGTCGCCAGTCTCTTCCGCCGGCTGGAACATGAGTACGACGCGTCCGCGCGCAGGGCGCTGGCGGCCGAGTTGGCGGCCGACGGCTGCGAGGATCGCCATATGACCGTCATGCCCGCACATGTGGCCCTTGCCGGGAATCGCGGAGCGGTGCGGCAGGTCTGAAATTTCGGCGATGGGCAGCGCATCGAGCTCGGCGCGCAGGAGGATCGTCGGGCCGGGCTGACCACTGTCGTAGATCGCCGCGAGGCCGGGACCGCCAAAGCCAGTTAGAATCTCGTCGGGCCCGGTCTGAGCAAGGAAGACTTCTACCGCATTCGCGGTTTCATATTCCTCGTTGGAGATTTCCGGCGCCTGATGCAGCTGGCGGCGGAAGGCGACCAGATCGACCAGGTCCTGGTTGGTGAGTGACATGTGAGATCCGTGTGCTAGCGGGCGGCGTGGCGGCCGGCATTGCGGCCGGAGAAGATGCAGCCGCCGAGAAATGTGCCTTCCAGCGCGTTGTGGCCGTGATAACCGCCGCCGCCGAAGCCCGAGGCCTCACCCGCTGCATATAGCCCGGGCACCGGCTCGCCCTTCGCGTTCAGCACCTGCCCGTCGAGATTGGTGTGGATGCCGCCCAGCGTCTTGCGGGTGAGAATGTTGAGCCGCACGGCGATCAGCGGACCGTTGGCCGGATCGAGTATCTTGTGCGGGGCAGCGGTGCGGATGAGCTTGTCGCCGAGATAATTGCGCGCGCCGCGAATGGCGGTCACTTGCGCGTCCTTGGAGAACGGATTGTCGATCTCGCGGTCGCGGGCGACGATCTGCGCCTCCAGCCGGTCATGGTCGATCAGGCTGCCGCCGGCAAGCTGGTTCATGCCGGCAACGAGATCACGGAGATCGCCGCGGACGACGAAGTCTTCGCCCTTTTCCTTAAAGGCCTCCACCGGCGGCGGCGCGCCGGAGCCGCGTCGGCTCTTCAGCACTTCAGCCCATTTCTTCGATGTGAAGTCGGGGTTCTGCTCCGAACCCGAAAGCGCAAATTCCTTCTTGATGATCTTCTGGGTGAGCACGAACCAGGAATATTCGTGGCCGGTTGAAAGAATGCGCTTCAGCGTCGACATGGTGTCGAAACCCGGCATGCATGGCGCTTCCAGCCGCTCGCCCAGCGCGTCGAACCACATGGAGGAAGGGCCGGGCAGGATGCGGATGCCGTGTTCGGGCCAGATCGGATCCCAGTTCTTCACGCCCTCGGTGTAGTGCCACATGCGGTCGGTGTTGATGAGCGCAGCGCCGGCTTTCTTGGTGATGTCGATCATGCGGCCGTCGACATGGTGCGGCACGCCGGCGACCATATTCTTCGGTGCGGGACCGAGACGGTCCGCCGGCCAGTTCTTGCGTACGAGATCGAAATTGCCGCCTATGCCGCCTGAGGCGACGATGACGGCGCCGGCCCTGAATTCGAAATCGCCGACGACATCGCGCCCGGATTTCTGGCCGCGCTGAACCTTGGAGGGTTCCAGGACTTCGCCGGCGACCCCGGCTGCCGCTCCCTTCGATTTCACTATGCGGCTGACGCGGTGGCGGAATTTGAGCGTGATGCGGCCGGCCTTCTCGTATTCCAGCACACGCTTCTCGAAGGGTTCGATGACGCCCGGGCCCGTGCCCCAGGTGATGTGAAAGCGCGGTACGGAGTTGCCGTGGCCATGCGCCATGGCGCCGCCGCGCTCCGCCCAACCGACGACGGGAAACCAGCGCATGCCAAGCGAGTGAAGCCAGGGGCGCATCTCGCCGGCGGCGAAGTCGATATAGGCTTCCGCGACCTTGCGCGGCCACGCGTCCTGCGGGCCGTCAAACTGCGCGGAGCCCAACCAGTCCTGCAGGGCGAGTTCACGGCTGTCCTTGATGCGTAGACGCCGCTGCTCGGGGCTGTCGACAAAAAAGAGGCCGCCCAGCGACCAGAAGGCCTGGCCGCCGAGCGAGTTGGCGCCCTCCTGCTCGACGATGATGACGCGCTTGCCCGCATCGGCCAGTTCGCAGGCTGCAACGAGCCCTGCGAGGCCCGCTCCGACTATGATGGCGTCCGCCTGTTCGGCCATTTCGTTCCTCCCGGTTGAAGGCACTGTCGGATGGAACGAAATGGAGAGCAAGGGCATCCCTGCTCGACGTCATCCTCGGGCTTGTCCCGAGGATCTACCGCCGCTGCAACGAAGAAAAGTGGTGCTTCCTCGTGTTAGGACAGCTTCCCGCTCAAGTTGGCAGGTCCTCGGGACAAGCCCGAGGATGACGGGCAACATACGGCTAGCCATACCTCTCTTCCAGATGCTTGCGGAAATGCTCGGCGTTGAGCGGTTCGCCGGTGGCGCGTTCGATCAGCTCCGGCGTCGAGAAGCGCGAGGCCTGCGTCCAGACATGTTCACGACGCCAGTCGTTCAGCGCATCGAAATGGCCCTTTTCCATCTGCGCCTCGGCGTCCGGGATCTTGCGTATGATCGCCGCCCATTGCTGCGCCGCGATCATGGCGCCGAGCGTATAGGACGGGAAGTAGCCGATGGCGCCGGAAGGCCAGTGCACGTCCTGCATCGGGCCATTTGCGGGGTCATCGATGGTGGAAAGGCCGAGATATTCGGTCATCTTCGCATCCCAGGCCTCCGGCAGGTCCGAGACTTCCAGCTTGCCTGCAATCAGGTCCTGCTCCAGTTCGAAGCGCAGGATGATGTGCAGCGGGTAAGTGACCTCGTCGGCGTCGACCCGGATCAGCCCGCGTTCGACATGATGGACATGCGGCAGGATATCCTCGATCGACCAGTCTTCTTCGAGATGCCGCTCGACGACGGGCAGAGCCCAACGCCAGAAAGCCGGGTTGCGGCCGATCTGCTTTTCCACGAACAGGCTCTGGCTTTCATGCATGGACATGCCGCGGGCTTTGCCCAGCGGCCAGTGCGCCCAGTCGCGGGGCAAGCCCTGCTCGTAAAGCGCGTGGCCGGTTTCGTGCAGCGTGCCCATTAGCGAGGACAGAAACTCGGACGTGCGATAGCGCGTGGTGATGCGCACGTCTGTGGGCACGCCGCCGCAGAAGGGATGATGCGAGACGGACAGGCTGCCATGGGTCAAGTCGAAGCCGACCGCCGCCATCATGGCGAGGCCCAGTTCGCGTTGCCGCTCGATCGGGTAGCTGCCCGACAGCGGCCTTTTCGGCCGCCTGGCCAGACGCTCCTCCTGAACGGCCAGCGCCTTCGGCACAAAATCAACCAGGAAGGTTTTGAGCTCGGCGAAAACCGGCGCAATGTCGGCTGAGCGGTTGCCGGGATCATACTGCTCCATCAGCGCATCATAGGGATCGAGACCGAAGGCCTCGGCGCGCATCGCGGCTTCCTCGCGGGTCAATTCCAGGACGCTCTCCAGCGCCGGTGCGAAGCCCGCCCAATCGTTCTTGGCGCGCAGGTCACGCCAGAGCTGTTCGCAGCGCATGCGGGTTTTCGTCTGCCGCTCCACGAATTCGGGCGGCAGGCAGGTCATGCCCGTCCACATGCGGCGGAACTCGGCGACCGCCTTGTGCTGGTCGGCGGAAAGATCTTCGGCCTCGGCGGCGGCGATCCAGTCACCGACTTCGGGTGCCGTTACCTGGCGGTGATACATGCCGGCGAGCACCGACATGGAATCGGCGCGGGCATCGCCGCCGCCGACCGGCATTACGGTTGCTTCATCGACGCCCAGAATGGCGGTGGCGTGTTCCAGCGCGTTCAGCCGGCGGCAGAGCGCATCGAGTTTTTCAAACGACATGAGGGTCCTCGGGCAATGATTGCCGGCAAGGGACACCATGTCGCGAACGCGCGCAAGTCATATGCTTTGAGCCAGCGCAGCTTGCGGGGCCGGCGAAAGCGGTGCTCTATGCGGCGGCTGCATTTTGCGAGGGAGGCACTCTTGATCGGCAATATTCTGACCGGCGTCGTCGCGGCGATCCATGTCTATATCGTGATCCTGGAGATGGTGCTTTGGGATACGCCACGCGGGCGCAAGGCGTTCGGCATGACGCCCGAGTTTTCCGCCTCGACCAAGGTGCTCGCCGCCAATCAGGGGCTCTATAACGGCTTCCTCGTTGCCGGGCTTGTCTGGGGGCTGTGGCTCGGCGACGCCGGCTTCGCGATCAAGGTGTTCTTCCTCGGCTGCGTCGCGGTGGCCGGCTTCTACGGAGCAGCGACAGTCAGCCGCCGCATCCTCTACATCCAGACCGTGCCGGCAGGTCTGGCGCTGCTGGCGCTGTGGGCGGGGATGTAGATGGACAACTCTACAAGATGTCACTATTTTGAGAAGTGGCAACGATAGTGGAGATGCCACATGAATGCACCGGTGGAACTAGACGGTAATGGACTGAGCGAAAAGGTGAAAATCGCCGCCAACGGACGGATGGTTCTACCGAAGTCCATGCGCAACGCAGTTGGTATCGAAGGAGAAACCGAACTCGTCCTGACGATAAAGGATGGTCAGATCCAGATATCGACGATTGCCGACCGGGTAAGAGAAGCGCGCGAGATATTCCGCAAGTCGGTCAAACGACCGTTCAGCTCGGACGATTTCCTCGCGACGCGTGAGCGCGACTGACCGGTGGTCGTGCTGGACAGCTCGGCTTTGATTGCCTTCTTCAGGGAAGAACCGGGTTCGGACCTGATAGAAAGCCATATCGCGGAGGCTTCAGTTTCGGCCGTCAACGTTCAGGAAGTGGCCAAGAAGATGATGGATGCTGGCGCTTCGGAAGGCGATATCCGTGCCTCTATCGACAAGCTTCAGCTGATGATTTGCCCACATGAAGCCGAGGATGCATTTCTGGCAGCTTCACTTTCGGCTGCCACACGACAACATGGAAGTGGCCTCGGCGATCGGTCATGCATGGCGCTTGCGATGCGGCTTGGCGTGCCGGCGCTGACGACTGACCGTGCGTGGGCCAAGCTCGATATCAAGGGACTGGAGGTAATTGTGGCCCGGTAAGCCGGGCTGCAACTACTTCTCCGTAAGCTTGAGCTCGATGCGGCGGTTCTTGGAACGCGCCTCGGCGGTGTCGGCATTGTCGAGCGGCTGGAACTCGCCGAAGCCGGCGGCGACAAGCCGCTCGGCCGGAACGCCTTCCTCGATCAGATATTTCACCACGGAAGTGGAACGGGCCGTCGAGAGTTCCCAGTTGTCGCGGTAACGCCCGGCGCCCGAGAGCGGGATGTTGTCGGTGTGGCCGTCGACGCGCAGCACCCAGTTGATCTCGGGCGGTATCTCGCGCTGGAGTTCGAGGATCGCTCCGGCGAGCTTGGCCATTTCCTCGCGGCCGGCATCGTTGATGATCTCGGAGCCCGACGGGAACAGCACTTCCGACTGGAAGACAAAACGGTCGCCGACGATGCGGATGTTTTCGCGGTCGGACAGGATTTCGCGCAAGCGGCCGAAGAAGTCTGACCGGTAGCGGTTGAGCTCCTGCACACGCTGGGCAAGCGCTACGTTCAACCGACGACCGAGGTCGGCAATCTTGGTGTTGGATTCGCGATCGCGCTGTTCCGAAACCTCAAGCGCTGCCTCCAGCGCGCCGATCTGTTTGCGCAGTGCGGCGATCTGCTGGTTGAGGAGCTCGACCTGGCTCAGCGCGCGCTGGCTTATCTGCTTTTCATCGTCGAGTTGTTCCGACAGCGCACCGACGCGCGCTTCGGCCTGCGCGCCGGCACCTGCGCCGGCCGAAAGGAGTTGCTGCAAACGGCTGCGCTCGGCCTCCGCGTCGGAAAGCGAGGCGGAGAGGGCGGCGAGCTGATCTTCTGCGTCCTGTGTGTTGGAGCGTTCCAGCGCCAGCAGCTGAGTGAGTTCGTTGATTTGCGCATTGAGGCGGGTCAGCACCTCGTCGCGTTCGGTGACCTCCTGGCTGAGCAGAAACTGCGCCAGCACGAACACCGACAGCAGGAACATGATTGCCAGAAGCAGCGTCGACAGGGCGTCGACGAAACCCGGCCAATAATCGACCCCGCGATTGCCGCGCCTTGCCCGCGCGAGCGCCATGCTATTTTTTCTCCTGCCGCGCCAGCGCCGCGGCTATCTTGTCGAGCGTCTCGCGCAGCGCGCGCTGATCTTTCGACTGCGCCTCCACCCAGTCACGCATCATCTGCTGCTCGGTGCGCATGTTTTTCACCAGCCCGGAAATGCCGTCGGCAAGGCTCGCCATCGAGGCGGCAATGCGCGGATTGGAGGCGCCGCCTTCCTGCATTGAGCGCAGCCGTTCGGCCAAGGCCTTCATCTCCTCGGAGGTTTCGGCCTTGGAGGAATCGATCACCGGAATGTCGGAATTGAGGTCGGTGACGCTGGAGAGCCAGTTTTCGAGCTCGGTGTAGAAGCGGTTCTGCGCGCGCCCGGCCTGCAGGTCGAGAAAGCCCAACACAAGCGAACCGGACAGGCCGAACAGTGACGACGAAAACGCCGTACCCATGCCGGCAAGCGGCGCGCTGAGGCCGGATTTCAGCGCCGCAAGCACGTCATTCGTGCTTCCGGAACCGGGATCGAGCGTGGCGATCGTGTCGCCGATCGACCCGATCGTCTGCAGCAAACCCCAGAACGTGCCCAGCAGCCCGAGGAAAACGAGAAGGCCGATGAGATAGCGCGAGATGTCGCGGCTTTCGTCGAGGCGGGTGGCGATGGAATCCAGTATCGAGCGCATGGAACTCGTCGACAGCGCCATTTTCGATGAGCGGCTGAGCAGCGCACGCATCGGTGCGAGGAGCACCGGGTCGCGGCCTTCGGAGCCGGCGCGAAACGAATTCACCCAGCGCACTTCGCGGAACAGTCGGCCGACCTGCAGGAACGCAAGCAGCACGCCAACGCCGAGAACGCCGAGGATGAGGCCGTTGAGGCCGGGATTGGTGTAGAAGGCGGAAGCGATCTGCCGGTAAAGAATGGCGGCGACAAAACCCGATATCGCCAGAAATATCAGCATGGAAAGCAGGAAGACCTGCGGGCTGGACAGATTGCGCGGATCGTAATCCGCATCCTCGGCGCCAACGGCGTCCATTCCCAGCGATCTAAACAATGCCATAGGCCAGCCCCGGTTGATTCCGCCACGGAAGATGGGGAGGACTCTAAACGGAATTGTGACGAAATTGAAAGAAGCGCTGCGATAGCCGTATCGCGCGCTGAAGCGCGCGCGATACTTTTGCGGTCACGCGGTGTTTGCAGGCTTCTTCAGCGCTTCGATCATGGCGCGGTGGATCGCTTCGTTGCCGGCGACGATCGAACCGTTGTCGAACATGTCCCGGCCACCCTCGCGGTCGGTCGCGAAGCCGCCCGACTCGCGCACCATAAGGATGCCGGCGGCAAGGTCCCATGGCGCCAATGCGTCTTCCCAGAAGCCGTCCATGCGGCCCGCCGCGACATAGGCGAGGTCGAGTGCCGCCGAGCCAAGGCGGCGAATGCCGGCGGTCTCGGTCATCATAGTGCGCAGGTCGAGAAGCGCGCGGCCGTGGTTGCCGCGGCCGAGATGCGGGATACCGGTACCAACGACGCTGTCGACCAGCTTGGTGCGTGCTGCGACCCGCATGCGGCGATCGTTCAGGAAGGCGCCATTGCCGCGCTCGGCGGTGTAAAGCTCGTCCATTACCGGGTTGAAGATGACACCGGCGACGAGCTCGCCCTGACGCTCAAGTGCGATCGAGATCGAAAAGACCGGAATGCCGTGCAGGAAATTCGTCGTGCCGTCGAGCGGGTCGACGATCCAGCGATGCTGATCGTCGTCGCCTTCAACCGCGCCGCGTTCTTCCATCAGGAAGGAGTAGCCAGGGCGGGCGCGAGACAGCTCGTTGTAGATGATATCCTCGGCCTTGCGGTCGGCCTGGCTAACATAGTCGCCAGGGCCTTTGAGCGAGACCTGCAGGTTCTGAACTTCGCCGAAATCGCGCGCCAGCGACCGACCCGCCTTGAGGGCGGCCTGCGTCATTACATTAAGGAGCGCGGAACGGGCCATGTTGGTTTCCTGGGCATTAGGCAATGGGCGCCGGGCAGCCGGAACCGACTGCCAAGTGCCGTGATCCGCCTGCAGTTAGTCGGCGCGGCGGATATAGGTAAGTTCGTTCGTATCGACGATGATGCGCTCGCCTGTGGAGATGAATGGCGGCACCATAACCCGCACGCCGTTTTCAAGCACTGCGGGCTTGTAGGAGGAGGCGGCCGTCTGGCCCTTCACCACCGGGTCAGCCTCGCTGACTTCCAGCGTTACCTGATCGGGCAGAGAAATGCCGATCGGCTTTTCCTCATAGAGTTCGACCGTGACGGTCATGCCGTCCTGCAGAAAGGCTGCGCGGTCACCGACGAAATCCTTCTGCAGCTCAAGCTGCTCGTAGGACTCGGTGTCCATGAAGATGAGCATCTCGCCCTGTTCGTAGAGGAAGGAGAAGTCCTTCTGTTCGAGACGGACGCGCTCCACCGTTTCGGAGGCGCGGAAGCGCTCGTTGAGCTTGGTGCCGTCGATGAGGTTCTTCAGTTCGACCTGATTGAAGGCGCCGCCCTTGCCGGGCTTAACCGCGTTGGTCTTCACCGCCGCCCACAGGCCGCCATTGTGCTCGATGACATTGCCGGGACGGATTTCGTTGCCGTTGATCTTGGCCATTTGTGATCTCGATGAGGGATTTGCGGCCGATTGGCCAAATTCGGCGCCTCCATGATCACAAATCGCCCTTTGAAGCAAGGGGAGGCGATTTTCAGCGCAGCCGGTTGGCCTGAGCGATGGCGTCGCGCCGCTCCTCGTCAGTGAGGCCTTCGAGGAAGACATCCATCTCGGGATCCACCAGCCCGGCACGGCGGGCAAGAACATACCAGGCTGCCCCTGCAATGACGTCAGGTTCGGTGCCGATGCCGGCGCGATAGAGTTTGGCAAGGCGGTTGGCCGCGGCGATGTTGCCGCCTTGCGCCGCACGCTTCAGCCAGCCGAACCCTGCAACGGCATCGGCGTCGCCACCGCGGCCAAGCACCAGCCAGGTGCCAAGTTCAAGCTGGGCAGTGTCGTAGTTCTGATGCGCGGCCCGCGCCAGCCAGAGGCGTGCCGCTGCATCGTCCTTCTGCCGGCTGCCGGCTCCGTCGGCATAGACCTGCGCCATTGCATATTGGGCATCGGCTAGGCCGGCCTGCGCGGCTTCCTCGTAAAAGCCGATGGCCCGCTCGAGACCGTCGGCGCCCTGATGGCGGTCGAGCAGCATCTGCGCGAAATTGAACTGCGCGAAGGTGTTTCCGGCATTCGCCGCGTCTTCCATCAGCGCATATGCCTGATCCTCGTCCTTCTCGACATAGGTTCCGTCGATCAAGAGCAGCGCATACTGGAACTGCGCTTCCGGGTTGCCCTGCTCGGCGGCGCGGCGATACCAGTTCGCCGCCTGCTCCGGATCGCGGCGTATGCCCAGACCGCGGGCATAAATCTCCGCAATCAGCGTCTGTGCCGCGTCGTCGCCTTCTTCGGCGCGCGGTTTGGCAAGGTTGAAGGCGGTGACGTAAAGCCCGCGCTGATAGGCGCCGAAAGCGGCATCCGGTGCGTTGCCGAAGCGCTGCGGGTCAATGCGCGCCGACGGCGTTATCTGGGTGGGCGCCGGCAGCAGACGCTGCCCGTCGTCCTCAGCCTTGTCCGTCTGCGCCCATGCCCAGCCGGTGGAAGCGGCGAGAAGCATGATCGTCAAGGCGGAACGACACGATCGCTGCATCAGGCAGCCTCGAAGCGCGGTGCGGATGTGTCGAGAAGCGCGTTGGCGCGCGCCACCTCGGTGCAGGGGTCGCGGCCTTCGCCGAAGACGGCTTCACCCAGAGCGGCGAATTCGACACCGGTCGCCGCGACGGCCTCAATCGAGGAGACGTCGTTGCCGCCAAGCACGATGCAGGGGATCGAGACCATTTCGGCCCACCATGCGCCGAGCTGAAGATTGCGCGGATGAGGCTCGGATTTGTTGTCGTAGCCGAAGCGGCCGAAAAAGATGTAGTCCGGCTGGCATTCGCCGAGACCGAGCGCGTCGTCGCGCGATTTCGCACCACCGGCGCCAATCGCCATCTTGGAGCCGAAGCGCTCGATGATGTCGGAAAGATCGGCCGCTTTGCCCTCGAAGTGAATGCCATCGGCTTTCACCCGGCCTGCGACGCGCGTGTCGCCTGCGATTATCACCGCGGCGCCAGCCTGTTGCGCGACAGGTACCAACGCTTCGCACAGCTCCTGAAACTCGTCGTCTGAGCGATCATGCTGCGGAATGATCAGCGATGCGACGTCGCCACCCGCGCAAGCGGCCTGCAGCCGGCTCGCGGCATCGGCGCGCTTTTCTTCCTGCGGCCAGATCAGCACCAGTCTGCAGCGATTGAGTTCGGCTTTGCCCGTCATCCGTTTCCAGCTCCGCCCGGTTCCTGCGTGGCGATCATGGTCGGATTTGGGCAATAAACCAGCGGCGGCGGCACGAACAGGGCAAAGGCCGGGTATTTTAGTGCCAGCATATGCTTTGGGCTCGCAATTCACCACGGAAGCCGCTAGTCGGTGTGTGCAATCGATTTCGACAGCATGTCTGACCTTCTTTACGATCCCTGGTTCTACGCAGCCTCCATTCCCGCCGTAATGCTCGTTGGTTTTTCCAAGGGCGGCTTCGGTGGCGCGATGGCGCTGATAGGGGTGCCGCTGATGGCGCTGGTCATGTCGCCGGTGCAGGCCGCGGCGATCATGCTGCCAATCCTGCTGGTAATGGACGCAGTGTCGCTGTGGACCTGGCGTGGGACCTACGACCGCAAGATGCTGGGGCTGATGCTCCCTGGCGCGCTTATCGGTATCGCGATCGGCTGGGCGACCGCGGCTTTTGTCACCGTCGCCGCGGTGCGGCTGATTATCGGCATTGTCTCACTGACGTTTTTCCTGCGCTGGCTGGTGCAGTTCCTGCAAAAAGCCGACCAGGTGGCGCGCCCGCACAATGCGGTGCGGGCGTCGTTCTGGGCGACCATTTCGGGGTTCACGAGTTTCGTCGGCCATGCGGGCGGACCGCCCTATCAGATTTATGCGCTGCAGCTGGGTCACTCGCCGGCGCTTTATGCCGGTACGTCGGTGATCTTCTTTGCCATCGTCAACGCGGTGAAGGTGGTGCCCTATTTCGCGCTGGGCCAGTTCGATACGACCAACCTGTCCGCCTCGGCGATCCTGATGCCGGTGGCGCCGATCGCCACCCTTGCCGGCGCCTGGCTGGTGCGGCGCCTGCGAGCGAGCATTTTCTACGGCTTCACCTATTCGATGATGTTCCTCGTCGCGATCAAGCTGATCTATGATGGCCTGATCGACATTTTCGGCTAGCGGCCAGACGAAATCTCGTCATCATGGGCGCAAGGCCCAAAGACGCCGCAAGAGCGTCGGCAATGATGGGAGGGATAATGGCCAACGCATATGAGCGGGACCTCGACCGCCGCGAAGCAAACCACCAGCCGCTGACGCCGCTGACCTATCTGGAGCGGGCGGCAAGGACCTTTCCCAAGCAAACCGCGATCGTCCATGGCACGATGCGGATGAACTATCGCGACTTCTGGGCCCGCTCGCTGAAGCTTGGCTCGGCGCTCGCCAAGCGCGGTATCGGCAAAGGCGACACCGTGTCGGTCATGCTGTCGAATACGCCGGCGATGCTCGAAGCGCATTTCGGCGTGCCGATGGTGAAAGCGGTGCTGCATTCGATGAATACGCGGCTCGACGCCGCGATCATCGCCTTCCAGCTCGACCACGCCGAAGCGAAGCTCCTGATCGTCGATCGCGAGTTTTCCGGCATCGTGGCCGAGGCGCTTGAGATAGCCAAGGTGAAGCCGCTGGTGGTGGACTATGACGATCCGGAGTTTCCCGACGACGCGCCTTACGCCAAGGGCGAGTGCATCGGCAGTCTCGACTATGAGGCCCTCGTGGCGGAAGGCGACGAGAGCTTCGACTGGTCGATGCCTGATGACGAATGGGATGCGATCTCGCTCAACTACACCTCTGGCACGACGGGCAATCCGAAAGGCGTGGTCTATCACCATCGCGGCGCGGCGCTGATGGCCTACACCAACACCATCCATGCCGGCATGGGCCGGCACCCGGTCTATCTCTGGACTTTGCCGATGTTCCACTGCAACGGCTGGTGTTTTCCGTGGACGCTCTCCGTGCAGGCCGGCACACATGTGTGCCTGCGCTGGGTGAGGGCCAAGGCAATGTATGACGCGATCGCCGACCATGGTGTGACGCATCTTTGCGGCGCGCCGATCGTGATGTCGACGCTGCTCAACGCGCCCGACGACGAGAAGCGGGCGTTTGGGCAAACGGTGACATTCAATACCGCCGCTGCGCCGCCGCCCGAAGCGGTGCTCGCCGGCATGGCCGATGCAGGCTTCGCCGTCACCCATCTCTACGGGCTCACCGAGACTTATGGTCCGGCGGTGGTGAATGAGTGGCACGCGGAGTGGGACGAGCTCGAGCCTGGCCCGCGCACGGCCAAGAAAGCGCGGCAGGGCGTGCGCTACGCGGCGCTCGAAGGGCTTTCGGTAATCGACCCCGAGACGATGCAACCGACGCCGGCCGATGGCGAGACCATCGGCGAGGTGATGTTCCGCGGCAATATCGTGATGAAAGGCTATTTGAAGAACCGGGACGCCACCGAGGAAGCCTTTGCCGGCGGCTGGTTCCATTCGGGCGATCTGGGCGTCATGCACCCCGACGGCTACATCCAGCTCAAGGACCGCTCAAAGGACATCATCATCTCGGGCGGCGAGAACATCTCTTCGATCGAGGTGGAGGACGCGCTTTACAAACACGCCGCTGTCGCCGCCTGCGGGGTGGTGGCGCGGCAGGACGACAAGTGGGGCGAGGTGCCGGTCGCCTATGTGGAGCTGAAACCCGGCAGGTCGGCGAGCGAGGCGGAGATCATCGAACACTGCCGTTCGCTGCTTGCGCGCTTCAAATGCCCGAAGGCGGTGATCTTTGCCGAGATACCGAAAACCAGCACCGGCAAGATCCAGAAGTTCAGGCTGAGGGATATGGCGCGGGGCCAAGACGGGCAGATTGCGCCATCATGACGGTCGACGCCCCAACGGGTGAAGATGGTCAACGGAATTTCCGGCATTCGAACCGTATTTTTTCGGACCCGTTAACCCAGCGTTAAGCTTTACGGGCGTTTACTGTGTGCATCCAGTGATCTGGATTCCGACGAAGCGGTTTCTCCCTTCGTTTGACGCCTCCCTGTTTAACTTCTGAGAGCCGCCTATGCGGCTCTTTTTTTTGACGAACTCGGCGCGTTAACCCTCTGTTAAACATGACCTTGCGCGCGCGCCCAACTGGCGGCATGTTTTCGTGCGCTCGAGGGGGCGCGGACAGCATTGACGACAAAGCGCGTTTGTTGCGACAAGCGCGGCGCATCAAAAACAGGTGGGACATGGCGGCGACGAACGGTACGACTTCAAACGACGATACCAATCTGGTCAGCCTGGCCGAGCGGCGCGTTTTTTCGAGCTCGTTCCGCCCGCTCTATGATGAAGGCATGCAGCTTGTGGAGTGCGCTGCGGAGTATTTGGACGGCGAGGGACGCACCGAAGCCAAGCGCCTGTCGCGCATTGCCGCAACGCTTTATGCCGCAGAATCCATGCGTCTCACCACCCGGCTGATGCAGGTTGCCTCGTGGCTGTTGCTGCAGCGCGCCGCCAATTCCGGCGAGATGACGCGAGACCAGGTGGCTTCGGAAAAGACGAAGGTTCACCTCGACACCGCCTCGGCGCAAGAGGGCATCGACGGCTGGAATGAGCTTCCCGAAGCGTTCCGCGATATCGTTGCTCGATCGCTTTCGCTCCAGTCGCTGGTGCGGCGCATGGACGAAGAGATCTATGGGCAGAAGCAGGACGCTCCAGCCAAGATGCGCTTCGGCAGCAATCCTGTCTCGGAGCAGATCACACTGCTCAGCACGGCGTTTGGCGGCCGCTGACGCGGCGTACATTCAGTCGAATCTTTCCCCAAGCAACGCAAACACACCGTCCCAAAGCGGCAGGGCAAGCGCTGCCGCAAGGACGATCAGCCAGTATGTGACAAGGCGATAGGTGCGTTCGCTGGCCAAGCCGAAGAGGCGCCCGCCGACGAGCAGCCCGGCGAAGTAGACCGGTGTCGCGGCCAACGCGACCATCACCGGACCGCGCTCGAACATGCCCGCCAGCGCCAGATTGCCGACCGAAACGAATTCGGCCAGGAAAAACAGCACCAGCAGGTTGGCGCGGATGATGGCGGCCGGGTATGCGGATGCCAGCCAGTAGACCAGCACCGGCGGTCCGGGGATGGAGGCAATTCCGGACAGGACGCCGGCCACGCTGCCCGTCGCCAGCGACAGCGGGTTGGTGCGGCGGCCGCTGTAACGCCAGCCCGACCACAGCATGATTACGCACGCGAAAATGGCCGCGCTGATGCCCCAGCGCAGCAGCACCGGATCGCTGTTGCGCAGGATGTAGAGGCCGACCGGAAAGAACAGGAACAGGCCGGCGAAGATGGGCAGCACCTCGCGCCATCTGGCGATGCGCAACGCCGGTATCGTGATCGGGATTATCGGTAGCAGATCGATGACGACCAGAATGACAATCGCCCAGCGCGGTGAATAGAGCGCGGCAGCGACCGGCGCCACGATCATGCCGGTGCCGAAGCCCGACATGCCCCGCGCCACGCCGGCCACCGCGACAACGGCGAGCAAGGCGATCAGGCGGGGGTCGGAAAGAAATTCTAACAAGGCAGCTTCCCGCATAAGCCGCGAGTTACGCTGTTCGAGCAGCATCGGGAAGACCATTTCGGTTGGACCAGCGGTCGCGAAACCTGTGTTTCGTTTCCGGTTTGTTCACATTTCGATGGCATTTGCGATGCGAATGTCTACGGTCGGCCTCATGAACAATACGATTCGCATTATCGGCATCGACCCCGGTCTCAGGGCTACGGGCTGGGGGGTTGTGGAGAGCGCCGGCAGCGCACTGCGTTTCGTGGCCGCCGGCACGCTGAAGTCGGACGCCAAGGCCGATCTGGCGACGCGGCTTTGCCAGCTTCACGACGGGCTGGAAGCAGTGGTTGGCGAATATGCGCCGGCCGAGGCAGCCGTCGAGGCGACATTCGTGAACAAGGACGCGGCGGCGACGCTCAAGCTCGGCCAGGCGCGCGGCATCGCCATGCTGGTGCCGGCGCGCGCCGGACTGCGGGTCGCCGAATATGCGCCGAACGCGGTGAAGAAGACGGTGATCGGCGTCGGCCACGGCGACAAGAAGCAGATCCAGCTGATGGTTCGGGTGTTGCTGCCCAAAGCGCTGATCGACAGCGAGCATGCCGCGGACGCGCTGGCGATCGCGATCTGCCACACGCACCACAGGCAAAGTGTGGTGAGCCGGCTGGCGATGGCCGGCTAGTTTTGTTCTTGACTTGTTCCGTTTGCATGGGTAGGTATTACCTCGAAAGGTAATACCATGCGCGTGACCACCAAAGGCCAGGTAACCATTCCCAAGGGCATTCGCGACCGGCTCGGCATCAAGCCGGGCTCGGAGGTCGAGTTTGTGCCCCGCTCCGACGGGAAGGTCGAACTGCTGCGGAAAGGCGACGGCGGTGATGCGGCGCATAAGCGCTCCAAATCTATTCGCAGTTGGGCCGAACGGGTGCGCGGCACGGTTGATTCCGACGGGATGACACCTGACGAGTATTATGACTGGATACGTGGGCCGCGCGATGACCTCGGTCCTGGTTGATTCCAACATCTTCTTTGACGTGATGTTTGGCGGCGCGGCTTGGGGGTGGTCGACCAACAGGCTGGCCGAACTGGGTGCTACCCGAAAGCTGGCGGTCAATCCGGTTATCTGGGCAGAAGTCGGCGCAAGCTTCGAAACACTAGCCGATCTTGATCGTTCGCTGGATGGCCTCATGCTGGAAAAGCTGTCTATTTCATTCGATGTCGCGTTTCGGGCTGGCCAGGCGCATCGCGCCTATCGCCATGCCGGAGGGCAACGCGAGAGGACCTTGCCGGACTTTTTGGTCGGCGCGCATGGGGAAGTGGATCGACACGCGGTACTGACGCGCGATCCGAAGCGCTATCGAAGCTATTTCCCCGACCTAGAAATCATCTCACCGGACACGCATCCATGATCGGCAAGCTGAAGGGGATCGTCGACGAGATCGGCGAGGATCATTGCGTCATCGATGTGCAGGGGGTCGGCTATGTCGCCTATTGCCCTGTGCGCACGCTTGCCGCGCTGCCCTCGCCCGGCGAGGCGACGACGCTGTTCATCGAAACCTATGTGCGCGAAGACATGATCCGGCTTTACGGGTTCGGCTCGGCGCTGGAGCGCGAGTGGTTTCGCCTTTTGCAGAACAACGTGCAGGGCGTTGGGGCCAAGGTTGCGCTTGCCGTCCTTTCCACATTGTCGCCGCCCGAACTCGCCAACGCGATTGCGCTGCGCGATTTCGCCATGGTGGCGCGGGCGCCCGGCGTCGGCCGCAAGGTGGCGGAGCGCATCGTGACCGAATTGAAGAGCAAGGCGCCGGCATTCGCAGGTGAGGCGTCGGAAACGATCGGGCTCAAACAGGAACTGGGCGAGGGAGCCGCACCCGCTCCCGTAGCGGACGCGGTGTCGGCGCTCGCCAATCTCGGATATTCGCGGGACATCGCGGCCAACGCCATCGCCGCCGCGCTGAAAAGTGCCGGCGAAGATGCGGATTCGGCCAAGCTGATCCGGCTGGGGCTCAAGGAGCTGGCGCGTTAGCCCTTGCTCGGAGGGCAAATCCTTACTATTTTATAAAAGTAAGGAAATGCGATTGAAAGTAGCGAAATGGGTATCGAGTCCAAACTTACGGCAAAAGGCCAGACAACGGTCCCGATTGAGGTTCGCGAATATCTCGGCCTCGGCCCGGGCGACCATGTTCGCTATGTGTTGATCGGAGACCGGGTTGAATTGGTGCCCCGGAACCGGCCGGTTTCTTCGATTTTCGGGCTTCTGGCCGATTTTGGGGTTCAGGGCACCTCAATCGAGGATTACAAGGAAGCCGTGGCTGACGCCGTTGCCGACCGGGAAGCGCAGCGCGCCGGCAAACCTGGCAAGGACGCGGCATGAGCCTTGTCGGAATAGACTCCAATATCCTGCTCAGGGCCTTGCTCAACGACAGCCCGCAACAATCGGCGCTATCGCAGGCTTTTCTTGAGACCCTGAATGCGGACAAACGCGGATATGTCGGCGTAACAGTGCTGCTTGAAGTTTTCTGGGTCCTGAACCGGCGCAACAAGGTGCCGCGCGATCGCGTTGCCGCAACGTTCGATGCACTCCTGACGCTGGAGCATGTCGAGTTCGAGGATTTCGACAGCGTCCGCAGGTCGATCGCGGCCTACCTGAATGACGGTGTCGATTTTCCCGATATATTGTTGAGCGAACGCAACCGCGACACGGGTTGCACGGCAACCATGACGTTCGACGGCATGGCAGCCAAACGGATACCCTCCATGGAACTTCTTTCATGACCACCGCTCCCCGCCTTGTAGCCGCCGAGGAACGCGGCGAAGACGCCGAGGTTTCGCTCAGGCCGCAAACGCTGGACGAATTCATCGGCCAGGCGGCGGCGCGGGCGAACCTGAAAGTTTTCGTGGAAGCGGCGCGCGGGCGCGGCGAGGCGCTGGACCATGTTCTGTTTGTCGGGCCGCCCGGTCTCGGCAAGACGACGCTGGCGCAGATCATGGCGCGCGAGCTCGGCGTGAACTTCCGCTCGACGTCGGGCCCGGTGATCGCCAAGGCGGGCGATCTCGCAGCTCTTCTCACAAATCTGGAAGACCGAGACGTTCTCTTCATCGACGAAATTCACCGGCTGTCGCCGGCGGTGGAGGAAATCCTCTACCCCGCGATGGAGGACTTCCAGCTCGATCTCATTATCGGCGAAGGGCCGGCGGCGCGTTCAGTGAAGATCGACCTCGCGCGCTTCACGCTGGTGGCGGCGACGACGCGGCTTGGGCTGATCACCAACCCGCTGCGCGACCGCTTCGGCATTCCCGTCAGGCTCGATTTCTATTCGGCCGCCGAGCTGGAGACGATCGTGCGGCGCGGGGCGCGCATACTCTCGCTCAACATGAGTGACGACGGTGCGCGCGAGATCGCCATGCGGGCGCGGGGCACGCCGCGCATCGCGGGGCGGCTTCTGCGGCGGGTGCGCGACTTCGCCAATGTGGCAGGCGCGGACGTCGTGAACCGCACGGTGGCGGACGAGGCGCTTTCGCGGCTCGAAGTGGACGCGCTCGGCCTCGACAATCTCGACCGGCGCTATTTGAACATCATCGCCAGGAATTTCGGTGGCGGGCCGGTGGGGATCGAGACGATCGCTGCAAGTCTTTCGGAGCCGCGCGACGCGATCGAGGATATCATCGAGCCCTATCTGATCCAGCAGGGTTTCCTGCAGCGTACCCCGCGCGGGCGCGTGCTGGCGGCCAATGCCTGGCGGCACCTCGGCCTCGAAGCACCGAAGGATATCGCGCAGCGCCAGATCGGCCTGTTCGAGGACGAGTGAGACCAGCCGGATCGACTAACTAGCCGACGGCGACCATGACCGCGCCGGCGGCAATGAGTGCAACGCCGCCCCAGCCCAGCAACGACATCTGCTCGCCGAGAAGCAGCGCGCCGAACACGGCGACGAAGACAACGCTCAGCTTGTCGACCGGTGCAACCTGTGAGGCATTGCCCAGCTGCAGGGCGCGGAAATAGCAGAGCCACGAGGCGCCGGTGGCGAGGCCCGACAGCACCAGAAATGTAAGTGTCTTTGAGGACAGGGCGGCAATGCTCTGCGTTTCGCCGGTACTCCAGACGAGAAGGCCGAGCGCTGCAACCACGACGATGGTACGCAGGAAGGTCGCGAAGTTGGAATTGATATCGCTGACACCGATCTTGGCAAAGATCGCGGTCAAAGCGGCGAAGACGGCGGCGAGCAAGGCCCAGAACTGCCAGCTTTCGGTCATTGCGGTTCTCCCGAATTCGAGCCGCATCTTGCGTCAGCGCTCCGGCGGGGTCCACTCCGAAGGCGGCACCTTGCGGTCGCGCATCCTGATCGCGAGGCCTAAGGCAACGCCGACGCCAATCGCGACGGTGAGGTCGACAAGCACCGTCAGCGCCAGCGTTACGACAAGCAGAACACGATCCCGCGTGCGCGCGCTTGCGTAAGCGGGCCAGCGATGCGGCTCGCTCATGTTCCAGGCAGTGAGGATGAGCAGTCCTGCAAGCGCCGGCATCGCCAAATAGCCGGCGAGTGGCGCCATCGTCATCATCACAACCAAGATGACAAGCGCATGCACGATACCGGCAACCGGCGTCTTGCCGCCGGCGCGGACATTCGTGGCGGTGCGGGCGATGGCGCCGGTGGCCGGTAGACCACCGAAGAGCGACGAGCCGATATTGGCGAAACCCTGTGCGAGAAGCTCTGCATTGGGCCGGTGGCTGCCGGCGATCATGCGGTCGGCGACCATTGCCGATAGCAGCGATTCCACCCCGGCCAGAAATGCGATGATGAGGGCCGACGGCAGCAGCTCGATCATCCGGTCCAGCGAAATCTGCGGCAAGGCAGGCAGCGGCAGCGTGTCCGGAAGAGCGCCGAAACGGGAGGCCAGCGTGTCGACCGGCCAGCCCATCTGCACAGCAAGGGCGGAACACAGCGTCACCGCGATAATGCTGCCCGGAATGCGCGGGCTGAGTTTTCTGAGGCCGACGATGATCGCGATGGTGAGCGCGGCAACCAGCAGGGCCTGCCAGTTGAACGAGGCTCGCGCGTCCCACAAGATCGGCAGCTTTTCGAGGAAATCGGCCGGGGCGTGGGTAAGCGACAGGCCGAGCGCGTCAGCCAGCTGGCTGGTGGCGATCACAATGGCAATGCCGATGGTGAAGCCGTTGACCACGGCTTCCGGAACGAAGGCGATCAAGCGGCCGAGGCGGAAATAGCCGGCGACGAGCAGGATGACACCCGCCATGAGCGTTGCCAGCACCAGGCCGTCATAGCCATGAGTGGCGATGACACCGAAGACGACGACGATGAAGGCGCCAGTCGGACCGCCGATCTGGACGCGGCTGCCGCCAAGCGCCGAAATCAGGAAGCCGCCGATGATTGCCGTGACGAGACCGGTTGCGGGACCTGCGCCGGAAGCGATGGCAATTGCCAGGCTCAGCGGCATTGCCACCATCGCAACGGTGATGCCGGCGACCAGATCGTCGGAAAAAAGCCGCCAGGAGTAGGTTTTGAGCGTGGTTATGATCTTGGGCTGGCGCACGGCGAAAACCGGTTGCGGAAGGGCTGCGGACAAGATGGCATCTCACGGTGGGCGGGCGGCTGCAAGGCATATGGGCCCGCTATGCGTTGGCACAGCCTTGCACCCGGCGGCGGAGCATGGCACCCAGAACGCATGGACAGCCAGAACGCAGCCCTCAATCCCGTCGAACCTATTGCGGGTGAATTGACCGCCTCCGGCCACCGGCTGGCGGCGCGGGTCTATTTCGCCGACACCGATTTCACCGGCGTTGTCTACCATGCCCGCTATCTGGAGTTCTTCGAACGCGGGCGGTCGGACTTCCTGCGCCTAGCAGGCGTTCACCACACTGAACTCGCCGACGGCAAACATGGCGAAACGCTCGCCTGGGTGGTGAAACGCATGGAGATCGATTTTCGCCAACCGGCTCGCATCGACGACATTCTGACCGTCGATACCGTGACGGAGGACGTGTCCGGAGCGCGCATCACCATGGCGCAGAAGATCAGCCGCGGCGACGACGTTCTTGTGACGGCAAAGGTGGAGGCCGCGATCATCGGCGGCAACGGACGACCGCGGCGTTTTCCCAAGGAATGGATACCGGCATTCATGCCGCAGGCGTAAATCCCGAACGCGCCTTAAGCATTACTAACCGATCCTTAACCATAACAATGCATGAAGATCGTGGTGAAAATCGCGGTCGAGCGGCGCGCCTTCCTTTCACCAAGATTACGCCGGAGAACGCCGCTCGGGCGCGTCGAGGGCGAACCGATCCGAACCCAATGGGGCAGGGACCGACGGGACGATGCGCATGAACCGGACACATGACAGGTCCGGCTTCCTAGGGACCGAATTCATATGGAAACACTGACACTTGCCGCCCCCGGCGGCGAACTCTCCCTCTGGGCTCTGTTCTGGCAGGCCGGCTGGGTGGTGAAACTGGTCATGATCGGGCTGCTCGCAGCTTCGATCTGGACCTGGGCAATCATCATCGACAAGGCGCTGGCTTATGCCCGCGCGCGCCGCGCGCTCGACAGGTTCGAGGAGACCTTCTGGTCGGGGCAGTCGCTCGAGGAGCTCTACCGCACGCTGGCAGACCGCAAGACGAGCGGCATGGGCGCAATCTTCGTGTCCGCCATGCGCGAATGGAAGAAGAGCTTCGAAAAGGGCGCGCGCTCGCCGATCCAGCTGCAGACGCGCATCGACAAGGCGATGGATCTGGCGCTGACCCGCGAAATGGAAAAGCTGGAAGGCCGGCTCGGCTTCCTGGCGTCCATCGGTTCCTCGGCTCCCTTCATCGGTCTGTTCGGCACGGTTGTCGGCATCATGACCTCGTTCCAGGCGATTGCCGGTTCGAAATCGACCAATCTTGCCGTGGTGGCGCCGGGCATTGCCGAAGCGCTGCTGGCGACGGCAATGGGTCTTCTGGCCGCCATCCCCGCGGTGATCGCCTACAACAAGCTTTCGTCGGATGCGGCCAAGCTCGGCAACCGGATGGAAGGCTTTGCGGACGAGTTCTCCGCCATACTGTCGCGGCAAATCGATGAGAAGGTGCTGCACAAGGCAGCCTAGCGGTTACCAGCAGGAGCGTATTCGATGGCAATGTCTGTCTCTCAGCCGGGCAGCCGCGGCGGCCACCGCCGCCGGGGACGGCGGAACCAGCTGATGTCGGAGATCAACGTGACGCCGTTCGTCGACGTCATGCTGGTGCTTCTGATCATCTTCATGGTGGCAGCGCCGCTTTTGACGGTTGGCGTGCCGATCGACCTGCCGGAAACGCAGGCCAAGGCGCTGAATTCGGAGACGCAGCCGATCACCGTGTCGGTCAATCAGGAAGGCCAGATCTTTCTGCAGGAAACCGAGATACCGCTCGACGAGGTGGTGCCGAAGCTGCAGGCGATCGCCCAGACCGGCTATGACGAACGCATCTATGTGCGCGGCGACCGGTCGGCCGACTATGGAACGGTGATGCAGGTGATGGCGCGCATTTCGTCGGCCGGCTACCGCAATCTCGGCCTGGTCACGCTCCAGGAACAGGACCAGTAGGTCGCCGCTCCCATGAAGACCGGGCTTACAGTCTCGACGGTCGCACACGTAGCGCTGCTTGGCTTCGGCCTTGTGGCGCTTTCGGCGCCGCAGGCGTTGGAAGTGGCCGATGTCGAGGCGTTTCCGGTCGATATCGTACCGATCGAAACGATCACGCAAATCCAGCAAGGCGAGCGCAAGGCACCTGTGGCGGAGCGCGCAGCGCCGACGCCGACCGTGCGGCCGGAGCCGGTGCCGATGGCCAAGAATGTCGGCGACAACGATACCGACCTCAAGACGGCGGCCGACGCGGAAGCCAGCAAGCGCGAAGTGCAGACGGCAGCGCTGCCGAAGCCCGAGCCTGTGCCGACGCCGGCAAAGCCGGCCGAAGTGCCCGTCGAGAAACCGAAGAGCGACCCGACACCGGTGCCGGCTACTGAAGTCACTCCGGAACCGCAGCCGCGCCAGGAAGTGACGCCGGATCCCGCGCCCGAAACAGCGGTGTCGGAAAGCCCGGACGCCGAGGCGGTCAAGCTGCCCGAGCAGGCACCGTCGCCGCAGTCGCGGCCGCAACCGCCGCAGGCACAAACGGCCAAAGCGCCGCAGCGCCGCGACGCGGAGAAGCCGGCCGAACAGCAGGCAGCCCGTCCGCAGAACCAGGAACGGTCGTTCGATGCCGACCAGATCGCGGCGCTGCTCAACCAGGAAAAGACCAAGGGCGGCGGCGCATTGCGTTCAACCGAACAGGCGGCACTGGGCGGCGAGCGCACGACAACCGGCCAGAAACTCACCCAGAGCGAGATGGATGCGCTGCGCGGCCAGATCCAGCGCTGCTGGAACGTGCCGGCAGGAGCGCTCGAGGCGGAGAACCTGAAAGTTTCGGTGCAGTTCAAGCTTGACCGCAGCGGGGCGCTGGAAAGCAGTCCCGAGATCGTGGCGGGCGGCAATGGCGGCAGTGTTGAGCGGGCGGCAGCGGAATCGGCGCGGCGCGCCATCCTGCAATGCGCGCCCTACAATCTGCCGGGCGACAAATACGAAGCGTGGGCGGATGTGATCGTCCATTTCGATCCCAGCGATATGTTCTAGGCTGGAGCCTGCGGACAATTGAAAGGTGTTTTGCGAATGAGACGTTTTCTGCGCAAGCTGACCGTGATCTTGATGACCGTGGCAGCGGCAGGGATAGGCGGCATGCTTCCGGCCCATGCGGTGCTGGAGATCGACGTCAACAAGGGCGTCGTGGAACCGCTGCCGATCGCGATCGCCGAGTTCCTGTCAGCCGACAATGCCGGCGCCGATATCGCGGCGGTGGTGACGGCCGATCTCAGGCGCTCGGGTCTCTTCGCTCCGATCGACAAGGCTGCCTTCATCGAAAAGACGTCCAACCCGGATGCCGCACCCCGCTTTTCCGACTGGACGGTGATCAATGCGCAGGCGCTTGTCATCGGCCGGGTGACGCAGGAGACCGACGGACGGCTGAAGGTGGTCTACCGTCTCTGGGATACCTATGCCGGCCAGCAGCTGGTGGGCGAGCAGTTCTTCACCGACCGCGCCAAGTGGCGCCGCGTGGCGCACATCATCGCCGATTCCATCTATGAGCGGCTGACCGGCGAGAAGGGCTATTTCGACACCCGCATCGTTTATGTCGATGAGACGGGACCGAAAAACGAGCGCGTGAAACGGCTGGCGATCATGGACCAGGACGGCGCCAACCAGCGGCACCTGACCGACGGACGTGCGATCGTGCTGACGCCGCGCTTTTCGCCCAACCGGCAGGAAATCACCTACATGTCCTACGAGAACGGGCGGCCGCAGGTCTATCTGCTGCAGCTTGAGACCGGGCAGCGCGAGCTGGTGGCGAACTTTCCGAACATGACGTTTGCGCCGCGTTTCTCGCCCGACGGACAGAAGGTCATCATGTCGCTGCTGCGCGACGACGGCAATTCCAACATCTTCACGCTCGACCTGAGAAGCCGCAACACGACGCGGCTGACCAACACCAATTCGATCGACACCTCGCCTTCCTATTCGCCGGACGGGT
Organism: Mesorhizobium sp. Z1-4; assembly: GCF_004000235.1. Taxonomy (GTDB): domain Bacteria; phylum Pseudomonadota; class Alphaproteobacteria; order Rhizobiales; family Rhizobiaceae; genus RCIO01. The sequence goes on from NZ_RCIO01000002.1 coordinate 259,195, forward strand.
CACGCATCGTGTTCACCTCCGACCGCGGCGGACGAGCACAGCTTTACGCGATGGGCGCGGATGGCAGCAACCAGCAGCGCATCTCGTTCGGCGACGGAACCTATTCGACGCCTGTATGGTCGCCGCGCGGCGACCTGATCGCTTTCACCAAGCAGACCGGCGGCGAGTTCCAGATCGGTGTGATGCGGCCGGACGGTTCCGGCGAGCGCATCCTTTCCAACGGCTTCCTTCAGGAAGGTCCGACCTGGGCGCCGAACGGCCGGGTGATCATGTTCTTTTCCGAGAATGCGGGTGCGGGCGGGCCGCGCCTGCATACGATCGACCTGACCGGGCGCAACAAACAGACGATCGAAACGCCAAGCTTTGCGTCGGACCCGGCCTGGTCGCCGCTTCTCGAGTAGCGGCTCTCAGCTTTTCGCCGGCCAGGCGCGGTGGATGTCGTCGATGATGAGCTCGTGGCGATGCGTCCCAACACCGTCATGACGGTCCAGGTGCGGATGGTCTGGCGGCAGATCGGGATGCGCATGCGTAGCCTCGCGCGGATCGCCCGCCGGCCACACGATGGCGGCGGCGGCGACGCCTAGAAGAGCCAGAATGCCGAGCACCAGCATCGCAACGGGCAGGCCGAACGCGACGCCGACCCAGCCGGCGAGCGGATAGGTCACCAGCCAGCAGGCGTGTGACAAAGCGAACTGCGCGGCAAAGACCGCCGGCCGGTCTTCGGCGTGGGCGGAGCGACGCAGCAGCCGGCCGGACGGCGTGAGCAGCGCCGAATAGAAGACGCCGCTGATTGCCCAGATGGCGAGGAAGGCCGGCCAGCCGGTGCGGCCGACACCGAGCAACCAGAACGCGTGCGCCAGGGTGATCACGCTCAGCGCGAGCGCCGAAGCGATCATGACCGGCCGGTCGGACAGGTGCTCCAGCAATCGGGGAAGCGAGAGCGCGCCGATCATCGAACCGACGCCGAAGGCGCCGAAGGCGATTGCCACGTCGGTTTGGGTGCCGCCAAAGCCGGCTTTGACCACGACCACTGTATTGACGATGACGAAGGCGCTGGCGGCAGCGGCCGCCATGTTGAGTGCCAGCAGGCCGCGCAGGCGCGGCGTCGCGAGATAGATGCGCAGGCCGCGTGTCAGCCGCTCAACGAAACTCTGGCCTGCTACGGCTTTTCTCGCCGGCAACGGCGCCAGCCAGACCAGCAAGGCGGAGCCCAGAAAACCGGCGAAAGTGCCGCCGAAAAGCCAGTGGTAGCTGGTGACGAGCAACAGGAGGCCGGCCAGTGCCGGGCTGAAAAGGTTTTCGAGCTCATAAGCCAGCCGTGAAAGCGAAAGCGCCTTGGTGTAGTCGGCCTCGTCTTCCAGTATGTCGGGGATGGTTGCCTGAAAGGCGGGCGTGAAGGTCGCGGACGCCGCCTGCAGCACGAATATCAGCACATACACCTGCCAGATCGACCCGATGAAGGGCAGGCACAGCGCGACGGCGGCGCGGATCAGGTCGGCGCCGATCAACAGGGCCTTGCGCGGCAGCCGGACGGCGATCGCGTTGGCGACCGGAGCGAGCGCCACATATGCGACCATCTTGATGGTGAGCGCCGTGCCCAGGACCGCGCCTGCGCGGTCGCCAGCAAGATCGTATGCCAGAAGGCCTAGCGCGATCGTCAAAAGCCCGGTGCCCGCAAGGGCGATGACCTGCGCGCCGAACAACCTTGCATAGGCGGTATTTGAAAGAATGCCGATCATGGCGCGATTGTTATGACGCGGAAAAACCTTTGAAAAGGGCGCCGGCCGGGGCGTGAGGGTTGTGCCTGGCTTGTGCCGGCATGGTTTGGCCCATTTTATGCCGCATTATCCGCTCAATTGGCCCGTTCGGTGCCATTTCGCGGATTCGGGAAAAAACTTTTCGTTAACCCATTCCCTTGAGTAGCGGTTAACCGACCCATGGTTACTGAATGCTCAAGGCAGACATTCAAATTCGAAGGAGAGGCGGCCATGAGCCGTAGCATGTCTTCAACGCGCCTGCCGGTCATGATCGCCCTAGCGGCGGTGCTGGCCGTTGCGGGCTGTGCATCGCGGAACCAGGTTCCGAACAACGCGGCGGAGCTTGGCCTCGGCGGCGCAAACACTCCGGGCTCGTCGCAGGACTTTACGGTCAATGTCGGCGACCGGATTTTCTTCGACACCGATTCCTCGGCGATCCGCGCCGACGCGCAGGCCACGCTGGCGCGTCAGGCACAGTGGCTCAACCAGTACCCGAACTACTCGATCACGGTTGAGGGCCACGCGGACGAACGCGGAACGCGTGAATACAACCTGGCGCTGGGAGCGCGGCGCGCTGCCGCCGCACGCGATTTTCTGGTCAGCCGGGGCGTGACCGCTGCCCGCATCAAGACGATTACCTACGGCAAGGAGAGGCCGGTTGCGGTGTGCGACGACATTTCCTGCTGGTCGCAGAATCGCCGCGCGGTGACTTTGCTTGGCGGTCAGTCGAGCTAAGGGCGGCACATTGTTCGCATTCAAAGGGCGGCCGGGTGGCCGCCCTTTGTGCATTGGCAGGCAACAAAATTTGGCCGAAGTTGCACGGCTTGATAAGAGCTTCTTTTCGACGGGCCGAATTGGGCTTGGGTCCGGAATCTGAACGGGATTGCGATGTATAAGGCCATGATTTTCAGCGGCGTATTTGCCGCGCTCGCCGTATGCGGCGGCGGCGCGAATGCTGCACCTTCACATGAACAACAGGTCGACCGTCTGGTCACATTGGGAGGCGCGCTGCTCGGCCAGCGTCAGCCGGTGCCGAAGATCCGTGCGCCGGGTCCGCGCATGCCGGAGCAGGGCTATGTGCAGCTGGCGCAGGCAGGCGATCCGCGGGTCATCCAGCTCGAAGAGCAGGTGCGCCAGCTCAACGGGCTGGTCGAGGAGCTGAACTTCCAGGTGCTGCAGATGCAGGATCAGCTGCGGCGCATGCAGGAAGACAACGAGTTCCGGTTTCAGGAGCTCGAAAAGGGTGGCGCGCAGCCGGCGATGCAGAAATCCGACAACAGCAATGTTGAGGAAATCATCGAGAACACCGACGGCACGACCGAGACAGCCTCGGCGCCGGCTACACCGCCGCGTACGCTGGGCAGCGTCACTTTCGACAAGGACGGCAATGTGGTTGGCGCGCAGGTCGACGACAACGGTCTGCCGGGCGTAGAAAATGGCGTACCAAGCACGGACGGAACACAAGTGGCTGCGCTGCCCGAAACATCCGATCCGGATGAACTCTACCGGTCCGCATATGAGTTTGTGCTGGCGGGCGATTACGATGCGGCGGAAGCCGGGTTCCGGCGTCATGTCGAAGCGTTTCCGAACGACACACGCGCGGCCGACGCCCGGTTCTGGCTTGGCGAGGCGTTGCTCGGTCAGGAGAAATATCGCGAAGCGGCGCAGGTTTTCCTCGGTGCCAACCGGGACTATCCCGACGCACGCAAGGCGCCGGAAATGATGCTGAAGCTCGGCGTTTCACTGGTCGCGATGGACCAACGCGATGTGGCGTGCGCAACGCTTTCGGAAGTGAAAAACCGTTACCCGCAAGCCTCCACCGCCGTGCTGGAGCGCGTGAAGGTCGAGCAGGCGCGAGCTTCCTGCTGAGGTTGGCGGTCGGGTGGACAGTATTTCACCGATGACCGGTATGGCGCGATCGACGCGCCCGAATGGCGGATTGCCGCCGATTCCAGAATTCGACGAAGATTTCGACAGGCTGGCGCTCGCCGGCCGCGATTGTGTTGTGCTTGCCGTTTCCGGCGGCAGCGATTCCATGGCGCTGATGCAACTTTTCGCCAGCTATGCGCGGCGCCAGTTTCCGTCGCTGAGGCTGGTTGCCGCAACCGTGGATCACCGCCTGCGCGCGGAGGCTGCTGCCGAGGCGCGGTTCGTCGCCGAAGCTGCGGCGCGCCTTGACATGGAGCATCGGACACTCGCCTGGGATGCCGCAAAGCCAGCGACCGGACTGATGGAAGCGGCGCGCGAGGCCCGCCACAGGCTCTTGTCCCAGGCCGCCCAAGAGGCGGGTACAGACCTCGTTCTTGTGGCGCATACGATGGACGACCAGGCCGAGACGGTTGCCATGCGCGCGGCGCGCGGCGAGGGCGGGCGGGGTGGCGCAGGTATCGCCGAGGCAACGCTATACGACGGTGCGACATGGTTTGCTCGACCGCTGCTTGGCGTGCGGCGAACGGCATTGCGCGATGCGCTAAAGCGTGCCGGCGGCGGGTGGATCGACGACCCGAGCAACGAAGATGTTCGCTATGAGCGCGTGCGCATGCGGGCAATGCTGAACAATGAAGAGATCGACTTATCTGGCGAAGCGGCATGCGCTGCGGCCGAGCTGCGGCGCGCGCTGGGCGACAACGCAGGCGCGTTGATCGACCGGTATTCAACTATGCCGATGCCGGGGCTGATCAGGATCGACCCGGCGATGTTGGATGCTCCCGAAAGGAGCGCTGCGATCTACGCGTTGCGTATTCTGCTTTCGACGGCAGGCGGGCAGACATTTCTGCCTGACGAAGGGCGAAGCGCGCAGGCTCTTGCCGCGCTCGCAGAAGGGCCGGCGCGGCTGACGCTGGCAGGCGCGGTGGCGGAACGCAGCAGCGGCGGGGTTTTCCTTTATCGCGAAAACCGGAACCTGCCGGCGCGTGGCGCCATATCGCCGTTCTGGGATGGACGCTATCGTATCGGGCTCCCGGACGGTGCCGGGATGGCGGTTGGAGAAACGGACGCAAGCGCGGTAGAGGCGCATGTGAAAGAAGCGCCGGGCGATGTGCCGCCCCGGCTTGCGCGAGCGGCGGTTGCGCGGCAGCCGGCTGTCTGGCGCGGCGGTGAGTGTATCGGTCTTGCCGGAGACGTTGAAGGTACTACATGCGAGCCGGTCGCAGCGCCCTGGGCGCGATATCTGCCGTCGTTCGATCTTGCTCCGGCGCGGGCGGTTTTTTCATTGATCGGTGCGCGCGCCGTGTCCGAACCTCCGCTCAACGGGCGAAGCATGCGCGGAACTTAACCGAGACTAGCGGTCGCGCTTGGCAATCCACCGGGCGCTCCCTATGTTTAGAAGAGAACGGGATCAACAGATTTGGCCGTTCCCCCAACCTAACCGGGACACCTCATGAATCCGAACTATCGCAACCTTGCGCTGTGGGCCATCATCGCGGTCCTGCTGATCGCGCTTTTCAACCTGTTCCAGCAGCCGCAACAGCGCGGCGCTTCGCGCGAAATCGCGTATTCGGAATTCCTGCAGCAGCTCGACAATGGCCGCATCCAGTCGGTGACGATCACCGGCGACAGGATCTCGGGCACCTATTCGGATTCCAGTTCCGGGTTCCAGACCTATTCGCCAGGCGACCAGACGCTGGTGCAGCGGCTTGAAGACCGCGGCGTGACCATCAACGTTCGCCCCGAAAGCGACGGCTCGAATTCGATCTTCGGTTATCTGATTTCATGGCTGCCGATGCTGCTCATCCTTGGCGTATGGATATTCTTCATGCGCCAGATGCAGTCGGGCTCCGGCCGGGCGATGGGCTTCGGCAAGTCGAAAGCCAAGCTTTTGACCGAGGCGCATGGGCGCGTCACCTTCCAGGACGTCGCCGGCGTCGACGAGGCCAAGCAGGACCTCGAGGAGATTGTCGAATTCCTGCGCGACCCGCAGAAGTTCCAGCGGCTCGGTGGCAAGATCCCGCGCGGCGTGCTGCTCGTCGGTCCTCCCGGCACCGGCAAGACGCTTCTGGCGCGCTCGGTGGCAGGCGAAGCCAATGTGCCCTTCTTCACCATCTCGGGCTCGGACTTCGTGGAGATGTTTGTCGGTGTGGGTGCCAGCCGCGTGCGCGACATGTTCGAGCAAGCCAAAAAGAACGCGCCCTGCATCATCTTCATCGACGAGATCGACGCCGTGGGCCGGCATCGCGGTGCCGGCCTCGGCGGCGGCAATGACGAGCGCGAGCAGACGCTGAACCAGCTGCTGGTCGAGATGGACGGCTTCGAGGCCAATGAAGGCATTATCCTGATCGCGGCCACCAACCGGCCGGACGTGCTGGACCCGGCGCTGCTGCGCCCGGGCCGCTTCGACCGCCAGGTGGTGGTGCCGAACCCGGACATTATCGGCCGCGAGAAGATACTCAAGGTTCACGTGCGCAACGTGCCGCTGGCGCCGAATGTCGACCTCAAGGTGATTGCGCGCGGCACGCCGGGCTTCTCCGGTGCGGACCTTGCCAACCTCGTCAACGAAGCCGCCCTCATGGCTGCAAGGCGCAACAAGCGCCTTGTGACGATGGCCGAGTTCGAGGACGCCAAGGACAAGATCATGATGGGCGCCGAGCGGCGTTCGTCGGCGATGACGCAGGCCGAGAAGGAACTCACCGCCTATCATGAAGCGGGCCATGCGATCGTGGCGCTGGAAGTGCCTTCGTCCGACCCGCTGCACAAGGCGACGATCATCCCGCGCGGGCGCGCGCTTGGCATGGTGATGCAGCTGCCCGAGGGCGACCGCTACTCCATGAGCTACAAGTACATGGTGTCGCGGCTGGCGATCATGATGGGTGGGCGCGTTGCCGAGGAGATCAAGTTCGGCAAGGAGAACATCACCTCGGGTGCTGCCTCCGACATCGACCAGGCGACCAAGCTCGCCCGTGCGATGGTGACGCGCTGGGGCTTCTCCGACAAACTCGGGCGGGTTGCCTATGGTGACAACCAGGAAGAAGTGTTCCTGGGCCATTCGGTGGCGCGCCAGCAGAACATGTCGGAAGAAACACAGCAGATCATCGATGCCGAAGTACGGCGGCTTATCGATGAGGCCTATGACACCGCGCGTTCGATCCTGACCAAGAAAAAGAAGGGCTGGATGGCTATCGCTGAGGGCCTGCTCGAATACGAGACGCTGTCTGGCGATGAGATCAAGCAGCTGCTGAAGGGCGAAAAGCCCAAACGCGATCTCGGCGACGATACTCCCGCGCCGCGCGGTCCCGCCGTACCGAAGGCCGGTCCGCGCGCCGAGGGCCGCAAGAAGGATGGCGGTGAGCCGGAAGGCGGCATGGAGCCGCAGCCGAGTTAAGGTTTCGCTCAAGAAATGATGCGACTGAAAGGCCGGAGCGTCAAAGCTCCGGCCTTTTTTGCTTGGGCGGCGGGCGGTTGCCCTGCGGTCAGAGATGCGGGGAGACAATCATGCAAAACACCTTTTCGAAACTTGCGGCGGCACTTGTCGTATCTGCCTGGCTTTCAGGACCTTCCGGCGCCCAGGACGAAGTTCCGGCAGAGTTTGCCGGCCTCAGCGAGGAACAGGCCGAAGAAGTTTGGGAGTTCGTGTTCGGCAACGCGCTTTTTGTGCTGATGCATGAGGCAGGCCACATGCTGATTTCCGAGTTCGAGCTGCCGGTGCTTGGACGCGAGGAGGATGCAGTGGATGCCCTGTCCACGATCGTCATTCTGGAAAGCGACAATACGGTCTACGACAACGCGCTGATAGATGCGTCCGACAGCTGGTTTCTGACCGGTGCCGCGGCCGGAGCGGCCGGCGCCGATTTCGAGTTCTGGGACGAACACAGTGTGGAGGAGCAGCGCGCCTACGCGATCGTGTGCATGATGATCGGCCACGATGCGGAGACATTCGGCGGCCTTGAAGCTGTGGAGGAGATGCCGGAAGAACGCCGCGAAAGCTGCGTGTGGGAATATCAGCAGACCGCCTCGAGCTGGTTTCGGCTGCTGGAACCGCATCTGCGCGAAAGCGGCGAGACACCCGTCACAATCACATATGAAGAGGTTTCGCAGCCCGACCTCGCCGTCTATGCGGCGGCATTCCGCGAGGCAGGAATGCTTGAGATGGCGAAGGAACTGATTGCCGACGCTTTCCTGCTCGACAGCGGTATCGACTTCCAGATGGCGAGCTGTGGCGAACCAAACGCGTTCTGGGATCCCGCCGAGCGCACGATCACCTATTGCTACGAGCTGGGACAGGCACACGCGGAGCTGCTGGCGGACTACATGCGCAACGAGGCGCGGTAGGCGCCACCTGCCACCGCTAAGCGCCAACGATGATCTGGATGTAGTCCGGTTCGGTCGCGTGGTTTGTCCAGACCCTGACACGGGTGTCGCGCCGTTCGACAGGCCAGCGTGCTAGCTCCGGGTGGTTGGCATCGAACAGCACAATCTCGCTGTGCGGCGTGGCGATCATCACGTCGAGCCGCGGCTTGCCCACCGGGACCACATCGTTCGCGCCGCCGATCTCGATGCGGATTTCGCCGTCGTGCCACATCCTGCAGCCCACATTGATGCAATCATTGCTTGCAATGTGGTGCTGGCCGGCCCGCGGGGCCGGCACATCTACATTGCGCGAGCCGGCAACGTAGAAGCTGTTGTATTCCAGCCTGACCTGCCGCGAAATCACGCGCATTTGAAACGCCGGTGCACAGATATGGTGACGTGGGCGCCCGCGATCCGGCTGCAGCTGAGGCAACTGGGAATCACCACAGAGGTGGTTCCGAATATCCGGGGCGGGTGGTATTCCGGCACAAAGTTGCCCGATGCGGTTCCCGGTTCTCCGGCGCCACAGCGATGACAGCCCCGCTCCCTGCCTGCCGAATTTACCCGCTCCATCTCATCAACTGTCAACAAGGGCCTCGACATCGAGCCTCCCTCCCATGTCTAAAGTGATTTTCAGCAACGAAACTGACGATTCGAGTCTACTCGACTCAGAGTTGCAGTTATTCTCACATCATTGAGTTTCAGTACAGTAGTTGCGAGATTGAATTGCTCAGTTAATTACATCTTTTTCGACGCGAAATTATTTACTTGAGAGATGCATTCGCGACGACGGTGTCATGGAAGTGTATCTCTGGTTGTGTCTCGTAAAACGAGGGGCAGCTATTCGGACGCGTGAGTCGTGCCTTCCAGCCGTGCTACCACGAACGCCAAATAGGCCTCGGTCTCCTTGCGCAGCCAGTCGCGGTCGGTGCGGTCCTCGGTCACGAGGTAGAGATCGACGAGGGTGCCTATTGTGGCATTGATCATCAGGACTGCGGCCTGCGGCACGTCCACGTCCGGGAGGAACCGGGCGAGAAATGGGGCGAGGATACCGCGTATGATTTCATTCCGGTTGGCGGAAAGGTCCTTGTCCACCGGCCTTGCGGAGCGCATCGCACGCAGCAGCCCGGAATGGGCGGGTATGGCCTCGGCCGCGTCAAGGTAGCTGCGCAGCAGGATGCCGGCGGCCCGGGGCGCGCCGGTGGTCTTCGGCAGTGCGGAAAGGGCGCCGTTGCAGACCGCGACGATACGGCCGACCGTTTCATCGTAAGCCGCCAGCAGCAGGGCATCCCGGTCGGCGAAATAACGGTAGATTGTGCCCACGGCGACGCCTGTCTCGGCAGCCACCCGTGTGGTGGTGACTGCTTCGGGCCCCTCGGCCGCGACGAGCTCTCCAACCGCGTGCAGCAATGCAGCGCGGGTGCGAAGGCTGCGCCTTTGCCGCGGCACTGCGCTGCGGTCAGCACCCTGATTCATAAGTGAAACTCTTTCAGTTTTCTTGACAGCCGTCCAGCCCGGGCGCATCGTGACCGCACTGGCAAAGGGAGGAGTGCCATGCCGTCACCTTCGTGCGTTCCAAAGCCGCTTCCGGCAGCCGCCGCGCTGGCCTTCTCGACATTGGTGTTTTCGGCCACCGCGGTGTTTGCGGCGGATCACCGCGTCGAGCCAGGCGAAGGAGCGAATGAACGCCTCATCGAGGCGCTGATACTGGCCGAGCCAGGCGACACGGTGACGATTGCAGCCGGACGCTACGATCTCACCGACGGTCTCTCGCTCGACGTCGACAATGTGACCGTGCGTGGCGAGGGCGCTGAGCGCACCGTGCTCTCCTTCAAGGGACAAACCGGCGCGGGCGAGGGGCTGCTCATTACTTCCGACAAGGTGATCCTGCGCGATTTCGCAGTGGAGGACACCAAGGGCGACGGCATCAAATCCAAGGGCTCGAACGAGATTACCTTTCGCGACCTGAGAGTCGAGTGGACCAACGGGCCGCATGAGGACAATGGCGCCTATGGCGTCTACCCCGTTTCGTCAAAGAACGTGCTGATCGACAACGTTCTGGTGCGCGGCGCTTCGGATGCCGGCATCTATGTCGGTCAGAGCGAGGACATCATCGTTCGCAATTCGACTGCCGAGTACAATGTCGCCGGCATCGAGATCGAGAATTCTTTCCGCGCCGATGTCTACGGCAACACCGCGACCCACAATACCGGCGGTATTCTGATCTTCGATCTGCCCAACCTGCCGGTGCAGGGCGGTCACGACATTCGCGTTTTCGACAACGACGTGATGGACAACGACACGCCGAACTTTGCGCCGGAGGGTAACATTGTCGGAATCGTGCCGAAGGGCATGGGCATCATGGTAATGGCCAACCGCAATGTGCACGTGTTCGGCAACCGGCTTTCCGGCAACGGCACAACGCATGTTCTGATCGCCGCCTATCCGAACGACTATGACGACGACAGCTACATGTTCGTGCCGCGCGGCGTGTATGTCCACGACAATGACTATGGCGATGGCGGCTTTGCGCCCGACGGCGAGGTCGGCAAGATCATCACCGATGTGATCGGCGAACCGGTGCCCGACATCGTCTGGGACGGCGTGACGCGTATCCCGGAGTATTTCTCCTGGGTCTCGGCCGAGAACCGCATCTACATTTCGGAACCCGAGGGCACGAGCTTTGCCAACCTCAAGATGATTTCGCAGATGCTCCTGCCTTGGGGCTGGTGGCCCGACACCGACATCGCCGACTATGCGGGCAGCCTGCCTGAACCGGAGCCGGTGAAGCTGCCGCAGGACGGCGGGGCGTGATCCCGCCATAAGGCCCGACAAGAATGCGCAGAATGATGCTGAGCCGATTTGCAAAGGCCGCGTGGCTGGCGACAGCACTTCTGCTGCCCGTCTCGCAGTCGCAGGCAATTTCGGACAACGCGGTGTCGGCAAAGAAGCCGCCGAGGCTTCTGTCGGAGTTCGGCTTCTTCGCCGACATGACCGCGCAGGAGCCGGCGGTGGGCGTTGTGCCCTTCGCGATCAACACGCCGCTGTTTTCGGACAAGGCGCTGAAATTCCGCTTTGTCTATCTGCCCGAGGGCACCGCAGCGGAGTTCGCGGCGGATGAAGCCTTCGAGTTTCCGGCAGGCACCGCGCTGATCAAGACCTTCGCTTTTCCCGCTGATTTCCGGCAGCCGGACAAGGATATCCGTCTCATCGAGACGCGAGTGCTGCTGCACCAGGAAGGCGGCTGGCAGGCCTGGGCGTATCTGTGGAACGACGAGCAGAGCGATGCGGAGTTGAAAATCGCCGGCGCCAAGGTGCCGGTCGACACAATTGCGGAGGACGGCACGCCGCTCGCGGTCGCCTATTCGGTGCCAAACAAGAACCAATGCAAGGGCTGCCATGCGCTGAACGGCGAGATCGTGCCGATCGGTCCCAAGGCGCGCAATCTCAACGGTGATTTCGCCTATAGGGATGGGGCCCAAAACCAGCTTGAATACTGGATCGCGCTAGGCATGCTTGAGGGCGCGCCGGAGCCAGCGGACGTCGAGGCCGTACCGGGTGCTTTCGATGTCGATGCGCCGCTCGAAACGCGCGCCCGCGCCTGGCTCGACGTGAATTGCGCGCATTGCCACCGGCGCGAAGGACCGGCGAGCAATTCGGGGCTTTTCCTCACCTGGGGTGAGAAAGACCGCACCGCCCTCGGTATTTTGAAGCGGCCGGTTGCAGCCGGCAGGGGCGCCGGCGACCGGGAATTCGACATCAAACCGGGCGACCCCGACGGGTCGATCCTCATCTACCGCGTCGACAGCACGGAGCCGGGCGTGATGATGCCCGAGCTCGGCCGATCTCTGCACGATCGGGACGCAGTGGAACTGCTCAGGGCATGGATTGCCGAAATGGACGGCTAGATTTCCGCGCCTCCGCCCGGATAGTGCCCCAACCTGTTGTTAAGCATCAGCCAAGTTTCCGCCTTGCCAGCACGGAAATCGTAACAGGGCATCACATATTGTGATCTCCGGTACTGGGGCGTATGTGGCAAAAGTCTTGCGAGGGACATGTGGGGAAAGCCGGTAAAAACATGACGAAGAAATATTTCGGCACGGATGGCATTCGCGGCAAAGCGAACAGCTTTCCGATGACGGCCGAGATCGCGATGAAAGTCGGCATGGCCGCCGGGGTGGTTTTCCAGCGCGGCGATCACCGCCACCGGGTCGTTCTCGGCAAGGATACGCGCCTCTCAGGCTATATGATCGAAAACGCTCTGGTTGCGGGCTTCTGCGCCGCCGGCATGGATGTCTTCCTGCTCGGTCCAGTGCCGACCCCGGCCGTCTCGATGCTTGCCCGCTCGCTGCGCGCCGATATCGGCGTGATGATTTCGGCCTCGCATAACCCATTCCACGACAACGGCATCAAGCTGTTTGGCCCCGACGGCTACAAGCTCTCCGACGAGATCGAAAACCGCATTGAATCGCTGCTGAGCCAGGACCTGTCGAGCTCGCTGGCCGCGCCGACCGCGCTTGGCCGCGCGAAACGCGTCGACGGCGTGCATGACCGCTATATCGAGTTCGCCAAGCGCACCCTGCCGCGTTCCATGTCGCTGTCGGGCCTGCGCATTGTGGTCGATTGCGCCAACGGCGCAGCCTACAAGGTTGCGCCCGCTGCACTTTGGGAGCTGGGCGCCGAGGTTGTGACCATGGGGGTCGACCCCAATGGCTTCAACATCAATGAAGAATGCGGCTCGACCCATCCCTACGGTCTTTCCAAGAAAGTGCATGAAGTGCGGGCCGATATCGGCATTGCGCTCGATGGCGACGCCGACCGTGTGGTGATTGTCGACGAAAACGGCACCGTGATCGATGGCGACCAGATCATGGCGCTGATCGCGCAGAGCTGGCAGGAGGCCGAACGCCTCTCGGGCGGGGGCGTGGTTGCGACCATCATGTCCAATCTCGGGCTTGAGCGGTTTCTGACCGGACGCAAGCTCGGGCTGCACCGCACCAAGGTGGGCGACCGCTACGTGGTCGAGCACATGCGGGCGCATGGCTACAATGTCGGCGGCGAACAGTCGGGCCACATTGTGCTTTCGGATTTCTCGACCACCGGCGACGGGCTGCTGGCCGCGCTGCAGGTGCTGGCCTGCATCAAACGCGAGGACAAGCCGGCGAGCGAAGTGTGCAGCAAATTCGAGCCGGTGCCGCAGCTCTTAAAGAATGTGCGCTTTGCCGGCGGCAAGCCGCTGGAGAGCGCGCCCGTGAAGGCGATGATCGACGATGCGCGGGCCAGGCTCGGGGAAAACGGCCGGCTGGTCATCCGGCCTTCAGGCACGGAACCGCTGATCCGCGTGATGGCGGAGGCAGACGACCGGGCGCTGATAGAGAGTGTGGTCGACGACATTGTCGGCGCCATTTCGGAAACGCGCTCGGCAGCATAGCTGTTATCCAAAGTACAACGAAAAAGCCCGCCTCCCGAGGCGGGCTTTTTGTTTGTGCGGGCGCGGCTGAACACCAGTTATTAAGGTAAAAAGTTAGGGTTAAGCGCCGCTTAACTTTTAGCTGGCATGCTGGGTGGGATTTCAATCGATCCGGCATCCGCGCCGGGAAAAACCAAGGGTCGCTCCACATGTTGAGACTTGCGAAACCGGTGATGCTGGGCGCTGTGTTGATCGCCGGTATGGCTGCCCCGGCAATGGCCGCAGATATCTACGAGCCGCCGATCATCGAAGCTCCGCCGCCGATCTACAACGAACCGATCCCGGTCGAGCATTCCTACGGCGGCTGGTACCTGCGCGGCGACATCGACTATCATCTGTCGACCTTCCGCGGTGCAAACTACATTACCTACGGCACTCCGGGTGGTCTCGGCCGCTTCGATTTCGGGAACCTGCGCGGCGCATTCTCCGGCGGTCTCGGTGTCGGTTACAAGATCAACAAGTGGTTCCGTGCCGACCTGACGGCCGACTACTTCTTCCGGTCGACCTTCACCGGCCAGACGTCCGGTGTCTGCGGCGGCGGGGGCGCCTGTACCTCGGCAGATTCTTCTGCCTACAGCGCGATCGTTGCCATGGCGAACGCCTATGTCGATCTCGGGACCTGGCACAAGGTCACGCCTTATGTCGGCGCCGGTATCGGCGGCGCGCGGATCAAGTGGGACGATCTGCGCAACACAGTAGGCGGCACCACCACGGTTCATACCGGCGCTACCAACTGGCGCTTCGCCTGGGCCCTCATGGCCGGCGCATCCTACTGCATCAACCCGAACTGGGCCGTCGATGTCGGCTACCGCTTCATGCGGATTTCGGGCGGTCGCATGTTTGAATACGCACCGCAGGCCGGCCCCGGCTTCGATAGCGGCATCGACGTGCACGAAGGCCGTGCAGGTGTACGCTACCAGTTCGGCGGCGGAAACGCGGGCTGCGGCAAAAAGCAGGAATTCATCCCGTACGAACCCGAGCCCCTGCCTCCGGTCGTCTATAAATAAGACAGGCCAGCTCACCGGAAGCCGCCCCGCCGCAAGGCCGGGCGGCTTCGCTGCGTTTGGACCCGCGAATGGGCGTGAAAAGGATTTGTTAGCCTTAACCGGCACTTAACCATCATAGTTAACAATGCTCCGAGATAAGCAGCGCGCGGGCCCAGGCAGCTTGCGCCATCGGAGTTTGCACCATGCGCCATACCGTCCGTTTGTTGGCTTCAGCAGCAACCATCGCGCTCCTGCCGGTTCTTCCGCTCTACGCGGCCGACTACGACCCGCCGATGGTGATCGAAGACAGCGTGGGGCCGCTGCAGGAAATCGTGCCGGTCGAGGTGGGCAGCGGGTGGTATCTGCGCGGCAGCGTCGGATATGCCTTTGCGACTTCAGCCGACGGAGCCTTCAACTACCGTGTCTTCAATGTGGGCACGGGAACTTACGGCTCGGCGGCCTTTACCACCGCTTCGGTAGCGGGCGGTATCTCCTACGGCATCGGTTTCGGCTACGCCTTCACGGACCTGATACGTGCCGACCTGACGGCCGAACGCTTCAACATACGCTTCAACGGTACGCGCACCTTCGCGACGCCCTGCGCCGGTTTTGCCGCCGGCACGACCTGTGTCTCGAATGACAGCGCGACATTGAACGGCACCACCGTGATGGCCAATGGTTACGTCGATCTTGGAACGTTTGCCGGCTTCACGCCCTATGTCGGCGCCGGCGCCGGTGTGACGCATGTCTCCTGGACAAACCTTTCCAGCACCTATGCCTGCGTGTCAGGCGGCGTTGCCTGTCCTGCGACGGCTACAACGCCGACGACGGCGAACGGTCAGAGCAGCTGGCGCTTTTCCTATGCCGCAATGGCCGGCATGGCCTACGACATCAATGACAAGCTGAAAGTGCGGCTCGGATACAAGTACAAGAAGATCTCCGGCGGCCCGATGTCAGAGTTTACCGCCGCCGACCGGGCACTCGGCGCCTCCGGCACACAAACCACCGACCCGGGCTTCACCCAGCACGAGGTGAAGCTGGGACTGCGCTACGAAATCTGGTGAGTTCATTCGGACTGGGACCCGAACGACGACTGGCGGGCCTCGAGCCCGCCTATTTTTTTGCGCACCGATTGTGTGGTGCTTTGGTAGAATGTGCTTGACCGAAGAAGGCGAAAAGCAGTAACGCCGTCCGTGGGCCACCCCTCCCCAACGAGGGGCGAGCTATCTGAGAGGATAGAACCACGATGACGAACCTACCCAAGCCCGGACTCCGTCCGGCGAACCCCAATTTTTCTTCAGGTCCCTGCACCAAACGTCCCGGTTGGTCGCTAGCAGCGCTCCAGGACGCGGCACTCGGCCGCTCGCACCGGGCCAAAATCGGCAAATCCAAACTGCTCGCCGCGATCGAACTGACGCGCGAAGTGCTGCAGGTGCCCGACAGCCACCTGATCGGCATCGTACCGGCGTCCGACACGGGCGCGGTGGAGATGGCGCTCTGGTCGCTGCTGGGCGAGCGCGGCGTCGACATGGTTGCATGGGAGAGCTTCGGCTCCGGCTGGGTGACCGACGTCGTCAAGCAGCTGAAGCTGAAGGACACGCGCAGCTTCGACGCGCCTTACGGCGAGCTGCCCGATCTTGCCAAGCTCGATTTCGACCGCGATGTGGTGTTCACCTGGAACGGCACGACGTCGGGCGTTCGCGTGCCCGATGGCGACTTCATTCCCGCAGACCGCAAGGGCCTGACGATCTGCGACGCGACCTCGGCGGCCTTTGCGCAGCGGCTCGATTTCGAAAAGCTCGATGTGGTGACCTTCTCCTGGCAGAAAGTGCTGGGCGGCGAGGCCGCGCATGGAATGCTGATCCTGAGCCCGCGCGCGGTTGCCCGCCTGGAAAGCTATTCGCCTGCCTGGCCGCTGCCGAAGATCTTCCGCCTCACCAAGGGCGGCAAGCTGATCGACGGCATCTTCCGCGGCGAGACCATCAATACGCCCTCGATGCTGGCGGTCGAGGACTATCTCGATGCCCTCAACTGGGCGAAGGAAATCGGCGGGCTGGACGCGCTGATTGCAAGGGCGGACGCCAACAAGGCGGTCATCGACCGCTTCGTTGCCTCGGCGGGCTGGCTCGGCAACCTGGCGGTGGTTCCGCAGACGAGCTCGAACACCTCCGTCTGTCTGTCGATCACAGATCCGGAAGTCGCCTCGCTCGACAAGGACGCACAGGCGGCTTTCGCCAAGGCACTTGCATCGATGCTCGACAAGGAAGGTGTCGCCTACGACATCGGCGCCTATCGCGACGCTCCGCCCGGATTGCGGATCTGGTGCGGCGCGACGGTCGAGACCTCCGATCTGGAGGCGCTGATGCCGTGGCTCGACTGGGCGTTCGCTACCCAGAAAGCGGCGCTTAAGGCTGCAGCCTGATTCAATTCGGCCGCCCGCGCGGCGGCCGCTTCCCACATGACGACAACTACCCAAGGAGGCCGATATGGCGCCCCGCGTACTCGTTTCCGACAAGCTTTCGCCCACCGCCGTGCAGATTTTCAAGGATCGCGGCGTCGAGGTCGACTACCTGCCGGACCTCGGCAAGGACAAGGACAAGCTGCTCGAAGCCATTCCCCAATATGACGGTCTGGCGATCAGGTCGGCCACGAAGGTCACCGAAAAGCTGATCAACGCCGCGACCAATCTCAAGGTTGTCGGCCGCGCCGGCATCGGCGTCGACAATGTCGATATCCCGGCGGCCAGCCGGCGCGGCATCATCGTGATGAACACGCCATTCGGAAACTCGATCACGACCGCCGAACATGCCGTTGCGATGCTGTTTTCGGTGGCGCGTCAAATTCCCGAGGCCAACAGCTCGACGCATGCCGGCAAGTGGGAGAAGAACCGCTTCATGGGCGTGGAGATCACGGGCAAGACACTGGGTGTGATCGGCTGCGGCAACATCGGTTCGATCGTGGCGATGCGGGGCGTAGGCCTCAAAATGCATGTGATCGCGTTCGATCCGTTCCTGCGCGAGCAGCGCGCCTCGGAACTGGGGGTGGAAAAGGTGGAGCTCGACGAGCTTTTTGCCCGCGCCGACTTCATCACGCTGCATACGCCGCTCACCGACAAAACGCGCAACATCATCGACAAGGCCGCCATCGCAAAGATGAAAGACGGCGTGCGCATCATCAATTGCGCGCGCGGCGGCCTGATCAACGAGGCTGATCTGGTGGAAGCTCTGAAATCCGGCAAAGTGGCCGGCGCGGGCATCGACGTGTTTGAAACTGAGCCAGCTACAGAAAGCCCGTTCTTTGCATTCGAAAACGTGGTCTGCACGCCGCATCTGGGTGCCGCGACGTCGGAAGCGCAGGAGAATGTGGCGCTTCAGGTGGCCGAGCAGATGGCCGACTATCTGGTCAAGGGCGCGGTTTCCAACGCCATCAACATGCCATCGATTACCGCGGAGGAAGCGCCGCGATTGAAGCCTTTCGTCAAGCTTGCCGAGGTGCTGGGCGCGTTTGTCGGCCAGGTGACCGACGAGCCGATCCAGGAGGTCGAGATCCTGTTCGACGGCTCCACTGCAACGATGAATACGCAGGCGCTTAAAAGTGCCGCTCTTGCCGGCCTGATCCGGCCGCAGGTTGCAGACGTCAACATGGTTTCGGCGCCCATCATGGTGAAGGAACGTGGCGTCGTCGTTTCGGAAGTCCGGCGCGACAAGTCGGGTGTGTTCGACGGCTACATAAAGCTGACGGTGAAGACCAAAGAGCGCACACGGGCGATTGCCGGCACCTGTTTCTCGGACGGCAAGCCGCGCTTCATCCAGATCAAGGGCATCAACATCGATGCGGAGGTGGGGGAGCACATGCTCTACACCACGAACTCCGATGCGCCGGGCATTATCGGCCTGCTGGGGACGGTGTGCGGCAAAAACGGCGTAAACATCGCCAACTTCCAGCTCGGACGAAACCGGCCGGGCGGCGATGCGATCGCGCTGCTCTATCTCGACGCGCCGTTCCCGCCGGATGTGCTGGAGGAAGTGCGCGCGCATGAGTCGATCATTTCGGCGAAGCCGCTCAGGTTCGACGTCGGGGCTTAAGGATTGCGAAACGCTTCGGCCGCGGCCTTGCGGCCGGAGTTTTCCGCGATCCAGATGCCGCCCATCACCAGCAGCAGCGCTACCGCGTGATAGAGCTGGAAGAACTCGCCGAGCACGAGCACGGACAGAAGCGTGCCCCAGATCGGCACCAGATTTATGAACAGCGAAGCGCGGTTCGAGCCGATGATTTCAACGCCGCGTATATAGAAGACCTGGCTCAGAATGGACGGAAAAATACCGGCGTAGATGGCGATCGCCCAGCCCCGGAGGTCGGGTAGGATCATCGTGTCACGCTGCCATTCGAACAGTGAAAACGGTATCGAGGCGATGAAGGCCGAGGTGACCAATACGATCATCAGGCTTTGCCAGTGCAGCTGCGGCTTGAAGCGCAGCGCGACCGTGTAACCGCCGTAAAAGACTATCGCCAGGATCATCAGCGCGTCGCCGAGATTGACCTGCAACCCGGCGAGCCTGGCAAGGTCGCCATTGCTGGCGGTGAGCGCAACGCCGACAATCGTCAGCGCGAAACCGCCGATCTGTATCCAGGTCACTCCGGTGCGAAAGAGCAGGAAGTTGGCGAGGAAGATGAACATCGGCACCGCCGCCTGCTCGATCGAAACGTTGATCGCCGAGGTGTAGTGCAGAGCGGAGTACATGGTGGCGTTGAACAGCGTGAAGCCGGTTGCGCCCAGCGCGAACAGCAGAGGCAGATGCCTGCGCGCCGTTGGCCAGTCGGCACGCAGCCGGCGATGGCCGATCAGGATCAGCACCACCATCGCAAACCCCCAGCGGAAACTGGTGAGCAGAAAAGGCGAGATATGGCCGACGGCGAGTTTGCCCGCGACAGCGTTGCCGCCCCAGAACAGGGTGGTCAGCATCAGCAGAAGATAAGCGGTGCGTTGCATATGCGGGGCGCTTCCTTGGGCGGGAAGCCGAGCTCTACACGCCGGCCGAACGCCGGTAAATGCGCCAGGGGAGCAGAAATTGCCGCTTAAGCGGGGTGAAACGCACCCGAGGCCTCAATGAGGGGTCGCAAGCGGGCCAAGGTGCCGGTATAGAGCCCTGTCATTTTCCGGCGGTTTCCGCCTCTGATTTCAAGGAAATATCCATGGCCAACGTGGTGGTTGTCGGCTCGCAGTGGGGCGACGAAGGCAAAGGCAAGATTGTCGACTGGCTGTCGGAGCGCGCCGACGTGGTGGTTCGCTTCCAGGGCGGTCACAATGCCGGCCACACGCTGGTGGTGGACGGCAAGGTCTACAAGCTCTCGCTGCTGCCGTCCGGTGTCGTGCGTACCGGGAAACTGTCGGTGATCGGCAATGGCGTGGTGTTCGACCCGCATGCCTTTATCGCCGAAGTGGACCGGCTGAAGGAGCAGGGCGTGGAAATCACGCCGGACTGCCTGAAAATCGCCGAAAACACCGCGCTTATCCTGTCACTACACAGGGAACTCGACGGTTACCGCGAGGACGCGGCCTCCAACTCGGGAACCAAAATCGGCACCACCCGGCGCGGTATCGGACCCGCTTATGAAGACAAGGTCGGGCGGCGGGCAATTCGGGTGATGGATCTGGACGACATGGATACGCTGCCTGCGAAGGTGGATGCGCTGCTGACGCATCACAATGCCTTGCGGCGCGGCCTCGGGCATGTGGAAGCCAAGCATGAGGCGATCATGGAAGAGCTGAAAGCGGTTTCGGACCGCGTTCTGCCCTATGTCGACCGGGTGTGGAAAATTCTGGACGATGCACGGCGCGCGGGCCGGCGCATCCTGTTCGAGGGTGCCCAGGGTACTTTGCTCGACATCGACCACGGCACATATCCGTTCGTGACCTCGTCGAACACGGTTTCAGGGCAGGCGGCCGGCGGTTCCGGTGTCGGGCCGGGGACGATCGGTTTCGTTCTCGGCATCACCAAGGCCTACACGACGCGCGTCGGCGAAGGGCCGTTTCCCACCGAGCTCACCGATGAGGTCGGCGAATATCTGGGCACGACCGGCAAGGAGTTTGGCGTCGTTACCGGGCGCAAGCGCCGCTGCGGCTGGTTCGATGCCGTGCTTGTGCGCCAGTCGGTGGCGGTCAACGGAATCGACGGTATCGCTCTGACCAAACTCGACGTGCTCGACGGGCTGGACGAAATCAGGGTTTGCACCGGCTACCGCCTCGACGGCGAGGAGATCGACTACCTGCCGGCGAGCCAGGGCGCGCAGGCGCGGGTCGAACCCATCTACGAAACGCTGGAAGGATGGAAATCCACAACGGCGGGCGCGCGAAGCTGGAGCCAGCTGCCGGCGCAGGCGATCAAATATGTGCGCAGGGTCGAGGAGCTGATCGGTGCTCCGGTCGCGCTGCTCTCGACGAGCCCCGAGCGGGATGACACGATACTTGTGACCGATCCATTTCAAGACTAGGGTCGCGCGTCCGATGCGCGGCCAGACGAAGAACAGGTGAATTGCAGAATGGCCGATTTCGTAGCCGTACTGAAAAAGACCATCGGTGGACTGAGCAACAATACGCCGGAAGCACGCGAACGCGTTTACCAGAAAGCGCGGGACACGATTGCCGGCAAACTTGCGGCTATGCAGCCGCAGCCTTCCAAGATCGTAATCGACCGCCAGAAAAAGGCGCTCGAGGATGCGATTTCGGCGGTCGAGGCAAGTTTTGCCGCGCCGGTGGAAACCGATGACGAGTTCGACGCCATCTTCGCCGGCACCGACACAAAGGCAAAGTCCGGCGAGGCGGTCCCGGAACCCGTAAAGCCCGAGGTTGCGCCCGAGCCGAAAGGCGACAAGGCGGCAGACCTGAAGGCAGAGGCGCACGAGCCGGAAATGGGTGCCGCTGGAGGCAAGGCTGCCCCCGATGCCGTCAAGGAGGCGGAGGCCACACTCGCCGCGGCAAAGGCGACACCCGGCACCGTCTCCAGCAAGGGTGCAGATGACAAGCTGACGCCCGTAACACCTGTTGCAAAGCCCGATCCTGTGCTTGCGGGAGCGCCATCTCCTGTTGCCGCCGGAGCCCAGAACAAGCGCGCTGCCGCCAAAGACAGGCGCCGGATCAGTGGCGGGCTTGTCGCAGCTGTTGTCTCGGCGATCGTGCTTGTCGCGGCAGGATACGGTATCTGGCTCAACCGCGACGCATTTGTCGCCATGATTTCGCCGGCCGATGAGGTCGCACTCGCGCCAACGGAAGACGCGGAAGAGGCGCAGCCCGAAACCGAATCTCCAGCAGAGGAGGTTGCGGCTGGGAACGAGGCCGAGCCGGCCGAAGAAAGCGGTACCCCCGTCGCCGAGGAGGACAAGCCGAAATTCACCCAGCGGCTGACTGCAGAGGGCGGCGAGGTGGATGCCGGGCCGGCCGGCGGCGAAGCGACGATCGGCGAAGGCACCTCGGTTGCCGCGGCAACCCAGCAAAGCGGTGAAGCCGCAACGGGCGGCGAAACCAGTGCGCCGGCAACGTCCAACAATGCCACGCTGCCAGTCGGCCAGCGCGCCATCTTCTATGAAGAACGGACGACGGGCGCCGACAGCACTGCCGAGGCAGGGGCGACCGTGTGGTCGATCGTGCAGGAATCGCCCGGCGGCGACCTGCCGGCCGAACCGGCGATCCGTGCCGAGGTGACGGTTCCCTCCAAGGGCATCCGCATGCGTATGACATTGCGGCGCAATGCCGATGCTTCACTGCCAGCCAGCCATATCATCGAGATGATCTTCCTGACGTCGGAAGGCTTCGAGGGCGGCGGGATCGACAATGTGTTGCGGGTTGCGATGAAGCCGACCGAGGCTGCCGCCGGCAACCCGCTGATCGGCATTCCGGCGAAGATCGCAGACGGATATTTCCTGATTGCACTCTCCAACGTGCCGGAAGAAAAACAACTCAATCTGCAGCTCATGCGCCAGCAGAGCTGGATAGACATCCCCATCGTCTACAAGTCGGGCCGGCGCGCGCTGGTGACGATGGAGCGCGGGTTCCCCGGAGACCGGGCATTTGTCGATGTGCTTTCGACCTGGAACAGCATCGAGAACCCGGCAACCGAACAGTCTGACGAACAATCGTCGGCTGCTGCGGGCAACAACTAAGCAACGAAAAAGCCGCGCACCCAAGGGTGCGCGGCTTTCATCCACGTTGGCTTGTCGCGGCGATCAGGCCGGGTGAGCGTCTATAACCTGCTGCGCCTGCTGGCGCGCGGCGGCCTTCACCGCGTCCTGGACCTTTTCAAAAGCGCGAACCTCGATCTGGCGGACACGCTCGCGGCTGATATCGAACTCGCCGGAAAGTTCTTCCAGCGTAATCGGGTCCTCGGATAGCCGTCGAGCCTCGAAGATACGCCGCTCGCGCTCGTTGAGGACTTCAAGAGCACCGGCCAGCATGCCGCGGCGGTTCTCAAGCTCGTCCTGCTCGACCAGCATGTCTTCCTGGCTTTCCTGGTCGTCCACCAGCCAATCCTGCCATTCGCCGGACTCACCTTCCGAAGCGCGGATTGGCGCGTTCAGCGATGCGTCGCCCGACAAGCGGCGGTTCATGGAGACGACCTCGGCTTCCGAGACGTTGAGCCGCGTTGCGATCTCCTTCACCTGGTGGGGCTTCAGATCGCCTTCATCCAGCGCCTGGATGCGACCCTTGAGCTTGCGCAGGTTGAAGAACAGACGTTTCTGGTTCGCGGTGGTGCCCATCTTCACCAGGCTCCACGAGCGCAGGATGTACTCCTGGATCGATGCCTTGATCCACCACATGGCGTAAGTCGCCAGCCGGAAACCGCGCTCCGGCTCGAATTTCTTGACGGCCTGCATCAGCCCGACATTGCCTTCGGAAATGACCTCGCCGATTGGCAGGCCATATCCGCGGTAGCCCATCGCTATTTTAGCGACAAGGCGCAGATGGCTGGTGACAAGCTTGTGGGCGGCGTCCGTGTCCTCGTGCTCGTGATACCGCTTGGCGAGCATATACTCTTCCTGCGGCTGCAGCATCGGAAACCGGCGGATCTCCTCGAGATACCGGCTAAGACCACCTTCGCCCGAGACGATGCTCGGTAAAGTCTGGGCCATAAAGCACCCTCCTCTTTGTTCGTACCACCCCCGTTACGGCGGGTTTCAAGTACGCAGCCGCCAATGAACGGCGCACTGCGCCTTTTCTCATATAGGTACCGATTCTGTTTTTGCACTAGTCGGGAAGACAGGTAGCCGCCAATCACGCCGATTTGTTGACAAAGCGCCCCAAACGGCGTCAGAGCGCGCGAAAACCGTTGATCAGAGCCGAAAAATCGGCCGGAAGCGGGGTCTCGAAGCGCATTCGCTCGCCGGTAACCGGGTGGTCGAAGGCCAGCAGCCATGCATGCAGGGCCTGGCGCGGAAATGCCGAGACAGTTTCACACAGCGGAGCGGGTAAGCGGTTTGCCTTGGTGAAAAAGGCAGCGCCATAGTCGCGGTCGCCGATCAGGGGATGGCCGATATGGGCCATGTGGACACGAATCTGATGTGTTCGGCCGGTTTCGAGGCGGCACTCCACCAGCGCGGCATCCGATTTTCCATCTTCGGCGAAATCGTAGCGCTCCAGCACCGAATAGGCGGTCACGGCATGGCGTGCGTCCGGCCTGCCCTGCGGGACCACCGCGCGGCGGGTACGATCTGACCCGGCGCGGCCGAGGGCTGCTTCTATGGTTCCGGCCGGGCGCAGCGGGATGCCCCAAACCAGCGCCTTGTAAGCGCGTTCCAGGCCGCCGGAGCGGCCATGGTCGGCGAATGCGTCGGCAAGCGCGCGGTGGGCAATGTCGTTCTTGGCCGCCACCATGACACCGCTGGTGTCCTTGTCGAGACGATGGACAATGCCCGGCCGCCGCACACCGCCAATGCCGGAAAGCGACGCGCCGCAGTGATGAATGAGAGCGTTAACCAGCGTGCCGGCGGGATTTCCCGCGCCGGGATGGACCACCAGCCCGGCCGGCTTGTCGATGACGATAATGTCGTCATCCTCGTAGAGAACGGCCAGAGGTATCGCTTCGCCCCGCGGCTCGGCGGGTTCGGGTTCGGGCGGCGTCAGGCGGACGCGGTCGCCTACCAGGAGCTTGCGTTTCGGCTCGGTCACAGCCGCGCCCCCCACCGTCACATGGCCGTCGCGGATCAGAGCCTGAAGGCGCGAGCGGGAATAGAGGCCCTCAAGTGCGGTCGCCAGCCACTGGTCAAGACGTGCACCGGCCGCGTCGTCGCCTGCAACGATCTCTTCCAATGCGGTTCCGGCTTCGTTATCAGGGGCGCTCATTTCTCACCAACCGCGCCGGGAACGACCATGACGCAAAGCTTCAACGATGAAGACGAGAAGCCGCTCGATCCGGCGGTAGAGCGCGTGCGGCGCAGGGTTATGCGCTTCATTGCGATCAATCTCGGCATTCTGTTCCTGGCGCTTATGGCTGTGGCCGTTGCCATTGTCTACCGGGTGGGATCGCGCGGCGGCGAGACAGCGGCAGAAACCGAAGGCGGCGCTGCCTCGACCAAAATTGTGGAGCAGGGCACGATTACCGTGCCGGACGGGTCGCGCATTGTCTCGCAATCTCTTTCGGGAACGCTTCTGTCGATCGAGGTTTCCAGCGCCGATGGCGGGCGCGAGTTTGTCATCTACGACCTTTCGACGGGGGCGGTGTCCGGCAGGGTGACGATCGAACCGCCGCGCTAAGAGCATCAGAGCGCGGCTGATGCTGCGCATTGCGCACAAGCTGTTGCATTCGCGGTTCAAGACGACTATATCGCGCCGTCTGCGCAGGCTCCCATCGTCTAGCGGTCCAGGACGCCGCCCTCTCACGGCGGAAACAGGGGTTCGATTCCCCTTGGGAGTGCCAGTTTTCCGGCTTTGCCCCCGGGCATCCATGCCACGCGCACAGCACCCGTCGGCGCACTCTACCCGTTATAGTTAGTCATCCGTTAAGCCTTGGACACCATACTCAGGATTCTAGGCCGGCTGGTGGGCTTATTGCGGGTAAATCGGCTGAATTCGAGGGTGAAAAAAGTGAAATCCGGGGGTGCAGAAGGCGGCGAGGCGACTAGCCCGGCCGTCGAATGGCTCGGACGCTCGCTTAGTCCGCGCGAGGCGGCAGAACTCGCGGAATTGACCTGCGACTGGCTTTGGGAAACCGACGAGCACCACAGGTATAGCTGGCTTTCCGACAGTTTCGATGTTCATTCCCATGGCTACCGGGACAAGATGATCGGGCGTTCGCGGCTTGAGTTCATCGCCGAGACGCTGCACTCGAGCCAGACCGCCGAAGAGCACCGCGAAATACTTGCGGCCCGCAAACCGTTTCGAGGCCTGACATTCAAGGTACGCAGCGAGCGCGAGCACACACGCTGGGTGACGGTAAGCGGCGTGCCGCGCTTCGACAGCGAGGGGCGGTTTATCGGCTATCGCGGCATCGGCCGCGACGTTTCCCGGCCTCTCGAGATCATCGACGAGCTTGTCGAAACCCGGAAGAGCTTTCGCACAAAAGCAGCCTGGCAAGGCTGGCCGACGACATGAAGGCCGGCGAGGACCACGCGGCCAAGCTGATGGCCGCCCTCGACGCCATGCAGGATGCCTTCTGCTACTACGACAGCGATGACCGGCTGGTGCTCTACAACCGTGCGCTCGTCGATATGTATCCGGCACTAGCCGACATCATCAAACCCGGAACGAAGTTCGAGGAGTTCATTCATCGCGGCCTCGAACGAGGCGTGTTCAAGGAAGGCAAGCCGGCCAGCTGGGCCGCGGCGGCGATAAGCGAACACCAGCGGTCGGCTACATCGGAAGCGATACTGGAACTCAGCAATGATCGCGTGATCCTGCGCCGCAACCTGCGTGCGGAAGACGGCGGCATGCTTTGCATCAGCACGGACATTACCGATATCAAGGCAAACGAACGCGATCTGACCGCGATGAAGCGCGAGGCCGAAGCGGCACAGAAGCGGCTGCGCTCGGCAATCGATGCGCTGGATTCGGGCTTCGTGCTCTGGGATGCCGAAGACCGGCTTGTTGTCTGCAACGAGGCGTTCCGGCGCCAGTTCTCCTTCCTTCCGAACCTCAAGGAAGGCCGGCGGTTCGACGAGATGTTCCTGGAGTTCGCGCGTTCCGGCGCGGTCAATGAAGCGATCGGGCGCGAAGAGGAGTGGGTGGCGGAAAATGCCGCCAAGCGCAGGGAGGAGCTGGGGCAGGAGATCGTCTTCCAGACACATGACAATCGCTGGATGGCGAGGCGCGACACTCTGACGGAGGACGGCGACCGGGTCGGGATCAGAACCGACATCACCGAGCACAAACGGCACGCCACGGCGCTGGCAACGGCCAATGACCGCAACGAGCAATTGCTGACCGACTTCGACCTGGCGCTCGGCCAGATGAGCATGGGTGTTGTGCTGCTGAACGCCGACCTGACGGCCGCACTTATCAATCGTGCGTTCTACGGTATCTGGAAACTCGAGCCTGGCGCTGTCGAGGTGGGCGACCATTTCCGCAAGCTGATGGATATCAACCGGCACAGCGGCATCTACGATGTTCCCGACGAAGGCTGGGAAGATTATGCCGAAAGCCGGTTGGCCGAAATCAGCGCGGGCAACATCGAACCGCGCGAACTCAAGCGGGCAGACGGTTGCACGCTGCTTTATTCGGTAGCCGCGCTGACCGGCGGCAAGCGGCTTGTTTGCTACTACGACATCACCGAAATGAAGGATCGCGAAGCGGAGCTCGCGCGCACGGTGCATATGGCGCGGTTGGCCGAGGGCGTGATCAACAGTGTCAGCGACCCGATCTTCGTCAAGGACCACAATCTCGATTTCGTGCTCGTGAACGAGGCGTTCGCCAACGTGTTCAATACCGAACCGGCCGACATGATCGGCCGCAAGGGCGGCGATTACGTAACCGACGTTGAAGTTTCCGAATTCGAGGACAGCGAACGGCTCGTGCTGCAAACGGGCAAGCAGTACGAAAAGGAAGAAGATTACGAAGAAAACGGCGAGCAGCTTTCGCGTATCGTGCGCAAGAACATCGTCCGGTTGCCGGGCGAGAAGGATTATGTTGCCTGCCGTATCTTCGACGTTACCGAGCTTAAGCGTCGCGAACGCGAGGCCGAGATCGCCCGCGCCCAGCTTGAGATGGTGGTGGAATCGCTGCCCGCGGGCGTTCTCATCTACGACCGCCAGAACCGGCTTGTGGTGGCGAACCGGCAGGTGCGGGACCTGCTGCCGGAAATCGAGCAGACGCTTCAACCCGGCCAGTACCTTCACGACTATCTGCGGGCTGCGCATACCGCCGGCAGGCTGCGCAGATCGGGCGATGCCGAACTCGATGCGCTCTACGAAAGCGACGCAGAGGAATGGATCAGGCGCTATGAAGCGCTCTACGAACTGCCGCACGCAGTTTACGAGCGGTGCTACGCCAACGGCCGCTGGTACAAGGTCATCGACATGCGGACGCCTGAGGGGATCTTCATTGGCGTCCGTGTCGATATTACCGAACAGAAGGAACGCGAGGCCGCGCTCCAGAAAAGCACGCACGAGAACGAAATCTATCGCAGCATCATCGACAACGTACCTGTCGCCATCTATGCGAAATGGCCGGACCTGAAGATGATGTATGTGAACAAGGTCTGGTCGCAAATGACCGGCCTCAGCGAAGAGGAAGCGATCGGGCATACGGACGGAGAATTGTTCGGCCCCGAAGGCGACCAGTTCATGGACGATGACCGCAGAGTGCTGCGGGATCGCGAAACGATCGAATTTGCCGAGGCAGCGACCAATCCCGACGGCACCGCGCGGCATCAGATCGCGCGCAAGAGCGTGATGACGGCGAATGACGGGTCGCTTTACCTGATCGGATCGACAACCGACATCACCGAACTCAAGAACCGCGAATCCGAACTTCAGGAAGCCCGGCAGAAAGCGGAACTGGCGGACCGCGCGAAATCCGAATTCCTGGCCAATATGAGCCACGAGATCCGGACGCCCATGAACGGCGTGCTCGGCATGGCCGAGCTGATGGCGAAGACCGACCTCGATTCCAAACAGCGTACCTTCGTGGATATCATCACCAAGTCGGGCAACGCGCTGCTGACGATCATCAACGACATTCTCGACTTCTCAAAGATCGATGCCGGGCAGCTGGTACTCGACCCGGTGCCTTTCGCTCTGACCGAGGCAATCGAGGATGTCGCCACGCTGATGTCGACCAGGGCAAAGGAAAAGGATCTGGAACTGGTCGTTCGGGTGGCGCCGGCATTGCACGACACTTATGTCGGCGATGTCGGCCGGATACGGCAGATCGTCACCAATCTGGTCGGCAACGCCGTCAAGTTCACCGAGGCAGGGCACGTGCTGGTGGATGTGAACGGCGAGGATCTGGGTGATGGTCGCAACCGGCTGAAGATCAGCGTCACGGACACCGGCATCGGCATACCCAGGGAGAAGCTGGCGCTGATCTTCGACAAGTTCAGCCAGGTCGACGCGTCATCGACGCGGCGGCACGAAGGCACGGGCCTTGGTCTTGCAATCACGCAGCGCCTGCTCGGCCTGATGGATGGCGAAATCAGCGTCGAAAGCGAAGAAGGTCGGGGTTCGACTTTCCGCATATCTATCGAACTCGAGCGCGCAGAACAGCTGGAGCCGGAGCGCGTCGTGCCGGTGGATGTCAGCGGCGCGCGTGTGCTGATTGTCGACGACAATCAGATCAACCGGTCGATCTACAGCGAGCAAATGGAGGCATGGGGTTTCGATGCCTGCGCCGCGAGCGGCGCTGTGGAAGGGTTCAAGGTTCTGAAGGCTGCGGCGGATTTCAACGTCGGGGTCGATTGCATCATTCTCGACTACCAGATGCCGGGCATGAACGGTGTCGAGATGGCGCGTGCAATGACACAGAAACCCGAACTAGCGGATATTCCGATCATTATCCTGACTTCCGTGGATCATTCGCTGAGCGGCATTGCGATCAAGCATACCAATATCGTGACGCAGCTGGTTAAGCCGGTGCGGTCTTCGCAGCTGCTGGAAACGGTTGTGGCGGCGATCCAGAAACGCCGCGCGGGATCGCTGCCGCATGCCGATCATGACCTTACCGGGTTCAAGACAATGCGTGCCGATGCGCCTCCGGCAGCGCCCGAGCCGGAACAGGTTCCGGTGGAGGGCGAGCGGCAGGCAAACGCGGCAGCCGCAGAGCAGAACCGCCCGCCCGCGCGGGGCTCCTCCAGCGGACTGGATGTGCTGGTTGCCGAAGACAATGAAGTCAATCAGCTGGTCTTCTCGCAGATTCTCGGCGAGACGGACCTTGCGTTCGAACTCGTCGGCAATGGCCGGCTGGCGGTAGAAGCCTACAAAAAGCATCGGCCGCGGATGATCCTGATGGATGTCTCGATGCCGGAGATGAACGGGCACGAGGCCACCAGCGCCATCCGCGAACTGGAAGCCGGCGAGAGTACGCGCGTGCCCATTATCGGCGTGACCGCGCATGCGCTGAAGGGCGACCGGGAGCGCTGCATCGAGGCAGGCATGGACGACTACCTGTCGAAGCCGATCAGCCCGAAAGCACTGCTCGACAAGGTGAAGGTCTGGCTCTACGACGAAGCCGGTTCGGCGACCCAAACCGGATGACCGCTGCTTGTGTGCGGAGACGTTCCTAACGTCCGAGGAGGCTGCGTATGCGGCCGCGAATGATGCGTGCGAGGTTGCGCGTCTCACGGTACATATGAAGCTGCGATGCCGCCTGGCGCGTTGACCTGTCGGCCTCAGGTGTCAGGCCGATGACCATCGTGCCGACCTTGCGGCGTTCCATCCACAGCCGGCTCATGACCGGGTGATCGGGAACGGCGCAGGAATCCGTAGCGACGATATTCGGATCGTCCAGATGGGTGCGGGTCACGTCAAGCATCAGAAGAGTGCCCGGCGAATAGGCCGCATAGGCTTCGTCATATGCGGTTTTCCAAGTGTATGCGACGCCGTTTTCGATGAAGACGATCAGGCAGGCGATCGGCTGGCCGGCGAGTGTCAGCGTGTGGACGCGGCACAGGTCGCGCTCGGCCAGACGGAAGACCGCCTCGCGCGCAAACGCGGCGCGGAAACGGTCGACGGCCATTGCCGTGCGTTCCCGCCCCTTCCAGCCGCGTGCCTCCAGCGTGAGAAATGTCTCGACGCCGAGGCGAATGTCGTCGGCGCTGCGCGCAACATTGTATACGACGGGGCCGTGTTCCTGCAGCCGGCGCCGCAGGCGGCGGAATTCTCGCAGGTGATGCGAACGCAGGGCCTGATGCAGATAGTCGTCCGGTTCAAGGCTGCTTTCCAGGAACGGGCGATCGACCTCATTGGTGGTGACCAGGGTAAGGTCGCGATCGGCTGCAAAACCACGCAGGATAGTGGCAAATGGTCCGTCGAGCCGGACTTCCGGCATAACAAACACGCGCGGCAGCTGGAGGTGCTTGCGGCCGAGCATGGTGAAAAAGTCTTCGATCACGCCAACCGGATCGTCGCGGTCGACGAGCGGCGTTCCGAGCGGACCGAACGGGTTCGACCAGGTGCGCATTATCGGCACGCCGAGCGGCATCGGGGCCTTTTCGACCGACAGCGGCACCAGCAGGCGCAACCGGCTCTTTTCCTCGTCGCCGTCGCGGATCACGGCCAGGCGGACCTCCCGGTCCTCGAGACGCGGCATCGCGGGCGCCAGAAAGCGCGGATTGAAAAAGACGTTCGGCTCGATGGACCGGGCGCACAGGTGCTCAAGCTCTTCGACCAGGTCAAAACCCGCCGACGCCGGGTATATGGCCAGCCGCCGGTTCGACCTTGGGCCGCCCAGGCTTTCCAGATGCGCGGGGTCGGGGCTGAGGCTGGGCACGCCGGCCAGATTGGTGAGCATCGCTCCAGACGGCCCGGCGCTGGTTTCCTCGAGCATCGGTACGGCAGCCATTATCGTGTCTCCCGCGCGCCTGCGGCCGGCAAAAATACGGCCATGACAATGCCCAGCCTGTACCAAACGATGAAAGAAAGCGTTGCCGCTTCGAAAGTCATTGCGATCGTTGTCGCGATCGCGGCGCCCCAAAGCCCGTAATCAGGAATGAGAAGCACGTTGAGGCCGACGTTCAATGCGAGCGTGGCGGCATAGGCCATGGCGCAGATGTTCTGGTGCCCCGTCATTGTGAGAAGGCTTTCGGCCGGGCCGACCGCAGCGCGCGCGACCACACCCAGCACAAGCAGGAACAGCAACGGATAACCGGCATCGAAGCCGGGTCCGAAGAGGATCAGCATGGGTTTGCCGACGATCAGGATCACGACGGCGAGCAGGAGCGTCGGGAAGAAGGTCCAGTTGACCGTTACGCGGGCAAATTCGCCGAGGCGGCCAGGCACGTTCTCCTGCGCCAGATGCGCATAGCGCTGCGCGACGCCGGCCTTGACGGCGAAGTAGACGAAATGAGCGATCGCCAGCGTCTTGACCGTGGCGTAGTAGATCGCGACGTCGTGCGGTGTCATGTAGGCGCCGACCATCAGTACATCGGCATTGGTAAGCAGGAAGAAGAAGCTCTCGACGAGGAAGATCGGCAACGACACCGAAATCCAGAAACGCAACGAAACGGTGCGCGGCCCTTCTTCGATCCTGCGGTCGATGCGTGTCGTGACGTTGATCAGCTGGTAGATCGTGGTGGCGTAGGTTGCCGTGATTGCTGCCAGGATCGCGGTTGTCGCGTTGGGCGCGTAGCCGGCGATCATCGCGCCGGCCATGAACAGAAGGATCAGTATGGGGCGGATGAGGTAGGTCGGCGCGAGTGCGGCACCTGCCCAGGCGTTGGCACGCGCGATGCCCTGCAACACGTCGGAGAGTGCGATCATGGGCAGGCAGACGATGCCGAGATAGAACGGCACGACGTAATAGCTTTCGATACTGCCGGCGAACAGCCAGAGTCCGGCAGCTCCGGCAGCCGCGATTGCAGACGAGGCCAACAGCACGAAGAGCCTGCTGGTCAGCAGAATGCCGCGCAGCTCGGCGAGTTTGCCGGCCTCGCGGTACTGCGGGACAAACCGGATGACCGTGGTGTGGAAGCCGAGGCATGACAGGTTGCCGATGATCACCATCGTGACCCAGACAAGAACGAAAATGCCGTATTCGAATGCGCCCATCCAGCGGGCCAGCAGCACCTGGCTCGCGAAGGCGATAACGGCATTGGCGATTCGAACCATAAATGCGATCAGCGAAACGCGGCCGGCAGCGCCGGAGTCGCCCGAGATCAGACCGTCTATGCGTGAGACAACGGGCTCGGCACGATGTGCCAGCCACTTTGGCAGAAGCCGCTCAGCCGTCATTGCCGCGGAAAACCGCACGCGCTACTCTCCGATCCTCCGGAATTTCCGGCGCCATTATGGCGAAAACTCTTTAAGAAACAGTTCGGTCGCGGTGCCGGGCCTTTTGGAAACAGACAATTCGGGGAGGCGCACCAGATGACCGTAACAGAGACCTGGAGACCGATGTCGAAGGCGCCGCGCGACGGGAGCCGGATTCTGGTGACCGTGCGTTCCGTGGAGCAGGGGCCCGCCGAGGTGGACATGGCCTATTGGGCGCGCGCCGACCGGTTTGGCGCCGAAGGCTGGCGTGCGGCAGACTCCAGCCCCGGCTGTGTCATCTCCTATGCCGAGCCGGAGCTGAAATGCTGGATGCCGCTTCCGAACCATGGCGGGGCGGGCGGGCGCGGCTTTCCCGCACCGCATGAAGGCGACGAGGTTCTGGAAGATGGTGCGGGGATCTAGGGCAATGCGCGTATGCCGTGAGAGGCTGTGCGGCGATCGGCGATGACGAGCGGGCAAAGGTGCTGCGGGCGCAAGCACATGGACAGTCTCGGTGTCGGCGCTTTGCGTAATCCCATCGAACTGGCAGAGCGCGGCGACTAGGCTGACGCTTCCACGCCGCAACGGCCGGAGGTCTCGAGGCATTTGGAACACGGCTGGACCGACCCGGAAGTCATTCTGCTGATCGTGCTGGCGGCGTTCATCGCCTATTCGCTGCTCACCCGGGCAATCGCGCGGACAATCGTCACCCTGCCCATGGTATTTGCCGCGATCGGCTTCGCCATGTCCGGCCCAATCAGTGCGACCATACCGGACGAACTGTTGGATGACGGGGTGCGGTTCGTCGCCGAAATCACGCTTGTGCTGGTTCTGTTTTCCGATGCCAGCCACGTGCGGCTTGAACATCTGCGCACGGATTACAAGCTGCCGCTGCGCATGCTGGTGCTGGGCATGCCCATGTCGGTGGCGCTCGGTACGGCCGTCGTTTTCGCGCTCAATCCCGGCGCGGGGGTCGCCATGGCGCTGCTTACCGCGGCAGTACTGACGCCAACCGACGCTGCGCTCGGGCAGCCGGTGGTGGCAAGCCCCGAAGTGCCGAAACATCTCAGCGAAACGATCAATGTCGAAAGCGGACTGAATGACGGACTGGCGCTGCCATTCGTGCTTTTCGGTGCCATAACCGCCTCAGTGGGCGCGGCCAGCGGGGCAACCGAGGGTCTGGCTGTCACCGCGGTATTGCAAGTGGTTCTGGGGCCGCTTGCCGGCGCCGCGGTGGGATGGGCAACGGCAAAACTGATGGACGCTGCCGAGAACCGGAATCTGATGGCAGAATCCGCCGGCGGCGTGGTGTTTCTGTCGGCGGCCTTCGTGGCCTATTTCGGTTCCGAACTGATCGGCGGCAACGGCTTCATTGCCGCCTTCGTGGCCGGCATGGTGTTCGGCAACAGCTACCGCCACGATATCCGTTTCATCGGCGAATTCATGGAAGGGGCGGGACAGCTGCTCACCATGTCGGCGTTCCTGATATTCGGGGCGATACTGATGCCGCGCGGCCTAGCGCACGCCTCCATTCCGACGGTGCTGATCGCGGTGCTGTTTCTCACCGTTGTGCGGATGCTGCCGATTTTCGTGTCGCTGGCAGGCACCGGGTTGCCGGTGCGGGAGAAGCTGTTTCTGGGGTGGTTCGGTCCGCGCGGTCTGGCCTCGATCCTCTTCACGCTGATCATGATCGACGTTTACGACATCCCGTATCAGGAAGAGTTTCTCGCCTGCGTGTCGATGACGGTGTGCCTGTCGATACTGGCTCACGGCATGACCGCTACGCCGCTGGCGCGGCGTATCGGAAAGCGCGAAAAAGCAGTGTGACGAACGCGCTGCCTAGGCGAACGCGCCATGGCAGTGCTTGTACTTCTTGCCTGAGCCGCAAGGGCAGGCTTCGTTGCGGCCAACCTTGCCCCATGTCGACGGATCGTCGGGGTTGCGGTCTTCGGCGGCGACCTGGCGCGGCGGAGCAAGGGTCATCGTGTCACCGTCTCCCTCGCCGAAGTCGTTCTCGCCCGTCGTGGCGTCGACATGGACGCCTTCGCCGTCGGGCGCCTGCGGCGGCGGCGCATCGGCTGCCTCGCGCACCAGTTCGACACGCATCAGCTGTGCAGTGACCGCCTGGCGCAGATTGGCCAGCATGGCCTGGAACAGTTCGAACGCCTCGGATTTGTATTCGTTAAGCGGGTCGCGCTGCGCGTAGCCGCGGAAGCCGATGACCGAGCGAAGATGGTCGAGATTGACGAGGTGCTCGCGCCACAGATGGTCGAGTGTCTGCAACAGCACCGTCTTTTCGACATAGGTCATGATGTCGGGGCCGAAACGTTCGGCGCGCTCGGCGGCGGCCTTGTCGGCAGCCTCGGTCAGGCGCTCGCGGATGTGCTCCTCGTCGATGCCCTCTTCCTTGGCCCATTCCTCGACAGGCAAGTCGAGATTGAGGTGGGTGCGGACATCTTCCTTGAGTTTCTCGGTATCCCACTGCTCGGCATAGGCCTTCTCGGGGATACTGCGCGCCACCATGTCGTCGATGACGTCCTGGCGCATCTCGGCGACGGTTTCGGTAAGCGATTCGCCGTCCATCAGTTCGAGACGCTGCTCGAAGACCACCTTGCGCTGGTCGTTCATCACGTCATCGTATTTGAGCAGGTTCTTGCGGATGTCGAAGTTGCGCGCTTCCACCTTCTTCTGCGCCTTTTCAAGCGCCTTGTTGATCCAGGGGTGGATGATCGCCTCGCCTTCCTGAAGGCCGAGCTTCTGCAGCATGCCATCCATGCGCTCCGACCCGAATATGCGCATCAGGTCGTCCTGCAGGGACAGGTAGAACTTCGAGCGGCCGGGATCGCCCTGACGGCCCGAACGGCCGCGCAACTGGTTGTCGATGCGGCGCGACTCATGGCGCTCGGTTGCGAGCACGTAGAGGCCGCCGGCAGCCAGCGCCTTCTCCTTCAGCGCCTTGATGTCGGCGCGGATGGCCTCTTCCTTTTTCTTGCGCTCCGGCCCGTCTTCCATGTCGCCAAGTTCGTTGGCGATGCGCATATCCGCGTTGCCGCCGAGCTGAATGTCGGTGCCGCGGCCGGCCATGTTGGTGGCGATGGTAACGGCGCCGGGCACACCGGCCTGGGCAACGATCAGAGCTTCTTGTTCGTGGTGGCGGGCGTTGAGAACCTGGAAGCTGGTGATGCCTTCGGCGCGCAGCCGCTCGGCCAGATACTCCGATTTCTCGATCGACGTGGTGCCGACGAGCATAGGCTGGCCTTTGGAGCTGGCGGCGCGGATCTCGTCGACGATCGCCTTGTATTTCTCTTCCGTCGTCCGGTAGACCTCGTCGTCTTCGTCGGCACGGCTAATCGGCAGGTTGGTGGGGATCTCGGCCACGTCGAGGCCGTAGATATTGCCGAACTCTTCAGCCTCCGTCGCCGCCGTGCCGGTCATGCCCGCGAGCTTGGAATACATGCGGAAATAGTTCTGGAACGTCACCGAGGCCAGCGTCTGGTTTTCCGGCTGAATGGCGACATGTTCCTTGGCTTCCAGTGCCTGGTGCAGGCCTTCCGAATAGCGGCGGCCCGGCATCATGCGGCCGGTGAATTCGTCGATGATGACGATCTCGCCATTGCGCACGATATAGTCTTTGTCCTTCTGGAACAGCCGGTGGGCGCGCAATGCATTGTTGGCGTGGTGGACGATGGCGACATTTTCGATGTCGTAGAGGGACTCCCCCTTCATGAGGCCGGCTTCGCGCAGAAGATTCTCCATCTTCTCGGTGCCTTCCTCGGTGAAGGTGGCCGTACGCTGCTTTTCGTCGATCTCGTAGTCGCTCTCGACCAGATTGGGGATGAGTGCGTCGACGGCGTTGTACATGTCCGACTTGTCGTCGAGCGGACCGGAGATGATGAGCGGCGTGCGCGCCTCGTCGATCAGGATGGAGTCCACCTCGTCGACAATCGCGAAATTGTGACCGCGCTGCACCATCTGGCCGCGCTCATATTTCATGTTGTCGCGCAGATAATCGAAGCCGAGCTCGTTGTTGGTGGCGTAGGTGACGTCGCAGGCATAGGCCTCGCGGCGCTGGTCGTCATTCATGCCATGCACGATGACGCCGACGGAGAGGCCGAGGAATTTGTAAAGCCTGCCCATCCATTCCGCATCGCGGGTGGCGAGGTAATCGTTCACGGTGACGACGTGCACGCCCTTGCCCTCGAGCGCGTTGAGGTAGACCGGCAGCGTAGCGACGAGGGTCTTGCCTTCGCCGGTCTTCATCTCGGAGATCGACCCCTCATGCAGAACCATGCCGCCGATGAGCTGCACGTCGAAGGGCCGCATGCCGAGCGCCCGGCGCGAAGCTTCGCGGACCGTCGCAAATGCGGGCACCAGAAGGTCTTCGAGCTTGGCGCCATTGGCGAGGTCCTCGCGGAACTTGACCGTGCGCGCAGCCAGTTCGGCGTCGCTCAGAGCCTCAAGCTCGTTTTCCATGGCGTTGATGGCCTCGATACGCGGGCGCATCGCCTTCAGCCGCCGGTCGTTCGAAGAGCCGAATACCTTGCGGGCCAGGGCACCAAAACTGACCATTATGGTCCTTTCAAAGCAAAGTCGCAGGGCCGGCGGCAATCTCGTCTGCTCGCGCGGACGCCCCGGATGTGAACGGACTTCCGGAAAAAACGGAAGTGGACGCGGAGTCGAAGGACAGATAAGAGGGGGCACTATCGATGTCAACGCCGCCACAAGGCGGTTGCGGCCTGCACAAAAGAGCCAGATTTCGGCTGAAATGTGCCCTTCACAACCAACCGGAGAAGTCCGAATGCATCACCTAATTGGTCGGGCAGCCGCCGCCGTCATCCTCGCCGGTGCCGCCGCAATTTCAGTAACCGGAGCAGTGAGGGCGCAGGACACGACAGTCATCGCGACCGTAAACGGCCACACCATCACCGAGGCCGACGTGGTGCTCGCCGAGAGCGATCTCGACCCGCAGTTCGAGCAGCTGCCGCAGGACCAGCGGCGCGCCGCGGCGGTGTCGGCGATTATCGAGATCAAGCTGGCGGCAGCGGCCGCGGAGCAGGCCGGTGTTGCCGACAATCCCGAGTTTCAGCGGCGCATGAACTTTTTGCGTGACCGGGCCCTGCACAGCGAATTCGTGAAGGACCGTGTTGCGAACGCAGTGACCGACGAGGCCGTGCGTGCGCGGTACGACACCGAAATCGCGTCGGCGCCCGTGACCAACGAGGTTCGTGCATCGCACATTCTGGTAGAGACCGAAGAAGAAGCGCGCGACATCATTCGCCAGCTTGGCGAAGGTGCCGATTTCGGCGAACTGGCGAAAGAGCATTCCAGCGACGGCTCGGCGCAGAGTGGCGGCGATCTGGGCTTTTTCGGCCCCGGCCGCATGGTGCCTGAGTTCGAGAGCG
The DNA here is from genome assembly GCF_004000235.1 of Mesorhizobium sp. Z1-4. Classification (GTDB taxonomy): domain Bacteria; phylum Pseudomonadota; class Alphaproteobacteria; order Rhizobiales; family Rhizobiaceae; genus RCIO01. The sequence continues at coordinate 297,479 of NZ_RCIO01000002.1, forward strand.
CGGCATTTGCCCTGGATGTCGGAGGACATTCACAGGAGCCGGTAAAGTCGCAGTTCGGATTTCACGTCATCAAACTGACCGACAAGCGGCCGCAGCAGCCGCCGGCATTCGAGCAGGTGGAGCGGCAGATACGGTCGCTGCTGCTGCGCGAGAAATATTTCGCCGAGATCGCCGATCTCAGAAAGGCTGCCGAGGTTGAAATCTCCGACCCTGCGCTCAAGGCGGCCGTAGAGGCCGTCGACGGCCAGTAGCGACAGCGGGAAGGCAGCCATGTCGACAAGCATTTCGCCGCTCGCTCCGAAAAAGCACCCGAAAATGCCAGCGATCGCCGGAGTGCGTATTGCGACCGCCGAAGCCGGGATCAAATACAGCGGGCGCACCGACCTTATGGTCATGGTGTTCGACGCCGGAACTTCAGCGGCGGGTGTTTTCACGCGCTCGAAATGCCCATCGGCGGCAGTCGATTTCTGCCGCGAAAACCTGCCGGGCGGTACAGCGCGTATCCTGGTGGTCAACTCCGGCAATGCCAACGCCTTCACCGGAAAGCGCGGGCGCGAGACGACACGCATGACCGCAGAGGCGGCGGCCCGAGCCGTCGGCGGCAGCGAGCGTGACGTCTTCCTAGCCTCCACCGGCGTGATCGGCGAGCCGCTGGACGCCGGGCGGTTCACGCATCTGCTTGCAAAACTTGCCAAGGACGCCGAGCCCGATGGATGGGCGGGTGCCGGCAAGGCCATCATGACGACGGATACGTTTCCGAAATATGCGTCTGCCGTTGCCAGGCTGGGCGACGCGGATGTCACCATCAACGGCATCGCCAAGGGCGCCGGCATGATCGCGCCGGATATGGCGACCATGCTGGCATTCGTCGCGACCGACGCGCCGATTGCCGCGCCTGTGTTGCAGGCATTGCTTTCCAAGGGCGTGGGCAAAACGTTCAATTCCGTCACCGTCGACGGCGACACCTCCACAAGCGATACGCTGATGATGTTCGCGACCGGTGCTGCGAGGGCGCATGGCGCGCCCGAAATCACCGATGCCGGCGATCCGCGGCTGGCTGGCTTCGAGCGCGCACTCAATCGGCTGATGAAATCGCTGGCCGTGCAGATTGCGCGCGACGGCGAAGGCGCGCGCAAGCTGATCGAGGTCAATGTCAGCGGCGCAAAATCCTCTCGTTCGGCGAAGAAGATCGCGATGGCGATCGCCAACTCGCCGCTGGTGAAAACGGCGGTGGCGGGCGAGGATGCGAACTGGGGGCGTGTGGTCATGGCTGTCGGCAAGGCCGGGGAGCCTGCCGACCGCGATCTTTTGAGCATCAGCTTCGGCAAGCTGCGCGTCGCCCACCACGGCGAACGCGACCCCGGTTATTCGGAGGCAGCGGCGTCGGACTATATGCGGGGCGACGAGATCAGCATCGGGGTCGATATCGGTCTCGGCCGCGGCAAGGCAACCGTCTGGACGTGCGATCTCACCAAAGAATATGTCGCCATCAATGGCGACTACCGCTCCTAAGGACGATCATGAGCGAGCTGCTGAACACATCGCCGCTCGGCGTGGCGAGGCGCTTCGAAGCCGCAGGCTTCAGGGCCTGGCCGGCTGCCTCCGTGCACTACGATCATACATGGATCATCCGGCTCACGGCCGGGCATCCGGCCAAGCGGCTCAATTCCGTCAATCCGCTTGATCCGGGCGATGTCCGCGATCTGGACGGTCGTATAGAACGGGCGGCGCGGCGCTTCGAGGCTTATGGGCGGCCGCTGGTGTTCCGGATGTCGCCGCTGGCGGGCGAACAGCTGACAAAGCGGCTTGATGCGGACGATTGGGAACGGTTCTCGGAGTCACTCGTGATGATGATGCCGCTGAGAGCGGCACCGCTTGACGACGTCATGCCGCTCATTCCCCTCAAAGACCTTGGCCGCTACATCAGCGCGACGATCCGTACGCATCAACATGACGCCTCGGTGCGGCCGGGACTGACCGAGCTCGTCGGTTCTATCGAACCGGAGGCGGGGCTTTTTGCCATCGATGCCGAAGACAAGGCGGTGGCCAGCGCGCTTTGCGTTCATGACGGCGAACTGGCCGGCCTTTTCGAGGTTGCAACGCATGAGGCGGCGCGCGGCAATGGCCATGGCCGTCGCATCGTTCTTTCGGCCATGAAATGGGCGCGCACGCGCGGCGCACGTATTGCCTGGCTCCAGGTCGAAGCCGACAATGAAGCCGCAATTGCGCTTTACCGTTCGCTCGGGTTCAGTGAAGCGTACCGCTATCACTACCGCCGCCCGCAGGAGGACGGAAAGTGAGCGGGCAGGGGCCCCGCAAACTGCTTATCGTTGTTGCCTGCGCGCTGGTCGATGCCGACTCGCGGGTGCTGATAGCGCAACGGCCGCAAGGCAAGTCGCTGGCCGGATTGTGGGAGTTTCCCGGGGGCAAGCTGGAAGCCGGCGAAACGCCGGAAGAGGCGATCGTGCGCGAGCTCCGGGAAGAGCTCGAGATCGAGACCAAGGTCGCCTGCCTGGCGCCGCTGACCTTTGCCAGCCACACCTATGAGGATTTCCATCTGCTGATGCCGCTTTTCGTGTGCCGCAGGTTCTGGGGAACGCCGGTTGCGGTGGAACATCAGGCGCTCAAATGGGTGCGGCCGCAGAAGCTGCGCGACTATCCCATGCCGCCGGCCGATGAGCCGCTGATCGCACATCTGATCGATCTGCTTTGAAGCAATTCCAAGTCAATCATGATTAACGGATCCTTCACGCGGCAATGAAATAGTACAACTTGTCCGTTTCGGCGATTGGCACCGGGGCGCGTGGGCAAGGAGCCGGTTTCATGTGGCCTGAGCAGAACGGGAACACCCGACCCAAAGAAGACGAACCCCAGGACTTTCTTGGCGTTGCGGGCTCTCTGCGGTTTGCGCTTCTGTTCGGCGCCGCGGCAATCGCACTGGCACTGTTCGTTACTCCCTTTGCGCAGAGGCAGGCCGAGTCTCTTATGGCGCGCGCGCCGATGGGCCTCGACACGATGTCCACCGGTTCTATCGGCCCTTCTGGTGGCAGCAGCGGCGGCAGCTACACGATCCGCCGCAGCGTGCTTCAATCAAGCCCGAACTCAGTCTGCATTATCAAACAGAACGGTGCGCGCACCGGCGATTGCTGAAGTGGTGCCAGGCTCCAACGCGTTAACCATTCGTAACGGCCTGCGGGATTATGGTTCCGCGGGTAAACAGGGGTGCCCGCATGATCAAGCGCTTTTTCCATGACCGGAATGGTGCCACCGCAATCGAGTACGGGCTAATCGTCACCGTGCTGTCACTGGCGATCGTCGCCGGTGTCGCGACGGCCACCAATTCGATCGAATATCTGTTCGCAAACAACACCAGCAGGCTGCAGCAGTCGTTGAACTAGCTGCTAGCTCGGCTTGAGTTTTTCCAGAGCTTCGGCCAGCGAAGCTTTTGCACTGCCGGGTCTAAGCGGCTTTTGCTGCGACTGGTGCGGCGCCCAGCCTGACATCCACACGGTCGAAAAAGTTGCCCTGATACGGCCATCCGGGTCGGAATAGCGCTCGGCATAGATTTGCGCGGCCCGCAGAAAAAGCTGCCGCGATGCAGGCTTGCGGCTGCGGTCCGCCAGCGCGCTGGTTGCGCCCATAGCGCGCAGATCGCGCATCAAATCGAACATCGTGTCATATCGAATGGTGAGGGTTTCGGTATCGGCAACCGGAAGCGCGAAACCCGCGCGTTGCAGTAGTCCGCCGGCCGCGCGTACATCCATGAAAGGCGCAACGCGTGGACTGGCCCCTCCCGTCAGTTCAGTTTCCGCTGCGAGGAGTGCGGCCCGCAGCTCTGTCAGCGTGTCCTGTCCCGGCAAAGCAGCGAGGAAAAGCCCGTCGGGTCTGAGCGCCTTTCTGATCTGAGCCAGAAGGCCGGGCGTGTCGTTGGTTTCGTGCAATGACAGCATGGAAATGGCGAGGTCGACGCTTTCGGGTGCCAGTGGCAGGGCTTCGACAGGCGAAACGAGGCCCGGGGCGCCGGCAAGGAATGCCGCGTCCGGCTCGATTCGCAACACGCTTTCGACTTTGCCCGAGGCCGCGAGTGCCGCCGCCGGGGCCGCCGACAAAGCATGCAGCGTGACCGCGCATTGAAAGCGGCGTTCGACCGAAGCAAGCCGTATCGAGAGATCGGCAACGTGGTGCGCCAGCAGGAAATCAGCGCCAGTTGTCGCTGCGCGGAAAGCCCGCAGCCGGCGCCGCGTGATCAGATCGCTGTCGAAAATCCGGTCCATTCCATCCTGCGCTTTGAGAACTGCACGAAACGCCGTAGCGTGCCGGCGCGTTCCACTTTCGCCGCGGTTCTGGTCGCCGATATGATTGCAGATATCAAGACCCATAGCGTATCTGCCGCCGCAAGCCTCGCGCGGGTGCTGTTTCCGCCGGTCTGTCCCGGCTGCCGGCGGCATGTGCGCGAGCCAGGCACATTGTGCGCCTCGTGCTGGCCGGAGGTCCGGTTCATCGAACCGCCCTATTGCAGCGTTCTGGGCACGCCATTCGCCTTCGAAGTGGGGAAGGCGCTGTGTCGCCTGCGGCGATTGCCGAACCTCCGCCATTTGCGCGGGCGCGGGCTGCCGTGGCCTATTCCGGCATCGCGCGCGAGCTGGTGCAGAACCTGAAATACCGAGACCGTACAGATCTCGCGCCATGGATGGCGCGCTGGATGATCAGGGCAGGTTCAGAGCTCACCGGGGATGCCAATCTCGTTGTGCCGGTCCCGCTGCACGCCAGGCGGTTCTTTTCGCGCCGGTTCAACCAGTCGGCAGAGCTGGCGCGCCATGTCGCGCGGCTGGCGGGTCTGCGCTTCGAACCGGCGGTGATCAAACGCATCAGGCCAACGCGCCAGCAGGTAGGGCTTGCCGCCAATGAACGCGCGGCCAACATGCGCGGCGCATTCGGCGTGCCGGGTGCCGCCAAGCCGGAACTCGCTGGACAGCGCGTTCTGCTCGTCGATGACGTGTTCACGACCGGGGCGACAGTGTCGGCAGTGACACGTGTGCTGAAGCGGGCGGGTGCGCGCGAGGTCGACGTTCTCACATTTGCGATGGCGCTGCCGGGGGACTTCCTGCCCGAAGACGCAGACACTATATAGGGCGTCTGGAGTGCATGATGACCGAAGTTACGATCTATACCCGCATGATGTGCGGTTATTGCGCCGCAGCCAAGAGGCTGCTGGAACGCAAGGGCGTGAAATACACCGAGCACGATGCGAGCTTCTCGCAGGAATTGCGGCGCGAGATGATCCAGAGAGCCAACGGGCGCTCGACATTTCCGCAGATTTTCATCGGCGATCTCCATGTCGGCGGGTCTGACGAACTCCATGCGCTGGAGCATGCCGGGCGGCTTGACCCGATGCTGGAAGGCGTTGACCGGCAAGGTGCGGCCTGATGAGTGTGTTGCGGGTTGCGGCGCTGCAGATGCGCTCGACGACTGAAATCGCGCGCAACGCGGCCGATTTTGAGAAACTGGTGCGAGAGGCAGCGGGCCAGGGTGCCCGCTATGTACAGTCTCCCGAAATGACCGGCGCACTGGTCCGCGACCGCGAAGCGCTGAAAGATCAAATCACCTCGGCGCAGAAGGATATTGTCGTCGGCAAAGCATCGGAGCTGGCCGCCGAACTCGGAATTCATCTTCACGTCGGCTCGACCGCGATCGCACGTGAAGACGGCAAGGTTGCCAACCGCGCATTTCTCTTCGCCCCCGACGGATCGCTGATTACCACCTACGACAAGGTGCATATGTTTGACGTCGATCTCGACAATGGCGAGAGCTGGCGCGAATCCGCGACCTATGAGCCCGGACGCGAGACCGTGGTTGCAGGTATCGGTGCTGCGCGGCTCGGCCTGTCGGTTTGCTACGATCTGCGGTTCCCGCAGCTGTTCAGGGCGCAGGCGCTTGCGGGAGCACAAGTGCTGACGCTGCCGGCGGCATTCACCCGGCAGACGGGCGAAGCGCACTGGCACGTGCTGTTGCGTGCGCGGGCAATCGAAAACGGTGCATTTCTCGTGGCAGCCGCCCAGGGCGGAAAACATGAAGACGGCCGCGAGACTTTTGGCCACTCGATGATTGTCGACCCCTGGGGTGCAATCGTCGCCGAAGCCGATCATGACGAGCCCGCAGTGGTGGTAGCCGACATTGACGTATTGGCGTCGGCCGCGGCGCGGGCCAAGGTGCCGAACCTTGCCAATGCGCGGCCGTTCGAGGTCAGGACTGTGGCTGCATCGGGCGCGGCAGAGCGGCGCGCATCATGATCCGCTTTTCGCTGTGCTGCGATCGCGAGCATGATTTCGACGGCTGGTTTCGCGACAATGCGGATTTCGACAAGCAGAAAAAGCGCGGGCTCGTGACTTGCCCCGTCTGCAATTCCGCGAAGGTCGAAAAGGCGCTGATGGCGCCTTCCGTGCAGACGGCACGCAAGCGCGAGAAGGTGGCGCTGGGCATGAATGCCGAACAGAAGCAGCTTATGGGCAAGCTGAAGGAGCTTACCGACAAGGTGAAGCAGAATGCCGACTATGTCGGCGACAAGTTTCCCGAGGAGGCACGCAAGATCCATTTCGGCGAAACGGACGCGCGCGGCATCTACGGCGAGGCGTCACCAACAGAGGTGAAGGAACTGCTGGACGACGGCGTTGGGATCATGCCGCTGCCGAACATCCCTGACGATACGAACTAGCCGAAGCTAGGTTTCGTTGGCGGCCAGCTTTTCGGCCAGGACCATGTAATTCACGTCCATATCGCGGGAGCGCGCCCAGCGGTCCGCGATCGGATTGTAGGTTACGCCCGTGCGGTCGGTGATGGTGAGGCCGGCGCTGCCGAGCGCGCGTTCCAGTTCGTCGGGACGCACAAGCTTGTCGAATTGATGCGTTCCGCGGGGAAGCCAGCGCAGCACGTATTCGGCGCCGAATATGGCCAGCCCCAAGGCTTTGAGGGTGCGGTTGATGGTGGCGACGAACATGATGCCGCCCGGTTTCAGCATCGCACCGCAGCGGGCAATGAAGAAATCCACGTCCGCGACGTGCTCGACCACTTCCATGTTGAGAATGATGTCGAACTTTTCGCCGTCGTCGGCGAGTTTTTCGGCGGTTTCGGCGCGGTAGTCGATCTTCACGCCGGATTCCGCCGCATGAAGCTTCGCCACCTCGATGTTCGTTTCCGAGGCGTCGGCGCCCACCACCTCGGCGCCAAGCCGCGCCATGGGTTCGCACAGAAGTCCGCCGCCACAGCCGATGTCGAGAATACGCAGGCCTTCGAGCGGTTTGACGGCCCGCGGGTCGCGGCCGAAATGCTCCGCCGCCTTGTCGCGGATATAGGCCAGCCGGGTCGGATTGAATTTGTGCAGCGGGCGGAATTTGCCGTTAGGGTTCCACCATTCGGCGGCAAGCGCGGAGAAGCGCTCGATTTCGGCATTGTCGACCGTGGTTCGCTTTGCCTGTGCCATTGGGGCCTCCTCAACGCGCAACAAGTCGTGGCGGCCCGGCGAAAAGTCAAGCCTCGGCAAGGACGCAGCGCGGGCGCAGTTTGCTTGCGCTGGGCGTGGGCATTGGATATGGAAACCGCGCGCCGGCATACGGCGCATGCAAGGCCGGCCGTTCAGTGGCGTTCCGGCATAGGTATATCGTCCGGTTTCTCCGGCCCCGGCTTGAAGGCATCTGTTAACGATGGCGCGCATCGTGATGAAATTCGGCGGAACGTCGGTCGCCGATCTGGACCGAATCCGCAATGTCGCGCGCCACGTCAAACGCGAGGTGGACGCCGGCAACGAAGTCGCCGTCGTGGTCTCGGCGATGTCCGGCAAAACAAATGAACTGGTCGGCTGGGCACAGCAGATGCCCAAGGTCAGCGGCGGCAATCTGCCATTCTATGACGCGCGCGAATACGATGCGATCGTGGCTTCGGGCGAACAGGTGTCGGCCGGGCTCCTGGCAATTGCGCTTCAGTCGATGGGTGTCGATGCGCGATCCTGGCAGGGCTGGCAGATACCGATCAAGACCGACAACGCGCACGGTGCGGCCCGTATCGTTGATATCGACGCAACGACGCTGATAGAGCGTATCGCGCGCGGCCAGGTGGCCGTGGTGACCGGGTTTCAGGGAATCGGACCTGACAACAGGATCGCCACACTCGGCCGTGGCGGCTCCGACACCAGCGCCGTTGCCGTTGCCGCCGCGGTTAAGGCAGACCGTTGCGATATCTATACGGATGTCGATGGCGTCTATACGACCGACCCTCGTATCGAACCCAAGGCGCGGCGTCTGTCGAAAATTTCGTTCGAGGAAATGCTCGAGATGGCATCGCTCGGCGCCAAGGTGCTGCAGGTGCGCTCGGTCGAGCTGGCAATGGTTCACAAGGTGCGCACTTTCGTGCGTTCCTCTTTTGACGACCCGGACGCGCCGGGCATGGGCGACCCCGACAACCCGCCGGGAACGCTTATTTGCGACGAGGATGAAATCGTGGAACAGCAAGTCGTCACCGGTATCGCCTACGCCAAGGACGAAGCCCAGATATCGCTGCGGCGCGTTGCGGACAGGCCGGGTGTCGCGGCGGGCATTTTCGGACCGCTTGCCGAGGCCGGCATCAATGTCGACATGATCGTCCAGAACATTTCCGAGGACGGTTCGCGCACCGACATGACCTTTACGGTGCCGTCTGGCGACGTGGTCAAGGCGCTCGCCGTGCTCGAGGAGAACCGCGAGGAACTGGGGTTCGACGTCATCCAGCACGAAACCGGAATGGTGAAAGTGTCGGTGATCGGCATCGGTATGCGCAGCCATGCCGGTGTGGCCGCGACGGCCTTCAACGCGTTATCGGAGCGCGGCATCAATATCCGCGCCATCACCACCTCTGAAATCAAGATCTCGATCCTGATCGACGGCGCCTATGCGGAGCTCGCGGTGCGCGCTTTGCATTCCGTCTACGGTCTGGATAAGCAATAGATTCAGCTAACGGGAATCGCCGCGCCCCGGAAATGGGTCAGGGCGCTGCGGGCAGGCGTTCTATGACGCAGATACGTGACATCGGCGGCGGTCCGCGCGTGCTTTTGAAGCGCCTGCGCGAATTCACTGCGGCTGCGCTGGAGCCGCAGGAGCGGCTCGACCGGATCGTGCGCGAAATCGCCCGTAACATGGTGGCCGAGGTTTGCTCGCTCTACGTTCTGCGCGCCGACTCCATGCTCGAACTGTATGCCACCGAAGGCCTGAACCCCGGATCGGTTCACCTGGCACAGCTGCGGCTTGGCCAGGGTCTTGTGGGTACAATCGCGGCGAGCGCGCGGCCGCTCAACCTGACCGACGCGCAGCATCATCCGGCATTCGCCTACCTGCCGGAGACGGGCGAGGAGATCTATCATTCCTTTCTAGGCGTGCCGGTGCTGCGGGCAGGGCGCACGCTTGGTGTTCTGGTCGTTCAGAACAAAACCATGCGGACCTACCAGGACGACGAGATCGAGGCGCTCGAAACCACCGCGATGGTGATCGCCGAGATGATCGCGACGGGCGACCTTGCCCGGCTTTCCCGGCCGGGCATCGAACTCGACCTCGGGCGGCCGGTCAGCTTCGACGGGCTGGCGCTGAGCGATGGCGTCGGGCTCGGCCACGTTGTGCTGCACGAACCGCGCGTTGTGGTCAAAGACCTTTTTGCGGAAGACGGCGAGGCTGAAAGCGCGCGCCTCAACGAAGCGCTTGGATCGCTGCGGCTATCGATCGACGATATGCTTTCGCGCCGCGACGTCGCCTTCGAGGGCGAGCACCGCGCGGTACTCGAAGCCTACCGTATGTTCGCCAATGACCGCGGCTGGGTTCGGCGCATCGAGGAAGCGATCTCCAACGGCCTGACGGCGGAAGCTGCGGTCGAAAAGGTGCAGAGCGACATGCGCGCGCGCATGATGCACATGACAGACCCGTATCTGCGCGAACGGATGAGCGATTTCGACGATCTCGGCAACCGGCTGCTGCGCCAGCTCATGGGACGCGGACCCGAAACGCTGGCTGAAACCCTGCCGAAGGACTCCATCATCGTCGCGCGCTCCATGGGCGCGGCGGAACTGCTCGACTATCCACGCAACCGCCTGCGCGGGCTGGTGCTGGAAGACGGTGCGCCGACCAGCCATGTGGTGATCGTCGCGCGCGCGATCGGCATTGCCGTCGCCGGTCAGGCCAAGGGCGCCGTCTCCATGTCGGAGAATGGCGACGCGATCATCATCGATGGCGATGACGGGCAGGTGCATCTGCGCCCGGCACCCGATGTCGAAGCGGCCTACGCAGAGAAGGCACGGTTCCGAGCGCGCAAGCAGCAGCTCTACCGGGAGCTGCGCGAAAAGCCCTCGGTGTCCGCGGACGGTGTCAAAGTCGATCTCATGATGAATGCCGGGCTGGCGGTCGACCTGCCGCAGCTCGCGGATTCAGGAGCGGCCGGTATCGGGCTCTTCCGGACCGAACTGCAGTTCATGGTCGCTGCGCGGTTTCCGCGGGCCGAGGAACAGGAGCAGCTCTACCGCGAAGTGCTGCAGGCGGCGGGAGACAGGCCGGTCACCTTCCGCACCATCGATATTGGCGGCGACAAGGTGCTTCCCTACTTCAAGGAAGCGGTGCACGAGGAAAACCCAGCGCTTGGCTGGCGTGCGATCCGGTTGACGCTCGACAAACCGACGCTGCTCAGAACTCAGATACGGGCGTTGCTGAGAGCCGCGGGCGGGCGAGAGCTGCGCATCATGCTGCCAATGGTGACCGAGATTTCAGAGATCCGTAAAACCCGGGCGATCATCGACCGCGAGGTGCAGCATCTGTCACGCTTTGCGCATCTGCTGCCGACGCGCATCAAGCTCGGCGCGATGATCGAGGTGCCGTCGTTGCTGTGGCAGCTCAACGAACTGATGCGGGCGGTGGACTTCGTGTCTGTCGGCTCCAACGATCTGTTCCAGTTCGTGACCGCGAGCGATCGCGGCAACACGCGGCTTTCGTCCCGGTTCAATCCGCTTTCGGTGCCCTTCTTGCGGGTTTTGAAACAGATCGCGGATGCGGGCTTCGCCAACGACACGCCAGTGACGCTGTGCGGCGAGCTTGCCGGCAGGCCGCTCTCGGCTATGGCGCTGTTCGGCGTCGGCTACCGTTCGATCTCCATGGCGCCGGCAGCGATCGGGCCGGTGAAAGCGATGTTGCGCGAACTGCCCGTGGGCGCACTTGTCGACCATATGAAAAAGGCCATGAACGGTATGGGTGCCGAAGACGACATGGCTGCAATGTTGATAAAATTTGCCGCTGACCACGGCATCGAGCTTGATCAGTAAGGGGCTCCGCCGTGATTGAACTGCCTGCCGAGCGCATGGACCAGGTGCTGAAGCGTTTCGAGATGCTCGAGGCGCGCATGGCGGCCGGGCCCGAACCGGAAGAGTATGTGAAGCTGGCGTCCGAATATGCCGACCTGCAGGAAATGGCGGGCAAGATCAGAGAGCTGCGCGACGCCGAAAAGGAACTGGCCGACCTTGAGGGGCTGATCAGCGAGGCTGGCACCGACGCAGAAATGCGCGATCTGGCCGAGGCGGACCTGGAAGCGGTGAGCGAGAAACTGGAAGCGCTGCGCCAGGAGATCCAGATACTGCTTCTGCCGCGCGACGCGGCCGACGAAAAAAGCGCGATATTGGAAATCCGCGCCGGCACGGGCGGCGACGAGGCAGCACTCTTCGCCGGCGACCTGTTTCGTATGTATGAGCGCTACGCGTCCTCGCAGGGCTGGAAGATCGAGGTCGTTTCGGCCAGCGAAGGCGAGGTGGGCGGCTACAAGGAGATCATCGCCAGCGTGTCGGGCAAGGGCGTGTTCGCCAAGCTCAAGTTCGAATCCGGCGTGCACCGTGTGCAGCGCGTTCCGGAGACGGAGGCTGGCGGGCGTATCCATACGTCGGCTGCGACGGTCGCCGTGCTGCCGGAAGCAGAAGATGTCGACATCGAAATCCGCAACGAGGATATCCGCATCGATACGATGCGCGCCTCGGGTGCCGGCGGCCAGCATGTGAACACGACGGACTCCGCCGTTCGCATCACGCACCTGCCAACCGGCATCATGGTGGTATCGGCGGAAAAGTCACAGCATCAGAATCGGGCGCGGGCGATGCAGATCCTGCGGGCGCGGCTGTTCGATATGGAGCGCACAAAGGCGGACGACGAGCGCTCGGAGGCGCGGCGGCTGCAGGTCGGGTCCGGCGATCGCTCGGAGCGCATCCGCACCTACAACTTTCCGCAGGGGCGGCTCACCGACCATCGCATCAATCTGACGCTCTACAAGCTCGACCGCGTGATGCTGGGTGAGCTGGACGAGGTGATCGACGCTCTGATTGCAGATCATCAGACCAAACTTCTGGCGACGATGGATGGGTAAGACCGTGATTGGCCCGGCGGCGGGTGTGCTCGCCCGGCGGATCGCGGAGCAATTACGGGCGGCCGGCATCGAAAACGCGGCGCAGGATGCGCGCGTCCTGGTCGCGCATTTTGCCGGCGTCACACTGACGGAGCTTGTCGCGGGCGCAGACCGCTCAATCGACGCCGTGACCGCCGAGCACGTGCTGGCGGCAGCGGAGCGGGCGGCGGCGGGCGAACCGCTGTTTCGTATTCTGGGCCGGCGGGCGTTCTACCGCGTAGAGCTTGAACTCACCCCTGAAACGCTCGACCCGCGCCCCGATACGGAAATCCTTGTCGACCGAATCATACCGCATGCGCGGCGAATCACGGCCAGCTGTGGCAGCTGCAACCTTCTCGATCTCGGCACCGGAACGGGCGCGATCGCGCTGGCGGTACTGAAAGAGGTCGACGGCGCGACAGCCCTGGGTGTGGATATCTCGGCCGGGGCAGTTGAAGCAGCGAACGCCAATGCCTGTTCAAACGGGCTGGAAAAGCGGTTTCGGGCCGTGGTTTCAGACTGGTTTTCCGACGTAAACGAAATATTTCATATCATCGTCTCAAATCCTCCCTACATAAGTGCTTCGGAATATGCGTCGCTGCCGGAGAATGTCCGGCATTTCGACCCGAAATCAGCGCTTTTGGGCGGGGTTGACGGGTTGGCGGCCTACCGCTCGATTGCGGCCTCCGCAGCCGGCTATCTGCATGCCGAGGGTCTGGTCGGGGTCGAGATCGGATACAGCCAGCACGAGGCCGTGTGCGATGTGTTCGAGCAGCATGGCTTCAGGCATTTCGAAAGCGCGTCGGATCTCGCAGGACACGACAGAGTGCTGCTGTTCAGGCGCTAGGGCGGCGGATTGACGCGGCGCAAAAAAAACTTGGCAATCAGGAGGATTGTGGTTAGGTTCCGGCTACCGGATGAGACGAAGCAGGCAGTGCTGTTTTCAATTCCGTGCTCCGAAAAACAAGCTGCCTTGAGCGTGAACAGCGCCACGGGCTCCGTGCGGGGTTTCCGGGAATGTGATTGAACCTAGCAAGGTTTATTTGGGCGGTCGCGCGACGCGCGCTTGATCGCCGTGGGTGGAAAGCGGGCAAGCCGGATCGGTGACCGCAAGGAATTATCGCAACTTACCTCAGATGGAATACGAATGAGGCCACAACAGCAGAACCGGCGCATGCGCGGCCGCGGCAATAACAACAACAACAACCGCAAAGGCCCGAATCCACTGACCCGCAGCTATGAAAGCAACGGGCCGGACGTGAAGATCAGGGGTACCGCACAGCAGGTCGCAGAGAAATACGCCGCTCTGGCGCGTGATGCGCAGAGTTCGGGCGACCGGGTGATGGCTGAGAACTATCTTCAGCACGCCGAACATTACAATCGCATCATCGCTACGGCTCAGGCCGCGCAGGCTGCAGCGCAGCAGCAGCGCGAGTCGCAGGATGGCGACGACGATGACGACAACAATGAGCGCGATGACCGCGGCGGCCGCCGCAACGACCGCGACCGCGACCGCGACAGCGCCCAGGCCAGCGAACAGCGAAACGAGCAGCCGAATGGCTCAGGTCCGCAGCCGGTGATCGAAGGCGTGCCCGCCGAAGTCGCCCATTCGCAGGGTGAACTGAGCGGAACGCAGAGCAAGCAGTCCGACCAGGACGACAGCCAGCACATGAATGGCAAGAACGGCTCGGCTGAGGCGAATGCGGAAGACGAGCAACCGCGCAAGCGTACAAGACGGCCGCGCAAGCCGCGCGTGGAGGCTGCTCCGACGGCAGACGATGGCGGCAGCGAAGGCGCCGAAGCCGGTCAGTCGGAGGCCGTCAACTAAGCGGCAAGAAACCGGGTTCAGAATAAAGGCGAGGCTTCGGCCTCGCCTTTTTCGTTTGGCAGGTCGGCGCCTTGAGCAAATCGCCCGCGATACCCATATCCATCGCAAGTTGGGCCTGCCACGCGCTGGGGGTCCGTCATCACAAACTGATCCGGTGCCTGTTGCAGGGCCGGTGAGGCAAGGAAGACGCTTATGAATATCGAGAAGTACTCCGAGCGGGTCCGGGGTTTCATCCAGTCCGCGCAGACGATGGCGTTGTCGAAGGGTCATCAGCAGTTCACGCCCGAACATTTGCTGAAAGTGCTGGTGGATGACGAGGAAGGCCTGGCTGCCTCGCTGATCGAACGCACAGGCGGGCGAGCGAAAGATGTCCGGCTCGCTGTCGAGGCCGCGCTTGAAGCCATGCCCAAGGTCGAAGGCGGCAACGGCCAGCTCTACCTCGCGCAGCCGCTGGCCAAGGTGTTTTCCACCGCAGAAGAAGTGGCGAAGAAGGCCGGCGACAGCTTTGTCACCGTCGAACGCCTGCTGCAGGCGCTGTCGATGGAAAAATCGGCAAAGACGTCCGACATTCTCTCCAGGGGCGGCGTGACGCCGACAGCTCTTAACCAGGCGATCAACGACATTCGCAAGGGCCGCACGGCAGATTCGGCTTCGGCGGAGCAGGGCTATGACGCACTGAAGAAATACGCCCGCGATCTGACAGCAGATGCACGGGCGGGAAAACTCGATCCGGTGATCGGACGCGACGACGAAATCCGGCGTACGATCCAGGTGCTTTCCCGGCGCACCAAGAACAACCCGGTGCTGATCGGCGAGCCCGGCGTCGGCAAAACCGCGATCGCAGAAGGCCTGGCGCTGAGGATCGTCAATGGCGACGTACCGGAGACGCTCAAGGACAAGCAGCTGATGGCGCTCGACATGGGCGCGTTGATTGCCGGTGCGAAATACCGTGGCGAGTTCGAAGAGCGGCTGAAAGCCGTGCTGTCCGAAATCCAGTCGGCTGACGGCGGCGTGATCCTGTTCATCGACGAGATGCATACGCTTGTTGGTGCGGGCAAGGCCGATGGCGCCATGGACGCGTCGAACCTTTTGAAGCCGGCGCTGGCGCGTGGCGAGCTGCACTGCGTTGGTGCAACAACCCTCGACGAATACCGCAAGCATGTTGAGAAGGACGCCGCACTCGCGCGCCGTTTCCAGCCCGTATTCGTGAACGAGCCGACCGTGGAAGACACGGTTTCGATCCTGCGCGGACTGAAAGAGAAATACGAGCAGCACCACAAGGTGCGGATTTCGGACTCCGCGCTCGTATCGGCGGCAACGCTTTCCAACCGCTACATCACCGACCGCTTCCTGCCCGACAAGGCAATCGACCTCGTGGACGAGGCGTCGTCGCGGCTGAGGATGCAGGTCGATTCCAAACCCGAAGCGCTGGACGAAATCGACCGCCGCATCATGCAGCTGAAGATCGAGCGCGAGGCGCTGAAGGTGGAAAAGGACGCGGCTTCGAAGGACCGGCTGGAAAAGCTGGAGAAGGAACTCGCGGGTTTTGAGGAAGAGTCCGCGGCGCTCACGGCTGCCTGGGCTTCGGAAAAGGAAAAGCTCGGCCTTGCCGCCGAACTGAAGCGGCAGCTGGACGAGGCGCGCAACGAACTTGCCATCGCACAGCGCAAGGGTGAGTTTCAGAAAGCGGGCGAACTTGCTTATGGCCGCATCCCCGAGCTTGAGAAGAAGCTCGGCGAGGCCGAGGCGCAGGAAGAAGGCGGCAAGGGCTCCATGGTCGAAGAGACCGTGACGCCCGACCATGTGGCGCACATCGTTTCGCGCTGGACCGGCATTCCGGTCGACAAGATGCTGGAAGGCGAGCGCGACAAGCTGCTGCGTATGGAAGATGAGCTTGCCAAGCGTGTCGTTGGCCAGGGTGAGGCGGTTCAGGCCGTGTCCAAAGCGGTGCGCCGCGCGCGCGCCGGCTTGCAGGACCCGAACCGGCCGATCGGCTCGTTCATGTTTCTCGGCCCGACCGGCGTCGGCAAAACCGAGCTTACGAAGGCACTGGCGAACTTCCTGTTCGACGACGAAACCGCGATGGTTCGCGTCGACATGTCGGAGTTCATGGAAAAGCACTCGGTGGCCCGTCTGATCGGGGCGCCTCCCGGTTATGTCGGCTACGAGGAAGGCGGTGCGCTGACTGAAGCGGTGCGACGCCGGCCTTATCAGGTCGTGCTGTTCGACGAGGTCGAAAAAGCGCATCACGATGTGTTCAACGTGCTCTTGCAGGTGCTGGACGACGGGCGCCTGACCGACGGCCAGGGCCGCACGGTCGATTTCCGCAACACGCTGATCATCATGACGTCGAACCTCGGCGCCGAGTACCTCGTCTCGCTGGGCGAGGGCGAGGATGTCGACAAGGTTCGCGACGAGGTGATGGGCGTGGTGCGGGCGTCATTCCGGCCCGAGTTCCTGAACCGTATCGACGAGGTGATCCTGTTCCACAGGCTGCGCCAGCAGGATATGGGCCAGATCGTTTCGATACAGCTTGAACGGTTGGGCAAGCTGCTCGCCGACCGCAAGATCGAGCTGGTGCTCGATGAGGCGGCGATCAAATGGCTGGGCGAAAAAGGTTACGACCCGGCCTATGGAGCGCGGCCGCTGAAGCGCGTCATGCAGAAGGAGCTGCAGGACCCTCTGGCGGAGAAAATCCTGCAGGGCGACATTCTCGATGGCTCGACCGTGCAGGTGTCGTCCGGCTCCGACAGGCTTGTCTTCAAGGCGAAACGGTCTGTGCGGACAGAAGAGCCCAAGGCAGCTTAAGGCGAACCGGCCGCTCTCAATGAGCGGCCGGACATACCCTGAAATATTGAAATGCCGCCGCGACTCACGGCTAGAAGGGACATGTCCGCTTCTTCCGAGCGCTTCGCCAGGGCGCAAGTCAGAATCGCGCAGGCTTGTGCCACCATCGAGCGCGACATCACGGCGAACCACCGTATCCGCGATCTCGCCCGGGCGGCCGGAATGGCGCCGCATCATTTCCAGAGACGCTTTGCAGCGATGACAGGCGAAACCGTTGCCGGCTACCTGCGCAGCAGGCGGCTCGAACGGGCAGCCATACTGCTTTGCCAATCCGATTCGCGCATAATCGATATTGCGCTCGATTGCGGTTTTGAAACCCACGCGGCGCTGACACGTGCATTCAAGGCGCATTTCGGCATCAGCCCAGCAGTGCTGCGGCGCGACGGACTTGATGCACAAAAGCAAGGCGCGCAGCCGCGCTCATTTCTGAAACCGGTCGAATCGAACTCGCTGGAAGTGGCCTGCGATGTCGTCGATATGCCAGCGCAATGGCTTTGCTGGCGCCGCGCCACCGGAATGGTGGATGGCCGCTATTTTCCGGACATGGACACAACGCAGGCGGCATTTGCAGCGCTTGAAGACGAGCTCGGCGATCTGGCTGCCACATTTGCGTCAGGCTACCCGCAGGGGCCCTCGGGGTTCGATGACCAGGGGGCCGTCGCATATTTCGGGGCGCTGATGGATGAGAAACGGAAACTCGACTGGGCCGAAGGCTGGACCCCGATCGAAGCCGGTTCCTATGCCGTTTTCGGGCATCACGGACCGCTGACAACCCTGCATCTGACCTGGCACAGGGCGGCGCGGGTCGGGCTCGGCCGCCTCGGACTGGCATTGCGGCCGGGCTGGATGGTGGAAACCTATCTGACCTCGCTGGCAGAACCGGCGGAGGGGCGGCTCAGCGCTCTCATTCATCTGCCAGTCGAGAAAAAGCACGTTCGGGAAAGCGCGGCATCTTCCCGATGACTATGCCTTCGGCGACAAACAACGCCGGAGAAAGCCGTGACCGCCAATCAGCCTGAAATCCTGTCGAGACCGCTTCGCGATCTCGCAGCCAGCCTCGCCGATGCCGATGAGCGCACGGCGCTTTTCCAAGCACTGCGCACACGGCGCGACACGCTGGAGCCCAAGATCAACGCGTTCGAACTGCGCAATGAAGACGTACCCGATCATGTGTCCGGCCCGCTCAACGGACTGCCGATAACGGTCAAGGACCAGATCGCGGTGGCCGGGCTGGTTTGCACATCCGGCCTCGACCGGCCGGGCAACAAACCCGACCTCACCAGTGCAAAGATCGTTACCCGCTTTCAGGAAAGGGGAGCGGCGGTGACGGGCAAGACCGCGCTTCCGCCGCATGCGATGGACTTTCAAACCTACAACCGGCGGCGGGGCCGAACGAACAACCCGCATGACCTGAGCTTCACTGCCGGCGGGAGTTCGGGCGGCGGTGCGGCAGCCGTTGCGTCGGGCATGTCGGTACTCGACCTGGGTGCTGACCTCTCAGGTTCGCTGCGGGTGCCTGCCGCGTGGTGTGGGGTGGCATCGCTCACGCCGGGCGAGGGGGCGTGGCCGGCGGAGGGGATGCTTTCGGGCGGCCGCCATCTTGAACATTTCGCCCGCGTGGGGCCGATTGCCAGAAACGCGGCAGACCTCGCCTTCGCCTGGGATTGCGTCAGCGGCGCTTCGCGTGGCGCCCGGGATGGCGGCGGGCGGGATCGTGTCCGCATCTGGATGCCCGATGCGGCGTCGCCATGCGACGCGCCAACGGTTGCCGCCTGGCTGGCGCTGCCGGACCGGATCGCGGATGCCGGGGTTGCCTGTTCACGCGATCCGCTTGGGAGCCTGTTCGAACCGGAACGCTACCGCCTGTTCGGCGAGATCATGGGGTATGAAACCGGGGCGTTCATTCCGCCGCCGGTGCGGTGGCTGATGCGCCGCGACAAGGGGCCGGCGCGAAAGTCTCCCGGGTTTCTTGCGCATGTTCACGCCGGGTATCGCCGAGACAAGCGCCGCCACGCCGACAATCTAGCCGCCATGGCGGCGGTTCGGAACGATGCGCTGTCGCTGCTGGATGGCGTCGACGCGCTGGTGCTGCCGGTTACCGGCATTTGCGCTTTCCGCCACATCGAACCGAGCTCGGACCGGACCGGGGTACGCGACTACGACACCTGGTTCGACACCGGTGCGGGAAGGCTCGGGTATTTCGATGCGCTGACACGGTTCACGGTGCCGACAGGCCTGCTTGGCTGGCCGGTTGTCACCCTGCCGGTCGCGCGTGACCCAAACGGGCTTCCGATCGGCGCGCAGTTTGTCGGAAGACCCGGCGGAGAGCAGGCATTGCTGGAGCTGTGTGCCAAGCTCGAAAGCCGGCTCAGCTGGTGTGCCGCTCGCTGAAACGGCTGCCGGCATTCGCGCGATGCGGAGGGGCTTGTGCCGGGCCCTGCCCGTGGCGATAGTCCGCCGGAACGGAGGTTCCGGTGATACTCGAGGAATATAACAGCTTCTGTGCCTCGCTTCCGCACACATCTCACGTCGTGCAGTGGGGCGGGGCTCATGTCTGGAAAGTCGGCGGCAAGGTGTTTGCCATCGGCGGCTGGAACGATGGCGCGTGGCTGAATGTCACTTTCAAGGTGTCCGATCTCGGCTACGACATCCTGAAGGAGCAACCGGGACTGCGGCCGGCGCCATACCTCGCCTCACGCGGTATGAAGTGGATCCAGCGCACCGGTCCGGAGAGCATGAATGACGATGCGCTGAAGGACTATCTGCGCGAAAGCCACCGTATCGTCGGCTCGGGCCTGCCGAAAAAGAAACGTGCCGAGCTCGGGCTGGATTGACCTGGCGCAAAGCCGCCGCTTTTTCCGCCTGGTGCCATCTTCATGTCCCGTTCATGCGCGATGCGGATGATGAAAAGCAGCGAATCGTGCGGGACTTGACCCGCGAGCTGCACCGAAAGAGGACGCGCATGATCCGGCTTCTGGTCATTTCCGTTATGTGTTCTTTGATTGCAGGCACGAGCGTAGCCTCAGCTCAAAGCCTTTTCGGGTCCGGCGACGGCCGCTACCGCGATGCCGACAGCTATATCGACCAGTATGGCCGCGAAGTCATTTTCGACGTGCAGACCGGACAGGTCATTGCCGTGGTGCCGCCGGGCGAACGTCGCTACATTTCGCCGGCCGAGAGGCGCGCAGAACGGCGGCGCGAACTCGGCCGCGAGGAGCGGAGCGAGAGGCGCATTCCGCTCGGCGAGCGCCTGCAGCGCGAACTTGAAGTACACCTGGGCATTCGAGAGCCCGAGGCCGGCAGGTTCGACGGGCGCGAACGCGCTCCAGATTATGCAAGGCCGGAATATCCGGAACGGCCGCAGCTGCCGCGCGAGGCGCCGCGCAACCGCGTCGATCGCATGCCTCTGGGCGAGCCTGAAGAGCGGTCTGTGGAACGCAGCACGGACGAGCAGATCGCGGCGGTGCCGGAACAGGAGCGGGGGGCTGTGACCGTGTTGCCCGCGGAACCCGGCGTCGATGCCTCGCTGCTTGGCAAGGGCGCAAGCGAGGACGTTGCGAAAATCCAGATCCTGCTCGACCGCGCCGGCCTGTCGCCGGGCGTGATCGACGGGCGCATGGGCGACAATGTCAACAAGGCGATCAAAGCCTACAAGGAAAAGACCGGCCAGGCGCTGAGGACCTACGATCCGGCGTCGGTGGACGAGGCGCTTGCCGCATCGGGCGGCGATCCGTTCACGACCTATACCATCACCGCGCAGGACGCGGCCGGCCCGTATGTGGCTTCCGTACCGGCGGACTATGGCGAGAAGGCACAGCTTGATCGTCTTCCCTACACGTCAGTCGTTGAGATGCTGGCCGAGCGCTTTCACATGGACGAGCGCTACCTTCAGGCGATCAATCCGGGCGTGAATTTCGACCGGCCCGGGACGATCGTCAAAGTGGCCAAAGTCGGTAAGCCGGTGTCCGGCGAGGTTGCGCGGATCGTTGCCGACAAGGCGCAGAAGCAGGTGCGTGTCTATGCAGATGGCGGCAGGCTGCTTGCCGCCTACCCGGCGACGATCGGCTCGGAGGGCACGCCCTCGCCGAGCGGCACGGTGAGCGTGGAGCGGATCGCGTTCGATCCCGAATACACCTACAATCCGAAGATCAATTTCAAACAGGGCCAGAATGACAAGGTTCTGACCATTCCGCCCGGCCCGAACGGCCCGGTGGGGTCGATCTGGATCGCACTGTCGAAACCGACTTACGGAATTCACGGTACGCCGGAGCCGTCGAAGATCGGCAAGACATTCAGCCATGGCTGCGTGCGGCTGACGAACTGGGACGCCACCGAACTTGCCAAGATGGTGAGCGAGGGTGTGACGGTCGAGTTTCTGGAGTAAGCGCGGTCCCACGCTGTTCGATTGCAGGAGCGGTGCGTGGCCGATAGGCTGCGCCAATGCAGTCCCCGCACGAGACCGCGCTTCCACCGATCGCGCATGAACCGCCTCCGGCACACGACACATTCTGCCCGGAGCGGCGCCGCCGCTATGTGCTGATCGCAGCAATTCTGGCGTCTTCGCTGGGGTTCATCGACGGGTCTGTGGTTTCAATCGCGATGCCGGCGATCCGAGCGGATATCGGCGCCACGCTTTCCCAGGCGCAGTGGATATCGAACGGCTACGCGCTGATGCTGTCGGCACTCATTCTGGTCGGCGGTGCGCTCGGCGACCGCGCCGGCCTGCGCCGCAGCTTCGCGGCGGGCATTGCCCTTTTCATTGTTGCTTCGCTGTTGTGCGCAGCCGCTCCCACGCCGACGCTGCTGATCGCGGCCCGGACCCTTCAGGGCGTTGGCGCGGCGATAATGGTACCTGGCAGCCTGGCGATAATCGCCAAGGCATATCCGAAAGCAGAACGCGGCCGGGCGATTGGCATCTGGGCCGCGTCGTCCGCGCTGACCACGGCTCTTGGGCCGGTTCTGGGGGGTATCGTGCTGTCGGCATTCGACGATGCGGTGTGGCGCTGGATATTCGCTATCAACCTGCCGCTGGGCGGCATTGCCCTCTACCTACTCATCGCCAGGGTCCCGCCGGACGCAGCGGCGCCGCGCCGCGAGCTGGACATCGGCGGCGGACTGCTCGCGATGGCCTCGCTCGGCAGCATCGCGCTGGGGCTCACACTGCTGTCCGGCGAAGCAAAGATCGCAGGGCTGGACGTTCCGACACTGCTAATCGCGGGCGGATCCATTCTGATCGTGCTGTTTCTGTTGTGGGAAGCGCGGCACCCGGCACCGATGATTGAGCTCGCACTGTTTCGTGCGCGCAGCTTTTCGGGTGCGAATCTCGCTACCTTCTTTCTCTACTTCGCGCTTTCGGCGATCCTGTTCTATCTGCCCATGATGCTGATTGCGGGGTGGGGCATCGAGGAATCGACCGTCGGTTTCCTGTTCCTGCCGCTTTCCGCTTCAATCGCGCTTTTGTCGGGCCCGGTCGGGAAAGTGTCCGACCGGATCGGGCCGCGCGTGCCGATGGCGGCCGGCAGCCTGCTGGTCGGCGTTTCCTTCGCTGCGCTTGGCTGGCTGGCAAATGCCGGCATTCATCAGTTCTGGGGTGGCGTGTTTCCCATGATGCTGCTGATGGGGCTCGGCATGTCGCTGGTTGTCTCGCCGCTCTCGATTGCCGTCATGACGTCGATCGATGACAAGGACACCGGTGCGGCATCCGGCATCAACAATGCCGTTTCGCGCATTGCCGGCCTCGTTGCGGTGGCGGCCCTGGGTTCGGTTGCAGCGATCCGCTTCGCGTCGGTTGCCGCCGGGGCGGAGGTGCCGGAGTTCGGCGAAACTCCCGCCGCCGGGCTGGCTGCGGATCTGGAGCGTTTGCGCGTGGAGGCGGGAGACCGTGCATTTGCGGCCGTTGCCTGGGTTGCAGCGTCGGGCAGTTTCCTTGCCGCAATAATCTCGTGGCTGACGGCACCGGGAAAGAGCGGTAGCGAGCCGGGCTCCGAACCGGCGGAAACACCGGCCGGCTAATTTGCCCTAACCTGCGGCGGCCACCTTCAGCGGCGGCGAGCTGTCTTCCATCAGCAATTCGTCGATGCGCTCGCGCTCGCGCGTGAAGGCTTCCAGCTCGCGGTCCTTAAGGACGCGGCCGACCGGCAGGCGCACGCGCATCGGGTCCACCTTGGTGCCGTTGACGACCAGCTCGTAATGCAGGTGGTTGCCGGTCGAAAGCCCGCTAGAGCCTACATAACCAATGATTTGTCCCTGGCGCACGCGCGCGCCCTCCGAAACGCCTTTGGCGATGGCGCTCTGGTGGCTGTAGGAGGTTTTGTAGCCATTGGCGTGTCGAATCACTGTGTGGCGGCCGTAACCGCCGGACCAGCCGGCTTCCTCCACCGTGCCGTTGCCGGCGGCGATGATCGGAGTGCCGCTGGCGATCGCCCAGTCAACGCCGGTATGCATCTTGGAATAACCGAGAATCGGGTGCCGCATCATGCCAAAACCGCGGCTGAGACGGGCGCCGGGGACGGGGCTGCGAAGCAGGAACTGCCGCGCACTGCGGCCGTCCTGATCGAAATAGTCGATCGTGCCGTCTTCCATCTGGAAGCGGTAGAAGCCGCGGGCCGTGCCGTTGAAGGTTGCGGCCAGATACAGCATCTCGGATTCATCCGAGGCGCTGCCATCTTCGTGCGGATTGGAGAAAAAGACTTCAATTCGGTCTGAAGGATTGAGGCGCGACTTGTAATCAACGTCCGACGCAAGCAGCTTGATCATCTGCCGGGTCATGTCCTTGGTGAGGCCGTAGGCATAAGCGGCACGGTAGATGCCATCATATACGGACGGCAGGTCGCCTCTCACGTGAACGGGCGGCGAATCGTCGAAAGCGGTCAAAATCTCGGGGTTCAGTTCCGGTTCGTCGCCGGGAACGAACTGTCCGCGGTCGTCCACGGCGATGGACAGAAGGTGCTTGTCGCCATTGTAGATGCTGGAGCGGACGATGCGGCTTTCGTCGCCACGGGTCTCGATACCCACACGCAACACGGCGCCGGCCCTGAGGCGCGATCCGCCGAGCAAGGTGGCCAGAGCCTGCGCCATGCCCTTCACGTCTTCTTCCTCGTAGCCCGAATCGAGGAAAGCGCTGAGGATTTCACGATCGGCGCGGAACGGGATGATGTCTTCGGCGAATTCGGTCGTGGCGCCGTCGGAATCGAGCCTCGGTGCAACGGTCACATTCTCCGGAACAATCCTGACGCCATAGCTGGCGCCGAGTGTCTGGACGGCGAGGGAAGTCTGGCCGAAGCGCTGCGGGTCGACATAATGAAGCGCAGCGACCTGAACGGCCCCGTCCGTCAGCACCGAGCCGGTGGTGCGGACAACCTGCTCAACCTCGTCGGCGGTCAGCTCATTGGATTCGTCAAACGCTGCAGTTTCGACAGGAAAGTCGACATTGCGCAGGCTGACTTCGCTTTCCACCTTTGCACCGTAGATCAGCCCGGTTGTCGCGGTTCGGGCGGCGCCGTCCTCCGCGAATACGGCCAGCGGGTCAAAGGATGGATAATCGTGCGAAGTGGTGTGGCCCGCAGCCAGCGCCATCTTCACATGCTGGAAGGGCAGGGTGCGTATCAGGTTGCGGTCGCCGGCGGTGATGATCGTGGAGACTTCCATGCGCCGCCTGTCGCGGGCGCGGCTGACGGTGCGAGCAGGCACTACCCGCGCCATCTTCGCTTCCGCGTCGGATGTTCCGTCATCGTCGAGGCTGGCGATTTCCGGCGGGGTTGCAAGCTGCTCGTGGCCGTCAAGCGCGGCGAGCAGGGCTGCGCCCATCAGAACACTGGATGTGATGCCGGTCAGGAAGGTGCCCGACAACCAGCGCGCGGAAACCTCACGGCGGTCAGGCGGGCCGCTGCGGCCGTCGCCGGAAACCGGAGGCTCGTTGCCCAAG